>NZ_NMUL01000031.1 GCF_002234595.1 Amycolatopsis vastitatis
AGGACATCCTCCCTCCAGACCACCGTCTGGAATCAAGGTGTCCGGCCCCAAGGGGCAACCCCACACGTGTGATTGGAAGGGCATCACACGTGCTTGGAGGGTCGACTCGCGTGCTTGGAGGGTCGACTCGCGTGCCTGGAAGGTCGGCTCGTGTACCCGGGATGGTCGGCTCGTGTGATTTGGGGCCGGAACTCGCGTGATGGGGCTGGAACTCGCGTGTTTGAGGGCGGAACTTGTGTGGGTGGGGGCGGAACTTGCGTGATTGAGGGCGGGATTCGCGTGTTTGGGGTCAGGCGGTGATTTCCCAGAGGGCTTCCACCAGGTGCTGGGTTGCGCCGGCGAAGGCGTGTTTCGGGGTTGCCGCGTAGCCGACGATCAGGCCGCCCGGGCCGTCCGGGGTCATCCAGTAGCTGCCCAGGCCTTCGATGCCGATCGAGCGGCGGCGGCAGGCCGCCAGGGCCGTTGCCTCCGAGGGGCCGTCCGGGGGCAGCATCAGCAGCAGGTGCAGGCCCGCCGCGATGCCGTACGGCCGGACCGAGTCCGGCAAGGCCGCCAGGAGCCGAGCGCGGCGGGAGCGGTATTCCGCGCGGCTGCGGCGGATGTGCTGGTCGTAGGCACCCGAGTCGATCAGCTCGGCCAGTGCCAGCTGGTTGAGCAACGCCGGGCGCGAACCGCTGTCGGCCATCGCCGCGCGGACCGGCTCCACCAGGGTCCGCGGCAGCACCAGCCACGCCAGCCGCAGCGCCGGGGCCAGGGTCTTGCTCGCCGTGCCCGCGTACACCACCCGCTCCGGCGCCAGCGCCTGCAGCGCCCCGACCTGCTGGCGGTCGAAGCGGAACTCGCCGTCGTAGTCGTCTTCCAGCACCACCGCGCCCGATTCGCTCGCCCAGCGGGCCAGTGCCGCCCGCCGGGGCGGGGCCAGGGTGACGCCGGTGGGGTACTGGTGCGCCGCCGTCACGACCGCCGCCGGACTGTCCAAAGCGGACACGTCCATCCCGTGCTCGTCGACCGGGACGCCGACGACCCGCGGTCCCTGCGCCGCCGCGATCGACCGGTACGTGGCCAGGGAAGGGTTTTCGAACGCCATCTCGCCGACGCCCAGGCCGGACAGCGCCCGCGACACCACCGCGACGGCGTGCGAATACCCGTGGCACACCACGATCCGCGCCGGGTCGGCGACCACCCCGCGGGCGCGGGCGAGGTAGCCGGCGAGGGTGTCCCGCAGCTCCGGTGCGCCCAGTTCCGACTCGTAGCCGAACGCCGCCGCCGGGGTCCGCAGCAGAGCCCGCCGGGTCGCGGTGATCCAGGCCTGGCGGGGGAACGCCGTCAGGTCCGGGCGGCCCGGCCGCAGGTCCCAGCGCGGCGCCGGGTCGCGCGGCGCCTGCCGGGGCGCGGACTGGGGGAGTGAGCCCGCCGTCGCCACCCGGGTCGGCGCGCCCTGGGCCGTGCGCAGGTAGCCCTCGGCGGCGAGGTCGGCGTACACGCGGGTGACCGTTCCGCGGGCGACGCCCAGGTCGTGCGCCAGCGCGCGGGTCGACGGCACCGCCGCGCCCGGCTGCCACCGGCCCTCGCGGATGGCCGCGCGGATCGCCGCCGCGAGGCCGCTGCGGCCCGTCGAGGGCTGCCAGCCGAGGTGGACGTCGAGCCCCGAACTGGACCACGAATCAGTCATGTGACTGGACCATACCTGTGGTCCAGTCGCCGCTAGCGTGGACGGCATGACCAAGCGAATCGGACTCGGGGGCGCGCCCGAGCTCTACCAGGCGATGGCCGGCCTGCAGGCCGAGGTGAACAAAGCCGGGGCCAACGCGGGGCTCGACCCGAAACTCCTGGAACTGGTGAAGACGCGCGCGTCGCAGATCAACGGCTGCGCGTACTGCCTCGACATGCACTCCCGTGACGCGCTCGAGCTGGGTGAGTCGCCGCGGCGGCTGTTCGTGCTCGACGGCTGGCGCGAGACCGACCTGTTCACCGAGCAGGAGCAGGCCGCCCTGGCCCTCACCGAGGCGATGACCAAGCTGTCCGCGACGCAGACCGTGCCCGACGACGTCTACGAGCAGGCGGCGAAGGTGTTCACCGAGGACCAGTACCGCGCGGTCGCGTGGGAGATCATCGCGATCAACAGCTGGAACCGGATGACCATCACCAGCCACACGCCGCTGCCGAAGCGGGACGAGTGACCGCCGCCGCGCTCAAGGCGCTGCACGTCCCCGGCAAGCCGCTGGTGCTGCCCAACGTCTGGGACGCCGACACCGCGAAGCTCGTCGAGGCCGCCGGGTTCCCGGCGGTGGCGACCAGCTCGGTCGCCGTCGCGGCCGCGCTCGGGTTCCCCGACGGTGAAGCGGCGCCCGCCGACGAGATGTTCGCTGCCGCCGCGCGGATCGCGAAGGCGGTCGGCGTTCCGGTCACCGTCGACGCGGAGTCGGGCTACGGCCTCTCCGGCGCTGAACTGGCGGGCCGGCTGCTCGACGCCGGTGCGGTCGGCTGCAACTTCGAGGACACCGACCACGCCACCGGCGACGTCCGGCCGGTCGGCGAGCAGGCGGCCCGGATCGCCGCCCTGCGCGAGGCGGCGGGCGACGGCCTGGTGATCAACGCCCGCGTCGACTCCTTCCGCGGCGTGGATCCGAAAGAGGCGCTCGAAGCAGGCGTCGCCCGGGCGAAGGCCTACCTCGAAGCGGGCGCCGACTGCGTCTACCCGATTCACCTGCGCACGCCGGAGCTGATCGCGGAGTTCGTGCGGGGGACCGGAGGGGCGGTCAACACGGCCGCCTGGCCGGGCAGCCCGGGCCTCGAAGGCCTCGCCGAACTGGGGGTGGCGAGGATTTCGCTGGGTGGCGGGCTGTGGCAGTACCTGCGGAAGCAGTTCGAGGCGGCCGTCACCGGCGTCGCCAAGGGCAAGCTGCCGTACTGAAATGGCCGAAGGCCGTCGCGAGGGGATCGGGAACACCCTCGCGACGGCCTTCGGGGTCGGTGGAGGTTAGTGGACGACCGCCTTCTCGGCGCCCGCGCCGGTCAGGGAGCGGACCTCCATCTCGGCGTACTTCTTCTCGTCGTGCTCCTTGGACAGGACCGTGCCCAGCCAGCCCAGGATGAACGCGGCGGGGATCGAGACGATGCCCGGGTTGCTCAGGGGGAACCAGGCGAAGTCCGCGCTCTTGATCATCGACGTGCTCTTGCCCGACACCGCGGGCGAGAAGACGATCAGCACGATCGTGATGGCCAGGCCGCCGTAGATCGACCACAGCGCGCCCTGGGTGTTGAACCGCTTCCAGAACAGCGAGTAGAGGATCGTCGGCAGGTTCGCCGACGCCGCGACGGCGAAGGCCAGCGCGACCAGGAACGCCACGTTCTGCCCATTGGCCAGGATGCCGCCGCCGATGGCGAGGGCGCCGATCACCACCGCGGTGATCCGGGCGACCTTGACCTCCGAGTCCGGCGACGTCTTGCCCCGCTTGACCACGTTCGCGTAGACGTCGTGGGCGAAGGACGCCGACGCCGTGATCGTCAGGCCGGCGACCACCGCGAGGATGGTCGCGAACGCGACCGCGGAGATCAGGCCCAGCAGCACCGGCCCGCCCAGTTCGAGCGCGAGCAGCGGAGCGGCGGAGTTGACCCCGCCCGGTGCCTTCTTGATCGTGTCCGGCCCGACGAGCGCGCCGGCGCCGTAGCCGAGGACCAGCGTGAACAGGTAGAACACGCCGATCAGCACGATCGCCCAGACCACCGAGCGGCGTGCGTCGCGGGCCGTGGGCACCGTGTAGAAGCGCATCAGCACGTGCGGCAGGCCCGCCGTCCCCAGCACCAGCGCGATGCCGAGGGAGAGGAAGTCCAGCTTCGAGGTCCCGTTGGTGCCGTACTGCTTGCCCGGGCCGAGCAACGTCTGCCCGGCCTTGCCCGCCTTGTCGACCGCGGCCTGCAGCAGCTGGGAGAAGTTGAAGCCGTACTTGCCGAGCACCCAGAGCGTGATCACGAGCGCGCCGACGATGAGCAGCCCGGCCTTGATGATCTGCACCCAGGTGGTGCCCTTCATGCCGCCGATCAGCACGTAGGCGATCATGATCACGCCGACCACGGCGATCACCAGTGCCTGCGCGCCCTTGCCTTCGACGCCGAGCAGCAGCGCGACGAGACCGCCCGCGCCCGCCATCTGCGCGAGCAGGTAGAAGAACGACACGATCAGCGTCGACGTCGCGGCCGCGGCCCGCACCGGGCGCTGCTTCATCCGGAACGCGAGGACGTCGCCCATGGTGAACTTGCCGGTGTTGCGCAGCAGTTCCGCGACCAGCAGCAGCGCGACGAGCCAGGCGACCAGGAAGCCGATGGAGTAGAGGAAGCCGTCGTAGCCGTTGATGGCGATCGCGCCGGCGATGCCGAGGAACGACGCCGCCGAAAGGTAGTCACCCGAGATCGCGATGCCGTTCTGCGGGCCGGTGAACGCGCGGCCGGCGGCGTAGTAGTCCGACGCCGTCTTCGTGTTGCGGCTGGCCCGGAACACGATCACCAGGGTGATGAGCACGAAGGCGGCGAAGATCAGGATGTTGAGGAGCGGGTTGCTGCCCTCAACGCCTGCGGCGAGTGTCGCGGTCATGCCTGCTCCTTCTCGATGTCCTCACGGATCTTTTCGGCGACCGGGTCCAGCTTCCGGTTGGCGTACCGGACGTAGAGGCCGGTGATCACGAACGTCGAGACGAACTGCAGCAGGCCGAAGATCAGGCCGACGTTGATGTTGCCGAACACCTTCGTGCTCATGAAACCGTGCGCGTAGTCCGCGAGGAGCACGTACAGCAGGTACCAGAGGAGGAAGACCGCCGTCATCGGGAAGACGAACCGGCGCAGGCGGCTGCGCAGCTCACGGAACTCGGTGCTTTCGTGCGCGCGATCCCAGATGGTTTCTGACGTGTCCGGGGGCCCGCCGGTGTCCGTCGTGCTCATCGCTGCTCCCTGCGACTTTGCGGAAAGTGACCTGCGACACCGTAGGGACGCGTGAGGCTCGCGTGAAGGATCAGCGGCTCAACAGCCGGGTCAGACGACGAACGGTTGACGAACGGTCGGGCGGTCCCGCCGAGTGGGGTTCGTCCAGGTGGAGGCGCAGCATCGCCGCCGTCGACCAGGCCGGCGGCCTGCCCCGCAACGAGACCAGCGCCATTACGCCGAACGCCAACGGTACCGACCAGGGTGCCGGTTGCTGCACCAAGATCGCCACCCAGCCTCGCAACGACGGCCCGGCGAGGGCGAACAGGATCGAGCCCGATGACGCGACGAGCCCGGTCAGCACGCCGGCGATCCCGCCCGCCGCGGTCAGGCGCGGCCACCAGATACCGAGCACGAGCAGCGGGCAGAACGTCGACGCGGCGACGGTGAAGCCCCACGTGACCAGGACGCCGGCGTCGAGCTCGGCCGAGCGCAGCGCCAGCAGCACCATCACCCCGGCGACACCGAACACGGCGATCCGCAGCCGCCGCAGCTCGCCGGGCACGAGGTCGTAGGCGATCGCGCCGGACATCACCAGCAGCAGGCCGAGTGACGTCGCCAGGAACGCGGCGAACGCGCCGGCCGTCAGCAGTGCCGTGAACAGGCCGCCGGCCCAGCCACTGTCCACTTGGTACGGCAGCGCGACGACCACGGTGTCGGTCGCGCCGGAGAGGTACAGCCCGGGGAGGAGCACGCGGCCGAGGACGCCGTAGACGCCGGGGAAGAGGTAGAAGATGCCGAGCAGGGCGACCGTGATCGCTGCGGTGCGGCGCGCGGCGCGGCCGTCCGGGCTGGTGTGGAAGCGCATCAGGACGTGCGGCAGGCCCATCGTGCCCAGCATGGTCGCGACGAGCACGGCCCAGGTGCCGAGCAGCGGGTAGCCCTGGTCGCCGAGGTCGAGCAGCGGCCGCCGCCAGTCGGGGCCGCCGAGTGCCGCGCCGCCGCGGACCGCCGGGACGGCCGCACCGGTCCCGAACACGACCTCGTCCTGGCTGCGCGCGGTGAATTCGCCCGGCTGGAGGAGTTCGACGACGCCGTTGCGGCGGACGGGGGTCGGTTCGCGGATCTCCATGGTGACGTCGACCTCGAACCGCACCGGTGTCTCGCGGGCGAAGTGGGTGAACTCGACGGGGTTGAGCGCGTCGGTCCGGTTGACCGCGCCGGCCTGCAGCACCAGCCAGATCGCCGGGACGAGGAACAGCAGCAGCTTCAACACGAACTGGAACGCCTGCACGTACGTCGCCGCGCGCATGCCGCCCAGCGCCAGGGTGACGCTGACCGCCGCGCCGGCCAGCACCACGCCGACCCAGTACGGGGTGCCGCCGACCGCGGCGAGCACCAGGCCGGCGGTGCGGAACTGCGGGACGACGTAGATCGTGCCGATCACGAGCACGACGACGGCGGTGAGGCGGCGCAACGCGGGGGAGTTGAGCCGGGCTTCGGCGAAGTCGGGGACGGTCAGCGCGCCCGACCGCCGCATCGGCGCGGCGACCAGCACGAGCATCGCGATGTAGCCGGCGGTGAAGCCGACCGGGTACCAGAGCGCGCCGATGCCGTCCTTGACGACGAGCCCGGCGACGCCGAGGAACGACGCGGCCGACAGGTACTCGCCCGAGACGGCGGCCGAGTTCACCAGCGGCGAGATCCGCCGGGACGCCACGAGGAAGTCCGACGTCGTGCGCATCGCGGCGACCCCGCGGACGCCGATGAGCAGCGTCACGAGCACGACCGGCGCGACGGCGAGCGCGACGCCCACTACCGCGCCCCGCCGGTTTCATGCGCCCCAATGTGGCGTTGGGTGCGTTGGACGCAACCAACGCCACATTGGGTGCGTTGGACGCAACCAACGCCACATTGGGGCGTTTGGGGCCATCGGGAGCCGCGGGTCACTGGTCGTCCTCGAGGCGTTCGGCGCGGCGGAGCTGCCAGCGGGCCAGCAGGGCCATCGCCGGGTACGGCAGGACCGCCAGCATCAGCCACGACAGCGGAATCCCCAGCAGCCGCACGGTGTCCAGGCCGGGGAACGCCGCGAACAGCCCGGGCAGGCCGAGCAGCAGCGCGAACATCAGCACCAGCGCGGGGACGCCGCGACGGCGTTGCGCGCGGTACAGCGCGGTGGCGCGCTGGGTGTCGCTCGCGGGGAGGCGCGGTTGCCGCCAGCGGCCGCGTGACCGGCGTCGCGCGTGGGCGAGCCGGGTTTGCGGGCTGGTCACGGCGACCCGGCGGATCTTGCTCATCGCGGGCCCGGTCCGAGCTGGCCGCGCTGGGCGGCTTCCAGCAGCCTGTCCCGCAGGTCGCGGGCGTGGCGGCGGCTGACCGGGACGTCGCCGGCCTCGGTGTGGGCCAGCAGGCCGCCCGCCGTGTCGCTCCGCAGCTCCAGGACCGCGCCGACCGCCAGCAGGAAACCGCGGTGGACCCGGCTGAACCCGGTGCCCTCCCAGTACTCCTCGAGCCGCGAGATCGGCATCCGCACCAGGTGGACGCCGCCGCGGGTGTGCAGCCGGACGTAGTCGCCGTGAGCCTCCACGAACAGGACGTCGTCGCGGCGGACATAGCGCGTCCGGCCGCCGGACTCCACCGGCAGCGCGGCCATCGCGTCCGGGGTCGGGCGCGACGACGGCGTCGCCATCCGCAGCACCTTCGCCAGCGCCGCCGAAAGCCGTTCGGCGCGGACCGGCTTGAGCAGGTAGTCGACGGCGCCGATGCCGTACGCCGTCACCGCGTGCCCGTCGTGCGCCGTGACGAACACGATCACCGGCGGCTCGCTCAGCTTCGCCAGCAGCGACGCCAGCTCCAAGCCGTCCAGACCGGGCATCGAGATGTCCAGGAACACCGCGTCGAAACGGTCGGCCTGAAGCAGCTTCAACGCCTTCAGCGCGTCGGCCGCGCCGACGACTTCACCGACTTCGGGCGCTTCGCCGAGCATGCGGCAGAGCTCGTCCAGAGCGGGTGGCAGGTCGTCGACCGCGAGCACGCGAAGCCCCGTCACGGCAGCACCCCCGGCTGGAACCGCGGCACCCGCACGACGACCCGGGTGCCCGCGCCGACCTCGGTCTCGACCGTGAGGCCGTACCAGGCGCCGTAGACGTCCCGCAGCCGTCTGTCCACATTGGCCAGTCCGAGACCGGCCGGGTCGTCCTCGCCGACGCGGCCGGCGAGGAGGTCCGCCGCCCGTTTCGGGTCCATGCCGACCCCGTCGTCCTCGACGAAGATCACGCAGTCGTTCCCTTCCGCCTGGCCGTGCACCTGGACCTGCCCGGTGCCCGACCGCGGCTCGATGCCGTGCCGGATCGCGTTCTCCACCAGGGGTTCCAGCACGAGGTACGGGACGGCGACGGCGAGGATCTCCGGTGCGACCCGCACCTGGACGCGCAGCCGTTCGCCGAGCACCGCCTTCTGCAGCGCCAGGTACGTCTCGATCGCGCGGAACTCCTCGGCGACGACGGTGTATTCGCCGTGCCGGGCGAGGCTGTAGCGGGTGTAGTCGGCGAAGTCGAGCATCAGATCGCGGGCCCGGTCGGGGTCCGAGCGCACCAGCGACGCGATGACCGTGAGCGCGTTGTAGACGAAGTGCGGGGACATCTCCGCCCGCAGCGCCCGCAGTTCGGCCTGCGCGGCCTGTTCCGCCGACGCCTCGAGGCGCGCTCGTTCGAGGGCCTGGACGACGAGGTCCGCGGCCTCGCCCGCGACCGCGTCGCGCACGTCCCCGACGACCAGCAGCGCCCCGGCGAGCTCGTCGCGGACGTGCAGCGGCAGCCCGAGGACGTCCGGTGCGGACCCGGGTTCCTCGGTGTGCAGCACGCCTTCGAGCACCGACGCGACGGCGTCGTCGGGCCCCGGCCGCCCGGACCAGAGCAGCGCGCCGGACAGGTCGGTGAGGCCGAGGCCGGGGAAGCCGAACAGCCGGCGCAGGCGGTGCGCGGCGCGGCGGGCGCGCGTGCCGGACAGGCCGTCGCGCAGGTCGTCGGTGATCCGGCGGGCGGCGGCGAGCACCGGCAGCGGGTCGGCGCGGGACGCCGGGCGCAGGTGCACGGTGGGCCTCCCCTCGGCGGCGTGTCCACGGAGATCGATCCTACGGCCACGAGGCGTCTTCCCGGTCGGCCAGCACCTGGGCGTGGCGGCGGAACCGGCGCCAGGTGCGGTAGTGCTCGATCGTGGTGACACCGGTCAGCACGCTCGCGTTCGCCGGGTACGGCCGGTCCGGCAGCGAGATCCAGCCGGTCGTGCGGGTCTCCTTCACCGCCACCGGCACCGGCCGGAAGGTCGCCGGGTCGAGACCGTCGCTGTGCCGGACGACCTCGTCGAAGAACCACGCCGACGTGATCAGCGCGAGCACGCCGCGCGACGCCTTGAGCGCCTCCTTCAGCGGCTTCGCCTCCAGCAGCCGGAACGTGTGGTTGATGGCCGGGGCGGTGACGCCGTGGTCGTCGTAGGCGATCTCGCCCGCGTGCAGCGCCATCCGCAGCCGGATCCGCGCCCCGGGGTCGTGCGTCCGGTTGTGCCGGTGCAGTGCGACGGCGAGTGCGGCGGGCAGGAACTCGACGAAGAGCCCCTTCGGGATCTCCGGCGGGGCGAGGACGAAGACTCCGTCGCCGCAGTCGTCGGGCCGGCAGTCCCGCCACGGGACGCCGGCGTCGTCGAACGCCCGGTCCAGCGCGCGGTAGAGTCCCGCGCGCAACGCCAGGCGGTGGGGTGTCGTCCTGCGCTGATCGCCGTAGCCCTCGACGTCCACGGCGAAGATCGTCCGGTGCCAAGCTGGTCGTTCGTACCTCACCGCACCCTCCCTGCGATCATGCATGTGCCAATGCATGTGCAGATGAGTGTGACGCGGCGCACTCGACCGGGGGAACGGGCAGTGCGGTGAGCGGTTCTCTGACCACGGTGACCGGCAGTGTCCGTTTACTGGCGGTGAACCCGCTGGTCAGAACCCTGCGGGACGGCTCGCACCGCCCGCAGGACTCTGACGGACACCTCAGCAGCTCTGCTTGTAGAAGTACTGAGAGTTGGCCTCCATGTCGGCCTTGGTGATCGAGTGCAGCTGCGCGGTCAGGTTCCGCGTCACCGGCTTGCCCTCGATCGCCGCGACGGCCTGCTGGACGCCCTGGGTGCCGATCGACGCCGGGTCCTGGGCGATCAGCGCCTGGTACTGGCCGTTCTTCAGGCCTTCGACCTCGGACGGGCTGGCGTCGAAGCCGATCAGGTTCACCGCGCCGACCTTGCCCGCGTTGCGCAGGCCGGTCGCCGCGCCCTCGCCGGTGTTGAGGTTGGTCGCGAAGACGCCGATGAGGTCCGGGGTCGACGACAGGGCCGCCGTCACCTTGGCCGCGGCCTGCTCGGGCTCGTTCTGGGTGAACTGGACGCCGATGGACTTCAGGTTCGGCGTGTTCTTCAGTTCTTCCTCGAAGCCCTTGGCGCGCGCGGCGGTCGTCGACGTGCCCGCGATCGTGTCGAGCACCAGGACCGAGCCGCTCTTGCCGGCCGCGAGCTTCGCCATCGTCTGCGCGGCGAGCTTGCCGCCCGCGGCGTTGTCGGACGAGATGGACGACACGGCGACACTCGTGTCCTTCAGCGCGGTGTCGACCTCGACGATCTTCGAGCCCCGCGACTTCACCTGCTGGATCGGCGCGAGCATCGCCGTGTCGTCGGTCGGGGCGATCAGCAGCGCCGCCGGCGGGTTCGAGCCGAGGGCGTTGACCAGCTGGGTCTGCAGGGGCGCGTCGAACTTCTGCGGCGCCTGCGTGGTCAGTTCGTAGCCGAGCTTCTTCGCCTCGGCCTCCGCCCCGCACTGCAGCGAGATGTAGAACGGCTCGGCCTGCACGCCCGGGATCAGCGCCAGCTTCTTGCCGCCGACCGGCTTGGCGGAGTCACCGGACCCGGTCTGCCCGACCGTGCCGGAGCCGCACGCGGTGAGCAGGGCGGCGGCGGAGACCACGGCACCCATGGCGGTGAGAGTCTTGGTCAGCTTCATTCGTAAGCACCTCTTCGTACTCGGGGGAACTCAGCGGGAGTTGCGGCGACGGCGGCGCTGCTGGTCGAACCAGACCGCGGCGATCAGGACCCAGCTGACGATGAACAGCTGCCAGAAGTCCTGGACGTGGATGATGTTGAAGCCCTTGCGCAGCACGGCGGGGATGAACACCCCGATCACCGTGCCCAGGATCGTGCCGACGCCGCCGAAGAGGCTCGTCCCGCCCATCACGACCGCGGTGATGGCGTTGAGGTTGTCGGTGGTGTGCCCGGAGATGGTCGTCGAGTTGTAGTAGGCCAGCGAAAGGAACCCGGCGAGCCCGGCCAGGAAGCCGGTGAGCGTGTACACCTTCAGCAGGTGGGCGGTGACGCCGATGCCCACCCGTCGCGCGCCCTCGGCGTTCGAGCCCACGGCGAAGGTGTACCGGCCGAACTTCGTCGTCCGCAGCAGCCAGGCCCCGATCACGGTGATCACGATCGCCACGATCACCAGGTTGGGCACCACACCGAAGGACGTGCCGTAGCCGAGCGTCTGGGTGAGCGCGGCCGGCACGGTGCGCAGGTCCGAGCCGCCGTTGAACAGGTACGCCGTGGCCAGCGACGCCCCCATCGTGCCGAGCGTGACGATCAGCGGCGGTAGCTTCGCCAGCGCGACGAGGGCGCCGTTGATCAGGCCCCAGATCGTGCCGGTGACCACGGCGACGACGAGCCCGACGACGATCACGCCCCAGCCCGCCTTCGACGCGTCGCCGCCGGACAGCGCCTCCATCGTCTTGCCGCCGGCCATGCCGGAGAGGATCAGCACCGAGCCGACCGAGAGGTCGATGCCCGCGGTGATGATCACGAACGTCATGCCGACCGAGAGGATCAGCAGGACCGAGGACTCGATGAACAGCGTCTGGAAGGTGAACAGCGTCGGGAAGGTGTCCGGCGCGATCACGCTGAACAGCACGATCAGGCCCACCAGGACCAGTCCGATCCAGAACGTGTTGGCCTCCACCAGGCGCTTGCCCAGCGACCGCTTGCCGAACCCGGCGTCGGGGGATTCCTGGATGTCGCTCTTCTCGTGCGTCGACACGTTCACGCCGCCTCCTCCTGCACGAGCGCGCCGGTCATCGCGGCGACGAGGTCCTCGAGTTTCGTGTCGGACCCGGTGAACCGGGCGACGCGCTTGCCGAGCCGCAGCACCTCGACGCGGTCGGCGACCGACAGCACCTCGGGCATGTTGTGGCTGATGAGCACGACGGCGATGCCCTTGTCGCGCACCTTCTTGATGACGTCGAGCACGCGCTCGCGCTGCACCACACCGAGGGCCGCGGTCGGCTCGTCCATGAACACGACCTTCGACGCCCACACGACCGAACGCGCGACCGCGACGCTCTGGCGCTGGCCGCCGGACAGCGAGCCGATCGGGACGTCGGTGCTCTGCAGCGTCACGCCGAGCCGCTGGAACTCTTCGATGGCCTGGCGCCGCATCTCGTTCTTGTCGAGCATGCCGAGCTTGCCGAGGATGCCCTTGCGGTGGATCTCGCGGCCGAGGAACAGGTTCGCGGCCGGGTCGAGCTCGGGCGCGACGGCGAGGTCCTGGTACACCGTCTCGATGCCCAGGCGCCGCGCGGTGGTCGGCGAGTCGACGTGCACCTCGGTGCCGTCGAGCAGGATCTTCCCGGACGTCGGCTGCTCCGCGCCGGAGAGGCATTTGACCAAAGTGGACTTCCCGGCGCCGTTGTCGCCGATCAGCGCCGTCACTTCGCCGGCGCGCGCCTGGAACGACGCGCCACGCAGGGCTTCGACGGACCCGTAGTGCTTGGTCAGGTCGACCGCGTCCAGGAGGATTTCGCTCATCGGTGCCTCTCTTCCGGCGCCGGCGGGCGGCAGCGGATCACCGTCGCGGTGCCGGACAGCTCGGTCTGGCCGGCGTCGAACGGGACGACGTAGGTGTCGCCCTTCGCCAGCGCGTGTTCGCCGCCGTGCTCGGTGCGCAAGGTGCCTTCGCCGTCCAGAACGACCAGGACCGCGAACGACGGGTCGAGTGACAACGTTGTCGTCGTGTCGGTGCGCAGCTGCTCGGCTCGGAAGAAGCGCTCCGATCCGCCGGCCAGGAGGTCCACCGTGGCCGCGGGGTCGGCCGCGGTGCGCTTGATGATGGTCTCGAGACGTTCTACGTCCCAGCCGGAGGTGTCGAGGGCCTCGATCGCGGTGTCGAAGCCGATCCCGAGGTGGCCCTTCTCCGGCGACGCGAGGAAGTCCCGCCACTCGATCGTGAGCGAGAAGTCCGTCGGCTGCTGGAGTTCGACGACGAACACGCCTTCGCCGATCGCGTGCGGCAGCCCGGCCGGGATGTAGACGGTGTCGCCGGGGGACACCGGAATGCTGTTCAACGCGCCCAGCATCGACGGCACGTCCTGCTCGCGCGTCCACTCGGACACCGTCGCCTTCGACAGCGTCTCCTTGAACCCCGGGTAGACCCGCGGGTCGTCGCCGTAGGTGCCGACCACGATCCACGCCTCGGTCTTGCCGAAGTGCGAGTCGAAATGCCGCTTCGCGAACGCGTCGTCCGGGTGGAAGTGCACGGGCAGCCGCTGGCCCGCGTCGAGCAGCTTCACCAGCAGCCCGGTCGACGTCCCGAGCGCCTCGACGTGCTTCGCGCCGAGCCAGCCGTTCGCGTTCGCCTCGACGGCGTCGCGCAGCCAGACGCCGTCCGGCAGCCGGGTCAGCCCGTTGGTCTCCTGGCCGAACAGGGTGGTCGCCGACGCGACCCAGTCCTCCGGGCCGAACTTCGTCTCGGCGGGCGCGCCCCGCAATGCCGCAATGGCGTCGCCCCCGCGGTAGAACTGCGGCGGCTGGTTGGCGGGAAGCCGGATCGGTTCGAGGGTCACGGGGCGGCCTCACCGGAACCGCGGGCGACGAGATGCACGGGCAGGACTACCTTTCTGGGCGGGGACTGGTCTCCTTGGACGCGGGCGAAGAGCAGCTCGGCCGCGGCGTGGCCCAGTGCGCTCACGTCGTGCGCGACCACGGTGACCGGGGGGTTCAGCAGGTCCGCCAGCTCGAAGTCGTCGAAGCCCACCATCGCCGGGCGCTGCTCGGCGTGGGCCAGCGCGCGCAGCAGGTGCACGGCGATCCGGTTGTTGCCGGCGATCACCGCGGTGGCCGGGTCCGGGCCGTGCAGCAGCCGCTTGACGGCGTGGCCGATCGACTCCGGCGTCGGTGTCCCCATCGAGACCAGGGACTCGTCGTAGGAGATGCCGTTGCGCACGCAGCCTTCGCGGAACCCGCGCAGGCGCTCGGCCGCGGTGAAGATGTCCGGGCTGTCGCCGAGGAACGCGATCCGCCGGTGCCCGTGCGTCGCCAGGTGCGTGACGGCTTCGATGGTGCCGCCGAGGTTGTCCACCAGGACGGTGTCGGCCACGATGTCGCCCGCCGGGCGGTCGATGAACACCACCGGCGTGCCCGCGCGCATCTCCGGCACCAGGTAGCCGTGCTGCAGACCGGCCGGCACGACGAGGATGCCGTCGACCCGCCGCGCGCAGAACTCCAGCACGAGCTCGCGCTCGCGGTCGGAGTTCTCCTCGGACGAGCCGGTGAGCACCTGGCGCCCGAACGACGTCGCGATGCGTTCGACCGCGCGGTTCAGCTCGGAGTAGAAGGGGTTGCCGACGTCCTCGACGATCAGCCCGATGGTGCCGGTGGTCGACCCGCGGCGCAGGTTGCGCGCGCCCAGGTTCCGCCGGAACCCCAGTTGTTCGATGGCCGCCATGACCCGCTCGGCGGTGTCCGGGTGCACGGCCGGTTCGTCGTTGACCACACGGGACACGGTCTTGATGCTCACGCCCGCCAGCCGGGCCACGTCGCTCATCGTGGCCCGCCTGCTCGCGGTGCGCGTGCTGCCGTCCCGGTCACGGCCGAGAGGAGACAACGTTGTCATAGTGACGGGGATTGAACGCCACGTCCCCGGTGCTTGTCAACGCCCTGGACGCGGATTGTGCCGATTCGGCTACCGGAGTCGTAGGACAGACGGCTGAGCACCCTGTCCGGAAGTGGACAGGTCTTGACCACACCCTTGACGGCTTGGTGAGCCGCTGCCCAAGGTGACCCGGTTCGACCGACTGCGCGACAAGGTTGTCATTTCACCGTTTCGGTCGCGCTGGACGAGGTGGAGAGGCGATGGCGATGGCGCGAGCGCGCTGGAGAGCCGGAGTAGGTCTTCTGACATTGGCGGTGGCGGCAGCGGTGGCTCCCGCTGTGCCCGCCGCGGCAGCCGCGAGTACCGACTACGCGAAGTGGGTCAACCCCTTCGTGGGCACCCGGCCCGGCGGCGCCGACCACGGCACCGGGGGCGGTGCCGGCAACACGTTCCCGGGGGCGGTGGTGCCGTTCGGCATGGTCCAGTGGAGCCCGGACACGGTGAAGTCCCAGCCCGGGGGCTACTTCTACGACGACAACGCGCTGACCGGGTTCAGCCTGACGCACCTTTCGGGCGCGGGCTGCTCGACGTATGAAGACATCCCGTTCATCCCGTACGTCGGCGAGGTCACCACCTCCCCGGCGACCGACCCCGGGCACTACACGTCGAAGTTCTCGCACGCGAACGAACACGCGACGGCGGGCGCCTACGACGTCACCCTCGACAGCGGCGCGAAGGTCGAGCTGAGCGCGACCCAGCGCACCGGTTCGGCGCGGCTGACCTACCCGGCGGGCGCGTCCTCGACGTTGCTGGTCAACACGTCCGGCTCGGTCAACGGCACCGACGACGCGTCGATCACCATCGGCAAGGACACCATCAGCGGCTGGGCGACGAGCGGCCGGTTCTGCGGGGCGCGCAACAGCTACCGCGTCTACTTCTCGGCAAAGTTCGACACGCCGTTCGAGTCGATCGGCACGTGGAAGAACGGTGCCGTGACGCCGAACAAGGCCGCCGAAACCGGCGGTGCCAAGGCGAAGGTCGCGCAGCCGAACGGCGTCGGCGCGTCGATCGCGCGTCCGGCCAAGGCGAAGACGCAGGACACCACCGTGTCCGGCCCGGGCAGCGGCGGGTACGTGACCTTCGCGAACCTCAACGGCGCGCAGGTGAACGTCCAGGTGGGACTGTCCTTTGTGTCCATCGACGGCGCGAAGGCGAACCTCAAGGCCGAGAACGCCAAGAAGCCGTTCGACACGGTGGCCGCGGCCGCGCGGAAGGCGTGGAACGACCAGCTCGGCAAGATCGCCGTCACCGGCGGCTCCGACGAGCACCTGACGACGTTCTACACCTCGCTGTACCACTCGCTGATCCAGCCGAACGTCTTCTCCGACGTGGACGGTCAGTACCCCGGCTTCGACGGCCGCATCCACAAGGCCGACAAGGCCCACGCGATGTACACGAACTTCTCCGGCTGGGACATCTACCGTTCCGAGACCCCGCTGCTGGCGACGATCGCGCCGAAGGAGACCTCCGACATCGTCCGGTCGATGATGGCCTACGCCGAGCAGGGCGGCTCGTGGGACCGCTGGACGGTCGCCAACGACTACACCGGCGTGATGAACGGCGACCCGTACCACATCATCGTGTCCAGCGCGTACGCGTTCGGCGCGCGTGACTTCGACGCCCAGAAGGCGTTGCTGCTCATGATCAAGGGTGCCACCCAGCCGACGCAGGGCTACACCGAGCGGCCGGGGCTGGAGGACTACCAGACCCTCGGGTACGTCCCGGGCGCCGGTGCCGACACCCTCGAGTACACCAGCGCGGACTTCGCCATCGCCCAGTTCGCCAAGCGGCTCGGCGACTCCGCGACGTACACGACGTTCATGAAGCGGGCGCAGTACTGGCAGAACCTCTACAACCCGGGCACCGGCCACCTGCAGCCGCGCAACGCCGACGGCTCCTTCGCCGGCACCTACAACCCGGCCAGCTCCGAGGGCTGGGTCGAGGGCAACGGCGCCCAGTACGACTGGATGGTGCCCTACGACCTCGGTGGCCTGGTCACCGCGTTCGGCGGCAACACCGCGACCCAGTCGCGTCTGGACACCTTCTTCACGCAGCTCAACGCGGGCACGCAGCTGCCGTACGCGTTCATGGGCAACGAGCCGAACTCGAACGCCCCGTGGGTGTACTCCTACGCGGGCGCGCCGGCCAAGACGCAGTCGATCGTCCGGCGTTCGATGAACGAGCTGTACAACCCGCGTCCCGAAGGGCTGATCGGCAACGACGACCTCGGTCAGATGTCGTCGTGGTACGTCTGGGCCGCGCTCGGCATCTACCCGGAGATCCCGGGCCGCGCCGAGTTCGTGCTCAACACGCCGCTCTTCCCGAAGGCCGTGCTGACCACCGGCGCGGGCAAGAAGATCACCGTCACGACCTCCGGGACCGGCGACTACATCGCGGGCCTGAAGGTCAACGGCGGAGACGCGGCCAAGGCGTGGATGCCGGAGGCGTTGGTGTCCACCGGCGGCACCCTGGACTACACGCTGTCGGCGACCCCGACCGCGTGGGGCAGCGCGCCGGCCGACGCCCCGCCGTCCTTCCGCGACCAGGAGAAGCCGAGCCTGTCGTTCGTCAACCCGGCTCGCGCGGTGACGCCGGCGGGGTCGACGTCCAAGGTCTCGGTGGGCGTCCAGGACCTCTCGGGTACGGCCCGGACCTGGACGTACTCGGCGGGCAGCGCCGACGGGATCACGCTGGCCCCGGCGTCCGGCGGCATCGCGGTGCCCGCCGCGGGCAAGGCCCAGGTGGAGCTGACGGTCAGCGTCCCGGCCGGGCTGGCCGACGGCGCCCGCCGCATCCCGGTGACGTTCTCGGCACCCGGCGTGGCCTCTTCGCAGGCCGTGCTGACCGTGCTCGTGGCGCAGCCGAACAGCTGGCTCGCCACGGTGAACAACGCCGGGATCTCGCCCGACGCGAAGCCCGCCGCGGCGAACTTCGACGGCGGCGGCTGGAGCTACTCGGCCGACGCCCTGGCCGCGGCCGGGGCCGCCCCGGGCGCCACGGTCACCAGTGACGGCCTGAAGTTCACCTGGCCGTCGTTCCCGGCCGGCGACCCGGACAACGTGGTCGCTTCGGGCCAGACGGTCAACGTCTCCGGCTCGGGACGGCTCGCGCTGCTCGGCTCGGCGTCGAACGGCAACGCGTCCGGCACGCTGACGGTCACCTACACCGACGGCAGCAAGTCCACCGCCACCATCGGGTTCTCCGACTGGACCCTCGGCGGCGGCAACGCGCAGCCGGCGTTCGGCAACCGGATCGTGCTGTCCACGCCGTACCGCAACGCCTCGGGCGGCGACCCGCAGCAGATCCGCACGATGGTGTTCGGCACCAACCCGATCACCCTCGACGCGGGCAAGACCGTGGCGAGCGTGACCCTGCCGGGCAACGTCAGCGGCGGCGCCCTGCACGTGTTCGCGATCGCCGTCGGTTCGTGACGATCAAAAACTGAAAGGCCGCCCGCGTTCCGCGCGGGCGGCCTTTCCTGTTCTCCGGAGGCTGTTTTGAACAACAAGATCCTGGTGGGCGCGCTGACGCTCGCCGTGGTGGCGACGGGGGTGAGTCCCGCGGTCGCGTCCGCGTCCGGAGGGGACGCCCTTGCCGCAATAGACACTGTCAACACGTTCATCGGCACGCAGGACGAGGGGAACACGTTCCCGGGTGCCTCGGCGCCGTTCGGGATGACGCAGGTCAGCCCGATCACCTCGCACTACGCCGGCTACCGCTACACCGACACCGCGATCCGCGGGTTCGGGCACTTCTTCCTGTCCGGCGCGGGCTGCTGGGAGCAGGGCGGCCTGGTCTCGACCCTGCCGACGACCGGGGAAGTGGGCCCCGGCAAGGCGTTCGACACCGCGAAAGCGGCCACCTTCGACCAGAAGCAGTACGCCGCGCCGTTCACCCACGACGGCGAAGTCGGCAAACCCGGCTACTACAAGGTCCACCTGACCGGCTACGGCGGCGTCGACGTCGAGACGACGGCGGCGACCCGCGCGGGTGTCGAGCGGTACACCTTCACGAAACCCGGTGATGCCAACGTCTTCGTCAACGTCGGTCAGGCCAACGACAAGGAACCGGTGACCGGCAGCAGCATCCGGGTCGTCGACGACCGGACCGTCGAAGGAACCGTGGAGTCGCAGGCGTTCTGCGGCGGCAAGCCCTACACGACGTACTTCACCACGAAGTTCGACAAGCCGTTCAAGACGTTCGGCACGTGGTCGCCGACCGGTGGCACGCCCGGCTCCCGCTCGTCCGAAGGTGGTGCGGGCCTGCGCGGCGCGTGGCTGACCTTCGCGGGTGGCGGCCAGGTCACGGCGACCACGGCGATCTCCCAGGTGGACGCGGCCGGACCCCGCGTGAACCTGGCGGCCGAGCGCATCCGGTCGTTCGACGCGGCCAAGTCCGATGTCCAGCGCACCTGGCGTCGTGAGTTGTCCACTGTGGACATCAAAGGTGGGACGCCCGACGATCGCACGGTCTTCTACACCTCGCTCTACCACGCGCTGCTGCAGCCGTTGACGGCCAACGACGCCGACGGCCGCTACTACGGCTTCGACAAGAAGATCCACCGCGCGGTCGGCTGGACGTACTACGACTTCTTCTCGCTGTGGGACACCTACCGCTCGCAGAACCAGCTGCTGGCGCTGCTGCGGCCAGATCGGGCGCGCGACATCGCGAAGAGCATCCTCGCCATCCACGACCAGGGCGGCTGGCTGCCGCGGTGGGCGTACGCGAGCCAGGAGACGAACACGATGACCGGCGACCCGGTCACGCCGTTCCTGGTCGACCTCTGGCGCTTCGGCGCGCTGTCGGGCGAAGAAATGCACGCGTACCAGGCCCTGCTGCAGAACTCGCGCGAGATCCCGCCGGCGGCGTCGCCGTTCCAGGGCCGCTCAGGCAACGCGAGCTACCAGCAGGACGGGTTCGTCCAGTACGACCCCGACTTCCCGAAGAAGGGCCAGGACACCGACCCGAACCACGGCGCGTCGGCCACCCTGGAGTACGCGCTCGGTGACTGTTCGCTGTCGGTCATGGCAGCCGCGCTCGGCAAGAAGGACGACGCGGCGGCGCTGGCCGCGAAGGGCCGGACGTACCGGACGTTGTGGGACGAAAGCCTGACCGACCGCGGCTTCACCGGCTTCTTCCGCCCGAAGGTCCTCGGCGGCGCGTGGTTCTCACCCGCCGACAAGCCGTACAGCCCGCAGAGCCAGGACGGCTTCCACGAAGGCACGGCCTGGCAGTACCAGTGGCTCGTCCAGCAGGACGTGCCCGGCCTGATGCGGCGGATGGGTGGCCCGGCGGCCACCGGGAAGCGCCTCGACGACTTCTTCGCCTACGACGAACTGGTGAAGAACCCGGCGACGGCGGTGCGCGAGAACTGGGTCGTCGGCCCGTACGACTACTACGACCAGTTCCGCTACAACCCCAACAACGAACCCGACCTGCACTCGCCGTGGATGTACGCGCTCACCGGACAGCCGTCGAAGACGTCGACGGTCGTGCGGGCGGCGCACACGCTGTTCACCAACGCGCCCAACGGCGTCACCGGGAACGACGACCTCGGCACCATGTCGGCCTGGTACGTCTTCAGTGCCCTCGGCCTCTACCCCGCCGTCCCGGGGACTGGGAACTTCGTGCTCAACGCACCGCGATTCGCGAAATCCGTCCTGCACCTGGAGAACGGGCGCGACGTCACGATCCAGGCGCCGGGCGCGGACGGTTCGAAGCTGCAGTACGTCTCGGGCCTGAAGGTCGGCTCGAAGCCGAGTGACCGCGTGTACGTCGGCTTCGATCAGCTGAAACACGGCGCCACGCTGCAGTTCTCCCTCACCGGGGACGCCACGGTGACGTGGGGGACGTCACCGTCGTCCGCTCCGGCTTCGCCCTGCGCGGGGTAGACGTACGCTCACGGCCGTGGTCCAGACCACAGTGGACCGCGGCCGTGAGCATCGTCACGGGCCCCGGTGTTCCCGTGAGGGCCGTCACGCCTCACACTGGTATCAGCACGTCCGACAGCGCCGTTGACGTCCACAGGCAGTCCGCCTTGGACGGTGCGTCGGGCGTTTTCTTATGCCATGAACAACGTGGTGAGACCCCACAGGAGGAAGAAGTGTCCAGCAAGGCCGCTCTAGTGTTCCGCGTGGCCGCGGTAGCCGAAGCCCTTTCGTGGGCGGGGCTGCTGGTCGGGATGTTCCTCAAGTACGTCGTCCACTCCTCTCACGAGGGCGGCGTCCCCGTCCTCGGCATGGTGCACGGCGTGATCTTCGTCCTCTACCTGGTCGTCTCCCTGTCCGTGGCGAAACCGCTCGGCTGGCGCCCGAAGACGCTGGTCCTGGCGCTGCTCGCGAGCATCCCGCCGCTGTTCACCTGGCTGTTCGAGAAGTGGGCGCTGCGCAACGGCAAGCTCGACGGCCCGCAGCGGCTGTCCCACGGCGGTGTCGGCCTGTTCCAGGTCAAGGAACCCGTCGCCGCCTGATTCCCAAGCCGTGAGAAAGGCCCGCGCTTCCGGCGCGGGCCTTTTTTGTTGCTCCCCTGTGGACGATCCGCAGCGGACCGCTTACTCGGTGAAGTCCCCCGCGGCGCGGCGCACCTTCGTCAGCAGGTCCGTCAGCTGCTCGGTCTGCCGCTCGGTCAGCCCGCTCAGCCCGAAGTCGATCGCGGTGACGGCTTCGGTCGCGGCCTCGCGGCGCGTCCGGCCTTCGCCGGTGATCTCCACGAGCGTCGTGCGGCGGTCCGTCGGGTGCGGGACGCGCTTCACGAGCCCGTCGCGCTCCAGCCGGTCGACTATGTTGGTGACACTGGTGGGGTGCAGCTGGAGCCGCTCGCCCATCACCCGCATCGGCAGGCTGGCGCTGCGGGCGAAGGTGAGCAGCACCAGGGCTTCGTACCGGGCGAAGGTCAGGCCGTGCGGCTTGAGCGCGCCGTCCACCGCGGACTGGATGATCTGCTGGACCCGCATCACCCCGGTCACCGCGGCCATGGTCCCGGAGGGCCCGATGCGGTCCTCCCACAGCCGGGCCGCGCGGGCGATCGGGTCGAACGGCAGCGGACGGTTCATGACACGCGAAGTTACCAGCGGGTACCGGCGGGTGTCGCACGACCGGCGGAAAGAACACCGAAGAAGGGACTTCCGAGCATGATCGTCGCGTTCAGTATCAGCCCGTCCGGCGGGGATCCCGACGGCGGCGTGAGCGAAGCCGTCGCGCGCGCGGTGAAGGTGGTCCGCGAGTCCGGGCTGCCCAACTCGACCAACGCGATGTTCACGAACATCGAAGGCGAGTGGGACCAAATCATGGACGTCGTGAAGCGCGCGGTCGAGGCCGCGGGCGAAGGCTCGGCCCGCGTCGGCCTGGTCCTGAAGGCCGACATCCGCCCCGGCTTCGAAGGCCAGCTCGAGGCGAAGGTGGACCGGATCGAAGCCCACCTCCGCGACGCCTGAGTCTCAAACGCCCCAATGTGGCGTTCGGTGCGTTGGACGCACCCAATGTGGCGTTCGGTGCGTTGGACGCAACCAACGCCACATTGGGCATTTTTCATCGTGGTTTGTGCTGGTGAGAGCAGCCTGGCCGGGCTGTTTGACTGACCTGGCAATGAAGCGCTGCCGGACCGGCGTGGTGACCCGGGCATGAGTGAAGCCCTCGGCAAGATCGAGATGTGAGTCAACAACCCGCCGAGGGCTTCAACCCCATTTCTTACCAGGTCACCCTTCCCCTCTCGCGTCAGACCCTGCAGATGGTCGCCGACCTGATCCGCACCCACCGACGACAGGTGCGGTCGCGGTGGCGCAAAGCCACCCCCGCCGAGCAGGCACTGGTGGTGCTGGCGGTGCTGCGCCACGACCAGCGCCTGGCCGACATCGGCGGTGGTCACGGGGTCTCGGCCAGCACGGTGCGCCGGTGGGTGCTGGAAGTCATCGGGTTGCTCGCCGCCCGCGCCCGTCGGCTGGACCGGGTCCTGCGGCGGCTGCTCGCCCGGGGTTCGGCGGTGGTGCTGATCGACGGAACCCTGATCCGGACCCGCCGCCGCAGCGGAAAAGCCAACCGAGCCAATTACAGCGGCAAACACAAACACCACGGGCTGCTCGTGCTGGCCCTGACCGGCGAGGACGGCCGGCTGGTCTGGGTGTCGGCGGCGCTGCCGGGCAAGACCGCCGACATCACCGCGTCGCGGCGGCTGGGGCTACGGGAGCGGCTGCACGAGCATGATCTGTCCCCGGCCGGGGACAAGGGCTTTCACGGCTGGCACAAAGACGTCCGCGAGAGTCGTGACTGCCCAGGGTGCGGCAGGTCGTGTGAGCAGGTCGTGCTCACCCCGTACAAGGCCGAGGCGAAACGGCCGTTGACCGAGGGACAGCAGCAGGCCAATGCGGCTTTCAGCGCGATGCGGTGCGCGGTGGAGGGCGGCTTCGCCGCCCTCAAATCCTGGCGGATCCTGACCAAGCTCCGCTGTCATCCCCGCCATGCCACGACTCTGTTGCGGGCTCTGCTCGTGTTGACCCAGCATGAGCAGAGCATCCGCGGCACTGTCCAGTCCACCGCAGGCTGACTACTACCACGCTCGGTCAACCCGGCCTGAGCAGCACAAACCACGATGAAACAACCCCATTGGGGCGCTCTGGTCAGGGGCGGTCAGGGGAGAGGCGGGGTGAGGGCGATCGTCCAGCGGCCGTCTTCGCTCGTCACCGCCAGGGGGTAGCTGAACGGCTTGCCGTCGGCGAGGGTGCCCGCGATCGTCGCGCGGGTCGGTGCGGCCGCGTCCGGGCCCAGCTCGACGTGCACGTCGTGGACGCCGTGGCCGGCCAGCACGCCGACGTAGTCCTTCGCGAAGTCGTCGCCGCCCGAGCCGGGGTAGTCGAGCAGGCCGGCGAACGCGTCGGAGTCGTGGGCGCCGAGCGCCGCGGTGAGCCGGTCGCGCAGCTCGGCGGGGGAGGCCGCCCCCGGGTCGGGTTCGTGGACGATGAGCAGCGTCACGGCGCCGATCCAGACGGCGGCGGCCGCGATCGACAGGCCGACCTTCACGTCACGCCGGATGTGCACCCGGCCGAGCCTGCCTCAGCGGCGCCGTCCTGCCAAGCGGGCGCCGCCGCTCGGGACAGGCACCCGTGAAATGCCTCCTGCGCCCGTGCCAGGATGGAACCGTGACCCAACCACGCGGATCTGCAGCGAAGTCAGCGGCCCTGTCCGCCGCCCTGTCCGGCGCGGTCGACTTGTCCGCGCTCAAGGCCCGCGCCGAAGCGGCGCGCAAGCAGCCGGCCCCGCCCGCGGGCGGGCCCGCCCCCTCGGGCGACGGACCGCCGCCGTCGGGCGAGGCCGTGATCGACGTCACCGAGGCGACCTTCCAGGCCGAGGTCGTGGAGCGGTCCCTGCACCAGCTGGTGGTCGTCGACCTCTGGGCCGAGTGGTGCGGCCCGTGCAAGCAGCTGTCCCCGGTGCTGGAGCGGATGGCCGCCGAGTCCGGCGGGGCCTGGGTCGTCGCGAAGGTCGACGTCGACGCCAACCCGCGGATCGCGCAGCTGTTCGGTGCCCAGTCCATCCCGACGATCGTCGCGATCGCCGGCGGCCAGCCGGTCGACGCGTTCTCCGGCGCGCTGCCCGAGCCCGAGATCCGCAAGTGGATCAACTCGCTCCTGGACGCGCTGCGCGACAAGCTGCCGGGCATCCGCGACGCGGAGGGGGCAGGCGGCCCGGTAGAGGAGCCGGAGGACCCGCGCTTCACCGAAGCGGAAGAGGCCTTCGAGCGGGGGGACTTCGCCGCCGCGCAGGCCGCGTACGAGCGCATCCTCGACGTCGAACCGGCCAACGAGCTGGCGAAGAACGCACTGGCCCAGGTGAGGTTCACCGCCCGCGCGGAGAAGGCGGACCCCGACGCCCGGGCGAAGGCCGACGCCGACCCGTCCGACCTGACCGCCCAGCTCGACGCGGCCGACCTGGAGATCGCGGAGAACCAGGTGGAAGCCGGGTTCAAGCGCCTGATCGACGTGGTCCGCCGCACGGCGGGCGAGGACCGCAACAAGGTCCGCGAGCACCTGGTGGCGTTGTTCGACCTCTTCGACCCGGCCGACGAGCGCGTGATGAAGGCCCGCCGCGACCTGGCCAGCGCCCTCTTCTAGAGCCCGGGCCCACGGCCCCCGCCCTCGGGTGGGGGCCGTTTCGCGTGTCAGGGGCCGCGTCAGCCCGGTGACCGGGCGGTGTCAGCCGGGCGCACGAAGGTGGTTTCCAGCAGACCGGTTCCCACCCGGGGACCACAGTCCAGGAGGTCACCACCATGTCCACGTTCGCCACTCCCGCCCCCATCTCCGCCGTCGTCGCCGTCCCCGCGGGACGCCTCCACCTGGTCGCCGCCGACCGGGCCGACACCACCGTCGAGATCGTCCCCGCGGACGCCTCGAAGAGCCGCGACGTGAAGGTGGCGGAGCAGACGACGGTCGAATACCGCGACGGCGTCCTGCGGGTCGAGGCCTCGGCGAAGAACCAGTACTTCGGCCCCTCCGGGACCATCGATGTGACGGTCCACCTGCCCGCCGGCTCCCGCGTCGAGGTCAAGGCGGCCAGTGCCGAACTCCGGACCGCCGGACGGCTCGGCGACGTCGTCGTCGAGAGCGACCACGGGGCGATCACCCTCGACGAGACCGCGGGCGCCCGCCTCACCACGGCCGCCGGCGACGTCTCGATCGCCCGGCTGACCGGTCCCGCGGAGATCCGCACCCGCAAGGGCGACATCCGGGTCGCCGAGGCGGTCAGCGGCGCGGTCGTGCTGCGCACCGACGCCGGCGACGTCGAGGTCGGCGCCGCCGCGGGAGTCTCGGCGTCCCTGGACGCGGGCACGTCCCACGGCCGGATCCGCAACTCGCTCCGGAACGCCGGCGGCACCGCCCAGCTCGCCATCCACGCGAGCACCAGCGTCGGCGACATCACCGCCCACAGCCTCTGAACAGCGCGAAGGCCCTGGCCGTGGTCAGGGCCTTCGCTCCGGTTCAGGCGTACTGCTTCGAGCAGACCGACGAACCTTCGAGGTAACCGCGGCGCAGCGATTCGACCCGGTCGAAACCGCTGTCCGGGCGTTTCCCGTTGACGTCCGCCGACACGAGGCTCTCCGGCTGCAGGAGGTCCGCGATGGCCTCGTCGAGGTCACCCGCCGAGAGGCGCAGGTCGCCCGGGCGGTTGGTGAACGCCGCCCACGCCCCCACCAGGCAGGCGGTGCGCAGGCCCGCGTTGGCGTTGTCGATCGACGCGCCGACGCCCTTCTGGATGCCCAGCGCGTACCGCGAAGCGACCTCGGCGAACGCGGCGAAGTCACCCATGCCACCCGGGTCCTCGCCCTTCATCTCGGCCGCGCGGTCGATCGGCTGGGCGAGCTGGGCCAGCTTGGCCATGTCGATGCTCACGGAGTTGTCGTCCGGGCAGTACGACGCGGGCGGCGTGGTCCGGCAGCTGCCGCCGTCGGTGATCTCCGGCCCGGCCACCCCGGCCCGCTTGAACGCCTCGTCGAGGCTCTTCTTCAGCAGGTCGACGGTCTTGCCGTCGAACTTCGCGTCGCCCTTGCCCTTGTCACCCTTGTCGAACGGCCGCTCGGTGAGCCGCGCCTGGACGTTCTCGGTGGTCATCCCCGCGCACTCCTTCGGGCCCTTCTCGAACCCGGCCTGGAACGCGTAGGTGCGGTCGAACGCCGTGCCGTGCGCGCCGCGGTCGGCGCCGCTGGTGCCCGCTTGGTCGCGGATCAGGAACATCGCCGCCATCACCTGGTTCAGGCCTTCGGACGTCGACACCCGGTAGTACTTGCTCTTGTCCTCGGCGACCCAGCGGAAGTAGCCGCCGGCGAAGCAGTCGGCCTGCTGCTCCTTGACCACGGTCGGGGTGCTCTTGGTCAACCCGGCCTTGTCGCCGAGCCGGTACTGGACGGCGTGGCCGAACTCGTGCGCCAGCACGACGACCACGGACACCGGGCCGAACCGCTGGCGCAGCATCGGCAGCAGCACGCCGCGGTCCCAGGCCACCGAGTCGTCGGAGGCGCAGTAGAACGCGTTGACGAGCTTCTTCACGCTGCCGCAGCCGGTTTGTTCGGTGTCGGTCTGCGAGTCGTAGGACAGCAGCGACTTCACCGGCTCGAACTGCTGCCCGAAGTCGGCGGGCAGCCGCTCGCCCCAGTACGTCTGGACGTCGTCGATCGCGGCGGTGGCGAGCTTGTCGTCCTCGGTGCCCGCGGCGTTGCGGACGTCGATCTTCGGCGTCGGCGCGTCCGGCTTGAGGCCGCTCTCGAAGTGCGTCACCGGCAGCCCGGCGACGGATCCGGCGCCGGTGTCCTTCACCGGCCCGCTCCCGGAACCGCCCTTGCCGTCGCACCCGCTCACGGCCACGGCCGCAACCGCCGCAACAGTAAGCAACGCGACCAGCGCGCGCCGTCGTCCCCCTGGGATCATCTCTCGTTCACTCGCTCTCGTGCCCACCCGTACCCGACGGCAGGACCCTACCCAGGGCCTTCGGGCGGTGTGCGCGTTATCCCCGAACTACTCCCTGCGCAGGGCGGGCCCCGGCCCGATATCGTCGCTTCCCATGCGTGCAGTCCGCCGGTTCACCGTCCGCGCCAGCCTCCCGGAGTCCCTGTCCGGACTGGGCGCGCTGGCCACCAACCTGCGCTGGACATGGCACCCGCCTACGCGCGACCTGTTCGCGTCGATGGACGCCGAGCTGTTCAACGCCGTGCGCGACCCGCTGCGGATGCTCACCGAGCTGCCGCCCGCCCGGCTGGACGAGCTCGCCGTCGACGACGACTTCCTCGCGCGCGCCCGTGCCGCGGCCGAAGACCTGGAGAAGTACCTGTCCGAGCCGCGCTGGTACCAGCGCCGCGAGGACCCCGAACTGCCGTCCGCGGTCGCCTACTTCTCGATGGAGTTCGGCGTCACCGAAGCGCTGCCGAACTACTCCGGCGGCCTCGGCGTGCTGGCCGGCGACCACCTCAAGGCCGCGTCCGACCTGGGCGTGCCGATGATCGGCGTCGGGCTGCTCTACCGCAACGGCTACTTCCGGCAGTCGCTGTCGCTCGACGGCTGGCAGGTCGAGCACTACCCGGTGATCGACCCGAACGCGTTCCCCCTCGAGCTGCTGACCGTGGGCGGGCGGCCGGTGCTGATCGGCGTCGCGATGCCGGGCGGGCGCGAGCTGTGCGCGCAGATCTGGCAAGCCCGCGTCGGGCGGGTGCCGCTGCTGCTGCTCGACACCGACACCGAGGCCAACGACGAAGACCTGCGCGGCGTCACCGACCGGCTCTACGGCGGCGACGCCGACCACCGGCTGCGGCAGGAGATCCTGGCCGGGATCGGCGGGTTTCGCGCGGTCCGGAAGTACTGCGAGCTGACCGGCCACCCGCAGCCGATGGTGTTTCACACGAACGAGGGACACGCGGGCTTCCTCGGGCTGGAACGGGCGCGCGAGATCGTCCAGGCCGATGGGCTCGCGTTCGACGAGGCCATGCCCGCGGTCCGGGCCGGCACGGTGTTCACCACGCACACCCCGGTCAGCGCGGGCATCGACCGGTTCCCGGTGGACCTGGTGCAGCGGTACTTCAACGACGGACGCCTGGTACCGGACATCGACCCGCGGCGCGTGCTCGCGCTCGGCGCCGAGGACAACCCCGGCTTGTTCAACATGGCGCACATGGGCCTGCGGCTGGCGCAGCGCGCGAACGGCGTGTCCCAGCTGCACGGACGCGTCACGCGGAAGATGTTCTCCCGGCTGTGGCCCGGGTTCGACCACGACGAGGTGCCGATCTCGTCGGTCACGAACGGCGTCCACGGCCCGACGTGGGTGGCGCGCGAGCTGAGCACGCTGCTGGGGCGCGAGTGGGGCCTCGACGTCGGCGAGGGCCCGCTGCGCGACGGCGTTTCCGACGCCCAGCTGTGGGAGCTGCGGCGCGAGCTGCGCGAGAAGCTGGTCCACGAGGTGCGGCGCCGGGTGCGCGCGGCCTGGCTGCAGCGTGGCGCGTCGCCGCTGGAGCTGGGCTGGGTGGACTCCGTGTTCGACCCGGACGTGCTGACCGTCGGGTTCGCCCGCCGCGTCCCGACGTACAAGCGGCTGACGCTGATGCTGCGCGACCCGGACCGCCTGCGGACGCTGCTGCTGCACGAGGACCGGCCGATCCAGGTCGTCGTGGCCGGCAAGTCCCACCCGGCCGACGAGAACGGCAAGCAGCTGATCCAGCAGATCGTCCGGTTCGTCGACGGCGCGGACGTCCGGCACCGGATCGTGTTCCTGCCCGACTACGACATGTCGATGGCGCGGTACCTCTACCGCGGCTGCGACGTCTGGCTGAACAACCCGGTGCGGCCGCTGGAGGCGTGCGGGACGTCGGGGATGAAGTCGGCGCTGAACGGCGGGCTGAACCTGTCGATCCGCGACGGCTGGTGGGACGAGTGCTACGACGGCAGCAACGGCTGGGCGATCCCGACCGCCGACGGCGTCACCGACCCGCTGCGCCGCGACGACCTCGAGGCCGCGGCGCTGTACGAGCTGCTCGGCCAGCAGATCGCGCCGCTGTTCTACGACCGCTCGGACGGCGGCGTCCCGACGGGCTGGCTGTCGATGGTGTGGCACACGCTGGAGACGCTGGGCCCGCGCGTGCAGGCGTCCCGGATGGTCCGCGAGTACGTCGACAACGGCTACCTCCCGGCATCCCGGACGGTCGCGGCGGCGACCGGCGACGGCTACCGCGGCGCCCTGTCCCTGGCGGACTACCGCACCAAGCTCGAGGTGTCGTGGCCGCGGCTGCGGATCTTCGACTCGGAGCTGCTGGTCGAGGCGTCCGAGCGCCTGGTCGTCGGCACCGAGGTGACGATCAGGGCGCGGATCGACCTGGCGGGCCTCGATCCGTCCGAAGTGGACATCCAGGCGGTGGTCGGCCGCGTCGGCGACGACGACGAGCTGCGCGACACGGTGACGGTCCCGATGACCGCCGACGGCATCGGCGCGTTCGCGGCCCGCCTGAAGCTCCCGCGGCCGGGATCGGTCGGCTACACGGTCCGGGTGCTCCCGAAGCACGGCCTGCTGGCGGCGCCGGCGGAGCTGGCGCGCGTCGTCCTGGCCTGACCTGGAGCTGCTCCAGCCCGGAAATCGCTGCGCACGGCGGGCCGGGCGGCGTTAGGTTGGCCGCATGCGCTTCGGAATGTTCGTCCCGCAGGGCTGGCGGCTCGACCTCGCCGGCATCGATCCCGCGGACCACTGGAAGACCATGCTCGGCCTCGCGAAACACGCGGAGGCCGGGCCCTTCGAATCGATCTGGGTCTACGACCACTTCCACACCGTGCCGGTCCCGACCGAGGAAGCCACGCACGAGGCCTGGTCGCTGATCTCGGCGTTCGCCGCCGCGACGGAGACCGTGCGGCTCGGGCAGATGTGCACCTGCATGGGGTACCGCAACCCGGCCTACCTCGCGAAGGTCGCCGCGACCGCGGACACCATCTCCGGCGGCCGCGTCGAGATGGGCATCGGCGCCGGCTGGTACGAGCACGAGTGGCGCGCCTACGGCTACGGCTTCCCGGGTGCCGGTGAGCGGCTGGGGCAGCTCGACGAGGGCGTGCGGATCATGCGCGACCTCTGGACCACCGGGACGTCCACTTTGGACGGCAAGCACTACAAGACCGACGGAGCCATCCTTCGTCCGCTGCCGCCGCAGGAAGGCGGCCTCCCGCTGTGGATCGCCGGCGGCGGCGAGAAGAAGACGCTCCGGATCGCCGCGAAGTACGCGAAGTACACGAACTTCGCCGGCGACCCGGAGACCTTCACCCGCAAGTCGGAGATCCTCGCCGCGCACTGCAAGGACGTCGGCACCGACTTCGACGCGATCGTGCGCTCGGCCAACCACAACGTCGTGCTGGGCGAGACCGAAAAGGACGTCCAGGACAAGCTGGCCTGGCTGAAGTCCCACCTCGAGAAGTACGCTCCGGCGGACGCCGCCGAGCGCTGGCACGGCGTCTTCGTGAACAGCCCGACGACCGGCACACCCGAGCAGGTCACCGAAAAGCTCGCCGCGATGGGCGAGCTGGGCATGTCCTACGCGATCTTCAACTTCCCTGAAGCCGCGTACGACCGCTCGGGCATCGACCTGTTCGCGTCCCGGGTCGCCCCGGCGCTGGCCTAAGGCACCGCGGGGCTGCCGCCGGTCTGCACAGGCAGGCCGGCGGCAGCCCAGGCGCGGAACCCGCCTTCGAGGTCCGTCGCGTTGCGCAGTCCCAGCCGTTGCAGGTCCGCCGCCGCGAGACTCGACGAGTAGCCCTCGTTGCACAGCACGACGACCGTCGAATCGGCCGTCACCCCGGGCAGCCGCCACTCGCTGTCCGGCGCGAGCCGCCACTCCAGGTGGATCCGCTCGACGATCACCGCCCCCGGGATCTCGCCCTCGGCCTGCCGGTTCGCGAACGGCCGGATGTCGACGAGCAGCGCGCCCGCCTTCTGCAGCTCTTGTGCCCGCGAAGGCCCGGCCCGGTCCAAGCCGGACCGGGCCTGCTCCAAGACGGCATCGATCGCGCTCATCCGTGGACGATAGCGGGCAGCGGCGGGATCTCCGCCGGAACGTCGGCGAGCGAGGCGTATTCCCGCGTCGCCACCAGCGGCGGCGAGTACGCGTGGACGCTCGCCGCGGGCTGGTCGCCGATCCCGGTGACCTGGTGGGCGCGGCCCGCGCCGAAGCCGATGCCTTCGCCGGCCACGTGCGTGCGGCGCCGGATCGGGCCGCCCGGGTAGCGGTACTCCTCGCCGAGCTCGCCGTGCAGGACGGTGAACGAGCCGGACGCGCCCCCGTGGTCGTGCGGCTTCGTGTGCTGGCCGGGCAGCCACGACAGCAGCCACAGCTCGACGCCGTCGGTCAGGGCCAGCCGGGCCCACCAGCGGCGATCCTCGTCGAACCGCAGGATGCCCCGCAGGCCCGAGGTCAGCTCGGTGGTGACGGTGGTGGTCAGGTCGGCCAGCTCACGCGGGGTCCAGAGCAGCCGCGAAGGGTGCAGCAGCTCGGGGAGCAGCGGGTCGGTCAGCTGGGGGTGGATTTCGACGGACGGCCGGACGATGGACGTGGTCAACTCGGGTGCTCCTCGCGACGTGGAGTGATCGGGACGCCGGGGCAGCGCGGCACCGCACGCGTCACATCGGGACGCGAGGGATCAGCGGAGCCGCGCCCGCGTACACCCGGCCGAAGCGACGAGGAGCAGGTCGATCGCGCGACGGCGCCAGAACGAGCCCCGGGTCACCGGGGTCGTGGGAGCGTCGGCGGACATGCGGCCGATAGTGCCACAGCCCGCTGCCGGAGACCGGGCCGTTCCACCTCGTGGAACGCCTCCGACCTGCCCGTTCGCGGTCTCACCCGGGCGGGTGCGCACGCGCGCGCGACGGAAGACAGAATGGGCCTCGTGAGCGAGCCGATCCAGCCCAGCGAACTTGACGACCTCGTGGTCCGGATGGCCGGTGTCGGCGTCCGCCGGGGGACCAACGACCTCCTCGCCGGCCTCGACTGGACCGTGGAACTGGACGAGCGCTGGGTGGTGCTCGGCCCGAACGGCGCGGGCAAGACCACCCTGCTGCGCCTCGCCGCGGCCGAACTGCACCCGACCACCGGCGAGGTCGACCTGCTCGGCGAGCGGATCGGCCGGGTCAACATCTTCGACCTGCGCCCCCGCATCGGCTTCACCTCGGCCGCCATCGCCCAGCGCGTGCCGGGCGACGAGCTGGTCAAGGACGTCGTGGTCAGCGCCGGGTACGCGGTGCTCGGCCGCTGGCGTGAGGAATACGACACCCTCGACACCGGCCGCGCGACCGAGCTGCTCGAAGCGATGGGCATCGGGCAGCTCGCCGAGCGCACCTTCGGCACGCTGTCCGAAGGCGAGCGCAAGCGCGCGCTGATCGCCCGGTCGCTGATGACCGACCCCGAGATGCTGCTGCTCGACGAGCCCGCCGCCGGTCTCGACCTGGGTGGCCGCGAGGACCTCGTCGCGCGGCTGTCCGAACTGGCCCTCGACCCGGACGCGCCGGCGCTCGTGCTGGTCACCCACCACGTCGAGGAGATCCCGCCGGGGTTCACCCACGCGCTGCTCCTGCGCGACGGCCACGCGGTGGTGTCCGGGCTCGTCGACGACGTCATCACCAGCGAAAACCTGTCGAAGACGTTCGACCAGGACCTGGTGCTGGAGCGCTCCGGGGACCGGTTCTTCGCCCGCCGTCGCTAGGCTGTCCTTACCGGCCGGTAGCCTGCTGGCACCTGTTCAACGAGGAGGAGTGGCGTGGGAGAGTTCGTAACCCTCGAGGTCAAGGACGGGGTCGGCACGGTCCGGCTCGACCGGCCGCCGGTCAACGCCCTGAACGCCCAGGTCACCGCTGAGCTCGCCGAGCTGGCGAAGGAGGCGACCGAGCGCGACGACGTCCGCGCGGTGATCCTCTACGGCGGCGAGAAGACCTTCGCGGGCGGCGCGGACATCAAGGAGATGGCAACCCGCACCTACCCGGAGATCGCCAAGTTCGGCGCGAACCTCACCGGCACCCTCGCGGCCATCGCGAACATCCCGAAGCCGGTCGTCGCGGCCATCACCGGGTACGCCCTCGGTGGCGGCCTCGAACTGGCCCTGACCGCGGACTGGCGGGTCGCCGGCGACAACGTCAAGGTCGGCCAGCCGGAGATCCAGCTCGGCGTCATCCCCGGCGCGGGCGGCACCCAGCGCCTGGCCCGGCTGATCGGGCCGAGCAAGACCAAGGACATCGTCTACACCGGACGGTTCGTCAAGGCCGAAGAGGCCTTGCAGCTGGGGATCGTGGACCAGGTCGTCGCGCCCGACGACGTCTACGCGGCGGCCCACAAGTGGGCGTCCCAGTTCGCGAACGGTCCGGCCGTGGCACTTCGCGCGGCGAAGGCGGCCATCGACGGCGGTCTCGACATGGACCTCCCGAACGCGCTCAAGCTCGAGTCGCACCTGTTCGCCGCCCTCTGGGCGACCCAAGACCAGCAGAACGGCATGAAGTCGTTCATCGAAAACGGGCCCGGCAAGGCCACCTTCGAAGGGAAATGACGCCTTGACCGACGTGAACGACCCGGCGCCGAACCCGCACGCCACCGCCGAAGAGGTCCAGGCCGCCTACGCCGACCCCAAGCTGGCGAACGTGCTCTACCACGACTGGGAAGCCGGCACCTACGACGAGAAGTGGTCGATCTCGTACGACGAGCGCTGCATCTCCTACGCCACCGACGTGTTCAACGCCGTCGCGGGCGAGGACGGCCAGCCCTACCAGCACGCGATGGAGCTGGGCAGCGGCACCGGTTTCTTCCTGCTGAACCTGATGCAGGGCGGCGTCGCCAAGAAGGGCTCGGTCACCGACCTCTCGCCCGGCATGGTCCAGGTCGCGCTGCGCAACGCCGAGAAGCTCGGCCTCGACGTCGACGGCCGGGTCGCCGACGCCGAGCGCATCCCCTACGACGACAACACGTTCGACCTGGTCGTCGGGCATGCGGTGCTGCACCACATCCCGGACGTCCAGGCGGCGTTCCGCGAGGTGCTGCGCGTGCTCAAGCCGGGCGGCCGGTTCGTCTTCGCCGGCGAGCCGACGAAGGTGGGCGACTTCTACGCGCGCAAGCTCGGCCAGTTCACCTGGTTCCTGACGACCCGCGTGACGAAGCTGCCCGCGCTGAGCGGCTGGCGGCGGCCGCAGGAGGAGCTCGACGAGTCGTCGCGCGCCGCCGCGCTCGAGGCCGTCGTCGACATCCACACCTTCGACCCGTCGGAGCTGGAGTCGTGGGCCCGCGGGGCCGGCGCCCAGGACGTCCGCGCGGTCACCGAGGAGTTCGCCGCCGCGCTCGCGGGCTGGCCGATCCGGACGTTCGAGGCCGCGGTACCGGCCGAGAAGCTCACCGTGCGCTGGCGGCTGTTCGCCTACCACCTGTGGCTACGGCTGTCCGCCGTGGACAAGAAGGTCCTGTCCAAGATCCTGCCGCGCGAGCTTTTCTACAACGTCATGATCACCGGGACCAAGCGGCCGTCCTGAATTGGGCTATTCGTTCAGCCTCGACGACGTCGCCTACCTGCGCTCCGACGCGGGTACGGCGGCGCTCGCCGAGGTCTCGGCCCTGCCGCTGACCGACCCGATCGCGTCCGTGGCTGCCGTCCGCCGTCTCGTGGGCGAGGAGCGCGCGGCCGCCGTCTTGGAAACCGTGCTGCTGCGCCGGAAAGCCGTCGGCAAGCTGTCCGGTGTGGACTGGCTGTTCACCTCCGACGCGCTCCAGCAGGCGAGCGCGTCGATCGTGGCGCGGCACCGGGCGGCGCGCCTGGCCGGTCTCGACGTCCACGACGTCACGTGCTCGGTCGGCGCGGACCTCGTGGAGATCGCACAGGTGGCGCGGCGCACGCTCGGGTCCGATGTGGACCCGGTGCGGCTGGAAATGGCCCGCCACAACGGGCTCGCCGCGGGTGTCGCGTTCGGGCTCGCACGGGCCGACGCCCTGCGTCCGGCCAGCCGTTCCGCGGTTGTCGTCGCCGATCCGGCCCGCCGGGACTCCGCCGGCCGCCGGGCGTGGAAACCCGCCGACTTCGCCCCGCCCCTGGACGGGCTGGTGGGGGCCTACCCCGGACGTCCGCTGGCGATCAAGTGCGCGCCCGGCCTCGACTTCGCGCTCACACCCTGGGCGGACGAGGTCGAACTGGTGTCCCTGGACGGCCAGGTGCGCGAGTCGTGCCTCTGGCGCGGCCTCGGCGACGGCGTCACCCGGCGCGCCACGGTCCTGCGTTCGAACGGAACACAGTGGACGGTCACCGACGCCGAACCGGACGACCTGCCCGCGCGCGAGCCGGGGGAGTGGATCGTCGACCCCGACGGCGCCGTCGTCCGCGCCGGGCTGGTGCGTCACTACGCGGCGCGGCACGGGTTGTGGCAGCTGGACGAGCGCATCGCGTACCTGACCGGGGACACGCCGCCGCCGGGCGTGCGGGCCTTCCGGGTCCTGGAGCAGGGGCCCTACAGCGAGAAGGCGCTGAAGGCCGTCCTCAAGCGACACGACGTCGGACGGCTGGAAATCCTCGTGCGTGGCCTGGACGTCGACCCCGACGCGCTGCGGCGGCGGTTGAAACCCCGCGGCGCCACGGAAGCCTCGGTGGTGCTGACGCGGATCGGACGGTCGCCGGTGGCGTTCCTGTGCCACGCCGAACGGATCACATGAACAGAAACTTTCGAGGGGTGGAACTCCGGGTGAACGTGACGTAGGTTCCCCCGGTCGCCAAGATTCACTGGAGGGTCGCCGTGTCCGGAAAATGGTCAGGTCTCGTCAAGCTCGCCGCCGCCGCGGCCATCGGCGCCACCGTCGCCTCGGGAGCCACCGCGCTGGCCGGCTCGGACGAATCGACCGCCGCGCGCTCGAAGGAGCCGGCCAACATCGGCCAGGTCAAGCTCGACGTCAAGGCGTACTACGGCGACTACCTCGACGCCGCGGGCAAGCACCACTACTCCGACACCAGCCGGTTCGTGAAGGACACCGACCGGATCGTCTCGGACGCGAAGCGCTTCCTGCAGCAGCAGCTCGGCCGGGTGAAGAACCCCGCGGTCGTGCTGGACGTCGACGACACCTCCGAGATCACCTACGGCTGGGAGGCCGACAACGACTTCGGCTTCGACCCGGTCAAGCAGCAGCAGGCCATCGACAACGGCACGTTCGTGGCGAGCAAGCCGGTGCTTGAGCTGGCCAACTGGGCGGCGCAGCGCGGCGTCAAGGTGTACTTCCTGACCGGCCGCAACGAGTTCCAGGGGCCGCAGTCGCTGAAGAACCTCGCCAACGAGGGCTACCCGGCCCCGGCCGGCGCGTTCTTCAAGCCGAAGACCGTCGCGCCGGACTACCTGCCGTGCGGGCTGACCTGCACCACCGTCCAGTACAAGTCGGGCACGCGGGCGCACATCGAGGCGACCGGCGCGAAGATCGTGCTCAACCTCGGTGACCAGTTCAGCGACCTCGAAGGCGGCTACGCGCTGCGCCCGGTGAAGCTGCCGAACCCGATGTACTACCTGCCCTGAGCCGGAATAACCGCCGCTCCCGGCGTGCTGCAACCAGAACACAGGACTCTTAGGGAGCTGACATGGCGAAGCAGGTTCTGCAGCCGGGCCCGGACCACCCGATCACCGTCGAGCCGACGAAGGCGCGTGTGGTGGTCAAGGCCGGCGGGCGCGTCGTCGCGGACAGCCGCAACGCGTTCACCCTGCAGGAATCCACCTACCCGGCGGTCCAGTACATCCCGCTGGCGGACGTCGACGCGGGCGTGCTGGAGCGGACCGACCACGAGACGTACTGCCCGTACAAGGGCGAGGCCGGCTACTACAGCCTCAACGTCGGTGACGTGAAGGCCGAGAACGCGGTCTGGACGTACGAGAAGCCGTACGACGCGGTCGCGCCGATCAAGGACCACGTGGCGTTCTACCCGAACGTCGTGGACTCCATCGAGCTGGTCGAGGACTGAGCTGGACCTCGACCTGCTGAGGACGTTCCTGGCCGTGCACCGGGCAGGCTCGCTGACCGGCGCGGCGCCGGCGCTGGGGTTGTCCCAGCCGACGGTGACCGCGCAGGTCAGGGCCCTGGAGGACCAGCTCGGGCGGCAGCTGTTCGTCCGCCGCGCCCGGGGTGTCACGCCGACCCCGGCGGCCGACGAGCTGGCCGCCCGGGTGGCGCCGCACGTGGACGCGCTGTCCGAGGTCGCGCCGGGTCCGGCGGACCCGTTCGCGGTGCCGGTGCACCTGGCCGGTCCGGCCGAGCTGACCACCGTGCGGGTGCTGCCCGCGTTGAGCGGGTTGGTCGCTTCCGGGCTGAAGCTGCGAGTGACGTTCGGACTGGCCGACGACCTGCTCACGGGCCTCGCCCAGCGGCGGTTCGACCTGGTGGTCTCCACGATCCGGCCCCGCGGCCGCGGGTTCACGGCGACGCCGTTGACCGACGAGGAGTTCGTCCTGGTCGCCCGCCGCGGCTTCGACGGCGACCCCCGGACGGCGCCGCTCGTGGCCTATGCCGAAGACCTCCCGATCATCCGCCGCTACTGGCGCGCGGTGCTCGGAGGGCGCCCGCCGTCGGGTCCCGCGGTCGTCGTCCCGGACCTGCGCGCCGTCCTGACGTGCGTGCTGGCCGGGTTCGGCGTCAGCGTCCTCCCGCGGTACCTGTGCGCGGACGAGCTGGCGTCCGGCGAGCTGGTCGCGCTGCTGGAGCCCGAGGAGCCGCCGATCAACACGCTCTTCGCCGTGACGCGGACCGAGCCGTGCCGGGCGGGCCCGGCGGCGGTGCGGGACGCACTGCTCGCGGACGCCGCCCGGTGGTGACTCACCCGGTGTAGCCGGCGAAGATCTTCGCGAACTCGTACTTCGCCTGCGGCACGTTGGTGCACTTGTAGAGCGCGCCGGTGCAGGCGTTGGCGTCGCGGCCCTGCTCCCAGAACGACAGCATGCCCAGGTGGACGGTTTTGGCGAAGGCGACCAGCGCCTTCGCGTCCTTCTGGTAGAAGATCTCGTTCTGCGAGTCGTTGACGCCGATCATCGGGGTCACGCCGACCTTCTTCCACGCCGCCGCGTCGCTCAGCCCGTACAGCGACTTCAGCTGCGCCTGCGTCGCCTTCGCCGCCGAGATCGCCTTCGCGCCCTGGTCGCCGGCGCCCTGGTAGTAGTCCATGGCCATGATGTTCACCAGGTCGAGGTTCACGCCGGCGTTCTTGGCCGCCTTGACGACGTTGAGCCCGTTCGCGTCGAGGCCGTTCGGCAGCACCGGCAGCGTCAGCGAGATCTTCAAGCCCGGGTTGTTGTTTTGCAGCGTCTTCAAGGCCTGGGACCGGCGCGCGATCGACGTCGGGTCGGCGACGGCCGCCCCTTCGATGTCGAAGTCGGCGTACTTCAGGCCGTACGCCTTGACGACGGCGTCGTACTCGGCCGCGACCTGCGCGGACGTGCTGCACGCCTGGGCCAGCTCGATGCCGGACGCGCCGCCGAAGGAGATCTTGACGTCGCCGCCGGCGTTGCGGATCTTGGTGATTTCGTCCTTCTGCCACGCCGTGCGCGGGTCGTAGGCGCCGAACCAGCTGGCCTTGCAGCCGTAGGAGTTGACGAACGCGAGCGTGAAGCCCTTGACGCCGCTCGCGGCGGACATCGCCGACAGGCTGGGCGTCGGCCAGGCGCCCATGTCGACGTAGGGCCCGACCGGGATCGGCGAGCCGGCCGCGGCGCCGGCCGGGGTGGCGAGCCCGGCGCTCAGCAGGGTGACGCCGGCCAGTGCGGCCAGCAGGGAACGGAGACGCATGGGGAAACCTCCACGACGAAGGAGTTCCGGTCATGATTGGTATAGACCATTAATATGGTCCGGACCATAGGCCGATCGGGGTACCCCGCTGACCGGGAACCTGCTCAGGCCCGGCGTCCCCGGCTCCGCGTCAGCCACCACTCGGCCACCAGAAGCGGGACGACCCAGCCGGTCCACGTGGTGATCCCGGCGATCGCCTGGCCCATCGCCAGTTCGCTGCCGCCGAAGGTGGTGTCAACCTGCGGGGCGAGGACGAGCGCCCACACCACGCCCCAGATCCGGTTGCTGATGATCGACATGCAGAGAGCGAAGCTGCGGACCATCCAGCGGCGGTGGTCGCCGAACCGGCGGGCCCGCGCCATCCGGTAGCCCTGCACGGTGCAGCCGAACCAGAGCGTCGCGAGCAGGACGTTCGACACGGCGCCGACCGGTCCGAACGGTGCCGCGAGCGCGACGGTGAACCCCGCGATCGACGCCGGGATCGCGCCGGCGAACACGTAGACGCGCCCGGTGCGGCGGTGCAGTGCCGGGTGTTTCTGCCGCAGCCACGGCCAGATCTGCAGGGCGCAGGTGACCATCGCGATCGTCGCGAAGCCGATGTGCGTGACCAGCACCGGGTAGTACCAAGCGGTGGGGCCCGGGATCCGGGAGCGAGCCGGGTCCAGCCCGAGGTAGGGCGGGAGCGAATACACCAGGAACACCGTGACGAGCAGCCCCAGCGGGAAGACCCAGGGGCGTCGCCACCACGGCTTCGTGTGCTGTTCGATCGTCGTCACGATTCCCCCTCGTTCGTACGGTGTATCCGCACCGTATGAACGGTGACCGTCGGTCGACAATCCATTCGGGGCGTAATGGGGGAGTACCCTGAAACCGTTCTAGGTCCGCCGGTCAACCGTTCTAGTACGGATGGAGGGGGGTTCGTGGCCGAAGCGCCGTACTTGCGGATCGCGGCGGACCTGCGTCGCCGGATCACCGCGGGGGAGCTGCGCCCGGGTGACCGCGTGCCGTCGACCCGCGCGCTGGTGCGCGAGTTCGGCGTCGCGATGGCGACGGCGGCGAAAGCGCTGTCCGCGCTGGGCGAGCAGGGCTGGGTGCGCGCGGTGCCGGGCAGCGGCACGGTCGTCGCCGACCGGACGCCGGTCAAGCCGCCGCTCGGCCGGGACAGCCTGGTGCGCGCGGCCATCGCGCTCGCCGACGCCGAAGGCCTCGCCGCGCTGTCGATGCGACGGCTCGCCGCCGAGCTGGGCGTCGGCCCGATGGCGCTGTACCGGCACGTCCCCGACAAGGATGAGCTGCTCCGGCTGATGGCCGACGTGGCGCTCGGCGAGGCGGAGCTGCCGGAACCGGGCCCGGCGCGGTGGCGGCCGCGGCTCGAGCTGGCCGCCCGCGCGCAGTGGCGGGCCTACCGGCGCCACCCGTGGCTCGCGCCGATCCTGCTCAATTCGCTGGTCCGCGCGCCGGTGCTGGCGGCCGGGCTGCGGCTGGTCGACTGGTCGTTGCGCGCGCTGGCCGGCACCGGGCTGAAGCGGCGGGTGAAGCTGCAGGTGGTCATGACGCTCAACGGCTGGGTCGGCGGGCTGGCGGTGAGCAACGCGTTCGAGGTGCAGGCCGAGCAGGACACCGGCATCACGGGCGACCAGCGGCTGGCGTCGGACATGGCCCTGCTCGCCGGTTACCTGGAATCGGGCCGGTTCCCGGTGCTCGCGGAGGTGCTGACCGGCCTCGAGGACGTCGGCCTCGACGAGGCCTTCGAGTTCGGCCTGCGCCGCCAGCTCGACGGAATCGCCGTGCTGCTGGGCGAACACTAGACTGGCCGCGGTGCTGATCACGACGGAACGGCTCACGCTGCACGCGTGGTCCGAAGACTTCTTCGACGACCTGTTCGCGATGGCCCAGTTCCCGGAGACGGTCCGGTACGTGGGCACGGGCGAGCCGTGGACCCGCGAGTACACGCTCGCCAAGCACCAGGCGACGCTCACGCACTGGGCTGAGCACGGCTTCGGCTGGTTCGCGGTATCAACGGCACCGGGCTCGTTCGACGGCGTGGTGTCCCTGGTCCGCCGCAGCGCGACGGAGTCGGGCCTCGGCTTCCCGGCGGTGGAAATGGGCTGGTGGATAGCCGCATCGGGCTGGGGCCGCGGTTACGCGACGGAAGCGACGACGGCGGTCCGCGACAAAGCCTTCGAGGCGGGCTGGGCAGACCGGCTGCTGGCGGTGTACGAACCGGCGAACAAGGCGTCGGCCCGAGTGGTGGAGAAGCTCGGCTTCACCCCGCACAGCAAGTTCACCCTGGACGGCCGGGTCGAGCAGCGAGCGGTCCTGAACCGCCCGAGCTGACCCGTTTCCGGGTTGTCCACAGGCGAGCGGAGATGTGGACAACCGGGCCGCCGTCGACGGTTTTTCCCGGGTTTGTCGGAGCCCGCCGATAGACTGGACTTGGGGACGCCCCCCCTGGGAGCGGTGGGGGAGGTTCTCCGGGCGGGGCTTCGGCGAAGTCCGCAAAACACTCGTTGGCCCACCACCCCGAAGCCGGATCGTGACTACGGACGGCAGTACCGCGTCAAGGCGGGAAAGCGTGCCTTGACCCGGCACTACCGTCCGTGTTCTGGCTTCGTATCGGGGTTGCGGGGAGGGGTCTGGGTGGGGCGCCGGTCATGCCATCCACGTGCTCTCACGCCGGTGAGGCACCTGAAAGGAGGCGCTACGACTTTGCCGGAACCCTGCCTGGGAGCGGTGGGGGATGTTCTCGGGGCGGGGCTTCGGCAAAGTCGGTTACTGCTGCGGTGTTCCGGTGGTGGAAGCGGGTGCTTCGAGCTGCTCGCCGGTGTCGTGAATGAGTCATTCAGGACGTGCGGAGGTCCTGAATGACTCATTCACGACCTTCGGAACCACGGCCGCGCTCGACGACCGGCGGCCAAGGGGCCGAGCCGGGCGATGCGCTGGGTGTCATGAACGACTCGTTCCTGTCGTCGGACGTCATGAACGACTCGTTCATGACATCCCAGCGGCCGCCACACGCCAAGCGGACGTGCGTTTCCGGAGTCCGGGGGCACGACTCTGCCGGGAAGGCGGGGCCACAGTGAGCCGGTTGTGACCGGCCGCAAGGTCACGACGTCGCAGCGGCGTGGAGGGAAACGTCCGGCACCGGGACATCCCCGATCCACCGGCGCACCGCCTCGGCCAGACCCGCATCACCGGAACCAGACGACGCAACCCAAGCGACATGGCCGTCCGGTCGCAGCAGCACCGCGTCGATGTCCGAAGTGGACGGACTCGACGCCGTGACCACGTCGACCGCCGTCGACCATGACGCGAATGCGCCCGTCAGGTCCAGCAGCACCGGCCGCCCGGAACGCAGCAGCGCGGCCAGGTGCGTTTCCGTCCCGGAGACCGTCAACGGCACGTCCGGTGCCAAGCGGCCCAGCCACGGGTGCCCGCCCGGCTCGTAGCAGGCGTCCAGCCCGGTGATGATCTCGGCGAGCGCGCGGTTGCCCGCCGGGTGCGCGGCGACGCGGCGCATCAGGTCGGCCCACGGCTCCGCGCCGGCCTCCTCGAGCGCCACCTGGGCCCGCGTGTTCGCGAGGATCCGCTCGCCCGCCGCGTGCCGCTCCTCGTGATAGGTGTCGAGGAGGCCCGGCGGCGCCGTTCCGAGTACCGTCGCCGCGAGCTTCCAGCCGAGGTTGAACGCGTCATCGAGGGCGACGTTCACGCCGATCGCCCCCGCCGGCGGGTGGATGTGCGCCGCGTCGCCCGCGAGCAGGACGCGTCCGGCGCGATACCGGGAGGCCAGCCGTGCCGCGTCGCCGAACCGGCTCAGCCAGCGGGGGGCCCGCAGTTCGACGTGCCGGCCCAGCACGGCGTCCACCTGCGCCTGGAGGCGGTCCAGCGTGACCGGCGTGTCCTTGTCCGACGGCGGGTCGTCCTCCCGGACGACGATCCGGACGTACCCGGGCCGCGGGATGACGAACACGCTTCGGCCGTCCGGCCCCGCCGAAGGCCCGTAGGGCAGTTCGCATTCGACGTCGCCGAGCAGCGCGAACCAGCGCGCGTCGACGCCGGGGAAGGCGATGCCCGCCTGCTTGCGCACCGTGCTGCGCCCGCCGTCGCACCCCGCGAGGTACCGGGACCGGAATCGTCCATTGTGGACCTCGGATGTGACTCCGTCGTCGTCCTGGGTGAACGACCGCAGTTCGTGCCCGCGCAGGATTTCGGCGCCGAGGGCGAGGGCCCGCGCCTCCAGGACCTCCTCCACGCGGGTCTGCGGGATGCCCAGGGAGAACGGGTGGTCCGTCGCCGCGTCCGCGAGCAGCAACGGCCCGGGCAGGCCGGTGACCGGCGCGTGCGGCACCCGGTGGCCCTCCGCGACCAGTCCTTCGGCCAGCCCTCGGCGGGCCAGCAGGTCCAGCGAGCGCGCATTCAGGTTGAAACCGCGGCAGTACGGCGGGCGCTCGGGGTGGCGTTCGACGATCGTGGTGCGGACGCCGGCCAGCGCGAGCTCCGCGGCGAGCAGCAGGCCGGCGGGGCCGGCGCCGGCGATGAGGACGTCGGTTTCGGGCATGGGCTTCCCCTCAGAAGTGTTCGGGCCAGGGCAGGGAGCCGGACCGGATTTCGGCGGCGGTCCGGCGGGCCCAGTCGAGTTCGGCCCGCCAGGCGTGCCGGACGAACTCGACCTCGATCATGAACAGCCGAGGCGCCCCCTTGCCGACGGTCCCGGCCAGCGCCGTGTCCGCGCCGTCGATGCGTTCGGCGAGGTGACGCGCGCGTTCCTCCAGTGCGTCGGCGGCGCGTTCCGGGCCGAGCGCGCCGAGGTAGCTCACGGCCGCGACGAACTTCGGGTACTCCGCCACCGGCTCGCGGACCAGTTCGTCGAGCCAGGCGACGAACTCCTGGCGGCCGAGTTCGGTGTGGGCGTAGACGGTCCGTTCCGGCCGGTTGCCTTCCCGGACCGTTTCGACGGGCTCGATCCAGCGGTGCTTCGCCAGCGACTCCACCGTGTCGTAGAGCGAGCCGGGGTTGATCTTGAACGTCGAGTCCTTGTACCGCTCGCGCAGCGTGGACGCCATTTCGTACGGGTGCATCGGGCGTTCCAGCAGCAGGCCGAGCAGGGCCAGGGCGAGGGTGTTGCGGATCTTGCGCGGCACTAGTCGCTCCCTATTAGTCGGAACCGACTATACGACGTCCGTCAAGCCAGGTGTTCGACGCAGGTGCGCAGCAGATCCGCCTAGAAGCGTGTGTTCTTCTGCCAATGGTGGAAAAGGGCCGCGTCGCCGGACACGGTCAGCCGTGGGTCGTCCGCGGCGAGGCGCCGGGACAGCGCGAGGAGCAGGTCGGCCGCGCGGCCTTCGACGACGACGTCGGCCTGGGCATCGGCGGGTTCGTGGCTCACCTCGACCGCCGACGGCGTCCGCCGGGCCACCCACCCGAACCCGGGTTCGGTGGCCTGGAACAGCAAGGTCTCGCCGGTTCCCCGCAGCGGCGTCCGGTCCAGCGCCGGGTGCTGGAACCGCGAGAAGACGGCCACCAGGTCGAGGCCCTCGGAGATCCCGTCCGCGGCGAGCTCGGCGTCGACGTCGTACGGGGTGCCCGTGGTGAAGGCCGCGTCCGCGCGGTGGACGACCGTTTCGTGGGTCAGGCGCCGCGTCCAGAACCCGGCGCGCCGGTCGGGCGTCCAGGTCGACGTCGGCGTCTCGGGGCCGACCTCGGTCACCGCGGCGACGAGCCGTTCCGCGCCGTCGCGGAGCCAGCCGCCGAGCGCTTCGAACCCGGGCGGGTCGTCGACGGTGACGGCGTCGAACGGCACATAGCCGGTGGGCCGGCTCGCGACGATCGCGGCGGCCTTGTGGTACGCCAGCCCGACGTGGCAGGCCAGGTCGCGCAGTGTCCACTCGGGACAGTTCGGGACGCGCAGCTCCGGATCGGCGCCCGCGATCGCCGTCCCGAACCGCTCCGCTTCGTGGACGAGGGCGACGGCCAGCCGGTCGTGGCTCAAGGGGTTCACCAGGCCACCGTAGGTGTTCCGGCGGGGTCCGTGGGGGCGTGATCGTCTGCCCCGAAGGTCACCTCGCGGGACCTCGACGGTCACCGCGGGGTGGCGGATGATCCGTAGAGTGGCCGGGTGACTGGGGAACTGAAACGAGCCCGGGTGGGCGTTTCGGTCGTGTTCGCGGTGTGCGGTGCGGCGTTCGCGACCTGGCTGGCCCGGGTCCCGGCGGTGCAGGGGCAGCTCGGGCTGAGCACGGGCGAACTGGCGACCGGGCTGTTCGGCCTCGCCGCCGGGTCGGTGCTGGCGCTGCTGGGCGCGGGGGCGCTGCTCGCCCGGATCGGCAGCCGCGCGGCCGTCGTGCTGGGCGCCGTCGTCCTGTGCGCCGGGCTGCCGCTGGTCGCGTTCGCGTGGGCGGCGCCGGTGTTCGTCGCCGCGCTCGTCGTGCTCGGGGTGGGCAACAGCCTGCTCGACGTCGCGATGAACGCGCACGCGGCCCGCGTCGAGGACGGCTACGGGCGCCCGATCTTCGCCGGCTTCCACGCTTTCTGGAACATCGGCGGCCTCGCCGGCTCAGGCGTCGACGCGCTGATGGAGGCCGCGCACGTTCCGGTGTCCGTGCACTTCCCGGTCGCCGGCGCGATTCTGCTCGCGCTCGCGCTGTGGGCGGCGCGGACCCGGTTCCTCGACGGCGCCGACCGCGGCCAGGGCGACGCGGCGTTCGCGTGGCCGAGCCGGGCGCTGGTGCCGCTGGGCGCGATCGCGTTCTGCGGGTTCGTCGCGGAAGGCGCGGTCAACAGCTGGAGCGCGGTGTACCTCGCCGACGTCACCGGTGCGACGCCCGCGCTCGCCTCGCTCGGCTACTTCGCCTTCTCCGTGACGATGATCGCGGTCCGCCTGGTCGCCGACCGTGTCGTGGCGCGGACGGGCGCGGTGCGGTTCGTCCGCGTCGCGACCATCGTCGCGGTACTGGGCTTCACCGTGGTCCTCGCCGTGCCGTGGCCGGTCGCGGGGGTGTTCGGCTTCGCGGTGGCCGGGCTCGGCGTGGCCGGGATCGTGCCGATCGCATGGAGCGTGGCGAGCCGGAAGCAGGCGGACGCGCCGGGCCGGGCGGTCGCCGCCGTCGCGGCCTGCGGGTACCTGGGCTTCCTGGTCGAACCGGTGCTGGTCGGGGCACTCGCCACCCGCGTCGGCCTGCACTGGGCGTTGTCGTCGGCGGCCGTGGTCACTTTCGGGATCCTGTTCCTCGCACCTTCGCTGCGGGTGCGCGAAGCGGCGCTCACGCGGTGAGAGCCCGAAGCCGGCGCAGGCCCTCGGCCGACGAGGTGCCCGGCGCCGCCGTGTAGACGAGGAGCCGGTGCTCGTGGCCCGGGACGGCGAGGATTTCGCAGTCGAGCTCCAGCGGGCCCGCGACCGGGTGGACGGTCCGCTTGGTCAGCGTCCGCTGGACGACGACCTCCCGTTCCGCCCACAGCCGGGCGAACTCCGGGCTCTCCGCCAGAAGTTCGTCGACGAGCGATCGGACCGCCGGATCGGCCGGGTACCGCCCGCCCGCACGCAGGTCGGCGACGCACAGCCGGGCCAGTTCGAGCCGGTTGCCGGTGATCGTGTCGCCGGTGTCGAACAGCCGGCGCAGCCGGTTGCGGTCCGGGGCCGGGAGCGCCGCCGGGTCGCCGATCAGCGCGACCAGCATCCGGTTCCAGGCCAGCAGGTCGTAGCGCGCGTCGATCACCATCGCCGGCACGTCGTCGAGGCGGTCCAGCAGGCGCAGGACGTTCCCGGGCACCGGCCGTGGCGCCGGCACGGCCACCGGACCGGCCAGCCGCCGGAGGTAGGCGTGCTCGTCGGCGGTCAGCCGCAGCGCACGCCCGAGCGCGCCGAGGACCTGCTCCGACGGCCGTGGGCCCCGGCCCTGTTCGAGCCGCACGTAGTAGTCGACGGAAATCCCGGCCAGCAGCGCCACTTCGGTGCGCCGCAACCCGGGCGTTTGCCGACGGCCGCCGGGAGCCAGGCCGACGTCGGCGGGGCGCAGCCGGGCCCGCCGGCTGCGCAGGAACCCGCCCAGCTCGATCCGGTCCATGATCCCATCATCACCCCGTGGCGGGGTGGTACCGCCAGTGCCTACCCCGCGCCGTCCGCGCCGGACGAGCCTGGGCGCATGACGATTCTGGTGACCGGCGCCCGCGGGACGATCGCTCGCGCGCTGGTGGGACAACTGCTCGATGCCGGACACGAAGTGCGCGCCGCCGGCCGGGAGCCGGGCCGCGCCCGGATGCCCGCCGGTGTCGAGGTGGTCGCGGCCGACCTGGCCCGGCCCGGGAACTGGGACGCGGCCCTGAACGGCGTGTCGGCGGCGTTCCTCTACGCGGGAACCGCCGGTCTGGGCGGGTTCCTCGCCCGGGCGGGCAGCCTGGCGCACGTCGTCGTGCTGTCGGCCGCGGGCGCCGATCCCGGAGCCGACGACGCCATCGCCCGCGCCCACGGCGAAGCCGAACAGGCGGTGCGCGATTCGGGAATCCCGTGGACGTTCCTGCGCCCAGGCGGTTTCGCGGCCAACCGGCTGGTGTGGGCGCAGCCGATCCGCGCGACGGGCGTGGTGCGCGACCCGTTCCCGGACTCGCACGCGGCGCTGATCCACGAGGCGGACATCGCCGCCGTCGCCGCGTGCGCGCTGACGTCGTCCGGCCATGTCGGTGCGGAGTACACGCTGACCGGGCCGGAGTCGTCCACTGTGCGGCACCAGGCCGCGCTGATCGGCCGGGCGGCCGGGCGCGAGGTCCGCGTCGAGAGGCAGGATCTCGACGACTACCGCCGCGAGCTGACCGCGCTGTTCGCGGCCCGCGGCCTCGGTCGCGTGGGTGCGGCCGACGTCGTCGAAGCGCGGATCCGGCGGCTGGCCGCGCTTGTCGACCGGCCTCAGCCGACGACGGAGACGGTCCGCGAAGTCACCGGCCGCCCGGCCCGGGGTTTCGCCGGGTGGGCTGCCGACCACGCGGCGGACTTCGCCTGAGCGGTCAGCTCTCGCGCTCGCGCAGGAGCCGCCGGACGGCTTTCCGGTCGCCGTCGATCTCGACCCGGCCGTCGCCGATCGCGGCGTCGAGGTCCGACGGCGTTTCCAGCAGGGCGTTCAACGTCGGCGGGTCGGTCCGGATCGCGGCGTCCGGGGCGGCCGGTTCGCCCGGCTCGACGGTGAGCCGGCCCGGTTCGGTCCGGATCGTCCACACGCGAGCGTCCAGTTCGACGCGGTAGCAGGCGGTGCCGCGCGGCCGGGCGGCACCGCGGAGGAACAGCAGCACGGACGTGGTGCCGAGGTGCGCGGACCGGGGGAGCGGGACGCGGCCGCCCCACGCGCCGAGGGCGAGCACGACCGGCTCCAGCTCGCGGCCCCACCCGGTCAGTTCGTAGACCGTCGAGCCCGCCGGCGGTGGCAGCTTCCGGCGGGCGACGACGCCGTGGCCCTCGAGCTCCCGGAGCCGGTCGGTGACCAGGTTCGAGCTCGCGCCCGGCAGCGCGCGCCGGACGTCGGAGAACCGCTGCGGCCCGAGCAGCAGCTCGCGCACCACGAGCAGCGCCCACCGTTCGCCGACGACGTCCAGCGCGCGCGCGATGGTGCAGGCGTCCTCGTAGCTCCGGCTCGTCGGCATGGTTTCAAATTACCACTGTAAGGTTGTTTTTAACAACTTGATCGGCGTACGGTGGGTGACTCGATCCGACGGAAGGAACGTCATGAGCCGACCGGTTGTGCACTTCGAGATCATCGGGACCGACCCGACGCGGCTGCGCGGGTACTACGGCGAGCTGTTCGGCTGGGAGTTCGACACGTCCGGGCCGGTGTCGGACCAGGTGTCCGAGCCCGGCGGCTACGGGTTCGTGGAAACCGGCGGCATCCCGGGCGGCGTCGGCGGCGGTGCGAAACACGAGAGCCACGTCGTGTTCTACGTGGGCGTCCCGGACGTCGCGGCGGCGTTGGCGGAGGCCGAGCGGCTCGGCGGTACTCGCCGGATGGGCCCGGACCGCGTGGCGGGCCGGGACCTGGTGGTCGCCCACTTCGCCGACCCCGACGGAAACCTGGTGGGACTGGCGGGCCCGGCCTAGGCGCGCGGGCGCTGCTCGGCCGCGCAGACGCGGAGCAACCCTGCCGCCTGGGCGGGGCACCACCCCGGCTGCCGCGTGCCAGACTTCGATCATGACTTCGGACCTGCTCGGGGCGGCGGCCGCCGGCACCTGGACACTCGGCGACCTGACGGTCAACCGCATCGGCTTCGGCGCGATGCGCTTGCCGCAATACGGCCAGGCGTTCGCGCCCGGCGCCGTCCCGCGCGACCGCGAGCAGGCGATCGCCGTGCTGCGCCGGGCCGTCGAGCTCGGTGTCGACCACATCGACACGGCAGCGTTCTACTTCTCCCGGCTGCGGTCGGCCAACGAGCTGATCAACCGCGCGCTGGCGCCGTACCCGGCCGGCCTGGTCATCGCGACAAAGGTAGGACCATCCCGTGATCCCTCCGGTGAGTGGTTGCCCCTGGCCACCCCGGAGCAGCTGCGCGGGCAGGTCGAAGAGAACCTGCGTCAGCTCGGCCGCGACCACCTCGACCTGGTCAACCTGCGCGTCGCCGGGCTCGGTTCGATCACCGAGCACTTCGGGGTGCTGGCCGGGCTGCGGGACGCGGGCCTGATCCGGCACCTCGGCATCTCCAACGCGCGGCCGGAGCACCTCGCGCAAGCGCAGACCGTCGCGCCCGTGGTGTGCGTGCAGAACGCGTACGGCTTCGCTTACCGCAGGGGACAGGACGCGTTCGTCGACACCTGCGGCGAGCAGGGTGTCGCGTTCGTGCCCTTCTTCGCGATCGCCGGCGCCGGGCGCGAGGCGGGGACCGGCGGCGACGAGCACGAGGAAGTACTCGCCATCGCCCGGGACCACGGGGCGAGCCCGGTGCGGGTGCGGCTCGCCTGGGCGCTGCGGCGAGGACCGCACGTCCTCGTCATCCCGGGGACCGGAAGCCCGGACCACCTGGAGGACAACGTCGCGGCCGGCGCTCTCCGGCTCACCGCGGACGAACTGTCCCGGCTCGACGCCGTTCACCGGGCGGCCCCGGAGCGGTGAACCACGGGGAATCCGGCCGCCGGGGACTGGTGAACCTCAGAGGGGGAAGTTCGCGCTGATGCCGTCCAGGACATAGGACAGGCGTCGTTCGAAGGCCTCGTCCGGGCTTTCGGATGGCCCGGTGTTGGTGAACCATCTGCTGACCAGGGGGTATCTGCCGCTGTCGAGCGCGGACCGCACGTAGTCGCCGGCGGTGTCGTCCAGCGGCGCGGGCTCTGCTGCCGCCCTGACGGATTCGGCGAGGGCGAACCCGCGGACGAAGGTCACGATGGTGCGCCAGATGTCGAGCAGCTGCGGCATGGACAGGCCGTGGCCGTCGATCAGCGTCAGCGTCGATTCGGCCATGGCGAGGGTGTGGGGGCCGAAGCTCGTCGCGCGGAGGATCCGGCCGGCCATCCACGGGTGCCGCAGGGTGACGCGGCGCAGGGTGTGGGCGATTTCGGACAGGTCGGTGCGCCACTCGCCGGTGGGTGGCGGCGCGATGGCCTCCGCGCTGACCAGGTCGGACATGAGGGCGAGGAGGTCGTCGCGGTGGTCGACGTACCGGTACAGGGACATGGTGCCCGCGCCGAGGTCTTTGGCGACCCGGCGCATGGTCACCGCGTCGAGCCCCTCGGCGTCCGCGATGCGGATCCCCGCTTGGGCGATGCGCTCGTAGGACAGCGGGGTGCGCGTATCCCGCGTGGCTTCTTCAACACGATTCCAGGCGACCATTTGCCGCAGATCGTACGCTGCGCGTACGTTGTACTCAACAGGTACAACGTACGCAAGGAGATGCTCCATGAGAACCCCCCATCACCCGATCGCGATCATCGGCGCCGGCCTGGGCGGCCTGGCCCTCGCGCGGGTCCTGCACACCCGCGGCATCGAGGCGGCGGTGTTCGAGCGGGAAGCGGGCCGGCACGTCCGCACGCAGGGCGGCATGCTCGACATCCACGAGGACTCCGGCCGGCTCGCCCTGCGCGCCGCGGGCCTGGACGAGCCGTTCCGCGCGATCATCCACCCCGGCGGGGAGGCGCTGCGCCTGCTGGACCGCGACGCGAACGTCGCCCTGCAGGAAGCGGACGACACCACCGGCGGGCGCCCCGAAGTCGACCGTGGCCAGTTGCGTGACCTCTTTCTGGACGCCCTCCCGGACGACGCGATCCGCTGGGGCGCCCAAGCCACCGAGGCCAGGCCGCTGGGCGAGGGCCGCCACGAGGTCACCTTCGCCGACGGCCGCACCATCACCACCGACCTGCTCGTCGGCGCCGACGGCGCGTGGTCGCGAATCCGGCCACTCGTCTCGGCCGCCCACCCCGCCTACACCGGCATCTCCTTCGTCGAGGCCGACCTGCTCGACGCGGACACCCGCCACCCCGGCAGCGCCGACCTCATCGGCGGCGGCTTCTTCATCGCCCTGGACGGCGAACGGGGGATCCTCGCCCACCGCGAAACCGACGGCAGCCTGCACGTCTACGCCGGCTTGCGTGCCGAAGAGGACTACCTGGACAGCATCGACTTCACCGACACCGCGGCGGCGAAGGCCGCGCTGCTGACCCACTTCGCCGGCTGGCACGACCGCTTCCACACGCTGCTGACCGACGCCGACGGCGCACTGGTGCCGCGCCGCGTCAACGCGCTCCCGGTCGGGCACCGCTGGGACCGCGTCCCCGGCGTCACCCTGCTGGGCGACGCCGCCCACCTCATGTCGCCGTTCGCCGGCGAAGGCGCCAACCTCGCCATGCTCGACGGCGCCGAGCTGGCCCAGGCCATCGCCGCCCACCCCGGCGACACCGAGACGGCGCTGGCCGCCTACGAACAAGCGCTCTTCCCCCGCAGCGAGGACTCGGCCGCCGAGTCGGCCGCCTCGCTGGAGCTGATGTTCGGCCCCGACCCGGTCACCCGCCTCGTCGACCGGTTCGCGTCCTTCCGGCAAGAGGCCTGAACGACGCTATTGCGTCGGGCGGCCAGCTCCCGCGTAGTCGTCGCCGTCACGGCGGTACGAGTGGACCTGCACCGCCTGGCCGGTCTGCGGGGCGTCGATCATCTGCTGGTTGCCGATGTAGAGACCGACGTGGTGGATCTTCGTCGACGGCTCGCCGTAGAAGATCAGGTCGCCCAGCTGCGGGTCGGTCACGTGCGGCACGCTCCGGAACTGCGTGTCGGCCGTGCGCATCAGCTTGACGCCGGCGCTCGCGTACGCCGCCGTCGTCAAGCCCGAGCAGTCGAAGCCCGGGTCGTTGCCGCCGGTGCCGTTGCCGCCCCAGATGTAGGGGAGCCCGATCTTGTCGATGGCGAAGTTCACCGCGCTCAGCACCGCCGCGTTCGGCGCCGCCGAGCCCTGGCCGACCGTGCCGTACACGTTCACCGTGGCCAGCGTGCGGTGCAGGAACAGCGGCGCCGGCTGCAGCGTGCTGACCGAGTTCCACCACACCTGGCCCTGGGACAGGTCGTGGCCGTCGGCGCAGAGCGCGCGGCCGGTGGTCAGGGCCGCGTCGTCGATGTTCTGCACATCGGGCTTCCCGCCCGACGCGCTCGCCTGGTACTTGCCCCAGATCGCCGGGGACAGCTGCATCGGCCCGGCCGCGTTCGCCGTCGAGACGACCTTGTTGTAGAAGTCGCGCACCTCGATGGTGCCGAGCGGCTTGTCCAGCACGCCGGTGGTGCCGAACTGGCCGCCGCGCGCACGGCCGTGGTCCGTGGTCACCTTTCCGACCGCGGCCAGCGTGACCCACGAAAGGTGGCAGCCGGGGACGTCCTTGCCCAGTTTCGTCGTCGCCTTCGCGTAGCCGACCATCGCGCGCAGCGGGACGTCGAGCCACTGGCTGGTCTTGGACGCCCAGGCGTCGAACTCGCTCGCTTCCGGCACCTTCGGCGGCGCCGAGGTCTGCGGCGAGGTCCGTGGCGCGCTCGACGACGGCTTCGGCGGCGCCGAGGTGACCGTCGCGGCGGCGTTCGTGGTCTCCTGCTGCTTCGGCGCGAGCAGGACGCCGGTCACCAGCGCGGCCGCGACGACGACCACCGCGGCGACCACGACGACGGGCTTGCGGCGACGGGGTTCTCCGGCCGTCTCTTCCGGGGCGGCCTCGGGCTCCTCGCTCACCGGGCGGCCCCGGTCAGCCGGTCGAGGACGAAGCCGCGCAGGCCGTCGAGATCGGTGTCCACGGCCACTTCGATCGGCCGGCCGGGCACGAACTGCGGATCGTCTTCGCCGAGCCGCCGCCGGTCGACCAGGGTCTGCCCGCGGGCCGGGCCCAGCCCGCAGTCGACGTCGACGCGGTAGGTCTCGGTGCGCAGGATGCCCGGCGAGATCGCCTCGGCGACCGCGACCGCGTCGTGCATGACCATGCGGTCTTCGCCGAACACGCGCGTGTAGTGCTGCCGGTAGGTCGACGTCAGTCCTTCGAGCGTGGCGCCGACCGGGCCCGACGCGGCCAGCTTCGCCAGCCACTCGCCGTCGACGGCGCAGCGGTGGGTGAGGTCCAGCGGCACCAGCACGACCGGCACGTCCTCCTCGACCAGCACGCGGCGCGCCGCTTCGGGGTCGCTCCAGATGTTGAACTCCGCGGCGGTCGTGCTGTTGCCGAACGTCACCCCGCCGCCCATGATCACCAGCCGCGCGATCTTCGCCGCCGCGCCCGGGTGCGCCGCGAGCAGCGCGGCGATGTTCGTCAACGGCCCGATCGGGGCGATGGTCACCGGATCGTCCGAGGACTCCAGCAGGTCCAGCATCAGGCGGACGGCGTCGCGCTCGTCCTGGGGCCGCGTCGCCTCGGGCAGCGTGTAGGAGTGGCCCGACAGGCCGTCACCGCCGTGGACCGCTTTCGCGTCACGCGGCTTGGAGTACACCAGCGGCCGCGCGGCCCCGGCCGCCACGGGCACGTCGGCGCGGCCGAACAGCTCCAGCAGGCGCTGCGCGTTGGACGTCGTGCGCTCCAGCGGGACGTTGCCGAAAACCGACGTCACGCCCAGCAGGTCGACGTCCGGGGACAGCGCCGCCAGCGCGATCGCCAGCGCGTCGTCGACGCCTGGGTCGGTGTCGATGATCAGCTTCGTGCCCATCCAGCTCCCCTTGCCTGCGAACCCGTCCCGCACACAGGTTACGGTCACGGGCATGACGTCGATGTGGGGTGCGCCCGCGCTGTCGCGGGTGCGGGCCTGGCGCCGTGCCCGGCAAGACCCGCGGCAGGCCAAGTTCCTGACCGCCGACTCGCTGCGCTGGGTGCTGCGCAACCGCGCGTACACGCCCTGGTACCTGGTCCGGTACTACCGGCTGCTCAAGTTCCGGCTCGCCAACCCGCACATCATCCTGCGGGGCATGCTCTTCCTCGGCAAGGACGTCGAGATCCACTGCCGCCCCGGCTACGGGCGGCTGGAGATCGGCCGCTGGGTCCACATCGGCGACGGCAACGCGATCCGCTGCCACGAGGGCTCGCTGCGGATCGGCGACAAGTCCGTGTTCGGCCGCCAGAACGTCATCAACTGCTACCTCGACATCGAGCTCGGCGCGGCCACGCTTGTCGCCGACTGGGTCTACATCTGTGACTTCGATCACGTCATTTCGGACATCCACGTGCCGATCAAGGACCAGGGCATCGTGAAGTCGCCGGTGCGGATCGGGCCGGACACCTGGCTCGGCACCAAGGTCAGCGTGCTGAAGGGCACCCGCATCGGCCGCGGCAGCGTGCTGGGCGCGCACGCGGTCGTCCGTGGTGACATTCCGGACTACTCGATCGCGGTCGGCGCGCCGGCCCGGGTGGTCCGCAACCGTGAGGACGACTACGCCGCCGACGCCGCACGTCGCGAGGCTGTCGCGGACATGGCGCGGAAGGCGAACAAGGCACTCCAAAAGACCCTCGGCGAGCAGTAGCGGTCGGCGATACTGGCCCGGTGGGGGAGAACCGGACCGTCCTGACGCCGGCCGCGCTCGCGCTGTGCGCCGTGGCCTGCTGCCGGGCGTGGTCGTCGCGGCGACCACGCGCCACTGGGTCGAGCACGCTGGCGGCGGCGAATGCGCGGGCGGCTGACCGTGTGGCGTGACTTCCGCGACGTGGCCGTGGCCGCCCTCCTCGCCCTGGGGGCGTTGACGTGGCTGGTCGTCGTCCCGCTGATGTTCGTCCGGGGCGCGCTGACGGCGGACGGCATGGGACTGGGACCCGGCAATCCCGCCGCGGCGAGCGGCACCTTCGAGTGGGCGTCCTGGCTCGGCGCGGGCATCCCGGTCCTCGGCGTGGTCGTTTCCGCGGTCACGCGGCGATGGCGCTGGACCTGGTTCTACGGGACCTGCGTCGTCGTGGTCGCCGTGGTGGCGGCGGTCCGGTGGGCCCAGACCCGTCCCCATCCGCCACCGCCGCCGGAGCCGACGCACTGCGTCGAGCGGAGCGGCGGCGACTCCGACTGTCCCTGACTTCCGGGCCGCTGCTGCTACCGGACGCGCAGCTGCTCGCGGACTTCCATCAGCGCGAAGCCGAGCAGGTTCAGCCCGCGCCAGTAGTCCGGCTTGGTCGCGTTCTTCTCTTCGCGGGCGAGCCCGCTGCCCCAGACGAGGTCCTTCTTGGACGCCTCGACGAGCACGGCGTCGCCGGTGCCGAGCAGGAACCGGCGCAGGTCGCGGTGTTGCCGGAATTTGGCCAGGTTGCCGTCGACGACGATGTCGAACCGGTGCCGCTCCCAGGTGGCGGCGTCGAACCCGTCGACCTCACGCCCGAGCACCTTCGCGGTCTTCGGGTCGGGGGTCTGCCGGATCAGCTCGGCTTTCTCGTGGTCACCGAACAGCGACGCCTTGCCGGCCATCATGTAGTGCTCGGCGGTCGGGTAGACGAGACCGGCGGCTTCGAACGGGTCGACCCACCACTGGCTCAGGCAGCTCGCCGTCACCCGCCCGGACTTCGAGGGCGTGTGCCCGTAGAACAGCAGGTACTCGGGCTCCGCACCCTCGTGGACTTTTTCGCGCAACGCCTCGACACTGCGGACCCCGTCGACCTTCACCATCCGCCTAGTGGACCACGCCGTCACAGCAGGAAGTGGAACAGGGGGCTGCCGGGCTCGATCCGCTCGACCTGCAGGGGGCTCGCGTCCATCCGGGCCAGCAGTCCCGGAAGGTCGGATGATCGGGCGATCTCCACGCCGACCAGCGCCGGGCCCATCTCGCGGTTGGTGCGCTTGACGTACTCGAAGCGGGTGATGTCGTCCTCGGGCCCGAGCACCTGCTCGAGGAACCGCCGCAGCGCCCCCGGCTCCTGCGGGAAGCCGACCAGGAAGTAGTGCTTCAGCCCTTCGTGCATCAGCGAGCGTTCGAGGATCTCGCTGTAGCGGCTGACGTCGTTGTTGCCGCCGGAGATCAGGCAGACGACGGTCTGGCCGGGCTCGACGTCGACGACCGTGCCGAGCGCCGCCGCCGCGAGCGCGCCCGCCGGCTCGGCGATGATCCCGTCGGACTGGTACATCGCCAGCATCTCGGTGCACACCGCGCCCTCGGCGACCGCGGTCAGTTCGGCGCCGCTCTCGCGGATCAGCGGATAGGTCACCGCACCGGCCTCGCGCACGGCGGCGCCGTCGACGAACGAGTCGAGCTCCGGCAGCCGCACCGGGTGCCCGGCCGCCAGCGCCGCGGCCAGGCAGGCCGCGCCCGCGGGTTCGACGCCGACGATCCGGACGCCCGGGTGCCGCTCGCGCAGCCAGCTGCCGACCCCGGCGAGCAGCCCGCCGCCGCCGACCGGGACGACCACGACGTCCGGGACGAACCCCAGCTGCTCGACGACTTCCAGGGCGACCGTGCCCTGGCCGGCGACCGTGCGGACGTCGTCGAACGCGGGGACCAGCGTCGCGCCGGTGCGCTGGGCGTCCTCGTTGGCCGCGGCGAAGGCGTCTTCGTACGTTTCGCCGACGACGATGACCTCGATGTGCGGGCCACCGAGCGTGGCGATGCGTTCCCGCTTCTGCCGCGGCGTCGTGCCGGGGACGTACACGCGGCCGTTCGCGCCGAGCCGCCGGCACGCGTACGCGACGCCCTGGGCGTGGTTGCCCGCGCTGGCGCAGACCACGCCGAGCTCGCGGGTCGGCTCGTCGAGCTGGACGATGAAGTTGTAGGCCCCGCGGATCTTGTACGACCGGACTGTCTGGAGGTCCTCGCGCTTCACCCAGACCCGGGCGTCCACGCGGGCCGACAGCCGGGCGCTCGGTTCCAGCGGCGTCCGGGTCACCACCCCGGCCAGCCGCTCGGCGGCCTTTTCGATGGTCGCCGCGGTCACCGTGTCGATGTCGTGCACCCCGGTGAATCTACGACTCGGGCGCCGGGGGCAACCGCCCGGGCTCCCGGGCGCATCAAAGGGGTGACGACAAGATGGGGGGCGCCGATGGACGGCGGCTTCACCGAGTACGCGACCACGCGGGCGGCTTGGCTGCGCAAGGTCGCGTACTTGCTCTGCGGCGACTGGCACCGGGCCGACGACCTGGTCCAGTCCGCGATCACCCGCCTCTACACGAACTGGCACCGCGCCGGGCGGGCGGACAACCTGGACGGGTACGCCCGCCGCACGCTGGTCAACACGTTCCTGGCGGAGCAGCGGACATCGTGGTGGCGGCGGGTCGAGCTGCGCCAAGACGACCAGGACCCGCCCGTCCCCGGCTCGGACGTCGAAATGGCCCTTGACCTGCGCGCCGCGCTGGAACGTCTGCCGGCGCGGCAGCGCGCCACGGTCGTCCTGCGGTACTTCTGCGACCTGCCGGTCGCGGACACCGCGCGGGCGCTGGGCTGCTCCGAAGGCACCGTCAAGAGCCAGACCGCGAAGGCCGTCGACACGCTGCGCGAGCTGCTGCGCGAGCCCGTCAGCATTCCGGAGGGACGACCATGACCGACCACGAACTGACCACGATGTTGAAGGAACTGGCCGACGCGCCCGCGCCGCCGCCCCGGATCGACGTCGGCCGCGCGCGCCACATCGGGGGACGCCGTCGTCGTGTGCGGACCACCGCGCTGGTCGTGGGCTCTGCCGCGGTGGTCGCGGCCGGCGGGGTGGTGGCGGTTTCGGTGTTCCGGCCGTCCCCGGCACCTGCGCCGGTGGCCGTGGCGCCCGCACCCCGCCCCGTGTCCGTCGCGCCGGCGCCCACCGACAACCCGCTGGTGGCGAAGGCGAGCTTCGGCTGGCTCCCGGAGGAGATCAAGGGCATCGAATACGCCGCCGGCGGACACGGCGACACTGTCTTGGCCATCGGCCGCGGCGACCTGGCCCCGATGATCTGGCTCTCGGTCGACGACCGCGAACCGGGCCCCCCACGCGACCTGAGCGGCACGCCGAAGCAGGTCCCGCAGAAGGTCGGCGGCCGCGACGGCCACTGGATCACGACCGACGTGAACGACCCTCTCAACCACGGCGACAGCTACTTGCGCTGGCCGACCCCGGACGGCCGGTGGGCCCAGCTGCACACGTACTACCTCGCCCGGCCCGACCTGCAGCAGGCGCTGGTGCGGGTCGCGGGCGAGGTGACCTTCGGGCCCCGGGCGGTGCCCCTGCCGCTGCGCATCAGCAGCCTCCCGCCGTCGTTCCGCCTGTCCGACGCCTCCACGTCGCGCCGTCCGGACACCGACGGCGTCCCCTGGCAGCTGGTGCTGCAGTACTCGTCGAACGGCGCTTTGGTGACGATCAACGTCTCACCGCCGGGCGCCCGCCGCACGTACGGCCTCGGCGACCCGCGGTGCACGACGAAGAACGGGCTGCGGGCGTGCGTCGCGATCGACCACCCGCAGGCCGCGGGCATCGACGCGCAGGGCTTGCTCGACCGCGTCACCCTGCTCGGCCCGGACGAGACGAAGTGGACCACGCACGTGATCGAATGAGGGGATGATCAGCCCTTCGGCACCGCCGGGTAGGGGACGAAGGTGCTGGTGTTCTCGTCGACGGTGAGCTGCTTGCCGATGGTCGGGAACGCGCGCTGGGAGCACGCCGGGCGTTCGCAGACTTTGCAGCCCATGCCGATCGGGGTCGCCGCGGCGGGCTCGTCCAGGTCGAGACCGGTCGAGTAGACGAGCCGCCCGGCGTGCCGCAGCTCGCACCCCAGGCCGACGGTGAACGTCTTGCCGGGGCTGCCGTAGCCGCCGATGTTGCGCGACACCGTGCGCGCGACCCAGAAGTAGCTCTTGCCGTCGGGCAGGGTGGCGATCTGGGTGAGGATCTTGCCCGGCTGGGTGAACGCCTCGTAGATGTTCCACAGTGGACAGGCGCCGCCCACGCGGGAGAAGTGGAACCCGGCCGCGGACTGCCGCTTCGACATGTTCCCGGCCCGGTCCACCCGCACGAAGGAGAACGGCACCCCGCGCTGCTTCGGCCGCTGCAGGGTGGACAGCCGGTGGCAGACCGTCTCGAAGCCGACGCCGAAGTGGTCGCACAGCCGCTCGATGTCGTAGCGGAACCGCTCGGCCGTGGCGAGGAACGGGCCGTAGGGGAGGATCAGCGCCCCCGCGAAGTAGTTCGCCAGGCCGACGCGGGCGAGCGACCGGGCGGCCGGCCCGGAGAACGCCCACGAGTCGGCGAGCTCGGTGATCAGGTCGTCGTACTCCAGCAGCGCGATCTGGGAGGCCATCCGGAACGCCTGCTGCCCGACCCGCAGGCTCGGCGCCAGCCGCAGCACGCGGGTGACCGGCTCGTAGCGGTGCTGCTGGCCGGCGGATTCGTCGATGCCCTCGCTGGTCACCTCGACGCCGTAGCGCTGGGAAAGGCGTTCCTTCAGCGCGCTCAGCACCTGGCCGCGCTGCAGCGGGATGTCGGCCGCCATCTTCTCGGCGCGTTCGTCCAGTTCCGCGACATAGTTCTCGCGCTCGTAGAAGAAGTCGCGGACCTCCTCGTGCGGCAGCGGCGCGGCGGCGCTGCCGTGCAGGCCCAGGCCGTTTTCCGTGGTCAGCGCGGCGGTGTTCTCGACGGCGTTGCGGTAGCTGCGGTGCAGCTTGACCAGTGCCTGCGCGATCGCCGGCAGGTTCGTGGCCAGCTCGTTGAGCTCGCTCATCGTGACGTCGATGCCGAGGGCCTCGTCGAGCAGCGCTTCCTTGACGTCGGCGACCAGGCGGGACGTGTCGTTGTTGGCGAAGAACTCGGTGTCGACCCCGAACGCCTGCGTGATCCGCAGCAGCACCGGGACGGTCAGCGGACGCGAGTTGTGCTCGATCTGGTTGAGGTAACTGGGTGAGATCTCGAGCACACGGGCGAGGTCGGCCTGGCTCATCGACCGGCTTTCGCGAAGGTGGCGCAACCGGGCGCCGGCGAAAGTCTTCTCCATTCGTGCCCTCCTTTCCGGAAGGTTTCCGGTCCTGAACGGTTACGTGACCGGTCAAGAACGCGGATTTTCGCGCACTTGCGAACCGGCCGATTCGCAACCTTTGCAAAGAGCGTACGGAACCTTCGCACAAATTGGCAAATTGGACGACTGGACCCGGTTTTCCCTGGCGTGTCAGGGTCTGAGCAAGCAAAGCGAGCAATCGCAAACTTCGCAACACCGGGAGATCCGATGACGGAACAGGCCAAGCAGGCGGCCGCGGAGCTGGCCGCGCAGTGGGCGAGCGACCCCCGCTGGGCGGGCGTGCAGCGCTCCTACTCGGCCGAAGACGTGATCAAGCTGCGCGGCAGTGTCGTCGAGGAGCACACCCTGGCCCGCCGTGGCGCGGAGAAGCTGTGGGGCCTGCTGCACACCGAGGACTACATCCACGCGCTCGGCGCGCTCACCGGCAACCAGGCCGTCCAGCAGGTCCGGGCGGGCCTGCAGGCGATCTACCTGTCCGGCTGGCAGGTCGCGGCCGACGCCAACCTGTCGGGTCAGACCTACCCCGACCAGAGCCTGTACCCGGCCAACTCGGTGCCGGCCGTGGTCCGCCGCATCAACAACGCGCTGGGCCGCGCCGACCAGATCAGCTGGGCGGAGGGCAACACCGACATCGACTGGTACGCCCCGATCGTCGCTGACGCCGAAGCCGGGTTCGGTGGCCCGCTGAACGCGTTCGAGCTGATGAAGGGCATGATCGCGGCCGGTGCCGCGGGTGTGCACTGGGAGGACCAGCTCGCGTCCGAGAAGAAGTGTGGTCACCTCGGCGGCAAGGTGCTGATCCCGACCAAGCAGCACGAGCGCACGCTGAACGCCGCCCGCCTCGCCGCGGACGTGCTCAACGTGCCGTCGCTGATCGTCGCCCGCACCGACGCCCAGGCCGCGACACTGCTGACCAGCGACGTCGACGAGCGCGACCAGCAGTTCCTCACCGGCGGCCGCACCGCCGAGGGCTTCTACGAGGTCACCAACGGCATCGAGCCGTGCATCGAGCGCGGCCTGGCCTACGCCCAGTACGCCGACCTGCTCTGGATGGAGACCTCCGAGCCGGACCTCGAGGTGGCGCGCAAGTACGCCGAGGCCATCAAGGCGAAGTTCCCGGACCAGATGCTGGCCTACAACTGCTCGCCGTCGTTCAACTGGAAGAAGCACCTGGACGACGCGACGATCGCGAAGTTCCAGCGCGAGCTCGGCCACATGGGCTACAAGTTCCAGTTCATCACGCTGGCCGGCTTCCACGCGCTGAACTACTCGATGTTCGACCTGGCGCACGGCTACGCCCGCGAGGGCATGACCGCCTACGTCGACCTGCAGGAGCGCGAGTTCGCTTCGGAGAGCCGTGGCTACACCGCGACCAAGCACCAGCGCGAGGTCGGCACCGGCTACTTCGACCAGATCGCCACGGCGCTGAACCCGCAGAGCTCGACCACCGCGCTCAAGGGCTCCACCGAGGAAGCCCAGTTCCACTGATCCCGGCCGCGGCCTGACGACGGCATCCCCCCTCCGCCGTCAGGCCGCGACCTTCCCCTTCTTCCTTCCCCGCCCACAGCTCGCGGAGGCACCCCATGGTTGATCGGCTGAACTACCGCATCGAGGTCACCGGCCCGGTCGAGGGCCGGTTCGCGGAGATCCTGACCCCGGCGGCACTCGACTTCCTGGCCAAGCTGGACAACACGTTCGCCGGCCGCCGGCGCGAGCTGCTCGACGCCCGCCGCGTGCGGCGCGAGGAACTGCAGTCCGGGGAGAAGCCGCTCGGCTTCCTGCCGGAGACCCGCTCGATCCGCGACGACGAGTCGTGGCACGTCGCCCCGACCGCGCCGGGCCTGGAGGACCGCCGCGTCGAGATCACCGGCCCGACCGACCGCAAGATGACGGTCAACGCGCTGAACTCCGGCGCCAAGGTGTGGCTGGCGGACTTCGAGGACGCGACGTCGCCGACGTGGCACAACGTCATCGACGGCCAGATCAACCTCTACGACGCGATCCGCCGCAACATCGACTTCACGACGGAAGCGGGGAAGCGCTACACGATCGGCGAGGACCCGGCGACGATCGTGGCGCGCCCGCGCGGCTGGCACCTGGTGGAGAAGCACATCCGCATCGACGGCCGTCCGGTGTCGGCGAGCCTGGTCGACTTCGGCCTGTACTTCTTCCACAACGCGCGCCAGCTGCTCGCTCGCGGCGTCGGCCCGTACTTCTACCTGCCGAAGCTGGAGAACCACCTCGAAGCGCGTTTGTGGAACGACGTCTTCCTGCTGGCACAGCGCGAACTGGGCATCCCGCGCGGCACCATCCGCGCGACCGTGCTGATCGAGACGATCACCGCCGCGTTCGAAATGGACGAAATCCTCTACGAGCTGCGTGAGCACGCCGCGGGGTTGAACGCCGGTCGCTGGGACTACATCTTCAGCATGATCAAGAACTTCGCCGCGCACGGCGCCGACTTCGTGCTGCCGGACCGCGCGCAGGTGACGATGACCGTGCCGTTCATGCGGGCCTACACCGAACTGCTCGTGCGCACCTGCCACCGGCGCGGCGCGCACGCCATCGGCGGCATGGCCGCGTTCATCCCGAGCAAGGACCCCGAGATCAACGCGACCGCGCTCGAGAAGGTCCGTGCCGACAAGGAACGCGAGGCAGGCGACGGTTTCGACGGTTCGTGGGTCGCGCACCCCGGCCTGGTCCCGGTCTGCCGCGAGGTCTTCGACGGCGTGCTGGGCGGCTGGCCGAACCAGCTCGGCAAGCTGCGCGAGGACGTCCACGTCACCGCGGAGGACCTCCTGGACGTGGCCAGCGCCGGCGGCGAGGTCACCGAGGCGGGCGTGCGCGCGAACATCAACGTCGCGCTGCGGTACGTCGACGCGTGGCTGCGCGGCACCGGCGCGGCGGCGATCCACAACCTGATGGAGGACGCGGCCACCGCGGAGATCGCGCGCTGCCAGGTCTGGCAGTGGATCCGCAACGGCACGAAGCTCGAGGACGGCACCGCCCTGACCCGCGAGCTGGCGGTCGAGTTCCTGAACGACGAGCTGGCCTCGGTGCGCGCCGACCTCGGTGCGGGCAACCGCCTCGACGACGCGTACGAGATCTTCACCGAAACCGCGCTGGGCGAGAAGCTGCCGAGCTTCCTCACCACGGGTGCCTACGCGCGGTACCTCACGGACGCCCGGTAGCAGGGGCCCCGGCTTCCCCTACCTGACGAGGGGAAGCCGGATCCACACTGATTGGGATGGTGTGGTCCGGACCGGTCCCGGTGGCGGCGGCTCCCCGCCACCGGGACCGGTTCATTTCCGCCGTCAGGAGATCGCGTACGCCCGGATCACCGTCTGCCGCACGGTGTTCCCGCTGTCGTCCGACGCGCTCGCCCGCAGCGAGACGAAACCGCTCTTCGGATTCCGCGCCACGACGGTCCAGTGATCCCCGGTCCGCAGGGTGACCGCGGGCTGCCAAGTGCGTCCGTCGTCCGTGGACGTCTCGACGGCCAGCTTCGTCCCGGCCCCGCCGCCTTGCCGTTCGACGAACGCCGGGAACGTGAAGACCCGGCCGCCCGGTGCGCGGTTGCGGAGGTCGACCGCCGGGTCGAACCGCGCGGTGAGCAGCGGCAGGGCCTGGCCGTCCGCGGCGGCCGACGAGCGGAAGCCCCACTCCGCCGACACGTCCGTCCACAGTGGCCACCAGTCGGTGTGCCGGTGGACGTCCGCGGAGAGCCGGTACGCGCCGTCGGCGTCCGGCACCGGGATCGTGGCCCAGCCCGGCCCTGCCGGAGGCACGGGAATCGCGACGCCGTCCTTCGAGAGGCTCACCGAACCGGTGTCCCCGGCGGCCGGCTCGGGCGTGCGCGGCCGTCCGGCGGCGTCGCCGAAGAGCGGCAGCCGCATGTCGAAGACGCCGTCCTTGCGCCACGCCCACGGCCGCGGCTGCTCGCCGGAGTGGGTCACGGTCAGCCCGCGCAACGTCGGGCCGGCCACGGCCTTGTTCCACGCGAGCTGGTGCTTGCTGCCCGCGGCGAGGTCGAGCTTTTCCGTCAGCTCCCTGAAGTAACTGGCGGTCCACACCGTTTCCCACCGGCCGGGGGAGTAGTACTCGGTGCGTTCTTGCTGGTCGGCCACGGGTTCGGTGTAGCCATAGCCGCCCATCCGGCCGAAGAACTCGTACCCGGCGACGTAACGGATGGTCGAGGGGACGTTGTCGTAGTAGGCGGTGCGCACCTCGGCGAGGTCACGCGTCTTCGGCCGCTGCACGCGGGCGGCCGTCACGGCCCGCTCGACGCCGTCGGTGAGTTCGTAGCGGAAATTCGGCGACGGACGGCTGACCACCGTCGCCGAGGCGCCGCCCTTCTTCGCCAGTTCCGCCAGACGCTGTCCGGTCACCGACCTCCCGCTCCAGATCGTCGGCATGGTCAGTGCCGGGATGCTGCCGCCGAGCACCGTGGCCGCGGCCGCGTCGCCGGCCATGGAGACCAGGCCGAGCTTCGCCCCCGCGTGCTCGACGTTCGAGAGCCGCTGGTACGCCTCGGTGATCTCCGTGCCCATGGGTAACTCGATGACCACGAGCTTGCCGCGGGCGTCGATCCCGGCCAGGTCCTCGGGGGTGCCGGCACCACCGGACACGATCGGCAGCGTGCTGCTGCCGGCCGGCGCGGCGGACTCCAGCCACATGCCCCGGACCGCGAACGGCTTCCCGTCGTCCGCGGTCAGCTCGAGGTCGGGTTCGGTGGCCCGGCGCAGCTGGCTGAAGGCGAAGGCGGCCGACGAGGTCCCCGGCACCGTAGCCGCGAACGCTTCGTGGAAGCGGGGGTCGAGGTCGGTGAGGTCCGCGAAGACGCAGGCGCAGGCGGTGATCCGGCTGAGCAGCTCAACGTGGTGAGTGCCGCCGCGCGCCGCTGGGTTGTCCGGCTCCAGTGACATCGGCTTGCCGTCGCGCGCGTCGAAATTCTGCGTGACGTCGTGGTCGAGCACCAGTTCCGGCAGGCTGATGAAGCTGAACGACGGCTCCTGACCGGGCCGCGGCGTCTCGATGATGCTGTGCACGGCGTACCGGCCGCGCGGCAGCCGGTAGGTGCCCGGTCCGGCGTCGGTGAACGAGCCGGTGTCGAGGTCGATGATTGCCACCGGCGGGTAGCCGGTCGGCGTCCACGGCTTGCCGTCGCGGTCGACCAGGCCGATGGTCAGGTCGTACATCTCCCCCTCCTGCCGGACCGACAGCGCGGTCCGGGTGCTGACGCCGTCACCGCGCGCGGTGAGGATGCCGCCGTGGGTGCCCGGCGCGCCGTCCTGGGCGGTGAAGGTGAGCTCCACCGGGGTGCTGCCGCCCGCGGGCACCGTCACGGCCGCCGGGAAGGTGACCAGGCCGCCGAGGTCACTGGCGAGCGTCAGCGTGACCGGCGTGGCGCCGGAGTTGTACCAGGTGACCGTCGCCTTCTTGGTCATCCCATGATTGGGCCATGGGAGGAACGCCGACGCTCCGCCGGTGGCCGTGACCGGTGAGGTTGTCGCGCGGGCGACGTCGACGCGGCCGGTGCCGACCGCGGCCGGCCCGGCGTCGATGGGCGTGGCGCTGCTGGTCAGGGCGGCCTTGAGCCGCTCGGCCGGCCAGTCGGCGTGCTGCTGGGCCAGGATCGCCGCCGAGCCCGCGACGTGCGGCGTCGCCATCGACGTGCCGTTCAGCGTCTGGTAGCCGTCGCCGACGGGTTCGCCCGCGGGCGGGATCCCGGCCGGGCGTGCCGCGGTGATCGACTCGCCGGGGGCCGCGACGTCCGGCTTGGCCGCACCGTCGCCGGGCCGGGGGCCGCGGCTGGAGAACGCGCTCAGGACGTCCTTTTTGGACACGCTGGCCACGGCGAGCGCCGCGTCGGCCGCCGCCGGGCTCTCGACGGTCTCGTCCTGGCCCGAGTTGCCCGCGGCGACGACGAACAGCGTGCCGTAGTCGCGGGTCAGGGTGTTCAAGGCTTCGGACACCGGATCGGTCCCGTCCGACGGGCTGCTGCCGAGGCTCATGTTCACCACGCGGGCGTGCGCCTCGGTCACCGCCCACTGCATGCCGGCCAGGACGCTGTCGAAGGTGCCGTGGCCGGAGTCGTCGAGGACCTTGCCGACGGCCAGGGTCGCGTCGGGTGCCACCCCCCGGTACTTCCCGCCGGACGCCGCGCCGGAGCCGGCGACCGTCGAAGCGACGTGCGTGCCGTGCCCGGCGCCGTCCTCGATGCTGCCCTTGCCGGTGAAATCCTTGCCCGGGCCCACGCGGCCGGTGAAGTCCGGGTGGGCGGTGGCGATGCCGGTGTCGAGCACCGCGACGGTCACGCCGCGGCCGGTGAGGCCCGCCTGCCACGCCGTGGGCGCGCCGATCTGCGGCACGCTCTGGTCGAGGCTCGCCTGCACCTTCGCGTTGAGCCACACCTTCGCGGTGCCCGCCGCGAGCGTGGCGGGTTGCGTGGTGAGCCGGTTCCAGAACGCCGCGGCGCCGGACTTGGGCTCGTCGAGCGCGGTGTAGCCGAGCGCGGCCGGCCGGGCGGCCACGCCGGTCCGGGCGGCGACCGCCGGGCCCGCCTGCCGGACCAGCAGCGGCACGTGCGGCGTGCGGGCGTCGTCGTAGCCCTGGCGCAGCAGACCGGTGACGTTGAACAGCTGCTCGTCGAGCCGCCCGGCCCGGACCAGCGCGGCGGCGTCGCCGGGCAAGACGTAACGGTCGCCGCGCCGGACGTACTGCTGGAACGGCACGGGCCGGTCCCGGCGGGCGGGCAGCACCCGCGCGTCGGCGCCGCTGACCAGCACCTGGTCGCCGGTGACCAGCGTGATCCGGCTCGGTGCCGCGGCCGGTGTGCCCGCCGGGGCGGCCGCGGCGACGGGTGCGGTCAGCACGCCCGCGGCCAAGGTCACCGCGATGACCGCGGTGATCGGTTTCCTCATGGAATGTTCCTCACTGTCGGGTCCCCCGGTTCGTGGAACGGGCTCCGCGCGGCGGCGGGTTGCCCGGATTTCGATCTCCGGGCAACCCCCGCGCCCGCCGGTCCCGTTCGACAGGTGAGGGCGACGAGGAGGAACTGGTGAAACGGTCGGAAGAGGCGGGGTACCGCGACTACGTCACGACCCGGATGGAAGTCATGCGCCGCACCGCCTACCTCCTGTGCCGGGACTGGCACCTCGCCGACGACCTGGTGTCGATCACGATCGGCAAGCTGTACCGGCACTGGCCGCGCGCCCGGCAGGTGGAGCACCTCGACGCCTACGTCCGCCGGATCCTCGTGCGGACGTGGCTGGACGAGAAGGCCAGGGCATGGCGGCGGGAGGAACCGGCGGAGACGCTGCCGGAGCCGGCGGTGCTGCCCGCCGACGACGTCGTCGAACGGCTCGGCCTGCTGGAACTGCTCGACGCGCTGCCGCCGCGGCGCCGGGCCGCGGTGGTGCTGCGCTATTACTGCGACCTTTCGATCGAGGAGACGGCCGAGATCCTCGAGTGTTCACCCGGAACCGTGAAGAGCCAGACCGCGCGCGGGCTCGACTCGCTGCGCGCGCTCGTCGCCGCGAGCCAGAGCTGATGGAGGGAAAATGAGCAGGGAACAGTTCGACGCGGCGATCGGCGCCGTCCCGCCGTCCACAGTGGACGTAGAGGCGGTGCTGGATCGCGAACGCCGCCGGGCGCGGGTGCGCCGCGTGGCGAACCCGTGGACCGCCGCGGGCGCGGGCGTCGCGGCGGTGGCCGCCGGCGCGGTGCTCGTCCTCGCTCCGGGCGATCCCGCGCCGAGCGTGGTGCAGCCCGGAGCGGCCGCGCCACCCTCGTCGTCCGACCCGTGCCGGCTCGCCCCCCGGCCGACCACGGCTCCGCTCCGTGAGAAGGCGACGGTGGTGGCGGACCGGCTGACGACGGTGCTCACCGACGCCGTCCGGCAGCGCGTCGCCGCGGGCACGACGCTGGGCGTCCACACGCTGGGGCAGTACCCGAAGGGCACCCAGCACCCACCGCTGGCCTTCTTCCACGTCTTTTCCGCGACGGTGGCCAAGGACAGCACGTGCAGCGGCGGCGAGGACTACTTCATGGCCGCGGCCTCGACGACGGAGAAAGCGCACAAGGGCAACGTCTGGGCCGTCGTCACCCGGCTCGGCGGCAACGCCACCCCGGCGTCCGAGTGCAGCCCGCCGCCCGAGCGGACCGAGGGCTCGTGCCACCGCCGGACCGGACCACACGGCGAGACGATCGTCGAGGAGACGTTCACCATGCCGGGCGGCCCGACGGTCAACCGGGTGAACGTCACCAAGCCCGACGGCACAGGCGTCCTCGTCGAGGCCCAGAACACCGCCCGGGACGCGAACCAGGGCGATGCGCCGGACATGCCGTCGCCGCCCTTGAGCCTCGCCCAGCTGGCCGAGGTCGGGCTCGATCCGGGGCTGACGCTCTACCCCTGAGCGGCCAGCAGGACCTTCGCGGCTTCGCGGGCCGTGTCGGCTTCGCCGGGGTTGCCGGTGATCGCGGCGAGCACGGTCGCGCCCTCCACGAGGGCGAACAGCTGGTCGGCGAGGTTCTGGCCGGAAACGAGACCACGTAGGTAGGCGCGGACCTCGTCCTTGTGCTTGCGGATCGCGGCGGCGATGCCCGGTGCGGGCTCGCCGAACTCGCCGAAGGAGTTGATGAACGCGCAGCCGCGGAAGCCCGGCTCGGCGAACCAGCTCTTCAGCCAGTCGAACACGGTGAGCGGGTCGTCGCCGCGGGCGTGGACGAATTCGCGCAACGACCGGCGCCAGCGCTCGTCCCGGCGCAGGAGGTAGGCCTCGACCAGGTCGTTCTTCGCCGGGAAGCACTGGTAGAGCCGCTTGAGGGAGACGCCGGAGCGTTCGCGGACGGCGTCCATCCCGATCGCTTGCACGCCGTGGGCGTAGAAGAGCTCTTCGGCGGCCTCCAGCAGCCGGCCGGTCGCCTCGGTGGAATTCATGTCACCTGCCCCTGGCGCTGAGAATGATCGTTCTCTAGTCTAGCGGCAGCAGTGGAGAACGCACGTTCTCCGCGTCCGGAAGGAGCCGCCATGACCCCGCGCCCGCCGTTCCCGCCGTTCGACGAAGACACCGCCCGCCAGAAGGTCCAGGCCGCCGAAGACGCGTGGAACACGCGCGACCCCGAGCGCGTCTCGCTCGCGTACACGGAGGATTCGGTGTGGCGGAACCGCGACCGTCACATCGTCGGGCGCGCGCAGATCGTCGAGTTCCTGACCGGGAAGTGGGCGCGCGAGCTGGACTACGCGCTGCGCAAGGAACTGTGGGGCTTTCGCGGCAACCGCATCGGTGTCCGGTTCCAGTACGAGTCCCGGACCGCCGGCGGGCAGTGGTTCCGCAGCTACGGCAACGAACTGTGGGAGTTCAGCGACGAAGGCCTGATGCGCCGTCGCGAGGCGAGCATCAACGACGTCCCGATCAACGAAGCCGACCGCCGGATCTTCGGCCCGCGCCCGGAGTCCGAACACGGCGTCCTGCTGCCGATCTTCTGAGTCCGCTCTCGGCGGAACCACCCCGGCCGTGGTGCGCCGTGGGCAGGCTCGCGGGATGACGGCAGCGGCGTTCGGCGGCGAAGTGAGCGAGTACTACCAGAAGTTCCGGCGCGGCTACCCGCCCGAAGTGGCGCGCGAGCTGGCCGCGGCGTTCGCGCTGACCCGCGACGACGTCGTGCTCGACCTCGGCTGCGGCACCGGCCAGCTCACCCGGGTGCTCGCGCCCCGCGCCGGAGCGGTGCTCGGCATGGACCCGGAACCGGCGATGCTCGCCCAAGCCCGTCTCGCGACCGACGAGCCGAACGTCAGCTGGCTGCTCGGCGCGGACTCCGACGTCGGCGCGCTCGCCGCGGTCCTGGGGCCTGGGCGGCTGGCCGCGGTGACGGTGGCGCAGGCGTTGCACTGGATGGACCACGAGCGGTTGTTCGCGGCGGTCCGCCCGCTGCTGCGTCCCGGCGGCGGTGTCGCGGTGGTGACCAACGGCGAGCCGCTGTGGCTGCAGAGCAGCGCGTGGTCGGCCGCGCTGCGGGAGGTCCTCGCCGCCTACCTCGGCACCCCGGTCCACCGGACCTGCGGCACGGACGAGGCGAGCCAGAAGCGCTACGCGGACGCCCTGGCCGCCGCCGGGTACGCCGTGGCCGCGCGCGTCGTCGAATACTCCGCGCCGCTGACCGTCGAGGAGATCGTCGGTGGCGTTTTTTCGGCGATGAGCCCGGACCGGCTGCCCGCGCCGGAGGCGAGGCCGGAATTCACCGAACGCGTCCGGGAGGCGGTCGCCCCGCACGGACCGCTGCGCGAACGGATCCGGGTCCGCCTCCTGACCGGCACGCGGTGAAGCGGACGGCGAATACGTACTCACCCTTACTGTTCCGCCTGTTGTTTCCCCGGGGCGCGGCGCGGATGCTCGCTGCGAGGTACCACTTCCCGAGGAGTCCCCATGACCAGCAGGTTGAGAGCTGCCGTCGTCACCCTCTTCGTCGTGTTGTCGCTCGCGTTCGCCGTGGACGGAATCACGATCACGACCGTCTCGGCCGGTCCGGACTGCGTCCGTCCCTGCCATTTCTGAGCGGCGCCTACACTTCCGGGATTTCGGCCGGGACCGGTTCGAAGGCGTTGCCGGTGGCGATCTTGGGCCGGGGCAGCTCGACCGGTTCCCCCGGCTTCGCCCGCCGGTAGACCGCGGCGGTCGCCTCGGCGATCCGGCCCCAGTCGAAGTCCGCGGCCAGCCGCGACTGCGCGGCCTTCGCGCGCTTCGCCGCGGCGTCGGCGTCGCTGAGCACTGCCGTCACAGCGTTGGCCAATTCCGCGACATCGCCGGGGCTGAACGCCAGGCCTGTCTCGCCGTGGACCACGACCTCGCCGAGCCCGCCGGCCGTCGACGCCACGAGGGGCGCCTTCGCCGCCGCGGCCTCCAGCGCGACGATCCCGAACGGCTCGTACCGGCTGGGCAGCACCACGGCGTCGGCCGCGGCCAGCGCCGCCCGCAGGTCGCGATCGGACAGGTGCCCGACGAAGTCGACGGCGCGCCGCACCCGCAGCTTCCGCGACTGCTCGACGAGCTCGTCGAAGTGTCGTCCTTTTCCGGCGACGACCACGCGCGTGCCGGGATGACGGCGCCGGATGCGGGGGAGCGCGGCCAGCAGGTCCTGCACGCCCTTCTCCCACTCGAGCCGTCCGAAATAGAGCAACAGCGGCGCCCCGGCCGGGCTGTAGGCCTCGCGGGCGTGGGCGATCTCGTCGGCCGGCACCTGCCAGCCGCGTTCCTCGATGCCGTTGTGGATCACCGTGACGTCCTCGGCGTCGACCTCGAAGAGGTGCGCGACCTCGCGGCGCATGGCCTGCGAGCAGGTGATCAGCGCGTCGGCGCGGTTCGCCAGCCACCACTCGACCGAGTGAACCTGCTGGTTCAGCGGGTGCGACAGCCAGCCGGAGTGCCGTCCCGCCTCGGTCGCGTGGATCGTGCCGACGAGCGGCACCCGCGCGGCCTCGGCGATCGCGATGGCCGGATGGGCGACGAGCCAGTCGTGCGCGTGGACGACGTCGGGCTGCCAGGTGCGCAGCAGGTCCTGCGCGGCGCGGATCATGGCGTGCCCCATGGCCAGCGTCCAGGCGACGAGATCGCGTTCGAACGTGACGTGCATCGGGTCCTCGGCGACCCGGATGATCCGCACGCCCTCGACGACGCGGTCGGTGCGCGGGTGCGTCCCGGCGTCGGTGCCCGCCGCGTGCCGGCAGAGCACCACGACCTCGTGGCCCTGGCGGGCCAGGTGGGTGGCGAGCGCGTGCACGTGCCGGGCCAGGCCACCGATGGCCACTGGCGGGTACTCCCAGGACAGCATCAGCACACGCATGGGCAGAGGTTACTCGCGAGTCGCAAAAGGTCGACGGGCCCGTGGTGGCCGACTGCGAAGATCCCGGCCGAATGTGATGCTGATCACCAGCGGGTCGTCAGCATCTCTTCTCCGGAACGCGCCGGGGCGGTCCGAGCCACCCCGGCGATCGGTCTCTCGTCGGTCGAATCCCGAGGTCCCGAGGTCCCGGGTCAGGACGGCAGCGCGGCTTCGATGGCCTTGACGACCGCCTCGTCCTCCGGTTCGGTGCGCGGCCGGAACCGCGCCAGGACCTCGCCGTCGGCGCCGACGAGGAACTTCTCGAAGTTCCACTGGACGTCGCCCGCGGCGCCCTCGGCGTCGGCCGTCTTGGTCAGCTCCGCGTAGAGCGGGTGCCGGCCTTCGCCGTTGACGTCGATCTTCTCGAACAGCGGGAACGTGACGCCGTAGGTCGTCGAGCAGAACGTCTGGATCTCCTCCGCACTGCCCGGTTCCTGCCCGGCGAACTGGTTGCACGGAAATCCGACGACGGAGAAACCCTGGCCGCCGAAGCGTTCCTGCAGCCGCTCGAGGCCGGAATACTGCGGGGTCAGGCCGCATTTCGACGCGACATTGACCACGAGCAGCGCCTGGCCGGCCAGCGAACCCAGCGAGCTGTCCTGCCCGTCGAGCGTCTTGACCGGGATTTCGTGGATCCCCATGAGGTCCGTCCCCTTTCAGTCGTGCTTCAGCGCCCGGGCGTCGAGGTGCCCGAACGGTCCGTCGTCGGCGCGGTAGGCGGCGGCGAGTTCTTCGGCTCGCGCGCGGTCGCCGCGGCGCAGCAGCCCGGCCAGCGCGTCGAACCGCTCGGTGTGCACCTGGGCGCGGCGGCGCGCGTAGTCCGCGGCGGAGTCCTTCGTGACCATGAAGGCCCAGTCGCTCTCCAGCGCCAGCATCGCTTCGGCCACGGCCTGGTCGGCGACGGTGTCTCGCGCCGTGGTGTCCAATCCGGCGACGAGGCCGAGGAGCCGTTCCTGCAACGCGGCGTTGGCGTCGACCATGTCCTTGACCTGCTCGCCGTCCCAGACACGCCAGTCCTTGCCCGAGCCCCACGACGACGAAGGCAGGTCGATCGGCTCACCGACGTGGCCGGCCTCCACCGCGCCCTTCAGGGTCGTGACCCGCACCCCGGCTTCGGGCAGCGCGCGCAGCACGCCTTCCAGCCAGGCCGGTCCTTCGTGCCACCAGTGCCCGAACAGTTCCGTGTCGTAAGCGGCGACCACGAGCGCCTCACGGCCATGGTGGGCCTTCAACGACCGCAACCGCGTCACGACGGTTTCGACGAAGTCCTTGACGTGCAGCCCCAGCACGTCCGCGGCGAGCGCCGGGTCGTAGGGCGCCTTGTCCTGCGGTTCGACGGTCTTGCCGGTGACCCGCGACGCCTTGAGCCCGACCTCGTGCGCCCAGGTGTGGAAGTCGCGGTACGCGGCGTGACCGGGATAACCGGCCTTCGGCGACCACACGCGGTAGGTGACCTCGAGGTCCCGGCCGAAGGCGAGGACGTCAGTGCCGCCGACCGGTCGCGCGGCCCAGGTCGCCCCGCGCAGCGACGGGCCGTCGACCAGGAACCGCCGCACGCCCGCGGCCGCGTAGTCGTTTTCCATGCCAGGCGCGTAGCCGCACTCCGGCGCCCAGATTCCCTCGGGCCGTGACCCCAGCCGCAGCGCCGTGTCGGAGAGGCCCGCGTTCAGCGCGAACTCGCGCACCCGCGGGTCGAGCAGCGGCTGGAACGGGTGCGCCAGCGGGCCGCCGAGCAGCTCGATCGTCGATTTGTCGACCAGCGACCGCAGGATGGGGGAGAAGCCGTGCCGCCACCGGCTGCCGAGTTCTTCGGCCGCGCGGACCGCCGTCCGGTGTTCGGCCGCGGCGAGTTCGCGCAGGATCGGGTCACCGCGCCACAACGTCGACGCGTGCTGGGCGCGCAGCTGCCAGTGGCCGAGCCAGTCGTGGAAGGCGCGGATGCTGTACGGGTCGTCGAGCTGCGCGGCGAGCACCGGCGTCACGCCGAGCGTCAGCACGTCGCGGCGGCCTTCGGCGGCGAACCGCTCGAGGAGGTCGACCATCGGCAGGTAGGAATGCGCCCACGCCTGGTAGAGCCATTCCTCGCCGACCGGCCAGCTGCCGTGGTGCGGCAGCCACGGCAGGTGGCTGTGCAGGACGACGCAGAACGTCCCCTCGTAGTCGGTCACCGGCGCACCGCCACGGCGACCAGGTCGAGGCTCGCGTCGAGGTCGTCGCCGTGGATCTCGAACCCCGTGGCCTCGATCGCGGCGACGTCGGCGAGCAGCGCCGCCGGCCAGACGGCCTGCCCGGGCAGCTCGCCCATGACGACGTCGAGCTGGGCGTCGATGATCGAACCGCCGTACCGCTCGTCGAGCGCCCGCACGGCGTCGCCGTGGTGCAGCCCGTGCAAGGTCTCCACGTCGAAGCCGGCGTCGGTGAGCAGCTCCGCCAGCTCCGACGGCGCCAGCTCGCGGGTGTGGAACGGGTTCAGCGGCGCGTCGCTGTCCGGGGTGAAGGTCAGCCGGTTCGGCGTCGTGACCAAAAGGCGACCACCCGGCTTCAGCACCCGGTGGCACTCCGCGAGGAAGCCGGCCTGATCCCACAAATGCTCGATGACCTGGAAGTTGGCCACGACGTCGACCACGCCGTCCCGCACCGGGAGGAACGCGAGGTTCGCCCGCGCGACGTCGATTTCGGGGTAGCGGCGGGCGACGTGCTCGGTGGTCGGGACGTCGTAGTCCAGCGCGAGCACCCGGCGGGCCGTGGTGGCCAGGAGCCCGGCGCCGTAGCCCTCGCCGCAGCCGGCTTCGAGCACCGTCGCGTCCGCGCAGTGGGGGAGCAGGGCGAGGTACGCGGCTTCGTGACGACGGAACCAGTAGTTCTCCTCGGCGATGCCGGGGACGGTTCGTTCGCCGGTCAGGTGCAGCGCCTCGGCCCGGGTGGCTGGGGTGGTCACCTCCGCGACCCTAGCGGGTGTCACGCCCGGCCCCGCTGTGTCGTTCCGTGGTCATGCAACGGACCATCACCCGCGTACTGCTCGTCGTCTTCGGCTTGGTCGAGGCCGTGGTCGGAATTTGGCCACTGGTGTCGCCCACCGGCTTCTACCAGGACTTTCCCGGCTTCCGCGCGGGCTGGGTGGCCATGGACGGCGCGTTCAACGAACACCTTCTCCGTGACTTCGGCGGCCTCAACCTCGCGCTCGCGGCCCTGCTGATCGGAGCCGCCGTGATCGGCACCACAGCGGTCGCGCGGCTCGCCGCCGTCTCGGCACTGCTGTTCGGCGTGCCGCACTTCCTCTACCACCTCGGCCACGTCGGCCACTTCGACCGGATCGACCAGGTCCTCATCGTCGCGACGACCGGGCTCGGCGTAGTGGTGCCGCTCGTGCTCCTGCTGCTTCCCGGGCGGCGGGTCAGCCCACCGGCGACACCGTGATGCCGAGCGAACCGGGGCCGAGGTGGGCGCCGATGACCGTGCTCGCCTCGACGACCATGCTCTCGACCATGGCGGGCACCCGGCGTTCGATCTGCCTGCCGATCTCGAGGTCGTGGTCGCTGGCGCCGAACCGGGTCACGGCGATGTCGGCGCGGAAACCGCCGGACTTCTTCACCGCGAGGTCCACCATCTTGGCCAGCGCCCGTCGCGTGCCGGGGACGCGGGCCAGCGGCGCGACCTCGCCGTCCTTGACCGTGAGCAGCGGCTTGATCGAAAACGCGCTGCCGAGCATCGCCTGCGCGGCGCCGATCCGGCCGCCCCGCCGGAGGTACTCCAGCGTGTCGACGTAGATGAACTCGGTGCTCGTGGTGCAGCGACGTTCGGCGGCTTCGATGACGCGCCCGGCGTCCGCGCCGGCGGCGGCCGCTCGCGCCGCGGACACCGCGGCGAAGCCCAGGCTCATCCCGGTGGTGCGGCTGTCCAGGATGTGCACCGGGATGCGGACCTGCTGGGCGGCCTCCCGCGCCGCGCGGACGGTGTCGGACATGCGGCCGGAGATGTGGACGCTGACGATGGCGGTCGCGCCCGCGGCCACCGCTTCCTGGTAGGTCCAGAAGAACGCCCCCGGGTCCGGGGGCGCCGTGGTGATCACTTGCCCCGCTCTCATCGCGTCGATCACCTCGCCGCGGTCGAACCGGTTTTCGTCGTCGAAGTGGCTGCCCAGGTTCAGCTGGATCTGGACGACCCCGATGGCCCAGCGGGCGGCGACGGGGCCGGGAAGGCAGGAGCTCGAGTCGGTGACGACGGCGATGCGCGCGGGCATGGTGTCGGAGATTAACCCTTGTCGACCTACCGGGAGTAGGCCGTGGTTGGTCCGATCGGACGAACGGCCTTTCGGGAGAGGTAACCGGTCAACTGTCGGGACGATCGTCCCGGTAAATTGCGCATCCAGGTGAATGGCGTCACCTCGACGGGTCGCGCGCCCCGAATGGCCCTAATCTACCGGCCAGTAGAGCACTGTCCCGTGGTCGACCGCGGGCCACGAACCGGGAGGTCGAAGCAGACCCATGACCAACATCGTCGTCCTGGTCAAGCAGGTACCGGACACCTACTCGGAGCGGAAGCTCAACGGGTCCGACCACACCCTTGACCGCGAATCCGCCGACGCCGTGCTCGACGAGATCAACGAGAAGGCCGTCGAAGAGGCGCTGAAGATCAAGGAAGCCGGCGAGGGCGAGGTCATCGTGATCTCGGTGGGCCCGGACCGCGCGACCGACGCCATCCGCAAGGCCCTGTCCATGGGCGCCGACAAGGCCATCCACGTCTCCGACGAGGCACTGCACGGCTCCGACGCGATCGCCACCGCGAAGGTGCTCGCCGCCGCGATCGCGAAGGTCGAAGACTTCGACCTGATCATCGCCGGAAACGAGTCCTCAGACGGCCGCGGCGGCGCCGTCCCCGCGATCCTCGCCGAGCTGCTCGGCCTGCCGCAGGTCACCTACGCCCGCGAGGTCACGGTCGACGGGACGACCATCAAGGCCGTCCGCGAGACCGAGGACGGCCTCACCCGCCTCGAGGCGACCCTGCCCGCGGTGGTGAGCGTCGGCGAGAAGATCAACGAGCCGCGTTACCCGTCCTTCAAGGGCATCATGGCCGCGAAGAAGAAGCCGGTCGAGACGTTCACCATCGCCGACCTGGGCATCGACGCGGGCGAGGTCGGCCTCGCCAACGCATGGTCCGCCGTGACCGAATCCTCGCCGAAGCCGCCGCGCACCGCCGGTGAGAAGGTCGAAGACGAGGGCGACGGCGGCACCAAGGTCGCCGAGTACCTGGTCGGCCAGAAGCTCATCTGACAACGGCTCTTCGAGGAGGAATCAAGAACATGGCTGAAGTACTCGTCCTCGTCGACCACGTCGACGGTGAGGTCAAGAAGGTCACGCTCGAACTGCTGACCGCCGCCCGCGCGCTCGGTGAGCCGTCGGCCGTCGTCGTCGGCCCGACCGGCACCGCCGCCAAGGCGAAGCAGGCGCTGGCTTCGCACGGCGCCGCCAAGGTGTATGTCGCCGAAGGCGACGACGCCGCGAACTACCTGGTCACGCCGAAGGTGGACGTGCTCGCCGCGCTGGCGCAGCAGGCGTCCCCGGCCGCCGTCCTGGTCACCGCCAGCGGCGAAGGCAAGGAGGTGGCGGCCCGCCTGGCCGTGCGCCTGGGCTCCGGCCTGATCTACGACGCCGTGGGCGTCAACGGCGACGGCGTCATCGACCAGTCCATCTTCGGTGGCGCGTTCTCGGTCAAGTCCAAGTCCGCGAAGGGCGCGCCGGTCGTCTCCATCCGCCCGGGCGCGGTCGAGGCCGAGCCCGCCGAGGGCGCGGCGGCCGAGGAGACCGTTGAGCTCCCCGCCGTCGACGCGGCGAAGGCCACGCGCATCACCGGCGTCGAGCCGGTGACCGGCGGTGACCGCCCCGAGCTGACCGAGGCCTCGATCGTGGTCTCCGGTGGCCGCGGCGTGGGCTCGGCGGAGAAGTTCGACGTCGTCGAGAAGCTGGCCGACTCGCTCGGCGCGGCTGTCGGCGCCTCGCGCGCCGCCGTCGACTCCGGCTACTACCCGGCGCAGTTCCAGGTCGGCCAGACCGGCAAGACCGTGTCGCCGCAGCTGTACATCGCGCTGGGCATCTCCGGCGCGATCCAGCACCGCGCCGGCATGCAGACGTCGAAGACGATCATCGCCGTCAACAAGGACCCGGAGGCGCCGATCTTCGAGATCGCCGACTTCGGCATCGTCGGCGACCTGTTCAACGTCGCGCCGCAGCTGACCGAAGCGGTCGAGAAGCGCAAGGGCTGATCTTCGAGCCCGAAGGGCCTTCCGGGACGTCCCGGAAGGCCCTTCGCGCGTTTCCGGCACCTGAGAGGAGCCTGAGAACCCGCCATTAACTGAACGTGCACTAATCGGTCATCGGATGGCACTCTCCGCGGCTTCCTCCGCGCAGGTAAACCTTGACCATGACGACGTCACAGCTCCTCGTCAGCACTGATCAGGCGGGCGCCGAGCCCGCCACGGACGCTGCCCGGTACTCCCTTCTCGTCGCCCACGCGAACGAAGAAGTGGTCGCCGCGCAAAAACTGCGCCACCGGGTTTTCGCCGAGGAGATGGGCGCACGCCTGCACTCCCTCACCCCCGGCCTCGACGTCGACGAGTTCGACGAGTTCTGCGACCACCTCGTGGTCCGGGACGACAACACCGGCGACATCGTCGGCTGCTACCGGATGCTGCCACCGGAGCGCGCCGCCCAGGCCGGGAAGCTGTACGCCGACAGCGAATTCGACCTGACCGCGCTCGACGGCCTGCGCTCGTCGCTGGTCGAAACCGGCCGGTCGTGCGTGCACCCGGACCACCGCAGCGGCGCCGTCGTCAGCCTGGTCTGGGCCGGGATCGCCCGCTACATGCTGCTTTCCGGCCACCGCTACCTCGCCGGCTGCGCCTCCGTCCCCCTGGTGGACGGCGGTTCCGTCGCCGCCGGCGTGTGGGACATCCTGCGCACCAAGCACTACTCGGACGAGGCCACGCGCGTCTCGCCCCTGATCCCGTGGGACTCGTCCGGCATCGAGCGTCCGGCACGAGCCGCGTTGCCGCCGCTGATCAAGGGGTACGTCCGGCTCGGCGCCAAGGCCTACGGACCACCGGCGCTCGACGCCGACTTCGGCGTCGCGGACTTCTTCGTCGTGCTGGACCTGCACAACGTCGACGAGCGGTACCTGAAGTTCTTCCTCGGGGTCCAGGTATGAGCCACGCCTGGATGCCATCCTCGCCGTGCGGCGACGGCTGCCTCACCGCCGACGACCCGGTGGTCGGCGTCCCCCGCCGGATCCTGCGTTTCGCCGCGGGGATCTTCGCCGTCCTTTCGGCGCTGCTCTCGACGCCGTTGCTGCTGGTGGCGCCGGGCCGGGACCGGCTGCTCCGGCTGATCTTCCGCGGCGTGCTGCGCGCGTTCGGCGTCCGGTTGGACATCCGGGGTGGCGCCGACTTCCTGACCGCCCCGGCCGGCCGTGGTGCCCTGGTGGTCAACAACCACATCTCGTGGCTGGACATCGTGGCGATCAACGCGCTCCGCCCGATGCGCGCGCTGGCGAAGAAGGAGATCGCGGGCTGGCCGGTGCTGGGCGGCCTGGTCCGCCGCGGCGGCAGCATCTTCCTCGACCGGGAGCGCCTGACGACGCTGCCCGCCACGATGGCCGAGCTGGCCACGGCGCTGCGCACGGGTTCGCTGGTGAGCGTGACGCCGGAGGGCACGACGTGGTGCGGCCTGGCGTCGGGCCGCTTCACGACGGCGACGTTCCAGGCGGCCATCGACGGCGGCGTCCCGGTACGCCCCATCGCGCTGAGGTATCGCCTCGCCGACGGCCGCGAGACGAGCCGCCCGGCGTTCATCGGCCCGGAGTCGCTGATCGCTTCGCTGCGCCGGGTCGCGGCTTTGCGTCGCCTGGTGCTGGAGGTCCACATCTGCCCGGAGATCGCCCCGGGCCGCGCGGAGACCCGCCGCGAACTGGCCGCCCTCGCCGAGGCGGCTGTCCACTCCGCGCTGGGCACGGTGCAGATCCCGGTCCAGCAACGACGCCGGGCCCCACGCGGGCAGAAGGCGCCACTGGCTTCGCCTCCCGCGAAGTGATCCGGGCCCTGTCGCCGCGATCCGGCGACAGGCCCGGGTTGACTGTCGGCTGGTTCTCGGCGGTGGGTTCGGGACCCGTTTGCCCATCCGGCGACGGGTCCCGTTCACCGTTCAGCCCGCCGAATCCGGAAGCCCCTCCTGCCCGGCCCGAGTCCCGCGGAACATTCGCGACGTTCAGCCGACGGCGATCGTCAGCTTCCCGCCGGGGTGCCCGCCCTCGCTCTCGATCTGCGCCGCGGCCGCCTCGGCGAGCGGATAGCTCCGGCCTTGCGCGACGCGGACCCCACGCTCGGTGACCCAGCCGGCGATTTCGGTCAGCACTTCGCGCGTCTGCTCACCCATGCTGGTGAACGGGATGCCCAGCTCGAACGCGGCGCCGTCGGCGATGGTGAGGATCCGGTCCTTCGTGCCCCGCAGCTCGACCGACGCCGGCAGCACCCCGTGGCCGGCGGCGTCGAACACGGCGTCGACCGGCCCGGACACGACCTCGCGGACGCGTTCCAGCCAGCCATCGCCGTAGAGCACGGGAACGACGCCCAACGACTTCAGGTCGTCGAGGCTCCGGCTCCCACCGGTGCCGATGACGGTAAGGCCCCGAGCAACGGCGACCTGAGCGGCGAACCGGCCCACCGTGCCGCTGGCGCCGTGAATCAGCAGCGTTTCGCCCTCGCGGACACCGAGCAGTCCGAGAGCGCGAAGCGCTGTCTCCCCGGCGACCGGCACCGCCGCCGCGTCCGCCCAGGAAAGAGCCGCCGGTTTCGGCGCGACCGTCTTCGCCAACGCGTACTCGGCGTAGGCGCCGCTCTCGGACCAGCCGAACACCTCGTCGCCCACGGCGAAGTCCGCGCCTTCACCGACGGCGTCGACGACCCCGGCGACCTCGAGACCGGGGATGTGCGGGAAGGGCACCTCGAAGTTCTGCCGCATGGCACCGCTGCGGATCTTCCAGTCGATCGGGTTGACCCCGGCGACCCGGACGCTCAGCCGCACCTGCCCGGGGCCGGGCTCCGGTACCGGCACGTCGGACAGCTGCAGGACGTCCGGTCCGCCGTAGGTGGAAAAGGTGATCGCTCGCATGATTTCTCTGCGCTCCTTCGTATGGGACCTTGCATGGTCGAATGTCCTCCCCGCGGAGTCAACTCGCCCGGCGGCCCCGCCGAACCGCCCGGACGAGCGGTGTTCACCGGCCGGACGAGCAGGCCACCGGATCATGGATCCCCACCCAGTTGCTCAGCCGGTTCTTCGCCGAGCTGGGCCCGCGCCGCTCCGCCTGACCTGCTTGACCTCCACTGTGCTGGAGATTGCAGGCTGCACATCATGGCCTCGACGATCGACTCGGCACCTCGTCGACGGAGCGTGCTCTGGAGTGCGGAACACCGGCTGACCACGATCGCGCTGCTGCTCGTGGTCACGTTGGTCGCGTTCGAGAACATGGGCGTCGCGACGGCGATGCCGACCCTGGTCGCCGACCTCCACGGGCTATCACTTTATGCGTGGCCGTTCACGATCTTCCTGATTTCCAGCGTCGTGGCGACGGTACTTTCCGGCCGGATCGGCGACCGCCGCGGCCCTGCGCCGGCACTGCTGGCGGGACCCGTGCTGTTCGCGGCCGGCCTGGTCGTCGCCGGGACGGCGGGTGGAATGCCGGTCTTCCTCCTCGGTCGCGCGCTGCAGGGCTTCGGCTCCGGGCTGCTCCTGGTTTCCGTCGCGCTCCTGATCGCACTCACGTTCACCGACCACGAACGCCCGGTGATCTACGCAGCGAACGCCGCCGCCTGGGTCCTGCCCGCGGTCATCGGGCCTTCGGTCGCCGGAGTCGTGACGGTCAGTGCCGGCTGGCGGTGGGTCTTCCTCGGCCTGGTCCCGCTCGTGGCCGTCGGCGTGATCATGCTGGTGGTGGTCGTCCGGCGCTTGCCTACCCATACGCCCGCCACGGGCGGTCGCCGCGCGAGCGTCCCCCAAGCGATCATCGCCGCGCTCGGAGTCGCGGCATTGACATGGGCGGCCCAGCACCAGTCGCTCCTGGCCCTCGGCTACGGCACGGTCGGGCTCGTGGCTCTGGGGTACGCCCTGCGGGCGCTGCTGCCGGCCGGGACGTTGACCTCCCGTCCCGGCCTGCCGACGGTCGTAGCCGCCCGTGCTCTGATCGCCGGGGCCTACGCCGGGATGGAGGCGTACCTCCCTCTGACGATGAGCGCGGTCCACGGCTACAGCCCGGCTCTTGCCGGTCTGCCGCTGACGATCACGGCTTTGGGCTGGTCCGCGGCCTCAGCAGCGCAAGGGCGCTACCTCAGCTGGTCGAGAGAGGCATCGCTGCGCACCGGGTTCTGGCTGGTCGCGACGGGTCTCGTCTGCTTCGGCTTGGTGTCGCAACCGTGGTTCCCTGGCTGGCCGGCGTTCGTGGCCTGCGTCGTCGGCGGCGCAGGCATGGGCATCGCGATGCCCGCGACCTCCGTCCTGCTGCTCCGCTACTCACCGGAAGGTGAGCGCGGGTTCAACACCTCGGCAATGCAGCTCGCGGACTGGGTGGGCTCGGCCCTGCTCATCGGCTTGGGCGGTGTCCTGCTCGGTGCAGTCGGCTCGGTTCTCGATCCCTCACCGGCGATGGCCCTGCTCACGATGGCTTTGGTCGCGCTCGCGCTGCTGGGTGTCCGGCTGACCGGACGGTGGCCGTCAAAGGTGTGACAGCCCACTTCGACGACCAGGGTGGGCTTCGTCACGCGCCGGAGCGGACTACCCTGAAGAGGCGATGACCTATCTCGACCACGCGGCGACCACTCCGATGTTGCCGGAAGCCATAGCGGCGATGACCGAGGCGCTGTCCACCGTGGGCAACGCCTCCGCCTTGCATTCTTCGGGCCGCCGGGCTCGGCGGATGGTCGAAGAAGCTCGCGAGACCATCGCTGAAGCCCTTGGCGCTCGCCCCTCCGAAGTGATCTTCACCGGCGGCGGCACGGAGAGCGACAACCTCGCGATCAAGGGCATCTACTGGGCCCGCCAAGAGCAGCAGGAACAGCGTCGTCGCATTCTGTGCGGTGCCGCGGAGCACCACGCTGTGCTCGACACCGTCGAATGGCTTGAAGCTCACTGCGGTGCCGAGGTCGTTCTCCTCGAAGTGGACGGTGCGGGGCGGGTCTCGCCTGATGTTCTCCGTGCCGCCATCGCGGCGGATCCCGAAACCGTGGCGCTGGCGACCGTGATGTGGGCGAACAACGAGGTCGGCACGATCAATCCGATCGCTGACCTGGCCGCGGTCTGCGCGGAGTTCGATGTCCCGTTCCACACCGACGCGGTCCAGGCCGTCGGTGCCATCCCGGTCGACTTTGCGGCCAGCGGCGCCGCTGCGCTCACCCTCACCGGACACAAGCTCGGTGGCCCATTCGGGGTGGGCGCACTTTTGCTGGGACGCGACGTGACATGCGTGCCCCTTTTGCACGGCGGAGGTCAGGAACGCAACGTCCGGTCGGGCACCCTGGACGTCCCGGCGATCGTGGGTTTCGCGACTGCTTTCCGAACCAGCGTCGCGGCTCGTGCTGAATACGCGAAGCGCGTCGAGGATCTCCGAGATGGGCTCATCGAGGTCATCCAGCGCGAAGTACCCGACGCCGTTCTCAATGGTGGAGCTGGCGAGCGGCTGCCCAGCCACGCCCACTTCACATTCCCCGGGTGTGCCGGCGACAGCCTGCTGATGCTGCTCGATGCCAAGGGCATCGAGTGTTCGACCGGGTCCGCCTGCACGGCAGGTGTCGCCGAGCCGAGCCACGTACTGCTCGCCATGGGTGCCGACCCGGCAGCGGCCCGGGGCTCCCTTCGTTTTTCTCTCGGCCACACGTCCACCGCCGAGGACGTTGCGGCAGTGGCAGCCGAGATCGGCGGCGTCGTCATGCGCGCCAGGCAGGCCGGACTTGCCGGAATGCGCAAGCAGACCCAGAAGCAAGAGGTGTAAGGCAATGCGGGTTTTGGCCGCGATGAGCGGAGGAGTCGACTCGGCGGTTGCCGCGGCACGGGCGGTCGACGCTGGGCACGACGTCGTCGGCGTGCACTTGGCGCTGTCGGCCAAACCAGGAACCTTGCGGACCGGCTCACGCGGATGCTGCACGATCGAAGACTCCCACGACGCCCGGCGGGCGGCTGACATCCTCGGGATTCCTTTCTACATCTGGGATTTCGCCGAGCGCTTCACCGAAGAGGTCGTCGAGACCTTCGTCGGCGAGTACGCCGCCGGACGCACCCCTAACCCGTGCGTCACCTGCAACGAGAAGATCAAGTTTGAAGCACTTCTCGAAAAGGCGATGGCGCTCGGATTCGACGCCGTCGCGACAGGCCATTATGCGCGCCTCTCCGTGGTAGACGGCGTGCCTGAGCTGCGTCGCAGTGCGGACAGCGGCAAGGATCAGTCCTACGTCCTCGCCTCTCTCACGGCGGAGCAGCTCAGTCACGCCATGTTCCCCCTCGGTGACTCGTGGAAGACCGACGTGCGGGCCGAAGCGGAGCGACGAGGCCTTTCCGTCGCCAACAAGCCGGACAGTCATGACATCTGCTTCATCCCCGACGGCGACACCAAGAAGTTCCTGGAGAACCGGCTCGGACAGCGCCCGGGCGAGCTCGTGGACGCCGAGACTGGTGCGGTTCTCGGGCGGCACACCGGCGTGCACGGATTCACGGTTGGTCAGCGCAAGGGCCTGGGGATCGACGCTCCGGCGCCCGATGGCCGTCCCCGGTACGTCCTGTCACTCGAACCGGTGTCGGGTTCGGTAAAGGTCGGCTCCGTGGCCGGGCTCGGCGTCAAGATGATCGAGGCTGATCGCGCGATCTGGCCCAGCGGACGCCCCCTGACCGAGCCGACCGAGTGCGTCGTGCAGGTCAGGGCCCACGGCGGCATCACCGACGCGGTCGCCGACGTGGACTCCGACACCATGACGGTGCACCTGCGTGAGCCGCTCCGGGGGGTCGCCCCGGGCCAGGTCGTCGTGCTCTATCGCCCGGATCCCGAGGGCGGGGACGTCGTCTTAGGCAGTGCGAAGATCTCCGGTACCCGCTGACCACGGTCAATTCAGCGGCTTCTTGAGGATTCGGTTCGGCCGACGGCGACCTGGGTTCAGCGACGGTGGCGTTGTCGAATGCACCTGTCCGGCAGGTGTCGCGACGTTCACAGTGCCGTTTGAGGTGACCTCGTAGTCCCAGCCGGGCTGCCCCTTCAGCCTGCGGTGCCGCGAGCAGTAGGTGATCGGCTGATCTGCGGCTCCTTCGGCCTTGCCCTTCGTGCGAGTCGCTTCGATCCCGCAATTCTGCGCGGGCCGCGTGCAGCCGGGTTGCCGGCACTCCTGGTCCCGGACCCGGATGAACTCGTCCCCCTTGAGCGGGTAGCGCGTCGGGGAAAGCTCGACCGCCTGACCAGTGCGTGGGTCGGTGAGGACCCGTCGCAGCGTCGTGTCGGGTCCGCCGATGATGTGGCGGGCCACTGAAGCCGCGATGGGGCCGCGGCCGGCCAAGGCTGCCGGGGATTCGTTGAGGTTGAGGTAGGTCTCTAGATCGACGTGCAGGAACACCTCGGTGCGCTCACTCGGCCCACCTGTCCCACTGAGCAGCAGATCCATGGCCACGTCCGCCCGGAGCTGATCCAGCGTTCGGGGCTCGTCCGCAGTTTTCAGCGCTCGAGCGGCCCGGTCGATGCGAGCGTAGGCGGCGGTCGCCTTCTCGGTGGGTGCGTTGTTGACCGACAAATGGGTCACGCCGGTGTCCTGGTGGTGCAAGGCGAATCGCCGTTCGACGAACTTGCGCTCAGTGCGGAGCGCGGCCCCTTCCGGATCGACCTTCGCGGCCGCGTAAGCCGCGGCCCGGCGGACCTGGGTGGCGTTCCGGCCCGGAACCCGGTCCTCGAGCGCCGCGTCGACGACGCTTACATGATCTCCTGACAGCCAGGCTGTCGCATCCGTGACCTTCATGGCGCGATAGAGGTCGAGTCTGCCGTCGTCCATGAGATTGAGCATGCGCGGGAGACGGGCGATCAGGGCGTTGGCCGCGGAAACAATCGCACTGGCGCGGTGTTCCGTTATCGACAAGGCCAACGCGACTTCCGAAGACGCGCTGGGCGCCCGTCTCCGGCGCACGCTGAGGTCGGCGATCGCTCTCAGCTGAAGGGCTTGCAGCTTGGAAATTTCGGCGTCGGTATCGCGGATGAGATCGATGAGCTGGTCGTCTTTCATGCGCTGCAACGTATCCGGCTCGGACCGGACCGATTGCAGCATGAATGGGAGCTTGTCGTCGGTGTTCTGGAGTTCAGTCGCAGGGGAAAGCTCGTGGACTGGTTGTGAAGGTGCCATGAGTCCGACCGTACGACGGCCCACGAGGAAAGTCACCGGGATTCGATGGAAAGGGTGGTAGAAGGGAGCGAACGGTCCGTTCGCGCCCATCGGGACTTGACGTACTCCAATTGATTGTGAATCGTTCGCGTGCGTGGGCGTCCGCGTTGCTGTCCCGGTAGGAGGTTTGACGAGAGATGTCTGAAGTGGACAGACTTGATCCGGCTGTGAGTCGGCGATATCGCTACTCAGAGCTTGAACTTGAACCCCGTGTGGCTCGGTGTGAATCCGAGCCGCTCGTAGAATCGGTGCGCTTCCGTCCTGGAGATGTCCGACGTGAGTTGCACGAGGGAGCACCCGCGTCGTCGTGACTCGTCGATCGCCCACTCCATGATGCCGGTGCCGAGCCCGGAACCGCGGTGATCGGCACGGATCCGCACGGCCTCGATCTGCCCGCGCAGCGAGCCACGTCGGGCCAGGCCGGGAATGATCGTCAGCTGCAAGGTCCCGACTGGCTCGCCCTCGGCGACGGCAACCACCAGGAGCTGATTCGGGTCCGCGTCAATATCGTCGAAGGCGCGCAGGTACGGATCGAGGTTGCCGGGGTCGTCCCGGGTCGCGCCGAGTTGGTCGTCTGCCAACATGTGCACGATCGCACCGATGTCGTGACGCCGTGCCCTGCGGATGGTGTAGTCGGTCACGGCGCCAGTATCACAGGGCTCGGGTGAATCCTTGGTAGCTGTGTTCGAATCCGAAGCGTGCGTAGAAGTCTCGCAGGTCGCCGCGGGTAAAGCCGGAATCCAGGTGCAGGCGGGTGCAACCTCGCCGGCGGGCTTCGTCGATCCCCCACGTCAGGAGCGCGCTCGTCACGCCGCGCCGGGCGGCGCGGATGCCCTCCAGCAGTCCACGGGTGGCGCCTTCCCAGGCGAGCCCTCGCAACACGGTCAGTTGTGCGGTTCCGGCGACGCCGTTGTCGTCCTCGGCTACGACGAGCGTCACGTGAGGGGTGTTCATGAGCTCGTTGAGCGCGGCTGCCAGCGGCTCACCCGGTGCGCCGAACAGGCGCACGAGCGCCTCGATGTCCGTTGCCCGGGCACGTCTGATGACATCCATTGCGCCCAGTATGCAGGAAGCTGGGCGACGATCGTAACTACCGCGAGCTGCTGCCCACGGTGCCCACTTGTGTCCTTCAGACCATCGTGTAATGCCGAATTCTGTCGACGACCTGGGCGTTCAGTTTGCCTTGTGCGACCAGCAGGTCGAGGTGCGCCGCGGTTTCGAGCACCGCCAGCATCTGGTTGAACGAGTCCATTTCGGACAGCTTGCGATTGCGGCGCGTCCAGCCGATCCGGTGCGCGACTTCGTACGCGGTGCTCGCACCGGCCGCGATCTGCGAGCCCGTCGTCTCGAGACGTTGCCGATGATGTTCCAGCAGCTCGTCGACCCGGGTGTGGACACTTTCGGCCACTGGTCCGTGCGCGGGAAGCAGCCGACGATCCGGCATGGCGCGCACCAGGCGCAGCGACTCGATGAAGTCGTTGAGCGGCAACTCGGCCGGCACCGGCTGGAACCCGATCGAAGGCGTGATGTGCGGCAGTACGTGGTCACCGGAGAACAACAGCTCGGCGGTGTCGTCGACGAAGACGACATGTCCCGCGGTGTGTCCGGGCGTGGCGACGACCTCGAACTCACGGCCGGGCAGGATCGGCCGCCGGCCCGATGTCAGCCATTCGTCGGGCGCTTCCCAGAGGTCGGCTTCCGTGTGCCGCCGGTTCGTGCCGAACTCGCGAGCCAGCGCTTCGACGACGTCGCCGGCGCCGGCCTGGAACAACAGATCGACCTGTGCCTCCATGGGCAGGCGGTCGGGATTTCCCGAGGCTTTGAGAGACGGCTCTTCGTCCTGGCCGAGGGCGATCTTCGAGCCGAATTCGCGACGAAGGACCACAGCCTGCGAATAGTGGTCACGGTGCACGTGGGTGACCAGGAACTCGCTGACGTCGGCGAGTTCGGCGCCGATCCCGCCGAGAGCGTTCGCGAGCTGCTGCCGGGCCACAGCCAGCGCCCAGCCGGAGTCGACGAGGACCAGCTTCTCGCCGTCGGTGACTGCGTAGACGTTGACCGCGCGCAGGCCGTCGTTGGGCAAGGGCAACGGAATCCGGTAGACGCCGGCGGAGACCTCGTAGATCCCGGGCTCGGTCCAGTTCCTGTCGCTGCTTTCCGGCAACGGTTCCACGGTGACCTCCGTCCCGGCGAGACTGCGGCGTCCCGGCCTCTTCTTCACCCTGAGCCGTGCCGGGCCCGCTGTCCACCTGGAGAAGATGAGACGCCGGTCACTCGATCAGTCGGTGTCCTGCTTCAAGGCAGTGTCGATCGTGAGGGCTGCGGCGACCACCATGCTGGCGAGCGGATCCGGAAGCGGGTTGGGGATCTCCACGACGTAGTTGTCGGCCGTGGTGAAGGCGGCTTTGAGGAATCCGCCCCACGTCTTGGTCACCCGGGCGACCTCGGTGCCGGCGTGGTCGCGAATCGAGAAGTTCCAGGCACGCCAGTTCTCGGCGAAGATGCCGCCGACCGAGCGGCCGTCGACGACGAAGCCGAACCGGATCTTCCCGAAGACGTTCTCCTGGACGATTTCGCCGATCGGGGTCTCGTCGGCCCTCGTGACGAGGAACCGCGACTTGAACACCTTCGCTGGCCGGGTGACCTTGAGGACGGTGCTGTGGTTGGCGTCGCGGACCTCGAACTTGTGGGTCAGGAACTGGTCGTAGTTGGTGAGGAGCCGAATCGCCTTCTTCAGCGTGCTCTGGCCGACCTCGACGACCCCTCCCAGCCGGTTGCCGTGCTGGTCGAAGACGCCGAACTCGTTGGCCATCTCGATCAGCTTGGCGCGCTGGTTGACCACCAGGACCGGCTCGGTGAACAGAGTTCCGCCGCCGTTGCGCGCACCACCTCGGCCACGCGTCGCGCGGTTGACCTGGTCCTGGATCCGGGCCGGGTCGTGAGGGCGCTCGATGTCCAGCTCGATCGGCTCGGAGTCGCTCGGTGGTGGGGACTGGTGGACCGGCCGGGTGTTGGCCGTCCAGGCCTGGCCGTCCCACCAGCGGTGCAGACGGGGGTCCCGCGCGTCGGGATACCAGCCCGGTTGCGGTGGCGAACTCGTCATGGCCGATCAGCCTATCGGCGGAGACCTGTTCGTGGTGGCCCCGAACGGAAATGCGGTGAATGTCCGCATCCCGGCGGCCTGGTGCGGCAGCCCGGTCACCGTCGTCCGCGGCCGGTCGACCAGAATCGGCGGTCGTGAGTGAGCGACTTTGGCCCAACGGTGCCGCGACGGCGATCGGTTCGATGCCGGGTACCGATCCCGCGGAGGCGGCGGCGGTCGTGTTCGGCGAGCTGCCCGACTTCCCCCATCTGCCCGAGCTACCGGCCCGCGGCGTCGGGGCGGACATGCTCGGCCGGACCGCCGCGCTGCTGGTCGACCTGGCCGTCGACGTCGTGCCCAGCGGTTATCGCGTCGCGGACCGGGCCGGCCACGAGCACCGCCGGGCCGTCGACCTCCTTCGCTGGGATCTCGACGCGCTGCAGGAGGCGCGGGAAAAAGCCGGCGTCACGCCTCCGGTCTTCAAGATTCAGCTGGCGGGACCGTGGACGCTCGGTGCCGGGATCGAGCTGCCCCGTGGCCATCGGGTGCTGACCGATCGTGGCGCGTTGCGAGACTTCACGTCGTCCCTCTTGGACGGCCTCGCCGAACACGTCGCGGAAGTGCGGGCGAGGATCGGAGCGCCGGTGGTCGTCCAGTTCGACGAGCCGTCGTTGCCCGCGGTGCTGGCCGGTGCTCTGTCGACGCCGTCCGGCTACGGGAACGTCGCGGCGGTTCCGGCGCCTGAGGCCCGTCACCTGCTCACCACCGTGATCGAGGGCGCCCGGCGGATCACAGACCAGCCGGTGATCCTGCATTGCTGCGCCGCGAAACCGCCACTCGGACTGCTGCGCGAGGCGGGCGCGGATGCCCTGGCGTTCGATCTCGCCGCGCTCGGTGGTGCGTCCGCCGCCTTCCTCGACGAGATCGGCGAAGTGTGGGACAGCGGGGCGACGCTGTTCCTGGGCGCAGTTCCGACGACGGCTCCCGGGTCTCCGCCGAGCTTGAAGGACATCGGCGAGCCGGCATTCCGGCTGGCCGACCGGCTCGGCTTCAACCGCAGTGTCCTCGCCGAGCGGGCGGTGCCCACCCCCACCTGCGGCCTCGCGGGCGCGACGCCGGACTGGATGCGCCGTGCGCTCGCGTTGACCCGTGATCTCGGCAAAGCCTTCGTGGAGCCGCCGGAAGGCTGGTGACGGAAATCCGGCAACGGCCGACGTCCGTCCCGGCCGGCCAGTAGCGTGTCGGGTAGCCGACCGAACGAGGACCTTTCCTGACCATGCGCCTGTTCCGCCGCAAGAACACCGTCGCCGACCCGCCCGACCCACGGACGGCGTGGCCCGAGCAGCACGTGCCGGAGGACCCGGCGGCCGCCGCGGAGGCGTTCTGGCACGGCTGGTTCGACCTGCTCCCGATGGTCAGCGCGGCGCTGGGCGAGGGCGAGCCCCATCGCGTCGAGCACGAGCTCTGCCGGCTCGTCGAGGCGCTGCACCCGCGGTTGCACTTCTCGCTCGAGCGTGGCCGCCAGGCGATCTACGCCCTGGTCGTGACTGGCCAGGAGGATCCGGACCTGCGGCCGTTCACCGACGCGTGGCGGGCTGCCGCCCCGCCGGACGACGCCATCTGGGAGTACCACGACTCGGTCCCGCCCGTGCCCGATCCGACCGAGGTCACGGTGAACCTCGGCGAGCACCGGATCGCGCTGGCCGATGTCCGGGTCGTCGTCCAGGTGGACGACGCCGAGCAGGTCGTCGACGTCGCCGTCTTCCACCCGGGGTTCGGCGACCTCGACGAAGCCACCCGGCAAACCATGACGTTCCTGCCTCTCGACGCGACATTGGGTGAACGGCTCGCCGCCGAACGGTTACGGCGCGTCGAGACCGCCGAGGCCGAGCCCGCCGGTGCGATCACTCTTCTGGAGTTCCGTGACCTGGTCCGCGGACTGGGCAGCGGACCGGCCGAAAATGTCGGTGCCTCCGGCTAGGGTTACCACCCGTGAGCAGCACCGAACTTCCCCAGGACCAGGTCGCGGCGGTCGACGCCCCGGTCGCCGCCGAGGACGTCACCGACGTCCCGGCCGACGTTCGTGAGAGGCACAGCGCCCTCGCTGAGGAACTGCGTGACCACCAGTTCCGCTACTACGTCCTGGACTCGCCGATCATCTCCGACGGGCAGTTCGACGAGCTGCTCGGTGAGCTGCAGCGCTTGGAGGAAGCGCACCCGGCGCTGGTCACGCCCGATTCGCCGACCCAGCGCGTCGGGGGCACGTTCTCGACCGAGTTCACCGCGCACGACCACCTCGAGCGCATGCTCAGCCTGGACAACGTCTTCGACCAGGACGCGTTCCTGGCCTGGGTGGAGCGCGTCGAGAAGGAGGTCGGGCGGACCGAGTTCCTCGCCGAGCTGAAGATCGACGGCTTGGCGATCAACCTCCTCTACGAGAACGGTCACCTCACCCGGGCGCTCACCCGGGGTGATGGCCGGACGGGGGAGGACGTCACGCTCAACGTCCGCACCCTCGACCAGGTACCGCAGACGCTGACCGGCACCGCCCAGTTTCCGGTGCCCGCCCTGGTGGAGGTGCGGGGCGAGGTCTATTTCCGCGTCGAGGACTTCCTCGAGCTGAACGCGAAGATGGTCGAAGCCGGCAAGCCGCCGTATGCGAACCCGCGCAACACCGCGGCCGGGTCCCTGCGCCAGAAGGACCCCAAGATCACCCGCGAGCGGCGGCTGCGGCTGATCTGCCACGGGCTCGGCAAGCGCGAGGGCTTCGAACCGCAGCGCCAATCGGAGGCTTACGACGCGCTGGCCGCGTGGGGGCTGCCGGTGTCGCCGCACAGCAAGGTCCTGACGTCGGCCGACGAGCTCACCGGCCACATCGCCTACTGGGGCGAGCACCGGCACGACGCCGAGCACGAGATCGACGGCGTGGTCATCAAGGTCGACCAGGTGACGCTGCAGCGGCGGCTGGGCACGACGTCGCGCGCGCCGCGGTGGGCGATTGCCTACAAGTACCCGCCGGAGGAGGCGGTCACCAAGCTGCTGGACATCCAGGTCGGTGTCGGGCGCACCGGACGGGTGACACCGTTCGCGGTCACCGAGCCGGTCAAGGTCGCGGGGTCGACGGTGGCCCGGGCCACCCTCCACAACCAGGAGGAGGTCAAGCGCAAGGGCGTGCTCATCGGCGACCGGATCGTCATCCGGAAGGCCGGCGACGTCATCCCCGAGGTCCTCGGGCCGGTGGTGGACGCGCGCACCGGCGACGAACGCGAGTTCGTCATGCCCACCCACTGCCCGGAATGCGGCACGGAGCTCGCCTACCAGAAGGAAGGCGACAAGGACATCCGCTGCCCGAACACCCGGTTCTGTCCCGCGCAGCTGCGGGAGCGGCTCTTTCACCTGGCCGGGCGTGGCGCCTTCGACATCGAGGTCCTCGGGTACGAGGCGGCTGTCGCGCTGCTCGACGCGCGGGTGGTCGCCGACGAGGGCGACGTCTTCGACCTGAACGAGGACAGCCTCGCCGAGGTCGAGCTGTTCCGCACCAAGGCGGGCGAGTTGTCGGCGAACGCGCGAAAACTGCTCGCCAACCTCGACGTGGCCAAGGACCGGCCGCTGTGGAAGGTGCTGGTCGCCCTGTCGATCCGGCACGTCGGGCCGACCGCGGCACAGGCGCTGGCCAGGGAGTTCGGCTCGATCGAGCGGATCGAGCAGGCCACCGAGGAAGAGCTGGCCGACGTCGACGGCGTCGGCCCGACCATCGCCCGCGCGACGCAGGAGTGGTTCGAGGTCGGCTGGCACCGGGAGATCGTCGAAAAGTGGCGGCGCACCGGCGTCCGGATGGAAGAGGAGCGCGATCATTCGATCCCGCGCAACCTCGAAGGGCTCTCGATCGTGGTGACGGGCTCGCTCGACGGCTTCTCCCGCGACGAAGCCAAGGAGGTCATCATGGCCCGCGGCGGCAAGGCCGCGGGGTCGGTCTCGAAGAAGACCGCGTTCGTCGTCGTCGGGGACTCGCCTGGTTCGAAGTACGACAAGGCGGTGCAGCTCAAGGTGCCGGTGCTCGACGAAGCCGGCTTCCGCGTCCTGCTGGAGCAGGGCCCCGAGGCGGCGCGGGAAGTGGCGCTGCCGACCGGCGACGAGAGCGCCGAAGAAGAACCCGGGGGAACGAATGGCTGATGTCGAGATCCGGCCGCCCCGGCCGGAGGAGTACGCCGCGGCGGGTGAGGTCACCGTGCAGGCCTACGACACCGACGGTCACTTGGTCGCCGGCATGGGGTACGACGTAGAGCTGCGCGACGTCGCGCGGCGGGTCCGACAGGCCGAGGTGCTCGTTGCCGTCGACGACACGGGGGAGGTGCTCGGCACCGTGACCGTCGTGCGTCCGGAATCCGACTACGCCGAGGTGTCGCGGCCGGGCGAGCTGGAGTTCCGGATGCTCGCGGTAGCGCCGTCGGCGCGCGGACGTGGCATCGGTGAGGCCCTGACCAGGGCCGTGCTCGACCGCGCACGGGAGCTGGGCGCGCGCAAGGTCGTGCTGAGCAGCCAGGAAGGGATGCGCAGCGCGCACCGGCTCTACGAGCGGCTCGGCTTCGCGCGCCTGGCCGAGCGGGACTGGCAGGTGTCTCCGCAGGTCACCCTGATCGCCTACCAGATCGACGTCTGACCTGGGATCGGTCCGGGCAAGGGGACGACCTCGTCCCCTTGCCCGGCAACGTGTCAGCCGTCGAGGACGACCGCGACGATCCCGGCCAGGTGGGCGAGCCGGGCGACCTCGGCCGCGCGGAAGGCCGGGCCGCCGGGACGAGCGACCAGGAGTGCTTTGCCCGGTTTGCCGAGCGGGGTCGCGGCCAGCTCCGTGCCGAGCTCTTTCCACGTCTCCGGGATCCAGGCTTCCTCGCCGTCGAGGACCGTCGCGCGTTCGAGCGGCAGCCAGGGCAGGTCGGTGATCGGCGTCTCCGGTGCCGCGCTGGACGAAGCCAGCCGGACCGCGCCGGTTTCGGAGTGTTCGACGATCATCGCCCAACCGGCCCGCACGATCCGCGGAACGCCCTCCGCCAGGATGTCGAGGCCGCTCTTCGGCTGCGCGGCGATTTCCTCCACGAGTTCGAGCTCACGATGCGTGTCGAGCACGCCCGCGTAGGGACGGACCGCGTCCACTTCGACGCCTTCGACACTCTCCGCCGCCGTGATCAGCGCGTCGGGCAAGCGTCCCGACGGCAGCTCGACCACCAGGTCGTCGACGGCGACGCCCGTGCCGCGTTCGACGACGTCCACGCTGAGGATGTCGGCGCCTACCGTGCCGAGGGCCGTGGCGACCGCGCCGAGGGTCCCCGGGCTGTCCGGAAGGATGACCCGGATCAGGAACGACACCACGCGCCCCTCTCACCTCTGGCGTCCCAGCCTTGCCGTGGGACGCTCGATGCCGGTCGCCGATTGTGACAGACCCACCCGGCTCGCGGGACCCGCTGTCCGCCGGGCGGGACGCGAGCGTCGCCGGACGGCAGCCGGCCTGCGCCGGGCGTAACCCAGTCGAGTCCGCCCGCATCGCCACCATAGACTTGCAGCTTCCGAGACAACCCGCACAGCACAACCCGGGAGTCACCCGCGTGCCCAACATTTCCCGAGACGAGGTCGCGCACCTCGCGAAGCTGGCCAGGCTGGCCGTGACCGACGACGAGCTCGACGTCTTCGCCGGCCAGCTCGACCAGATCCTGGACTCGGTGGCCAAGGTAAGCGAGGTCGCCGCCGACGAGGTGCCGCCGACGTCGCACGCCGTGCCGCTGACGAACGTCTTCCGACAGGACGTCGTCGTCCCCGGGCTCTCGCAGCAGCAGGCGCTGGCCGGGGCGCCGGCCGCCGAAGACGGCCGGTTCCGGGTGCCGCGGATCCTGGGGGAAGAGCAGTGACCGAACTCATCAAGCTGACCGCCGCGGAGCTGGCGGAGAAGATCCACGCGCGCGAGGTGTCCGCGGTCGAGGTCACGCAGGCGCACCTGGACCGGATCGCCGAGGTCGACGACCACATCCACGCGTTCCTGCACGTCGACACCGAGGGCGCGCTGGCCGCCGCCAAGGCCGTCGACGAGGGTCTCGCCGACGGCAACGCGCCCGCGTCGGCGCTCGCTGGTGTGCCGCTCGCGCTCAAGGACGTCCTGACCACCGAGGGCGTGCCGACGACCTGTGGTTCGAAAACGCTCGAAGGCTGGATCCCGCCGTACGACGCGACCGTGACGCGCAAGCTGCGCGAGGCCGGTGTCGTCATCCTCGGCAAGACGAACATGGACGAGTTCGCCATGGGCTCGTCGACCGAGAACTCGGCGTACGGCCCGACGCACAACCCGTGGGACCACGCCCGCATCCCGGGCGGGTCGGGTGGTGGCTCGTCGGCGTCGATCGCGGCGTTCGAAGCGGCCATCGCCATCGGTACCGACACCGGCGGGTCGATCCGGCAGCCCGGGTCGGTCACCGGGACCGTCGGGGTCAAGCCGACCTACGGCGGGGTGTCGCGCTACGGCCTTGTCGCTTTTTCGTCCTCACTCGACCAGGCCGGGCCCTGCGCGCGGACGGTGCTCGACGCCGCCCTGCTGCACGAGGTCATCGCCGGGTACGACCCGCGGGACTCGACCTCCATCGACGCGCCGGTGCCGCCCGTGGTCGCCGCCGCCCGTCAGGGCATGACCGGTGACCTCAAGGGTGTCAAGGTCGGCGTCGTGAAGGAGTTCGGCGGCGACGGCTACCAGCCGGGCGTGCTGCGGTCGTTCCAGGCCGCGGTCGAGCAGCTGCGGGCGCTCGGCGCGGACGTCGTCGAGGTGTCTTGTCCGAACTTCGTCTACGCGCTGCCCGCGTACTACCTGATCGCGCCGAGCGAGTGCTCGTCGAACCTCGCGCGGTTCGACGCCATGCGCTACGGCCTGCGCGTCGCCGACGACGGCACGCACAGCGCCGAAGAGGTCATGTCGCTGACGCGGGAGAAGGGCTTCGGCGCCGAGGTCAAGCGGCGCATCATGCTCGGCACGTACGCGTTGTCGTCCGGCTACTACGACGCCTACTACGGCTCGGCGCAGAAGGTGCGCACGCTGATCACGCGCGACTTCGACGCCGCTTTCCAGCAGGTCGACGTCCTCGTGTCGCCGACGACGCCCACCACGGCGTTCAAGATCGGCGAGCGCGTCGACGACCCGATGGCGATGTACCTCGCCGACCTGTGCACGATCCCGTCGAACCTGGCTGGCAACGCCGCGATGAGCGTGCCGAGCGGCTTGTCCGACGAGGACGGGCTGCCGGTCGGCCTGCAGATCATGGCCCCGGCGCTGGCCGACGACCGGCTCTACCGGGTCGGCGCCGCCTACGAGGCCGCCCGCGACGCCGCCGCCGGTGGGGCTCTCATCCACAAGGTCCCGGAGCTGGGAGGAACGAAGTGACTGCCGTGGCCGAGTTGATGGACTACGCCGACGTCGTCGAGCGGTTCAACCCCGTGCTCGGGCTCGAGGTCCACGTCGAGCTGAACACGAACACCAAGATGTTCTGCGGCTGCGCCAACGAGTTCGGCGGCGAGCCGAACACGAAGGTGTGCCCGACCTGCCTGGGCCTGCCCGGCGCGCTGCCGGCCCTCAACGGCAAGGCCGTCGAGGGCGCGATCCGGATCGGGCTCGCGCTGAACTGCGAGATCGCCGAGTGGTGCCGGTTCGCCCGGAAGAACTACTTCTACCCGGACATGCCGAAGAACTTCCAGACCTCGCAGTACGACGAGCCGATCGCCTTCAACGGCTACCTCGACGTCACGCTCGACGACGGCGAGATCGTGCGCGTGGAGATCGAGCGCGCGCACATGGAGGAGGACACCGGAAAGTCGCTGCACGTCGGTGGCGCCACCGGCCGGATCCACGGCGCCGAGCACTCGCTGCTCGACTACAACCGGGCCGGCGTGCCGCTGATCGAAATCGTGACGAAGCCGATCGAGGGCACCGGCGAGCGAGCCCCCGAGGTCGCGCGGGCGTACGTGAGCGCGCTGCGGGACCTGCTGCGCGCGCTCGACGTGTCCGACGTCCGGATGGACCAGGGGTCGCTGCGGTGCGACGCCAACGTTTCGCTGATGGCGAAGGACGCGACCGAGTTCGGCACCCGCACCGAGACGAAGAACGTCAACTCGCTGCGCAGCGTCGAGCGCGCCGTCCGCTACGAGATGACGCGGCAGGCGGCGATCCTCGCCGAGGGCGGTTCGATCAAGCAGGAGACGCGGCACTTCCAGGAGGCCGACGGCACGACGTCGTCGGGCCGGACGAAGGAGACCGCGGAGGACTACCGGTACTTCCCGGAGCCCGACCTGGTCCCGATCGCGCCGTCGCGCGAATGGGTCGAGGAGCTGCGCGGGACGCTGCCGGAGATGCCGTCGGAACGGCGGAAGCGGATCCAGCAGGAGTGGTCGCTTTCCGACGAAGCCCTGCGTGACCTGCTGAACGTCGGTGCCGTCGACCTCGTCGCGGCCACGGTCGAGGCCGGCGCGTCACCGGACGAGGCCCGTGGGTGGTGGGTCAACACCCTCGCCCAGGAGGCCAACGCCCGCGAGGTCGAGCTGGCCGAGCTGGCGATCACCCCGGCGCAGGTCGCCGAGGTGATCGGGCTGGTCAGCTCCGGCGAGCTGACGAACAAGCTGGCGAAGGAAGTCGTCCAGGGGGTGCTCGCCGGCGAGGGCGAGCCGCGTGAGGTCGTCGAGAAGCGAGGGCTGAAGGTCGTCTCGGACGACTCGGCGCTGCTCGCGGCGATCGACGAGGCCCTGGCGGCGCAGCCGGACGTCGCGGAGAAGATCCGCGGCGGCAAGGTGGCCGCGGCCGGCGCCATCGTCGGCGCGGTCATGAAGGCGACCAAGGGGCAAGCCGACGCCAAGCGGGTCCGCGAGCTGATCATCGAGCGCGTCGGTTCCTGACCGGTGTCTTTCTCTGTCAAAAGCGTCACCTGGCGCGAGTGGCTCGGCCTGGCGGCCGGGCTGCTCGCGCTGGGTTCCACGTTCCTGCCGTGGACCACGCTGAGCACCAACAAGGCGGACATCGAGCTCGTCCTCTCGACGTTGCCGCACAGTGACGTCGTCCGCGACGCGTGGCACGCGAGCTTCTTCGCGTGGTGCCCGCCGCTGCCGTTGCTGCTGGCCGGGCTCGTCGTGGTCGTCTTCGGGCGAATCCGGAAGCTGCGGGCCAGCGGCCTGCCGCACCTGTGGCTGGTGGTCGCCGCGGCGTCGCTGCTGCTGCTGGTGCTGGGCTGGGTGACCCTCGACTGGGAGTTCGACGCCGACCAGCGCGGCATCTTCGAGGCCGCCGCGATCGCCGTCGAGCCCGGCTTCGGCCGGTTTCTCGGGGTGCTCGCCGCCCTCGTGTCGGCTGTTGCCGCTTTCCTGGACATGCGGGCAGCGCGTGCCGAAAGCCGGGAGCCGCGGAAACGGGCACCCCGCAGCAAGAGCCGCTGATCGCCGGGCCGTTGGCCGGTGCGCTCGGCGCCGAGTTCGGTAAGGGCTTACCGCTCGTGAGTTCCCGGCGACCGGTACGGGCAGGCCGAGCACGGCGAGCCTGGGTGAAGTTCGGACATTGCGGAGCTGGACGCGGAAAACCTGGCCGTGCAGAACTCCGATTGCCTGTTCGGCGGCTCGCACCCCGATCGCGGAGCAGGTGGGCTTGTCGCGAAGGCCGAACGTTGGGCAACGATCTGCGGCCGGCCGCGTCGGCGCCGGATGGTGACTCCCCGTTGTGCCGGTTACCGGGGCGGCCGAGTCGTCCGTCCGGTTGATCGACGCCGCTGACAACGTTGTCATCCTCGTGGCCGTTGCGTGAGAAAGCGCTTTCTGGAACGGTCGGAGTGGCGCGGCTCGCCACGTGGTTCGCCGTCGTGCGAGGTGGAGGCGGGGCGTCGCTCGCCGTTGCGGGGCCGTCGTCGCCGAGGAAGGAGAGCCGGGTTGGCTCAGGGAAAGCCCTTGCGGGTCGCCGTCGTCGGAACCGGGGCTATCGCGGACAGTCACCGGACCGCTTACCAGGCCCACCGCGAGGACGTCGACATCGTGGCCGCCGCGGATGTCGACGAGACCCGCGTGCGGGCGTTCTGTGCCGGGACCGGGCACGCCAAGCCCTACCGCGATCTCGACACCCTGCTCGCCGAGCAGGAACCGGACCTCGTCTCGATCTGCACGCCGCCCGGCCTGCACGTCGAGCAGACCAAGAAGGTGCTCGAGAGCGGTGCCTGGGTGTGGTGCGAGAAGCCGCCGTGCCGGTCACTCGCCGAATACGACGAGATGGCCGCCGCCGAACGGGAGGGCGGGCCGTACGCGTCCTTTGTGTTCCAGCAGCGGTTCGGGTCCGCCGCCACGCACTTCCGGAGCTTGCTCGCGGACGGGGAGCTCGGTCGCCCGCTCGTCGCGCACTGTCAGACCACTTGGTACCGCGATGCCGCCTACTACGCCGTCCCGTGGCGGGGGCGGTGGGAGACCGAGGGCGGCGGCCCGGCCATGGGCCACGGCATCCACCAGATGGATCTGCTGCTCCACCTGCTCGGCGAGTGGGCCGAGGTGCGCGCCATGACCGCGCGGCTGATGCACGACGTCGAGACCGAGGACGTCTCCACCGCGGTCGTCCGGTTCGAGTCGGGGGCGCTCGCGACCGTCGTCAACAGTGTCCTGTCGCCGGACGAGGTGAGCCGCATCCGGATCGACTGCGAGCAGGCCACCGCCGAGCTGACCCACCTCTACGGGTACGGCGTCAAGGACTGGCGCTATACCCCCGCGCCGCAGGTCGCCGAAGGTGCGGCGGCGCGGTGGCACACACCACCGGACGACGTCCCCAGCTCCCACGCTGCCGCGTTCACGCCGGTCCTCGCCGCCTACCGGGCCGGGCGACGGCCGCCGTGCAGCGGGGACGACGGGCGGCGGGTGCTGGAGTTCGTCGCCGCGCTCTACAAGTCCGCGTTCACCGGCGTCGGCGTGCGCCGCGGGGAGATCGGCCCGGGCGACGCCTTCTACCGGTCCATGGCCGGCGCCGGGACGGGAGCAGGAGCGTGAGCGCGGAGATCACGGTGACCCACCGGCACGGCGAACACGTGGCCGTCGAGGCGGGCGGTGTCCGGCTGATGTCCTATGTGTACAAGCCCGATCCGGTGGCCTACGAGTCGCGCAAGCCCTACGTCCACCCCCTCCGCACGCTCGGCGGCCGGCACGTCAGCGGTTACCGGCCTTCCGACCACCGGTGGCACAAGGGCCTGCAGATGACGTCGAGCCACCTGTCGGGCCAGAACTTCTGGGGCGGCCACACCTACGTCCCCGGCGACTGGTACCGGGAGCTGCCCGACCGCATCGGCTCGATGCGGCACGACGAGTTCGCCGACTTCGCCGTCGGACGCGACCGTCTGGGCTTCACCGAACTGCTGACCTGGGTCGCCAACGGCGGCGACGAGTGGGCGCGGGAGCGGCGCGACATCGCCGTCCACTCGGTCGACCCGGACAACGGGGCCTGGACGCTCGACTGGGGGATCGAGCTGACCAACACCCGCGACACCCCGCTCGAGTTCGGCAGCCCGACCACCGCCGGCCGCGAACTGGCCGGGTACACCGGCCTGCACTGGCGTGGGCCCCGGGACTTCGGCGGTGGCCGGGTACTCGGGCCCGGCGACCTCGAGGGCGAGGAGATGATGGGCGCGCAGGCGCCGTGGCTGGCGTTCGTCGGCGAGCACGACGACGTCGACGCGCATTCGACGCTCGTTTTCGCGCACGCGCCCGAGAACGACAAGGCGATCCACGAGTCGCACTGGTTCGTCCGTTCCCAGGACACGCCCATGGTCGCCTTCTCGTGGGCGTTCTTCGAAGAGTTCGCCCTGCCGCCGGGGGAGAGCTTCACCTACCGCTATCGGATCGTCGTCGCCGACGGAGCCTGGGACCGCGACCGGGTGACCCGCTACCTCGACGGGCACGGATGGTCATGAACGAATTCCCTCTTCCGGGTGGCGTCGGCGTCTCGCACCTGCGCGCCTACGACTGGACGGCGGAGGACGGCGTCTGCGGCGGCAGCCCGCATGTCCACCTCGCCTGCACCGAGGCCTACGTCGTCACCGGCGGCCGGGGTGCCGTCCAGACGCTGAGTGTCGGCGGCTATGCGGAGACGCCCCTGGAAGCCGGCGTGATCGCGTGGTTCGCGCCCGGCACCGTGCACCGGATGGTCCAGGACGACGGCCTGCGCGTCACCGTCCTCATGCAGAACAGCGGGCTGCCGGAGGCCGGGGACGCCGTCTTCACGTTCCCGCCCGACGTGCTCGCCGACGCCGCCGCTTACGCCGAGGCCTCGGCGTTGCCGAAAACCGACGACGCCGCGCGGCACCGCCGTGACCTGGCCGTTCGCGGGTACCTGCCGCTGCGCGACGCCTTGCGCGACGGCGATCCCGAACCGCTGCGGACATTCCACCGCGCGGCCGTCGCGCTCGTCGCGCCGAAGGTCGCAGAGTGGGTACCGCGCTGGCGGGCCGGGGCACTGCGGGCCGCCGAACTGACCGGTGCGCACCTCAAGGCACTCGCCGACGGCGACGGGAGCCATCTCGAGCAGTCCGGCGTCCGGGTCGCGACGCCGTCGAACCCGGACGGCTACGGCATGTGCGGATACCGCGCGGAATACGACATCCCGGGTGTGGTCTCACCACCCGGCGAGGCACGAACCATCGATCAGGAAGGCCGCCAGAGATGAACCAGTCCAGCATCGGGGTGTTGCTCAACGGGGTGACGGGCCGGATGGGCTACCGGCAGCACCTGCTCCGGTCGGTCCTGGCGATCCGCGAGCAGGGTGGCGTCCTCCTCCCGGACGGCAGCCGCGTGCAGCTCGAACCGGTCCTCGCCGGGCGCAACGCCGGGAAGCTCAAGGAACTCGCCGACCGGCACGGCCTGACGGCGTGGACCACCGACGCCGGCTCCGCGCTGTCCGACGTCCAGATCTACTTCGACGCGCAGCTGACGTCGGCGCGCGAGCCGTCGGTGCGGGCGGCGATCGCCGCGGGCAAGCACGTCTACGCCGAAAAGCCCCTCTCCGAGACGCTGCCGGCGGCGCTGGAGCTGGCCGGGCTCGCGCGGGACGCCGGGATCTGTCACGGCGTCGTGCACGACAAGCTGTTCCTGCCCGGGCTGCGGAAGCTGCGGCGCCTGATCGACGGCGGGTTCTTCGGCCGGATCCTGTCGGTGCGCGGCGAGTTCGGCTACTGGGTGTTCGAGGGGGACTGGCAGGAGGCGCAGCGCCCGAGCTGGAACTACCGCGCCGAGGACGGCGGCGGGATCGTGCTCGACATGTTCTGCCACTGGAACTACGTGCTCGAGAACCTCTTCGGCCGCGTCTCGGCGGTGACGGCGAAGGCGGTGACGCACATCCCGCGCCGGTGGGACGAACAGGGCGAGGCGTACGCGGCGACGGCGGACGACGCCGCGTACGGCATCTTCGAACTGGAGTCGGGGGCGATCGCGCAGATCAACTCGTCGTGGTCGACGCGGGTCTTCCGCGACGAGCTGGTCGAGTTCCAGGTCGACGGCACCGAAGGCAGCGCGGTCGCCGGGTTGCGGCGCTGCCGGGTCCAGCACCGCTCGGCGACGCCGAAGCCGGTGTGGAACCCGGACCTGCCGGCGACCGAGCCGTTCCGCGACCAGTGGCAGGAAGTCCCGGACAACACCGAGTTCGACAACGGCTTCAAGGCGCAGTGGGAGGAGTTCGTGCGGGACGTGGTCGCCGGACGGCAACACCGCTACGACTTCTTCTCGGCCGCTCGGGGGCTGCAGCTCGCGGAGGCCGGGCTGATGTCGTCGGCGGAGGGGCGCCGCGTGGAACTGAAGCCGCTGAGCTGACGGCTGAGCGAAAGAGGGGATGGTCGGACGAATTTCGACCATCCCCTGGCCAGGGCAGGTGAACCGCTGCGCGGGTCGAGACCGCCCGGGGTGAAGGGGATGATCGGACGAATTCGACCGCATCCCGGGCTCGGGTCGGTGAAGCCACCGCGTGTCTGTCGCGGATGGGGACCACGGCCCGAAGGGGTGCTGGGCGGATCCGGGCTGCTTTCGGGCGAGCGGGCCGCGGTGGCAACCTGCTGCAGGCGTGGTCGGCGATCGACAACGCTGGGTGTGGAACCGCCGCGAGAAGGTGGCGGAGCAGGGCAATCCCGCTATCCGGCAAGCCGGGTGGCGGCCGGGTCAGTCTTTGCCGTTGCCGCCGCCGGAGGTGGCCGGGGTGATCAGCACCACCCGGTCGTCGCTCGAGATCGGGGTGCCGCCGTCCTTGTTGACCGTGCCGGCCACCGCCACCTGCGGGTTGATCATGCTCATCCCGGCGAGCCGCCCGAACGTCGCCGGTGGCTTGCCGGTCTTGCCGTCGAGGCTCACCGTCGGCTTGCCGCTGATCGCGCCTTCCGCCGTCACCGGCAGGTTCTGCAGGTTCCCGGCCAGCGACGTGCCGACCGAGAGCGAGCCGTTCGCGTCGACGAAGTCGGCGCAGCCCGCGACGCCCGGTTTGTCCGGCCACGTCCACGCCGGCGCCGCCAGCGGCTGGCCCACCTGCACCCGGTAGAGGGCGTCCTTGTCGGCGAGCCGGTCGGTGACCCAGACGCGGCCGCCGTCGGCCGACGCGCACAGCCCGCCCGGAGCGTGCAGCCCGGCCGCCACCACCAGAGCGCCGTTCGGGTTGCCCGCGGCGGCCTTGCCGGACGTGTCGATCCGCAGCACCTTCCCGGCGAGCGAGTTCGGGTCCGCGGCGGCGTTCGGGTTGCCCGCGTCGCCGGTCGCGACGAGCAGTGCACCGCGGTTGTCGGTGCTGATCGTGCCGCGGTTGCCGGTCGCGCCCTTCGGGATGCCGGTGAGCACCGGCTTCGCGGGCTGGCCCTTGGCGAACCGCACGACCCGGTTGTCCGTCGCCGTCGTCACGTAGGCGAACACCAGCTGGTCCTCGACGTACGACGGCGAAAGCGCGAGCCCGGTCAGCCCGCCGTCTCCGGCCGCCTGGACGTCGAGCCTCGCGAAGTCCGTCGCGTCCTTGCCCGCGGTCGCGAGCAGGACCCGGCCGCTCTTGCGCTCGCCGGCCAGTGCGCTCGGCGTCGAGCCGTCGCCCGGCAGGCCGGCCACCGCCGCGACGGTGTCCAGGCAGGTCGCGATCACCGACTGGTTGAAGTCCTTGCAGCCCTGGGGCGGCGGCACCGGCGTGGCCGGGGCCCCGGGCTGCACCTGCTTGCCGTCGCCGCCGGAGTCCTCGCCGGGACCCCGGACCTCGGGCGGTGACTCGGGGCTCGGCACGGGGGCGGGACTGAACGTCTGGCCCGCCGCGGTGTCGTCGAACCGCGCGCACCCCGCGGGCAGCAGGACGCCGCAGGCCAGGATCGCCAGCAGGGCCGAGCGGTACCGAGTACGCATGATCCCCCAGCCTAGGGGCCGGTGCGTGAACCATGGGTGAGTACTCCTCGATTACGTTGGGATCATGACGCTGACCGTGCTGGTGCCCGACGACGAGGGCATGACCGTGCTCGCCGAGGTCCCGCGGGTCCTGCCGGTGCGCTACCAGTGGGGCGAGCCGGTGCCGGCGGAGGCATCGAAGGCCGAGGTGCTCATCCCCGGCAAGCACCCGCCGGGCGAACAGCTGTGGCGCACTCTGCCGAACCTCAAGCTGATCCAGCTGCTGGCCGCCGGCGCCGACGACTGGGTCGGCAAGGTGCCCGACGGCGTCCTGCTGTCCACCTGCCGGGGCGCGCAGGGTGGGAGCACCGCCGAGTGGGTCGTCGCGGCGCTGCTGTCGCTGTACCGGAAGCTGGACGTCTTCGCCGCGGCGCAGCGCGAAGGCCGGTGGGAGCGGCAGACGGCGGACACACTGCAGGGCAAGCGGGTGCTCGTCATCGGCGCCGGCGACCTCGGGCAGCACCTGCGGCGCCGGCTCGAACCGTTCGAAGCACGGTGCACGATGGTGGCCATGACCGCGCGGGAAGGCGTGCACGGCGTGCGCGAGCTGTCCGGGCTGCTGGGCCTGCATGACGTCGTGGTGCTGATGGTGCCGCTGACCTCGCGCACCCGCGGGATGGTCGACGCGGCGTTCCTGACCGAGATGCGCGACGGCGCGGTCCTGGTCAACGCTTCGCGTGGCGCCGTCGTGTCCACCGACGCCCTGGTCGCCGAACTGACCACGGGCCGGCTGCGCGCCGCGCTCGACGTCACCGACCCGGAACCCCTCCCTCCCGGGCACCCGCTGTGGACCGTGCCGGGCCTGGTCCTGACGCCGCACGTCGGCGGGGCCGTACGCGGGGCGCGAAGCCGTTCGTACGCCGTCGCGGCGGCGGAAATCGCCCGGTACGCCGGTGGCGAGCTGCCGGACAACCTGGTGCACGGGGAGTACTAGCGCGGCGGCTCGCCAGGTCAGCCCGTATCCCCTACCCTTCGCCCGTGAGCAGTGGAGACGACTTTTCGCAGCAGCCCACCAGCCTCCTGTCGGGCGTCGAGGACGATCGGTCGGACGACTCCCCGCGCCAGGGCGGGCTCGGCCTCGGCCTGCTGATCCTGCGGCTGGCGCTCGGCGCGACCATGGGCGCACACGGTCTCCAGCATCTGTTCGGCCTGTTCGGCGGGCCGGGCATCGGCGGGTTCGCGCGGATGCTGGAGACGTTCGGCTACCACAAACAGACGACGCTGCTGTCGTGGATCACCGGCATCACCGAACTCGGCGGCGGAATCCTGGTGATCGTCGGGCTGTTCACGCCACTGGCGGCGGCGGGCCTGCTCGGGGTCGCCGCCAACGCCGTGTACGCGAAGTTCCACGGCGGGTTCTTCGAGGGGCAGGGGCAGGGTTTCGAGTTCGAGCTGCTGGTCGCGGCGTCGGCGCTGAGCCTGCTGTTCACCGGCGCCGGGCCGATCTCGCTGGAGCGGAACACGCCCTGGCGGAGGCGGCCGCTGCCGTTGGGTCTGGTGTCACTGCTGCTGGCCGCGGCGGCCGCGGTGGTGGTCATCGTTCTGACGCGTTAGAGCCTGGGGACAACTTCGCCGTCCGGCCGCGGCCTGTGGACAACTCGCTTGCGTGGAGCGGAATTGTCGGTGGCTTCGGGTAGCGTTGAAACCGGGGGTCCCCCTAACGCGCGGGGGGAAAGTTCGTTCCGGAACTTCGCGGGGCTGGGGACAACTCGTGCTCGCCGGACCGGAACTGTCGGTGGCTGCCGGTAACGTTGAAATCGGGGGTCCCCTCACGGCCAGGGCCCCGAAAGCCGTGAAGGCCGCCCCGGAAACGGGACGGCCTTCAGGCGTTTTCCGGGCTACTTGTTCACATCACGGACCGCGCCGGTGTCCGCCGACGTCGCCATCCGGGCGTAGGCCCGCAGCGCCGCTGTCACCGGGCGCTGGCGGTCCTTCGGCTGCCACGGCCGCTCGGACGCCTCCATCTTCGCGCGGCGCTCGGCCAGGACTTCCGGCTCCACCAGCAGTTCCAGGCGCCGCTCGTGGATGTCCAGCAGGATGCGGTCGCCGTTCTCCACCAGGCCGATCAGGCCGCCCGCCGCCGCCTCGGGGGAGATGTGGCCCACCGAGATTCCGGACGAGCCGCCCGAGAAGCGGCCGTCGGTGATCAGCGCGCACTTCTTGCCCAGGCCCGAACCCTTGAGGAACGCCGTCGGGTGCAGCATCTCCTGCATGCCCGGGCCGCCCGCCGGACCCTCGTAGCGGATCACCAGCACCTCGCCCGGCTGGATCTCCTTCTTGAGGATCGCCGACACCGCCTCCTCCTGGCTCTCCAGCACCCGCGCCGGGCCCTCGAAGTGCCACAGGTCCTCGTCGATGCCCGCGGCCTTGATCACCGCGCCGTTCTCCGCGAGGTTGCCGCGCAGGATCGCCAGGCCGCCGTCCTTCGTGTACGCGTGCTCGACGTCGCGGATGCAGCCGCCCGCCGCGTCGGTGTCCAAAGAGGACCAGCGGTTCGACGTCGAGAACGCCTGCGTCGTGCGAACTCCGCCCGGCGCCGCGTGGAACAGTTCGACAGCCGTGGAAGAAGGCGAGGCGGCCCGGATGTCCCAGGAACCGAGCCACGACTCCAGATCGCGCGAGTGCACGGACCACACGTCGGTGTTCAGCAGCCCGCCGCGGTACAGCTCGCCGAGGATGGCGGGGATGCCGCCGGCGCGGTGGACGTCCTCCATGTGGTAGTCGGAGTTCGGCGCGACCTTGGACAGGCACGGCACGCGGCGGCCGATCGCGTCGATGTCGGCGATCGTGAAGTCGACCTCGCCCTCCTGTGCCGCGGCGAGGATGTGCAGCACCGTGTTCGTCGAGCCGCCCATCGCCATGTCCAGGGCCATCGCGTTTTCGAACGCCGCCTTCGACGCGATCGAGCGCGGCAGGGCCGAGGCGTCGTCCTCCTCGTACCAGCGGCGGCACAGTTCGACGACCGTCCGCCCGGCCTCCTCGAACAGCGCCTGGCGCGCCGCGTGCGTCGCCAGCGTCGAACCGTTGCCCGGCAGCGAGAGACCCAGTGCCTCGGTGAGGCAGTTCATCGAGTTCGCGGTGAACATCCCGGAGCACGAACCGCAGGTCGGGCAGGCCGAGCGCTCGACGACGTCGAGGCCGTCGTCGTCGACCTCGGTGCTCGCCGACGCCGCGATCGCCGTGATCAGGTCGGTCGGGGCCTGGGCGACGCCGCCGACCACGACCGCCTTGCCCGCCTCCATCGGCCCGCCGGAGACGAACACGACCGGGATGTTCAGCCGCATCGCCGCGTTCAGCATGCCCGGGGTGATCTTGTCGCAGTTGGAGATGCACACCAGCGCGTCGGCCTGGTGCGCGTTGACCATGTACTCCACCGAGTCGGCGATGATCTCGCGCGAAGGCAGCGAGTAGAGCATGCCGGAGTGACCCATCGCGATGCCGTCGTCGACCGCGATGGTGTGGAACTCGCGCGCGACGCCGCCGGCTTCCTTGACCGCGCCCGCGACGATCTCGCCGAGGTCCTTCAGGTGCACGTGGCCGGGCACGAACTGGGTGTAGGAGTTGGCGATCGCCACGATCGGCTTGCCGAAGTCGCTGTCGGTCATGCCGGTGGCGCGCCAGAGCGAGCGCGCGCCCGCCGCGTTGCGGCCGTGGGTGGTGGTCCGGGAACGGAGAGACGGCACGGGAACTCCCAGGTCAAAGGGTGGCCGGCGAAACTGGTCCTACCAATTTAGACCGCGGGGGGCCGCTCGGCCGCGACGGGGGTCACTCGCCGGGCGACGCCTTGGGCTCGGCGGCCTTGATGTCCTCGGCCTTCAGCTGCCCGCTCGGGTCCGCTACCAGGCCCTCGCTCACCAGCGACAGCACCGGCAGGTGCCGGGTCCGCACGGTCGGCAGCGGCACCTTCGTGTCGTCCTTCAGCACCGCCTGCACGCGCGCCCTCTTGGTGATCGCCAGCCCCTTCAACGCCGACCACGGCACGTCCCGCTTGCCGAACATCGTGCGGATCGCCAGCCCGTCGCGGGTGGCGACGGTGCGGGTGCGGACCACGTACACCGCCAGCGCGATCGGGAAGAGGTAGAGCCACTCGAGGTACGGGATCTCCCCGAGCGCGATCGGCGTCACGCAGATCGTCAGGAGGGCGATCGCCATGAACGACGTGCGGGGGATGCGGAAGACGGCCTTCCGGCCTTCGTCCTGCTGTTTTTCGGCCACGCGGAAATGGTGCACCGCCGCGCGGACCGGCCCGGAGCCGGGTCGGACGCCAGTGACGTGCGCCGCGGCGGCGTCCAGCATGCGGACGCGCCGTCCCGCAGAGTTGACACCCGAGCGGCGTTCGGTCTAGCGTCATCGCCGTGACACCGCTGACCGGCCTCGTACTTCCCAAGCGCGTCGACGCTTAGGGAAGACTTTCCGCTGCGTCGACGCGCGACCCTCGTGCGACCTTACGGTCGGCGAGGGTTTTTTGTTGCCCTAGGAAGCGATTCCCCGCCCCACCGCACAAAACCGACCCGAACGAGTGACACCGAGACTGACGAGGCAGAACCGATGACCAGTGCCACGTCGCGCAGCGACGCGAAACCCGGGCCGACGCCCGGAACGCCCGGAGCACGTCCGAAGCCGGCGCCACCCGCGGGAACGCCGGTGCGCGTCACCGGCGCGCAGTCCCTCGTGCGCTCGCTCGAGGCGGTCGGCGCCGAGGTGGTCTTCGGGATTCCGGGCGGCACGATCCTGCCCGCCTACGACCCCCTGCTCGACTCGACGAAGGTCCGCCACGTCCTGGTCCGCCACGAACAGGGCGCCGGCCACGCGGCCACCGGCTACGCGCAGGCCACCGGCAAGGTCGGCGTCTGCATGGCCACCTCCGGCCCGGGCGCGACCAACCTGGTCACCCCGCTCGCCGACGCGAACATGGACTCGGTCCCGGTCGTGGCCATCACCGGGCAGCAGTCCCGTGCGCTGATCGGCACCGACGCGTTCCAGGAAGCCGACATCTGCGGCATCACCATGCCGATCACCAAGCACAACTTCCTCGTCACGGACCCCGCGGACATCCCGCGGACCATCGCCGAGGCGTTCCACCTGGCGTCCACGGGCCGACCTGGCCCGGTCCTGGTGGACATCCCCAAGGACGTGCTGCAGGAGATGACCTCGTTCTCCTGGCCGACCGAGCTGCGGCTGCCGGGCTACCGCCCCACGCTGCGCCCGCACGGCAAGCAGGTCCGCGAAGCGGCGAAGCTGATCGCGAAGTCGCGGCGCCCGGTGCTCTACGTCGGCGGCGGCGTGATCAAGGCCGAGGCGCACGAGCAGCTGAAGCAGCTCGCCGAGCTGACGAACATCCCCGTCGTCACCACGCTGATGGCGCGCGGCGCGTTCCCCGACTCGCACCCGCAGCACCTCGGCATGCCGGGCATGCACGGCTCGGTCGCCGCGGTCGCCGCGATGCAGCGCGCCGACCTGCTGATCGCCCTCGGTGCCCGGTTCGACGACCGCGTCACCGGCCAGCTGGAGTCGTTCGCGCCGGACGCCGCGGTCGTGCACGCCGACATCGACCCGGCCGAGATCTCCAAGAACCGCAAGGCCGACGTCCCGATCGTGGGCGACTGCAAGGAGATCATCGGCGAGCTGATCACCGCCGTGAAGGCGGAGTTCGACCACGGCGGCACGCCGGACCTGTCCGACTGGTGGACCCAGGCCGACGACTGGCGCAAGACCTACCCGGCTGGCTACGAGTGGCCGGACGACGGTTCGCTGTCACCGCAGTACGTCATCCAGCGGATCGGGGAGCTCGTCGGCCCGGACGCGGTGTACACCGCCGGTGTCGGCCAGCACCAGATGTGGGCCGCGCAGTTCGTCAAGTACGAGAACCCGCGCACCTGGATCAACTCCGGCGGCCTCGGCACCATGGGGTACGCGGTGCCCGCGGCGATGGGCGCGCAGTTCGGCGTCCCGGACAAGGCCGTGTGGGCGATCGACGGCGACGGCTGCTTCCAGATGACCAACCAGGAGCTGGCCACCTGCGCCATCGAGGGTGCGCCGATCAAGGTCGCCGTGATCAACAACGGCAACCTGGGCATGGTCCGCCAGTGGCAGAACCTGTTCTACTCGGAGCGGTACTCCAACACCGACCTCGGGACGCACAAGCACCGCATCCCGGACTTCGTCCTGCTGGCCGAGGCGCTGGGCTGCGCCGGCCTGCGGTGCGAAACGAAGGAAGACGTCGACGCCACCATCCGCCGCGCGATGGAAATCAACGACCGCCCCGTCGTGATCGACTTCGTCGTGGGGAAGGATGCCCAGGTGTGGCCGATGGTCGCGGCCGGCACCGGCAACGACGAGATCATGGCGGTCCGGGGCATCCGGCCGCTGTTCGACGACGACGAGGTTTCGGTGGAAGCAGCCGACTCCGCCGCGGAAGGCGAGCACTGAGATGACCGTTCACACGCTGAGTGTCCTGGTCGAGAACAAGCCCGGTGTGCTCGCGCGCGTTTCGGGCCTGTTCTCCCGCCGCGGGTTCAACATCGAGTCCCTCGCCGTCGGGCCCACGGAAAACCCCGAGGTGTCCCGCATGACGATCGTGGTCGCCGTGGAAGAGCTACCGCTCGAACAGGTGACGAAGCAGCTCAACAAGCTGGTCAACGTGATCAAGATCGTCGAGCTGGAGCAGTCGACCGCCGTGCAGCGTGAACTGCTGCTCGTGAAGGTTCGCGCCGACAACACCGTGCGCAGCCAGGTCCTCGAAACCGTCCAGCTCTTCCGGGCCAAGGTGGTGGACGTCTCTCCTGAGGCACTCACCGTCGAGGCCACCGGGACGTCCGACAAGATCGGTGCGTTGCTGCGGATGCTGGAGCCGTATGGCATCCGTGAACTCGTGCAGTCCGGCATGGTCGCGGTGGGTCGCGGCGCCCGTTCGATCACCGCTACATCACCGCGTTGAGAAGTAAGTCAGGAAAGGAAGCAGTACCCCCATGGCAGTGGAAATTTTCTACGACGACGACGCCGACCTCTCGATCATCCAGGGGCGCAAGGTCGCTGTCATCGGCTACGGCAGCCAGGGCCACGCCCACTCGCTGAGCCTGCGCGACTCCGGCGTCGACGTCCGCATCGGCCTGCCCGAGGGGTCCAAGTCGCGGGCGAAGGCCGAGGAGCAGGGCCTGCGCGTGCTCACCCCGGCCGAGGCGTCGGCCGAAGCCGACCTGATCATGATCCTGGCGCCGGACACCAAGCAGCGCTTCATCTACGAGCAGGACATCGCGCCGAACCTCAAGGACGGCGACGCGATCTTCTTCGGGCACGGCTTCAACATCCGCTACGACCTGATCAAGCCGCCGGCGAACGTCGACGTCGCGATGGTCGCCCCGAAGGGCCCGGGCCACCTGGTCCGCCGCCAGTTCGTCGACGGCAAGGGCGTCCCGGCGCTCATCGCCGTGGAGCAGGACGCCTCCGGCAACGCCCAGGCGCTCGCCCTCTCCTACGCGGCCGCCATCGGTGGCGCCCGCGCCGGCGTCATCAAGACGACGTTCACCGAGGAGACCGAGACCGACCTCTTCGGCGAGCAGGCCGTGCTCTGCGGTGGCGCCTCCGCGCTGGTGCAGACCGGTTTCGAGGTGCTCACCGAGGCCGGCTACGCCCCGGAGATCGCCTACTTCGAGGTGCTGCACGAGCTGAAGCTGATCGTCGACCTCATGTACGAGGGCGGCATCGCCCGCCAGCGCTACTCGATCTCCGACACCGCCGAGTACGGCGACCTGACCCGCGGCCCGCGCGTCATCTCGCCGGCGGTCAAGGAAGAGATGAAGAAGATCCTCGGCGAGATCCAGGACGGCACGTTCGCCCGCGAATGGGTCGCCGAGGACGAGGCCGGCCGGCCGAACTTCACCAAGCTCGAGGAGCAGGGCAACCAGCACCCGATCGAGGCGACCGGCAAGAAGCTGCGCGACCTGATGTCGTGGGTGGACCGGCCGATCACCGAGACCGCCTGAGTCTTTTCGGCAGGACAGCTTTTCCGGTGAACGCTGAAGGGGACGCCCGTCGCGGGCGTCCCCTTCAGTGCGTTCGGTGGCCGGGTCGCTACGCTGGTGACATGAGCGATCAGCCGGTCGACGACAAGGCGCACATCCGGCACCACCTGGACTTCACCAAGGCCGAGTGGATCCGGGCCGAGCCTGAGGGCGTCACCCTCGAAGACTGCGTCGAGTACGCCTTCATCGAGCACACCGACGGTGTCACCTACACCGCGATGCGGCAGTCGTCGAAGCCGGACGGCGTGATCCTGGTCTTCACCCCGTCGGAGTGGGACGCGTTCGTGAAGGGCGTCCGCGACGGCGAGTTCGACCTGCCCGAGGACCTCGCCGCGGAGGCTTAGAGCTTCGCGGCCAGTTCGGGGATCTTGCCGAGGTCGCCGGCGATGCCGAGGTGGTCGCCGTAGTCGCGGGATTCGACGACCAGGCCGCCCGAGATCCGCATGGCGAAGATGTTCGCGATCCGGACCGGGTGGCCGCCGTAGCTGCCCTGGTAGGCGAACTCGGCGATCAGGATCTCCGGGTCCGTGCCCTCGTAGGTGACGAGATCGGCGACCTCGAAGTCGACGCCCATGGCCGCGGCCTGCCCGAAGTGCGTCCGTAGCTCCTCGCGCGTGCGCACGACGGCCGAACCCGGCAGGAACGGGTGCGTGACGTGGGTCGGCTCGGCGTACAGCTCCGCCAGGTGCGGTCCGGCCTTGTCGCACACGCCGTAGACGAGCCGCTCGAACACCCCGCGCCGGCTGTTCGGGTCGCTCGACGTTCGCGGTCCGATCGGCGACAACTCGCGGGGCGGCGCCTGCTCGTAGGCCTTGACCAGGTCGTCGACGCCGTCGCGGATGGCGGCGAGCCGCAGGTAGTCGTGGTAGTCGCGGGAATGGACGATGAGGCCGTCGCGGACGCGCAGCACCTGGATGTTGGCCGCCGTGAACGTCCGGCCGGTCGCCACCGACTCGGCGTCGTAGTCGTATTCGGCGACGATCACCTCGGGGTCGGTCGTCTCGTGGACGACGACGTTCCTGCGCTTGAGCCGCAGGCTGGTGGCGAGCGCGCCGGTGAACCGTTCGTGCACGGTGGCGCGGCCGGTGATGCGGCCCGGCCGCGGCACGGCCTGGGGGTGTTCGACGACGGCGTCTTCGGCGTAGAGCGCGGAAAGCTCGTCCCAGCGTCCTTCGCTGATGCCGTCGGACAGCGCGGCGAACACGTCGCGGGGTGAAGTCATGGATCCTCCCAGTGGGCAAAGCGGAGTCTGTAGTCCGTCTTCGACGATACGGACTACAGACTCCGGTTGTCTACAGGGTTCGCAGGAGGTCTCGGGCGGCCGGCTGCTCGCACACGTCGGCCCAGGTCTCGGGGGTGCCGTCGAAGAGCCTGTCCCGCGCTTCGCGGTCGGCGCCGTTTTCGACGAGGGTGCGGATGACGTCGAGGTGCCCGGACTGCGCGGCCAGGTGCAGGGCCGTGGCGCCTTCGCCGTGGTTCGGGCCGCCGAACGTGCCGGGGTGGTTCACGTCGGCGCCGAGGTCGAGGAGCGTCCGGACGGCGTCGAGCTTGCCCTGCGCGGCCGCCCACGTCAGCGCGGTGCCGCGGTAGACGTCGGCGTCCACCTCGGCGCCCCGGGCGACGAGGGTTCTCAGCGCGTCGACGCGGTCGTTGCGCGCCGCCCACGACAGGGCTTCGTTCTTGACTTCGGCGGGGTCGTCCGTCGGCTGCCAGCGCGGGAAACCGCTGTGGGGCCGGTAGAAACCGCGGTGCGCGCCGGCGGCCGGGTGACCCGGCCGGAGCAGCTCGTCGAGGAGGTCCGCGTCGCCGAGCCCGGCCGCGACACGCAGGTTGCCCGGCGCCCGGCTGTGTCCCGCCAGCTTCTCCGCCGCTTCGCGGTGACCCCAGAAGAGGGCGACGACCAGGGGAGTGCCGCCGTCGCCCCGGGCGGAGACGTCGACCGGGGCGCCCGCTTCGAGGAGCAGGTCGAGCAGGAGCGGCAGGTTGCTGTAGGCGGCCTGGTGCAGGGGCGTCCAGCCGTGGACGTTGCCGCGCGACGGGTCGGCGCCGTGGTCGAGCAGGATCCGGCTGAGCCGTTCGTCGCAGGTCGCGCCGGCCATGCCGAGCAGGTCGTTGCCGTTGGTGCCGCGGGCGGCGACCAGCCCGGGGAACTCGTCGAGCAGCGACTCGAGTGCGGCCGGGTCCCGGTCTTCGACGGCCCGGTACGCGCGGGCGAACGGCTCACCACTGTCCTCAAGGGACTTGACGTGGTCGCGAAGTCCTTTCCAGGAGCCGAAACCGTGTTCCCGGGCGACGACCGCGCGGGCGCCGTCCCGGGTGAGCGGCTGCCCCCAGCGGTCGAACGGCTCGCGCGCGCCGGGCGTCCCGTCCTCGGCGGAGGCGAGCAGCCCGAGCGCGCGCCCGGCGTAGTACCCGACGTCCTGGTGGTACGGGTGCTGCAGGTTTTCGCCGTGCTCGGTGACGCGCCGGACGTACGCCTGAAGCTTCGGCCAGCTCGGGAAGCCGTGTTCGCGGGCGATCCGGAACTGCGCTTCGGACAGCTTCACGGCTTCGGCGCGCGCGAGGTCCTTCGCGCGCTTGCGCAGCTGGTCCAGGCTGGGTTTCGCGGGCAACGTGCCCATGGTGCCTCCTTCCCTCGTCGCCCGTGGTCCGCCGGCACCGGGCAGGAAAGAAGGTGCGGAGCTGGTGGTGCGGTGCTGCAGGGGTGGGCTCGGCCCTTTCCGCGGACGGGACGCGGCCCTCACCGCGTCCCGCCACCCTACCGCCGCCGTGAAGGAAAGGGCATCACACGTGATTGGAGGGTCGACTCGCGTGATTGGCAGGTCGACACGGCGAAGCTTGGGCTCGTCGCCGTGTCGTCGCTTCAATCACGCGAGTCGGCTTCCTGATCACGCGACGCTCACGGGAGGAGGTCGGCCAGGAGGCGGTAGGACTTCTCCGTGCGGGCCAGGACCTGGACGCAGACGTGGTCGGCGCCCGCGTCGAGGTGGGCCCGGATCCGGTCGGCGGCGGCCTGCTCGCCGGTCGCGACGATGGCGTCGACCAGGCGGTCGCTGCCGCCGTCGGCGAGGTCCTCGTCGGTGAAGCCGAGGCGGCGCAGGTTCGCCTGGTGGTGCGGGGCCTGCCGGACGTACAGGCCTACGTGCTCCTGTGCTGCTTCGCGAGCGGCGTCGGGCGAAGCGTCCAGGATCACCCCTTGCTCGACGGCCAGGTACTTGCCCGGGCCGAGCCGTTCGCGGGCCATCGCCGTGTGCTCCGGCGGGACGAAGTACGGGTGCGCGCCGTCGGCCCGTTCGGCCGCCAGGTCCAGCGCGCGGGGACCGAGCGCCGCGATCAGCCGTCGCGGCCGTGGTGATGGCGGCGGCAGGCCCGGCAGGTCGGCTTCGTCCATGCCGCCGAGGTATTCGCGCATCGCGGCGATGGGCCGCGCGCCGGGGAAGTGCCCGCCGAGGCCGACGGTGAACCGGCCCGGGTACGCCTCGCCGAGCGCCCGGGTCGCCGCCTCCGCCGTGATCGGCGCGCGGCGGTCGAACCGCGCGATGCCCGTGGCGACGGTGAGCCGGGAGGTCGCCGCCAGGATCAGGGCTGCCTGCGTGAACGCGTCCCGGCCGGCGTATTCGCCGAACCAGAGCGCGTCGAAGCCCAGCTCCTCCACCTCGGCGGCCGTCTCGCGGACGACGCCGATCGGGGCACCGTCGAAGAACCGCCAGATCCCGACGCTCATCGAAGCACCTCCGGGGCCAGCTCGGCCAGAATGTCCACAGTGGATTCGAACGAGGTCGCGGATGGCGTCAGCAGCACGTGGTCCGCGCCCGCGTCGAGCACCTCGCCGACGCGTTTCGCGATCGTCGCGGCGTCGCCCCAGATCACCAGGTCGTCGACGAACCGGTCGCTCGGCCCGGCGATGTCGGTTTCGGTGTACCCGAGCCGTTTCCAGCCCGCGAGGTAGGCCGTCACCTGGTACTCGCGTGACTGCGCCACCCGGCGCCGGACGCTCGCGCGAGCATCCTCCCGGCTGCCGAGCAGCACGGTCTGCTGCGGGATCAGCAGCTTGTCCGGCCCGAGGATTTCGCGGGCGTACGGCGTGTGCGAGACCGGTTGGGCGAACGGGTGCGCGCCGTCGGCGTGGTCGCGCGAGAGCTCCAGCATCCGCGGTCCGACGGCGGCCAGCACTCGCGGAAACGCCACGGGCGAGGGGTTTTCGGCTTCCGCCGCGTCCATTTCGGACAGATAGGCCCGCATGCGGTCGATCGGGCGGTAGTCCTCGCCGAGCTTCGCCGCTTGGAACGCGTGCCCGGCGCCGATACCGAGGACGAACCGGCCGGGGTGGGCCTGCGCGAGCGTCGCGCCGCCCTTGTGTGCGGTCGCCCCGCGGCGGGCCAACAGGTTCGCGATGCCGGTGCCGAGCACGACGTCCGGTACCGAGGCCAGGAGGTCGCCGAAGTGGGCGAACACCTCCCGCGTGCCGGGTCCTTCGCCGCTCCACACCGAGCGGTGGCCGAGTCCGGCCAGCCGGCGCGTCGCCGCGCGCTCGACGTCCGGGGGTGGCTGCATGGGCGCGCTCGGCAGCCAGGCGCCGATGGCGCCGAGCCGGGCACGCGTGTCTTCGATCATGGTCATCCTCGTTCCCTCCAGTAAGCTGAGGCTGCCTCCGGTTAATATACGGAGGCAGCCTCCGATTGGCTACCCGGTATGGTCGGGAGTGCGATGACCGACGTCAAACCGATGCGCGCGGACGCCCGCCGCAACTACGAGCGCCTCCTCGAAGTGGCGCAACGCGCCTTCGCCGAACACGGCGTCGAGGCGTCCCTGGAAGACATCGCGCGCCGCGCCGGAGTCGGGATCGGCACGCTCTACCGGCACTTCCCGACGCGCGACGCGCTGCTCGAGACGCTGCTGCGGGCCCGGTTCGACGCCCAGGCCGAGCGGGCGCGCGAACTGCTCGCGCACCCCGAGCCGCTGAACGCGCTGCAGGCGTGGCTGGCCGGGATCGGCGACGCGACCGGCACGTTCCGCGGCCTGGTGGAGCTGACCGCCGACGCGTTGAACGACGAATCATCCCGTTTGTATGCGTCCTGCCACGCGATGCGCGAGGCCGGTTCCCATCTGGTGGAACGTGCGAAAGTGGCGGGGGAGCTCCGCGGAGACGTCACCGCGCAGGAGCTGCTTTTGTTGCTGCACGCGGCATCCTGGGCGGGGCGCCACCTGCCGGGAGAAGGGGGCATGCACCGCCTCCTCGCTCTTGTTTTCGAGGGATTACGGGCGAGTTAACACCGGGGGACGCCAACGGGCACTCCTGCGCGTTAAACTCCGCGACGACCGGGGCACAACGACGTGCAGAGACCGTTTGACGACACAGAGCGTCCTGGAAATGACCAGATAGTGGGAGCCGCATCGTGAGCAAGCCCAGCAAGCCCGTCGTCCTCATCGCGGAGAAGCTCGCCCCCTCCGTGCTGAGTGTCTTCGGTGACGAGGTGGAGGTCCGGCACGTCGACGGCACGGACCGGTCCGCGCTGCTGGAGGCGGTGAAGAGCGCCGACGCGCTCCTGGTCCGCTCCGCCACCCAGGTCGACGCCGAGGTCCTCGGCGCCACGACCCAGCTCAAGGTCGTCGCCCGCGCCGGCGTCGGGCTGGACAACGTCGTGGTGCCCGCCGCCACCGAGCGCGGTGTCCTGGTCGTCAACGCCCCGACGTCGAACATCGTCTCCGCCGCCGAGCACGCCGTCGCCCTGCTGCTGTCGGTCGCGCGCCGGGTCCCGGCCGCCGACCAGAGCCTCCGCGGCGGCGAGTGGAAGCGCAGCTCCTTCTCCGGCGTCGAGCTGCAGGGCAAGACGGTCGGTGTCGTCGGCCTCGGCAAGATCGGGCAGCTGTTCGCCCAGCGCCTCGCCGCCTTCGACACGCACCTCATCGCCTACGACCCCTACGTGTCGGCCGCGCGTGCCGCGCAGCTCGGCATCGAGCTCGTCACCCTCGACGAGCTGCTCCGCCGCGCCGACGCCATCTCCATCCACCTGCCGAAGACGCCGGAGACCAAGGGCCTCATCGACGCCGAGGCGCTGAAGAAGACCAAGCCGGGCGTCATCATCGTGAACGCCGCCCGCGGCGGGCTGATCGTCGAGCAGGACCTGGCCGACGCGCTGCGCTCGGGCCACGTCGGCGGTGCCGGCATCGACGTGTTCGAGTCCGAGCCGACGACCTCCAGCCCACTGTTCGAGCTGGAGAACGTCGTCGTGACGCCGCACCTGGGCGCCTCGACGGCCGAGGCGCAGGACCGCGCCGGCACCGACGTCGCGAAGTCGGTGCTGCTGGCCCTGCGCGGCGACTTCGTGCCGGACGCGGTGAACGTCTCCGGCGGCGGCGCGGTGGGCGAGCACGTCCGCCCGTACCTGTCGCTGGTCCAGAAGCTCGGCCAGCTGCTGACCGCACTCAACCCGACGTCGCCGACGTCGGTCACCGTGCAGGTCAAGGGCGAGATCTCCAGCGAGGACACCGGCGTGCTGCAGCTGGCGGCGCTGCGCGGGGTGTTCACCGGCGTGGTCGAGGACCAGGTCACGTTCGTCAACGCGCCGCAGCTGGCGGAGAAGCTGGGCGTGCAGGTCGAGCTGGAGACCGAGCCGGAAAGCCCGAAGTTCCGCAGCCTGGTCACCGTTCGTGCGGTGCACGCCGACGGCGCGGTGCTCACCGTGTCCGGTTCGGTCACCGGCCTGGACGAGGTCGAGAAGCTGGTCGAGGTCAACGGCCGCGGGTTCGACCTGCGCGCCGAGGGCACCGTGCTGCTGGTCGAGTACGCGGACCGTCCGGGCGTGATGGGCCGCGTCGGGACGCTGCTCGGCGAAGCGGGCATCAACATCGAGGCCGCGCAGATCAGCCAGACCACCGACGGCTCCGACGCGGTGATGCTGCTGCGCGTCGACCGCCACATCGACGCCCACCTGCTGGACCCGATCGGCGCTTCGGTCGGGGCGCACACGATCCGCGCGGTGGACTTCAACTGACGTGATCGCCGTGAAGGCCGCACCGGGGGAACCTCCCCGGTGCGGCCTTCACGCTTTTCCGGGCCGTCGGCCGGCGTCGGCCCACTCGGCCTCGTTCCAGTGCACCGCCGAGGCACCGACCGGTTCGAACCGGATATCGGGATCGTCGCTCTGGACCAGGACCACGAGCGGACGGCCGAAGAGCATCGCCACGCGCGAGTGATCGGCGAGGATGTCCAGCACGATCTGGGCCGACCGCGGGCTGCGCGTGGCGTAGGCGTCGTAGCCGGTGAAGACGATCGCCAGGCCGGCCGAGTCCGGCGACCACCCGTAGTCGTGGCTGACGACGTCACGCAGGCAGTCGTTGAGCGCGTCGAGGTTGCGCCCGTAGTAGGCCGGGAAGTCCAGCGCCGCGGCGACCGCGGTGTGCATGTCGTCATCGGACGTCCACTCGCGCGCGGCCAGGGGGATGACCTGGTAGCCGTGCTCGTCCAGCCATTCCGCCGCTTCGGCCGCGAGCCGGGCGCGCCAGAACAAGGTGACTGGACCGCTGCGGAGCAGGCGGAACGCGAGGTCGTCGCGCGGCTCGTATCGGTGCACGGAACGTGAGGTTAGCGGCAATCACATTCACATAACGGACTTCTTTGCCTACCTAAGTAGGTGTTTTGGGGCATTAGGTTCTCTCCGCGAGGTCGAACCACGCGTCGTCGAGGGCACGGCGCTGTGCCGCGCTTCACCGTCGGGGGTGTCAGGAGCGGCAGGCAGGTTCGGGTCCAGACCTCGAGTAAGGGGCCGACTCATGAACAGATCCCGCCTCCCCGCGCGCGCCACGACGGCGGCCTTCGCCGTCGTTCTGGCGGCCGCGCTCGGGGCGCCGGTCGCGAGCGCGGCGGATGCTCCGCTCGCCGACGGCGTCGCACCGGCCAAGATCGCCGACGCGCTGCTGCAGGGCAAGCTGTCGCCGCGTCTGGGGGCCGCGCAGGGCCGGGTCACCGCGTTCGTCGAACTGGCCAAGAAGCCGGCCGTCGACGCGTTCACCGCCGCGGAGCCGCAGGGCAAGGACCAGGCGAAGCGGGCCGCCCGCGCCGCGAAGGCCGACACCGCCGCCGCGGTCGACTCCGTCGTCGGCCAGCTGCGCGCGGCCGACGCCAAGCCGCAGGTCGTCACCCAGACCGCCAACGCCGTTCCCGGTGTGGTCGTCACCGCCGACGCCGCGAAGCTGCGCGAAGTCGCGAAGCGGGCGGACGTCGTCGCGGTGCGCACGGTCGTGCCGAAGACCCGCACCAACGCCAGCGCCGAGCAGCTGACCAACACCCTCGCCGCGTGGCAGCAGACCGGCAAGTTCGGCGACGGCGTCCGCGTCGGCGTCATCGACGACGGCATCGACTACACCCACGCCGACTTCGGCGGTCCCGGCACGCAGGCCGCATACCAGGGCGTCGACAGCACCAAGCCGACGCCGCTGTTCCCGAGCGCCAAGGTCGTCGGCGGCACCGACCTCGTCGGCAACGACTACGACGCCGCGACGGCGGGCAAGACCACTCCGAAGCCGGACCCGAACCCGCTCGCCTGCGGCGAGCACGGCACGCACGTGGCCGGCACCATCGGCGGCTTCGGCGTCACCGCCGACGGCAAGACCTTCAAGGGCGACTACAAGAAGCTCGACGCCAAGAAGGTCGACGCGATGAAGATCGGCCCGGGCACGGCGCCGAAGTCGCTGCTGTACGCCATCAAGGTGTTCGGCTGCACGGGCTCGACGAACGTCACCTCGCAGGCCCTGGACTGGGCGCTCGACCCGGACGGCGACGGCGACTTCACCGACCACCTCGACATCGTCAACCTCTCGCTCGGCTCGGACTTCGGCGCGCCGGACGACCCGGACTCGCTGTTCGTGCGCAAGCTCGCCGCGAACAACGTGCTGCCGGTGATCTCGGCGGGCAACGGCGGCGACATCAACGACATCGCCGGCTCCCCGGGCAACACCCCCGAGGCGCTGACCGTGGCCAGCACACGGGACGCGGGTGTCCTGCGCGACGCCGCCGAGGTCAAGGCACCCACGGGCGCCGCCGGCCAGAAGACCGGCCAGTACAGCCAGAACTACACCGGCTACGACACCCTCGACCTGGCCGCGCCGGTCGTCGCCCTGTCGGCGGCGAACGCCGCCGGCTGTGCGCCGTACTCGGCCGCGGACAAGGCGAAGGCCGCCGGCAAGTTCGTCTGGCTGGAATGGGACGACAACGACTCGACCCGCGCATGCGGTTCGGCCGCCCGCGCCAACAACGCGCAGGCCGCCGGGGCGAAGGGCGCGCTGCTGTCGTCCACTTTGGAGCACTTCAGCGCCGGCATCGCGGGCAACGCGGCGATCCCGATGTTCCAGTTCACCGGCTCCGCGACCGCGTCGCTGCGCGCGGCGCTGACCGCCGGCACGCTGCAGGTCCGGCTCTTCGGCGCCGGCCGCGCGTCGATCCAGACCTACGACAAGACGATCGTCGACACCCCGAGCTCGTTCACCTCGCGCGGCACCCGCGGCCCGGCGCTCAAGCCGGACGTCGCCGCGCCCGGTGACACGATCACCTCGGCGTTCCGCGGCAGCGGCAACGGCCGGACCGTGCTGTCGGGCACGTCGATGGCCGCCCCGCACACCGCGGGCATCACGGCGCTGGTTCGCCAGTCCCACCCGGACTGGTCGGTCGAGGAGGTCAAGGCGTCGGTCATCGACACCGCCGGCCACGACGTCTCCGACGGCAAGGGCCACACCTACGCGCCGCAGCGCGTCGGCAGCGGCCGGATCGACGCGAAGGCCGCGCTGGACAACCAGGTGCTCGCCTACGTCGTGGACGACCCGGGCGCGGTGAGCGTCAGCTTCGGCACGGTCGAGGCGGCCGGGCCGGTGACCCTGTCCAAGACGATCAAGCTGGTCAACAAGGGTGTCACGCCCGCCGAGTACACCGTGGCCTACCAGGCGGTCAACGCGCTGCCGGGTGTCGAGTACACAGTGGACAAGCAGTCGGTGAAGCTGACCCCGCGCGGCACGGCCAAGGTGAAGGTGACGCTGAAGATCACCGACCCGAAGGCGCTGCGCAAGGTCATGGACCCGACCATGTCGGCCACCCAGGCCGGCCTGGCCCGGCAGTTCGTCGCGGACGCTTCCGGCCGCGTCGCCTTCACCCCGAAGAGCGGGGCGACGGTGCCGCTGCGGGTTTCGGTCTACTCCGCGCCCAAGCCGGTTTCGACGATTTCGACGCCGGCGTCGGTGAAGTTCGGCGCGGACGCGACCCAGGCCGTGCTGAACCTCGGCGGCAAGGGCGTCGACCAGGGTGCCGGCGCCCAGCGGTACCGCTCGCTGATCAGCGTGCTCGAGCTGCAGGCGGAGTCCCCGCAGCTGCCCGAGTGCGACGCGGACGTGGTCACCGACTGCACGTTGAACAAGACGGCCAAGGGCGGCGACCTCCGTTACGTCGGGGCGGCGTCGACCGCTCCGCTGGCGAAGGCGCAGGGTGAGCCGGAGAACGCGATGCTCGCGTTCGGCCTGTCCACCTGGAGCGACTGGGCGAACATCGGCAGCAACACCTCGCCGTTCGTCGACATCGACACCACCGGGGACGGCAAGCCGGACTTCGAGACCTACGTGACCAAGGCGACGTCGACCGACGTGCTGCTGGCCACCACGGTCGCGCTGACGGCGGGCTTCCCGACCGTCGACGTCCAGGCGGTCAACGGCCAGCTCGGCGACGTCGACACGAACGTGTTCGACACGAACGTGATCACGTTGCCGGTTTCGCTCTCCGCGCTGGGCATCGACGCGAGCGCCGACAGCCACCGGATCTCCTACACGGTGGGCGTCAGCGGCTTCTACGTCGCGCCGGGCACGACGAACGGGCTGATCGACTACGTCGGCACGCCGCTTTCGTTCGACGCGCTCGCGCCTGGCTACGCGGTGCAGGGTGGCGGCGACGCCGCACTGGGCTACGTCGCGAAGCCGGGAACGGCGCTGGTCGTCACCCGGAACGCGGCGTCGGCCGCGGCCGACAACGCCCTCGGGCTGCTGGCCATCGAGCACCACAACGCCGCGGGCAACCGGGCGAACGTGGTCAAGGTGGACGCGACGCAGGGCGCCCGGCCGGGGAACGACCGTCAGCCGATCGGGGCTGGTCACCGCTGACGGGCGGCAAGATCGATTGACGCAGGACCAGGGGCGCTCTTCGCGGGTTTCCGCGGGGAGCGCCCCTTTCACGTTCCCCCGATCGGGTGTCTCACCCTGCGGGAGGATGCGGCATAAGGGTGGTGCGGCTACGGCCGTTTGTCTACGGCCGGTAACCTTCCGGCTGCTGGCGTTTTGTTGCGGTGGGCCATCGGTGCGGTCGGTGGTCCGGTCGACGGAGGTGTGTGGATGCGGCTCGCGGTGATCCCAGGTGACGGGATCGGGCCCGAGGTGGTCTCCGAGGCGCTGAAGGTGCTCGGCGAGGTAGCACCGACGGCGGAGACTACGAACTACGACCTCGGCGCCGCGCGATGGCACTCGACCGGCGAGCTGCTCCCCGAGTCGGTCCTCGGCGAGCTCCGCCAGCACGACGCGATCCTGCTGGGCGCGGTCGGCGACCCGACGGTGCCGAGCGGAATCCTCGAGCGCGGCCTGCTGCTGCGCCTGCGGTTCGAAATGGACCACCACGTCAACCTGCGCCCGGCGCGGCTGTACCCGGGTGTCCGGGGCCCGCTCGCCGACGCGGGCGACGTCGACATGGTCGTCGTGCGCGAAGGCACCGAAGGCCCGTACGCGGGCACTGGTGGTCTGCTGCGCAAGGACACCGAGCACGAGATCGCGACGGAGGTCAGCGTCAACACGGCGTTCGGCGTCCGCCGCGTGGTCGCGGACGCGTTCAACCGCGCCGAGGCCCGCCCGCGCAAGCACCTGACGCTGGTGCACAAGACCAACGTGCTCGAGTACGCCGGTTCGCTGTGGTCGCGGATCGTCGAAGAGGTCTCGCTGGAGCACCCGGAGGTGACGGTCGCGTACTCCCACGTGGACGCGGCGACCATCCACATGGTGACGGACCCGTCCCGCTTCGACGTGATCGTGACGGACAACCTGTTCGGCGACATCATCACGGACCTGGCCGCGGCGGTGACCGGCGGAATCGGCCTCGCGGCCAGCGGCAACCTGGACATCACGCGGCGCAACCCGAGCATGTTCGAGCCGGTCCACGGGTCGGCGCCGGACATCGCGGGCCAGGGGCTCGCGGACCCGACGGCCGCGGTGCTGTCGGTGGCGCTGCTGCTGGACCACCTGGGACAGAAGGAACCGGCGCGGCGGATCGAGGCTTCGGTGGCGTTCGACCTCGCGACGCGGGACCAGTCTTCGCCGGGCGCCACCCAGGCGATCGGGGACCGGCTCGCGGCGCTGGTTTCGTCCAACGTGCGGACGGCAGGCTGATTTTTCGGGGAAGCCCCGTGCCCTTGCCGGGTGCGGGGCTTTTTCATGCTCGGGGCAGCGTTTCCCGGATGGTGGGAGCTTGGCCCAGCTTGTGGACTCTTCCGGGAGCCTGTGGCATGATGCGAGCGTGACCAGCTTCGCGATCATTATCGACGAGCGCGCCGGACGATAGCTCCACAAGAGCCCCCGGCGCGCAACCTCTCGCACCCACGCGGGAGGTTTTTTTGTTGCCCCGAAACGCCGCTTCGCCCCCAGGAGACCATCGTGACCCGCAAGGAGCCCGCCGATACCCCGCTCGGCGATGCCTTCCACCTCTACGACACCACCCTGCGCGACGGTGCGCAGCGAGAGGGCATCTCCTACTCCGTCCAGGACAAGCTCGCCGTCGCGCGGCTGCTGGACGAGCTCGGCGTCGGGTTCATCGAAGGCGGCTGGCCCGGGGCGCTCCCCAAGGACACGGAGTTCTTCGCCCGCGCCGCGAAGGGCGAACTCAACCTGAAGCACGCGGCCCTCGTCGCCTTCGGGGCGACGCGCAAGGCCGGCACCACCGCCGACGTCGATCCGCAGGTCCGGGCGCTGCTCGACAGCGAGGCGCCCGTCATCACCCTCGTCGCCAAGTCCGACCTCAGGCACATCGAACGCGCGCTCCGCGTCGACGTCGACGAGGCCTGTGCCATGGTCCGGGACACCGTCGAATTCCTGACGAAAGAAGGCCGGCGGGTCTTCCTCGACGCCGAGCACTTCTTCGACGGCTACGCGTTTTCCCCCGGCACGTCGCTGAAGGTCCTCGACGCGGCCGCCCACGCGGGCGCCGACGTCCTCGTGCTCTGCGACACCAACGGCGGCCAGCTGCCGCTCGGCCTCGCCGAAACCGTCGGGAGCGTCAAGGAAAAGACCGGGTTCCGCCTCGGGATCCACTGTCAGGACGACACTTCCTGCGCCGTGGCGAACTCCGTCGCCGCGGTGCAGGCCGGCGCCACGCACGTCCAGTGCACCGCCAACGGTTACGGGGAGCGGGCCGGCAACGCCGACCTCTTCGCCGTGACGGGAAATCTGGTGACCAAGCTCGGCATGGACGTCCTCCCGACCGGAGGCGCCGCCGAACTCACCCGGGTCTCCCATGCCCTTGCCGAAATCGCCAACCTCGCCCCCTACACCCACCAGGCTTACGTAGGGGCGTCGGCTTTCGCCCACAAGGCGGGACTGCACGCGAGCGCGATCAAGGTGGATCCGTTGCTGTACAACCACATCGATCCGTCTTCCGTCGGCAATGACATGCGGGTACTGGTCACCGAGATGGCCGGCAGGGCCAGCCTCGAGCTCAAGGGACGTGAGCTCGGGGTCGACCTTGCCGGCCGGCCCGAGGCGCTGACGAGCGCGATCACGAAGGTCAAGCGGCTCGAGGCGGAAGGCTGGTCCTTCGAGGCCGCCGACGCCTCCCTCGAACTCCTGCTGCGCCAGGAAGCCGACGTCCCGGCCGAGGCGCCGTTCGAGCTCGAGTCCTACCGCGTGGTGCTCGACCACCGCCCGGACGGCGAGGTCATGGCCGAGGCGACGGTCAAGGTGCACGTCGGCGGGCAACGCGTCATCGCCACCGCCGAGGGCATCGGCCCGGTGCACGCCCTCGACGCCGCCCTGCGGAAGGCGCTGTCCCCGCACCTGTCCTGGTTGGACAGTGTGGAGCTGGCCGACTACAAGGTCCGGATCCTCCAGGGCCACCCGGGCACCGACGCGGTGACGCGCGTGCTGGTCGAGAGCACCGACGGCGAACGCGAGTGGACCACCGTCGGCGTGCACGGCAACATCGTCGAGGCCAGCTGGCTCGCCCTGTGCGACGCGCTCGTGCACAAGAGCACCACCGTGGCCTGAGTCACGGTGACATCCGGGCCTTCGGCCCGGGCCGGGGGGCTCCGCCACCCGGAACCCCCGCAGGCTGTGACATCCGGGCCTTTGGCCCGGGCCGGGGGCTCCGCCACCCGGAACCCCCGCAGGCTGTTGGGCGGGCGCACGTAGACTGGCCGCGTGCGCCTAGCCCGAATTGCTCATCCCGGTGGTGTCGCGTTCGCTTCGGTCGAAGGGGACGGTGACGACGCCCAGGTCCTGGAGATCGCCGAGCACCCGTTCGGCCAGCCCAACTTCACCGGCAAGCGGTGGCCGCTGGCCGACGTCCGGCTGCTCGCGCCGATCCTGCCGTCCAAAGTGATCGCCGTCGGCCGCAACTACGCCAAGCACGCGGCCGAGTTCGGCAACGAGGTGCCCGCCGCGCCGATGCTGTTCCTCAAGCCGTCGACCACGGTCATCGGCCCGAACGCGGCCATCCGCCGCCCGTCCGGCGTCGGCCGCGTCGACTTCGAAGGCGAGCTCGCCATCGTGATCGGCCAGCCGGTCAAGAACGTGCCCGCGGCCCGCGCCGCGAGCGCGATCCTCGGCTACACCGTCGCCAACGACGTCAGTGCCCGCGACCTGCAGAAGTCCGACGGCCAGTGGGGCCGCGCGAAGGGCTTCGACACCTTCTGCCCGCTCGGGCCGTGGATCGAGACGTCGCTCGACGCGTCCGACCTGGCGCTGAAGTCCGAGGTCGACGGCGAGCTCAAGCAGGACGGCCGTACCTCGGACCTCGTCCACAAGATCCCTGAGCTCGTCGAGTTCGTCTCCGGGGTCATGACGCTGCTGCCCGGCGACGTCATCCTCACCGGCACCCCGGAGGGCGTCGGCCCGATCGAGGGCGGCCAGAGCGTCTCGATCACCATCGAAGGCATCGGCACCCTCACCAACCCGGTCGAAAACGTCTGACCCGAAGTCCGTGTGAAGGCCACCTCGGCGAACTCGAGGTGGCCTTCACGCTTTTCAGCGGCCCACCGGCTCCATCGGGCGGCGGGCGAAGGCCGGCGCGTGCTCCGGCCGCAGGCCCAGGCCCAGCAGCCGCGCCGGGAGGTACGACAGCCGGGGGAACCGTGCGAACAGCTTGATCATCGGTGCCGGCGGGCCGTTGCGCTTGCCCGCCATCACCGCGCGCATCACGGTCCGGTGCAGCACTCGCTGCAGGCCCTGCACCAGCAGCGTCGGCGCCAGCCGGCGCGAACGCACCTTCGCCAGGTCCGCCTCCGAAGGACGGCCCCGGAGCAGCGGCTCAGCCAGCAGCGTCGTCGCCGCGACCGCGTCCTGCACCGCCAGGTTGATACCGACGCCGCCGATCGGCGACATCGCGTGCGCCGCGTCGCCGATGCAGAGCAGCCCGTCGACGTGCCACTTGCGCAGCAGGTTGAGCCGCACGTCGAGCATCTTGACGTCGTCCATCGACTCCAGTTCGTGCACGCGGTCGGCGAACTCGGGGCAGATCTGCGTGACGTTGTGGCGGAACGCCTCGATGCCCTGCTTGCCCAGGTCCTCGCCCTTGGGGCTGAGGTAGGCGATCTGGAAGAAGCCGGGGCGGGGGAGCGGCACCGCGAACCGGCGGTCCCGCATCCTCGGCATCAGCATGCCGCCCTCCTCGTTCTCGTGCCGCGAGAGCCGGAACCACCAGACGTCGAACGGGCAGTCGTACTCGTGCGGCACGAGACCGGCTTCACGCCGCGCCAGCGACCACCGGCCGTCCGCGGCGATGACCAGGTCGGCGCGCAGTTCACCGGTTTCGCCGTCCGCCGTGCGGTAGGTGATGCCGGCGACCCGGCCGTGCTCGCGGACCAGGCCGGTGCACTCGGTCTCCGTCCGCAGGACGAAGGTCGGCTCCTTCCGCGCGCTCTCGGCGAGCAGGTCGAGGAAGTCCCACTGCGGCACCATCGCGATGTAGGGGTGCGGCACCCGCAGGCGGGTGAAGTCCGCGAGTTTCATCAGCGTGCCGTCCTCCATCGGGAAGCCCGCCGCGGTCAGCTCGCTGTGCGGCAGGGCGTGGAACTTCTCGCCGAGGCCCAGCTCGTCGAGCAGGGTGAGCGTCGAGGGGTGCACCGTGTCGCCGCGGAAGTCGCGCAGGAAGTCGGCGTGCTTCTCCAGCACCGTCACCTCGACGCCGGCCCGGGCCAGCAGAAGCCCCGCGACCATCCCGGCCGGCCCGCCACCGATGACGACGCAGGTCGTGCGTTCGGCCATCTCGACCATCTCCCTTATTCATCGCTTGTTGAATAACCTGAGAATGCACCTCCACGAGGCCGGCGTCAAGCGATGTGGCGAGGGATACGCTGATCGGGCGACGGACGGGGCGGCGGTGGTCCGTCCGTGTCCGGGGTGTTTCATCCGCGTTTCGGGGAGGGACGGCGCGAGAAACCGTCCAAACGCGACCGTTTGCCGGATCTCGTCAACCACTGTGGGTGCGGCGTCGTCCCGAGTCGCCGACGGACCCTTGTGGACAGAACGATTTCCGTTGGGCTGCAACACTTTTTGTTCAGAGCGTGTCTTCGGCTGCCCGTCCGTCGGGGTGCGCGCCGAGGAGTCGCGCCGTGGCCGGATAACCGAAAGAAGACGGTCCGCCAACTGGGAGTAGAGCCGATGCGCCGGAACAGGCGAGTGGCAATCACCTCTTTGGCAGCGTCGCGAACGCGGCGGTTGCCCTAGCCTCACTGGGTGGATTTCGCCCTGGCACCCCGGACCCCTTCGCGAACCGCCCCGCCCGCCGCGGTGGCGTCCGAGCCCTGGGCGCCGCCCGAGCTCCGGCTGGTGTGCCTGGACATCGACGACACCTTGATCGACTGCACCGCCGCGATCCGCCGCAGCCTCCACATCCTCACCGGGCGGGGCGACCTGTGGCCGCTGTGGGACTTGATCACCGAGGAGCACGTCGCCCTGGTCGTCGCGGGAGAGCTCGACTACGCGACCATGCATCAGCGGCGCACCGACTGCTTCCTCGCCGAGATCGGCATCCTCGCCGACGCCGAGCAGGTCAGCTCCTTCGAGCGTCGCCGAAGAGAGCTGCTCGACCACTCCTGGCAACTGTTCGACGACGTCGTCCCGTGCCTGGAGTGGCTGCGCGCCGCCGGGCTGACCCTGGCTGCTGTGACGAACGCCTCGGGTGTCCACCAGCGGAAGAAGATCGCCGACCTGGGCCTGGCGCCGTTCTTCGACCACGTCGCCATCGCCGGCGAGCTGGGGGTGGCGAAGCCCGACCCGGTGATGTTCCACACGGTCTGCCTGGGCCTGGGCTGCGCCCCCGCCCAGGCGGTCCACGTGGGGGACAAGCTGGACACCGACGCGATCGGCGCCCGCGACGCGGGCCTCGGAGCGGTGTGGCTCGACCGCGACGGCATCGGCGAGCGCGCGCCCGAAGGTGTCCACACGGTCGCCGGCCTCGCTGAGCTGCCTGAGCTGCTGGTTTCGGAGTACGCCACGATCGGGGTCCCCGCTCAGCGCAGCACGGGCACCCCCGCGTTCACCGTCCGGAACGGCGTGCTCTAGTATTTCTCCTCGTGCGGCGCTGAACCGGCCAGCCGGAGCAGTACCTCACTGGGGTATGGTGTAATTGGCAGCACGACTGGTTCTGGTCCAGTTAGTCTAGGTTCGAGTCCTGGTACCCCAGCTGCGGAGAGTGACCCCCCTGCGGGGCGAGAAATCGCCTCTGGTAAGTTCTCTCCAGCAAGAAAACAGAAAAGCCCCTGGGAAACCAGGGAAAGATCCTAAGCCCCCGTCGTCTAGCGGCCTAGGACGCCGGCCTCTCACGCCGGTAGCGTGGGTTCGAATCCCATCGGGGGTACCAGCAGTTACCACCCAAGCTCGGCTGACCCAGGTCAGCCGGGCTTTTTGCTTTGGTCGGCCGGAGCGGGCCGTCTCCCTTGCTTCGGGGAGACGGCCCGTTTTCGGGTAACCGATGCTCAACCGCGAGCCGCGGCCACCGTGGCCGCGGCCGGGGGCATCAGTTTCGGGTATTCCTCCTGGAATTTCCGGATCATCGTGGCGGACGGGATGATCCGGTTCGGGTTGCCCTGGCTCGTTGCCTGCTTCTCGCCCCAGGCGCCGGCGGCCTTGCGCTGGTCCGGAGTTCCGTGGCTGTGGTAGCAGTCACCGACGGAGGCGTCCAGGTAGGTGACCTCCTGCTGGGTGCGGGAGTCCCACCCGAAGCCCTTGGGGTGCGCCACGAAGTAGCCGCCATAGGCGTCGGGGCCCATCTCCGAAGACTCGTTGCGTGGGTGGTTTTCGTGGGCGAAATCGACCTGGTGGCCGTACTCGTGGCCCACGACAGCCTCCACCGAGACGTCGTCGAACCCGAGGAAGTCGACCGTGTCGAGCAGGCCGTCACCGAGCGCCACGCGCTTGCCGCCGAGGCTGTCGGCCGGTGCGGAGAACGCGTTCAGGCTGAGCAGCGGGTGGCGGCCGCCCTGCAGGGCCGGCACTTCGTAGAGCACCTTGGTCGCGAGCGTGGCGGCGTTCTTCACCTTCGCCGGCGCGAGGCCGAGGCTGAAGGTCTGCGCCATCTTCGCCTGGCTGCCGAGATCGGTGCCCTTCCAGGCGACGAGCTGGATGTTCCAGCTCTCGATGTCCCAGAAGTCGCGCAGCTTGCGGATGGTGTCGGTGGCGCGCGCCGTGTACTGGCCGTCGGTGCCGAAGACCTGCGGGGCCTTGTCGGTCGCGACGCCCTGGACGTAGAGCTGGCTGAGCCCCGACAGCGCGCTCATCGCCTGGTTCTCGAGCGGCGTGAGCTGTGCGGCGAGCTTGTTCGCGTAGGTCAGCAGCGAACCCTCGGTGCAGCCCGGGATCGGGTCCTGCGCGGCCCGGCTCCGCGGGCCGATCTGCGGGATCGGCGACTCGATGAGCCGGTCGACGCCGCGCAGCGCGTCCGCGGGCAGGCCGTTGTAGAGGTCGCTGACGTACTGGTACAGCTGCGCGACGTCCTGTTCGACGGTGGATGGCGCGGCCGCGGCCGCGGGAACGGCCGTGGCGAGCGCCAGCGCCGCCACGGTGCCCGCTGCCGCGAACGTTTTGCCGAGGAATCTGGTCCGGTTGGGCAAGGTGGTTCCCCTCTTCTGTCCCGGTTCAAGATCACGAAACACCCCACAGTAGGGCGGTTCTTGACGGTGAAACCGGCGCCGGGACGAGAACCCCGAGATGGCCCACGTCTTTCGGAGGGTTTTCACCGTGCGGGCATCGGCCGAAAGTACTAGGAGCTGCCCTGTCGGAGGCTCGTAACCGGTCTGTCCTTTATGGACTCAGCCTCGAGGTGAATCCTCGTAACGGGCGGCGATCGCGGTGGCCCGGTCGCGCAGGGCGGTGCGCAACGACGGCGGGGCCAGGGCTTCCGCGTCCGTGCCGAGCTGCCACAGCGCCCACTCGGCGTGCCGGGAGTCCTGGAACGTCACCTCCAACCGCAGCCGGCCGTCCGCGTCCGGTTCCTCGGCGCGGACGGCCACCGCGGTGTTCAGCAAGTCCTCCCGCCGGGCCGGGCGCACCCGGACCAGCACGGTGAGGTGGCCGTCGGAAAGGAACCGCGCGCAGCGCTGACGCCAGATCCGGGCCAGGTCGACCCGGTTCGGCCGCTCGGCCGGTTCGGGGAGGTCTTCGGCGGCCAGCACCCGTGACAGCCGGTAGGTGCGGTCCGCGCCGGATCTCGTGGCCAGCAGGTACGTCCGGTCCCGGACGGTGACCAGGCCGATCGGGTCCACCGTGCGCCACCGGGGTGCCTGGTCCGTGGCGGCGTAGTGGATGCGCAGCTTCTGCCCGGCGAGCACCGCGCGCCGGACCGCCGGCATCGTCGTGCCGGGCAGCTCTTCGGTGACCGCGCGGCGGGAGAGCAGGTCGGTCTCCGGCTCGACGAGGAACCGCTGGGCCGCGTCGTTCGCCGTGGCCCGGTGGCTTTCCGGCAGCGCGTCGACCACCTTGCGCCTGGCCGAAGCGAGCGCCGGGCCGAGGCCGAACACCTGCTCGCCACGCCCGGATCCGGCGGCCAGCAAGGCCAGCGCCTCGTCGTGGTTCAGCCCGGTGAGCTCGGTCCGGAACCCCGGCAGCAACGCGAAACCGCCGTGCCTGCCGCGTTCGGCGTAGACCGGGACGCCCGCCGCGGACAGCGCCTCGATGTCGCGAAGCACGGTCCGCGTGGACACCTCCAGTTCGCGGGCCAGCGCGTCCGCGGTCAGCCGGCCACGCTGACGCAGCAGGAGCACCAGCGAAACCAGCCGGTCGGCGCGCATGGCGAAACCCTAGCGAATACCCGACACAGGATGTCGTGATTCACCGAGAGGCTCCCGCAGGTACTCGACGAACCGAATGGAGCTGAAGTGGCAGTGGAACGAACCGCGGTCAACCCGGTGACGTGGTCGCTGGAGATGGGGTTCAACCAGGGTGAACTCGTCTCCGGGCACACGCGGACCCTGTACTGCTCGGGGCAGACCGCGATGAACGGCGACGGCAAGCCCGAGCACGACGGCGACCCGGCCGCCCAGCTGGCGCTGAGCCTCGACAACCTCGAGGCCGTGCTCGGCGAGGCCGGCATGTCGCTGGCGAACCTCGTCCGGCTGAACGTCTACACCACCGACGTCGACCTGCTGTTCCCGCACTACGGCGTGCTGGCGTCGCGGCTGGGCGCCGCCGGGGTGGCCCCCGCCACGACGTTGCTCGGGGTGACCCGGCTGGCGATCCCCGGCCAGCTGGTCGAGCTGGAGGGAACCGCCGTCGCGTGAGACGGCCTCGCCGCCCGTGCCGGCGCGGGCGGCGAGGCCTTATTCCTTCTGCGCCACCCCGGCGAGGACGATGGATTCGCTCGCCTCGCCGAGATCCGGCGTCTCGTCGGTGACCGTCGCTTCTTCGGGGTGCCACAGCGGTGTCCAGGTCAGGCCGGGCTCGATCATCCGGAAGTCCCCGAACAGTTCCCGGATCTGCTGCCGCGTCCGCCAGATGACCGGGTTGCCCGCGCCGTCGTACATCGTTTTGATGTCCTCCAGCATGCCGGCGAACTCGTCCGGTATTCCTTCGCCGGTGACGTGCGAAATGCCCAGGTACGAGCCGGGGGCCAGCAGGTCGCGGTAGGTGGCGACGAGCTGGGGCCCGAGGTCGGCGGATTCAGGGCTGTCCGGGGACGGCAGCTGCTGGATGTGGAGCACCGCGATCATCAGGAGCGCGACCGGCCGGTCCAGGTCGATGACACCGGTTTCCGCGATCCTTTCCCACAGGCGTCCGGGATCGCGCAGGTCCCCGTGGATGGCGGTGTGCCGCTCTTCGTCGCCGTACTGGCGCAGCAGGCTGCGGGAGTGCGCGACGGCGACCGGTTCGTGGTCGACGTAGGCGACGCGCACCTCGCCGGGAGCCACCTGGTCGGCGACTTCATGGGCGTGCCCCATCGTCGGCACGCCCGACCCGAGGTCGACGAACTGCCGGATCCCCCGTTTCGTCAGGTGCCGGACGAGCCGGTGGAGGAACAGCCGGTTGGACCGGGCGATCGGGCGCAGGATCGGGAACTTGCCGAGCAGTTGTTCGGCGAACCGGCGATCGATTTCCCAGTTGGTGTCGCCGCCGAGGAAGTAGTCGTAGATCCGGGCGACGCTGGGCTGGCTGAGGTCGACGCCGGCCGGGGGAAATGGTTCGCTGTCCGCAGTCGTCACTTTTCCGCTCCCGTGGCGTGTGTGGTCGGATCATCTTATTCGGGCCGTTTGCCCGGTGCAGGCGGCATCAGGGTGACCCCTGGCACCGGTCGAGTGCTTTTTCGAGGACTTCGCGTGTCTGCTCGGTTCCGAGCGCGGATTCGCGCAGGCGGTTCCAGCACTCGTAGAGGTGGTCGATGTCCAATCCGCCCGGATCGGTCGTCACCAATGTGCGCAGGAGATCGCTGTAACCGAGCGGCGGTTCCGGTTCCGCGAACTCCATGATCGTGAAATCGGGGTTGACGTGCAGGCGGTGCGCGTACGGGACCACGCGGACGTCGATGTTCGGATTCCGGTCGGAAAGCGCGAGGAGATGCTTCAGCTGGTCGACGGCGACGTACTTGTTCACGGTTTCGCACTGGACGAGCCGTTCGACCGCGCTTTCGCTGATCAGGAATTCGTACCGGCAGCCGGGATTCTCCGTGAACGCCCTGATCGTGCGCGCCGCCCGTTCGGTGACCGCGTTGGCGATGTCGTCGACGTCGTGTTCGGCGAACTGCGCGATCATGTAGCTCTCGGCCTGCAGGAGGCCCTTCAGGCGCTCGCCGGTCCAGCTCAGGATCGCGGTCGCGGACGGTTCGTACCTCAGGATCCGGCGGAACCACGGCGCGCCGGACTCGATCAGGTGCCGGTCGCGTTCCTCCCGCCCGCGCTCGTTGACGGCGTTCATCCGGCGGAGCTCGGCTTCCTCCGCGGGAGTGGCACCGAGGGCCGTCAGCACCTTCTCGAGGACGCTCGCGCTGAGGTTGTACCCCTTCTCCAGCCGGGAGATCACGGTCTGGTGGTACTTGATCCGCTCGGCCAGCTCGGTCTGGGTCAGCCCGGCCCGGCGGCGCAGGATGCGGACCTTGAGACCGAGCTGCCGGCGCAGCTCGTTGTCGTCCGGTGAGGAGGAGGGCGCCCGCGCCACTTCAGGTCGTCCAATCGGGAGGGATGGTGCCCCCGATGATAGGGGGCTGGGCCACCGGAGAAGCACGGTGAGCTGACCGCGCGGCCACCCCGCCGAGAGGGGACCCGGCGGGGATCACCCGCGCCGGAAGCCGCCTCGGTCCAGGCCGCGGGTGAAGGCGTCCCACTCGGCCGTGGTGAACACGAGGACCGGGCCGCCGTCCAGTTTCGTGTCCCTGAGCGCGACCAGGCCGGGCCTGCTGAAGTTGAGCTCGACGCAGTCGCCCTGGTCGGGGCCGCACAGCGCGCTCCGCTGCCAGCCGGCCGTGTCGAACGCGGCCCCGGCGGCCATCGGGTCGTAGCTGCGGATGTCCATGTCTCCCCCTGTGTCAAGCGGAAGTGGCAGGTTCGAATATGGGACTTATTCAGTCTTGGATCCCGCATATTCCGATGGCAAGCGAGCGGGCGGAATTGCTGCCGGGACGTGGGAAAGTTTCACTCGAATGGCGCGTTGCGCGCGAAGCTGCACGTGCGTGTGCAGATGCCGATGGGTCTGCCGGTGCGGTCTGCATATTCCGCCGTGGATCTGAATATTTCCCGTTTTCGGCCGAGTGCTGCCGGGGGAGTAGTGGTCGCTACGCCGTTGTGGTGAGCCGCGTGTCCGCCGGGTGGCACCGATGGTGGTGGCGCGGTGGGCCAACGGTGCAGGTCACCGTCGCGAAAGTGTGACACCTTGGTGCTTTCGGGTGAGGTCCGGAGGTGCCGGACCGCGCGGCCGTGCCGTGCGCATCGCCCTGATCGAACCGCTAAGTTGGGATTTCACGCGCGCCGGTCGCGCACCCCCGTTCCTCTTTCCCCGGAGTGCCCGACATGCGATTCATTCTTCCGCCCGACCTGCCGGGTCCTGTCCGGATCGGTGCCGGGAAGCCGCGGGGCTGACCGGCGGGCGGAAAGCCGCGGAACTCGCCGTCGCGGGCGAGCGACCACGCGGACACGCAGAAGCAAGGCGAACCACTTGTGCGCCGGCCGGCGCCCGGCGCCGGCGCGCCCGAACCCCCGGAAGGGCAGCTTGTGAGTTCCCGCGGACCGCGGCGATCCCGCCGCACCAGGGGGCGGACCGCACTGGGGAGACTTCCGTCGACCGCGGAGTTCGACACCGCCGAGAAGAAGTCCCCGCTCACCCCCGACGAACGCAAGCTGGTGCTGTTCCTGCTGGTCGCCCTGGCCGACGACCGCGAGAGCCTCGCCAGGACGCGGCGGCGTCTCGTCGACGCCTACGGGGAACGGGAGGGGCATTGGTGCGCCGGCAAGACCCCGGACGCGCTGCTGCACCTGCTGGCCAAGTCCCTCGGGCAGGCGGCGGCGAACCCGCCGCCGTGGGACCGGGTCGCCGACATCGTCAACGTCGCGGTGCCGGCGGCGCGCCGGGCGGTCGTGCTGGGCCAGGCCGCGGCCTTGTCCGCGCGGATCGCCGGGGAGGAGCGGCCGGTCCGCGACTACGACGGGCCGTTCTCGGTGCCGCCCTGGATCGACGAGCCGGTGGTCACCGTCGAAATGATCCGGGACGGCATCGAGACCGGCCCGGAGGTGGCTTGTGAACTCGACGGCAAGCTCGAGGAGCTCAACACGGCCCTCGACGCGGAACGGGCCGACAACTGGAAGTTCCGGTCGGAGAACCAGCGGCTGCGGAGCCTGCTCGAGCAACTGCTGCGGGAAAAGTATCCCGGCGCTTCCGCGGACACGGTCCGGCAGCTGATCGACGAACGGCTTCGCGCCGTCATCACCGCCGACCCGCCCCATCCCCGGACGTTGCACGGGTGATCCCCGTGACCTGTGAAGGGAGTGAAAGACACTGATGCGCGATTCGGGAGCGCAATAGCCGCCGACCAGTGAAACGGAAGTGCCCGGATACCTATCGAGGAATGAGAACGTCATGCCCGCCGAACACCGCGCCCGAAACTGCCGCGTCGTCGCCGCCCGGATCCGGCTCGGCGTTCCCCGCGCCGACGGACGCCGGGTGGGAGAACGCGACCGGCAGGTCCATTTCGTCGCGTTGCCCGCGGACAAGCCGGTTCCGCTGGTGCTGAGAACCCTGTGCGGGGATCCGCTGGCCCGGGAGGCGACGGATCTGCTCGACTCCGTCGCGGGAATGCCCTGTGTCCGCTGCCTGGCATCGGTGCCGCCGGCGGCGGACGCCGGGGCTCCCTGACAACACTCCACTGTGGACGGTTTGGCCGCCGGCCGCGACCGGTCCTTGACACGCGACCCTTGTCATTCATACATTCAGTGTCTCTTTGTATGAATGACGTGGGGAGTTGGTCCGCATGCGGCTCGGCAAGACCGCCGTCGTCCTCGGGGGCAGTGCCGCCGGTCTGTGCGCCGCCGGGGCGCTCGCCGGGCGCTTCGACCGGGTGCTGGTCCTGGAACGCGACGAGCTTCCGGCCGGCGCCGAGCACCGCCGCGGCGTGCCGCAGAGCAAGCACCCGCACTTCCTGCTGAACTCGGGACGGCGCGCGATCGGGGCGCTCTTCCCCGGGTTCGAGGACGACCTCATCGCCGCCGGCGGGCTGCATCTGATGCCGTCCATGGACGCCGCCTACCTCGACGGCGAGGGGTGGTCGGCCCGCAAGCGCGGGTCGATGACCATGGTCTACGGCTCGCGGATCCTCATCGAGCGGGTGCTGCGGGACAAGGTGCGGGAGCTGGCCAACGTGACTGTCCGCGAAGGGGTCACGGTCACCGGCCTGTCCACGCGGGGCGGCGGCACGGCGGGCGGCGGCGTCACCGGGGTCGAGTTCACCGCTTCCACCGGCGACGAGCACGTCGAGGCCGACCTCGTCGTGGACGCGCTGGGCCGCGGCTCTTCGGTGGGCGACTGGCTGGCGGCCGCGGGCTGGTCGCGGCCCGAAATCCAAACCCTCGACGCGAAGGTGACCTACACCTCGCGCTGGTACGACCTGCCCGCGCCGCGGCCCGCGTCCTGGTGGTGGCAGCACCTGGTGATCATGCCGACCCCGGACAAGGGCGAACACCCCGCCGAGCACGAGTTCCTGGTCAACTTCTTCCCGATCGAAGGCAACCGCGTCATCGCGTGCATGGGCTCGTGGGGTCTCGAAATGCCTCGCAACACCGAAGCGTTCGTCGAGACGGCGCGCCGGGTGCGAACGCCGTTGTTCGCCGCCGCGATGGATCGGTGCGAGCCCGTCTCGGAAGTCCACCTGACCCGGTCGACCGGCAACAAGTGGCGGCGCTACGACCGCCTGCGCACCCCGCCGGCCGGCCTTGTGTTCGTCGGCGACTCGATCTGCGCGTTCAACCCGTTCTACGCACAGGGGATCAGCTCGGCGGCGGCTTCGGCCCTGTTGCTGCGCGGCCACCTCGCCCGCGCGGGGCGGCTCGACGACAAGTTCTCCGCGCGGTTCCTCGCCGCGCAGCGCAAGCTGCTCCGCGTGCCGTGGCGCTTGGCGATGGCCAGGGACCAGGGGTACGCGTGCGCGGTGGGCACCGAGCAGCTGCCGGAGTGGCGGCGCCGCATCGTCGCGGCCGTGTCCGCCCCGGCGTTCAGTCTCATCGTGGGGGCCGCGCGGGAGTACGACGTGGTCGACGAGCACTTCGCCAAGGTGTTCAACCTCGACGAGTCGCTGGGCGAGATGATGCGCAACCCGCGCGTGCTCGCCGGGCTCGTGCGCTACCGCGTCCGGGCGGCACTGGGCAAGCACCGCGTGCCCTTCGGGTTCGACCCGCAGGCCGAACCGCCGGCCACCGACTACTCACCCGGCGCCCGCGAAAGCAGCGTGACGACAGCGGTGGCGAGGTGAGCGCCGGCTGCGGACCGGAGGCCGACGCCGTCACCCGCGGACTTGGCTTCGACTGCCACGACGTCGCGCCGGTGGTGTCCGTCCGCCCGCCGTGGGCTCTCGCCCACTGGACGATGCCGCTGCTGGAGGTGCTCGTCGTCGGCGGCGCGGTTTTCGCGCTGGTGCACGCCCTTCGCCGGTACCGCGCGGGCGACCCGGTCAACCTGGCGCTGTGGTTCGCCTCGCTGGTCTACCTCTTCGTCACCGAACCGCCGCTGTACTTCCCGGAGTGGTTCGGCCTCGACCGGCTGTACGGCTTCATCTTCGCCCACAACCGGTTCACCGTGCAGTTCATGGGGGACCGGCTGCCGCTCTACATCGTGGCGTTCTACCCGGCGTTCAGCCAGCTCGTCTACGAGCTCGTGCGGTCGCTCGGGATCTTCCGGCGCCGTGGCGCGCTGGCGGGCTCGGTCGCCGTCGCGTTCGCCTGCCAGGTGTTCTACGAGGTCTTCGACCAGCTCGGCCCGCAGCTGAAGTGGTGGGCCTGGAACCCGGGCAACGACGTCGTCAACCACCCCGCGCTGGCCTCGGTGCCGATGACCAGCATGCTGCTGTTCGCGTCCGTTTCGATGGCGGCCATGACATACCTGGTCGTGCGCCTGACCCGTGGTTGGCGCCGAGGGTGGCCGCTGGTGTGGCGGACATTGGCGGCCGGCGTCCTCACCCCGCTCGCCATGGCGGTCGCCGGCATCCCGTCGAGCTTGGCGGGTACGAACACCACGGCGCGGGCCTGGATCCTCGGCGTCGAACTGGCTTTGGTCTGGCTGGCCGGCGCCGCGATCGTCGTCTCGCACCTGCGGTCCCCGGACCACGGGCCGGGCGAGCCGTTGTCCGCCTTCGCCCGGTTCTACCCGGCCGGCTACCTCGGCGGGATGGCGGTGTTCTGGATCGGCACCCTCCCGGCGTACTTCGCCGCCCACGACGGCGTCACCGGCGACGGCACCCCGACCGGAAGCGGGCTCTACGCGCTCGCCTGCTTCGCCGGGGCCGGTCTGCTGCTGGTCGCGCTGTACCGCGAGCACCACGCCAAGGCCCCTGCTCCGGCCTGAACGGCCGTGCTCGGGGAAGATGGAGCGCATGGGGCACCACGGATGGCAGGGCAACCCGCCCGGCACGGAAGACGAGGCACGCCGCCGGATCGTCGACGCGGCGACGGCGTGCCTCGACCGCGCCGGCCTGGCCAAGACCAGCCTGTCCGACGTCGCCGCCGAGGCCGGCGTGACCCGGCAGACCGTCTACCGCTACTTCCCGAGCCTGAAAGACATCCTCCGCGCCGTCGCGCTGGCCGGTGTCGAAGAGTTCGCCGGGCGGATGGAACGCCACCTGGCCACGTTCGGCAGCGCGGCCGAAGCCGCGGTCGAGTCCGTGGTGTACGCCGTCCGGACGGTCCCCGGTGAGCCCCACCTGGGACTTCTGCTGCAGGCGGGCGAAGCCGACTTCTTCACCGACGGCGTCATTTCGCCCCTGGCCTTTTCGTTCGGCGCGCGGATCCTCCGCAACGTGCCGGTCGACTGGGCGGGCGCCGGCATCACGACCGAGGACGACCTGCGGGGACTCGCCGAAGTCCTGATGCGGCTGTTCATGTCGTTCCTGCAGTACCCGTCGGCGCACGCGCTCACCGATGACGGGCTGCGAGCCCTCGTCCGCCGGTGGATCGGACCCGCCCTGCGCGGGTGATTCCGCCGCGCGCGGGAATCTTCGCGAACCTCGCGGAGGCGGACGACGGTTGTGATGTCGGGCACGAAGGCACCGGCCTCCGTTGGCGGCGAGGGTGTTCGGCCCTGGCCGCCAACGGACCGGCTGCCGTGATCTTCCCCAGCGATCTTCCGGCCACCGCGTTACTTCTTCGCTGCGGCGACCTTCTTGCGCGGGGCCCGCTTGCGCGGCGCGGCGGCGGGCGCTTCGGCTTCCTCGACCTGGGCCTGCTCGTAGGCCGCGATCACCTCGGAGGAAAGGCGTCCCCGCTCGGAGACCTCGTAGCCGTTCGCGTTGGCCCAGGCACGGATCTGCTGGTTGCGCTCGCGGTCGGTCGTGCTGGTCGTGGTGGACTGCCCGGTCGCGACCCGGACCTTGCGGCCACCGATGCGCCGGCCGGCCGCGATGAAGCGGGCCAGTTCGTCGCGCAGGGCACTGGCGTTCTCGTCCGAGAGGTCGATTTCGTAGGTGACGCCGTCGAGACCGAACTGAACGGTCTGGGCGGCGGTGCTGCCGTCGATGTCGTCCAGGATCTCGACGAGGACTTTCTGGGCCACGTGAATGCTCCTCAGTTGGATGTGCGTCCGGGAACGCGACGTGTGACAAGTTGCACAATGGTCGGCGTTCTTCGGTGGAGTGTATCCACCCGAGGATAGGTACGGCAATTTCCCACCGGTCTCGCGGAACGGCCGGTGGCCCGGACGGTCCGGAAAGGACCGGCCGGCGGCCGTAAAAGGCGTAAACGCGGCTCAGGTCCCCGACGGCGTGGAGCCCTGCTCGCCGTGGTGGTAGGGCGGATCCGTGACCGGCACCTCGCCGTCGTCGCCTTCGACGGGATCGCGCAGATCGGCGTCCTTCGCCGCCTCTTTCGCCTCCTTGATCTGCTGCCGGCTCCTGGCGAGTTCCGCTTCGGGGCCTTCCGGGGAGTTTTCGTTCGCGGTCATCGCCACTCCTTGCCGAGGTCGTCACACAGCTTTCTCACAGGAACGGCTACCCCGGAAGGCGGGAACGCAACCGTCCGTCCCCCGGTGCGGGGTGAGGCCCGGCCGGTGATTCCCGGCGGAAACGGGCCGGGCTGTGTTCACCCCAATGAGTGGGCGCCGTGAATGAGCCATTGAGGAGCGGCCGGAGGAATTCTTCCGCGAGGGAACCCGGGCCGGGACCGGTTCCGGGCCGCTATGGCGGCCGAGGAGCGGAGAACGGCGTTCAAGCGCGCTTCCGGTCGACCGGGGGCGCGAACGGCCGTACAGCGCCGATGAGGCCGCGTGTGGGCCGACGCACCCAATGTGGCGTTGGGTGCGTTGGACGCACCGAACGCCACATTGGGTGCGTTGGACGCAACCAACGCCACATTGGGGGCGCATGAGACACGCGGCTCCGGCCACCGCTGTCGGTCTCGCTGCGGGCGAGACAGCCCCGGAATGCCGAAGGGTCCCGCACCAAGCCTGGTGCGGGACCCTTCTGGGAGATGGAACGGTGTTACTTCTTCTTGGCAGCCGACGTGCGCTTGGCCGGGGCCTTGGCGGCGGCCGGCTTCTTGGCGGCGGCGGTCTTGGTCGCGGCCGGCTTGGCGGCGGCGGTCTTGGCCCGCGTGGTGGTCGCCTTCGCCGTGGTGGCCTTGGCCGCCGTGGTCTTGGCCGCGGCCGCCTTCGGGGCCGCCTTGGTGGCGGTGGTGGCCTTGGCGGCCGGCTTCGCCGCGGTGGCGCGGGTCCGCGTGGTCGTCGAACGCGTGGTGGCCGGCTTCGCGGCCGCAGCCCGCGTGGTGCGGGTCGTGGTCGCCTTGGCCGGGGCCGCCGCGGCGGCGGTCTTGGTGGCCGTCGCCCGCGTGCTGGTGGTGGCCGCGGTGGCGCGCTTGACCGGCGTGGCCTTGGGCAGCTTCTTGGTGCCGGAGATGACGTCCTTGAACGTGGTGCCGGCACGGAAGGCGGGCACGTTGGTCTTCTTGACGCGCACGGCCTCACCGGTGCGCGGGTTGCGCGCGGTGCGAGCGGCGCGGGCGCGCTTCTCGAACACCCCGAAGCCGGTGATGTTGACCTTTTCGCCCTTGTTGACCGTCCGGATGATGATGTCCACCAGACCGTCAACGGCCTGCGAAGCCACCTTCTTGTCGCCCAGGCGCTCCGACAGCGCCTCGATCAGCTGGGCCTTGTTCGTCATTCCAGTCCTCCATAGTGGAACTACTAGTCACGGCCCATCTCGGCCGACACTGCACACGGTATTACCAATACCGCACAAAATCCAACTGGGGGTCGAAATATTTCCTTGTGCGAGGGCGGGTTCCGCCTCCCGGCGGCCCCTCGCGGGACACCCGCGGGAACGCGGGCCGGATCCCTGGCACGGCTCTGAGCAGGCAAAACGCACTGCCTGCGCCGTCCACTGTGGTCGTCCATATAGGACCCGAGGCTCCTCCCGAGAACTTTTCGGCCGACACGCCGGTCCGGGGTGTCGGAGCGGGTGACCGGACCCACCCCGGGCCCGATCCCGCGCGGCGGCGGAGGATCGCGGGCCGCCCGGAGGGGCCGGCTGCGCCGCTTCGCCGTGGAGCCAGGAGGAAGCGGGACGCGGCCGGCCCGGCGCGGCCGGACCGGCGTTGTGGCGCAACCGGTGCGGCCCGCCGGGGGGATCCACCGGAATGCCCGCGCGAGGCGGAAAGATCTTCCCCGAAGGGTGAACTCACTCGTTCGGCGCAGCCGGGGCCCGGCGAAATCCCGGGCGTCACAGCAGCCACAACGCCCGTGTTGGGCGCGGGACTGTCGGTCCGGCGGGCTAGTCTGCCGCTCGGAGCAGGCCCGGAGGAAGCGCCGGGCGGACAGGGAGAACCGTGGACCAGGAGACGCTCACCACCGTGGTCGGACGGGTGGCGGGCACGGAGGATTCGACGCCGCTGCAGTTCTGCGTGGCCATCGACCCGGATGCCTACCTGCAGCTCGACGACGTCGTCGTGACCCGGCGGGAACTCCCGGGGCTCGGCGAAGTCACCTCCTACGGCGTCGTGACGCAGGTGAGCGCGCGGCACGAGGGTGCCAGCTTCGGCAGCGACGTCTTCCTGATCTCCGACGGCGTCCTGCCCGCGCAGGTGCAGGAGATCGCCGAGATCGCCACCACCCGCGTCGAGCCCGAATGCTACGTGCCGCCGCGGCCGGGAGCCGTCGTGTCCCGTGCGGTGGGAGAGGATCGCGCGCAGGCGCTGTACTTCGACAACATGACCCGCCAGGTGGCGGTCGGCCTGGGCCGGGACGGCGAACCCGTCTACCTCAACATGGACTTCCTCGACGGCACCCGCGGCGCGCACGTCAGCATCAGCGGGGTCTCCGGCGTGGCCACCAAGACGTCGTTCGCGTTGTTCCTGCTGCACTCGATCTTCCGCGGCGGCGCCCTGCCGAACGCCCACAACGCCAAGGCCCTCGTCTTCTCGGTCAAGGGCGAGGACCTGCTGTTCCTCGACACCCCGAACGTCCACCTCGACGAGAAGCTCACCGGCGAGTACCTCAAGCTGGGCCTGCCCGCCGAGCCGTTCGCCTCCGTCGGCTTCTACGCGCCGCCGACGCCGTCGGACACCACGGGGAAGCCTTACGTCACCGGGCGGACCTCCGGCGTCGGCGCGTTCTGGTGGACCATCGCCGAGTTCTGCGCCAAGGACCTGCTGCCGTACGTCTTCGCCGACGCCGAGGACGAACGCAACCAGTACACGATGGTCATCCACCAAGTTGCCAACCGCCTGCGCCTGGACAGCACGCCGGCGGGCACGGACGGCGCCGCGAACGTCGACGGCGTCCTGTGCCGCACCTACGCCGAGCTCGTCGACGTCATCTGCGAGCGCGTCACCGACGAGGAAACCCGCGCGAGCTGGGCGGGTGCGGTCACCGGCGCGGGCACGGTCAACGCCTTCATCCGCCGCCTGCGCTCGAGCCAGCGCGCGCTTTCCGGCCTCATCCGCGGCGACCTCGCCGACCACCCGGCGCGCAGCCTGTCCACGGAGAACCAGCAGGTGACCGTCGTGGACATCCACAACCTCGTCGAGCGCGCGCAGCGGTTCGTCGTCGGTGTCACGCTCGCCGCGGAGACCGCGCGCAAGGAAGCGGCCGGGCCGGGCGGGCTGCTGTTCACCATGCTGGACGAGCTGAACAAGTACGCGCCGCGCGAAGGCAGCAGCCCCATCAAGGAGGTGCTGCTGGACATCGCCGAGCGCGGCCGTTCCCTCGGCGTCATCCTGATCGGCGCGCAGCAGACCGCCAGCGAGGTCGAGCGCCGGATCGTCAGCAACAGCTCGGTGCGGATCGTCGGCCGCCTCGACGCCGCGGAGGCTTCGCGGCCCGAGTACGGCTTCCTCCCGGCCAGCCAGCGGGTCCGCGCGACGCTCGCCACGCCGGGCACGATGTTCGTGAGCCAGCCGGAGATCCCGGTGCCGATCGCCGTCGGCTTCCCGTTCCCGGCCTGGGCCACGCGGCTTTCCGAGGCGGGCAAGATCCCGGCTGCCACCGCCACGTCGAAGAAGGCCGATCCCTTCGCCGGCCTGCCCACGCGCGGCGCCGACCCGTTCGACGACGACCCGCCTCCGTTCTGAGCCCGTCTTCGCCCGCTACCGAAACGGAAGGAAGCCGCGTGAAGTTCCTGCACACCTCCGACTGGCACATCGGCAAGACGCTCAAAGGGCGCAACCGCCTCGACGAGCAGCGGGCCGTGCTCGGCGAGATCGTCCGGATCGCACGCGAAGAGGCCTTCGACGCGATCCTCGTCGCGGGCGACCTCTACGAGACGTCGGCGCCGTCGGCGGCCGCGCAGGAACTCGTGGTGCGGGCGCTGATGGCGCTGCGCGAAACCGGGGCCGAGGTCGTCGCGATCGCCGGGAACCACGACCACGCCGCGACGTTCGAGGCGTACCGGCCGCTGCTCAGGGCCGCGGGCATCCAGCTCACCGGCGACCCGCGCCCGGTGCACGACGGCGGTGTCCACTCGTTCGACGCGCGTTCGACGGGGGAGCGCGTCAACGTCGCCGTGCTGCCGTTCCTTTCCCAGCGCTACGCGGTGCGTGCCGCCGAGCTGCTCACCGGGACCCCGGCGGACAACGCCGGCCAGTACGACCAGCGCGTGCGGGACATCCTGGACCACCTCAAGTCCGGGTTCACCGACGGCGCGGTGAACCTCGTCATGGCCCACCTGACGGTGACCGGCGGGACGATGGGCGGCGGGGAGCGCGCGGCGCAGTCCATCTTCGAGTACCACGTGCCTGCGACGGCGTTCGGCGCCGAACCGCACTACGTCGCCCTCGGCCACCTGCACCGGCGCCAGTCGCTGCCCGCCGCGTGCCCGGTGCACTACAGCGGTTCGCCGTTCGCCGTCGACTTCGGCGAGCAGGACAACACCAGCGTCGTGCTGTCGGTGGAGGTGACGCCGTCGACACCGGCGAAGATCACCGAGATCCCGCTGACCGCGGGGCGGAAGCTGCGGACGGTCCACGGCACGGTGGCGGAACTCGTCGGCCGGGCCGGGGAGTTCGGCGACGACTACCTCCGCGTCTACGTCCGCGAAGCGACCAGGGCCGGGCTGCGGGAGGAGATCCAGGAAGCCCTGCCGAACGCCCTGGAAATCCGCATCGACCCGGAGTTCGCCGCACCGGTGACGACGTCGGGCGGCGACCGCGCGGTCGCGGACCGTTCGCCGGGGGAGCTGTTCGCGGCCTACTGCGAAGAGCGGACGGTCGAGGACAAGCGCGTGCAGGCGCTCTTCGCGCGGCTGCACGACGAAGAGACGAGCGGGGTGTGACATGCGGCCTGTGCTGCTGGAGATGACCGGCTTCGCGTCCTTCCGCGAGAAGACCGAAGTCAGCTTCGAGGACACGGACTACTTCGCGCTCGTCGGGCCGACCGGCGCGGGCAAGAGCACCGTGATCGACGCGCTCACCTTCGCCCTCTACGGCTCTGTCGCGCGCTGGGACCACGAAGGCCTCGTCGCGCCCGCGCTCGCCCCGACGACCAACCGCGCCACCGTGCGGCTGGTCTTCGACGCCGGCGGCGCGCGGTACCACGTCGTCCGCGAAGTCCGGCGCGGCGGCGGGAAGAAACCCACGGTCAGCGTCAAGAACGTGCGCCTGGAACGGCTCGCCGACCCCACCGCCCTCGGCGGTCCCGACGACGACGCCGAGGCGGTCGCCGCCGACTCGGAAGTGACCCCGGCGGTCGAACGCCTGCTCGGGTTGACGTTCAAGCACTTCTGCACCTGCGTCGCGCTGCCCCAGGGCGACTTCGCGGAGTTCCTGCACGCGAAGGCCGCCGACCGGCAGAAGATCCTCATCAAGCTGCTGGGCCTCGAGGTCTACGAGCGCGTCGGCCGCCGCGCCGACACGACGGCGAAGGAGCAGAAGCTTCGCGCCGGCGTCCTCGCCGGACAGCTCGGCAGCTACGCCGACGCCACCGAGGAAGCCGTCGAAGAGCTGGCCGCGCGGATGACGGCGCTCGCGGACCTGGACGCGCGGGTGAACTCGGCCCTGCCGGGCTTGAACGACGCCACGCGCGCGTACGACGACGCGCAGCAACGCGTCGCCACGCTGACGAAGGAGCTGAGCGTCCTCGACGCGGTGAAGCGTCCGGACGGCGTCGAAGACCTGGAAACCCGGCGCCGGACCGCGGCGGACGCGGCGACGGCCGCGCGGGCAGGGCTGGAAAAAGCCGAAACGGCGGACGAAACGGCCCGTGCCGCGCTGGCCGCCGCACCCGACCGCGCCGAGCTGGAACGGATCCGCGCCGCGCGCGCGGAACTCGTCGAAACCGAGAAGGCCCTCCCGGGGCTGGAAGAAGCGGCGAAGAAGGCGTCGGCCGAGAAGGAGGCCACCGCCGCGGCCGTGACCGAAGCCGTTTCCGTCGCCGAGACGGCCCGGGCGACCCGGGACAAGACGGCTCGCGCGGCCGAGGAGGCGACCGCCGAAGCGGCGCGTGCCCGTCAGGACCGCGACCGGCTGGCCGGGCTGCGGCCGCCGTCGGATCTCGGGGACCTGACCGCGGAAGCGACGCGGGTGGCGAAGCGCACGGCGGACGCAACCGCCCGTCTCGGTGCTGCCGAAGCCGCCGACGCCGGGGCACGCGCCGCGTTGGCGGCCCAACCGGACGTCGCTCCGCTCGCGTCTGCGCGCTCCGACGCCCGCACGCTCTACGCGTTGTGCGAAGCGCAACGGAAGGCCGCACCCGAGCAGGCCGCGCACCGAAAGGAACTCGAAGCGGCGCGAAGCGCGTTCGCCCGCGCCGACGGCGAAGTCACCGCCGCGAAGACCGCGGTGACCGAAGCCGAGCGAGCCGGGCAGGCGCTGAGCCTGCGCGCCGGGCTCGCCGTCGGCCACCCGTGCCCGGTGTGCGAGCAGGAAGTTCCGGCGCTGCCCGACGCGGGCGGGCACGCCCACCTGGCCGAGGCCCGCGAACGCCTCGAACGGGCCGAGAGCGACCGCGTCGCGGCCGAGTCGGTGCTGCGCAAGCTGGAACGGGCCGTGGACCGCGACGCCGACTCGGCCGCGTCGGCGGCCGCCCAGGCGGAAGAACTGCGTGCGGTGCTCGCCGAGGTCAGTGACAACCGGGGCTTCGCCCCGGGTCGGGGGCTCCGCCACCCGGACCCCCGAAAAGCCGGTGTCGATGGCCCGCCCGAGTCGGCGGCCCTGCGGCGGCCGGTCGAGGCTTCCTTCTCCGAACAGGACTACGCGGATCTCGTCGCCGCCGTGCGCGAGCGCGGCGAGTGGCTGTCCTCGACGATCGACGGCCGTACCAGCGTCGCCGAGGCCGCGAACGCCGCCGACAAGGAACTGGCGGCGGCCCGCGCCGAGCGTGCGGCGGCCCAGCACGAGGCCGACGTCGTCGAGAAGTCGTTCGCGGCCGCCCGGGAAGCGCTGCGGGCGGCGCGCGATCCCCTGGTGGAGCTGGGCGCGCCGGCGGTCGACACCGGCGACGTCCCGGCGGGCTGGCAGCGGCTCACCGCCTGGGCGGCTTCCGCGCTCGAGGAGCGGCGGACGGCGCTGGCCGCGCTCGAAGCGGCCGCCGAAGCCGCGGGCAAGGAAGCCGTCGTCGCGGCGGACGACCTGGCGGCCGCCGAGCGGAACGCCGAGCAGCGGCGCACCCGGGCGGTCGACGCGGGACTGGCCGAGCAGTCGGCGGGCACCGCGCTGACGACGGCCCGGCGCCGCCACGGCGAACTGGTCAAGACCTTGGCGGGAGCGCCGTCCGCCGACGCCGTCGCCGAGCAGCTTGCGAAGGTCGCTTCTCTGGAAGAAGCAGCGAAGAAGGCGGACGCGAGCCTGCGCACAGCGCGCGCCGCCGCGAAACAGGCCACGGAAGCCCAGGCGCGCATCGCCGAACAGGTCGACGCCGAACGCCAGAAGCTGTCCCGGGCGCGCGACCCGTTAGTCGGCCTCGGCGCCCCACCGATCGACGGCGAAAGCCTCCTCGGCGCCTGGATCGCGTTGACGGACTGGGCGGCCGGGCAGGCGAACGCCCACCGCGAGAGCCTGGCCGTCGCGAAGACGGCCGAGAGCGAAGCCGCCGAAGCGTTGCGGGCCGCCGAACGCGCCGTCGCCGACGACGTCACCGCGCTCGAAGTCCCCCTGGACCCGGGGCCGGTGCGAGACCGGGTTCCGGTGGCCGTCGCCACCGCGCGGGCCCGCGCGGAAGCCGACCACACGGAGATGAAAAGGCGTGTGGCGCGCGTGGCCGGCCTGCACGGCGACATCGCGGCCGCGGAGTCCGAAGCGCAGGTCGCGCGGCTGCTCGCGGATCTCCTGCGCTCGGACAAGTTCCCGCGGTGGCTCATCGCCGGGGCTCTCGACACGCTGGTCGCCGAAGCGTCGGCGTCGCTGCTGGAGCTGTCGGGCGGCCAGTTCGAGCTGACCCACGACAAGGGCGACTTCCTGGTGGTGGACCACAACGAGGCCGACGCCCGCCGCCCGGTCAAGACGCTGTCCGGCGGCGAGACGTTCCAGGCGTCGCTCGCCCTGGCCCTCGCGTTGTCGTCGCAGCTGGGCGCGATGCCTGGGATGAACTCGGAGGGCGCGACACGCCTGGAGTCGATCTTCCTCGACGAAGGCTTCGGCACGCTCGACGAAGCTACCCTCGACGTCGTGGCGTCCACTTTGGAGAACCTCGCCGCCACCGGCTCGCGGATGGTCGGGGTGATCACGCACGTGCCCGCGCTCGCCGAGCGCGTCCCGGTGCGGTTCCTGGTGACCCGCGACGGCACCGGCTCGCACATCGCCAGGGAGGGCGCGTGACCGCGGTCGCCGGGATGCACTTCAGCATCGACGCCTGGGACCCGGGCTACGGCAGCTCGATGGAGGCCGAGGAGCTGGCGCGGTCGGGCGCCGAGGTCGAGCTCGACGTCGAGGTCCCGGCGGCCGAATGGGCCCCGATCGACCCTTCGCCGGTTTCGCCGCCCGAGGCCGTGTTGTTCGTCGACGGCGTCCGCCGGATCGACGCCCGCGTCTGGATCGACGACCCGGGCGCGGCGAACTCCGCGTCCATCGGGGTCTGCGCGTCCTACGCCGCCGGAGTGGTCTGCTGCTGCGCGGGCCGGGCGCACGTCGTCGGCACCGACGTCCGGCGCGGGCTGTTCACGGTCGCTGCCGAGGCGGACGACATCGCGACCCCGGCGGGCGTCTACCGGGCGTTCCGCGCGACGGCCAAGGAGGACAAGCCGCTGGCGGTGGTGCTGTCGTCGGCGTTGCAGGAACAGCTGGCCGAAACCGAGCTGGACACGGCGACCGAAGCCCGGAAGGCGATCGCCGGGCACGCCGGCGACGACCTGCTGGTCGTGGACGGCCCGCTGAGCGGCCGCACGCACCTGCCGCGGGCGGTCGGGTTCATCAAGAGCCACCAGACGACGTACCTGCCCGGCGAGCTCAACGCGCTGGTCGGCAGGCTCGGCCCGCACCAGCGCACCCCGGTGTTCCTGATGGGCACGACGTGGGTCCGGCACTCGTGGTACCTGCGCCTGCCGTCGGCGGGCGGCCCGCCGTGGTCGGGGGTCGTGCGGGTGGAGGCGGCACCGCACCTCGGGCGGCCCGAGGTCGCCGCGCTGGCGAACCTGACGCAGTCCGTGCTGGGCCGGTTCGCGTCGGTGCCGTACAAGGACTCGCGGGCGCCGCAGAACCTCTACCCGATCGCCGGGCTGGAGCGCGACCTGCGGCACCGGCTGGGGGACCAGCAGTTCGTGTACCGGGCCCTGCGCCTGGCCGCGACGCGCTGAGCTGTGGCGCCGGGTGTCATGAACGACTCGTTCATGACGTCAGACGACATGAACGAGTCGTTCATGACATCGGGCCCGGGACGGCGGCCCGCGGTCCTGCCGCCGACCCGGTGTCCTTTGTGGAGGGTCAGCCCAGCGAGCCGTCCCCGGTCTGCGGCGCCCCCGCCGGCTTGACCGCGACCTGCGGCTTCGCCGGGTTCGGCGTCGCGGGCCGCGAGCTGGCGGGCGGCTTCGGCTTGGCCGTCCTGGACGGCATCGGGGTGCCCAGGATGACGAACGAGCCGGTGGCCACGCGCCCGTCCGAGCATGTGAACTTCGCGGTGTACCGGCCGGGCTTCTTGATCGCCGTGGTGTGGCCGCCGGCGCGGCCATAGTTCCCGCCTTCGGTCCACTGCAGCGGAGCCGTGAACCCCGCCGACGTCACCGGCGTCGCCGGGCCACAGCCGCCGATCGCCGCGTGGGTCTCCGCGTCGACCTGGCCGCCCGGCTCCACGTGCTGGGTCAGGCCCCAGCTGACCTCGGCCGCGCTCGCCGGTGCGGCGAGCGCCAGTGTCGCCGTGCTCGCGGCCATTAGGCCGATCAGGGTCTTCTTCACCATCGTCCGTCCCCTCTCGTCAGGTACCTGTTCCACGCTTGAGCCGGGCAAATGGTTGTCCGGACGCTGCATTCACAAATATGAACGACAATCGAGCCTATGTTTCACGGTCACATATGCGTTAGCTTGGGCTCCCGTTTCGACGAGGGAGATTCGATGCGCAGCAGCCCCCTGGTTCTCGTCGTGGTCTTGGGTTTGTCGCTGGCGGCACCGGCGGTGGCGGAGGCGCAACCTTGGCGCGACGCCCGCCAGTCACCCGACCGCCGGGCCGCCGAGCTCGTCTCGGCGATGACCCTCGACGAGAAGATTTCCCAGCTGCACCTGCAGCCCGACGCCGAGCACCAGCGGTTCGTGCCGCCGATCCCGCGCTTGGGCGTGCCCGGCTTCCGGATCGCCAACGGCCCGGCAGGCATGGGCCCGGCCGACGACAAACCGCAGAAACCGGCGACCGCGCTGCCGGCGACCATGGCGCTGGCGTCGACGTTCGACACCGGCCTCGCGCGCCGGTACGGCCGCCTGATCGGCGACGAGACCCGCGCGCTCGCGCACAACGTCTCCGAAGGGCCCGACATCAACATGGCCCGCGTCCCGCGCAACGGCCGGACGTTCGAGGGGATGGGCGAGGACCCGGTGCTCGCCGGGACGCTGGCCGCCGCCGACATCCGCGGCATCCAGGAAAACGGCACGATCGCCGAGGTCAAGCACTACGCGGCGAACAACCAGGAGACGAACCGCCACAACGTCGACGAGCGCATCGACGAGCGGACGCTCAACGAGATCTACCTGCCGCACTTCGAGCAGGCGGTCGTGCAAGGCCGCGCGGGCTCGGTGATGTGCGCCTACCCGAAGATCAACGGCGTGTTCACGTGCGAGAACCCCGCGCTGCTGCAGGACAAGCTGCGCGACGACTGGGGCTTCAAGGGGTTCGTCCAGTCCGACTGGGGTGCCGCGCACAGCACCGTCGGGTCGGCGAACGCGGGCATGAACCTCGAAATGATCGACGGCACCTGGTACGGCGAGAAGCTCAAGCAGGCCGTGCTCGCCGGGCAGGTGACCGAACAGCGCGTAGACCAGCTGCTGCTGCCGCGGTTCCGCACGATGTTCGCCTTCGGGCAGTTCGACCACCCACCGGTGCTCACTCCGCTGCCGACCGCCGAGCACGACGCCGCGGCGAAGCAGTTCGCCGAACGGGGCATGGTGCTGCTGCGCAACGAACACGCCCAGCTCCCGCTCGATCCCGCCGTGCGGTCGATCGCCCTCATCGGGCCGTTCGCCACCAAGGCCAAGACCGGCGGCGGGGGCAGCTCGGCCGTCATTCCGACGTCCACAGTGGACCCGTTGCCGGGGCTCCGGCAGCGCGTTCCCGGTGCTTCGGTGACCCTCGACGACGGCAGTGACCCGGCGCGGGCGGCCGAGCTGGCGCGGGGCGCGGACGTCAGCGTCGTGATGGTCGGGGACAACGAGGCCGAGGGCAAGGACCGGCCGAGCCTCGCCCTGGACGGCAACCAGGACGCCTTGGTGGCCGCGGTCGCCGCGGCCAACCCGCACACGGTGGTCGTGGTGAAGAGCGGCGGCCCGGTGCTCATGCCGTGGGCGTCGAGCGTGCCCGCGATCCTCCAGGCCTGGTACCCCGGCCAGCAGGACGGCGCGGCGGTGGCGGCGGTGCTCTTCGGCGACGTCAACCCGTCGGCGAAGCTGCCGATCACGTTCCCGGCGGCGGACGCGGACACCCCGGCCAACACGCCGGCGCAGTTCCCGGGCGTCGACGGCGTCGCCACGTATTCGGAGGGCCTGCAGATCGGCTACCGGTGGTTCGACGCGCAGGGCCGCACGCCGCTGTTCCCGTTCGGCCACGGCTTGTCGTACACGACGTTCGCGTTCTCGGGGCTGTCGGTGCGGAACACCGGCGACGGCGCGACGGCGACGTTCACGGTGCGCAACACCGGCCACCGGGCGGGGGCCGAGGTCGCCCAGCTCTACCTGGGCTTCCCGGCGGCCGCCGGCGAGCCGCCGCGGCAGCTCAAGGGCTTCGAGCGGGTCGAGCTGGCGCCGGGACAGTCCCGGCGGGTGACGATCCGGCTCGACGCGCGCGACTTCTCGGTCTGGGACACGGCGAGCCACGCGTGGCAGCCGGTGCGGGGCGGGTTCACGGTCCAGGTCGGCGACTCGTCGCGGTCCCTGCCGCTGCGGGCGCCCCTCGTCCGGCGCTGACCCGCCAAACGAACTTCGTGAAGGCCACCTCGAGGAACTTCGAGTTCCTCGAGGTGGCCTTCACGAATTTTCCGGTCTTCAAGCCGCCGCGAGCGTCCCGCCCAGTTCGCGCAGGCCTTCGTCGGTCAGCTCCGCGCGCGTCCATTGCCCGACGGCCACGACCGCTCCCCGCGCCGGCCGGATCAGCCCGGCCCGCGCCAGCTCGTGTGCCGTCGCCTGGTCGCAGCACGGCAGGCCGTCGACTCGCAGGTCGGGCTCGCAGCTGCAGGTCAGCTCGGCGCGTCCGGCGCCGACCGCCCGCAGCATCGCCATCGCCCTTCGGTTCACCATGGTCGTCCCCCTCGGTTGGTGCTGACCCTTAGGAGACGTGACCGGCGTCACCGAATACGCGGTTTTCGCGAGGTTCCCCCGAACGGGGGCACCCCGGCCTCGGCGAGGTCACGAGGCAGGGGTCACAGGCGTTCCTGCAGGGCGTCCGCCGCGGCGAGGAGGTCCGCCGCCCAGCGGGCGCCCGGCTTGCGGCCGATGCGCTCGATCGGGCCCGACACCGACACCGCCGCCACGACCGTGCCCGCGGAGTCCCGCACCGGCGCGGAGATGCTCGCCACGCCCGGCTCGCGCTCGGCGACGCTCTGCGCCCAGCCGCGCCGCCGCACTTCCAGGAGTGTCCGCTCGCCGAAGACCGCGTCCGCCAGGATCGTGCGCTGCGTGTGCGGATCGGCCCACGCCGCGAGCACCTTCGCGCCCGAACCGGCCGTCATGGGCAGCCGCGAGCCCACAGGCACCGTGTCGCGCAGCCCGCTCGGTGGCTCCGCCGTCGCGACGCACACGCGCTGGACGCCGTCACGCCGGTACAGCTGCACGCTTTCGCCCGTGACGTCGCGCAGCTTGGGCAGCACGACCCCGGCCGCGTCGAGCAGGGGGTCCGTCGAGCCGCCCGCCAGCTCGGCCAATGCGGTACCCGGGCGCCAGCGCCCGTCCGGACCGCGGCGCAGCAGCCGGTGCACCTCCAGGCCGACCGCGAGCCGGTGCGCGGTGGCCCGGGGCAGGCCGGTCCGCGTGCACAGTTCCGCGAGGCCGCAGGGGTCGTCCGCGACCGCCTGCAGGACGGCCACTGCTTTGTCCAGTACTCCGATACCGCTATGCTGTCCCACGACCCGATACTAGCGTCCCGCACTTTGGGAAGTCCAGCATCTGGGAAACCCCGAACTCGAGCTGCGCCCTTCCTTCGCGGCTCGCATCCGTTCCGCAGGTGCGCGCCCGAGTTCCGACGTCGAACCGTGGAAGGAGCCGGAGATGACCACCCCGACCGGCAAGGCCCGCACGCTGGCGGAGAAGGTGTGGGAAAGCCACCTCGTGCGCCGAGGCGAAGGCGCCGAACCGGACCTGCTCTACATCGACCTCCACCTGCTGCACGAAGTGACCAGCCCGCAGGCCTTCGACGGCCTCCGCCTGGCCGGGCGGCCGCTGCGCCGCCCCGACCTCACCATCGCGACCGAGGACCACAACGTCCCGACCGTCGACATCGAGCTCCCCATCGCCGATCCGGTCTCGCGCACCCAGGTCGACACCCTTCGCCGCAACTGCAAGGAGTTCGGGGTCCGGCTGCACCCGATGGGTGACGCCGAGCAGGGCATCGTGCACGTCATCGGCCCGCAGCTCGGCCTGACCCAGCCCGGCATGACCGTGGTCTGCGGCGACAGCCACACCTCGACGCACGGCGCGTTCGGCGCCATCGCCTTCGGCATCGGCACGTCCGAGGTCGAGCACGTCATGGCCACCCAGACGCTGCCGCTGCGTCCATTCAAGACGATGGCGATCACCGTCGACGGCGAGCTGCGCCCCGGCGTCACGGCGAAGGACGTCATCCTCGCGGTGATCGCCAAGATCGGCACCGGCGGCGGCCAGGGCTACATCCTGGAGTACCGCGGCAAGGCCATCGAGGCCCTCTCGATGGAGGCCCGGATGACCGTCTGCAACATGTCGATCGAGGCCGGCGCCCGCGCCGGGATGATCGCCCCCGACGAGACGACGTTCGAGTACCTGAAGGGCCGTCCGCACGCCCCGCAGGGCGCGGACTGGGACGCGGCGGTCGAAAACTGGCGGCAGCTGCGCACCGACGACGGCGCCGAGTTCGACGCCGAGGTCCACCTCGACGCGAGCGAGCTGACGCCGTTCGTCACCTGGGGCACCAACCCCGGCCAGGGCCTCCCGCTGGGCGCCGAGGTGCCCGACCCGGAGGCGATCCCGGACGAGAACGACCGCATCGCCGCTGAAAAAGCCCTGTCCTACATGGATCTCAAGCCCGGCACGCCGCTGCGGGAGATCGCGGTCGACACCGTCTTCCTCGGCTCCTGCACCAACGGCCGGATCGAGGACCTGCGTGCCGCGGCCGAGGTGCTGCGTGGTCGGAAAGTGGCGGACTCGGTCCGCATGCTGGTGGTTCCCGGCTCGATGCGGGTCCGCAAGGCCGCCGAGGCCGAGGGACTCGACCAGGTCTTCACCGAGGCGGGCGCGGAGTGGCGCCAGGCCGGCTGCTCGATGTGCCTCGGCATGAACCCGGACCAGCTGAAGCCGGGCGAGCGCAGCGCGTCGACGTCGAACCGCAACTTCGAGGGACGGCAGGGCAAGGGCGGCCGGACGCACCTGGTCTCGCCGCTCGTGGCCGCCGCCACGGCCGTCCGGGGCACGCTTTCGTCCCCGGAAGACCTGCTGACCGCCGCCCGCTGACCCACCCGAGGAGCTACTGCCATGGAACCGTTCACCCAGCACACCGGCGTCGGCGTCCCGCTGCGCCGGTCCAACGTGGACACCGACCAGATCATCCCGGCGGTCTACCTCAAGCGGGTGACCCGGACGGGCTTCGAGGACGGCCTGTTCGCCGCCTGGCGCGGCGACGAGGACTTCATCCTCAACCAGGAGCCGTTCCGGAACGGCAGCGTGCTGGTGGCGGGGCCGGACTTCGGAACCGGTTCCTCCCGCGAGCACGCCGTCTGGGCCCTGATGGACTACGGCTTCAAGGTCGTCATCTCCGCCCGGTTCGCCGACATCTTCCGGGGCAACTCCGGCAAGGGCGGCCTGGTGGCCGCCCAGTGCGAGCAGCACGACGTCGAGCTGCTCTGGAAGCTGCTCGAGAACGAGCCGGGCACCGAGGTCACGGTCGACCTCGAGACCAAGACCGTGCGGGCCAAGGACTTCACCGCGCCGTTCCAGATCGACGACTACGTCCGCTGGCGGCTGCTGGAAGGTCTCGACGACATCGCGCTCACGTTGCGCCATGCCGGTGAGATCGACGCGTTCGAGGCGAGCCGCCCGTCCTGGAAGCCGACGACGACGCCGATCACCGCCGGCTAGCCCGGCCCGCCGGTGCGCGGGGGTGGATCCGTTGCCTGATCAGGCGTTCCGCCCCCGCACCGGCCTCGTCCGCGGCCGCGGGCACCCACCGAACGGTCCTGGCGAAGGCTTCCTTCGCGAGGCGGAACCCGTCCCGGGACAAGGGAAAGATTCCGCGTACCGTTTGGAATTTGTGCTGCCTTGGTAATACCGTGTCGCTAAGTCGGCCGACGCGGCCGTGGACGGGTAGTTCCTTCTTGGAGGACTGGAATGGCCAACAAGGCCCAGCTTATCGAGGCGCTGACGGAGCGCCTGGGCGACAAGAAGGCCGCTTCCGAGGCGGTCGACGGTCTGGTCGACATCATCATCCGGACGGTCAACAAGGGCGAAAAGGTCAACATCACCGGCTTCGGGGTGTTCGAGAAGCGCGCCCGCGCGGCGCGGACCGCCCGGAACCCGCGGACCGGTGAGGCGGTGCGGGTCAAGAAGACCAACGTGCCGGCTTTCCGCGCCGGGACCACCTTCAAGGACGTGATCTCCGGCGCGAAGAAGCTGCCGAAGGCGACCCCGGTCAAGCGCGCCACGACGGGCACCCGCACCGCGGCAGCCACGGCGACGACGTCCCGCACGGCCGCGGCCAAGCCCGCGACCACGCGCTCGACGACGACGCGCACCCGCGCGACGGCGGCAAAGCCCGCGGCCACGCGGACGACGGCGGCCAAGGCGGCCCCGAAGACCACGGCGGCGAAGTCCACCACGACGCGGGCGAAGGCGGCTCCGAGGACAACGGCGGCGAAGACCACGGCGGCGAAGGCCACGACCGCCGCGAAGCCGACGGCCGCGAAGACGACCACGGCCCGGAAGACCACGGCGGCCAAGACCACGGCAGCCAAGACCACGGCGGCCAAGACCACGACCGCCAAGGCCCCGGCCAGGCGCACCTCGACGGCGGCGAAGAAGGACTGACCCGCCCGAAACTGTCGGACCCCTGCGGTAACGTGAAATCCGGGGGTCCCCCTGGCGGGCGACCCGCCGCCAGGCGAGCGGTTTTTCGGCAGGGCCCCGCGCGGATGTCGCGCGGGGCCCTGCCGCGTCTCCGGGCCGGAAGCAATCCGCAGACCCCGTTCTCCTCGCGCCCGCGTACCTGATCAGCCGTACCGAGACGGCAGTCGGCGTACCCGTATGGTCGGTTCGCGTACCTGCGCGGTCGACTCGCGTACCCAGACGGTCGGCTCGCGTACTCGAGTGGTCGGCTCGCGAACCGACCGTCCAGATACGCGAGCCGACTCTTCCGGTGCGCGAACCGACCGTCCAGGTACGCGAACCGACCGTCCGGGGCGTGCGGCGGTCGCCGCGGAGAGACGACCGAGGGCCGAGGATCGCCGCCCGTATACCACCCGCACGGCGGAACCCCGCGCCCGAAAGCGGTTCCGCCGAATTTCCCGAACTCGCTTGAGCGCCCGGCCGAGTGATGCCACGCTGCCTTCCTCGGGGCCCGCGTCCGGCGGGGCCGGCGGTGCGCGAGGCGAACCTGGGGGCGACCACCATCGACATCCGGCTACTCGGCCCGTTCCAGGTGCTCGTCGACGGTTCGCCGGTCGTGCTGACCAGTTCCCGTCAGCGCGCGCTGCTCGCGACCCTCGCGTTGGCCGCCGGCCGGCTGGTGTCGATCGACGCCCTCGCCCGCGGGGTGTGGGGCGAAACGCCGCCCGCGCACATCCGGGGCAGCCTCCAGACCTACGTCATGCGGCTGCGCCGGCTCTGCGGCGAAGACACCGTCGTCACCGAACCGGACGGCTACCGGCTGGTCGTCGACCCGTCCCGGGTGGACGCCCTGCGGTTCCTCCGCACCCTCGACCGGGCCGCGGCCACGACGGATTCGGCGCGCCGCCGGGATCTGCTCACCACCGCGCTCGCCACTTGGAGCGGCGCTCCTCTCGAAGGCGTGGGATCGCCCGCGCTCACCGCGGAATGGGGACCGCTGCTGACCGAGCGCTACCTCTTCGCCGTGGAACAGCGCATCGACCTCGACTCCGGGCTCGTCCCCGACGCGCGGCTCGTCGCGGAGCTGACCGACCTCGTCGCCCAGCACCCGCTGCGGGAGTCGTTGTGGGAACGGCTGGTCCGGGCCCTCGCCCGCTCCGGGCGCCGCGCCGAAGCGCTGGCCCGCTACGCCGGGCTTCGCGCGTTGCTGGCCGACGAACTGGGTGTCGAGCCGGGCGAAGGGTTACGCCGCCTGCACGCCGAACTGCTCGCCGTGGACGCCGAACCCGCCGTCCACACCGTTCCGCGGCAACTGCCCTTCGACGTCGCCGGGTTCACCGGCCGCGGCCCGGAACTCGCCGAACTGGACCGGCTGCCGCCGGGCGGGGCCTCCGGCATCGTCGTCATCGAAGGCACGGCGGGGGTCGGGAAGACGTCGCTGGCCGTGCACTGGTCCCACCGCGTCCGCGACCGCTTCCCCGGCGGCCAGCTGTTCCTCGACCTGCGCGGCCATTCCGCCGAAACCCCCGTCACGCCGGACGTCGCGCTGGCCGGCTTCCTGCGCGCCCTCGGCGTCCCGTCCGATTCCGTGCCTTCCACAGTGGAGGAACGCTCGGCGCTGCTGCGCAGCAGGCTGGCCGGCAGCCGCACCCTGATGCTGCTCGACAACGCCCGCGACGCCGACCAGGTCCGCCCGCTCCTGCCCGGAACGGGCAACCTCGTCGTCGTGACCAGCCGCAACCAGCTGCGCGGGCTCGTCGCCCGCGACGGCGCCCGCCGCATCGCCTTGCGCTCCTTCGACGACCGCGACGCCACCGCGTTGCTCGCCGGCAGTGTCGGCCCGCAGCGCCTCGCCGCCGAGCCCGGCGCGGTCGCCGAACTCGTCCAGCTCTGCGGCCGGCTGCCGCTGGCGCTGGCCCTCGCCGGGGAACGCGCCTCCCGGTTTTCCGGCGTTTCGCTCGCCGGGATCGTCGAAGAACTGCGCGACCAGCGGCTGCGGCTCGACACCTTGCGAGACCCCGAGGACGCCGGCACCGACCTGCGGGCCGCGTTCTCCTGGTCCTACAAGGCACTGCGCCCGGCCGCGGCTCGCTTCTTCCGCTTGCTCGGCCTCCACCCCGGGCACGGCTTCAGCCTGTCCTCGGCCGCCGCGCTCGCCGGCGTCGACGTGCGCGAGGCCCGCGAACTCGCCGACCAGCTCGCCGCCGCGCACCTGCTCAACCAGCCCCGCACCGACCGCTACCAGTTCCACGACCTGCTGCGTGTCTACGCCGCCGAGCTGGTCGAAACCGAAACGACGCCTGCCGAACGCGCCGCGGCCTTGCGGCGGCTCCTCGACTGGTACCTCGCCAGCGTCGCCGAAGCGAACAAGCTCGTCCGCCCCGACCTGCTCACCGAGGACATCACCCTCGACCCGCCGCCGCTGCCCGCCGTCCGGTTCACCCAGCACGAACAGACGACCGCCTGGTACACGACCGAACGCCCGGCCCTCACCGCGCTCGTCGGCATCGCCGCCGGCCACGGCTGGACCGCGCACGCCTGGAAGCTCGCGTGGCTCCTGCGCGGGTTCTTCGCCGAACGCCACGACCGCGACGACTGGATCACCACCGCGCGCACGGCCGTCACCGCCACCCGCGACGCCGGCGACAGCACCGGCCTCCAGTACAGCGCCAACAACCTCGGCTCCGCCTACCTGCGCACCCTCCAGCCCGACAAGGCACTCGAAGCGCTCGAGGAAGCCCGCGCCGCCTCCGAGGCCGGCGAAGGAACCGCGCTGACGGTGGCGATCCTCTCGAACCTCGCCGGCGCCTACTACGTCCGTGCCGAATACGCCGAAGCCGAACGGCACGCGCTCCAAGCCGTCCACCTCGCCCGCGACCACGGCCAGCGCACGTTCGTCCCCCACGCACTCCTCAACGTCAGCGCCAGCCGCATCGGCCTCCACGACTACGACCACGCGGCCGAAGCCGCCCAAGCGGCCCACGAAGCCTTCGCCGAGCTCGGCGACCGCTACCACGCGGCGCTGGCCCTCGGAAACGTCGCCGAAGCCCTCGCCGGAGCAGGCAGGCACGACGAAGCGGAGAAGGCAGGCAGCGACGCCCTCGCCGAACTGAAGGACCTCAACGCCGCTTACGGCACGATCGACGTCCGCATCACCCTCGGCCGCCTCAAACACCGCACCGGACGCTTCGCCGAAGCAAGCCGCCACTGGGCCGAGGCACTGACGGTCAGCCAGCGCCTCGGAGACCCCCGCGTGACGGAGATCCAAGCCCTGCTGGCCACAGTGCCGACAGAAAGGCCCTCGCCCGGGGATGCGCCGTACCCCTAGCCCGGCGCAGCCCGGCGGGACCCGGAACAAGTACACCAAGATCGACTGTCAGGACGCTGTCTCGTGACAGCGGGGTGCGGACCCGCGCTCAGGGGCGGCTGGGGGAGGGGGCCGGGAGCGCGCTCGGGTGGTAGTCCGCGGCCAGGAGCAGCGGGCCTTCCTCGGCCGTCGGCGGGCGGAACGACAGGACCCAGAACGAGCCCTTCTTGCTCGGCACCACTCCGCCGCGCGCCGCCGAAAGCTCCACGCCGTCGCGGTCCGCCAAAGCGCTCACCAGGTCCGGGATCACGCCGCCCTGGCTGCACACCACCGGCGTCCCGCCGTCGCCTGCCACCGCCAGCAACCGCGCCACGCCCAGGACCGGGTCCGGCCAATAGCCTTCTTCCGACAACAACGGTTCGTGCCGCACTTCGCCGCCGGCGTCCTCCGCGACGCCGTGCACCGTTTGCACGCACCGTAGCCGTGGCGCCGACAACACCCGGTCCGGTCCGAACAACCCCAGCACCCGCCGCAACGCCGCCGCCTGCCGCAGTCCCGCCTCCGACAACGGCCGCAGGTCGTCGTCGCCCGACCACGCGTCCCGCTTGCCCGCCTTCGCGTGCCGCACCAGCAGCACCGTCGTCAGGCCCATCGGCAGCTCGCAGAAGGCCCGCAGCACCCGCACGTCCTCCGGCCGCGTCAGCGCTTTCTCCGCCGCCGTGGGCTCCAGCCAGCGCAGCTCGTCGACCTCGTCGTTCGCCACGAACTCGCCGGAGACCGCTTCCGCGGCGAAGTAGTCGACCGTCTTCGGCACCGTCCCGGAGCCGTGGCGCGACGGCACCGGGTACTCCGTCCGGGCCAGGTAGCGGCCGAGCACCACGGTGAACCCGGTCTCTTCCCGCACCTCGCGCACCGCGGCCTCGGCGATCGTCTCGCCCGGGTCGAGCTTTCCCTTCGGCAACGACCAGTCGCCGTACCGCGGGCGGTGGACCAGGGCGACCTCCGTCGCCCGCCCGGCGCGGCGCCACAGCACCGCGCCGGCCGCCCGTACCTCCTGGGTCATCCGGCGGCCCCGTGGAGCTTCGCCAGTTCGACCTGGTGGTCCCGCACGCGCGAGCCGCCCGCCGGGAACGGTGCCCATTCGCCGCTCGCGGTCAGCACCCAGCACCGCGTCTCCGGATCCAGCGCCGAGTCGAAGATGTTGTCGAGCTGCGCGGTCAGCTTCGGGTCCTTCACCCGCACCAGCGCCTCGATCCGCCGGTCCAGGTTCCGGTGCATCATGTCCGCGCTGCCGATCCAGTGCGTGCCGCCCGCGCGGAAGTGGAAGACGCGCGAGTGCTCCAGGAACCGGCCCAGGATCGACCGGACGTGGATGTTCTCGGAAAGCCCTTCGACGCCGGGCTTCAGCGTGCAGATTCCGCGCACCACGATCTCGACCGGCACCCCGGCCTGTGACGCGTGGTAGAGCGCGTCGATGATCTGCTCGTCGACCAGCGAGTTGCACTTGATCCGGATGCCGGCCTGCTGCCCGGCCCTGGCCAGCTCGATCTCCTCGCCGATCGCCCGCACGATGCCGCGGCGGATCCCGTGCGGCGAGGTCAGGATCGTCCGGTAGGTGTCCTGCCGCGAGTAGCCGGTCAGCACGTTGAACAGGTCCGTGACGTCCGCGCCGATGCTCGGGTCGGCGGTGAACAGGCCGATGTCCTCGTAGAGCCGCGCGGTCTTCGGGTTGTAGTTGCCGGTGCCGATGTGGCAGTACCGGCGGATGGTCGAGCCCTCCTGGCGCACGATCATCGACACCTTGCAGTGCGTCTTCAGCCCGACCAGTCCGTACACGACGTGCACGCCCGCGCGCTCCAGCGTCCGCGCCCAGGTGATGTTGGCCTGCTCGTCGAACCGCGCCTTGATCTCGACCAGCGCGACGACCTGCTTGCCCGCCTCGGCGGCGTCGATCAGCGCGTCGACGATCGGCGAGTCACCGGACGTCCGGTACAGCGTCTGCTTGATCGCGAGGACCTTCGAGTCGGCCGCCGCCTGCTCGATGAACCGCTGCACGCTGGTCGAGAACGAGTCGTAGGGGTGGTGCACCAGCACGTCGCCCTCGCGCAGCGTCGCGAAGACGCTCTTCGGCGTCTCGCGCTCGCCGAACGCCGGGTGCGTCGCCGGCACGAACGGCCGGTCCTTCAGCTCCTTGCGGTCCACACCGGACAGCTGGTGCAGGCAGGTCAGGTCGAGCAGCCCGGGCACCTCGACGACGTCGGCCGGGTCGACGTCCAGCTCGCGCAGCAGCAGCTCGAGCATGTGCTCGCTCATGTCCTGCGCGACCTCGAGGCGCACCGGCGGGCCGAACCGGCGCTGCGCCAGCTCGCGCTCGAGGGCCTGCAGGAGGTCCTCGTCACGGTCCTCGTCGACCTCGAAGTCGGCGTTGCGGGTGACGCGGAAGACGTGGTGCTCGGTGACGTCCATCCCGGTGAACAGCTCGCCCAGGTGCGCGGAGATGAGCTCTTCGAGCGGCAGGAACGTCGCAGTCCGGCTGGTGCGCTCGGTCTCGACGCGCATCAGCCGCGGCACGTTGCTCGGCACCTTGACCCTGGCGAAGCGCTCGGTGCCGCCCTCCGGGTCGCGCACCGTGACCGCGAGGTTGAGCGACAGGCCCGAAATGTAGGGGAACGGGTGCGCCGGGTCGACGGCCAGCGGCGTCAGCACCGGGAAGATCTGCTCGGAGAAGTAGCTCGACAGCCGCAGCTGGTCGGCGCCGGACAGGTCCGTCCAGCCCACGATCCGGATGTCGTGCTCGGCCAGCTGCGGGCGCAGGTGCTTCTCGAACGCGCCGGTCTGCCGCTCGACCAGGTCCTGGTTGCGCTTGGAGATGTAGTCCAGCTGCTCGCGCGGGGTGAGCCCGTCCGCGCTGCGCACCAGCAGGCCGGTCTCGTCGCGGCGCTTCAGGCCGGCGACGCGGACCATGTAGAACTCGTCCAGATTGGACGCGAAGATGGCGAGGAACTTGGTCCGCTCCAGCAGCGGCTGCGACTCGTCCTCGGCCAGCGCGAGCACGCGGGCGTTGAAGTCCTGCCACGACAGCTCGCGGTTGAAGTACCGGTCGTCCGGCAGCGTCTCGACGGCGGTCGGCGCGGCGGTGACCGCGGGCGGCGCCGACGGCACGGCGCGGAACTCCTCGGCGCCGCGCGGGTTGCCCTGCGTGGAGCTGCGGCGCCGCGTCGTCGCCGGGGTGGCGGCGGCCGCGGTGGTCTTGCGGGTTCTCGCCTTGCCGGCGGTGGCACGGGCGGCGGTGTCGCGCGCGGTCGACTTCGACGGGACCTTCTTGGCCGTGGCCGGTTTCGCCGCCGCCGGTTTGACGGCGGCCGGTTTGGCCGTGCTCGCCCGGGCCGTCGTCTTCTTCGCCGTCTCCGAAGATTCGTTCGCCGGGTTCCGTCGCCTCCGCGGTGCGGGCGTGCTGCCGTCGTCTGTGCTCACGGCCCCCATTGTTCACTAAGCCACGCCGGATTGCGCAGGCCGCGGTGAAGGTCGGATGAACAGCTCAACGCGGTATCCCGTCCGGTTCGCCGAGGTGGGCGGCGGTGTGTTTTCCGACACCGAGCGCGCGGACGTGGGCGAGATCATCCGGGGTGTCGACGTCACTGCGCAGGGTCGGCAGAGCCTGGCCGAGCGGGATCGCCCCGGACGCGGCGTGCTTCCGCGCCGAGCCGGGCCCGAAATCCGGGGCGAGGGGCTCGCCGGGCGCGGACAGCAGCAGGGTGGTGCCGGTGCCCTGGCGATCGGCGACGAAGGCCCGCCGCCCGGCGGCTTCCGTCAGGGCGGCCGTCAGGTCGCCGGCGCGCAGGGCCGGGAGATCGGCCTGGAGCGCGCCCACGACGGCGCCCGGATCGTCGGCTTTCAGCAGGGCTTCGCCGTGGCGGAAGGCGGCGTTGAGGGTCCTTTCGCCGGACTCGGCGACGATCTCGACCCCGAGTTCGCCCAGCTCGGCGACGGCCAGCGGATCGGCCGCGACGAGCAGCACCCGCCGGACGCGCCCGGCCGAGACGACGGCGGCGAGCGTGTCGGCGGCGAGCGCCAGGACCAGCCCGGCATGACGGTCCGCCGCGACGGCACCACGCAGCCGCGACTTGCCGTCGCGGGGGTGTTTCATCGGCACGACCAGATCCACGTCCACCCGTCCATCTTTACCGGAAAGGCGCGACGGGTGCGGCCGCCGGACGGAGTTGTCCACAGGCGACGGGTGTTGTGGACAACTCGAGCCGGGGGGCGGGAGGTCTGGGTGAGGCGCAGGTCATGCCTCAGCGTGCCGTTCACGCCGGTGCTGCCCGCCGCGAGCTTCGATCGCCGAGTACCGCGGTAGCGATATGCCGGACCCTGCCTCGGGAGGACTTGCCCGACCGGCGCAGGGGCCCGGCGGGGCCTTCGGAGATCGGGCCGGGACCGCTCCTGGCCAGGCTCAACCGACCCTCCCTGGACCGCGCTGACCCCGGCGCGGCAGGATCTGGGGCGGACGTCAGCTGTGGAGGAGGAGATCGTGGCCCGGCGTGAAAAGGGCGGCTTTTGGGTGGGGGTCGCCGCCGTACTGTTCTATCCGCTGACGGGGATCGCCCGGCGGGTGTACGTCGGGGCCGAGAAGATTCCCCGGCAGGGGCCCGCGCTGCTCGTCATGAACCACATCTCGCACCTCGACCCCGCCGTGGACGCCGTCTTCGTGCACCGGCAGAAGCGCGTTCCGCGGTTTCTCTTCAAGGAGAGCCTGATGCGCGCGCCGATCCTCGGCCCGATCGTCGCCGGGTCCGGGCAGATCCCCGTCTCGCGCGGGTCGGCCGCCGCCGGGGACAGTCTCAAGGCCGCTCACGAGGCGCTCCAGGACGGCAAGATCGTCGTCATCTACCCCGAGGGCACCATCACCAAGGACCCGGCCGGCTGGCCGAAGGAGTCCTTCACCGGCGCCGCCCGGCTCGCGCTCCAGAACGACGTCCCCGTCATCCCGATCGCGCGCTGGGGCACCAGCCAGATCTTCAACGGCTACACGAAGAAGTTCACCCCCTTCCCGCGCAAGACGATCACCCACTCCGTCGGCGACCCGCTCGACCTGTCCGCCTACCGCGGCGGCAACACGCGCAGCGCGTCGAAGCTGCGGGAAGTCACCAAGATCATGATGGACGACGTGACCCGGCTGCTCGGCGAGATCCGGCACGAGGAACCGCCGTCGGTGAAGCCGGGGGACACCGCCTGATGCGCGCCGACGTGCAGCGGGTCACCGTGCTCGGGGCCGGTTCGTGGGGCACCGCCTTCGCGAAGGTGCTCGGCGACGCCGGCCGTGACGTCACGATGTGGGCGCGCCGCGAGCAGGTCGCCGAGGACATCCGGGAGCGGCACACCAACAGCGCCTACCTGCCCGGGATCGCGCTGCCGGAGACCATCACCGCCACCAGCGATCCCGCGAAGGCCCTGCACGACGCCGAAGCCGTGGTGCTGGCCGTGCCCAGCCAGAGCCTGCGGGCGAACCTGACGGCGTGGCGCGAGCTGCTGCCGCCCGGCGCGATCCTCGTCAGCCTCGCCAAGGGCGTCGAGCTCGGCACGCTCATGCGGATGAGCGAGGTGATCGGCGAGATCGTCGGGATCGACGCCGGCGACGTCGTCGTCGTCACCGGGCCGAACCTGGCCAAGGAGATCGCCGCCGGTCAGCCGTCCGCTTCCGTGCTGGCCTGCGCCGACCACGAACGCGCCGTCGCGATCCAGCGCGCCTGCGCCAACTCCTACTTCCGCCCGTACACCAACACCGACGTCGTCGGCTGCGAGCTCGGCGGCGCGTGCAAGAACGTCATCGCGCTCAGCACCGGGATGGCCGCCGGCCTCGGGCTCGGCACGAACACGATGGCGACGCTCATCACCCGCGGCCTGGCCGAGATGGCCCGCCTCGGCGCGAAACTGGGCGCCGACCCGCTCACGTTCGCCGGGCTCGCCGGGGTCGGCGACCTGGTGGCGACGTGCTCGTCGCCGCTTTCGCGCAACCGCACCTTCGGCGAGCGCCTCGGCCGCGGCGAGACCCTCGAACAAGCGCAGGCGGCGGCCGGCGGGCAGGTCGCCGAGGGCGTCATGTCGTGCTCGTCGATCCGGGCCCTAGCCCAGAGCCTCGGTGTCGACATGCCGATCACCGACGCCATGCACCGCGTCTGCCACGAGGGCGTCGACCCGCGGCGGGCCGGGGCCGAGCTGCTGGGACGGTCGCAGAAACACGAGTGGTCCTGACGAGGGTGCCGTACCGCCCGGATGGTGGGAGTGGCTTGACCGGGGCCGGGTGCGCTGGGACTCTGGTCGCCATGTTCGCGTACGCCATGTCTGAGCTTCGGGGCCTCATGGGCCTCGGCTCGAGCGTGCGCGCGTGTCGCTGTTGTCGGTGAACCCAGCCCCGGCCCAGGTCGACACCCTTTTCCTTCCGTGAGGACCCTCATGTTCGCCGTTCCGGACAACACCCTCCTGCGTCCCGAGAACCCCGCGCTGCGCCACCCGGTGCGCGTCGCGCTGGAGGTCGCCGCCGACCGTGGCCGCTGGCGCCACCTGCTGCGTTACGACCCCGAAGGGCGCTTCGCGACGCTGGTCTCGAAGGACGAGCAGCAGGAGGTGTGGCTGATGAGCTGGCTGCCCGGCCAGCGCACCGACCTGCACGACCACGCGTTCGCCAGCGGCGCGTTCACCGTGGTCAGCGGCCACCTGACCGAGGCCGTCGCGCGCCGGGCGCCGGGCGGCCGCGCGGTCACCGAACTGCACGCGCTCGCGCCGGGGCAGTCGCGGGTCTTCGGGCCGGGGTACGTGCACGAAGTGCGCAACGAGGGCCCGGACCCGGCGGTCTCGATCCACGTCTACCGCGACGCGGGCCGCGCGATGCGCCCCTACCACCTCGATCCGCTGGGCGGCCCGGTCCTGGACTGACCGGCCCTTCAGTCCAGGTCGCCGCGCGCGCGGAACTCGCGTTCGATGTCGTCGCGGGCCGCGCCGGCCGCCAGCAGGGTGTGGAGCAGGATGCGGGCCTTGCGCGCGTCCAGCCAGCCCGCCATCGTCGCGCCCATCGCGATCAGGCTCGACTCCGAGCCGTGGAAGCCGTACGTCGAGCGCAGGGTCGGGCCCGCTCCCGTCCGCGAAGCGACCACCACCGGCAACGACGGCACCAGCCGCGCGATCACGTCCGCCGTGCCGGACGACACGTGCCCCGCGCCCGTCGCGGCGATCACGACACCGCGCACCTCCGGCTGCGCGGCCACCGACGAAAGCACCGCGCCCGAGTCGTCCAGACCGGCTTCGACCACCGGGACCAGGCCGCCGAAGTCCCCGCCCGTGAGCACCGGCGGGCGCGGCGGCGACGGGTGGAAGTAGTGCACCGCGTTTTCGACGACCATGCCCAGCGGCCCCGCGGGCGCCGACGAGAACGCGTCGAGGTGGCTCGAGTGCGCCTTCCGCACCCAGCGCGCCGCGTGGACGTCGTCGTTGAGCGTCACCAGCACCCCGCGGCCGCGGCTGCGTGGATCGGCCGCGACGGTCAGCGCGTTGCGCAGGTTCGCCGGGCCGTCCGGGCTGAACAGGCCGGAGTTGCGCATCGCCCCGGTGACCACCACCGGGATCTCCGACGGCCAGCCCAGGTCGAGGAAGTACGCCGTCTCCTCGAGCGTGTCCGTGCCCTGGACGACGACGAACCCGTCGGCGTCCTGCCGCAGTCCCCAGTCGCGGCAGCGCATTAGCGTCGCGAAGTCCATCGACGCGCTGCCGATCCCGGCCAGGGTCTCCGCCAGGACGTCCATCGGCAGATCGCCGAGGCCGCCGAGCAGGTCGGCCGCGCCGAGCCGCGGGACGGCACCGCCTCCGGCGTCGGCGGGGGCCATCGAAATGGTGCCGCCGAGGGTGGCGAGGGCGATCAAAGGCATGCGGCCACCCTATTCAGCCGGTCTTGACCGCCTGGAGCGTGTAGCTCGCCGCGAGCCGCGACGGCGTGTCCTCGAGCCGCCACTCGCCGGTGGCCTCGTCGAGCACCATCTGCCCGGGCAGCGCGTTCCACGGGACGCTGTCGTGCTCGGTGAACCCGGTCAGGGTCAGGCCGTGGTCCAGCAGCGCCGTGATGATCTCGCCCAGCGAGTGGTTCCACTCGTGGGTGACGCTGTGCTCGAGCGGCCGGTCGACGGAGACGTACGTCCCGGGGTCGTCGAAGACCAGCGGTTCGGCGTGCTCGAAGTACGGGAACCGCGGCACCGCCAGGTCCGTCCGCTCGTCGAGCGACCACAGCATGGGGTGCCCTTCGCGGATGAAGAGCCGTCCGCCCGGCCGCAGCAGGCCGGCGACGACCGACGCCCAGCGCGCGGCGGACGGCAGCCAGCACAGGGCCCCGATCCCGGTGTAGACCAGGTCGAACCGCCCGGCGCCGAGCACCTCGACGGCGTCGTGGACGTTCGCCTCGTGGAAGTCGATCGAAGCGCCCGCCGTCGCGGCGAAGCGCCTGGCCTGGGCCAATGCCGCGCCCGAGAAGTCCAGGCCCGTCACGGACGCGCCGAGCCGGGACAGCGACACCGTGTCCGTGCCGATGTGGCACTGCAGGTGCACCGCGCGCAGCCCGGTGAGGTCGCCCAGACGCGGCCGGTCGAACCGCACGACGCCGCTCAGGTGGGCCGGGTCCGCGACATACCGGGCGAAGCCGTAGTCGGGCGACGCCGCGTGCAGCACCGCGCGTTCGTCCCAGTTGGCCTTGTTGACGGCGAACGAGTCCGTCACGACGTCGCCGCGCGCTCCGCCGCGCTGCGCAGCACGCAGAATTCGTTGCCTTCGGGGTCGGCGAGCACGGCCCAGCCGGTGCCGTCGGGGTCGCGCAGGTCGTTCACCAGCGTCGCACCGAGGCCGAGGAGCCGCTCGATCTCCTCGTCGCGGGGAACGTCCGGCTGCAGGCACAGGTGCAGCCGGTTCTTCACGGTCTTCGGTTCCGGGACGCGCAGGAAGAGCAACGCCGTGTCGTCGTTGAGCTGGAAGCCGACCTCGTCGTCGCCCGGCTGGTCTTCTTCCGGGATCGGTTTCCCGGTGACTTCGCTCCAAAACCGGCACAGCGTGTACGGGTCGGCGCAGTCGACGGAAACGTTCAGGACGGACGACGGCATGGCACTCCTCGAAGACGGGTGCAGCCGAGTCTGGCCCAGCCGCCCGAAGAGGGCGAACCGTTTTAGGACGCCAGCGCCAGCCCCGCCGTCCGGTGCACGCGGCGGCTGTCGTCGACGATGAGGATCTCGCAGTCCGGCCGGTCGGCCGCCCAGGTGATGCCCTCGGGGCCCATGGCGAACGCCGCGGTGGCCAGCGCGTCCGCGGTGACCAGGTCGCCGGCCACGACGGTGACGCTCATCAGCCCGGTCGCCGGGGCGCCGGACCGGCCGTCGACGATGTGCGAGCCGCGTTCGTACGCCGCCGACGTCGCGATGGCGCCGTCGCGCGACTCCAGCACCGCGCACACGGCGAGGGGCTGCTCGGGGTGGCGCACTCCGACACGCCACGGACGGCCGGGCTCCGGCTCGCCCGCGGTGACGACGTCGCCGCCGGCGTTGAGGCAGAACGTCGTGGCGCCCTCCGCCTTCAGCATGTCGGCGGCGCGCTGCACCGCCCAGCCCTTCACCACCGCGCACGGGTCGAGGCCGCGTCCGGGCAGCCGGGCGCGGAACGCGCCGCCGGAGAGCTGCTCGTAGTACGCGCAGAGTTCCAGCACCTCCAGGAGGTCCTCGCTCAGCTCCGCGGCCGTCAGCTCGCCGCGGTCGTACCGGCTGACCTCACTGTCCTCTTTGAACGGGCTGAACCGGGCGTCGACGTCGCGGAACCAGGCGAAGACGTCGTCGACGACCTCGGTGAAGTCGCCCTCGTCACGCAGGTCGAGGGAGATCGGCAGGCCCATGACCTGTTCGACGCGGTTGGTCATCGGTTTCCCCTGGCGTCGATCGCGGCCTGCAGTGACGTCTTGTACGACTCGCTCGTCTCGGTGGCGCCGGTCACCGTGTCGATGGCGGCGCTCTGCGCCTTGATCGCTTCCTGCTGCAGCTTCGGGAGAGCGGTGAGCGACCGCCCGCCGTCCGGGGCCTGCAGCAGCGTGATGACGGCGATCCGCGAGCCCGTGAACGTCACCTGTACCTGCACGGTGCCGTACCGGCTGGATTCCGCGCTGCCCTGCGTGGTCACCGTCTCGCCCGAAGTGTCCCGAGTGGACGGAGAGTCCGAAGTGGACGGAGCAGGCTGGTCGGCCGAAGTGGACGGAGCCGCCGGGGTGGTCGTCGGCGTGGTCGTCGGAGCGGCCGATGTGGACGGTACCGTGACGCTCACTGGTGGCGCCTGGGCGACGGCGGCGGTGTTGTGCACCGGCCCCGGTTCGAACCGCCAGACCGCGATGAACCCGGCGATCGACAGTGCGACGACGAAAATGGTCTTCTTCACGAGGTCCCCCTAGGCCGCGAGGCTGAAGCGTTCGGCGTGGACCTGGGCGTTCGGCACCTTCAGCTCGCGCAGGCTGCGCAGCACCGCCGAGGTCATCCCCGGCGGGCCGCAGACGAACACGTCCCGCTCGTGCACGTCCGGCACCATCATGTGCAGGTTGGCCGGCCCGAGCATCACGCCGCGCGGGCCGACCGCCTGGTCCGGTCCGGTGAGGACACTCACGACGGCGCCGCGGGCCTTGGCCAGCCCGTTCAGCTCCGGCAGCAGCACCGCGTCGGCCTGGTTGCGCACCCGGTAGAGCACGACGACGTGGCCGTCGATGTCCTCGAGGAGCGCGCGGATCGGCGTGATGCCGACGCCACCCGCCACGAGCAGCGCGTTGGGCCGCCGCTGGTGGATCGTCGTGAAGGCGCCGTACGGGCCTTCGGCGAACACCCGGGTGCCGACCCGGAGGTTGCGCAGCCCGGCGCTGGAGTCGCCGAGGGCCTTCGCGGTCAGCCGCAGGGTGCGGCCGTCCGGCGCGGCCGACAGCGAGAAGGGGTTGGCCTGCCACCAGCGGTCCTTCGTGAGGAACCGCCACAGGAAGAACTGGCCCGCCTTGACCGGCATCTTGTCCAGGTGCTTGCCGGTCATGTACACGGAAACGACGTCCGGGGACTCGGAAACCACCGCCGTGACGCGCAGCTGGTGACGCAGGTTCCGCCACAGCGGCAGCACGACGCGGCCGGCGAGCACGGCGGCGCCCGCCCCGAGCCAGAGCGTCCACCAGTACGCCTTCGCCGTGTCCGAACCCGCGAACGACTGACCCAGCGCGATCTGGTGCGTGAAGGCCAGCACGATCGCGGCGTAGGTGTAGAGGTGGATGAAGTGCCACGTCTCGTAGGCGAGCCGCTTGCGTGCGAACTTCGCCGAAGCGCCACCGACGATGAGGATCACGGCGAAGGCGACCAGCGCCCGCAGGATCCCTTCGAGGGTGTTCGCCATCTCGACGAGCTCGTCGACGACGCCCTTGCTCGAGACCTCCGCGTAGCCCAGTGTGATGAACACCAGGTGCGCCAGCAGGGTCCACAGGATCGTGAAGCCGGTCCAGCGGTGCCACGAGGTCAGCCGGTCCATGCCGAGCCGGCGGTCCAGCCAGGGCAGCCGGGCCACCAGCAGCAGCTGGAACGCCATCGCCAGCGCGCCGTACAGCCCGGCGAGCCTGCCGATCGTGATGAGCACGTTCTGCGAGACTCCGGCCTGCACGAACAGCACGGTGACGGCGGCCACGTTGGCGCCGAGGAAGAGGAAGAGGCCGGATTTCGCGGCGATCCGGGGGCGGATCGCCGGGCGCGCGGCCTCGGCGGTCTGCGTCATGCTGGTCACACGGATTCCCCTTCGGTTCGGTTCACGAAGGCCAGCCTCGCCGCGCAGCCTGTGGCGAGTCTGGGTGCGGGCTGTCGGATTCCTGTCGGCCGCCCTCTCCGCTCGCCCGCCGTGCCCGCGCCGGGTGAAGATGGGGTGGTGCAGCCCTCCGAACCCGTCCGCCTGCTCGTCGTCGACGACGAGCCGCACATCGCCGACCTCGTCGCCACCGTCGCCCGGTACGAGGGCTGGCAGGCGATCACGGCCGGGTCCGGCCAGGCCGCGCTGAACGCCGCGGCGGCGTTCGGGCCGGACATCGTCGTGCTCGACCTCATGCTGCCCGACCTGGACGGCTTCACCGTCCTCGACCGGCTGCGGGAGAACGGCGACGCCGTGCCCGTGGTTTTCCTCACGGCGAAGGACGCGACGGCCGACCGGATCGCCGGGCTCACCCGCGGGGGTGACGACTACCTCGTGAAGCCGTTCTCGGTCGAAGAGCTGATGGCGCGGCTGCGAGCCGTGCTGCGGCGCAGCGCCGGTGTCACGCACCAGCCCGAGGCGCGCGGGGCCGTGCTGCGGGTCGGCGACCTGACCCTGGACGAGGACACCCGCGAGGTCCGCCGCGGCGAGCGGCTCGCCGAGCTGACGCCGACCGAGTACGAGCTGCTGCGCTACCTCATGCGCCGCTCGCCCGCGGTGCTGACCAAGGCGCAGATCCTCGACCACGTCTGGGAGTACGACTTCGGCGGCCGGTCCAATGTGGTCGAACTGGTCATCTCGCATCTGCGGCGCAAGGTGGACGCGGGTGACGGCGAGCCGCTGATCCACACCGTCCGCGGCGTCGGCTACGTCGTGCGCCAGGCCCACCGGTGAAGCGCTTCTTCGCCCGGTGGTACGGCGCCTGGCAGCGGACGCGGCTGGGCACGCGGATCACCCTCGGCCTCGGCGCGCTCGCACTGGTGGTGTTCGCGGCCGTCGGCGTCACGACGGTCGGGATCATGCACGGCTACCTCGACCGGCGGCTCGACGAGCAGCTGTCCAAGAGCCAGGACACGCAGGTGCCGCTGCTGCGCGAGACGCACGGCTCGCCGGAATCGGTCTATTCCTGGTATTCGGTGCTGTACAAGGTGCAGGACGGCGTCGCGACTCCGGCCTCGGGCGGCAACCCGCCGGGCGACGCGCAGCAGCTGGCGAAGATCGCCGCGGAAGGGCTGGCCGGCGACGTCACCCGCACGCTGTACCTGCGCGGCGGCGAGCCTTACCGAGTGCGCGCGTGTCCGGTGGACACCGATTCGGTGCTGGTGAGCGCGGCGCCGCAGCGGGACCTCGACAACACCGTCCGGCAGCTGATCTGGGTCGAGGTCGGCGCGTTCGCGCTGGCGCTGGCCGTGCTGGTGGTCGTGGGACGCCTGGTGCTGCGCCGCGGCCTGCGCCCGCTGGCCGACATGGCGGGCACCGCGCACGACATCGCCTCGCACGACCTCACCGCGAACCCCGACCTGCCGGTGCGCGCGGCCGGCACCGGCGGCGGCGCCGAAGTCGACGAGCTGCGGACGGCGTTCAACGTGATGCTGGCCCACATCGACACGTCACTGGCCGCGAAGACCGAGGCGAACGAGCGGCTGCGCCGGTTCGTCGCGGACGCGTCCCACGAGCTGCGGACCCCGCTGACGTCGATCCGCGGGTACGCCGACCTCTTCCGCTACGCCGCGGCGAACGAGCCCGCCGAGCGTGAGGCGCACCTGGCGAAGATCCGCGAGGAGACGGCGCGGATGAGCGTGCTCGTCGACGACCTCCTGCTGCTGGCCCGCCTCGACGCGCGGGCCGCCGAAACGCCGTTGCGGCCCGAGCGCACCGACCTGGCCGAGCTGGCCGGCGATGCGGCCGACGCGTTCGCCGCCGGGCGGCCCGACCATCCGTTGACGTCGTCGCTCTCGGCGGCTCTCGTGGACGCCGATCCCGTGCGCCTGCGGCAAGTGCTCGACAACCTGCTGGCCAACGCCGCCGTGCACACCCCGCCGGGGACCGCGGTGCACGTCGAGGTGACGGCTTCGGGTGGCGACGCCGTGGTGCGGGTGACCGACTCCGGGCCCGGCATCGCACCGTCCGTCCAGGAGCGGATCTTCGACCGGTTCTTCCGCGTCGACGATTCGCGTACGCGCGGCAACGGCGGCACCGGGCTGGGGTTGTCGGTGGTCCAGTCCTTGGTCGCGGCCCACGGCGGCACGGTGGGCGTCGACTCGCAGCCGGGCCGGACCACGTTCACGGTGCGGTTGCCGCTCGCCGGTCGTGAGTGAGAAACAGGGTTGGAACACTGTTTCTCACTCACGACCGGCGACGTGCGGGGGGACCGTCCAGCCGGGGGAGAGGTCCGCCGACGGCTCGGGTGCCCCGAAGACCGTCCGCACCGGGAGGACTCCCGCCCAGGCGGTGTCCGCGCCGACGTCTTCCGGCTCGTCGTCCGGGCCCTCGGCGCGCATCTTCACCGACGCCTCCGCCAGGTCCAGCGCGAGGACGCGCACCGCGGCGAACTCCTTGGCGTTGACCTCGCGCGCGTGCTCCCACGAGCCCGGGGCCAGGTGGTCGGTGAGCACCTTCAGGCCGTGCATCTTCGCTTCGGCCTCGAGGGGCTTCGCCGTGCCGAAGATCACGGCGCTGCGGTAGTTCATCGAGTGGTTGTTCACCGACCGCGAGTAGACGATGCCGTCGAGGAGCGTCACTGTCACGCAGACGTCGAGGCCGTGGGCCGCCGTGCGGAGGCTGGCCGCGCCGGTCGAGCCGTGCAGGTAGAGCGTGTCGCCGTCGCGGCCGTAGCCGGTCGGCAGGACCAGCGGCACGCCGTCGCGGACGATGCCGAGGTGGCAGATCAGGCCTTCGTCCAGGACTTCGTGCAGGGCGGAGCGGTCGGTCACCGCGCGGTGCTTCTTGCGGCCGAGCGTCGTGCGGGGCGTGGTGGAGAGCATGCGACCAGCGTCTCCCGGCGCAGTGGCCTCGGGAAACGGCCACTTCTCGTACACTCGGGAAGTCCACTCGAGGAGGTCCCGTGTCCCACACCGACACCGCGCTTCCGGTCAGCCTCGACCGCGAGGCCGTCACGCCCCTGGCCGTCCAGCTCGCCGACGCGCTGCGCGAGGCCGCGGCGTCCGGGCACCTGCGCGGCGGCGACCGGCTCCCGTCGACGCGGGCACTGGCCGGGCGGCTCGGCGTCAGCCGGACCGTGACGTCGGCCGCCTACGAGCAGCTCCACGCCGAGGGCTGGATCGCCGGGCGGCACGGCTCGGGCACCTACGTGACCACTCCGCCGACGCTGTCGGCCTCGGAAGTCCCCGTGCCCGGCCCGGTGCCGGGCGCGGAGACCGAGATCTCACCCCTGCTCGACCTGGGCCCCGGCACGCCGTGGGCCGCCGGGCTGGACCGCGCGGCCTGGCGGCGTGCCTGGCGCGCGGCGGCCGACCCGGATCCGCTGGTCCGCGCCCACCGCGCGGGACTGCCGGAGTACCGCGCGGCGGTGTCGGAGCACCTGCTGCGCCACCGCGGGCTGGCCGCCGGGTCGGTCCTGGCCACCGGCGGGACGACGGCCGCGGTCGTGGAGCTGGCCGCCGCGGTGCTGCGCCGCGGGGACGTCGTCGCCGTCGAAGAGCCCGGCTACCAGCGCGCGGTGCAGGCGTTCCTGCGGGCGGGGATGCGGGTCGTCGGTGTGCCGGTCGACGACGAAGGACTGCGGCCGGGGGAGATCCCGGCCGGCGCGCGGGCGGTGTACTGCTCGCCGGCGCACCAGTACCCGATGGGCAGCAGGCTGAGCGCGGCCCGCCGCGTCGAGCTGGTGGAGCGCGCGCGGTCCGGCGGGATGCTCGTCATCGAGGACGACTACGACGGCGAACTCCGCTTCGACGTCGCCCCGCTGCCGATGCTGGCCGCCTTGGCCCCGGACGTCGTGGCGCACCTGGGGACCACGAGCAAGATCCTGACGCCGACGCTGGGCGCGGGCTGGATGGTGGCGCCGGAGGCGATCACGTCGGCGGTGCTGGCCTACCGCGATCTGACCGGCACCCGGCCGTCGCCGGCCGGGCAACGCGTCCTGTACGAGTTCGCGCGGAACGGCGATCTGGGCCGCCACCTGCGGAAACTGCGCCGCGAGATGGCGGAGCGGCGGACACTGCTGGCCGGGGCGCTGGCCGCGGCGGACATCCCGGTCCGCGGCGACGACGCGGGTGCGCACCTGGTGGTGCCGTTCGCGTCGGCTTCGGTCGAGCTCGCGGTGATCTCGGCGGCGGAACGGCGCGGCATCCGGCTGGACGGGCTGGCGCGGCACTTCGCGGGAACGCCGTCGGCGCACGGCGTGGCGATCGGGTACGCCGGGTGTTCGCGGGAGGCTTTGGTGGCGGCGCTGCCGGCGCTGGTCTCCCTGCTGCGCTGACAACGTCCACTGTGGACGAAGTGGTCAGGAGAAGCGCAACGGGCGGGCGGGGAGCTTCGCGGCCACCGCGTCCGAGATTTCCTGCAGCGGGCCCGTTCCCGCGCTGTCCGGCACGGTGAGCGCCGCGTACACCTCACGGTCCACGACGTACCACGTCGACGCGCCTTCGCCCGGGACCTGCAGCCACTGGACCTTGTTCACCAGCCGCAGCTGGGCCGACGGCGTGAGCTCCGGCGGCCGGTTCAGGCCGCAGCGCAGCACCAGCGCGTCCGGTTCGCCCCACGCCATCGTCGCGGGCGGGGCCGGGGTGGCCAGCTCACGGAGTTTCAGCCGGGTGCCGTTCGACGTCAGCTCCGTCGGCGCCGCGCCCAGCAACGCGGTACACGCCGGTGAAGTCGCGGCGGGCGCCGGGACCGGGACGAGCGCCAGGGGGCCCGTCTCCGGGGGTTCCGAACCCTTGGTCAGGGCGAACACGGCGACGGCGACGGCCAGGGCCACGGCGAGCGCGGCCGCGGTGACGAGCACCACCCTGGGCGGGGCACCGGTGTCGGAGTCGGGCACTCCCGGAACCTACTGAAGGTCAGAGGTGCACGACCGGGCAGGTCAGCGTCCGTGTGATGCCTTCCACGTTCTGCACCTTCGCGACCACGAGCTGGCCCAGCTGGTCGACGTTGTCGGCGGCCGCGCGGACGATGACGTCGTACGGTCCGGTGACATCCTCCGAGCTGGTCACACCCGGGATGCTGGAGATCTCGGCAGCCACCGCGGCCGCCTTGCCGACCTCGGTCTGGATGAGGATGTATGCGTGGACCACGGCGCGCCCTTTCGTCGGGATCTTGTCTCTCAAGGTAGGAACGTCATCAGCAACGTATCGCCAGCTCACGGAAAAACATAGGGCATCCGACTATCGGTGATCGATCTTTGTCCCGGTAGAGAAAGCAGAGGTGACCGGTGTCACCGAACGACGGAACGGTCGCCGAGACCGGCGAGTTCGCGCTCATCCGCGCCGTCACCGAAGGACGGCGCCAGCCGCCGGGCACGCTGCTCGGCCCGGGCGACGACGCCGCCGTGGTCGCCGCCCCCGACGGCCGCGTGGTCGCCAGCACCGACGTGCTCGTCCAGGGCGTCCACTTCCGGCTCGACTGGTCCTCGCCCGAGCACGTCGGGCGCAAGGCCGTCGCGGTCAACCTGGCCGACATCGCCGCCATGGGCGCCACCCCGACCACCGTCCTGGTCGGCCTCGCCTGCCCGCCCGACACCCCGCGCGAAGTCGTCACCGGGCTGGCCGACGGCATGTGGGCCGAGGCCGAACGCGCCGGCGTCGGCGTCTCCGGCGGCGACATGGTCCGCGCCGACCAGCTCGTGATCAGCGTCACGGCGCTGGGCGACCTCGGCGACCGCGAGCCGGTGACGCGCTCGGGTGCCCGGCCCGGCGACGTCGTCGCCGTCACCGGGCGGCTCGGCTGGGCGGCCGCCGGGCTGGCCGTGCTCGGCCGCGGCTTCCGGTCCCCGGTCGGCGTCGTCAACGCGCAGCGCTGCCCGGAACCGCCGTACGAAGCCGGTCCGCGCGCCGCGCTCGCCGGGGCCACGGCCATGATCGACGTCTCCGACGGCCTGCTCGCCGACCTCGGCCACATCGGCGAAGCCTCCGGCGTCGGCATCGACATCCGCACCGCCGACCTCGACATCCCCGCCCGGCTCACCGAAGTCGGCGCCGCCCTCGGCGCGGACCCGCTGGACTGGGTGCTCACCGGTGGTGAAGACCACGCCCTGGTCGCCACCTTCCCGCCGTTCACCGAGCTTCCCGACGGCTGGCGCACCATCGGCGTCGCCACGATGGCCGACTCCGGGATCACCGTGGACGGCAAGCCGTTTTCCCGAGAAGGCGGATGGACGCACTGGCGCTGATCTAGGCTTGGGAAGCGTGAGAATCGTTCCAGTCCCCTACGACCACCCGGACGCGGCCAAGCTCATGGCGGCGGTGCAGCAGGTGTACGTCGAGCGCTACGGCGGCGAGGACGCCACCCCGATGAGCCCGGCGGACTTCGACCCGCCGCAGGGCCTGTTCCTCGTCGGCTACCAGGGCGAGGAAGCGGTCGCCTGCGGGGCGTGGCGCGCCCACGACGGCCCCGAGCCCGACTTCCGGGACGGCGACGCCGAGTTCAAGCGCATGTACGTCGCCGATTCGGCCCGGGGCCGCGGGTTCGCGCGGATGATCCTTTCCGAGCTGGAACGCACGGCGGCGCTGTGCGGCCGCAAGCGCGCGGTCCTGGAGACCGGGACGAAGCAGCCGGAGGCGATCGCGCTCTACACGTCGTCCGGCTACGTCGAAATCCCGAAGTTCGGCGTCTACCGGAACGAGCCGGAAAGCCGCTGCTTCGGCAAGGACCTCACCGAGGGGTGAGCTTCAGCAGGGCCGCCTGATGCGGGCGCAGGGACGCCGCCACCGCGGTTCCGGCGTCCCGGTGCGCCCACAGGTCCCGGACGTGCCACGCCCCCGGGATGTCCGCCGAGACGGTCGCGGTGGTGCTGCCGGTGTTGAGCAGCACCACCGCGAAACCCCCGTCGCTCAAGGGTTTTCCCCACACCTGGTAGCCGGGGCCCGCGTCGAGCCGCCGCCCTTGGCCGCCCGCGAAGTCCTGGTCGACGGCGATCGCTTCCGCGTTGCCCAGCGTCGCCAGGTCGGTGTCGCTCAGCTTCGCCGGATCGGTGCCGGCGAACAGCGGCGCGTTGAGCACGGCCCAGACGCTGAAGTGCGCGCGGGACTCGTCGGCGGTCAGCGTGCCGTTGCCGACCTGCAGCATGTCCGGGTCGTTCCAGCCGCCGGGGGAGCCACTGTGGACGGCGACGGCCGCCTGCTGGTCGATCGTGGCGAGCACGGAGTCCCAGGTCGGGGTCAGGTCGTAGGTGGTCCGCCACAGGTTCGCCACCGGCCGCGCCCAGGTCCACGGGCTCGAGACGCCGTACTCGGAAATCGCGTAGACCATCGGGCGGGGCAATGCGGCGAGCTCGTCGCGCATCTTCTCGAACGCCGCTTTCCGGTCGAGGCCGTCGACGGTGTCGGCGTTGCACCAGTCGTACTTGAGGTAGTCGACGCCCCAGCGGTCGAACGTCTCGGCGTCCTGGCGTTCGTGGCCGAGCGAGCCGATGCCGGACGCGGGGTAGGCGTCGTTCGCCATCGCGCAGGTCCGGCTGCCGGGCACGGCGTAGATGCCGAAGAGCAGGCCGCGGGAGTGGACGTAGTCGGCGAGGTCGGCGATGCCGTGCGGGAACCGCTTCGGGTCCGCCTGCAGTGAGCCGTCGGCGGCGCGTGCCGGCGCTTGCCAGCAGTCGTCGACGACCACGTATTTGTAACCCGCGTCACGCAAGCCGGTGTCGGCGAGCGCGTCGGCGGCGTTCTTCACGATGTCCTCGGTGAGGTCGTAGCAGCGGACCTGGTTCCAGCTGTTCCAGCCCATCGGCGGGGTCCCGGCCAGGCCGTTCGCCAGCGCGGGCGAGACCACCGGCAGGCTGAGCAGCCAGGTCAGCACGACGAGCAAGAGCACGAGACCCGTGCTCCCGGTACTGGCGTTCCGGTTCGCGGCGATGCCGTGATCCAATCGCACGGGAAGTGAAACCGCGGTCACCCGGAGGCGGCATGCCGATCTACGCACTCGGTTCGCTCGAGCCGACGATCCACCCCGGCGCCTACGTCCACCCGGACGCAACGGTGATCGGCGACGTCCGGATCGGCGCGCACGCGTCGGTGTGGCCGCAGACGGTCCTGCGCGGCGACCACGGGTACATCGAGATCGGCGAGCGTTCGAACGTCCAGGACGGCTGCGTCCTGCACTGCACCGAACGCCACCCGACGATCCTCGGGCCGTCGTCGGCGATCGGGCACGCGGTGCACGTCGAGGGCGCGACGATCGGCACCGGCTGCCTGATCGCCTCGGGCGCGGTGGTGCTGAACGGCTCGGTGATCGAGGACGGCGGCATGGTCGGCGCGGGCGCGGTCCTGTCGTACGGCTCGCACGTGAAGACCGGGGAAATCGCGCTGGGCGTGCCGGGGAAGACGCGGGCGAACACGTCGTTCAGCGCGGAAAACATCGCCCTCGTGGTGGATTCCTACGTCGAGCGGGCGCGCCGGTTCCGGACCGAGCTGCGGCGGCTCGACCCGCTCGGGTGACGTCGGCCACGCCCGGTAGGCTTGCGCGCCGTGACCGCACGACCGCTGCAGGACATCGTCGAGGCAGGCTGGGCGCAAGCCCTCGAACCGGTGGCGCCGCAGGTCGCCGCGATGGGGGAGTTCCTCCGCGCGGAGATCGCCGCGGGCCGGACTTACCTGCCGGCGGGTGAACACGTGCTCCGGGCGTTCAAGCAGCCGTTCCACGACGTCCGGGTGCTGATCGTCGGCCAGGACCCGTACCCGACGCCCGGGCACGCGGTGGGCCTGAGCTTCTCGGTGGCGCCGGACGTCCGGCCGATCCCGAAGAGCCTGGTCAACATCTACAAGGAGTACACCGAAGACCTCGGCCACCCGCTGCCGTCCAACGGCGACCTGACGCCGTGGGCCGACCAGGGCGTGCTGCTGCTCAACAGGGCGCTCACCGTGCAGCCGGGCAAGTCGAACTCGCACCAGGGCAAGGGCTGGGAAGAGGTCACCGAACAGGCGATCAAGGCCCTGGCCGCGCGGTCGGAGCCGATGGTGGCGATCCTGTGGGGCCGCAACGCGCGCAACCTGCGTCCGATGCTGGGCGACGTCCCGTGCATCGAGTCGGCGCACCCCAGCCCGCTCTCGGCGCACAACGGCTTCTTCGGTTCGCGGCCGTTCAGCCGGGCCAACCAGCTGCTGGAGCAGCAGGGCGCGGCACCGGTCGACTGGAAACTTCCCTGACGATCGGTGTCCGGAACCGCGTGACGGCTCCGACCAGGGGTAAACCTTTGGAGGAAGCATGAACGTCACTTCGGCCGACGGCACGTCGATCTTCTTCGAGCAGCGAGGTTCGGGCGCGCCGGTGATCCTCGTCGGCGGCGCGTTCAACGACCGGACGACCACGGTGGGCCTGGCCGAGGTCCTGGCCGGCGACTTCACGACGATCGTCTACGACCGCCGGGGCCGCGGTGACTCCGGCGACTCGGCCGAGTATGCGATGGAGCGCGAGATCGAGGACATCGCCGCGCTGATCGCCCAGGTGGGCGGGACGGCGTCGGTCTTCGGCCACTCATCGGGCGCGGTGCTGGCCCTGGAGGCGGCGGCCGCAGGTCTGGCGATCGATCGCGTGGTGGCGTACGAGCCGCCGTACGCGACCGACGAGCACCCGCGGGCGGACGTGGGGGACAAGGTGCGCGCGCAGCTCGCGGCCGGTGACCGCGACGGCGCGGTGGCGACGTTCCTGCAGGTCGCGGGGACTCCGGCGGAGATGATCGAGGGGATGAAGCAGGCCCCGGTGTGGGGCTGGTTCACGGCGCTGGCGCACACGCTGCCGTACGACCTGGCGATCTGCGGCCCGGAGGCTCGCCCGCGCACGGAGAACCTGGCCCGCATCACGGCACCGACGCTGGTGATCGGCGGCGGCGCGAGCGACGAGGCACTCCAGTCGGGCGCCCGTGCGGCGGCCGCGGCGGTGCCGGGCGCCCGGCACGAGACCTTGGACGGGCAGGACCACGGGGTGCTGCAGTTCCCGGAGGCGCTCAAGCCGTTGCTGACGGAGTTCCTGAAGTAGGTCCCAAGCGCCCCAATGTGGCGTTCGGTGCGTCTGACGCACCGAACGCCACATTGGGTGCGTTGGACGCAACCAACGCCACATTGGGGCGCATGAGGTGACCACATGAAAATGGCGGGTGCTCCGAGGAGCACCCGCCATTCGAACTCTTCTCGCCTCAGCCGCGAACGACCTTGCCCGCCTTGATGCACGAGGTGCACACGTTCAGGCGCTTGCGCTGGGACACACCCACCTTGGCGTGGACGGTCTGGATGTTCGGGTTCCACCGGCGGTTGGTACGGCGGTGGGAGTGCGAGACCGACTTGCCGAAGCCGGGTCCCTTGCCACAGACGTCGCACACGGCAGCCACGTCGAACTCCTTTGGATCTGGGTCATAGAAATGAGCCCAGATGCACTGGGCAACTCGACCATAGTAACTACTGGCTTCGCGAGGCCCCGCACCGGGTCGATACGCTGCCTCGGACCGGTCAGGAGGTTACGGGGTGCGGGTGCTGGACGCGGCGGCGGTGTCGGCCTGGGCGGCGGGCTGTGTGCACAGTCTCGCGAGCCTGCGGCCGGCCATCGACGAGATCAACGTCTACCCCGTCGCCGACTCCGACACCGGCTCCAACATGCTCTTCACCATGACCGGCGCGGCCCGGGAACTCTCCGGAGCAACCCCGGGTGACGCCGCCGACGCGCTGAAGATCCTCGCGCGGGGCGCGGTCGCCTCGGCCAAGGGCAACTCCGGGGTGATCCTGTCCCAGGTCGTGCGCGGGCTGGCCGACAAGGCCGAAGGCGAGCTGGACGGCCCCTGGCTGGCCCGGGCGCTGGGGCACGCCGACGAGGTCGCCACCGGCGCCGTCAGCCGCCCGGTCGCCGGGACCATCCTGACCGTCCTGCACGCCGTCGCCACGGCGGTGCGCGGCGACACCAGCCCCCTGGGGGAAATCGCGGCAAAAGCCGCGAAAGAGGCCGCGCACGCCCTGGAAAAGACGCCCGAGCAGCTGCCCGCGCTGGCCAGGGCCGGAGTCGTCGACGCGGGCGCGCGCGGGCTCGTCGCGGTGCTCGACGCGCTGGTCGGCGTGCTCACCGGCGTGCCTCTGGAGCAGGAGCACGCCCTCGAGGTCCACACCGAACTGCCGGAGGCCTACGCCTGGGAGGTCATGTACCTCCTCGACGGCGTCGACGAGGCGAGCCTGCCGACCCTGCGCAAGGAGCTGAGCGGCCTCGGCGACAGCGTCACCGTGGCCGGCGACGGCTCCGGCAGCCACGCCGTGCACGTCCACTGCGCCGACATCGGCGCCGCCATCGAGGCCGGCCTCGCGCTGGGCCGCCCGCGCAAGATCCGCGTCGAGCCGCTGCTCACGCCGACTCCGATCGAGCCCGGGGGCGGGATCGACCGCACCGTCGTCGCCGTCGTCCACGGCGGCGCACTGGCCGAGCTGCTGCGGGCCGAAAGCATCCCGGTGCTGGCCGTGCCCGAAGGCGAGACGCCGAGCGTCGAGGACATGATCGGCCTGCTCAACGAGGCCGCCGGACGGCACGTCACCGTGCTCCCGGGCAGCGTCGCGCTCACCACCGCGGCCGACACCGCCGCCGGGCACGCGATGGCCGCCGACCGGGACGTCGTGGTCATCCCGTGCGCGTCGCCGGTGCAGGTCATGGCCGCCCTCGCCGTGCACGACGCCGGGCGCCGCACCAACGACGACGTCGTCGCGATGGCCGAAGCGGCCGCCGCGACCAGGCGTGGCGAACTGCGGATCGCGCAGGAGGAGTCGCTAACCTGGGTGGGCCGGGCCCAGTCCGGCGACGTGGTCGGCCTGGTCGACGACGAAGTGGTGCTGATCGAGCCCGCGCCCGCGTCCGAGACGAACCTGGTCGCGGCCGCGATGAAGGTGCTGAACCGGATGCTGGCGCTCGGCGGGGAGCTGGTGACGGTGCTGAGCGGAGCCGCCGCCCCGCCCGGGGTCGCCGAAGAGCTCGCGGAGCAGCTGCGGGTGGAGCACCCGGAGGTGGAACTGGCCGGCTACGCCAGTGGCCAGGCCGACGCCGTGCTGCTGATGGGAGTCGAATAGCGAATGGCCGGGTTGCGCGACAAGCTGCCGTTGCTGCTGGGCGCCAAGACGGCGAAGGCGCTCGCCACGGCGTTGGACATCGAGACGGTCAGCGACCTGCTGCGCCACTACCCACGCCGCTACGCCGAGCGCGGCGAGCTCACCGACATCGCGGGCCTCGAGCTCGGCGAGCACGCCACGGTGATGGCGCGGATCGAGAAGGTGAGCAAGCGCCGGATGAAGTCCCGCAACGGGACCATCCTCGACATGGTGATCACCGACGGGAAACGCCGGCTCACCTGCGCCTTCTTCAACCAGGCGTGGCGGGAGAAGGAACTGGTCCCCGGCAAGACCGGCCTGTTCGCCGGCAAGGTCTCCGCCTTCCGCGACACCCTGCAGCTGACCAACCCCGAGTACGAGCTGCTCGACGCGGAGAACGCGGACGAGGCGATGGACGACTTCCTCGCCGCGATCATCCCGGTGTACCCGGCGGCGCAGGGCATGCCGTCGTGGTCGATCGGCAAGTGCGTGCGCCAGGTCCTCGACGTCCTCGAGGTCGACGAGGACCCGATGCCCGCGGACCTGCGGCGCCTGCACCGCCTGGCCGACCTCGACAACGCGCTGCGCGGCATCCACCGCCCGGAGAACTGGGCGCACCTGGAGGCGTCGAAGAAGCGGCTCAAGTGGGACGAGGCCCTGGCCGTGCAGCTGATCTTCGCGCAACGGCGGCACTCGGCCATCTCACGGCCGGCCAAGGCGAACCCGCACGTCGGCGGCGGCCTGATGGACGCCTTCGACAAGCGGCTGCCCTTCGACCTGACCGCGGGCCAGCGGGGGATCGGCGACGAGATCGCCGCGGACCTGGCCTCGGAGCACCCGATGAACCGGCTGCTGCAGGGCGAGGTCGGCTCGGGCAAGACGGTCGTCGCGCTGCGGGCGATGCTGCAGGTCGTCGACAACGGGCGGCAGGCCGCGATGCTCGCGCCGACCGAGGTCCTCGCCGCGCAGCACGCGCGGTCGCTGCGCGAGATGCTCGGCGACCTCGGCCAGGCGGGCGAGCTGGGCGCCGCGGAGAACGCCACCCGCGTCACGCTGCTCACCGGGTCGATGGGCGCGAAGGAGCGCAAGAAGGCACTGCTGGAGATCGTCAGCGGGGAGGCCGGCATCGTCGTCGGCACGCACGCGCTGATCCAGGACCACGTCGAGTTCGCCGACCTCGGCCTCGCCGTCGTCGACGAGCAGCACCGCTTCGGCGTCGAGCAGCGGGACGCGCTGCGCACCCGCGGGGCGGGTGACACCAGCCCGCACGTGCTCGTCATGACCGCGACGCCGATCCCGCGCACGGTCGCGATGACCGTGTACGGCGACCTGGAGGTGTCCGCGCTGCGCGAGATGCCGGTCGGGCGGTCGCCGATCAAGACGACCGTGGTGCCGGTCGCCGAAAAACCGGCCTGGTTCGAGCGGATCTGGCAACGGGTCCGGGAAGAGGTCGGCAAGGGCCACCAGGCGTACGTCGTGTGCCCGCGGATCGGCGACGAGCCGCCGTCGGACAAGAGCGACAAGCGGCCGCCCCTCGCCGTCCTGGAGGTCGCGCCCGAGCTGGAAAACGGCCCGCTGCAGGGCCTGAAGATCGGCGTGCTGCACGGCCGGATGCCGCCCGACGACAAGGACGCCGTGATGCGGGCGTTCTCGGCGGGGAAGCTCGACGTCCTGGTGGCCACGACGGTCATCGAGGTCGGCGTCAACGTGCCGAACGCGACCGCGATGGTGATCATGGACGCCGACCGGTTCGGCGTCAGCCAGCTGCACCAGCTGCGCGGCCGCGTCGGCCGGGGCAGCGTGCCGGGGCTGTGCCTGCTGGTCACCGAGACCCTCGACGGCACGGCGACCCGCGAGCGGCTGGCGGCGGTCGAATCGACCACCGACGGCTTCGAACTGTCCCGTCTGGACCTCGAACTGCGCCGTGAAGGCGACATCCTCGGCGCCGCGCAGTCCGGGAAGCGGTCCACGCTCAAGCTGCTGTCGCTGCTGCGGGACGAGGACGTCATCGCCGCGTCGCGGGCCAGCGCGCAGGAGATCGTCGAAAAGGACCCGGAGCTGAAGAAGTACCGCGGCCTGGCGCTCATGGTCGCCGACGTCGTCGACGTCGACCGCGCGGAGTACCTGGAGAAGAGCTGATCGCCGTCCGCGCCGCCACGGTGGCCGACGCACCGGCGATCGGCGAGATCCACGTGGCGTCCTGGCGGGCGGCGTACGCGGGGCTGCTGCCGGAGGAGTTCCTGGCCCGTCTCTCGGCCGAGGCGCGCGCGGCGTCGTGGGCCCGGCGCATCGGCGACCCCGCCATTCCGGGCCGGGTCCTGGTCGTCGAAGACGAGGGCGTCGTCGCCGGGTTCGCGGCCTTCGGCCCCGGGCAGCTCTACGCGCTCTACCTGCTGCCCGAGTACTGGGGACGGGGACTCGGCCGGCTGCTGCACGACCGGGTCGTCGAAGAGCTCTCCGGCGACAGCGCCGTCCTGTGGGTGCTGGCGACGAACGAGCGGGCGAAGGCCTTCTACGTCCGGCAAGGCTGGGTGGACGACGGCGCCCGCCAGACCGAGACGATCGACGAGGGGCGCGTCACGCTGGAGGAGATGCGGTACCGCCGTTCGTTGCCGTGAACACGCCGGCTTTCGCGGCCGCGGCGGCCGCGGCGGCGGCGACTCCCGCGTCCGCCGGCGTGACGCCTTCCCGGGACACGAACAGGCGGTAGAAGATCGGCCCGCAGGCCACGCGCACCGCCTCCACCGGATCGGTGCCGGGCGGGACTTCGCCGCGCTCGATCGCCCGGGTCACGGCGGCCGCCGAACGGGCGTGGCGGTCGACGTAGAACTCGCGCAGGGCCTCGGCCGCGCGCGGGGAGAGGAACGCCGCCGAGATCGACGCCGTGGGCAGCTCACGCTCGCCCGGGGTGGTGAAGTAGCGCACCAGTTCCAGGTTGACGGCGCGCAGGTCGCCTTCGAGGGAGCCGGTGTCCGGCACGGCCCACTCCTGCTCGGCGCCCATCAGCAGGGCCGCCGCGACCAGGCCTTCGGCGGACTCCCAGCGGCGGTACAGCGTCGTCTTGTGCACGCCGGAGCGTTCGGCGACCGCCTCGACGGTCAGCTCCGCGTACCCGCGTTCGCCGAGCAGCGCGAGGGTGGCGTCGAGCGCGGCGAGGCGGGTCCGCTCGGTGCGGCCGCCCGGACGCTTCGTCCCGGAAATCTCGGTTGCCAACTGCTACTCCTGTTGCGTTAGTGTGCCCAGTATGACAGGACCCGTCGACGTTGCCGAAATCGCCGATCTGATCGGCGACGCCGAGGTCGTCGCCATCGGCGAGAACAACCATCACATCCGCGAGTTCGGCGTGCTGCGCGACCGCCTCCTGCGCCACCTCGTCACCGAGCGCGGGTTCACCGTCCTCGGGTTCGAAGGCGGGTTCCCCGAGGGGCGCCTGGTCGACGACTGGCTGCGGGGTGGCGACGGCGACGTCGCCGACATCGCCCACGACGGCTTCACCTTCGGCCTCGGCGACTCGGCCGAGGTGCACGAGATGCTGACCTGGCTACGTGGCCGTGGCGTGCGGTTCTTCGGGCTCGACGTGCCGGGTTCGGCGGGTTCGCCGGTGCCCGCGCTGCGGGCCGTCCGCGAATTCGTCCTGCGCGTGGACCCGGCCAATGTGTCCCTTGTGGACATTGCCATCGCCGCGTGCGAGCCGTACGCGTCGGTGAGCAGCGCGGTCGCTCCGGCTCGGTACCGGGAAATGAGCCCGGAAGCGCGGGACGCGGCGACGAGCGCGTTGACCGTCCTCAAGGGACACGTGGAGTCGCTGCCGGTATACGGCGAGGTGGCCGCGCATCACGCGGAAGGCGCCCTGCGCGTCGACCTGTACCTGCGGGAGCTGGACGCGCTGATGGCGGGCCGTGCGCCCGAGCCGCAGAGTTCGTCGCGGGACACGTACATGGCGGCCACCGTGCGGTTGCTGCGGCGGCGGTTCCCGGCCGAGAAGATCGTGCTGATGCTCCACAACGGACACCTCCAGCGCGTGCCGTTCTCGCCGATGCCCGGCATGACGATGCCGTCGGCGGGCACTCACCTGGCCGCGGAACTGGGCGATCGCTATTTCGCGCTCGCGCTCACGGCCGTTTCCGGGACGACCACCGGGCTCGTCCCGGACGAAGCCGCGCCGCTCGGGTTCCGGATGTTCGAGCAGGCCCTCGGGGACCCGGCGGAAGGCAGCGTCGAGGCGGCGCTCGCCGATCGGGCGCCGTGCCTGGTCGAGCGCCCCGCGGCCGCGAGCATCCGGCACGCGCACACTTCCGTGCCGGTGGAGGTGGCGGCCGCGTTCGACGCCGCCGTCTGCCTGGAAAAGCAGGAAACGATTTTCGGGGGCGACGCCGGGTAGGTGTGCCCGTTCGGCCGATTGCCGTAATGGCCGGTGTGGGCGTTTCCTACCGGTATGGCCGGGCGGAGGCGGGCGCTGATCGTCGCCAACGGCGAGTACGACAACGCGGGACTCCAGCAGCTGGGCTCGCCCGCGGCGGACGCCGATGCCCTGGCCGGGGTCCTGGCCGACCGGACCATCAGCGACTTCGACGTCCGGGTCGTCCGCAACGAGACCGCCCACGCCGTCGAGGCGGAGATCGAGGACCTCTGCGCCGAGGGCAGGCCCGACGACGTCCTGCTGCTGCACTTCTCGTGCCACGGCCTCAAGGACGACTCGGGCGGGCTGTACTTCGCCGCCCGCAACACCCGGCCCGACCGGCTCCGGTCGACGGCCGTGCCCGCGGACTTCGTGCAGCAGTGCATCCGGCAGAGCCGCTCGCGCAGCATCGTCCTGCTGCTGGACTGCTGTTACGGCGGGGCGTTCGGGCAGGGCGTGGCGGTGCGGTCGTCGGGCGACGCGAACGTCCTCGACAGCTTCCGCGGCGGCCGCGGCCGGGCCGTCATCACGGCGTCGAACTCGATCGAGTACGCCTTCGAGGGCGCGCGGCTGGCCGAGGGCCAGCCCGCCCAGCCGTCGGTGTTCACGTCGGCGCTGGTGGAGGGCCTGCGCACGGGCGAGGCCGACCGCGACGAGGACGGCTGGATCGCGCTGGGCGAGCTGTATGAGTACCTGTTCGACCGCGTGCGCGAGCGCAACCCGAAGCAGACGCCGAGCCGCGACATCGAGATGCAGGGCGAGCTGTACCTGGCGAAGAGCAGGCGGCGCCGGATCAAGCCGTCCCCGATCCCGGCCGACCTGTCGGCGGCGATCGCGGCGGAGAACCCGTTCACGCGCCTGGGCGCGGTGGCGGAGCTTCGCCGGCGGTTGTCGAGTTCGAACCTGCCGGTGGCGTTGGGCGCGTTCGAGGCGCTGAAGGTGATGGCCTCGACGGACATCGAGCACGTCGCGGCGGCGGCAGCGGACGCACTCCGCTCCGCGGTCGTGCGGGCGGACGTGTCTTCGGTACGGCTTTCCGCACCGCCGGGGGAGGTCGCGGCCGCGGTGGTCCGCGCGGTGGGGCCGCCGGTGGCGCGGGAAGCGCGGTTCGAGGCTTCGCACGCGTGGATCCGGGTGACCGAGACGGATGCGGGAGCGGAACTGGCGGTCACGGCCGGGGCGTCGGGGACGCGGCGCGGGAACGTCGTGGTGACCGGGCCGACCGGGGACGCGGTGGTCGCGGTGGAGATCGAGGCCCTGCCGGTCCCGGAGCCGGAGGCGGTCGCGGAACCCGGGCCCGAGCCGATCGTGGCGGCGGAACCCGAGCCGTCACCTGCCGAACCTGAGGTGAAGCCGGTGCCGGAGCCGCCCGAACGCCCCAATGTGGCGTTGGGTGCGTTGGACGCACCGAACGCCACATTGGGTGCGCTGGACGCACCGAACGCCACATTGGGGCGCTTGACCGAACCGGCGGCCGCCGAGGCGGAGGGCGGGGTCGCGGCGGACCCCGGACCGGGCGCCGGGGGAACCGAGGCGCCGGAATCCGCCGCCACGGCGCGCGCGGCGGATCCGGTCGGCGGGTTCGCCGGGCTGCTCGCGATCACGGGCGCGGTGTTCGCGGTGGTCGGGCTGCCGATGAACTACCGCTACGGCTACTCGCTGAGCCAGTACCGGCCCGGCATGGAGTCCTACGTCCTGGTCGTGGGCGCGTGCGCCCTGCTCGCCGGGATCCTGACGCTGGCGCCGGGGACGAGGTCACGGACCGGTCCCGCGCTGCTCTTCGGCGCCGGGCTGGCCGCGCTGTTCGGGCTGCTGCGCTTCCTCGGCGAAGCCATCGCTCTCTCCCAGCAAGGGGACACCGAGCTGAAAGCCGGCTACACCTTCGCGCTGCTCGCGCATCTCGCCTGGGTGGTCGCGGGGGCGTGTGCGCTGGCGGCGCTCGGGCGGAGCCGGGCGGTCGCGCTGGGTGCCGGGCCGGTGCGCGGCTGGCCGGCGTGGGTGGCGATCGTGCTCGGCCTGACGGCCGCGGTGGGCTGGATCGTCCAGCTCGTCGACCTGAACACGTACGACTCCAGTGACGCCGGCCGGGCGACGGCCTACTTCCTGCTCGGCGCTCTGCTGGCCGTGTCCGTGCCCGTCGTCGCCGTGGTGCTTCGCCCACGCCTGGTCGGCTGCGCCGTGCTGGCCGCCGGGACCGCGGGCCTGCTGGGCGTGCTGGCGCCGACGTTCGCCGCGGTCTTCGAGGAGGCTTCCCTGGGGCTGGGCGGGCAGGCGATCGCCGTGGTGGCCCTCGTGCTGCTGGCGATCGACACCGTCGTGCTGGCCGTCCAGGCCCGGAATCAGCCGATCGGGCGACAGCCCTGAGTTGTCGCCCCGTCACTCCCGGGGTACCACGGCGATCATGAGGTTCCTTCCTGCCGCAGCGGCGGTGACGCTCGTACTCGCCGGCCAGACCCCGGCCGTCGCGGCCGGCGGGGTGCAGCCCGATCCGCCCGGGTGGGGGCTGGACCGGATCGACCAGCGCACCGGCCTCGACCACGCCTACCACTACGCCACCGACGCCTCGGGCGTCACCATCTACGTGATCGACAGCGGTGTCGACGCCAAGCACCCCGACTTCCAGGGCCGGGTCGCGCCCGGGCGGGACTTCCTGAACGGCGGCTCCGACACGACCGACACCAACGGCCACGGCACCCGCCTCGCCGGCATCGCCGCGGGCAAGGACTACGGCGTAGCGAAGGGCGCTCAGATCGTGCCCGTGCGCGTGCTCGACAAGGATGGCGGTGGTGCCACCGACCAGATCATCGCCGGCATCGACTGGGTCGCGCAGAACGCCCAGCAGCCCGCGGTCGCCGTCCTGGGCATCGGCGGGGTGCCGAACGACCAGCTCGACGCCGCCGTGCGGCGGCTCGCCACCGTGGTGCCGGTCGCCGTGCCTGCCGGCAGCGAGAAGGCCGACGCGAGCGGGTTCTCGCCGGGACGGGTGGCCGAGGCGCTGACCGTTGGCGCCACCGACGACCAGGACCGGCCGGACAAGGCGTCGAACTTCGGCGAGGACGTCGACCTGTACGCCCCCGGCGTCGACGTCCCCGGCCCGGTCGCGGGCGGCACGGGCGCGAACCCGGAGTCCGGCACCTCGATGGCGGCGGCGTTCGCGGCGGGCGCGGCGGCGCTGTACCGCGCCCAGCACCCCGAAGCCACTCCCGACCAGGTGGACCAAGCGCTTGTTCAGGCGGCGACACCGGACGCGCTCAAGGACGTCCCGGACGGCACCGCCAACCGCCTGCTCTACGTCGGATCTTGAAAAGCTGCCCAGCCGGGTCCCCGGCGAACCCTTCCGCGGCGCATGATGTCCATCACCTGGTACTGAACTCCCGCAGAGCGGGAAGAACCGGGTAACGTGCGTTGACTTACCGATCCAAATGGGAAGGACCGGGCATGTTCCGCAAGGTGCTGGTGGCCAACCGCGGGGAGATCGCGATCCGAGCGTTCCGCGCCGGCTACGAACTGGGCGCGGGGACCGTTGCCGTGTTTCCGCACGAAGACCGCAACTCCCTGCACCGCCTGAAGGCCGACGAGGCGTACGAGATCGGCGAACCCGGTCACCCCGTGCGCGCCTACCTCTCGGTCGACGAGATCGTCGCGGCGGCGAAGAAGGCCGGGGCCGACGCCGTCTACCCCGGTTACGGCTTCCTCTCAGAGAACCCCGATCTCGCGCGCGCGTGCGAAGAAGCGGGCATCACCTTCGTCGGGCCGAGCGCCGACATCCTCGAACTCACCGGCAACAAGGCGCGCGCGGTCAAGGCCGCGCGCGAGGCCGGCGTGCCGGTGCTCGGGTCGTCCGAACCGTCCAGCGACGTCGACGCCCTGGTCGCGGCGGCCGATGAGCTGGGCTTCCCGGTGTTCGTCAAGGCCGTCGCCGGCGGCGGCGGGCGCGGCATGCGCCGTGTCGAGGACCCCGCCGTGCTGCGCGAGTCCATCGAGGCCGCCGCGCGCGAGGCCGAGTCCGCCTTCGGCGACCCGACCGTCTTCCTCGAGAAGGCCGTCGTCGAGCCGCGGCACATCGAGGTGCAGATCCTCGCCGACGGCGAAGGCAACGTCATCCACCTCTACGAGCGCGACTGCTCGGTGCAGCGGCGCCACCAGAAGGTCGTCGAGCTGGCCCCGGCGCCCAACCTCGACCCCGAGCTGCGCGACCGCATCTGCGCCGACGCCGTCAAGTTCGCCCGGCAGATCGGCTACCGCAACGCCGGCACCGTCGAGTTCCTGCTCGACAAGCAGGGCAAGCACGTCTTCATCGAGATGAACCCGCGCATCCAGGTCGAGCACACGGTCACCGAAGAGGTCACCGACGTCGACCTCGTGCAGTCGCAGCTGCGGATCGCCTCCGGCGAGACCCTCGCCGACCTCGGCCTGAGCCAGGACAAGATCTACCTGCGCGGCGCCGCGCTGCAGTGCCGCATCACCACCGAGGACCCGGCCAACGGCTTCCGCCCGGACACCGGGATGATCTCCGCCTACCGCTCGCCGGGTGGCTCGGGCATCCGGCTCGACGGCGGCACCGCCTTCTCCGGCACCGAGATCAGCGCCCACTTCGACTCGCTGCTGGTCAAGCTCACCTGCCGCGGCCGGGACTTCAAGACCGCCGTCGGCCGCGCGCGCCGCGCCGTCGCCGAGTTCCGCATCCGCGGTGTCGCGACGAACATCCCGTTCCTGCAGGCGGTTCTCGACGACGAGGACTTCCGCGCCGGCCGCGTCACGACGTCGTTCATCGAGGAGCGCCCGCAGCTGCTCACCGCGCGGCAGTCGGCCGACCGCGGCACGCGGCTGCTGACCTACCTCGCCGACCAGACGGTCAACAAGCCGAACGGCGAGCGCCCGAAGACCCCGGACGCCACGCTCAAGCTGCCCAAGATCCCGAAGGACGCCCAGCCGGCACCGGGCTCGAAGCAGAAGCTCGTCGAGCTGGGCCCGGCCGGGTTCGCCGAGTGGCTGCGGAAGTCGCCGCACATCGGCGTCACCGACACGACGTTCCGCGACGCGCACCAGTCGCTGCTCGCCACCCGCGTCCGCACCAAGGACCTCCTCGCGACGGCCCCGGTCGTGGCGAACACGCTGCCGGAACTGCTGTCGCTGGAGTGCTGGGGCGGCGCGACCTACGACGTCGCGCTGCGGTTCCTCGCCGAGGACCCGTGGGAGCGGCTGGCGGCGCTGCGCGAGGCCGTGCCGAACATCTGCCTGCAGATGCTGCTGCGCGGGCGCAACACCGTCGGGTACACGCCTTATCCGACCGAGGTGACGCACTCCTTCGTCCAGGAGGCGACGAAGACCGGCATCGACATCTTCCGGATCTTCGACGCGCTCAACGACGTCGAACAGATGCGCCCGGCCATCGAAGCCGTCCGCGAGACCGGCTCCGCCGTCGCCGAGGTGGCGCTCTGCTACACCTCGGACCTGTCGGACCCGGGGGAGAAGCTCTACACGCTCGACTACTACCTCAAGCTGGCCGAGCAGATCGTCGGCGCCGGGGCGCACGTCCTGGCGATCAAGGACATGGCCGGGCTGCTGCGCGCGCCCGCGGCGACGAAGCTGGTCACCGCGCTGCGCAAGGAGTTCGACCTGCCGGTGCACATCCACACCCACGACACCGCGGGCGGCCAGCTGGCCACCTACCTCGCGGCGATCAACGCGGGCGCGGACGCCGTCGACGGCGCGGTGTCGTCGATGGCGGGCACGACGTCGCAGCCGTCGCTGTCGTCGATCGTGGCGGCCACTGACCACTCGGCCCGCACCACCGGCCTCGACCTGCAGGCAATCGGGGACCTGGAGCCGTACTGGGAGAGCGTGCGCAAGATCTACGCGCCCTTCGAGGCCGGGCTCGCGTCGCCGACCGGGCGCGTCTACCACCACGAAATCCCCGGCGGGCAGCTGTCGAACCTGCGCACCCAGGCCATCGCGCTGGGCCTGGGCGACCGGTTCGAGGACATCGAGGCGATGTACGCCGCGGCCGACAAGATCCTCGGCCACCTGGTGAAGGTGACGCCGTCGTCCAAGGTCGTCGGCGACCTCGCGCTGCACCTGGTCGGCGCGGGCGTCTCCCCGGCCGACTTCGAGGCGGAGCCGAACAAGTTCGACATCCCCGACTCGGTGATCGGCTTCCTGCGCGGCGAGCTCGGCGACCCGCCGGGCGGCTGGCCGGAGCCGTTCCGCACCAAGGCCCTCGAAGGCCGGGCGGCCGCCAAGCCGGTCGTCGAACTGTCCGAAGAGGACCGTTCCGCGCTCGCCGCGGAACCGCGCCGGACGCTCAACCGGCTGCTGTTCCCCGGCCCGACCAAGGAGTTCGAGGCACACCGCGAGGCCTACGGCGACACGTCGGTGCTGCCGAGCAAGGACTTCTTCTACGGGCTGCGCCCGGGGGAGGAGTACGCGGTCGACCTCGAACCGGGCGTCCGGCTGCTCATCGAGCTGGAAGCGATCGGCGAGGCCGACGAGCGCGGCATGCGCACGGTGATGTCGACCCTGAACGGCCAGCTCCGCCCGATCCAGATCCGCGACCGCTCGATCGCGTCGGACATCCCGGCGACCGAGAAGGCCGAGAAGGGCAACCCGAAGCAGGTCGCGGCGCCGTTCGCGGGCGTGGTGACGCTGCAGGTCGCCGAGGGCGACACGGTCGAAGCCGGGGCGACGGTCGCGACGATCGAGGCGATGAAGATGGAGGCGTCGATCACGGCGTCCACCGGCGGGACGGTGGGCAGGCTGGCGATCACGAACGTGCAGCAGGTCGAGGGCGGTGACCTCCTGCTGGTGCTGGAGTGAGGCGACGTGAATGACTCATTCATGTCGCCTGACGACATGAATGAGTCATTCACTACGGTTGCCGCCCAGCGATAGCATCACCGGATGCTGATCAACGCGGTACCGCAACGGCAGGGCGCGGTGGGACCCCGCGCGGCGGAGCTGCCGGACGGCTGTGTGGCCCTGTCCGAGCTGGCCGGGCACGTGCTCGGCCGGCCCGTGCACCACGTCCGGCAGACCCGTGAAGTGTCCGAAGTGGACCGGGGGATCGCGTCACGGGCCGTGCTGACCGGGCCGAACCGGGCGGCTCAGCTGGCCGCGCTGGAGGCACCCGCCGGCCCGGTGCTGACGATCGGCGGCGACTGCGGCGTCGAGCTGGTGCCGATCGGCGTGGCCCGCTACCGCCACGGACCCGGGCTGGGCGTCGCGTGGTTCGACGCCCACCCGGACCTCAACACGGCGGAATCGTCGCCGTCGGGCGCGTTCCACGGCATGGTGCTGAGGTCGCTGTTCGGCGAAGGCGACCCGGAGTTCGCGGCCGACCCGGCACTCACTCCCGGGAACGTGGTGCTGGCGGGGACCCGCGTGTTCGACCCGGAGGAACAGGCGGCGGTCTCGCGCGGGCTGGCGGTGACTTCGGTGGATGCGTTGGCGGACGTGGAGAAGCTGTACGTGCACATCGACCTGGACGTCCTGGACCCGGCGGAGTTCTCGGGACTCAACTACCCGGAGCCCGGCGGCTGGACGATCCCTCAGCTGGTGTCGGCCCTCGACGCGCTGTCGGGATTCGAGGTCGTGGGCGCGGGGATCACCGAGTGCGTGGGGACGCCGCGCGAGGTCGAGGTCCTGGAGCCCGTCCTGTCCGCGGTGGGCCGGCTTCTCGTGAGTGGGAAACAGCGTTAGAACACTGTTTCCCACTCACGACCAGGCCGCGCGGACCGCGGCCATGGCGTCGTCGAGGTTCGCGCCGAGGTCGTTGGCCTGGGCCGCGAAGTCCGCGGCGGCGGCGCGCAGCAGGGCCGCGCGGTCCGGGCGGCCGGACGGGATCGTCACCACCGTGCCACGGGCGCGGGCCGTCGCCACCCAGCCCGCCGCCTCCAGCTCGCGGTACGCCCGCGCCACCGTCCCCGACGCCAGCCCCAGGTCCCGCGCCAGCTGGCGGATCGGCGGCAGCCGCGTCCCTTCGGGCAGGCCGCCCGTCGTGATCGCGCGGACCATCTGGTCGTGCACCTGCCGCCAGGGTGCGAGCCCGTTCTCCGTGTCGACGACGATCTTCACGCGGGTGTCGGCAGCCGTTTCACCGGGGCCACCACTGCCAGGAACACGACCAATCCGAGCACCACGGTCACGAAGGCGCCGACGCTCTGGACCGGGCCGCCGGTCGCCGCGCAGGTGGCGATGCCCAGCCCGATGGCCACGCGGGCACTGCGGCAGCGCAGCGCCAGGTCGGCCCGGCCACCGACGGCGGGGCGGCGCAGCGCGAGCAGGGTGATCGCCCACGCGACCACGAACGCGCCCGCCGCGACCGCGAGCGACGTCCAGCGGCCGGCGACGGCGAGGACGACGATCGAGGCGACCGCGGCGAGCACGCTCAGCCCGAGCGCCCACACCGGGACCAGGTCCCGCAGCGTGCGCCGGGCCAGGACGGCTTCGCGGCGCGGGCCGCGCGACGGCCGCTGCGCCAGCAGTTCGGCGATCAGGCCGCCGAGCATCAGCGTGGTGAACAGCGAGCCGGCCGTGCGGTCGAGCAGCGGCGGGATCGCCAGGAAGAGCCACGGGTACCAGAACCGGCGCCGCTTCAGGTACCGGACGGCGAGGGCGACCTCGGCGTCGTCCGGGTCGGGCACGCCCCACCGCTTGAGCAGCCGTTTGCCCTGCTTCTCGCCCGGCCAGAGCACGATCAGGATCGCCAGGCCGACCAGGCCCATGATCAGGGCGACGGCGAGCACGTTGTCCCACGGCATGTCGAACCTCCTCGCTTGTATCAACCACACGATACAAGAAGGCTGCCGTAACCGCAGCGTGAGTGGGTCGTTGGGAGTTCGTCCGTTCGTACGCATGATCAGGTGCAGTCGGCGGCCTCCTTGTCATCCTTCGCGTCCCTGCCGGTGAAAAATTGTCATGAAGGTGACAAGAAAGCGGTTTCCCTCCGAAAGGGTGACACGTTCGGCGCTACTTTTTCGATGTGTCCGGTGCCACCCCGCACCAAGCGCGGGGTGCCCGTTCGCGTGTGCGCGCGGCCGGTAACCCGGGGCGGAGCGAAGGAGCTGCGATGTCGGTGGAGCGCGGATTCGATCACGCTGCGCCGCCACCCGCCGCACTGCCTCGCAAGCTCGCCGACATCCTGCGTCCCGAGCTGGCCAGCCTCGCGGCGGAGATCGTCGACGAGATCCGCGCGACCATCCCGGCCTACGCCCGCCCGCTCGATGGCCCCTACGGCAAGTCGATCCGCGCCGGCGTCGAATACGCGATCACGCTGTTCGTCGCGCAGATCGCCGACCCGACGGTGTCCAAGGAGCAGTCCCACGAGGTGCACCACCGCCTGGGGCAGAACGAAATGCGCGAAGGCCGCAGCCTCGACACGCTGCAGTCGGCCTACCGGGTCGGCGCGCGGGTGTCGTGGCGGCGGATCATGCGCGTCGGACGGCGGAGCGGGCTGTCGTCGGCGGTGATGTCCCAGCTGGCCGACGCGATGCTGGCGTTCATGGACGAGCTCGCGTCCGTCGCGCTCGACGGCTACCTGGAAGCGAAGGCGCGCACGGCGGGAGCGCTGGACACCTGGCGCCGCAAGCTGCTGCACCTGATCCTGGAGACGCCGCCCGCGTCACCCAAGGCGATCGCCGAGCTGGCCCAGCTGATCGGCTGGCCGGTGCCGGTGGACGCGACACCGGTGGCGGTCCACCCGGCGGGCGGCGTCGCCCCGGCCCGCCGGCACGCCGGACTGGACGCGGACGTCCTCGCCGAACTCGACACGGCCGACCCGAAACTGGTCGTCCCCGGCGAGCTGAGCAGCGCGCGGCTGGCGGCCCTGCAGGTGGCGCTCCCGGACTGCCGCTTGTCGATCGGCCCGTGCGTCGCGCTGGCGTCGGTGGCCGATTCCCTGCGCTGGGCCCGCAACGCGCTCCAGCTGGCCGAACGCGGGGTGCTGGCCCCGCGCCCGGTGCTGCGGGCCGAGGAGCACCTGGCGACGCTGCTGGTCAACTCCGACGTCGGCCTGGTCGGCACGCTCCGGCACCGCCTCTTCGCCCCGCTGGCGGACATGACGGGCAAGCAGCAGGAGCGGCTGCTGGAGACGCTGCGGGCATGGCTGGACAGCCAGGGCAACGTGGTCGAGATCGCGGAGCGCCTCAGCGTCCACCCCCAGACGGTCCGCTACCGCATGCGCCAGCTGCAGGCGACGTTCGGCGACAGCCTCCGCGACCCGGCGGCGCGGTTCGAGATGGAACTGGCGTTGCGGGCGGGTGCGGCGCCGCTGCCGCTGCGGTACCCGGTCAGCGAACTGCTCCCGGCACCGCGAGCGGGCGGCTCCCATCCACAGTGGACTCCTCGGTAGCCCGTCAGGTCACCGGGATCGACGGGCTGAACGCCGTGTTCTGCGGCGGGTTCGTCACCTTGACGTTGCACTGCATGGTCCACGGTGTCCACGTATCGTTCGCCTTCTTGTGGACCTCGACGGTGAAGGTGGCCGTGGTGGTGACCTTGACCGTGGCCGAGCCGGGCGTGCCCGCGGTCAGCGACGGCACGATCGCACCCGGCCCCTGGTCGAACTGCACCTCGATGGCCCCACCGGCGGGAAAGATCTGCTCGGGCACGGTCAGCCCGGTGGCCGACGGCCCGGAGAGCGTCGCGCCGGTCGCCGCCAGGCCCAGGTCGACGCGGCCGCGGAAACCGTCGTAGCCGACGGCGGTGAGGAGCGCGTGCGGACCCACGTCGAACCGCAGGACGCCACCCAGCCCGGCCGGGGTGATCGTGGTGCCCGAGGCGACGGAGTCCGGGGCGTCGAACCGGGCCGTGAAGGTTGCGGGTTGCGGGCTGACACCCGGGATCAGGTTGCAGAAGTCGGCCACGGCACCGGTCTGGTAGGTGACGGTCGCGGCGGATGCCGGGCCCGCCATGGCCACCGCCATCGCGGCGGCGCACGAAACAGCGGTGAGGACGCGCAGGATCATTCGACTCCCCTTCGAAGTGTCCACAATGGAGGTTCAAGGTGCGTGCGTCAGCTGATCACGATGGCCGGCTGGAACGCCGGGTTCTGCCCTGGGTTGGTCACCTTCAGCGTGCAGTTCACCGACCAGACGACCCAGGCCCCGGTCGACGCCCGGTGGAACTGGAGCCCCTCGCTGAGGCTCGGGCCCATCGCGAACGCGAGCGTGCCGGCGGGGTCGGCCGTGAACGTCTGGATCGGCCCGGCCACCGGGAGCGTGACCGTGCCCGTCGTGCCGATCGGCTGCTCCGGGAAGTCTCCACCGACCGATCCGGATGGCGGAGTCGCGCCCGAGACGGTGAACGACCCGCTGTACGAGCCTCTGACCGCGTCGTAGCCGGCGCCGCGCAGCAATGCACGCAAGCTGCTCGGGAAGACCTGTGTCGCGTAGGGCACCACCGTGAACGGCTGCCCGGGCTGGAGGTCGGTGACGTCCAGCTGGGCGGTCAGCATCGTGGCTTGCGGTGCGAAGCCCGGGAACGCGCAGGTGTAGGTCAGCACGCCGGTCTGCACTGTCACGGTTGTGCTCGCACAGGCCGTTCCCGCTGTCACTCCGGTGACGAGCAACGCCGCTGCGAGCGCCGTTCCGATCCTCATCGTTCCCCCTCGATGCGGTTTACCTGGGTTTCGTCGCTGCCTTCTTCGCCATCGCGGCCGAGGGCCCCGAACCCGGCGGGTTGGTGTGGGGCCCGCAGTTGGCGGGGTCGGGTTCCGTGCAGCCCGCCAGGTTGTAGAGGTAGACGACGGCCTGGTTGCCATCGCCCGAGCTCATGCCCTCGAGGAGCGGGTTCAGGTCCTGGCCGGCCGCGCCGCAGCCCGTGAAGCCCGGCAGCGTGAAGCCACCCGCCTCGGTGGTGTCGACGCGGCCTTCGCCGGTCGGGTCGAGCGGGTCGTACGGCCCGCTCACCTTGAGCGTTATCGCTGTTTTCGTCACGCAGTCGGGACCGAGGTCGAGCGGGACGCCGTTGATCTCCGCGTGGCTCATCCGGGCCTTGGCTTCCACCGTCGCACGCATGGACGGGACCCCGGCCTCACTGAAGTACAGGTCGCCTTTCACCGCGACCAGCTTGGAGTTCTGGTAGTCGACCGGAAGGAACTCGACCGTCGCGGTCGCCGGCACGAACCCGAAGCCGAGGAAGGTCGCGGTGACCGGGGCGAACGCGGTCGCGCCGGTGATCCACACGTCACCGGTGTCCACGTTCACGTTGATGTACCCGTTGAGGACGAGGGACGGGGTGGAGACGACAGTGGCGCCCAGCTTCTTGACCGTCGATTGCGTGATCACGCTGACCAGGCCCATCGGCTGGATGTACATGTTCGGGGGTGGCGGCTCTTCGTCCATGGCCTTCACCCCGCCGAGCGCGGCCGACTGCTTTCGCTTGGTGCCCGGTGTCTCCTTCGGGAGCACGAGGACCTTGCCCAACGTCGTCTTCTGGCCGTCGTCGAGGGTGCACGCGACCTTCGGCGGCGCGGTGGTGGCCGGGGGTGCGTCGGCCGCCGGGACGGCTTCGAGCGTGAGGGCCGGCGCGGTGACGTCGAACGTGACGGGGCCGACGGTGTTGATCGCGATCTCCGGCACGGTGCCGGTCGCGGTCAGGACGACGTCGCCGGTCTCGGGTAGCGGGGTCGTGGCCACGACGAGGGAGACCGGGACCTTGTCCGAGCGGTCGTTCTGGTGGACGGCGAGGTCGAGCTGCACCGTTCCGCGCAACGAACCGGTCGTGGCGCCGGCGGGCAGGAACGAGAGCGCGACGTCGCGGGGAAGGCTCAGCTTGACCGAGAAGGCGCCGATCGTCGCCGACGTGCCGGTCTTCGCCTGCGCGGGCAGCGTCGCCGTCGTCTCGACGGTGAGCGCGCGCGGGCCGAGCGGGTCGGCGAACGGGCAGTGCACCGAGACCGACGCGTTCGCCTGGGTGTCCGGCGGGACCGCGGGGCCGGGAGCGGCCGAACCGACCCCCGTCAGCGCACCGTTCGCCGCGGACAGCAGGCCGGCGGCCGCCAGCGCGGTCACCGTGACGGAGCGGGGCCGGACTCGACGTGGCATCGGTTTCCCTGTGTGTTCGTGGTGCGGAAAAGACGGAAATCCCGATGCGGATCCCTCTCGCGAGGGGACCCGCACCGGGAACCGGCGTCAGGAGATGGTGATGCTCGGGCTGAACGCGGTGTTCTGCACCGGGTTGGTGACCTTCAGGTTGCAGGTCATCGCCCACGGCGTCCAGGTGTTGGTGGACTTCTTGTGGAACTGCACGTTCGCCGTGACCGTGCTGCCCATCGACAGCGTGTCGGTGCCCGGCGTCGCCGGCGCCGTGTAGGTCGGCACGACGGACGTCGCGACCTGCGCGATGTTCACCGTGATCGGGCCGCCGGCCGGGTAGATGGTCTGCGGGATGCTGAGCCCGGTGGCCGCCGGCGCCGACAGCGTGCCCGACGCCGCCGTCACCGACACGTCGGCGGTGCCCTGGATGCCGTCGTAGCCGACCGCGGTGAGCAGCGCGTGGACACCGGCGCTGATCGTCGCGGAGCCACCCACGTTGGCGGGGGTGAGGGTGCCGCCGGCCGCGACGCTGTCCTCGGCGTCGAGGTGCGAGGTGACGAGGACGGGCTGCGGCGTGATGCCCGGGAACGTGCAGGTGTAGGTCAGGGGCGTGGTGCCGCCGGCGGTGTAGGTGACCGTGGCGGCGGCCGCGGTGCCGGCGGTCAGCACCGCGATGGCGCCGACGGCGGTAGCGGTGGTCGCGATTCCGGCGGACAGCCTGCTGAGTCGGGACATACCCATCTCCTTTGATTCAGTACAGTCTCGGCTTTGGCTGATCGATTGCTCGCCGTCGCTGGTCTCCCATCACGATCGCCCGCCCCCTTTGCCCCGAGCGGCGGGACGTGATTTCACCGACATGCGAGGTGGAGGTCCATCTGCCGAACAGAAGGCTACTCGTGAGTTCATTACGGAACAAGACTTCGGGGCACGGTCAGCCCACCCCGCCGGGGCGGTCCGGGTTTCTTGTCCGGTCGCGCGCACGTCCGGCGGATCTTCTATCGGATTTTGACAAAGAACGACCGCGCCGCCGTAAGGCTTCTGTTACGGTCTACCATTCACGATCTTGTCGGAGCAATCGCGGATAAACGAATCGGAAGAAAGGAGGCTACCGTGCCGGTTACTTCACGATGTGAACGGGTAACGCTCAGGGGAGCCGTATTGACGGTGTCGGCGGCACTTGCCGTGTCCTTGGGCGCGTCGCCCGCGTCCGCAGTCACCGTCGGCGGCGTGATCGGGTGGGGGAAGGTGGACTACGCCATCACGGTCCCGCCGCCGAACGTGCTGTCCGGGGTCTCCGCCGTGTCGGCGGGCAGCACGACCGTGCTGGCCCTGCAGAGCGGCGCGGTCTTCGCGTGGGGCGCGAACAACTGGGGCGCCAACGTGGTTCCCGCCGACGCGAAGTCCGGGGTCAGCCAGGTCTCCTCCGGCTGGGGCCACGAGCTCGCCCTCAAGAACGGCAAGGTCATCGCCTGGGGCAACAACTGGTACGGCCAGACGACCCTGCCGGCCTCGGTGAGCAGCGGCGTCATCGCGATCTCGACGTCCAACGTGCACAGCCTGGCCCTGAAGCAGGGCGGGCAGGTGGTGAGCTGGGGGACGCGGACCGACGTGCCCGCGGCCGCGCAGTCCGGGGTGACCGCGATCTCCGCCGGGGGCGACCACAACCTCGTCCTCAAGAACGGCGGGGTGCTTGCCTGGGGCAGCAATTCCTACGGCCAGGCGACCGTCCCGTCCGGACTGTCCTCGGGGGTCACGGCGATCTCCGCCGGGTTCAACCACAGCCTGGCGCTCAAGGGCGGCCGCGTCTACGCCTGGGGTCAGGACAACTTCCACCAGATCGACGTCCCGGAGGCGGCGCTCTCCGACGTCGCCGGCATCGACGCCGGGTTCAACCACAACCTGGCCTTCAAGACCAACGGTGACATCATCGCCTGGGGCAACGACTGGGTCGGCGAGTCGGATCCGGCGACGTGCGGCCCGGTGTTCGCCGTTTCCGCCGGGGACAGCGACAGCTTCGTGCTGAAGGAAAACCCCAGCGCGCCCTGCTGAGCGGACGGGTGGCGGGCGGTGCGCCCGCCACCCGGCAGGTCAGCTCTGGGGAGCGGTCAGATCGAGCGAAATGGTGTTGCCCGGCCCGGAAACCAGGGCGCCGAGCGCGAGGTCGGCGATGAAGCAGTTGTTGAACTCGGGGATGGTGTAGGTCGAGCTGAGCGAGATCGTCGGCGAGGTGATGTCGATGTTCGGCGCCACCAGGTTCAGCTCGACCGGGGTCTTCGTCCGGCAGGCGCCGGGCACGGTCGGCAGCGGGATCACCGGCGCGAGCAGCCCGACCCAGATGTTGGAGATCTCCATGTTCGCCTTGGCGTGCGTGGTCAGCGTGCCGTCGGCGATGGTGCCGGTGGCCGGCCCGAGCGGGACGACCTTGACCGTCGCCTTGACCCGGAACAGGCCGGAGACCAGCGAAATGTCGGCCTGCGACGGCGGCAGCGACAGGTCCGCGCTGAGGCCGACGGAACCGGTCTGGTCGTCGATGATGAGGTTGCCCTTGAGCGTGCCGGGGCCGAGCTTCATGGTGCTGCCGGTCTTCTTCACCGTGGTGGTGCCGGCGACGTTGTAGGACACGGGGATTTCGATGACGTCGGCCGAAGCCGGCGTCACAGCGACCCCGCCGAGTACGACGGCCGCCGCCGACGTGAGCACGGCCAGTCTCTTCAGCTGCGTTGCCACGGACATGGTTGTCCTCCTTTTGCGTTCTCCCGTCCGTTTCCGGGTCCTCCCGGAAACGGTGAAGTGTGCTGTTCTTGCGGGACGGTTCAGCGTGGTTCGAGTGTGGTGACGACCCACTGGCCGCCGGTGTGCTCCGCGGTCACCGAAAGCTGCGCGGCGGCACTGTCGGTCGCATTGTTGTCGGCTCGGACGGCTGATTGGTCGAGAAAGACGAGTAGCCGCGCGTGACCATTCCGGAGTTCTTGCACGGCGATCGCCGAAACGCGGGAAGTGAGGACGAGTTTCTGCTCCGGCGCCTTCTGCCGCACCTCGGCGAAGAGCTTGTCGTAGGAATCCTTGGCGGCCCCGCGCAGCACCGCCGCGGCGGCCTTTTCGGTGACGTCGGTCCGGTCGTAGGAATAGGAGAAGATCTGGTTCATGGCGATGGTGACGGCGGAGGTGACATCGGCGGTCGCCCCGACATCGGTGAGTGCGAGGTTGGCGGCGGCGGGGTTCGCGGCGGCGGCGCGGGCTTCGAGGGTGAACCAGACACCGGCGCCGGTGAGCAGCACTGCGGCGGCGAGGAGCAGCGCGGGGAGACGCCGCCAGGCGGGCCGGGCCCGGGCAGGTTCGGCAGCCTCGGGTTCGGTCTCGGAATCTGCCTCGGCTTCGGTCTCGCTGGAGTCCGGGGCCGGTTCGCCCGGCTCGGCCGCGGTCACCTCGCCGCTGGTCCCGGCTCCGGCAGAAGCCGACCCGGATGCGCCTTCGGTCTCGGGGATGGTCCTGCTCGCCGCGCCAGAGGCCGGGGCGGCCTTGTCGCCGTCGTCGGCCTTGGCCGAAGCGACCTCGCCGTCGTCTTCCACGGGAATGGCGGAGGTCTCGTCCGAAACGATGTCCGCGCGGCTCATCGGGCACCCACCGGCAGCTGGTCCAGCGCGCTGAGCTTCCACCCGTCCGGCGTCCTGCTCAGCGCCGCCGCGAAGCGGTTGCGCTTGACCGCCGGGGCCGTTCCCTGCTTCGCCATCGTGATCTCCACCGAGGCCAGCATCTTCGCCGTCCCCGCGTGCTCGTCCAGCTCGCTCAATGCCGCGTCCAGGACACGGCCCGTCGCCACCGTCGCGTTCGCCGCCAGTGTCTTCTTCGTCGTCTCGTCCGTGCGGGCCAGCTGGTCGTGCAGCGGGCCCGTCGACGCCGACAGCCAGCGGCCCAGGCCGCCGTTCACGTCGTGGTAGTCCAGGCTGCTCAGCTCCGCCACCAGCGTGCGTCCGCTGGTCAGGGCCTCGTCGCGGGCCACCCCGTACGTCACCGCGGACGCGTTGGCCGCCGCGTACCACGAGTAGCCCGACCAGCCCGCGAACACCGCGGCCGCCGCTGCGAGCACCACCGCCGCGTGCTTCAGCTTCACCGCAGCCACAGCATCTCCTCGAGGCTCGTCGCCGTCGCCTGGGTGCCGAGCGCGAGCGGGCTCGTCAGGCCGCCCGGCAGGGCCGGGGCCGGCACCGGCGGGTGGGGCCCGTTCTGCGTGCCGCGCACCGAGCTTTCGTTCCCGTACGGCAGCGTGCAGGCCGCGTCGGTGTTGAACGGCAACGGGGTCAGGTCCGTGCTCGGCCGGTGTGGTGTCTTCTCGTAGCCCTGCAGGCACGGCGGCGGGTCGTTGAAGTTCAGCACCAGCCCCATCCGCAGCCGGTTGTTCTGGTGGTCCAGTGCCGAGTCCACGGCGGCCACCGCGCGCGGCGCGTCCGACAGCAGCTGCTCCTCCGCGGCCGTGCGGGTGGCGAACACCCGGGACGTCGTCAGCAGGTTGGCCAGCAGGATCGGCAGGCCCGGGTCGTTCTCCTTCAGCAGGCTGCTCAGCTCCGTCGCCGCGGGCGGCGCGGACGCGATCAGCCGCCGGAGGTCGCCGTCCGACTTCGCCAGCTGCTGGGCGAAGACGCGGGCGTTGCTGCTGAACGTGCGCCACTCCGCCGCGGAGTCCACCTGGGTGCGCAGCACCGTCGCGCCGTCGCCGATCAGCTTCGACGTCTGCGGCAGGTGGTTGCTCGCCTCCTGCGTGAACGTCGTCGCCGAGTCCATCAGCGTCTGCAGGTCCGGGCCCGCGCCGCGCAGCGCGTCGTCGAGCTCGTTCACCACCGTGCGCAGGTCCTGCGTCGGCACCGACGCGGTGAACGAGTCGAGGTCGGTCAGCAGGCTGTTCACCGGCAGCGGCAGCGTGGTCGACTCGCGCTGGATGACCGAGCCGCCGGCCAGGTAGGGCGCGTCGGACGTGCGCGGCTGCAGGTCGACGTACTGCTCGCCGACCGCGGACCGGTTCGCCACCACGGCACGGGAGTTCGCCGGGATCGGCGGGGCGCCGTCGTCGATCAGCAGGTCGGCTTCCGTGCCGGTGACGGTGAGCCGCAGCTCGCCGACCCGGCCGACGGCCACGCCGCGGTAGGTCACCTCGCCGTTGGTGAACAGGCCGCCGCCTTCGGCGAGCTCCAGCTTCACCGTGTAGCTGCCGGAGCCCAGCAGCCGGCCCAGCCCGGCGTAGTTCGCGCCGACGAACGCCGTCGTGGCCAGCGCGATCACGACGAACAGGACGACCTGGATCCGTACTCTGTTCGTCAGCATCAGCTGCCTCCGGAGGCGCGGGCGGCGCTGCTCGGCAGCGGGAGGGGCGGCAGACCCGGCGGGACGCCTTCGCCGGGCTTGGGCAGCGGCACGCCGGGGGCCGGGATCATCGACACGTACGCGTTGATGTAGTCGCCCTTCACCGCCGGCAGCACCGAATCGGGGAACGGGAAGGTCGGCAGCATCTGCAGCGACTTCGGCAGGTTGTCGCCGGCCGCGGCGAGCTGGCCGAGGATCGGGGCCAGCGCGCGCAGGTCGGCGACCATGTCGTCGCGGCTGCGGTCGACGACGTCGGTGGCCACCGTCGAAAGGTGGTCCAGCGCCTGCAACATGGAGACGAGCTCGGTGCGCTGGTCGGACAGGGCCTGCAGGCCGGGGGTGAGGTCGGTGAGCGCGCCGGAGACCTGCTGGTGGCGGTTCGCCAGGGTCGCCGAGAGCCGGTTCAGGCCGTCGAGCGCTTCGGTGATGTCCGAGCGGTGCGCGTCCAGGTCGGTCATCAGGGTGTTCACGCCGGACAGGAAGGAGCGGATCTGCTCCTCGTTGCCGTCCATCACCTTCGACAGCTCGCGGTTGATGGTCTGCAGCTGGCCGATGCCGCCGCCGTTGAGCAGCAGCGAAAGCGCGCCGAAGATCTCTTCGAACTCGGGGTTGCGGTTGGTCCGGGCCAGGGTGATCGTGGCGCCGTTCGCGAGCCGCCCGTTGCCGGCGTTCTGCGCTTCGCCGTCCGGCGGGGCCAGCTCGACGAACTTCTCGCCGAGCAGGCTGGACTGCCGCAGCCGCGCGACGGCGTTCGCCGGCAGCACGACGTCGCCGTTGACCTCCAGCACCGTTTCGGCCGTCCAGCCGTCGCCGCCCAGCCGGACCTCCCGCACCCGGCCGACCGGGACGTCGCCGACTTTCACCGCGGCCTGCGGCACGAGGTCGAGCACGTCGGCGAACTGCACGGTCACCGAGTACGGGTGGTCGCCGACGTCGGCGCCGCCGGGCAGGGGCAGGTCGTAGACGCCCTTGAACTCGCCCGAGCAGCCCGCGATCAGGCACCCGACGGCGACGAGAGTCAGCACGCGGTGTCCTCTGGGGCCGAGCCCCAGACCCCGGCCGGGGGGCAAGCCCCCCTGGACCCCCCGAAAGCGGCCAGTCATCACTGCCCCCCGTTGGTGTAGACGTCCCCGGTGACCGGCAACGGCAGTGGCTGCTGGAGGTAGTAGTCGAGGTCACCGCGGCCGAGCAGCCGCCCGGTGGCCGGGTCGACGGACTGGAGCACGTTCGTCACCGCCAGCGGCACGGCGTCGAGCGTCCCGGCCAGCGACTCGCGCTGCTCGACGAGCGTCCGCGTGGTCGTCACCAGGTTGTCCACATTGGCCTTGAGCGCGCCGCGGTTGTCGTGGATGAACGCCTGGACGTCGGCGAGCGCGCGGCCGAGGCCGTCGAGGGCCTGCGCGAGCTCGCCGCTGTTGGCGGCCAGCGTGGTCGAGATCTGCGAGAGCTGCTGGTTCACGTTGGAGACCTGCTGGTCGTTGGTGGCCAGCATGGTCGTGAACCGCTGGAGCTGGTCGACGGTGCCGAACAGGTCGCCCGAGTTCCCGGCCAGCGTGCGCGCCAGCTGCGCGAAGTTGCGCACGCTGTCGTTGAACGCGCGGCCGTTGCCCTGCAGGGTCTGCGCCCCGGTCTTCAGCAGGTCGGAAAGCGCACCCTGGGAGTTGGCGCCGTTCGGGCCGAGCGCCTTCGTCAGCGTGTCGAGGCTGGCGTAGAGCTGGTCGAGCTCCACCGGGGTGGCGGTGCGCTGCACCGGGATCAGCGCGCCGTCGGGCAGCCGCGGGCCGCCGCGGGCCGGCTTGCCGAACTGGAGGTAGCGGTCGGCGACGACGCTGGGCGCGATCACCAGCAGCGTCGTGTCCTCGGCGATCCCGACCGAGCCGTCGACGGACATGTCGACCTGCACCTGCTCGCCGCGCGGGGTGACCGCGTCGACCTGGCCGATCCGGACGCCGAGCACGCGGACGTCGGAGCCGGGGTAGACGCCGACCGCGCGGGTGAAGAACGCCGTGACGTGGTGCTGCCCGGAGCCGGAGAACACCCACCACAGCGCCGCCGTGACGACGAGGGCGAGCAGGATCGCGGCGGCGACGAACCGGCTCACCAGGACGCCGGTGCGGGTCGTGGTCAGCGCGGTCACTTGGCGCCTCCCGGGTTCTTCGGCGGGGTGCAGGGGTCGTGGTTCTCGGGCAGCAGCCCGCAGAGGTAGGCGTCGATCCAGTGGCCGTTGCCGGTCGTGTTGGTGAGCACCCGGAAGTACGGCTGGGCCAGCTGCAGGCCCTTGGTGAGGTTGTCGTTCTGCCGTTTCAGCAGGTCGGTGACCTGGTTCAGCGACTCGAGCGCGGGCTTGAGCTGGGCCGAGTTGTCCGCGACCAGGCCGCGGAGCTGGCCGGCCAGCCGGGCGGACCCGGTCAGCAGGTCGTGGATCGCGTCGCGACGGCGGTTCAGTTCGGTCAGCAACAGGTTCCCGTCGTCGATCAGCTTCTCGAAGTCGTCGTTCGAGTTCGCCAGCGTCGTGGTCAGCTTCCGCGCGTTGGCCAGCAGCTCGGCGATCTGGCCGTCCCGGCTGGACACCGTCTTCGACAGCTGGCTGAGCCCGTCGAGCGCGGTGCGGACGTGCTCGGGGGAGTTCCGGAAGGTGTCGGACAGCGTGGTGAAGCTGTCCGCGAGCTGCTTCGTGTCGATGGCGCCGACCGTGTCGGCCAGGCCGTTGAAGGCGTCGGTGACGTCGTAGGGCGTGACGGTCCGGGTGCGCGGGATCGGCTGGTCCGGGTTCTGGACGGCGTCGCCGGTCGGGTTCAGCGAGAGGAACTTCCGGCCCAGCAACGTCTTGATCTTGATGTCGGCGGTCGTGCGGTCGCCGATCCAGGCGTTCTTCACGCGGAAGGTGACCAGGACGTGGTCGTCGGCCAGCGCGACGTCGCGGATCTCGCCGACCTTGATGCCGGCGATCCGGACCTCGTCTTCCGGCTGCAGCCCCGCGGCCTCGGAGAACTCGGCCTCGTAGGTGGTGCCGCCGCCGACGATCGGCAGGTTGTCGTAGTTGAACGTGACGGTCAGCACCGCGGCCAGCGCGACGCTGCCGATCACGCCCGTGACGATCGGGTTGCGTTCCTTGAAGGACTTCACGAGTCACACCTCGGCGTCGGGACGATCACACCGCGCGGCGGTGAGGTTTCCAGCACCGCGCGGCAGAGGAAGAAGTTCATCCACGAGCCGTAGGAGGCGGTCCGGCCGATTTCGTTGAACTTGACCGGGAGGTTGGTCAGGAAACTGTCCACATCGGACTGGTTCTGGGCCAGGTTGCCCGCGACGCCCTGCAGCCCGGCGATGCTGTCCTTCAACGGCGGACGGGCCTGCTCGAACAGCCCGGCGGTGGACTGGGTGAGGGCGCCGATCCCGCTGATCGCGTCGCCGATCGCGGCGCGGTCGCCGGCCAGGCCGGACACCAGCTGCCGCAGCGTCGAGACGAGGTTCGCCAGCGCGTCGCCCTTGCCGTTGACGGTCTTGAGCACCGAGTTGAGGTTCCCGATCACCTCGCCGATCACCTTGTCGCGCCCGGCGAGGGTGGTGGTCAGCGAACCGGTGTGCTGCAGCAGGCTCTCGACGGTGCCGCCTTCGCCCTGCAGCACCTGGACGATCTCGCCGGAGAGCTCGTTGACGTCGTTCGGCGACAGCGCCTGGAACAGCGGCTTGAAGCCGTTGAACAGGTCCGTGAGGTCGAGGGCGGGTGTCGTGCGGTCCAGCGGGATCTCCCCGCCCTCGGCCAGCTGGTCCCGGGTGCCGGTGGTGCCGCGTTCGAGGGCGATGTAGCGCTGGCCGACCATGTTGCGGTACTTGATGACCGCGTGGACGTCGGCGGGCAGCCGCCGTCCGGAGTCGAGGGAGAACCGGATGAGCGCGCGGTTGTGGTCGCTGATCTCCAGCGACTCCACCTGGCCGACCCGGACGCCGGAGATGCGCACGTCGTCGCCGACGTTGAGCGAGGTGGCGTCCAGGAACTTCGCCGAGTACGGCCGACCCGAGCCGACGCCGGAGTTCGTGATGGAAATGGCCAGCAGGACGGTCGCGAGTGCCGTGACGGCGATGAAGATGATGCTCTTGATCAGCGGTGCCGCGATGTTCCTCACTTGAGCTTCACCTCCGTGCCGCGGTAGAGCGGGCCGACGAGCACGCTGCTCCAGTCCGGGACCTGGGCTGTCGGCACGCCGATCGTCGGGGCGACGAGTGTGGCCAGCAGCTGCTGTTCCTGCGGCGAGTTCGCGACGCCGAGGTCGCCCTGGCCGCCGGTCAGCAGGGGGTGCCCGGTCGTGCCGGGTGCCACCGCGGCGGTGCCCGTGGTGGGGGCGACGCCGGAGGGGTAGCAGCGCGGCTCGCCGCCGCCGGTGAAGCGCGGGTCGTCCTTGCCGGGCAGGTACTTGCCGCTGTTGGTGGTCACCGCGACTTCGGCGTGCATGCCCGGTTCGTTCGTGCCCGCTCCGAGGACCTTGTCCATGGCTCCCTTCAAAGCGTTGAGCGAGCCCAGGGTGCAGGCGAAGCTGGGGGAGTACTTCGCCGCGATCTCCAGCGGCGCGCGGCTGTCGGCGGCCAGGGAGATGAGGTTGTCGCGGTTGCGGGCCAGGAACCCGGCGACGTCCAGCGAGGACGACGTCACCTGCTGGTACACCCCGGCCAGGTCCGCCTGCTTCTCCTTGACCGTGCCGAGGGTGACGGCGGAAGCGGAGAGCGCGTCCAGGAGGTCGGGGGCGATGTCGCCGTACAGGCGGGAAACCTTGGCGAGGTCACGCAGGTCCGAGGTCAGCTGCGGGACATCGGGGTTGAAGTCCTTCAGGTAGGCCGCGGCCGTGTCGATCGTCTTCCCGAGCTGCTCGCCGCGGCCCTGCAGGGCCGTCGAAACCGCGGTCAGCGTCGTCGCCAGCTTCTGCGGCTGGACCGCTTTGAGGATCGGCAGCAGGTTGTCGAAGACGCGTTCCAGCTCGACCGCGTTCGCCGACCGGTCCTGCTCGATGACGTCGCCGGCGGCCAGGTGCGGAGCCCGGGTGCCGTCCGGGATGGACAGCTGGACGTAGCGTTCGCCGAACAGCGTCTTCGGCACCAGCAGCGCCGAGACGTCGCGGGGGAGCATGTCCACCTTGCCCGGTTCGAGAGCAAGCGCTATCTCGGCGCCCTGCGGTGTCGCCCGGACGCCGCGGATCTCCCCGACGAGCACGCCGCGGGCCTTGACCTGGCCGCCGGGGGAGAGCTGGTTGCCGATGCGGCTCGCCTTGAGCGTCACCGGGACTGTGCTGACGAAGTCCTTGTCGTACACCTTGATGGACAGCGTCACCAGCACGCCCATCACCACGAGGAACAGCACGCCCGCGGTGCGGACCCCGGCCTTGCGGCGGGTTTCGCGTCTCATCCGGCCACCTGCACGGTTGTCGTCGCGCCCCAGATCGCCAGGGACAGGAAGAAGTCGAGGACGCTGATCGCGACGATCGCGGTGCGCACCGCGCGGCCCACCGCGACGCCGACGCCGGCCGGGCCGCCGCTCGCGCGGAAGCCGTAATAACAGTGCGCCAGGACCACCACGACGCTGAACACCAGGACCTTCCCGAACGACCACAGCACGTCGCCGGGTGGCAGGAACAGCAGGAAGTAGTGGTCGTAGGTGCCGGCGGACTGGCCGAAGAACAACACGGTGACCTCGCGCGAGGCGAGGTAGCTCGACAGCAGCCCGATGGCGTACAGCGGGATGACGGCGAGGAAGCCGGCGATCACCCGCGTCGTCACCAGGTACGGGACGCTGGGGATGCCCATGACCTCCAGCGCGTCGATCTCCTCGGAGATCCGCATCGCGCCGAGCTGCGCGGTGAAGCCGCAGCCGACCGTGGCGCTCAGGGCGAGCCCGCTCACCAGCGGCGCGATCTCGCGCGTGTTGAAGTAGGCGGAGACGAACCCGGCGAACGCCGACGTCCCGACCTGGTTCAGCGCGGAGTAGCCCTGCAGGCCGACGACCGTGCCGGTGGCGACGGTCATCCCGATCATCACGCCGATCGTGCCGCCGATGACGGCGAGCGCGCCGCTGCCGAAGCTGACTTCGGCCAGCAGGCGGACGACCTCGCGCAGGTAGCGGCGCAACGCCCGGGGCGTCCAGGCAATGGCGCGGAGGAAGAACAGGATCTGGTCGCCGAGGGTGTCGAGGAAGCCGAACCGGCGGTCGACGGCCTCGCGTACCCGCTCGGTTCTCGGGAGGTCCGTGGTCGTCACTTCAGCTCCCCTTGGGCGGAACGAGTTGCAGGTAGACGGTGGTGAGGATGAGGTTCAGCACGAACAGCAGCAGGAACGTGATGACCACGGACTGGTTGACCGCGTCGCCGACGCCCTTCGGGCCGCCCTTGGGGTTGAGCCCGCGGTAGGAGGCGACGACCCCGGCGACGAAGCCGAAGATGAGGGCCTTGATCTCGCTGATCCAGAGGTCGGGCAGCTGGGCCAGCGCGGAGAAGCTGGCCAGGTAGGCGCCCGGGGTGCCGTGCTGCATGATCACGTTGAAGAAGTAGCCGCCGAGCACGCCGACGACGCTGACCATGCCGTTGAGGAAGACCGCGACGCCCATCGCGGCGAGCACCCGCGGCACGATCAGCCGCTGGACCGGCGAGACGCCGAGAACCTCCATGGCGTCGATCTCTTCGCGGATGGTGCGGGAGCCGAGGTCCGCGCACATCGCGCTGCCGCCCGCGCCGGCGATGAGCAGCGCCGTGACGATCGGGCTGGCCTGCTGGATGATCGCGAGCACGCTTGCCGCGCCGGTGAACGACTGCGCGCCGATCTGCGTCGTCAGCGAGCCGATGTGCAGCGCGATCACCGCGCCGAACGGGATCGAGACCAGCGCCGTCGGCAGGATCGACACGCTCGCGATGAACCAGAACTGCTGGATCAGCTCCCGCACCTGGAACGGGCGGCGGAAGGTCAGCCGGACGACGTCGAGGCCCAAGCCATAGAGCCGTCCGGTCTGCCGCAATGCGGCCGCCCCCGGAAACGACGGCGTCGTCGTCCGTTCGGCCATTCGTGTGCCTCCAGCGGTTTCGGCGGCAGGCCGAATTCACCCGAGTTGACTAAAGGGAAATGGTCCGAACGGGGTAACAATTATCGGCCATTCACGGTCTCGGGGAAACACCGTGCCGTTTCCTACTGGTCGGTACGCTAACGACGGCCTTGGCGGGAGACAAGAACTTGAGCAGGATCACGGGGTCACGGGCTGGTAACCCCCCAATTCTTGTGCGCAGCTGACAAACGGACCCGATCTTGTTGTCAGCGAAGGAGGAGAAACTTCCCTCCCGGCCGAAGGGCCCGTTGACAATCCACGTCCGTTTGTCAATTCCGCGGGTCGGCTCGCGTACCCAGGGAGCCGACACGCGTGATCAGGGAGCCGACACGCGTGATCAGGAGGTCGACACGCCGCAGGAGCGCGGGCCACGCCGTGTCGACCCTTCAATCACGCGTGTCGACCTCTCCATCACGCGTGTCGACCCTTCGAGCACGGTCAGGACTTGAGGGCGGCGAGGAGTTCGTAGGAACGGACGCGGTCGGCGTGGCCGTGGACCATCGTCGTGATCATCAGCTCGTTCGCGCCGGTGTCGGCCAGGAGCTGCTCGAGTCCCTTTTGGACGGTCTCCGGCGAGCCGACGATGCTCGAGCCGAAGCGCTCGGCCAGGAACGCGCGGTCCATCTCCGTGTACGGGTACTCCGCGGCCTCTTCCGGCGTCGGCAGCGCGATCGGGCGGCCGCGGCGGAGGCTGAGGAACGTCAGCCCGCTGGGCCCGGCCAGGAAGCGGGCGCGTTCGTCGGTTTCGGCGGCGACCACCGACACGCCGAGCATCACGTACGGCTCGTCGAGCACCCCCGGCCGGAAGTTCTCCCGGTACAGCTGCACGGCCGGGATGGTGTTGTCGGCGGCGAAGTGGTGCGCGAACGAGAACGGCAGCCCGAGCCGCCCGGCGAGCTGGGCGCTGAAGCCGCTCGACCCGAGCAGCCACACCGGCGGCTGGTTGCCCTCGGCCACCACCGCGTTGACCCCCCGGGCCTCCGAATGGGTGAAGTAGCCGATCAGTTCCTGCAGGTGCTCCGGGAAGTTCTCCGCGGACAGCCCGCCGGGGCCGCGCAACGCCAGCGCCGTCCGCTGGTCGGTGCCGGGCGCGCGGCCGATGCCGAGGTCGATCCGGCCCGGGTGGAACGCCTCCAGCGTGCCGAACTGCTCGGCCACGACCAGCGGCGCGTGGTTGGGCAGCATGATCCCGCCCGAGCCGACGCGGATCCGCTCGGTGGCGTCGGCGACGTGCCCGATCAGCACAACGGTGGCCGAGCTGGCGATGCCGGGCATGTTGTGGTGCTCGGCCAGCCAGTAGCGGTGGTAGCCCAGCCGTTCCGCGGCGCGGGCGAGGTCCAGGGTGTTGCGCAGCGTCTCGCCGACGGTGTTCCCCTCCGAAACGGGGGACAGGTCGAGCACGGACAGCGGCACGTCAGGCAGTGAGCTCACAACCGGGGTCAACGCCCCGGTGCCGCCATTGCTTCCCGCAGCGACGCCGGATCTCCGCCGCGCCACGCCACGACGCCGTCCGGGTGTACGAAAAGCGCGTCGGCCGGGGCTTCCGGGCACTCCGCCGTGACGATCTTCACGTCCGCGCCCGCACTCTCGCGCAGGTCCGCGCGGTCGGCGAAGTCGAACAGGACGGGCCGCGCCGCGCGCATGACCTCGGCCACGCGCGTGGCCCGGCCGCCGACGGTCAGCGGCAGGTCGGGGACGTACGGCAGCTCGTCGGTGTCGCGCAGCAGCCCGGCCAGGTGCCGGGTCCCCTCGGGAAGCGCGGCCAGCTCGCCGAAGAGCGTCCGCAGGGCGTCGCCGTCCTCGCCGGTCAGGCGGTCGAGGAGGGCCTGGACGCGGGTCTGGGTCAACGTCCGCGCCGCGACCGGGTGCCGCTCGGCGTGGTAGCTGTCGAGCAGGGACTCCGGTGAGCGCCCGCGGACGACGGCGGCGAGCTTCCAGCCGAGGTTGACCGCGTCGAGCAGCCCGACGTTGAGCGCGGACCCACCGGCGGGGAAGAGATGCGCGGCGTCGCCGGCCAGCAGCACGCGTCCGGCCCGGTACCGCTCGGCGAGCCTCGCCGAACTCGTCGTCCGCGACAGCCAGAGCGGCTCGCCGAGCGGGAGATCGGTGCCGAGGACCCGCCGGACGGCGTCGCGGAACTCCTCGAGCGTCGGCTCGCCGGGTGGCTCCGGCGTCACCTCGCGGACGCCGGCGATCACGACGCCCGGCGTCAGCGAAGTCACCAGCACCCGGCCGCCGGGACGGCGGTTCCAGCCGCGCTCCAGTCCCGCCACCGTGGCGAAGAGGTCCACGTCCGCTCGGAAATGCCCGAGGCGCATCAGCTCGTCGCCGGTGGTGCCGCGGAAGCCGATGCCGGCCAGCTCGCGGACGCGGCTGTGCGCGCCGTCGCAGCCGGCGATGTACCGCGGCTCGATGCGGTACTCGCCGTCCGGGCCGCGGACGGTGCCGAGGTCCACCAGTTCGTGACCGCGCCGGATTTCGGCGCCGAGCTCGGCCGCGCGCTCCTCCAGGAGGGCCTCCATCCGTGGCTGCTGCAGCATGAGCCCGCGCGGCGGCGCGTCCAGTCCGGAGAAGTCGAGGGGGACCGGCCCGAACGGGAAGCCGGGGAAGGGGCCGGCGAACGTCGCTTCGGCCCGGAACCGGTCGAGGAGTCCCCGGTGGTCCAGCTGCTCGACGATCCGGCCGCCGAGCCCGTTCGCCCGCGGTCGCCGGTCCGGTTCGGTCCGCCGGTCCAGGACCACCACCTTCGCGCCGCCGAGCCGCAGCTCCGCCGCCAGCATCAGGCCCACCGGGCCCGCTCCGATCACCGCGACCTCCATGACGTCCCTCCTTCGTGTCAGTTCAAACTGACGAGAGTGTCAGGCTAGACTGACACACCATGGAAGCGGAAGAGCTTTCGGGACGCGTCTCGGAAACGGACCCGGCCGTGGCGCTGCGGGCGGTGGGTGCCCTGCACCGGCTCGCCGAGCAGGTCGAAGCGGTGGCCGTCGCGCACGCCCGCGAGCGTGGCTGGTCGTGGGAGCAGATCGGCGACGCGCTCGGCGTCGCCCGGCAGTCCGTGCACGCGAAGTACGGGAAGTGAGGCCACCGTGCTCGACCGGCTGATCGCGAAGAGCCCGTTCGCCGCGGTGCTGACCGCGGCCCTGGAAGAGTCCCGCCGCCGCGGCGACCGGCGGCTCGGCACGGAACACCTGCTGCTGGGCCTGCTGCACGACCCGGGCAGCGCGCTCGCGCTCGGCATCGGCTTGGCCGACGCCCGCGCGGCACTGGACCGCCTGGACCGGGCGGCCCTGACCGCGCTCGGCATCGAGGTGGAAGGTCTCCGCCCGGCCGAAGTCCCGCCGCGGCACGGGAAGCTGACGCTGGGAGCGTTCACGTCCAGTGCGCGCGCGGTCGTCAACGAGGCGATCCGCGGGACGCCGCGGCCGCGTGATCCGGCGCGGCTGCTGCGGGTGCTGGTGGACCTGGCGCCACCCGACCCGGCGGCCGAACTGCTCGTGGAACTGGGTGCCGACCGCGAAGCGGTTCGCCGTCGGCTTGATTCGGCCACCTGATCTCGCGTTCTTGGCTACGGTGGGCGAGCCGGAAAAAGAGAAACAGGAGGACGGGTGCCGCGTCCGGAGCGACCCTTGGATCCCGGGGACGATCTGCTCACCGAATTCGCCGCCGGTCTCCGGCGTTTGCGCGAGAGCGCCGGAAATCCGACCTACCGCGAGCTCGGGCGGCGCGCGCACTACTCGGCGGGCACGCTCTCCGAAGCCGCCGGCGGGCGGAAACTCCCCAGCTTGGCCGTCACGCTGGCTTACGTCCGGGCCTGCGGCGGGGAGCCGGGGGAATGGGAGGAGCGCTGGCACGCCGTCGCCGACGAATCGCGCCGGGACGGTGCCGATTCACCGTCGGAGCCACCACCCGGGGAAATCCCGCCCTACGTCGGTCTGGCCGCTTTCTCCCCCGACGACGCGGGCCGGTTCTTCGGCCGGGAACGGCTGGTCGAAAAGCTCGTGGAGCGGTTGGGGAGACAGCGTTTTCTCGCCGTTCTCGGCGCGTCCGGCTCGGGAAAGTCGTCCCTGCTGCGGGCCGGCCTGCTGCCCTCGGTGAAGGGGCCCGCCGTGCTGCTCACCCCGGGCGCCCGGCCGCTGCAGGAGTGCGCGGTCAAGTTCGCCGCCGCGCTCGGCGTCACGCCCGGCGCCCTGTTCGACGACTTCACCGCGCACCCGCGCAACCTCGGGCTCGCCGCCCGCCAGCTGGCCGACGGCGGCGACGAGGACCTCGTGCTGGTCGTCGACCAGTTCGAAGAGGTCTTCACGCTCTGCCAGGACGACCAGGAGCGCGCGCGGTTCCTCGGCGCGCTCGTCACCGCGACCACCGAGGCCGCCAGCCGGACCCGCGTGGTGCTCGGCGTCCGCACCGACTTCTACACCCACTGCGCGCGCCACGCGGAGCTCGCCGAGGTCCTGCAGGACGCCCAGGTCCTGGTCGGCCCGATGACCACCGAGGAGCTGCGGCAGGCGATCTCGCGACCGGCCGTCGACGCCGGGTACCGCGTCGAGAACGCCCTGGTCTCCCAGCTCGTCGCGGACGCCACCGGCCAGCCCGGCGTGCTGCCGCTGCTGTCGCACGCGCTGCTGGAGACGTGGCGGCGCCGCCGCGGCACCACCCTCACCCTGGTGGCGTACGAGTCGACCGGCGGCGTCGAGCGGGCCATCGCGCAGACGTCCGAGGCCACCTTCGCGAAGCTGTCCGGACGTCAGCAGCAGCTGGCGCGGCAGATCTTCCTCCGGATGACCGCGCTCGGCGAGGGCACCGAAGACACCAAGCGCCGGATCAGCCGTTCCGAGATCGACACCGAGGACGAAGACACCGCCGTCGTGCTCGGCGAGCTGGCCGCGGCCCGGCTGGTCACCCTCGACGACACCGGCATCGAGATCGCCCACGAAGCCCTCATCCGCGGCTGGCCGCGGCTGCGCGGGTGGCTCACCGAGGACCGCGAAGGGCTGCGCGTGCACCGCCAGCTCACCGAAGCGACCGACGCGTGGGAGTCCGTCGAAGAGGATCCCGGCTGGCTCTACCGCGGCACCCGGCTGGCCATCGCGCGGGAGTGGGCCGCGCGGCAGGACTCCGCGCTGTCGCGGCGGGAACGGCGGTTCCTCGACGCCAGCCTGGCCGTCGAGCACGCCGAACAGGAGCGCGACCGCCGTCACTCCCGGCGCCTGTGGCAGCTGGTCGCGCTGCTCGCGGTGCTGCTGGTCTTCGCCGTGACCGCCACCGTCTACGCCGTGCGCGCGCAGACCACGGCCACCGACCAGCGCAACAGCGCGCTGGCCCAGAAGCTGGCCGGCCAGGCGCAGGAGATGCGCGGCACCAACCCCGCGCTGGCGGCCCAGCTCGCGCTCGCCGCGTACCGCCTCGACCCGAGCCCCGAAGCCCGCAGCAGTGTGCTCATCATGTTCGCGACGCCGTACGCGACGCGGCTCACCGGGCACACCGGCCGGGTGAACACGGTCGCCCTCCGCCCGGACGGGCAGGTTCTCGCCACGGCCAGCTGGGACGGCACGGCCCGGCTCTGGGACGTCCGCGACCAGCACCACCCGGTGCCGCTGGGTGTTCTCACCGGCCACACCGGCAACGTCAACAACGTCGCCTTCTCGGCCGACGGCCGGACCGTCGCCACCGCGGGCTTCGACGGCACCGTCCGCGTCTGGGACGTCTCCGACCCGGCCCGGCCGGGTCCGGGCGTGATCATCGAACGCCACTCCGGCAAGTCCTACGCCGTCGCCTTCAGCCCGAAGGGGCCGCTGCTGGCGACCGGCGACGTCGACGGCACGATCCGGCTGTACGACACCGCCGAGGCCGCCCGCCCGCGGCCGGCCGGGGAGCTGACCGGGCACACCTCGTACGTCAACAACCTCGCCTTCAGCGCCGACGGCCGGCTGCTCGCCTCGGCGTCGGCCGACAAGACCGCGCGCGTCTGGGACGTCGCTTCGCGGCGGCAGCTCGGCATCGCGGCCGGGCACACCGACGTCGTGCACTCGGTCGCGTTCAACCCCGCCGGGAACACCCTCGCCACGGCGAGCCAGGACCAGACCGCGCGGCTGTGGGACATCGGCGGCCCGGCCCACCCGGCGCAGCTTTCGGTGCTGACGGCGCACAAGGCGATCGTGCGTTCGGTCGCGTTCACCGCCGACGGGCGCACCCTCGCCACCACCGGGTTCGACCGCACCGCCCGGCTCTGGGACGTCGCCGACCCGAGGCAGCCGCGCCAGCTGGCGTCACTGGCCGGGCAGACCGGCGCGGTCGTCTCGGCGGTGTTCACCCGCGACGGCCGCACCCTCGCCACGGCGAGCGACGACCAGACCGCCCGGATGTGGGACCTGCCGGGGCCGTCCGCCCCCGTGCACACGGCCAAGACGTGCCACGCGGCCTTCCGCCAGGACGGCAAGCTGCTCGCCACCGGCGGCTACGACCAGGTCGTGCGGCTGCGCGACCTGTCCGTCCCCGGCTCGCCCCGCGCCCTCGCCCCGGTCGGCGGCTTCGGCAACGCCGTCTGCGGCGTCGCGATCAGCCCGGACGGCCGGACGCTGGCCACCGGCAGCTGGGACCACACGATGACGCTGCGGGACATCACCGACCCGGCCCACCCGGGGCCGCCGGTGGTGTTCAGCCGGCCCCACGACGACATCGACGCGGTCGCGTTCAGCCCGGACGGCCGGATCCTCGCGACGGCGGGCGACGGGCACACGGTCCGGCTCTGGGACCTCGCCGACCGCACCCGGCCGGTGGAGATCGCCAAGCTCGAGGGCCACACCGACGACGTCCACACGCTCGCCTTCAGCCCCGACGGCCGGACCCTCGCCAGCGCCGGCTGGGACCACACCGCCCGGCTCTGGGACGTCTCGGCGCCCCGGACCCCGCGGCCGCTCGCGAAACTCGAAGGGCACACCGACACGATCTTCTCGATCGCTTTCAGCCCCGACGGCAGGAAAGCCGCCACCGGAAGCGCCGACCGGACGGTCCGCGTCTGGGACGTCACCACCCCCGCCACGGCGCACGCGGTGGCGGTGCTCCAGGGGCACACGGACAACGTCATGGGAGTGTCCTTCAGCGGCGATGGCCGGACCCTGGCGTCCGGCAGCTACGACCGCACCGTCCGGCTGTGGGACACCACCCGCTTCGAGCCGTACGCGGTCCTGCTCGAGGAGCTCGACCGCGTCTACGACGTCCGGTACGCCCCGGACGGCCACACGTTGGTGAGCGCGGTCGCGGACGGGACGGTACGGTTGTCCGAAACCGATCCTGACCGGGCGGCCGAAAGAATCTGTGCGGTGACGTCACCCCCGATCACGGAAGCCGAGTGGACGGCGAGCCTCCCCGGCCTCGACTACACCCCACCCTGCCGCTGAAGTTGTTCGGCGTTGTTGTTCGGCGCCGCCGCGCGGACACCGAACAATGTTTGTCCACTAGACATGCGGTCAGACGTTCACTTCACCGGGGGTCTGAAGGGCTCCTTCCAGCGCACGGGAACCCCGCCTCCCGTCCCTCGAAGGAGCCCTTCAGCATTTCGTCGGCACGGTCCCGTTTGCCTCAAGCCGTCGGGATCCAGTCCGGGTCCGAGGCCAGGACCGTCAGCTGCTGCGTCGCCCGGGTCAGTGCCACGTACAGCACCCGCCGGCCCGTCGTCGACTCGCTGATCAGGTCCACCGGCTCCACCAGCACCACCGCGTCGTACTCCAGGCCCTTCGAATCCAGGCTGCCCACGACCTTCAGCCGCTCGTCCGCCTGGCCCGACAGCCAGCCCCCGACCTCCGGCACCCGGTCCATCGCCGTGATCACGCCGACCGTGCCTTCGACCGCGCCCAGCAGCTCCTTCACCGCCGCCTGCGTCGCCGCCGCCAGGCCGGTCGCCTCCACCGGGCGGACCTCCGGCTCCACGCCGGTGCGGCGGACCGCCACCGGCAGCTCGCCGGCCTCCGCGTGCCCGGCCACCACCTTCGCCGCCAGGTCGAAGATCTCCGCCGAGTTCCGGTAGTTCGTCCGCAGCGTGAACCGCCGCCGGGTCGTCTTCACCCCGAACGCCTGGTCGCGCGCCGAAGCCGCTTCCGCCGGGTCCGGCCAGGAGCTCTGCACCGGGTCGCCGACCACCGTCCAGCTCGCGTACTTCCCGCGCCGGCCCACCATCCGCCACTGCATCGGCGAAAGGTCCTGCGACTCGTCGACCACCACGTGCGAGTACTCGTCGTAGTGCTCCGGCCGCGTCGGCGCGCCGCCCGAGCGCTCCGGCCCGACCTCGATCACCTGGCGGCGCTTGCGCTTCGGCTCCGGCCCGATCAGGACGCGCAGCTCGTCCAGCAGCGCCACGTCCGCGATCGACCAGCCCCGCGACCGGTCCGCGAAGTCCGCGGCCAGCATCGAGATTTCCTGCCGGTTCAGCACGCCCTTCGCCACCGAAGCCAGCCGCTTCTCCTCACCCAGCCACTTCAGGATCTGCGCCGGGTACAGCACCGGCCACCACACGACCAGGAACCGGTGGAAGTCGATCCGCTCGCCCAGGTCGGTGATCAGCTCGGCGCGGTCGATCTGCCTGCCGTCGTCCTTCGCGTGCTCCTCGGCCTTCGCCGCCAGCGCGTCGAGCAGCAGCTCCGCCGCCCGGATGCGCGACCGGTTCGGCGGCGCGCCCTGCGTGTGGGCCTTGCGGCGCACCTTCTCCAGCTCGCGTGCCGACAGCTTCAGCACTTCGCCGCGGTAGACGATCCGCATCTCCTCCGGCGCGCCCGGTGGTGTGTCGCGCAGCGCCCGCAGCAGCACCTTCCGCATCCGCAGCGACCCCTTGACCGCGGCGAGCGGCGCCGCGTCCTGGCGCGTCGCCTCCAGGCCGTCGAGGACTTCGCCGAGCGCGCGCAGTTCGACGTTCGTTTCCCCCATCGAGGGGAGGACGCGCGAGATGTAGCTGGTGAACACGCCCGACGGCCCGATCACGAGCACGCCGGCCCCGCCGAGCTGGCGGCGGTAGCGGTACAGCAGGTAGGCGGCGCGGTGCAGCGCGACGGCCGTCTTGCCGGTGCCGGGCCCGCCGGTGATCTCGGTGACCCCGCGCCACGGCGCCCGGATCACCTCGTCCTGCTCCTTCTGGATGGTCGCGACGATGTCGCGCATCTTCTCGCCGCGCGAGCGCCCCAGCGCGGCCATCAGCGCGCCTTCGCCGACGATCTGCATGTCCTCGGGCACGGCGTCGGCGATCAGGACGTCGTCGTCGACGTCCAGGACGTTCTGGCCGGAGCAGCGGATCACGCGCCGCCGCACGACGTCCATCGGCTCTTCGGCGGTGGCCTGGTAGAACGCCGCCGCGGCCGGCGCGCGCCAGTCCGTGACGAGGTTGTCGAACTCGGCGTCGCGGATGCCGAGCCTGCCGACGTAGGTGCGTTCGCCCTCGCGGTCGTCGAGCCTGCCGAAGACGAGCCCCTCGTACTCGGCGTCGAGCGACTGGAGCGTCTGGTTGGCGTGGTAGACCATCATGTCGCGCTCGAACAGCATCGACGCCTGTTCGAAGATCGCCTCGCGCTGCGCCCCTTGGCCGATTTCGTAGCCCTTCGTGCGCATGGCCTCGGCTTGGGCACGCAGTTCGTCCAGACGGGTGTACACGCGATCGACGTGGGCTTGTTCGATGGCGATCTCGGCCCGTCTGACCCGAGGTTCGGACACGCATGGCTCCTTGACAGCTTCTGGATCGCCTCCGAGGGCGAAGAACGACTCTACGCGTTGGCTCCGGCGGGGACACCAATGTCCCGGTCATGTGTGGCGCGCGCCGTCCCCGCACAATCGGGGGGTGACGAGGATCGTGGCCGGGACGGCGGGTGGGCGGCGGCTCAAGGTGCCGCCGAAGGGCACCCGGCCGACGTCCGAACGCGTGCGGGAAGCCCTGTTCAACGCCCTGGAGACAGCGGGCGAGGTGGACGGCGCCCGTGTCCTCGACCTCTACGCCGGGTCCGGCGCCCTCGGCCTCGAAGCGCTGTCCCGCGGCGCGGCGGACGCGGTGTTCGTGGAGTCCGACCGGCGCGCGGTGGACGTCCTGCGCGGCAACGTCGCGGCGCTGGGACTGGGCGGCACGGTCCGGGCCGGACAGGTCGAGGCGGTGGTCGCCACGGCTGCCCCCGCCCCGTTCGACCTCGTCCTGGCCGACCCGCCCTACGCCGTCGACGCGGCCGCGCTCGGCAAGGTGCTCGCCGCGCTGGCGGCGGGCGGCTGGCTGGGCGGGAGCGCGCTCGTGGTGATCGAGCGGGCGGCCCGCGACGGCTCGCCCGAGTGGCCGCCGGGCTTCGCGCCCTCGCGCGAAAAGAAGTACGGCGACACGGCGGTCTTCTGGGCCGAATACACGCCTGTGGCGTGAGCCACACGGCGGAGACGGGGTTCGGCACGGTAGCGTCCGCGCCATGCGGCGTGCGGTCTGTCCCGGTTCCTACGATCCGGCCACCAACGGGCACCTCGACATCATCGAGCGGGCGAGCAGGCTGTTCGACGAGGTCGTCGTCGCGGTGGGGGTGAACAAGAGCAAGAAGGGTCTCTTCGAGATCGAGGAGCGCCTGGAGATGCTGCGCGAAATCACCGCGAAGCTGCCGAACGTACGGGTCGGCTCGTGGGAGGGCCTGCTGGTCGACTACTGCCGTGACAACGACATCGCGGCGGTGGCCAAGGGCCTGCGTTCGGTCAGCGACTTCGACTACGAGCTCCAGATGGCGCAGATGAACCGCGAGCTCACCGGCGTCGAAACGCTGCTGATGGCCAACAACCCGGCGTACGGGTTCGTGTCCAGCTCGCTGGTCAAGGAGGTCGCCGCGCTCGGCGGCGACATCGAGCGCTTCGTGCCGCCGATCGTCTACGACCGGCTCTCGGCGAAGTTCCCCAAGCTCGGGCGCTGACCCTCCACTGAGTCCACATCGGACGCCGGGTTGTCCGGTTCCCGTCGTTCGGCCCCCTCCGTTCGTCGGGACTTGCGCCCGGTGGCGCCGGAGTTCACATTCTCGTCCCCTGACGATCATCCGATCGGGTTACGGTCCGAAAATGACCAACTACCGATCACGCCTGGTCGCTGTCCTCTTCGCGCTCCTGGCCACGTTGTTCGCCGGTGTCACCGCCGCCGAAGCGGTGACGGCGGCACCCGCTGTCGCCGCCCAGAACTCCTGCGGGAACCTCTCGGGCTTTTCGCACACGACGCTTTCGGCGCTCCCGCCCGAAGCGACGACGACGTACAACCTGATCCAGAAGGGCGGCCCGTTCCCGTACCCGAAGAACGACGGCGTCGTCTTCGACAACCGGGAAGGCGTCCTCCCGGCCTGCGCGTCGGGCTACTACCACGAGTACACGGTGCCGACGCCGGGCTCGAGCACCCGCGGTACGCGCCGCATCGTGACCGGCAGCGCCGGCGAGTACTTCTACACCGGCGACCACTACGCCACCTTCAAGGTCATCGACGTCGGCGGCGGTTCGACGCACGCCTGCGGCGACCTGTCCGGCCTGGCGAAGATCGGGTACTCCCAGCTGTCGTCGGCGGCTCGCGGTGTCGTCGACAAGGTCCGGAGCGGCGCTGCCACCGGCACGACGTACGAGAACCGCGAAGGCGTGCTTCCGGCCTGCGCGTCCGGGTACTACCAGCTCTTCGCCGTCGGCACGAACGACCGCGTCATCTCGGGCAAGGCGGGCGAGCTGGCCTACACGCCCGACCACTACGCGACCTTCAAGCGGATCGACCTGAATTCCTGACCCGTGCAACGCGCCGCGCCCCCTCGTCCGTGAGGTACACCGGGAAAGGGACGAGGAGGCGCGATGCGGGCTGCGGACGACGCGGACTTCCGGGAGTTCGCCCGGGCACGGGCGCTCGTGCTGAGGCGGACGGCGTACCTGCTGTGCGGCGACTGGCACCTCGCGGAGGACCTCGTCCAGAACGCCCTGGTCAAGCTGTACCGCGTCTGGCCGAAGATCACCCGGCGGGGGCCGGTCGACAACTACGCCCGGCAGGTCCTGCTGCGCTGCTGGCTCGACGAGCAGCGACGGCCGTGGCGGCGTCGCGAACGCCGTGACGGCGTCGTGCCGGACCAGGCTTCCCCCGCGTTCGAGACCGGGATTTCCGGCCCGCTCTTGCGTGCCCTCACCGAGGTGCCGCCGAAGCAGCGCGCCGCCGTCGTCCTCCGTTATTGCGCCGATCTCCCGGCGGCGGAGGTCGCGGAGGTGCTGCGGTGCTCGGAAGGAACCGTCCGGAGCCAGGCCGCCCGCGGGCTCCAGACCCTCCGGGGCGTGCTCGAGCACAGCGCGGAGAGGAGCGCGTGATGAACGACCTCGAAACCCGCCTGCGTGAGGTGGACGTCCCGGAACCGCCGCTCGGCTTCGACACCGACGAGGTCGCCGACCGGGCGGCCCGGCACGCCCGGAAACGCGGGGCGGGGATCGCCGTCATCGTCGTCGCGGCCGCATCCGTGGCGGCCGCGGTCCTCTTCGGCCCCGGACCCGCCCCGGCGCGGCCCGCGGCCCCGGTCCTGCCGCCGTCGCCCGCCGAACAGGCGCGGATCAACCTGGCGTTCACCGACGCCCTCGTGCGGGCGCTGCCCGAGCGGCGGAGCCTGACCGTGGGCCAGTCGTTCTCCGACGCCCTCACCCCGGACCGGATGAGCACGTCGGCCCAGTTCGCCGACGCGGCCGGACGGCGGGGCTTCGTGCAGCTGACGGTCCGCGGCGCACTGACCTCCCAGCAGGTCGTGGCGCCCGACCGGGCCTGCTCGGAGCCCGTCCAGGCGCAGTACTGCACCCGGCTCTCGCTGCCCGGCGGCCTGGTGCTGAGGATCTCCTGGCTGGCTTCCGAGACCAGCCCGGGAGTCATCGGGCGGTGGCCTTGCCAGGGGGTGCTGTACCGCCCGGACGGCTCGACCGTGATGGTCATCGCCGATCCGGAGCTGTCGGTGACCGAGGAACAGTTCGTGCGGCTGATCACCGATCCGGCCTTCGTGCTGCGGTAGCGACTCCGGCGCCGGGCGTGGCCGAGGGGGACACGCCCGGCGCCGGTGGCGTTCGACGCTTCGGCGCCGGATGCGGGCAGACTGGTTCCCAGCGACAGGGGATTGGAGTGGCCGTGTACCGGGTTTTCGAGGCGCTCGACGAGCTCGTCACCATCGTCGAGGAGGCGCGCGGCGTCCCCATGACGTCCAGCTGCGTGGTGCCCCGGGGCGACGTGCTCGAGCTCCTCGACGACGTGCGCGACGCGCTGCCGGCCGAGGTCGACGACGCCCAGGACGTCCTCGACAAGCGCGACGACCTCATCCACGCCGCCCGCAAGGAGGCGAGCGAGACGGTCGCCGGCGCGAACTCCGAGGCCGAGCGCGCGATCGCCGAAGCCACCGACGAAGCCGAGCGAATCTTGGCCGACGCGCGCGCCCGCGCCGAGCAGATGCTCGCCGACGCGCACGACCAGGCCGACCGCACGGTCGCGGCGGGCCAGGCCGAGTACCAGAACCTCACCGACCGTTCCCGCGCCGAGTCCGAGCGCATGATCCAGGCCGGCCGCGACGCGTACGACCGCGCGATCGACGAAGGCCGCGCGGAGCAGGCCCGCATGGTGGCGCAGACGGAGGTCGTCCAGGCGGCCCACGCCGAGTCGGCCCGCATCGTCGACGAAGCCCACGCGGAGGCCGACCGCCAGCGCGCGGACTGCGACGCCTACGTGGACGGCAAGCTGGCGGAGTTCTCGGAGCTGCTGGCGACGACGCTGCGAACGGTCGACTCGGGCCGCAACCACCTGCGCTCACCGGCCAACCTGCCGAGCAGCGGCGGGCGGCCGACCCTGTACGACTACCAGGTGTGACACGAATCTCGCTTTGAGCGCAGTTGTCCACAGGTCGGTCGTGTTGTGGACACTCCGGCCGCGGCCGCGGCCGCGGTTTTCCGGCTTTTCGCCGGGCGACCCCTGGGAGTGGCAGGGTCCGTCATCCGCCTACGGACGGGGCCGCAACGTCATGAACGACTCTTTCCTGTCGTCAGAGGTCATGAACGAGTCGTTCACGACATCCGGTGCTGCGGGCGTCACGTCCGGCTCAGGCGGCCGGTCGGCGCGACCCAGCGACCTGGCCGGAACCCTGCCGGGGAGTGGCGGGTGCTGTCCCGTCGCGGGTCTCGGTGCCTCCCAGGTCAAAACGGGTGGCGACCGGTGCGTACTCTGGACTGGATGTCCGAGAACAAGACCCCCCAGCTCGACGACCGCAGCCCCTGGGTGATCGATACCCGTGAGCTCGGCCGTCACGCCGGCCTCAGCCGCGCCGTCCAGCGCAGCGTGCCGGTGGAGACGCCGCTCGGCGTCCCCGATGTCATCACCATCGAGGCCGGCTCGGAGCTGGAACTCGACCTGCTCCTCGAGTCCGTCGTCGAAGGCGTCCTCGTCAGCGGCACCGCGAAAGCCCTGGCGAAGGGCACCTGCGCCCGCTGCCTCGACCCGCTGACCGAAGAGGTCGAGGTCGAGGTCCAGGAGCTGTTCGCCTACCCGGGGTCGGCCACCGAGGAGACCACGGACGAGGACGAGATCCCCCGGCTGATCGACGACCGGATCGACCTCGAACCCATCGTCCGGGACGCCATCGTGCTGGCCCTGCCGCTGGCCCCGCTGTGCACCGAGGACTGCGCCGGGCTCTGCATCGAGTGCGGTGTCAAGTGGGCCGATCTCGAGCCCGGACACGGGCATGAGAAGATAGACCCTCGGTGGGCCGCACTGGTCGAGCGCTTCGACGAGAACGCGGGCGAAAAGCCTGCGCAAGGGCCCAGCTGAGCAAGCCTGACGAGCGTCCAGCTCGTTCCGGAGGAAAGTTCGCTCGCACCGCGAGCAGACCGTCATAAGGAGATCTACTCGTGGCCGTCCCGAAGCGGAAGATGTCGCGATCCAACACGCGCTCCCGCCGCAGCCAGTGGAAGGCGGCTCCGGTGCAGCTGGTGCCCTGCTCCAACCGCGCCTGCAAGCAGCCGAAGCTCCAGCACATCGCGTGCCCGTCGTGCGGCCAGCACAACGGCCGCCAGGTCGTCGAGCCCGCCTGATCGGGTAGCCGACATGGGGGGCAAGACGCCCGGGGGACCCGCAGCCGATCCGGAGCCGTTGCTCGAAGCGCTCGGGGTCACCCTCGACCCCGAGCTGCTCCGGCTTTCGCTGACCCACCGTTCGTACGCGTATGAAAACGGGGGCCTGCCGCCGAACGAGCGGCTCGAGTTCCTCGGTGACGCCGTGCTCAGCGTCGTCGTCACCGATCACCTGTACACCACGCATCCCGACCTGCCCGAAGGTCAGCTCGCGAAGCTCCGCGCCAGCGTCGTCAACATGCACGCACTGGCGCGGGTGGCCCGCGGGCTCGGCGAGGGCGGCCTCGGGGCACACCTGCTGCTGGGCAAGGGCGAAGAGCTCACCGGCGGCCGGGACAAGGCAAGCATCCTCGCCGACGGCCTGGAAGCGGTGATCGGTGCCGTCTACCTCGAGCACGGCATCGAGATCGCCCGCAAGCTCGTGCACCACCTCTTCGACGGCCTGCTCGCCGAAGCGCCGCTGCGCGGGGCCGGGCTCGACTGGAAGACGAGCCTGCAGGAGCTGACCGCGTCGGCCGGCCTCGGCGTGCCCGAGTACAAGGTCGAGGACACCGGGCCGGACCACCGCAAGGAGTTCACGGCCACGGTGCTCGTCGCCGGCCGCCCGCTCGGCCACGGCACCGGGTCGACGAAGAAGGAAGCGGAGCAGAAGGCCGCCGAGACGGCCTGGCGTTCGCTGTCCGCCGAACTCGACGCGCAGAAGAAGGCCGAACCCGAGTCCTGATCAGCGGGAACCCCGTTGACGCTTTCCCTGACCCCTCAGTAGCGTGTGGACATCCGCCGCCCCCATGCTCACCGAGAGGTCTGGCGGATGCGTCTGTTCTTCGTTCCCCTGATCGTGGCGGCCTTCGTCGTCGTGCCCGGACCGGCGGCGTCGGCCGCGCAGGTCCGCGTGACTTCGCTGCCGGCACTGCAGTCCGCGCTGGACAAGGCGAACCCGGGTGACACGATCGCCCTGGCCGACGGCTCCTACTCCGCGGGCTCGACGCTCACGATCAAGCGGTCCGGCACCGCGTCGGCGCCCATCACGGTCGCCGCCGAGCACGTCGGCAAGGCCACCATCACCGGCTCCAAGACGTTCTCCTTCGCGAGCGGCGTCTCGAACGTGGTGCTGCAGGGCTTCAAGTTCCGCGGTGCCGCGTCGCTGAGCATCCCCGCCGGGGCGTCGCACAACCGCTTGTCCCGCAACGACTTCCAGCTCACGAGCGACGGTAACTGGGTCACGGTGAACGGCGACGACACCGAGGTCGACCGCAACGTCTTCCAGAACCGCACCAGCCAGGGCGTGTTCCTGCAGATCCTCGGGCCGTCCGACGCCATGGCGCAGCGTGTCCACGTGCACCACAACTACTTCTACAACCACCAGTTCTCGGGTTCGAACGGCGGCGAGTCGATCCGGCTCGGGCTGAGCAACCACCAGTCGTACGCGGCGCACGCCGTGCTGGAGTACAACCTCTTCGAGAAGGCCGACGGCGACAGCGAGGCGATCTCCGTCAAGTCGTCGGACAACGTGGTGCGCTACAACACGATCCGCGACAGCCGGGGCTACATCGTGCTGCGCCACGGCAACCGCAGCGTCGTCGACGGCAATGTGCTCTTCAACTCCGGCATCCGCTTCCACGGCAACGACCACAAGATCGTCGACAACTACGTGGCCAACAGCGGCGGCCGCGCGATCGTGTTCGGCTCCGGCGACGAAGCCGACAGCGGGCCGACGAGCAAGCTGCACGATCGCCCGGACCGCGTCACGGTCGCGTACAACACGGTGCTGGGTTCGAACAGTGTCATCGACGGCGACGGCGGCGACTTCAAGCCGAAGGACTGCGTGGTCGCGGACAACATCGTGAAGGGCACTTCCGGCACGCTCGTGACGCTGCCGAGCGGGTCGACGGTGAAGTACGAAGGCAACATCACCTTCGGCGGCACGGCGGGGATTCCGTCGCGGAACGTCGATCCGAAGCTGGTCAAGGACGCTGCCGGGCTCTACCGGCTGGCATCGGGCAGCCCGGCGATCGACACGGGCGTGGGTTCGTACTCGTTCGCCGCGAAGGACTTCGACCTGCAGGCCCGGACAGGCACGTTCGACGTCGGGGCGGACGAGTACTTCGCGTCGGGCACGACCCGCGTCCCGTTGACGAAGGCCGACGTCGGACCCACCGCCCCGTAGCAGCGCCTTTCGAAAAGTGTCGTACCCGGCGGGCACAATGGCGGCATGCCCGAACTCCCCGAGGTCGAAGTCGTCCGCCTGGGCCTGCAGGTCCACGTCGCGGGCCGGACCATCCGCGAGGCGGAGGTCCTGCACCCGCGCGCCATCCGCCGGCACGCGCTCGGCGCGGAGGACTTCACGCAGCGGCTCACCGGCACCCGCGTCGAGGCGGCGCGGCGCCGCGGCAAGTACCTGTGGCTCGAGCTGTCCGACAAGGAGGCGCTGCTGGCCCACCTCGGCATGAGCGGGCAGATGCTCGTCCAGCCGGAGGGCGCTCCGGACGAGAAGCACCTGCGGGTGCGGCTGCGCTTCGACGACGACGGGCCGGAGCTGCGCTTCGTCGACCAGCGGACGTTCGGCGGCCTGGCGCTCGACGACCTGCACGACATCGGCGACGACGTGCTGCTGCCGGACACGATCGCGCACATCGCGCGTGACCCGATGGATCCGGCGTTCGACCTCGACGCGGCCGTGCGCGCGCTGCGCTCCCGGCGCACCGAGGTCAAGCGGGCCCTGCTGGACCAGACGCTGGTTTCGGGCATCGGCAACATCTACGCGGACGAAGCGCTGTGGCGCGCTCGCCTGCACTGGTCCCGGCCGACCGAAAAGCTGACCATGGCGAAGGGGCGCGAGCTGCTGGCGGCGGCGTCGGACGTGATGAACGCGGCGCTGGGCGCGGGCGGCACGTCGTTCGACGCGTTGTACGTCAACGTCAACGGGCAGTCGGGGTACTTCGACCGGTCCCTGGACGCGTACGGCCAGGAGGGCCTGCCGTGCCACCGGTGCGGCACGGCGATCCGGCGGGAGCCGTTCATGAACCGTTCGTCGTTCTCGTGTCCACGCTGCCAGCCCCGGCCGAGGGCGAACTCGCGTTGATAAATGGTGTTCGTCTTTCAGCTAGGATGAATACGCCTGGTAGCTGAGGGAGTGCATCGTGGTCAAGGAGCCCGGAAATTCGACGCTGGCCGACAAGATCGACCGGCTGTTCCACGTGGTCCGCAGGCCCGATCGGGAGCCGTACAGCAACGAAGAGGTCGCGAAGGCCTGCCGTGAGGCCACGGGCGAAAGCTTTTCGACGACCTACCTGTGGCAGCTGCGCACCGGCCGCCGGGACAACCCGACCAAACGTCACCTCGAAGCACTGGCGCAGTTCTTCGGAGTGCCTCCGGCATACTTCTTCGACGACGAGCAGAGCACGAAGATCGCCGAAGAGCTGGCCTTGCTGGGCGCGCTGCGCGACGCCGGCGTCCGGGACCTCGCCTTGCGCGCGGTGACCCTGTCGGCCGACGGGCTCGACACGATCAGCGACATGATCGACGCGATCGCCCGGAGGGAGGCCGGTCGCGGCGGGGCGAAGAAGGAGAACTGAGGTGGTGGGCAGTGCGGGACTGCTGGTGGCAGTTCGGCGAAGTACCCGGTGGCCGCGCCGCTTTTCCCGGCCCCGCCGCGTATCCCCGTGACGTCCGCCGCGTTGAACCCGCCGGAGGCTGTCGTGTGGTGAGGGAGTTCTGAAGTGGCGCGACCATCGTGGCGGCGGCGATCGAGCCGGACGCTGTGGGAGCGGGCGCGCCAGGTCGCCGATGCCGTCAGCCTGCCCGAACCGTTCGATGCCGAGGCGTTCGTCGCCGCATTGGCCGCCGGACGCGGCAGGCCCATCGAACTGATGCCCGTCAGCGCTCCCGAGGGGGCGCCGTGCGGGTTGCTGATGAGCACCGAACGCGCCGACTACATCCTTTACCCGGCGAACACGACCGCGCTGCACCGGCGGCACATCCTGCTGCACGAGGTCGGGCACCTGCTCTGCGGCCACACCGGCGCCGACGCCGGCGCCGACGGCGTGGCCATCGACGCCGCGGCCGGACGGCAGCTGATGCCGCACCTTTCGCCCGAGCTCGTGCGGCGGGTGCTCGGCCGCACCACCTACACCGAGGTCGAGGAACGCGAAGCCGAGCTGGTCGCGACCCTGCTCGCGCAACGCGTCGTGCGGCCCGAAGAACCGCGCGAACCCGCACCCGGTGTCCCGGACGGCGTGCGGCGCTTCGACTCCGTGTTCGGCGGCCGGTCGCGCCGCCGTATGCCGTGATCGAGACCCTGGCCTACTACCTGTGCCTGGTGGGCTTCGCCGGGTTCGCGTACAAGCTGATCGAGGCGCGCCACAGCCAGCCCGCGCGCACGATGTGGTTCCTCGCCGGGTTCGGCATCTGCATCGCCACCGGCATCCTCGTGCTGACGCCGGCGATGGAGGCCCTGATCGGCCCGGGCCCGGTGTTCGAATGGGTCGCCACCCTGGCCGGGGACGAGCTGAGGGTGGGGGCGATCGGTTTCGCCGTCGCTTTCACGCAGTCGATGTGGCGGGGAGAACGCGCGCGCCTGGCGCCGTACGCCTTGTTCACCGGGGCGACGATGGTGCTGCTCGCGGTGTGCTTCGCGCTGTCCGAGCCGCGACGCGTCGGCGACCAGACCGTGTTTTCCGGCGGCGCGCTGCCGTTCGCCGTCGCCGACAAGGTCCTGTTCCTGCTCTACAGCCTGGTCAGCTTCGGCCTGCTGGGCACGGTGTTCGTGCGCAGCGCGTGGCACGCGGATCCCGGGCCGCTGCGCGCCGGGCTGTGGCTGCTGTTCGCCGGGGTCGGCACGGCTTTCGTGTGGACATTCTGGGACGTCGACGACGTCCGGCAGCTCGCGGCGACGGCACGCATCGGGGCCCGTGAGGACCTGCCGTCTTCGGTGCTCGCCGCCGCGACGATCGGCTTCGTCGCCACCGGGGCGACGCTCAGCGCGTGGTCGCCGGCGGTGTCGTCGGTGCTCGGCCGGGTCCGCGCGTACCGCGCCTACCGCCGCATCGAGCCACTGTGGACGGCGTTGCGCGCGGCGGTGCCGGGCATCGCGCTCGACCCGGGCCGCGAGCTGGCGGGCGGCGCGGAGTTCGCGCTGTACCGCCGGGTCATCGAAATCCGCGACGGCCACCTCGCGCTGCGCGCCCACTTCGACCCCGGCCTCCCGGCCCGCGCGGCGGACGCGGCACGCCGCGCGGGTGTCCGCGAAGCCGACGTGGCGGCCACGGTGGAAGCCGTGACCCTGGCGGCCGCGATCGAAGCGGGCCGGGCGGGACGGCGGTTCGAGCCGGGGGAGACGCCACCGGACCCCTGGCCGGACGCAGACGTCGAGACGGAAGCGGCGTGGCTGGTCCGAGTCAGCCGGGCCTGGCGGCGCGAGACGGTGGTCGAGCGGGTGCGCGCCGCTGCCTCGGCGCCGGTCAGCGCGGGTAACGGGCGCCGTTGACCGTCACCCTCAGCGTGTACAGCGAACTCGAAGCCGTGATGAACAGCTCGTTCCTCCGCGCGCCGCCGAACGTGAAGTTCGAGCAGATCTCCGGGATGAGGAGCTTGCCGATCCGGGTCCCGTCGGGGGCGAAGCAGTGCAGGCCGTCGTGAGCCGCGGCCCAGACCTGGCCTTCGCTGTCGACGCGGACTCCGTCGAACCCGCCCTTGTCGCTCGTCGCGAAGATCTCGCCGCCCGTCAGCGTGCCGTTTTCGCGGACGCCGAACACCCGGAGGTGGCTCGGGTCCTGCCGGGTGTCGGCGATGTACAGCAGTGATTCGTCGGCCGAAAACGCCAGCCCGTTCGGGCGCGAGAAGTCGTCGGCGACGATCCGCACGTCACCCGACGGGTCGACGCGGTACACGTGGCACCCGCCGATCTCGCTCTCCGCGCGGTACCCCTCGTAGTCGCTGTCGATGCCGTAACTCGGGTCGGTGAACCAGATCGACCCGTCCGAGTGCTCGACGACGTCGTTCGGGCTGTTCAGCCGCTTTCCCTCGTAGGCGTCGGCCAGCACGGTGATCGAGCCGTCGTGCTCGGTGCGCGTCACCCGGCGGAGGCCCTGCTCGCAGCTGACCAGCCGTCCCCGGCGGTCGACGGTGTGGCCGTTCGCGTAGTTCGACGGCTGCCGGAACACCCCGACCCGGCCGGTCGTCTCGTCCCAGCGCAGCGTGCGGTCGTTCGGGATGTCGCTGAACACCAGGTACCGGCCGGCCGCGAAGTACGCCGGTCCCTCGGTCCAGCGGCAGCCGGTGTGCAGGCGCTGCATCCACTCGTCGCCGTTGACGCGCGCGAAGCGCTCGTCGAGCACCTGGAAGTCCGTCTTCACCAGATCCATCGCTCACCCCAGCTCTCGACGGGAAGTCTGGCACACGGCCCTCCGCCGTGCGCACTACTGTGCAATGCGTGGTACCTTCCCATGCGTAAGACTGGAGGGTGCAGTGGAGATCAGTCAGCTGCTCAAGGGCGTGCTCGATCTCGCCGTTCTCGCGGTGCTCCGGGAGGAGGACGGCTACGGGTACGACGTCCTGCGAAGGCTCAGGAGCGCCGGCCTGAACGAGGTGGGGGACGCGTCGGTGTACGGGACGTTGCGCAGGCTGTACAAGGCCGGCCTGCTCACCTCGTACGTGGTGCCCAGCGAAGAGGGGCCCCACCGCAAGTACTACAGCCTGAACGAGCCGGGCCGCGCGCGCCTGGCGGAGTCCGGCAAGACCTGGCAGAGCTTCGCTTCGACGATGAACGTGCTTTTGGGAGACGCAGCATGAGCGACAAGCCGACCGCCGTGCGGGTCTATCTGGCGCGGGTCCGCACCGCGCTCGCCGACCTGCCCGCGAGCGAGATCGAGGAAATCCTCGAGGACGTCCGCCCGCACCTGGTGGAACTGGAGGCCGAGCTGGGGGAGGGCGCCCGCGTCGAGGCCTTGATCGAACGGCTCGGCACGCCCGAAAGCTACGCCGCCGAGCTGCGCGCTTCCGGCGGGTACCCGCCGGCGGGGGAGGGGTCGGTGCAGGTGATCGCGGCGGCCGCGCCCGGCCTGGCGAAACCGCGGATCGCGTTGTGGGGCCTGGTGCTCAGCGCGCTGGCTCTCGCGCTGCTCGCGTTCGGTGTCGCGGTCGCCGGCCGGCCCAGCGCGCTCGCGGCCCTGTTGCTGGTGGCTCCGGTGTTCGCCGTCAGCCTCGTGCTGATGCTGCGCGGCGGCGTCGAGCCGGTGCTGGCGCTGCCGGAAGTGGCGTGGCTGCGGAGGGTGCTGGCCAAGGGACGCGAGCAGGAGGAGGCCGGCAAGCTGCTGCGCTACCTCGCTTCGCTGAAGCCGGCGTGGTGGGTGCTGTGCGCCTTGGCGCTGATCGCGTTCGGGCTGCTGCTCATGGTGCGGCAGCGGAGCGCGGTGCTGCTGGTGCCGTTCCTGCTCCTGGTGGGGGCCGCGATCGTGTGGGCCGGTCCGCGGGTGCGCCGCGACCGGCGGCTGCTGTGGCTGGCCGTGCCGGTTTCGGCGTTCGTCGTCGGGAGTGTGCTCGGCGGGATCGGCAACGTGGCCTCCCTTCTTCCCCGCGACCGGACCTACTACGGCGCGCCGCCGTACAGCACGGCGGAAGACCACTACGGCAACGACCAGCTGACCTACGGCGGCCGCTCGATCGAAAACGTCTACGCCTTCGACGGCGAAGGCAAGCCGCTGACCGAGGTCTACCTCTACGACGAAGACGGCAGGCCGATCACGCTGACCCGCTACGGCTGTGAGCGCTCGAGCGGCAGCAGGCAGAAGATCGGGGAGGACAACCGGTTCCCCCGGCCGAAGATCGAGCAGGGCGTCACCGACGACCAGGGCAACTACAACGGCTACAACGGCTACCGCGCCGCCTGCCGCGAGGACGGGGGTGTGCCGTTCAGCGCCGCGATCCCGAAGGTGACGGTGCCGCCCACGACCACCACGCCGCCGGCCACGTCGACTTCACCGACGCCGACCAGGTAGGGGGGCGGGCGCGTTCACCCGTTCCGAACGCGCCCGAAACGCCGGGCGAACGTGAGCGTGCTGAGCTGGGCGGATGACGTCACCCACGGACAGTTTCGCCCCGCGCACCCGGGTCGTCCACGGGTACGAGCGCGCCTACCGGATGGCCGGGCGCGGGCCGGCCCTGCTCTTCCTGCACGGCATCGGCGACGACTCGTCGACCTGGCTGGACCTGCTGGCGTCGCTGTCGGCCGACTTCACGGTGATCGCGCCCGACCTGCTCGGCCACGGCTCTTCGGCCAAGCCGCGCGCGGACTACTCGGTCGCGGCCTACGCGTGCGGCATGCGTGACCTGCTGACCACCCTCGACATCGACCGGGTGACGGTGGTCGGGCACTCGCTCGGCGGCGGTGTCGCGATGCAGTTCGCCTACCAGTTCCCGGAACGGTGCGAACGCCTCGTGCTGGTCGGCTCGGGCGGGGTCGGGGCGGGCGTCCACCCGCTGCTGCGCCTGGCCGCGGCGCCCGGGGCGGGGCTGGTGCTGCCACTGCTGGGGACGCCGCCCGCGGTGGCGGCGCTGCGCGGGGTCGCCGGGCTGCTGCGGCTCTTCGACGACGCGGACCTCGACTACGTGCTGACCCGGTACGCGCGGCTGGTCGAGCCGGACACGCGCTCGGCGTTCCTGCGGACGCTGCGCTCGGTCGTCGACTGGCGCGGGCAGGTGGTCAACATGCTGGATCGGTGCTACCTGACCGAGGGCATCCCGACGCTGCTGGTGTGGGGCACGGAGGACCGGGTGGTGCCGAGCGGCCACGCGCTGCGCGCGCACCGGGCGATGCCGGGCAGCAGGCTGGTCCTCTTCGAGGGCGCAGGCCACTTCCCGCACCGGGCGGATCCGGAGCGGTTCCTGGAGATCCTGCGGGAGTTCCTGGCCCAGACGCCGCCGGCGCGGTACGACCGCGGGCGGTGGGGGAAGTTGCTCCGCGCGGGCCGTCCGGTGGAAGCTCCGGAGACGGCGGGGGTCCCGGACGTGCCGACGGTGTCGTCGGGCACCTGAGCAGCCCCCGTTTTCCACGCTACCGGCGGCCACCGACGGTTTCCGGGGTAGCCGGCGGAGTTGTCCCCAGGCACGGCGAAGGCCGCCTCCCGGGGGAGGCGGCCTTCCGGTCGACGAGCGTCAGTGGCCGAAAGCGCTGCGCGCCGCCAGGTCCGCCAGCAGCGCGCGGCCCTTCTCGGCGTTGCGGGGCTGGGACAGGACGTCGTAGCGGCGGGCGACCAGCTGGCTCTGCGAGATGAAGCCGCGCTTGTTGCGGTTCACCGCGTAGCCCAGCGCGCCGAAGAGCAGGTTGAACCCGAGACCGGCCACGAGGCCGATCGCGATCGGGACCAGTCCGGCGCCCGGGTTCAGCAGGCTGAGCACCAGGCCGAGGAACAGACCGAACATGGCACCGGACGTCGCCGCGCTGCCCAGGACCTTGCCCCAGGACATCTTGCCCGCGACCCGCTCGACGAGCAGCGGCTCCACGCCCACGATCGTGACGTCGGTGACGGGGAAGTCGGTGCCCGCGAGGTGGTCGACCGCCCGCTGTGCCTGCTCGTAGGACTCGTACGAACCGATCGGCCAGCCGGTGGGCAGGGTCGGCAGCTGGGGCCGGGCCTGCTGCTGCTGCTCGCCGAACGTGCTCTGCGTGAATGCTGTGGTCATCGATCTCACCTCTCTTGTCCCGTTCAACGTCCGAAGGCCCCGGATTCCTCCCGTCCGGGGGAATTCACAGACTCTTCTCAGCCGGGCAACCCAGACAATCCGGCCGCCCGGTCAAAGGTTCAAAAAGATACCTTTGTTCCGGTTGACCCGGCGAGGCTCACCGGGTAGGAAGGACCGGCAAAGGATTCATACCAAACCTTTGGGGCGACGGATGGCACGCAGGCGAGGCATGCTCACGCTCGACGAACTCCGGGCGCGCGTGGACGCGGGCACGATCGACACCGTGCTCGTCGCGCTGACGGACATGCAGGGCAGGCTCCAGGGCAAGCGCTGCTCCGCCGAATACTTCCTGGACGAGGTCGTCGGCCACGCCACCGAAGCCTGCAACTACCTCCTGGCCGTCGACGTCGACATGAACACCGTCGACGGCTACGCGCTCTCTTCGTGGGACAGCGGCTACGGCGACTTCGTGCTGCGTCCCGACCTCGAGACGCTGCGGGAGATCCCCTGGCACGACGGCACCGCCCTGGTCCTGGCCGACGTCGAGCGCGTGCAGGGCGGCCCGGTCTCGGTGTCGCCGCGCCAGATCCTGCGCCACCAGCTCGACCGCCTCGCCGAGCGCGGGCTCGCCGCCTTCGTCGGCACCGAGCTCGAGTTCATCGTCTTCGACGACACCTTCGAGGCCGCCTGGGACAAGCGCTACCACGGCCTCAAGCCCGCCAACCAGTACAACGTCGACTACTCGATGCTCGGCACCGCGCGGCTCGAGCCGCTGCTGCGCCGCATCCGCAACGAGATGGCGGGTGCCGGGCTCTACCCGGAGTCCGCCAAGGGCGAGTGCAACCCCGGCCAGCAGGAGATCGCCTTCCGCTACACCGATGCCCTGAGCACGTGCGACAACCACAGCGTCTACAAGAACGGCGCCAAGGAGATCGCCGCGCAGGCGGGCAAGAGCCTCACCTTCATGGCGAAGTACAACGAGCGCGAGGGCAACTCCTGCCACATCCACATCAGCCTCCGTTCGACCGAGGGGCGGGCTGTGCTGCCCGGCGACGGCGAGCACGGTTTCTCGAAGCTGATGGAGCACTTCCTCGCCGGCCAGCTCGCCGGGCTGCACGAGCTGACGTACTTCCTCGCCCCGAACGTCAACTCCTACAAGCGGTTCGTGCCCGGCAGCTTCGCGCCGACGGCGATCGCCTGGGGCACCGACAACCGCACCTGCGCGCTGCGCGTCGTCGGCCACGGCGAGTCGCTGCGCGTCGAAAACCGCGTGCCGGGTGGCGACGTCAACCCGTACCTCGCGGTCGCCGCGCTCATCGCCGCCGGGCTGCACGGCATCGAGAACGAGCTGGAGCTGGAAGAGCCGTTCACCGGCAACGCCTACAACTCCGACCGCGGGACAGTGCCGACCACCCTGCCCGAGGCCGCCGCGGCCCTGGCCGGCAGCGACCTGGCACGCGCGGCGTTCGGCGAGGACGTCGTCGAGCACTACCTGAACGCGGCGAAGATCGAGGTGGACGCGTACAACGCCGCCGTCACCGACTGGGAGCTGATCCGTGGCTTCGAGCGACTCTGAGCCCGTCATCGGCCTCACCAGCTACCTGGAACCGGCGAAGTTCGGCGTCTGGGAGACCGAAGCCGTGCTGCTGCACCGGGTCTACGTCGACTGCGTCGTCGCGGCCGGTGGCATCCCGGTGCTGCTCCCGCCGGTGTCCGCCGGGTACGAACGTCTGGCGTCCACTGTGGACGCGCTGGTGCTCACCGGCGGTGCGGACGTCGAACCCGGGCGCTACGGCCACGAGCCGCACCCGGCCACCTACGTCCGGCCCGAGCGGGACGCCTTCGAGCTCGGCCTTTTCGAGGCCGCGCGCAAGGCGGGCAAGCCGGTCCTGGGCGTGTGCCGCGGCCTGCAGGTGATGAGCGTCGCCCTCGGCGGGACGATCGCCCAGCACCTGCCCGAGACCGCGGGCACGACCGAGCACCAGCCCGCCCCGGCGGTCTTCGGCGCCACCACGATCTCCTTGAAGGACGGCAGCCGCGCGGCGGCGATCCTGGGACCCGAAACCAAGGGGCACTGCTACCACCACCAGGCCGTCGACCGGCTCGGCGGCGGCCTGGAGGCCGTCGGGTGGGCGGCCGACGGCACGATCGAGGCCGCCGAGATCCCCGGCGAATTCACCCTCGGCGTCCAGTGGCACCCCGAGCAGGACAGTGCCGACGTCCGGCTGTTCCAGGCTCTCGTCGAAGCGAGCAAGGAGAGGGAATGACCACCAGTTTCGACGTCCGGAACCCCGCCACCGAGGAGGTGGTGCGGACGGTCCCGCTGACGAGCGCCGAAGAGACCGACGCGGCGATCGCCCGCGCGCACGCGGCGTTCCCGGCGTGGCGCGACGTCACCCCCGGCGACCGCGCGCGCCTGCTGCGCCGCTTCGCCGACGCCGTCGAGGCCGACATCGAGAACCTCGCGCGGCTCGAGGTCGAGAACTCCGGGCACACCATCGGCAACGCGCGCTGGGAAGCGGGCAACGTCCGCGACGTGCTCAACTACTACTCCGCCGCGCCGGAACGCCTGATCGGCAAGCAGATCCCGGTGCCGGGCGGGATCAACGTCACCTTCCAGGAGCCCCTGGGCGTGGTCGGCGTGATCGTGCCGTGGAACTTCCCGATGCCGATCGCGGGCTGGGGTTTCGCGCCCGCACTCGCCGCCGGGAACACCGTGGTCCTCAAGCCCGCCGAGCTGACGCCGCTGACCGCCGTCCGGCTCGCCGAGCTGGCCCGTGAGGCGGGCATCCCGGAGGACGTCTTCCAGGTGCTGCCCGGCAAGGGATCCGTGGTGGGGCAGCGGTTCGTGGACCACCCGGCCGTCCGGAAGGTCGTCTTCACCGGCTCGACCGAAGTCGGCAAGCAGATCATGGCCGGCTGCGCGGCCCGAGTGAAGCGCGTGACGCTGGAGCTGGGCGGCAAGAACGCGAACATCGTCTTCGCCGACTCCGACCTGGAGAAGGCCGCGGCCACCGCGCCCTACGGCGTCTTCGACAACGCCGGCCAGGACTGCTGCGCGCGGTCGCTGATCCTGGTGCAGGCGAGCGCGTACGAGCGGTTCATGGAGCTGCTCGAACCCGCGGTGCACGGCGTGGTCGTCGGCGACCCCGCCGACGAGAAGACCGAGATGGGCCCGCTGATCTCGGCCGCGCACCGCGAGAAGGTCGCGAGCTACGTGCCGGACGACGCACCCGTCGCCTTCCGCGGCAGCGCGCCCGCCGGACCCGGCTACTGGTTCCCGCCGACCGTCCTCACCCCGCCCGACCTGCGGCACCCGGCCGCGGCGGAGGAGGTCTTCGGCCCGGTCGTCGCCGTCGTGCCGTTCGCGGAGGAGGCCGACGCGATCCGGATGGCCAACGCGACCGAGTACGGCCTGTCCGGGTCGATCTGGACCCGCGACGCCGGCCGCGCGTTCCGGGTCGCGCGGGGCGTCGAAGCCGGCAACCTCTCGGTGAACTCGCACTCTTCGGTGCGCTACTGGACGCCGTTCGGCGGCTTCAAGCAGTCCGGCCTCGGCCGCGAGCTGGGCCCCGACGCCGCGGCGGCGTTCACCGAAACCAAGAACGTCTTTCTGAGCACGGAGGAGTAATGGTCCAGCGTTTCGAAGGCCGCGTCGCGGTCATCACCGGCGGCGCGAGCGGCATCGGGCTCGCGTCGGCCCGCCGCCTGGCGAGCGAAGGCGCGAAGGTCGTCATCGCCGACCTGTCGCCGGTCGTGGGCAAGGCGGTCGCCGACGAGATCGGCGGCGCGTTCGTCCAGACCGACGTCACCGACGCCGAGCAGGTCGAGAACCTGTTCCACACCACGGTCGAGCAGTTCGGCTCGGTCGACGTCGCGTTCAACAACGCCGGCATCTCCCCGCCCGAAGACGACTCCATCCTGACCACCGGCATCGAGGCGTGGGACCGCGTGCAGCGCGTCAACCTGACGTCGGTGTACCACTGCTGCAAGGCGGTCCTGCCGCACATGCAGCGCCAGGGCAAGGGCTCGATCATCAACACGGCGTCGTTCGTCGCGGTGATGGGCGCGGCCACCTCCCAGATCTCCTACACCGCGTCCAAGGGCGGCGTGCTCGCGATGAGCCGCGAGCTTGGCGTGCAGTTCGCGCGGGAGAACATCCGCGTCAACGCGCTGTGCCCGGGGCCGGTGAACACCCCGCTGCTCAAGGAGCTGTTCGCCAAGGACCCGGAACGCGCCGCGCGGCGGCTGGTGCACGTGCCGGTGGGCCGGTTCGCCGAGCCGGAGGAGATCGCGGCCGCGGTGGCCTTCCTGGCCAGCGACGACGCCAGCTTCATCACGGCGTCGCAGTTCCTCGTCGACGGCGGCATCTCCGGCGCGTACGTCACCCCCATCTAACGGCGCGTCTTGACGCCGTAGACGTCCTTCAGGAACTTCCAGGCGGCGTTGAGCCGCTTGCGTTCTTCCGAGAGGAGCTTTTCGCGGCGGCGGAGCACCCGGGTGGCGACTTCGGAGGCGAGGAACGCGCCGGCGGCGAAGGTCAGCACGCCGACGATCAGGGTCAGGGCGATGATGGTGGTCGTCATGGTGACCAGCGTCGGAGCGCCGTGGGCGTTTCGTCCCTGCGCAAAGCTAGCGGGTTTCGTTAGCTTTGTGAGGTGACGCACTGGCGCGCCGACGAGTGGGCGGAAGCGGTCCGGGCCGGCATCCGGGCCCGGGGGCTGTCCCTGGACGAGGCCGCGCGCCGCATCGGCGTCCCGACGTCGACGCTGCGCAGCTGGATCGAGCACCGGCACGCGCCGAAGGTGACCGTCTTCGACCACTGGGCGCAGCTCGCCGAGGTGACCGGGCTCGGCGAAGCCGAGCTGCTGCGCGTCGCCGGGGTACTGCCCGACGCGCTGGCGTCGCCGGTGCACGCCGCCCAGGCGGCGAAGGCGCTGCGGGAGGGCATCGACCAGGCCGGGCAGTTCCTGCGGCAGGCGACGGCGCTGGTCTACTCCTCGCCCGGCACGCAGGTGGCCAACGCCATCGCGGCGTCGCCGATCGACTGGGAGATGCGGATCCGCTCGGCCACCCGCGGCGACGAGGTCCGCGTCACCTACCACCACTACGTCGGGGTCGTGCCGCCGCGCGGCTTCCCGCACACCGACGCCGAAGCGCGCCGGATCGTCGAGCACGAGATCCTCGGCGAACTGTGGCGGCCGCTGGGGCTGTACTGGCGGGTCGCCGAGGTGCACGACTGGCACGAGCCGCCCCGGCTGGTCATCCAGGTACCCGAGCAGGAGGCGACGCGCCCGCCCGCGCCGTCGCCGGTCGTGACGGCGCCGCCGGTGGTGGTGCTGTCGCCGATCTGGGGTTACGGCGAGCTGCTGGCGTCGCTGGTCGCCGACGGTCTCGGCTTCGGCAACGTCGACTTCCGCTACTTCGGCCTCCCCGACGCGATGGCCGACCGGGTCCGGATCACCGCGCGCGAGCTGGCCGAGCCGGCCCCGCGGCTGGTGCACTCGGTGCCGCCGATCATGCTGCTGCACGGCCTGGCCGTGCCGGACCTGACCGGACGGCTCCCGGTCGTCGTCCGCTACGGGCCCCGCATGCGCGCCCGCGCGGCGCGCATCTACCGCGAGGCGCTGCTCGAAGCCGGGTTCGCGGACCCGCTGGCGGGCGCCCGCGCGATCGAGGAGGCGGTCTCGGTGCCGCCGGGCTGTTCCTACTTCGAGGTGACGCTGGCCGACGAGGACGTCTTCGACGGCGACCGTCCCTCGCTGGACCGGCTCAACGACTCGGTGGCGTGGCACGCCGAGCAGATCGTCGAGCAGGTCCTGCTGGGCGCCGGGCACCCGCCGGTCCCGCTCGGCGGCCCGCTGAAACGCCTGGTCCTGCCCTCGGGCCGGGTCCGCCGTCCCCCGGTCCTGGCCGGGAAGGTGGTGCGCCGGCTCGCCGGTGAGCCCTGACCCAAGCGCCCCAATGTGGCGTTCGGTGCGTCCAACGCACCCAATGCGGCGTTCGGTGCGTTGGACGCAACCAACGCCACATTGGGGCGCTTGTCGAGGCCGGGTCGAGAACCACTGTGGCGTTGCCCGGGTGAAGTAGACGGGCCTCGGAGACGGCGGGTACCGTTACCGCCACAACTGCAGATCGGGCCGTCGAGCCGAGGCGGGAGAGCCCTCACGAACGTGGTGGGGCACCGAAGGAGCAAACTCCCCGGAATCTCTCAGGTACCCGCTACCGCTTCAGGCGAGGCCACTCTGGAAAGCAGGCGCACCCGCGTCTCACCCAAGGTGAAAGCCGTGTCGCACACGGTGAAACTCTCAGGTGCCATGACAGAGGGGGAGTTCCCAGCGCACCGTTGTGTGCCCGGCCCGAGGAGCTCCCGATCACCTCTACGCAGTTCGACGCCCGCCACATCGGCCCGTCCGAGGCCGAGCGCGCGAAGATGCTCGCCGAGTGCGGTTACGGCAGCCTGGACGCCCTCGTCGGCGCCGCCGTCCCGACCGCCATCCGCACCACCCGTGACCTGCGGCTCCCGCCGGCCGCGTCCGAAGAGGACGCCACCGCGGAGCTGCGTGCCCTCGCCGCGCGCAACCGGCCGATGACGCAGATGATCGGCCTCGGCTACTCCGACACCGTGACGCCCGGTGTCATCCGGCGCAACGTCCTCGAGAACCCCGCCTGGTACACGGCGTACACGCCCTACCAGCCGGAGATCTCGCAGGGACGGCTCGAAGCGCTCCTCAACTTCCAGACCATGGTCGCCGACCTGACCGGCCTGGCCACCGCGAACGCCTCCCTGCTGGATGAGTCGACCGCCGTCGCCGAAGCCGTCACGCTGATGCGCCGCGCGTCCAAGGCCAAGTCCAACAAGGTCGTGCTCGACGCCGAGTGCCTGCCGCAGACCATCGCCGTCGTGCGCACCCGTGTCGAGGCCCTCGGCATCGAGGTCGAGGTCCGCGACCTGCTGACCGGCCTGCCGGACGAGTTCTTCGGCGTCGTCGTCCAGTACCCCGGCGCGTCCGGTGTGCTGCGCGGCCGCGGCTTCTACCAGGCGATTTCGGAGTCGGCGAAGGCCGCGGGCGCGCTGTACACCGTCGCCGCCGACCTCCTCGCGCTGACGCTGGTCACCTCGCCCGGCGAGTTCGGCGCCGACGTCGCCGCGGGCTCGACGCAGCGCTTCGGCGTCCCGCTCGGCTACGGCGGCCCGCACGCCGGGTACATGGCGGTCCGCGCCGGGCTCGAGCGCTCGCTGCCCGGGCGTCTCGTCGGCGTCTCGGTCGACGCCGACGGCAACTCCGCCTACCGCCTCGCGCTGCAGACGCGTGAGCAGCACATCCGCCGCGAGAAGGCGACGTCCAACATCTGCACGGCGCAGGTCCTCCCGGCCGTGCTCGCCGCGATGTACGCGGTCTACCACGGTCCCGACGGCCTGAAGAAGATCGCCCAGCGCGTCCACGGCCTGGCCGCGGGCTTCGCCGACGCGCTGCGCACGACCGGCGTCGAGGTCGTCCACGAGTCCTTCTTCGACACCGTCGTCGCGCACGTGCCCGGCCAGGCCGCCGAGGTCCACGCGGCCGCCCGCGAAGCCGGGATCAACCTCGGCCACGTCGACGCCGACCACGTGCGCGTCGCCTTCGACGAGGTCAGCACCCCGGCGATCACCGCGAAGGTCCTGCGCGCGTTCGGCGTCGAAAGTGACCTGCAGGACGGCGTCGCGCTGCCGAACGGCCTGGCCCGCGAGAGCGGCTTCATGGGCCACGAGGTCTTCGGCACCCACCGCTCCGAGACGGCGATGCTGCGCTACCTGCGCCGCCTGGCCGACCAGGACTACGCGCTCGACCGCGGCATGATCCCGCTCGGCTCCTGCACGATGAAGCTCAACGCCACCACGGAGATGGAGCCGATCAGCTGGCGCGAGTTCGCCGGCATCCACCCGTTCGCGCCGGCCGAGGACGCCGAGGGCTACCATGTCCTCGTCGCCCAGCTCGCGGAGTGGCTGGCCGAGGTCACCGGCTACGACAAGGTGTCACTGCAGCCGAATGCAGGCAGCCAGGGCGAACTGGCCGGGCTGCTCGCGATCCGCGCCTACCACCGCGCCAACGGTGACGAAGCTCGCGACGTCTGCCTGATCCCGTCGTCCGCGCACGGCACCAACGCCGCGTCCGCGGTGCTCGCCGGGATGCGCGTGGTCGTGGTCAAGTGCACCGACGAGGGCAACGTCGACCTCGACGACCTGCGGTCCAAAGTGGACGCCCACCGCGACACCCTGGCCGCGATCATGGTGACGTACCCGTCCACGCACGGTGTGTACGAGCACGACATCGACGAGCTGGCCAAGATCGTCCACGACGGCGGCGGCCAGGTGTACGTCGACGGCGCGAACCTCAACGCCCTGCTCGGCCTGGCCAAGCCGGGCGAGTTCGGCGGCGACGTCTCGCACCTGAACCTGCACAAGACGTTCTGCATCCCGCACGGCGGCGGCGGCCCCGGCGTCGGCCCGGTCGCGGTGCGCGCGCACCTCGCGCCGTACCTGCCGAACCACCCGCTGCTCGACGCCGCCGGCCCGGAGACCGGCGTCGGCCCGATCAGCGGCGCGCCCTACGGCTCGGCGTCGATCCTGCCCATCTCCTGGGCGTACGTCCGGATGATGGGCGCGCCCGGCCTGACCGCGGCCACCAAGGTCGCCGTGCTGGCCGCGAACTACGTCGCCTCACGGCTGGCGCCGCACTACCCGGTGCTCTACACGGGCCAGGACGGCCTGGTCGCCCACGAGTGCATCCTCGACCTGCGGCAGATCACCAAGGAGACCGGCGTGACGGTCGACGACGTCGCCAAGCGGCTCATCGACTACGGCTTCCACGCGCCGACGATGTCGTTCCCGGTCGCGGGCACCCTGATGGTCGAGCCGACCGAGTCCGAGGACCTGGGCGAGATCGACCGCTTCATCGCCGCGATGATCGCCATCCGCGCCGAGATCGACGAGGTGACCAACGGGCGCTGGACGGCGGAGGAGTCGCCGCTGCGCGGCGCCCCGCACACCGCGGAGACGCTGGTCGGGGAGTGGGACAAGCGCTACGACCGCGAGCTGGCCGTGTACCCGGCGGGTGTTTCCCGGAAGACCAAGTACTGGCCCCCGGTGCGTCGCATCGACGGCGCCCGCGGCGACCGTAACCTCGTGTGCTCCTGCCCGCCCCTCAACGCTTACGAAGGCTGAGCTTCAGTGTCGAAAGAGACCTCCCTGCACGGAGTCCACAAGGGACTCGGTGCGCTGTTCACCGACTTCGCCGGCTGGTCGATGCCGGTCCGCTACGCCAGCGAGCTGGCCGAGCACAAGGCCGTCCGCGAGGCGGCCGGGCTGTTCGACCTGTCGCACATGGCCGAGATCCACGTCACGGGCAAGCAGGCGGCGGACGTCCTGGACTTCGCGCTGGTCGGCAACCTCACCGGGGTCAAGCCGGGCCGGGCGCGGTACACGATGATCTGCAACGAGTCGGGGGGCGTGCTGGACGACCTGGTGGTCTACCGCCTGGCCGACGAGCACTACCTGGTCGTCGCGAACGCGGGCAACGCGCAGGTCGTCGCGGACGCCCTCGCCGAGCGGGTCGCGGGCTTCGACGCGGTCGTGGACGACCGGTCCGAGACCACCGCGCTGATCGCCGTCCAGGGCCCGAACGCCGCGGCGATCCTCGCTGCCGTGACCGACGCCGACCTGGACGCGCTGAAGTACTACGCCAGCGTCCCGGCGTCGGTGAAGGGGCACGACGTCCTGCTCGCCCGCACCGGGTACACCGGCGAGGACGGCTTCGAGCTGTTCGTCGACGCCGACGAAGCGCCGGCGTTGTGGCGCCTGCTGATGGACGCCGGCGAGCCGCACGGCTTGGTCCCGGCGGGCCTCGCCTGCCGCGACACGCTGCGTCTCGAAGCCGGGATGCCGTTGTACGGCAACGAACTGACCGTCGAGCAGAGCCCGTTCGAGGCGGGGCTCGGGCGGGTCGTCAAGTTCGAGAAGCCGGGCGACTTCGTCGGCCGCGCGGCCCTGGAGGAGCGGTCCGAGGCCGACGTCCCGCGAGTGCGGGTCGGCCTGCGCGGAGCCGGTCGTCGTGCTCCCCGGCACGGCTACGCGGTGCTGGCCGACGGCACCGAAATCGGCGAGGTCACCAGCGGCGCGCTCTCGCCCACCCTCGGTTACCCGATCGCCATGGCGTACGTCGATCGGGCGTACGCCGAGCCCGGCACCGAGCTGTCCGTCGACATCCGGGGCAGGATCGAGCCCGTCGAGGTCGTCGCCCTGCCCTTCTACTCCCGCGCGTAAGGACTCTTTCCTGTGAGCATCCCCGAGAACCTGCAGTACGCCAAGGAACACGAGTGGCTGAGCGTCTCCGATGGTGTGGCCACCGTCGGGATCACGGCCTTCGCCGCGGAATCGCTCGGTGACATCGTGTTCGTCCAGCTGCCCGACGCGGGCGCCACGATCACCGCGGGCGAGGTGTTCGGCGAGGTCGAGTCGACCAAGTCCGTCAGCGAGCTGTACGCGCCGGTGTCCGGTGAAGTCGTCGAGGTGAACGGCACCACATCGGACACCCCCGAGGTCATCAACTCCGACCCGTACACCGAAGGATGGCTCCTGAAGGTGCGTCTCACCGCGGACGTGCCGGACCTGCTCGACGCCGCCGCGTACGCCGCGCACACCCAGGAGAACTGATGACGACCTTCGACGCGCCCCTGTCCGAAGTCGACCCCGAGGTCGCCGCGGCCGTCGCCGACGAGCTGACCCGCCAGCAGTCCACCCTGGAGATGATCGCCTCCGAGAACTTCGCCCCGGTGGGCGTGCTCGAGGCGCAGGGCTCGGTGCTGACCAACAAGTACGCCGAGGGCTACCCGGGCCGCCGCTACTACGGCGGCTGCGAGCACGTCGACGTCGTCGAGCAGCTCGCCATCGACCGCGCGAAGGCCCTCTTCGGCGCCGAGCACGCCAACGTCCAGCCGCACTCGGGCGCGCAGGCCAACGCGGCCGCGATGTTCGCCGTGCTCAAGCCGGGCGACACGATCCTCGGGCTCGACCTGGCGCACGGCGGTCACCTGACGCACGGAATGAAGATCAACTTCTCGGGCAAGCTCTACAACGTCGTCGCCTACCACGTCGACAAAGAGACCGGCATCGTCGACCTCGCCGAGATCGAGCGCCTGGCCGTCGAGCACCGGCCGAAGCTGATCATCGCCGGCTGGTCCGCCTACCCGCGTCAGCTCGACTTCGCCGAGTTCCGCCGCATCGCGGACCTCGTCGACGCCCGCCTGATGGTGGACATGGCGCACTTCGCCGGGCTGGTCGCGGCCGGGCTGCACCCGTCGCCGGTGCCGCACGCCGACATCGTCACCACGACCACGCACAAGACCCTCGGCGGCCCGCGCGGCGGGCTCATCCTCAGCCGCGAGGAGCTGGCGAAGAAGATCAACTCGGCGGTGTTCCCGGGCCAGCAGGGCGGGCCCCTGGAGCACGTCATCGCGGCCAAGGCCGTCGCGCTGAAGATCGCCGCGAGCGAGGAGTTCAAGGAGCGTCAGCAGCGCACCCTGGAGGGTTCGCGGATCATCGCCGCGCGGCTGTCGCAGGCGGACTGCGCCGCGGCGGGGGTGCGGGTGCTGACCGGCGGCACCGACGTCCACCTGGTGCTCGTCGACCTGGTCCAGTCCACTCTGGACGGCCAGCAGGCCGAGGACCGGCTGCACGAGGTCGGCATCACGGTCAACCGCAACGCCGTCCCGTTCGACCCGCGCCCGCCGATGGTCACCTCCGGCCTGCGGATCGGCACGCCGGCACTGGCCACCCGCGGCTTCGGCGCGGACGACTTCGCCGAGGTCGCCGACATCATCGCGGAAGCACTGAAACCGGGCTTCGACGACGCTGTGCGTTCCAAACTCCGCGACCGTGTCGAAACCCTCGCGGCGAAGCACCCGTTGTACGCGGGCCTGTCGCGATGAGCGCGCAGCCCGAGGGCCGGAAGCTGTTGCGTCTCGAGGTTCGCAACAGTGAGACGCCGATCGAGAAGAAGCCGTCGTGGATCAAGACGCGGGTGCGGATGGGGCCGGAGTTCACGGAGCTCAAGGGTCTGGTGCGCCGCGAGGGTTTGCACACGGTGTGTGAGGAGGCCGGTTGTCCCAACATTTACGAGTGCTGGGAGGACCGTGAGGCCACGTTCCTCATCGGCGGGGACCAGTGCACGCGGCGGTGTGATTTCTGTCAGATCGACACGGGTAAGCCCGCGGCTTTGGACACTTCGGAGCCGCGGAAGGTCGCGGAGTCGGTGCAGGCCATGGGTCTGCGGTATTCGACGGTGACCGGGGTGGCGCGTGATGACCTGGCCGATGGTGGTGCGTGGCTGTATGCGGAGACGGTGCGGCAGATTCACGCGTTGAACCCCGGCACGGGTGTGGAGTTGTTGATTCCGGACTTCAACGCCGACCCTGGCCAGCTCGCTGAGGTATTCGGGTCGCGGCCGGAGGTCCTTGCCCACAACGTGGAGACGGTGCCGCGGATTTTCAAGCGCATCCGCCCGGGTTTCCGGTACGCACGGTCGTTGGAGGTCATCACCAAGGCGCGTGAGGCCGGTTTGGTGACGAAGTCGAACCTGATCTTGGGTATGGGTGAAACCGCCGATGAGGTGGCTCCGGCGATGCGGGATCTGGTGGATGCGGGGTGTGAGATCTTGACGATCACGCAGTACCTGCGTCCGTCGCCGCGGCATCACCCGGTGGACCGGTGGGTGAAGCCGGAGGAGTTCGTGGAGCATTCGAAGGCGGCCGAGGCGATGGGCTTCGCCGGGGTGATGGCGGGGCCGCTGGTGCGGTCGTCCTACCGCGCCGGACGGCTCTACGCGCAGACCAAGGGTTACCGTGGGGAGGAGCTGCCGGAGAACCTGCGGCACCTCGCCGACCAGGGCCCGGCGGCGCAAGAAGCCAGCTCCCTGCTGGCCCGATAGGAAGGGGCGGATCAATGGCGATCAGCGTCTTCGACCTGTTTTCCATCGGCATCGGCCCGTCGAGCTCGCACACCGTCGGGCCGATGCGGGCGGCACTGACCTTTGTGGACGGACTCGGCGCGGAGCTCTCCTCGGTTTCCCGCGTCCAGGCGGAGCTGTTCGGCTCGCTCGGCGCGACCGGGTTCGGCCACGGCAGCGACAAGGCCGTCCTGCTCGGGTTGTCGGGTGAGCGTCCCGAAGAGATCGACACGGACACCGTGCCGGTGCGCGTCGCAGAGATCCGCGAGTCCGGCAGGCTGCTTTTGGCCGGTACGCACGAGATCGCGTTCGACGAGGACACCGATCTCACGATGCACCGGCGCAAGTCGTTGCCCGCCCACCCGAACGGCATGGTCTTCCGCGCGTTCGACGCGTCCGGCGCGCTCCTGCGCGAGCGCACCTACTACTCGGTCGGCGGCGGCTTCGTCCGCGACGAGTCGTACGAAACGGACACGGTGTTCGTCGAGGACTCGACGCCGGTGCCGTACCCGTTCCGCACCGGCGCCGACCTGCTCGGGCACTGCGCCTCGACCGGCCTGCCGATCAGCGAGATCATGCTGGCGAACGAGTTGTCCTGGCGCACTGCTTCGGAGGTGCGTTCCGGGCTGCTGGACATCTGGGCGGTCATGGCGGAGTGCGTCCGCAACGGCTGCACGCACGAAGGCGTCCTGCCGGGCGGCCTGAAGGTGCCGCGCCGGGCTCGTTCGCTGCACGAGAAGCTCCTGGCCGAGGACGGCGCGGACGACCCGCTGTACGCGATGGACTGGGTGAGCCTGTACGCGCTGGCGGTCAACGAGGAGAACGCGGCGGGCGGCCGCGTGGTGACGGCGCCGACCAACGGCGCCGCCGGCATCATCCCCGCGGTGCTGCACTACTACCAGCGGTTCATCCGGCACTCGTCGGACGACGGCATCGTGACGTTCCTGCTCACCGCGGGCGCGATCGGCTCGATCCTCAAGCAGACGGGCAGCATTTCGGGAGCCGAAGTCGGCTGCCAGGGCGAGGTTGGCTCGGCCTCGGCGATGGCGGCGGCGGGCCTGACGGAGGTGCTGGGCGGAACCCCGGCGCAGGTGGAGAACGCGGCGGAGATCGGCGTGGAGCACCACCTCGGCCTGACGTGCGACCCGGTCGGCGGCCTGGTCCAGATCCCGTGCATCGAGCGCAACGCGGTGGGCGCGTCGAAGGCGATCCACGCGGCAAGGATGGCCATGCGCGGCGACGGCAGTCACGTGGTGACCCTGGACAAGGCGATCAAGACGATGCGCGAGACGGGCGCGGACATGAGCGTGAAGTACAAGGAAACCGCCCGCGGCGGCCTGGCGGTGAACGTCATCGAGTGCTGACCGGTCACGGTCGCCCGGGCGGAGTTGTGCTCGGTGGCCTCCACCCCGAAGCCCGATTGTGACTACGGCCGGTAGCACCGCGTCAAGGCGGGAAAGCGTGCCTTGACCCGGCACTACCGGCCGTGTTGCGGCTTCGTATCGGGGTTGCGGGAGGGGGCTGGGTGGAGCGCCGGTATGCCCTCAGCGTGCGGTTCACGCCGGTTCGGCATCTCCCGGGGGGCTCTTCGACTTTGCCGGAGCCCCGGTCAGCGCTGCTCGTCTTCCGGTTCGCTCGCCAGCTTCAACCCGACCTCCACCAGCGTCCAGCCCAGCTGTTGCCGTCTGGTTCCCGTGCGCCTGCGAGGCGCCGCACGGCCCGGTGGGTGGGTTCGCGCGCCGTGGTGGAGTTCGGTCTCCCGCTCGTGGACCAGGTCCTCGGCCATCAGAAAGTGCACCGGATCGCCCCCTGCGTCGATGTTCGGTGTCGGTCGTTCCATCGTCGCCGAGAGTGGCCGTTGTGTGCCACTGGTTTTCCGTGCGGCGAACACAGGGTGACCGGCGTTCCCGGAACTCGGCCTAGACTCGCGGGATGGAGTCGACCTCGGTGGTGAATGCCGGTGAAGCGCTGTTCCGGCCGGTCCGCGCGGGCAACGCCTTCGAGGAGACCGTCGAGCGGCTGCTGCAGGCGATCCGGCTCGGCGTGGTCGGCGCGGGGGAACGGCTGCCGTCGGAACGCGAGCTCGCCGAGCGGCTCGGCGTCAGCCGCGTCACGCTGCGCGAAGCCATCCGCGCGCTCTCCGATGCCGGTTACGTGGAGTCACGGCGGGGTCGGTACGGCGGCACGTTCGTGAACGAAAGCCTGCCCGGGCCAGAACGGTCACCCGGCGGCAAGGTCGACGCCGTCGCGCTGGAAGACGCGTTGAGCCTGCGCTACGTCCTCGAGACGGGCGCCGCGGAGATGGCCGCCGCGCGGTCGCTCAGCCCGGCCGACCGGCAGCACCTCACCGGCACGCTCGCCGAGGCCGCGAGCGCCGAGCTCGACGACTACCGCCGCAAGGACTCCCGGCTGCACCTGGCCATCGCCGAGGTGACCGCGTCCGGCTCCCTGACCACGGCGATGGCCGACGCCCGCAGCCGCGTCAACCAGCTGCTCGACCGGATCCCCCTGCTCCCGCCCAACCTCGACCATTCGAACACCCAGCACGAGGCGATCGTCGACGCCATCCTCGCCGGTGACGCGCCCGCCGCCCGGCAGGCGATGGCGGAGCACATCGAAGGCACGGCCTCGCTGCTGCGCGCTTTCCTGGCCTGACCCCACTGCCTCGAAGGCGGCCTCTTCACAGGATTCGAACAACCTCGTCAATTCTCCACAGAACCTTTTCACCCGCCCGGCCGTCACCTGTTCGTGACCATTGCGCCGGAGGAAAAAGCCGAAAAGCCGGACACCCCGCGCCGCCGGCGGTGGCGGCGGTTCCGCCGTACCGCGGGCTGGACGGCCGGAACGCTCATCGGCGTTCCGCTGATCGCTTTCTGGGTCGCCTACCTCGTGCTCGACGTCCGCAGCCCGCAGGACGTCCTGGCCGGGCTCGACAAGACCGTCGTCCTGCAGTATTCGGACGGGTCCGAGCTGCTCAAGGTGCTTCCCGCGGACGGCGACCGGCTGTTCGTGCCCTACTCGCGGGTGCCCGCGAAACTGCGGGACGCGATCATCGCCACCGAGGACCCCACCTTCTGGGACAACCAGGGCTTCGACCCGACCGGCATCGGCCGCGCGTTCCTCACCGGGGTCGGCGGCGGCTCGGGGATCACCCAGCAGTACATCAAGAAATCCACCGGCGACGCCGAGGCGTCGCTCGGGCGCAAGTTCGCCGAGCTGGTACTGGCCACGAAGATCACCCAGGAACAAAGCAAGGAACAGATCTTCGAAAGCTACGTCAACATCATCTCCTTCGGCCGCGGCACGTTCGGGCCCGCCGCGGCGATGAACGCCTACTTCGGCAAGAAACTCGACGACTCGATCACCTGGAGCGAAGCCGCCTTCCTCGCCGGGATGATCCAGTCGCCGTCGGTGCACGACCCGGCGGCCTCCGGCGATGTCCACGCTTCACGGCGCTGGCAGTACGTCCGCGACAAGCTCGTCGCCCGCGGGTACGTGAAGGGCGACGAACCGATGGCCTACCCCGGCAACGAGATCCAGCCGCCGTCGGAGACCCGCGCGGGCCGCGTCACCTACGACGAGTTCCACATCAAGCAGCAGGTCCTCGCCGAGCTCGAACAGGACGGCTTCCCGCTCGCCCGGCTCCAGCAGGGCACGATGACGGTCGAGACGACCCTGGACCGCGGGATGCAGGACGCCGCGAAGAAGGCGTTGCTGGACAGGCTGAAGCGCGAGCCGAAGGAGTTCCGCGGCGCCCTCGTCGCGGCCGACCCGAAGACCGGCGCCGTCCGCGCCTACTACGGCGGTGACCAGGGCATCCGCGACTACGCGGGCACACCGCACGCCACCGGCTCGGCGTTCTTCCCGTTCACCCTCGCCGCGGCGCTGCGCCAGGGCTACAGCCCGGACCAGCCGATCCCGTCGCCGGACAAGATCGAGTTCCTCGGCGAGAAGTTCCAGTACCCGGACGTCTGCGGCCCGAAGTGCACCCCGCGCAAGGCGATGGCGTCGGACGCGATCACGCCGTTCGTCGCGCTGGCGAAGAAGCTCGGCCCGGACGCGCTGAGCGAAACCGCGCGGCAGGCCGGCATCCCGGAGGCCGTCGACGGTGTCCCGACCCTGCGCGAGAAGGACGGCTTCCTGATCGGCTCGGGCATCGCGGTCGGCCGGTACGCGCTGCGGCCGCTGGACGTGATGGGTGCTTACGGGACCTTCGCCGCGAACGGCCGCCGCGCGACGCCGCACCTGGTGGCGAAGGTGCGGGACCAGAGCGGCGAGGTCGTCTGGGAACACCCGGACACCTCGGGCCCGGCGTTCGGCGACGACGGCGACCTGAGCCGCCGCGTCGCCGGCGGTGTCACCGGCACGCTGGCCACGGCGCTGCCGGACGGCCGCCCGGCGGCACTGCGCACCGGCGAGGCCGAGCACGGGATCGGCCCGGACAACCAGGACGCCTGGGCCGTCGGCTACACCTCGCAGCTGGTCACGGCGGTCTGGATCGGCTCCGACGACGACCGGCTGCTGAAAGACGCCGGCGGCGCGAAGCTGACCGGTGACGTCGTCCCGGCCGACATCTGGCGCGGGTTCATGGCCGCCGCCCACCGCGGGCTGCCGCCCCGGCCACCGGCCGACGGCGGCCAGCCGGTGGCGCGGCGGTGAGCGGTCAGCGGACCAGGGCCAGCACGAACCCGTCGTGCCCCTTGGTGCCCACGGTCTGCACAGCCGTCGCGTCCAGCCGCGGTTCGGCGGCGAGCAGGTCGAACATCTCCCGCGCGCCCCGGACGTTCGGGTCGGTGCTGCCGGCGTCCGTCACGCGCCCTTGGCGGACGACGTTGTCGACGACGATCGTCGTGCCCGGCCGCGCCAGCTCCAGCGAAGCGCGCACGTAGTTGGCGAGGTTGACCTTGTCGGCGTCGATGAACACGAAGTCGAACGGCCCGGACAGCGTCGGCAGCGTGTCCAGCGCGGCACCGACGCGGATTTCGGCGACGTCCTCGCCGAAGCCCGCCCGCGCCAGGTTCGCCTTCGCGACCTCGGCGTGCTTCGGGTCGTATTCGCAGGTCACCAGCTTGCCGCCGGGCGGGAGCGCGCGGGCCAGCCAGATCGTGCTGTACCCGCCGAGCGTGCCGATCTCCAGGATCGTCCGCGCCCCGGCCATCCGGGCCAGCAGGTGCAGCAGCTTGCCCTGGTTGGGTGCGACGGCGATCGACGGCAGCCCGCCGGCGGCCGAGTCGGCGAGCGCTTCGTCGAGCACCGGATCGGGGGCGAGCAGTGCGCCGGTGAGGTAGTCGTCGATTTCGGCCCAGGTCTTGTCGGTCATGGCACCTCCGAACCCAATCTAGCGGGCTTCGGGGATCATGAGCGAGCAGCGACGGGATCATGCCGACGACGTCCGGAGCGGGAAGCGAAGGTGACCATGGACGACTACCGCGTCGTCGCGGACGCCCTCGCCGCCGACATCGAGGCCGGCCGCCTCCGGCCCGGCGACCGGCTGCCGCCGCAGCGCCGGTTCGCGCGGCAGCGCGGCATCGCGAACTCCACCGCCGCCCGCGTCTACGGCGAACTGGTCCGGCGCGGCCTGGCCGTCGGCGAAGTCGGCCGCGGCACGTTCGTCCGTGCCGCGAAGCCGCCGCCCGAACCGGCTCTCGCCGAGCCCGGCGACGCGCGCGTCGACCTCGAACTCAACTTCGCCGTCCTGCCGGGGGAGTCCGCGCGGCTGGCCCGCGCGCTGGAACCGTTGCTGCGCGAGGACGTCTTCACCGCGGCCCTGCACCCGATCGGCGCCGCGGGCACGCCGGTGGCCCGGACGGCGGCGGCCGCGCTGCTCGCCCGCGGCGGCTGGCGGCCGGACCCGGCGACGGTGCTGTTCACCGGCAACGGCAGGCAGGCCATCGCGGCCGCGATCGCCGCGTTCGTGCCGGTGGGGGAGCGGCTCGCGGTGGAGTCGCTGACGTATCCGGTGGTGAAGGCCCTGGCCGCGCGGCTCGGCGTGGAGCTCGTGCCGATCGAGACGGACGAGTCCGGCCTGGTGCCCGGGGCGCTGGCCGCGGCCGGGCCGGTGCGTGCGCTGTACGTCCAGCCGACCCTGCACAACCCGCTCGGCACGACGATGCCCCCGGCCCGCCGCGCCGCGCTCGCGGAGGTCGTCGCCCGCCTGGACCTGCCGGTGATCGAGGACGGCATCTACACGTTCCTGCGGGACGACGTCCGCCCCTTCGCCGCGTACGCGCCGGAGCGGACGGTGTTCGTCGACAGCCTGTCCAAGCGGGTCGCCCCCGGGCTGACGGCGGGGTTCCTGGTGCCGCCACCGGCGTGGACGGCCAGGCTCGCGTCGTCGGTGCGTTCGGGCGGCTGGGCCGCGTCGCGCTTCGCCGTCGAAGCGGCGACGCAGTGGATCGTGACCGGCACCCTCGCGGAAGTCGAAGCCGCCAAACGCCGTGACGCGGCCGCGCGGGCATCGCTGGTGGCGGAGAAGCTGCCGGGACTGCGCGGCGACGCGGCGTCCTACCACCGCTGGTGGGAGCTGCCGGAACGGTGGCGGGCGGAGATGTTCGTCGCGGCCGCGGCGCGCCGCGGGATCGCCCTGTCCCCGGCGGCGGCGTTCGCGGTGCTGCCGGGGCACGCGCCGAACGCGGTGCGGATCGCGGTTTCGGCTCCGCCCGTGGAAACGCTCTCCGCGGCGCTCGACGTCCTCGCCGGGCTGGCGAGCGGCAGCCCGGACGACCTGGTGGCCGACTGACAGCCGCCGCCAGGGCCGTGCCAGCGGCGTGTGCGTCCCGCGCCAGGACCCGCGGCCACCCTTCGGTTGTCACGCAATCGAAGGAGCGACGGATGCACACCCCGGTCACGATCATCGGCGCCGGCCTCGGCGGCCTCACCCTCGCCCGTGTCCTGCACGTCCACGGGATCCCGGCCACGGTCTACGAAGCCGAGCCGTCGCCGATGGCGCGGACGCAGGGTGGGATGCTCGACATCCACGACTACAACGGCCGGCTCGCCGTCGAGGCAGCCGGGCTCATGGACGAGTTCCGCGGCCTGGTCCTGGAAGGCAGGCAGGCGATGCGGATCCTCGACCGCAACGGCACCCTCCTGTTCGAGAAGACCGACGACGGCTCCGGCGGCCGTCCGGAGGTGCTGCGCGCCGACCTGCGGCGGATGCTGCTCGACGCGCTCCCGGAGGGCACTGTCCACTGGGGACGGAAGGCCACCGCGGCCCGCACGCTCGGCGACGGGCGCCACGAGGTGACCTTCGCCGACGGTGCGAGCGTCGTCACCGGCCTGCTGGCCGGGGCCGACGGGGCCTGGTCGAAGGTCCGGCCGCTGCTCACCGGCGCCACCCCCGAGTACGTCGGCGAAGCGTTCGTCGAGACCTACCTGTTCGACGCCGACACCCGGCACCCGGCCACCGCGGCCGCGGTCGGCGGCGGCTCGATGGCCGCCAACGGCGGAACGCCGCGCGAGGCGATCCACGCGCACCGGGAAAGCGGTGACACCCTGCACGCCTACGTGGCGCTCACCCGCCCGCTCGACTGGTTCGCCGCCATCGACTTCGCCGACCCCGCCGCGGCCGCGGCGCGGATCGCGGCGGAGTTCGACGGCTGGGCCCCGGAGCTCACCGCGCTGATCACCGCCGCCGACACCGCTCCGGTCCTGCGGCCGCACCACACCCTCCCGATCGGGCTCCGCTGGGACCGCGTGCCGGGCGTGACCCTCGTCGGCGACGCCGCCCACCTCACGGCGCCGAACGGCGAGGGCGCGAACTTGGCCATGCTCGACGGTGCCGAGCTCGGTCAGGCCCTCGCCGCGCACCCCGGCGACGTCGAGGCCGCACTCGTCGAGTACGAGGCGGCCATGTTCACCCGCGGCGCGAACCCGGTCGACGAGGCGGTCCTCCTCGAGAGCCTGTTCGGGGACGGCGAGGTCCCCCGGGAGCTGTTCGACCTGATGCAGGGCCGCGAGGAGGCTTCCTGAGTCAGGGGGCGTACTTGCCCACGAAGCTGCCGCACGTGACGACGCGGCCCGTGAGCCGGGCCTGGATCGCCTTGTCCAGCCCCAGGTATTCGAACACCGGCGTGTCGGCCGGGATCGACTCCGGGACCGGGCCGCCCGTCGCGAGCACCCGGTACGAGTCCGTCTGGAACAGGACCAGGTAGCCGCCTTCGCGGTTCAGCTCGTCCGCCGTCTCGAGCATGCGCTCGGGCGCGTCGCCGACGATCTCCAGCGGCAGCGGCCATTCGAGGGGGAACGGGTTGCGCAGGCCGAACGCGGGGTAGGCGAACGGGCTGTCCGGCAGGATCGCCGTCCGCGCGGCCGGGAAGCGGTCCAGGCAGTCGCGGATCTGCCGGACGAAGGTGAACGTCGACGGGTTCGTGCGGATGCCGGCCATCGCCGGGCTGACCGCGCCGAGGTCCTCGGTCAGCCGGTCGTGGCCGACGTCGAGGTAGGCCGCCTGGTCGTGGCGGGCCACGACGGCCCAGCCGCACACCGCCACCAAGGTCAGTCCGGCCGTCGCGGTCACCCAGGGCCGCGCCGGCCGGGGCCGCGCCGGCACCACCTGGCCGAGCAGCAGCAACGCCGTCAGCGCGAGCGTGCCGGTCAGCAGCGTCGGCGTGTCGTTGCCCCAGGACAGGCTGGTCATGAAGCCGGTGGCGAGGACGAGCAGCCCGGCCCACGGCACTTTCCGCCGTACGGCCGCGTTCACCGGCACGCTGACCGCGACGATCCACCACAGCACATCCGCCCACCGCGTGGAGCCGGTGAACCGGCCGTCGACGACGGTCCAGACGATCGTGGCCGCGCCGGCGAGCACCAGCACCCACGACGCCACCCGCCCGGCCGCGCCGAGCCGGTCGCCGGACAGCCGGACGGCCAGGAGCACCACGGCGATCGCGGCGAAGAAGCTCAGCCCGCGGACCGGCGCGTTGGTCAGCACCTCCGGGTCGTCGAGCCAGAGCCCGAGCAGCCGCTCGCCGTAGGCGGGCACGCCGCCGGTGAGCTGCTCGACCATCTCCGTGAAGCCGCCGCCGAGGCTCACCCACGCCACGTACGCCAGCCCGGGCGCGCCGAGCGCGAGGAGGTCGAGGACCAGCCGCAGCGCGCGTCGCGTGCCCGCCCGCGTCGCCGGATGCAGCAGCAGCCAGACGAGGCCGATCACCGCGGCCGGCGCGAAGCTCTGCTTGACCAACACCGCGCTGCCGAGCAGCACCAGCCCGCCGCGGCGGGCGAGCGCGTGGCCGCCGCGCAGGCCGGTGTCCAGTGCCCAGGCACCGCAGGCGGTCAGCGCGATGCCGTCGATGGTGTGCCAGGCCATCAGCGGGAAGGCGTTGAGGTTGATCAGCGACGCCGCCGCGACCATCGCCGTCAGGCCCGGGCCCCAGTCCAGCACCCGGCGGCGTGTGACGAGCGTGGCGAACGCGATCGTCGCCACGATGATCTCGATCATGGCCAGGAAGCTCGACCCGAAGAACAGGGGCATCGGGAGCGCGTAGTCGGCGACGTGCAGCACGGCGGACCCGAGCGGGCGGGCGGAGATGATGTCGGCGTGCGGGACTTCGCCGTGCAGTACCCGCCACGCCTGGGCGAGGATGAACCCCTGGTCCGACGGGTGGAAGCCCCAGCGGCCGACGCGGAGCTCGGTGGCCAGCGCGAGCAGCAGCACCCAGCAGGCGTGCCCGCTCCAGCGCAGCAATGGCCTCGCCGGTTTCGCGGGAGCCGGGTCGGGTGCGGCGGCGGTGCGCGCAGGAATCGCCACGTCCACGCCCGTCCGCCTTCCGCTCTCGATCACACCAGGGACGCGATGGTAGCGGCCGGACCGATCACCGGCGCGAAGCGCACCGCCGCTCGTGATCGGTCCGGCCGGACTTGCCGTCACCCGGCTGTGTGCCGGGCGGTGCCGATCTCGGCCGTTTCGTCGGCCACGGCGCGTTGTTCCCCAGTGGTTTCCGGCATTCCGAACTCCCCAGTTCACGCCCGTACGCGGTGTACGGGACTCGCGCGAGGGTAGAAGTACCGGTGGCCGAGTGCCAGCGTTTCGGCGGAATTCGCGGCGATCAAGCGCGACGACGCCAGAACAGGCGGGTCACCGCCGCCGCGACCGACGCCGGCGCGGGCGGGCGGGGCAGGCCGCGGGTCTCCGGCGCGGACTCGGGCATCGCCCGGTAGGCGAGGTGCGCGGCGAAGCGGGCGAGCCGCGGCACCGCGAGCGTCGCCAGCTCGGCGGCGCGGCCTTCGGGCAGGCTGAGGATCTCCGGCCGCTCCTCGCACGCCTTCACCACGAGCGCGGCCGCGCGTTCCGGGCTGCTCGAGGGGATGCCGCGGTACCCGGACGGCGTGATCATCGGCGTCCGCACCAGCGGCATCCGCACCGACGTGAACGTGATGCCGTCCGAGAGCGTCTCGCGCCCGGCCGTCAGCCCGAACTCCTCCAGGGCCGCCTTCGAAGCCAGATACGCGGAGAAGCGCGGGGTGTCGGTCTGCAGGCCCTGGGTCGTGACGTTGACGACGTGGCCGAACCGCCGCGCGGCCATCGACGGCAGGAAGCCGAGGATCAGCCGCACCGGGCCGAAGTAGTTGATCGCCATCGTGCGTTCGAAGTCGTGGAACCTTTCGGTGGAGAGCGAAACGGAACGGCGGATCGACCGGCCGGCGTTGTTCACCAGGACGTCGACCGCGCCGTGCTCGCCGAGCACGTCCTTGACGAGCGCGTCGACGGCGTCGCCGTCGGTCAGGTCGCACGGGTACGCCGCGGCGGTGCCGCCGGCCGCGATGATCTCGCGCCGCACCTCGTCCAGCTCGCCGGCGCGGCGGGCCACGAGGATCACCTTCGCCCCCTTGCGCGCCACGGCGAGCGCCGACGCCCGGCCGATCCCCGACGACGCGCCGGTGACGAGCACCGTGCGCCCGGCGAGGCCGTGCCCGCGACGCGCGCGGTCGGGATCGAGGTGGGCCTGCCAGTACCGGTACAGCGGCGCCGCGTAGTCCCGCAGCTCCGGCAGCTCGATGCCGCTGCCGAACAACGCCGTCCTGGTACGCGCGGTGTCGAAGTCGACGTCCATGGTCAGGTGCGGCAGGACTGCCAGGGGGATGCCCAGTTCTTCCAGCACGGCGGCGCGCGTGGCCCGGCCGCCCGGCAAACGATCGACGCTCTTCGCGGCCGCGTGCGCGAGGCCGGCGCCCACCCGGCGTACCGCGCCGGGGAGCGTGGCCCGGATCGACGGCGCGCCCGCGGCGCGCGCGAAGGCGTTGTAGACGGAGTTGAGCGACTGCGGGTGCGCGGCGGCGAGGTGGTACGTCGTCCCGGACGGCGCGTCCCGGTGCATCAGGTGTTCCATCGCCTCGACGACGTAGTCGACCGGCACCAGGTTCGTCGCCCCGAGGCCGGGCGCGGCCAGCGGGAGCCGCCGGGGCAGCGCGGCCAGCCGGGAGAGGGCGGGGAGGAAGTAGTAGGGCCCGTCGATCTTGTCCATTTCGCCGGTGCGCGAGTCGCCGACGACCGCGGAGGGCCGGTAGACGCGGTAGGGCAGCGCCTGTTCGCGGACGAGCTTTTCGGCCTGGAACTTCGTCGCGTGGTACGGCGAGCCGAAGCGCTGGCCGAGGTCGAAGTCGGTCTCGGTGAACCGCCCGGCGTGGTCGCCCGCGACGGCGATCGAGGACACGTGGTGCACCAGCCCGGCCCGCGCGGCGGCGGCGAAGGCGAGCAGGTGGCGGGTGCCCTCGACGTTGGCGCGCCGGTTGGCCTCTTCGCCGGCGGTGAGGTCGTAGACCGCGCCCAGGTGGACGACGTGGTCGAGGTGGGGGAGCCCGGCGGGGTCGGCGCCGAGGCGGGGTTCGGTGAGGTCGCCGGTCACCGGGTGCAGCTTGTCCGCGCCCGGCCAGTCCCGGGCCAGGGTGGCCAGGCGGTCGCGGGAAGCGTAGCGCACCAGCGCGTACACCGCGGACGTCTCCGGCCGCCGCACCAGGCGGGCGACCAGGCGTTTTCCGAGGAATCCCGTCGCGCCCGTCACGAAGTAGGTCGTCATGGCCGGTCCCTTCCGTCGGGCCCGACTCTAACCTACTGAAAAGTAGGAACGGTAGTTGTCAGCTTTCTTCCTCATCGGCCGTCGCCACGACGGCGTCGCGCAGGGCGGCCCGCAGCCGTCCGACGTCGAGCGGCCCGAGCACCGCCGCTTCGCCCGGCGGCGCGACCAGCACCACCTTGTCGTTGCTGACGAACACCGTCACGTCCCTGCGCCTGCCGGCCAGATCCCGGCAGCCGATCGACCACTCGCCCCGACTCATGGTCGCCGCCTCCGATTCCTTCGTCGTGATCGTGCTCCGTGCGAGGGTGGGAGCGGCCTCTGGCGGCGCTATGACGCGCGTTCACCCGATCTGCCTACTCGCGGGTTTTCTCTTGCGCTTCGCGGATTTCCGGCGTATTCCCCGGTCGTGGCGCGGCCGGTTCGGGAGTACCGTCCGCACCGACTCGTCGTCGTGGGAGGTCTGGGATGTCGGAGCCGCGGAAGATCGTCGTCGTCGGTGCGGGCCTCGGCGGGGCGTCGGCCGCCGCCGCTCTGCGCGAACGCGGCTACACCGGCGAAGTCCTGCTGATGGGCTCCGATCCGCGCCGCCCGTACGAGCTGCCGCCGCTGTCGAAAGGCGTGCTGCTGGGCAACACCGACGAGCCCGACTGGGTGCACGAGGAGAAGTACTACGGCGAGCACGACATCCGGTTCACCCCGGGCGTCACGGCCACCCGGATCGAACTCGGCGCGCGCCTGGTGCTGGACGACGCGGGCGGCGAGCACCGCTTCGACCGGCTGGTGCTGGCGACCGGCTCCCGGCCGCGCACCCTGCCGGTCCCAGGCGGCGACCTCCCCGGGCTGTACACACTGCGCACCCTCGACGACTCGCTCAAGCTGCGGTCGGCGTTCACCGCGGCGGAGCGAGTGGTGATCGTCGGCGCCGGCTGGATCGGCTCGGAGGCCGCCGCGGCGGCACGGACGCACCACGCGGACGTGACGGTCGTCGACCCGGTGCGGGTGCCGCTGGCCAACGTCGTCGGCGAGACGGTCGGTGGCGTGTTCCGGGACCTGCACGCGGAAAAGGGCGTCCACTGGCGCCTGGGCGAGCAGGTCGCGGAGATCACGGGCGGCCCGGACGGCGTCCGCGGCGTCCGGCTCGCCGGGGGCGAGGAGCTGACGGCGGACGTGGTCCTGATCGCGGTCGGCGCGGCACCCCGGGTGGAGCTGGCCCACGCGGCGGGCCTGGAGCTGTCGGACGACGGCGGGGTGGCGGTGGACGCGAGCCTGCGCACGGCGGCCCCGGACGTGTACGCGGTAGGCGACATCGCCGCCCACTTCCACCCGCGCTACGGCCGCCGGATCCGCGTGGAGCACTGGGCGAACGCGAAGGACCAGGGCGCGCACGTGGCGCGGAACCTGCTGGGCGAGAACGAACCGTTCCTCGCCTCGCCGTACTTCTTCACCGACCAGTACGACCTGGGCTGCGAGTACCGCGGCCTGGCGGACCCGGCGTCGGACGACCTAGTAGTCCGCGGGGACCTGGCGTCCCGGGAGTTCACGGCGTTCTGGCTGCGCGAGGGCCGCGTGGCGGCGGCGATGAACGTGAACATGTGGGACGACGGGGACGCGCTGGGCGCCTTGGTGGACGGCCGCGCGACGGTGACGGCGGAACAGCTCAAGACGGCGGATCTGGCGTCGCTCACCTGACGCCCAGGCGTGCCCGGAGGAGGCCGTCGAGCCGCCGCCAGGCCGGGGAAGACGCGTTGACCGCGCCCTGCACCAGCGCCGGGATCGCCGAACCCCGTTCGTACTCGGGCAGATCCGCGCCATAACGCGCGCGGGTCGCCGAGACGATCTTCGCGGCCAGGGCGTCGACGCGCGGGTCGTGCGGGTCGAGGTCGTGCACCCGGTCGTACTCCAGCACCAGCGGGCGCAGCGCCGGGTCGGCCAGCATCGCGGCCTGGTCCTCGAAGGAGACGCGGGCCGTCTCCGGGTGGACGGCGAACACCAGGGTCCACAGGTCGTTCTGCAGCTCCACCCAGCGTTCGCTGAACCCCAGGCCGGGCAGCTGGCCGAGGAAGGTCGTCACCTCGGGCGGCAACGTCGAAAGGTGCCCGTCGGCGAGCCGACGGAGCCGTTCCTGGGTGGCTCGGAGGCCCCCGATCCGGGCGGTGAGGTCGGCGTCGATCTGCCGGAGCGCCGGACCGAGCCCGTCGCCCGCGCGGAGTTCGCGGATGCGGGCCAGCGGGACGCCGGCTTCGGCGAGCGTCCGGATCTTGATCAGCTCGACCGCGTCGGACGCGCGGTACCGGCGGTAGCCCGAAGCGTCGCGCTCCGGCTCGGGGAGCAGCCCCTTGGCGTGGTAGACGCGGATCGCCTTGGTCGTCACCCCGACGTACCCGGCGAGCTGTCCGATGGTGAGCACCCGGCCATCCTCGCACTTGACCTTGCCCCAGGGGCAAGGTCGCATCCTGGCGGCATGACCGACCACGAAACCCTGCGCGCGCTGGCCGACGAGGGCAACGAGACCGCGCTCGACCGGCTGGCCGACCTCGCCGACGCCCGCGGGGACGCCGAGGAGCTGAGCGAACTGCTGGACGAAGGCAGCGACCGCGCCGGCGAGCTGCTCACCCGGCGCGCGGTCGCCGCGAAGGACCTGCTGGAGCTTCAGCGCATCGCGGACGCCGGGCACGACGCCGCCGGTGACGAGCTGGAACGTCTGCTCAAGGAGTGACTTCGCGCGTCAGCGCCAGGAAAGCCGCCAGCGCCAGCACCGCGAACCCCGCCATGGTCGCCGCCATCGGCACCGCCGTTCCGGGGCCGCCGAGTCCCACCAACGGCGTCGCCGCCGCGCCCACCACGAACTGCAGCACTCCCAGCAAGGCCGATGCCGCCCCGGCCGACCGCGCATGCGACGCCAGGGCGAGTGAACTCGCGTTCGGCATCACCAGGCCGATGCTCGACACCAGCAGGAACAGCGACACCAGCAATACCGCAAGCGGCGCCCGGAGCAACACCGAAACCAGCACCGAAGCCCCGCCGAGCACGCCCAGCAGCAAGCCGGAAAGAAGCAGAACGCGCTCGGGAACCCGTCCCACCAGGCGGCCGTTGAGCTGGCCCGCGAGCACGATGCCGACGCCGTTGGCCCCGAACACCACGCTGTACGCCTGGGGACTGAGGCCGTACACCCCCTGCAGCGCGAACGAGGACCCCGAGATGTAGGCGAACATCGACGCGAACAGCAGGCCCGACGCCAGCGCGTAGCCCGCGAACGACCGGTCCAGCGCCAGCCGCCCGTAGGTCCGCATCACCTGGCCGAGCCCGGCGGGGGTGCGAAGAACAGAAGGTTCCGGCAGGAAGAAGGCCACCACGGCCAGCAGCAGCGCCCCGAACGCCGTCAGCACGACGAACACCCCGCGCCAGGACGTCCAGTTCAGCAGCTGGCCGCCGATCAGCGGGGCCAGGATCGGGGCCAGGCCGCTGACCAGCATCAACGTCGAGAAGAACTTCGTCATCGCCGTGCCGGAGAACAGGTCGCGGACCGTCGCCCGGGCGATCACGATGCCCGCCGCCGCGCCGAGGGACTGCACGAAACGCGCCGCGACCAGCAGCCAGGCGTCGGGGCTGACCGCGCACAGCACCGAGCCCACGACGTACAGCGCGAGCCCCACCAGCAGCGGGCGGCGACGGCCGAAAGTGTCCGACAGCGGTCCCAGCACGAGCTGGCCCAGCGCCAGCCCCACGATGAACGCGCTGAGCGTCAGCTGGACGGTGGTGTCCGCGGCGTGCAGGTCCTGCGCCATCCGCGGCAGCGCCGGCAGGTACATGTCGATCGACAGCGGCCCGAAGGCCGTGAGCCCACCCAGGACGAGGACGAACTTCAGCTGCGCCCGCCTGCCCGGGGCGGTAGGTTCCGCCGTGGTGGTCATCCGCGTCCTCCTGTCCCTGATCCGGACCAGCGACCCGGCCGCCGGGGCTATTCCGCCTGTGATCAGTCACACGCTGTGTTCGCCGGAGCGATGAACCGCGACTGATCCGATCAATTTTGCGACCGATTCGGCTACGGGTCTGGATCGGTGGTCACGACTGCGATATACATCGGATGTCTGGTCGGTGTGGGTGAAGGGAATATCCGTGCAGCTTGTGCGCCTCGGGGAGCCGGGAAGTGAGCGTCCGTTCGTGCGTGCCGACGACGGCACGACCTACGAGCTGGGCGGCCTGACCGCCGACATCGACGGCGGCTTCCTCGCCGCGGACGGCGTCGCACGCGCGGCCGCCGCGCTCGCCGCCGGGGAGCTGCCGAAGGCCCCGGAAACGGATCTGCGCGTCGGCGCGCCCATCGCCCAGCCCGGCAAGGTCGTCTGCATCGGCCTCAACTACCGGCGCCACGCCGAAGAGACGAACGCGCCGATCCCGGCCGAACCGGTCGTGTTCATGAAGGCGCCGGACGTCGTGGTCGGCCCGGCCGACGACGTCCTCATCCCGCGCAAGTCGGTCAGCACCGACTGGGAGGTCGAGCTCGGCGTCGTCATCGGCAAGACCGCGCGCTACCTCGAAAGCGTGGACGAAGCCCTGGACCACGTCGCCGGGTACGTCGTCTCGAACGACGTCTCCGAGCGTGAGTTCCAGCTGCACCGCGGCGGCCAGTGGGACAAGGGCAAGTCCTGCGAGAACTTCAACCCCCTCGGGCCGGCCCTGATCCCGGCGAGCGAGGTGCCCGACCCGCAGGACCTCGGCCTGCGGCTGTGGGTCAACGGCGAGAAGAAGCAGGATTCGACCACCAAGGACATGATCTTCACCGTGGCCGAGATCATCCATTACCTGAGCCAGGTGATGGTGTTGCGGCCCGGCGACCTGATCAACACCGGCACCCCCGAAGGCGTCGCGCTCGGGCAGCCCGACCCCAAGCCCTACTTGCGCGACGGCGACGTCGTCGAGCTGGAGATCGACGGCCTCGGACGGCAGCGCCAGACCGCGAGGCAGGCCTGACCATGGCGAAGATCATCGGCATGGAGGTGCTGGACGTCCGGTTCCCCACCTCCCGGGAGCTGGACGGCTCGGACGCCATGAACCCCGACCCGGACTACTCCGCCGCCTACGTCGTGCTCCACGCCGACGGCGGCCCGGACGGCTACGGGCTCGCGTTCACCATCGGCCGCGGCAACGACGTCCAGGCCGCCGCGATCCGCGCGCTCGCGCCGCACGTCGTCGGCCGGGAGATCCCGGAGGACGCGGCCGCGCTCGGCGACCTGTCGCGCACCCTCGTCGGCGACTCGCAGTTCCGCTGGCTGGGCCCGGAAAAGGGCGTGGCGCACATGGCGGTCGGCGCGGTGGTCAACGCCGCCTGGGACCTCGCCGCGCGCTGCGCCAACCTCCCGGTCTGGAAGTTCGCGGCCCGCATGACGCCCGAAGACCTGGTCAGTCTCGTGGACTTCCGGTACCTGAGCGACGCGCTCACCGAAGCCGAGGCTCTCGACATCCTGCGGCGCGCGGAACCGGGGCGCGCCGAACGCGTCGCGCAGCTGGAAGCGAACGGCTACCGCGCCTACAGCACGTCACCCGGCTGGCTCGGGTACGCGGACGCGAAGCTCGTCCGGCTGGCCGAACAAGCCGTCGCGGACGGCTTCGAGATGATCAAGCTCAAGGTCGGCGGCAACCTCGAGGACGACGTCCGGCGCATGAAGCTCGCCCGCGAAACCGTCGGCCCGGACGTCCGGGTCGCCGTCGACGCCAACCAGCGCTGGGACGTCTCGGCCGCGGTCACCTGGATGACCGCGCTGGCGCCGTTCGACCCGTACTGGATCGAGGAGCCGACCTCGCCGGACGACATCCTCGGGCACGCGGCGATCGCGAAAGCGCTCGCGCCGATCAAGATCGCCACCGGCGAGCACGTCCAGAACCGCGTGGTCTTCAAGCAGCTGCTGCAGGCCGACGCGATTTCGGTGCTGCAGCTGGACGCCGCCCGTGTCGGCGGGTTCAACGAGAACCTCGCGATCCTGTTGCTGGCGGCCAAGTTCGGCGTGCCGGTGTGCCCGCACGCCGGCGGCGTCGGCCTCTGCGAGCTGGTCCGGCACCTGTCGATGTTCGACTTCGTGGCGGTGTCCGGCACGGACAAGGATCGCTCGATCGAGTGGGTCGACCACCTGCACGAGCACTTCACCGACCCGGCCGTCGTCGAACGCGGCCGGTACCTCGCCCCGACCGCCCCCGGGTTTTCCGCGCGCATGCACGACGCCACGCTGCGCCGGTTCCGGTTCCCGGACGGTCCCGAGTGGACGGAGACCGCAAGTGAGTGAATTCGAGGGCCTGGTGGCCGCCGTCACCGGAGGCGCCTCGGGCATCGGCAAGGCGGTCGCCACCCTGCTGGCCGAACGCGGCGCGCAGGTGGCGGTGCTGGACCTGAAACCGGACGATGACGGCTTCCGCTGTGACGTCAGCTCGGATGACGAAGTGCGTTCAGCCGTCGACGCCGTCGTAGAACGCTTCGGGCGCCTCGACATCCTGGTCAACAACGCCGGCATCGGCGCGCAGGGCGACGTCACCGCCAACGGCGACGACGAATGGCACCGCGTGTTCGACGTCAACGTCGTCGGCATGGTCCGGCTCGCGCGCGCCGCGCTGCCGCACCTCAAGAACTCGCCGTCCGCGGCGATCGTCAACACCTGCTCCATCGCGGCCTGGGCGGGCCTGCCCAGCCGCGCGCTCTATTCGGCCAGCAAGGGCGCGGTGCTCTCGCTGACCCTGGCCATGGCGACCGACCACCTGCCCGACCGGATCCGCGTCAACTGCGTGTGCCCCGGAACGGCGGACACCCCCTGGGTGGGCCGGCTGCTCGACGCCGCCGAAGACCCGGCGGCCGAACGCGCGGCCCTCGCGGCGCGCCAGCCGATGGGCCGGCTGGTCACCGCCGAAGAGGTCGCGAACGCCATCGTCTACCTCGCCAGTCCCCTCTCCGCCTCGACCACCGGCACCGCGCTCGCGGTCGACGGTGGCATGTACGGCCTGCGTCCTCGCGGCCCCGTTCACCACGACTAGAAGACTTCTTTCCCCGCCGTCATCAAGGAGGATGCTGTGCGCACAAGGGTGATCCAGGTGGCCGCCACGGCCGCCGTCTGCGGCCTGGTGCTGGCCGCCTGCGGGTCCACTAAGGACAACGCGTCGGCGCCGGCGGCAGGCGGTGGCAACGCCGGCGGCAAGGTCGGCGCGACGCTGCCCCTGCTGACCTCGCCGTTCTGGCAGGCCTACAACAACTACGTGCCCAAGATGGCCAAGGAGGAGGGCGTCGACGTCCTCCCGACGGTCAACGCCGACAGCGACCCCGCGAAGCTGATCACCGACATCGGCACCTTCCTCAACCAGGGCGTCAAGGGCCTGGTCGTGACGCCGCTGGACTCGGCCGCCATCGTCGCCGGGCTCAAGCAGGCGGAGAACAAGGGCGTGCCGGTCGTCGCGGTCGACGTCGCTCCCGAGAGCGGCAAGGTCGCCATGGTCGTCCGGGCCGACAACAAGGCCTACGGCACGAAGGCCTGCGACGCGATCGGCGAGAAGGTCAAGTCCGGCAAGGTCGTGCAGATCATGGGCGACCTCGCGTCGGTCAACGGCCGCGACCGCTCGGAAGCCTTCCGCGACTGCATGAAGTCCAAGTACCCCGGCATCCAGGTGCTGGAGATCCCGGCCGAGTGGAAGGCCGACAAGGCGTCCTCCGGGCTGGACAGCATGCTGACCGCGAACCCCGACATCAAGGGCGTCTACATGCAGGCCGGCGGCGTCTACCTGGCCCCGACCGAGCAGGCGCTCAAGCGCAAGAACCTGTTCTTCCCGGTCGGGGACCCGAAGCACATCGTGCTCGTGTCCAACGACGGCATCCCGCAGGAGCTGGCCGCGATCCGCGCCGGCGAACTGGACGCCACCGTCTCCCAGCCGGCCGACGCGTACGCGAAGTACGGCCTGTACTGGCTGAAGAAGGCCATGGCGGGCGAGACGTTCAAGCCCGGCCCGACCGACCACGACAGCACCATCGTCGAGATCAGCCCCGGCATCCTCGAGGACCAGCTGCCCGCGCCCGTCATCACCAAGGCCAACGTGGACGACAAGGCCCTCTGGGGGAACAACCTGTGACCGCGCTGCCCGCCGGCGAACCCGCCGTCCCGGTGGTCAGCGCCGTAGGAGTCGGAAAGCGCTACGGCCCGACCGTGGCGCTGCACGACGTCAGTCTCACCGTGCACCCCGGCGAGTCGCACGCGCTCGTCGGGCGCAACGGGGCCGGCAAGTCGACGCTCGTCACCATCCTCACCGGGCTGTCCGCCACGGACACCGGGCACGTCGAGTTCGGCGGCGAGCCGGCCCCGCCACTGTCCAAACAGGACGACTGGAAGGCGCGCGTCGCCTGCGTCTACCAGCACGCGATGGTCGTCCCGCAGCTCACCGTGGCCGAGAACCTGTTCCTCAACCGCCAGGCCGGCGGCGGGTTCTCGATCGGCTGGAAATCCTTGCGGCGCAAGGCCCGCGAACTGCTCGACTCGTGGGACGTCCACGTCGACGTCGACACCCCCGCCGGGGAGCTGTCGGTGGAGGACCGGCAGTTCGTCGAGATCGCCCGCGCGCTGTCCTACGGCGCCCGGTTCATCGTCCTCGACGAGCCGACCGCGCAGCTGGACAGCCAGGCCATCGAGCGGCTCTTCGAACGGATGCGCCAGATGCAGGCGGGCGGGGTGACGTTCCTGTTCATCTCGCACCACCTGCACGAGGTCTACGAGGTGTGCCAGGCCGTCACCGTGCTCCGGGACGCGAAGCACATCCTCACCGCGCCGGTGGCGGAGGTCGGCAAGGCCGAGCTGGTCGACGCGATGACGGGCGAGCCCGGCGGCCTGTCCGTCCGTGACGCCGCGACGCGGGAGTCCCTCGAAGCGGACGCTCCGGAGATCCTCGCGGTCGACGGGCTGTCCGGCGACAGCTTCCGCGACGTCTCCTTCCGCCTGCGCCGAGGGGAGGTCGTCGGGCTGGCGGGCAGCAACGCCAGCGGAAAACACCAGGTCGCCGAGACGGTCTACGGCCTGCGGACGCCGTCCGCGGGCACGATCCGCGTCGACGGCGTCCCGCTGCCGCCGGGTGACATCCCGGCGGCGCTGCGGGCCGGGATCGGCTGCGTGCCCCGCGACCGGCACCACGAAGGCCTGGTGCTGGCGCACTCGATCGCCGACAACGCCACGATGTCCATTTTGGACAAACTGGGCCGCGGCGGGATCGCGTCACCGCGTACCCGGTTCGCGCGGGCGTCGCAGGCCCTCTCCGACTACGACATCGTGGCCGCGAGTGCCGAGCAGCCGGTGTCGGACCTGTCCGGCGGCAACCAGCAGAAGGTCGTGCTGGCCCGGGCACTGATCGGCGACCCGCGCGTGGTCGTGCTGATCAACCCGACCGCCGGCGTGGACGTGAAGTCGAAGGAGGCGCTGCTCGCGGTCGTGGACCGCGTGCGCGCCGAAGGCAAGGCGGTGCTGATCGTCAGCGACGAGCTCGACGACCTGCGCCTGAGCGACCGGGTCCTGGTGCTGCGCGCCGGGGCCGTCGTCGCCGAACACCAGGCCGGGTGGTCCGACGGTGACCTCGTGGCCGACATCGAAGGAGTCGAGCTTTCGTGACCGACGTGATGACCTCTCCGCAGACGGAGCTGCCCGCGCCACCCCGGCGCCGCAAAGCCGTCTGGCTGCGTGAACTCGCGCTGTTGCCCGCGCTGGTCGTGGTGTTCCTCATCGGCGGCCTGGTCGACGACACCTTCGTCGGCTGGAGCAACATCGTCAGCATCCTGACCGCGTCGGCGGCGCTGTCGCTGGTCGTGCTCGGCGAGTCGCTGGTGCTGATCACCGGCAAGTTCGACCTGTCGCTGGAATCGACGATGGGCCTGGCGCCGGCGCTCGGCGCGATGGTCGTCATCCCGGCGGCGTCGGCGGGCTTCGGCGTCGAACTGCCGGCGGCGATCGGGCTGCTGGTGATCCCGCTGTGCGGCGCGCTCGTCGGGTTCGTCAACGGCTTCCTGATCGTGAAGCTGAAGCTGAACGCCTTCATCGTCACGCTCGCCATGCTCACCGTCCTGCGCGGGGTGCAGGTCGGCTCGACCAAGGGCAAGACGCTGTTCAACCTGCCCGACTCGTTCACCAACCTGGCGACGACGACGTTCCTCGGGCTGCCGATGTCGGTGTGGCTGGCGGCGCTGCTGTTCGCGGTCGCCGGCTGGGTGCTGCGCTACCACCGCGTCGGCCGCGCGCTGTATGCGATCGGCGGCAACCGCGAAGCCGCCCGGGCCGCCGGTGTGCGCGTCGACCGGATCGCGTGGGCGGTGTTCGTGGTCGCCGGGATCCTCGCCGCGATCGGCGGGCTCGCGTACACGGGTTACGTCGGGGCCTTGGGCGCGAACCAGGGTTCCGGCATGATCCTGCAGGTGTTCGCGGCGGCGGTGATCGGTGGCGTCTCGCTCGACGGCGGCAAGGGCACCCTGGTCGGCGCCCTGACCGGTGTCCTGCTGCTGTCGTCGGTGTCGAGCCTGCTCAACTACGCGCACGTCACGGCGGAGTGGCAGGGGGCGATCTACGGCGCCATCATCCTGGTCGCGCTGATCATCGCCCGCTACGCCGGCGGCAAACCCCAAACCTGACCCGCGCCCACCCCGTGATCATCCGACGTTCCGAGTCTGCCGCGGCGGGTCGTGAGTGAGAAACAGTGTTCTAACACTGTTTCTCACTCACGACCGCGGGGAAGGTGGGTGTGGTGCTACGAGGCTTCGGCGGTGGATTCGTCGGTCGCCGTCGGGTCGTCCGCGGTGCCGAGGGCGTTGCGCAGCCACTGCTCCACGCCCGCGACGTGCACCGTCGCCCACGAGCGCGCCAGCTCCGGCTCGCGCGCGGCGATGGCCTCGTAGATCGCCGTGTGCTGCTCGCGGGTCTTCGCGACCGCGCCCTCCTGGGTGAGGCCGCGCCAGATGCGGGCGCGGGCGGTCGGCCCGGAGAGGCTGTCCAGCAGCGAACACAGCACGGGGTTGCCGGAGCCGTCGGCGATCTTGCGGTGGAACTGCAGGTCGTTGGCCACGAGCGCCTCGACGGTCGGCGAGTCCTCCAGCTCGCCGAGCAGCGTGCCCAGCTCGGCGATGTCGTCGTCGCTCATGTGCAGCGCGGCCAGCGCGGTCGCCGCGGGCTCGAGGATCCGCCGCACGGCGAGGAAGTCGAGGACGGTGTCGTCGCGGTGGAAGTCGACCACGAACGTCATCGCGTCGAGCAGCAGGTTCGGCTCGAGGCTGGTGACGTACGTGCCGTCGCCCTGGCGGACGTCGAGCACCCTGATCAGGCACAACGCCTTCACGGCCTCCCGCAGGGAGCTGCGCGAAAGCCCGAGCCGCTGGGCCAGCTCGGCCTCCTTCGGCAGCCGGTCGCCCGGCGCCAGCTCGCCGGAGATGATCATGTCCTTGATCTTGTCGATCGCGACATCGGTGACGGGCATCGGGTGCGCCCTCCCTGCAGCAGACCTCGGATGTTTCGGTGTTGCTCCCCAGCGTGCCATGTCCCGGCGAAGGAGTGGTGATGACCCACCAGGCCCAACCTCACAGTGTCTCCAAAAGAGTGGTGGCTCTGCACACGAAGCTCAAGCCCGGCAAGGAGGCCGAGTACGAGTCCGTCCACGCGGTCATCCCGCCCGAGCTGGACACCGCGCTGCGCGAAGCCGGTGTCCACAGCTGGCGGATCTGGCGTAACGGTCTCGACCTCTTCCACGTCCTCGAAGTCGACGACTACGCGGCGATGCGCGCGGCTTTGCGGGACCATCCCGCAAACGTGCCGTGGCAGGCGAGAATGGCAGAGCTGCTGGCCGTCGAGGACGACTACTCCGGCGACGACACCGGCATCGGACTGGTCTGGGAACTTCCGGTGAAGGAGTGACGGCGTTGGAACTCTCCCTGTCCCCCCTGGGGCTCGGCTGCGCGCAGCTGGGCAACCTCTACCACGCGATCAGCGACGAGACCGCCGCGGCGACCGTGCGGCGCGCGTGGGACGAGGGCGTCCGCTACTTCGACACCGCGCCGCACTACGGCCTCGGCCTGTCGGAGACCCGGCTCGGCTCGGCGCTGCGCTCGTTCCCGCGTGCCGAGTTCGTGCTGTCCACGAAGGTCGGGCGCGTGCTGGAGCCGAACCCGGGCGGCGCCGGCGAGCGGGACGACCAGGGGTTCGCGGTTCCCGCCGCGTACAAGCGCCGCTGGGACTTCACCCGCGACGGTGTGCTGCGGTCGCTGGAGGACAGCCTGACGAGGCTGGGCCTCGACCGCGTCGACATCGTGTACGTCCACGATCCCGACGAACACTTCGACGAAGCCCTGCGCGGTGCCTTCCCGGCCCTGCGCGACCTGCGGGAGCAGGGCGTGATCGGCGCCTTCGGGGCCGGGATGAACCAGACGGCGATGCTCACCGAGTTCGTCCGCCGCACCGACCTGGACGTCCTGCTGGTGGCCGGCCGGTACACGCTGCTCGACCAGCCGGCGCTGGACGAGCTGTTCCCGCTGTGCGCCGAGCGCGGCGTCAAGGTGGTGGCCGGCGGCGCGTACAACGGTGGCATCCTGGCCACGGCCGAGCCGGGCCGCGTCTACGACTACGCCGAGGCGCCGCCGGAGCTGGTCGAACGGGCCGGGCGGATCGCGGCGATCTGCGCACGGCACGGCGTCGAGCTGCCGGAGGCGGCGCTGGCCCTGCCGATCGCGCACCCCGCGGTGGCGTCGGTGGTCGTCGGCGCGCACGATCCGGACCAGGTGAGCGTCAACGCGCGGCGGGCCCGGGCCGTGGTCCCGCTCCAGCTCTGGAAGGAACTGATCGACGCGGGGTTGCTGCGCGCCGACGTCGTCATCGCCGGAGGAGCCTCGTGATCGACGCGCACCACCACCTGTGGGACCCCACGCGGCGCGAGTACCCCTGGATGGCGGGGGAGGCCCTCGACCCGATCCGCCGCCCGTACACGGTGGACGACCTGCGCGCGGTGACGAAGGCGGCCGGCGTGCACGCGACGGTCCTGGTGCAGACGGTGTCGTCGGAGGAGGAGACGGCCGAGTTCCTCGCGACGGCGGTGGCGGAGCCGGTGATCGCGGGCGTGGTCGGCTGGGTGGACCTGGCCGCGCCGGACCTCGCGGACCGCCTGGCCGCTCTCCGCGGTCCCTTGGTGGGCATCCGGCACCAGGTGGAGAACGAACCGGACGACGACTGGCTGCTGCGCCCGGAAATCGTGGCCGGGCTGAGCACGGTGGCGTCGGCGGGGCTGGCGTACGACCTGCTGGTCCGCCCGGCGCAGCTGCCCGCGGCGACCGAGGTGGCGCTGCGGCTGCCGGAGCTGCGGCTGGTCCTCGACCACGCGGCGAAGCCGCCGATCGCCGCGGGCGGCTGGGAGCCGTGGGCGTCCGGGGTGACCGCGCTGGCCGCGCGCGAGAACGTCGTGTGCAAGCTGTCCGGGCTGGTCACCGAGGCGGACTGGACGGCGTGGGAGGTCGGGCACCTGCGCCGGTACACCGACCACGTGCTGGAGGTGTTCGGCCCGGAGCGCCTGCTGTTCGGCTCGGACTGGCCGGTGTGCGAGCTGGCCGCGTCCTACGAGGTGGTGCTCGACGCGGCCGTCGCGCTGACCGGTTCGCTGTCGGACGCCGAACGGCTGGCCGTCTTCGAGCACAACGCCCGCCGGACCTACGGCTTGGATGCGGACGGGGACCCGTCCTCCAGGGGGTAAAAGAGGGGTCCCCGCCCGCCGCTGGGGCGGTCTGTCAGAGCTGTCGTCAGAACTCGTCGACGCTGATCATGCCGCGCAGCCGGGTCAGCGCCCGGTGCTGCGTCACCCGCACGTTGCCCGGGGAGATGCCGAGCGCCTCGGCGGTCTCGGTGGCCGAGAAGCCGACCGCGATGCGCAGGGTGAGGATCTCCTGCTGCACCCGGGGCAGCGACGCGAGCAGCTTGCCCAGGCGGGCGCCGAGGTCGAGGTGCAGCGCGTGGGTCTCGGGCTCGTTGCCGGCGAGCAGCGGGCGCTCCGGGAGCTCGGGGACGGGCTCGGAGCGGTCGCGGGCGACGGCGCGGTAGGCGTCGGCGACCTTGTTCGCGGCGATCGCGTGGACGAGGTAGAGGAAGGAGCCGCCGCGGTCCTGGTAGTCGGGGAGTGCCTTGAGCACGGCGAGGCAGACTTCCTGCGCGACATCGTCGGCCGACAGGTAGGACAGGTCCCGGCCGCCCATCCGGGCCCGGCAGTAGCGGACCACCACCGGCTCGATCATCTGGAGCAGGGAGTGGATGGCGGCCGGGTTGCCCTCGCCCGCGTCCTTGACGAGGGGGTCGAGGTCCTCCTTGGTGAGCCGCCCGCTGGGCCGGGGCAATGACTCCGGAGTGCGATAATCGCGATCGACGGAAGTGGATTCTTCGGTGGTCCTCGGCGGTGCTGTCATGAGTCGTCTCCCCGGCCGACCCTCGACCGTCGCTGCCGGGGGTTCAACACTCCGTAACTGTTCCATCGCAGATACTCCGAGAGATCTCGGCTGATCTGCGCTCCGTGCGACGCTGGGTAATCGTAAGCACCTCGTGCCGGGTCAGTCCAGATTTCAACGACCAATACCCCGTTAGCAGGAGCGACCGTGACGTTACCGCGACCCTGCCGTGCACATTGCGATTAATCGCTTTCAGGATGTGCCGAGTTCACCCGTCAGGGGAAGACGGCCACGGAAGCGGCGGTCACGGTCACGGCCAGCGACGCGATCGCGGGCAGTATCGGGCTCATGGCCACCGGGCGACCGGTCCGCAAGGCCCGTTCGCGGCGGACCGCGACCGCTGCGAGCAGCGCAGATGTGCTCGCGGAGAGCAGGACTGGTACGAAAGCAGCACCCCAATGGCGCTGGGCTGCGGAATGCAGAAGAAGTACGGTGCAGGCAGCGGAGGCCAGTGCGGTTCGCCGCCAGGCGAGCCCAGTGCGCTCGGCTTGGGCCCCGGCGGGCGCGGTCACGACCGGCTCCCCGAGTCGATGACGGTACTTCTGACGTGGCGATAATCGCGAAGAAGCGGTATTCGGCGACGGCGAGGCCGATCGGCAGGGTTGCTCCGTGCGGCCCCTCCCCGGGCGGGGGAGGCGGTCCGACATCGCCGGGCAGCCGTCGCGGTGTGTGCGGTCCGTGTGCGTCCGGGCCCGGAAACGGTCACGAAACCACCAGCAGCACGGCCGCGGCGACGATCAGAATCAGCAGCCCGCCGGTCAGCACCAGGATCATCAGGCTCCGCGGCAACGGCTCCCCGGCCCGCATCGCGATCTGCACCCGCCGCCAGCGCGGGTACGCGGTCGCGGCGAGGACCGCGGCCAGTCCGACGCACAACGCGGCGAGCACGGCGCTCGCCGCGGCCGGCGACGGCACCAGCTGGTGCACTGCCACGCCGCCCGCGAGCAGGCCCAGCGCGGTCCGCAGCCAGGCGAGGAAGGTGCGTTCGTTCGCCAGCGTGAAGCGGTAGTCCGGTTCGCTGCCGCCCGCGTGGGGCTTGATGTCGTCCGGGTCGGTGTCGTGCGGGGCCACGTCCGCAGACGCTAGCCGGTGTGCGCGGCCGTGGCCGGTTCGGCGCGGTGCGCGAACACCCACCACCGCAGCACGGCGAACCGCACGAACCCGCCGACCAGGCTGGCCAGCAGGAGCGTGCCGGTCTCCTCCCACGACGTCGGCCGGTCGACGACCGCGTCGAGGAGTGCCAGCACGGCCGAGCCGTACCCGGCGTAGAAGGCGAAGGTGAGCGCGTCCTGGAGGTGCCGCTTCCCGGCGTTGCTGGGCCGCCCGGCGAAGGTGACCCGGCGGTGGAACTCGGTGTTGCCGACCGTGGTGACCGCGATCGCGACCAGGTTCGCCACCTGGGAACCGAGCTCGTCGCGCAGCAGGAGGAACAGGACGGCTTGGACGCCGGTCGTCACCACGCCGGCGACGGCGTACCACGCGGCGTGCGTGCCGAGCTCGTGATGCCGGTCCGGGTCGGTGGCGAGCAGCCGGTGGTCCGGTGCGCACCTGGTGGTGGCCATGATCCCAACCTACCCTGCGTTCACAAACTTGTGAATGTGTTAAACCGGTTGAAGAAATGTGATTCCCGCGACACCGCGGGGGTTTCGGTGCCCCGGCCCCGCGGGTAGCTCACCGGGGATGACACTTCCGACGCGCCAGGAGACAGCCCGTGAGTGACCGAGACTCGGCCGAATCGCAAAGCCTGAGCCCCAGCGAGGCGCTGGACGAGGACGACCTGCGCGTGGATCCGCTGGAAGAGGGCATCGAGCCGCCCGAGCACTGGAGTGCCGCGAACCGCTACGGCACCACGCCCAGCGAGGTCCGCGAAGGCGAGCCGATCCGGGAGCGCCTGGCCGAAGAGGAGCCGGACACCGAGCCGGAGCCGGTCCCGGAGCGCCCGCTGGCGGCGACCCCGGCGGCCGAGCTCGACGAGACGATCGAAGACGCGCCACCGGACTTCGAGCCGGTGGTCCCGGACGACGACGTGCCGCACCGCCACGCCGACCCCGATCCGGGCGAGCGGGCGGACTACGCCGGCGGATCGGTGGCGGACGCCATTCGCGCGGCCCGCCGCGGCTGATCCGCTCAGACTGCACGTCCGTTCGGACGCCCCTAGCGTGGGGCGTGCATCGGACCGCGACGAAGGGAAGGCCGTAGATGCTGACCGTGACCGAAGCCGCCGCCGAGGCGATCACCGCACTGACCAGCCAAGGGGAGGGCGACGCCGGGCTCCGCCTGGCCGTCCAGAACGCCGACGGCGAAAGCGCCCAGCTGGCGCTGTCGGTCGCCCCCGAACCGGCGGAGGGTGACAGCGTGCTGGGCGCCGAAGAGGGGCCGAAGGTGTTCCTCGAACCCCAGGCGGCGGCGCTGCTCGACGACAAGGTGCTCGACGTCCAGGAGGACGAAGCCGGCGGAGTCGCCTTCGCCGTGCTGCCGCAGCACACGAGCTGACCGCGGCGGACGGGCTGGGCGAGGCGTAAAG
>NZ_NMUL01000032.1 GCF_002234595.1 Amycolatopsis vastitatis
AACGCCACATTGGGGCGCTTGAGCCTCGGCGGTTGTCCGGAGGCCTAGCGGGACCGCCATTCCCGGACGAGTTCCGCGGCCCGGGCACGCAGCAGTTCCGCCGCGTGGGCCCGCGCGTGGTCGAGCGAGGGCGCGTGGTCGATCAACGCGCTGCTGCCCACCACGCCGAGCCGGGCCAGCCCGGCTTCGTCGAGCTGGATCCGGCCCGCCAACACCATCAGCGGTACCCCCCGCGGCCGCGCCCGGTCGGCGATCCCGGCCGGGGCCTTGCCGTTGAGACTCTGCTCGTCCAGTGAACCTTCGCCGGTGATGACCAGATCGGCACCTTCGAGCGCCGCGTCGACCCCGGTCAGCCCGGCGATGAGGTCGAAGCCCGATTCCACCGTCGCGCCGAGGGCGATCGCGCCGGCCGCGACCCCGCCGCCGGCTCCGGCGCCGGGCACCTGGCTGACGTCCGGCGCGCCGCCCACCTGCAACGCGTGCGCCCACCGGCCCAAAGCTTCGTCGAGCAACGCCACCTCGGAAGGCCCCGCGCCCTTCTGCGGCCCGAACACCGCCGCCGCGCCGGACGGGCCTAGCAGCGGGTTCGTGACGTCGGTCGCGACGGCGACGCGCACGCCGTCCAGTCGTTCCCGCGCCGGCGTCAGCTCGGTCGAAGCGACTCGCGTGAGTGTGCCGCCGCCGAGCCCGACCGGCGCGCCGAACGCGTCCAGGACGCCCGCGCCGAGCGCGCCCAGCATCCCGGCGCCACCATCGGTGCTGGCGGTGCCGCCGACCGTCAGGACAAGTCGTTTCGCGCCGTGCATCACCGCGTCCATGAGCAGCTCGCCGACACCCCACGTGTGCGCGGCCAGCGCCGTCGCGGGGCTCGGCTCGACGAATTCGATGCCGCACGCGCGCGCCGATTCGATGTACGCGGTGCCGTCGAGCACGGCGTACCGCGCTTTGACCGCTTCCTCGAGCGGGCCGCGGACCGTCAGCCGGACGATCCGCGCGCCCGCGGCTTCCAGCACGTCCAAGGTGCCTTCGCCGCCGTCGGCGACCGGGCAGGAGACGATTTCGGCCTCCGGCAAGGCGTCTCGCACGCCGAGCGCGATCGCCTCCGCGGCCTCGACCGCGGTGAGGCTGCCCTTGAACTTGTCGGGCGCGATGACGACACGGGTCACGGCTTCACCTCCGTCAGCGGGGGACGCCCGGCGAGCACCGCCGCGACGTTGCGGGCGGCCAGCACGGCCATCGCGGTGCGGGTCTCGACCGTCGCGGACCCGAGGTGCGGGCTGAGCACGACGTCGTCGCGGCCGAGCAGGCGCGGTTCCACCTCGGGTTCCTTTTCGAACACGTCGAGTGCGGCGCCGGCGATCTCCCCGGCTTCGAGCGCGTCGGCCAGCGCGGCTTCGTCGACGACCGGGCCGCGGGTCGTGTTCACCAGGTAGGCGCCGGGTTTCATGGCGCGCAACGCGGCGGCGTCGACGAGGTGCCGCGTCTCGGGTGTTAGCGGGCAGTGCAGCGAAACGACATCGGCCCGCGCCAGCAGCTCCTCGAACGAAACGAATTCGGCGTCGGTGTCCTGTTTCGACCGTCCTGTGTAGACGATCGACATGCCGAACGCTTCGGCCCGTTTCGCCATCGCCCGGCCGATCTGCCCGAACCCGACGATGCCGAGCGTCTTGCCCTGCAGCCCGGAACCGAGCAGGAAGCCCAGGTGGAACGACCACGGCGTGCGGGAGCGCAGCAGCCGTTCCCCTTCGCCGATCCGCCGCGTGACGGCGAGGAGCAGGCCGAAGGCGAGGTCGGCGGTGGCGTCGGTGAGCACGCCCGGCGTGTTCGTGATGACGATCCCGCGTCCGGCCAGCGCCGTGACGTCGACGTTGTCGTACCCGACCGCGACGTTCGCGACGACCTTGAGGCCAGGGCCCGCGGCGTCGGCCAGCGCGCCGTCGAGCCGGTCGTGCAGCATGCCGACCACGGCGTCCGCGCCGGCCACGAACTCGTGCAGCTCGTCCGTCGTCAACGGACGGTCGGCGGGCGACACCGCCACCTCACCCGCTTCGGCGAGGAGCTTCACCGCGTCGTCGGGAATCCAGCGGGTCACCGCGATCTTGGGCACCCCGACAGCCTAGGCGACGGGAGACCTTCACCCCACCCTCGTCAGCCGCACCACCGTGCTCGCGTACCCGCTGCCCGGGAAGTCCACGGCGAGGCCGTGGCTCATCAGCACCGCGCCGTCGTGCACGACGCCGTCCTGGTCGCGGTACCGCCCGGCCGGTGCCAGGCCCCGCAGGCGCGGCGGCGTGAACGGGCGCGCGAACTCCGTGGGCCGCCGCCAGAAGAAGACGACGGCTTCGCCGTCCAGCACGTACTGCACCGCGGTCAGCGCCGAGACCGCGGGATCCGCCAGCCGGTACAGCGCGCCGTGCTGCACCACGGGCCGGATCTCCTTGTACAGCGCCACGAGCGCCGCCGCCTCCGCGAGTTCCCCGGCGCTCCAGCGCGGCAGGTCGCCGCCCAGGCCGAGCACCCCGGCCATCGCCACGTGGAAGCGGAAGCTCAGCGGCGCCTCCCGATGCGTGGCCGGGTTCGGGCTGTCGGTCACCCACGCCGACATCGTGCCCGCCGGGTAGATCTGGCCGTAGCCGTGCTGGATGGAGATCCGGTCGGCGGCGTCGGTGTTGTCGGACGCCCAGATTTCGTCGGTGCGCGCGAGGATGCCGAGGTCGGTGCGCCCGCCACCGCCCGCGCAGCCCTGGATGCGCAGGTTCGGGTGGTCGGCGCGGAGCCGGTCCAGGATCCGGTACACCGCGCGCACGTGGCCGACCCACACCCGGCCCGCGTCCTCGCCCGGCCAGCCCGCTTCGGTGAACGCCCGGTTCATGTCCCACTTGAGGTAGTCGACGCCGTGGTCGCCGACCAGCCGGTCGAGCCACTTGTGCGCCCAGTCCGCGACGTCGGGCCGCGCGAAGTTCAGCACGAGCTGGTTGCGCAGCGTCGTCCGCTCGCGGTTCGCCATGTGCAGCACCCAGTCGGGGTGCGCGCGGTAGAGGTCGCTGTCCGGGTTGACCATCTCGGGTTCGACCCACAGCCCGAACTGCATGCCGTGCGCGTGGACGGCGTCGGCCAGCGGCCGCAGCCCGGCCGGGAAGCGCTGTTCGTTGGGGGTCCAGTCGCCGAGCCCGGCGGCGTCGCCGGTGCGGGCGCCGAACCAGCCGTCGTCCATGACGAACAGCTCGGCGCCCAGTTCCGCCGCCGCGGCGGCCAGTTGCGTCTCGGTCCGCTCGTCGACGTCCCAGCCGGTCGCTTCCCAGGAGTTGTAGACGATCGGCCGCAGTTCCCCGGGATGCGGCTGGACGAACTCCCGGACGTAGGCGTGCCAGCGCCGGCTGGTGCCACCGAAGCCGTCGGCCGCGTAGAGGCCGGCGAACACCGGCGTCTCCCACGTTTCCCCGGGCCGCAGCCGCCAGCCGACGTGCTCGTGCCCGAACCCGCCGGTCCACGTGACGCGGCCGGTGTGGGTGCGCTCGACGGTGATCCGCCAGCTGCCGCTCCACGCCAGCGCGGTGGACCACACCTCGCCCGCGGTCTCCGTCGCGTCGCCCGCGTCGAGCATCACCCAGGGGTTGACCTGGTGGCTGGACGTGCCGCGACGGCTGGTGAGCGTGGTCTCGCCGACCGGGAGCGGTTCGCGCAGCACGCCGTACTCGGCACTCCACGCGCCGGACGTCCGGCTCAGCCGCGCGCCGTCGCGCCGGGGGAGCGTCCAGGCCGCCGAATCCGTGCGGAGCAGGGAAATCGGCACTTCGCCGGTGTTGTGCAGGGTCGTCCAGCGTTCGACGACGTCCCCGCGGACGCGGTAGTGCAGCGAGAGTTCGAGGGGGTAGTGGCGGTCGGTGAGCCGGACGACGAGCGCGTCGTCTTCGAGCGCGAAGCCGTCGTAGTGCCACTCCAGCGCCGACGTCCCGTCCTCGTAGCGCACGGCCAGCGCCGCGACGCCGAAGAACGCGCCGCCCTCGGCCGGCAGCTCCTGCCGGTCGTCGCCGGGTTCGTCGAAGCTGCTGTCGGCCGGGTTGCGGCGCGCGGCGACCTGCGTGGCCTGGGAGAGCGTCAGCGGCGGGCCCCAGTGCACGTGCCGCGGCCGGTCGGCGGAGTCCAGCCGGAAGGCGTACGAGCTCTCAGGGGTGCGCAGCAGCCAGAGCCGGTGTGCGGGGTCGTGATCCACGAGCGACATGCCCGTGAGCGTAGAGACCGGCGGCCGAAAAATAAATTCTTGACGAAGTTAATTAATAGCTCCTAACCTTCCGGCCATGCCTCGCAGTGCACCGGCAAGGGCGCCGATCACCAGTCCCGCGGCAGCGACCGTGTTCACCACGGTCCTCACCGAAGGGCCGGTCTCCCGGGTCGACGTCGCCCGCCGCACCGGGCTCTCCTCGGCCGCGGTCACCAAGGCCGCCAGGCCGTTCATCGAAGCCGGCTACCTCGAAGAACTCGCTTCCGGCGGCCGGACCGCGCCCGGCGCCGGCCGCCCCGCGAACCCCCTGGCCATCCGGCCGGACCGGGAGTACTTCGTCGGCGTCAAGATCACCGGGGACGACCTGATCGGCGTCGTCACCGACCTGCGTGCCGACGTCCGGGTCAGCGCCCACCACGCGCTGGCCGGCCATGACGTCGATCACGTCGTGCGGGCGCTGGCCGACCTCGTCGGCGAGCTGCTCGCCGGCGCCGGCAACCTCCGCGAGCGCGCCTACTGCCTCGGTGTCGCGGTGTCAGGAGACGTCGACCGCGCGTCCGGCGTCGTCCGGTACTCGCCGTTCCTCGGCTGGCGGGACGTCCCCCTGGCTGCACTCCTGGAAGACGCCACCGGGCTCACGGTGACTTTGGAAAACGACGTCAAGGCCCTCGCCGTCGCCGAGCAGTGGTTCGGCGAAGGGGTCGGCGCGTCGTCGTTCGCACTGGTCACGGTGGGCACGGGCATCGGCAGCGCGCTCGTGGTCAACGGCGGTCTGGTCCGCGGCGCCCACGGCGTCGCGGGCGAAATCGGGCACGTCCCGGTCGCCGACGGCGGCCCGTCCTGCCACTGCGGTGGGCGGGGCTGTGTCGAGGCGATCGCGTCCACCGAAGCGATCCTGACGCGCGCCCGGCAGGTCACCGGCGAACCCGCGCTGTCGATGGACGACGCCGTGACGCGCGCCCGTGGCGGCGACCAACCACTGCGGGAGGTCTTCGCCGCCGCGGGCCACGCGATCGGCCTCGGGCTGGCCGCGCTGGTCAACCTGTTCGGCCCGGAACGGGTGGTGGTCTCGGGTGAGGGCGTCGCCACCTACGACCTGTTCGAGGAGCAGATCCGCCGGACCTTCGCGGTCCAGGTGTTCGGCAGCGCCGCCCGCTGCCGCCTGGTCATCCGGCCGCTCCCGTTCGAGGAGTGGGCCCGTGGTGCCGCCGCCGTCGCCGTCCAGAGCCTGTTCGTGTCCGACAGCGATTAAGGAGAAGTCCCGTGAACCCCATGAATCGTCGAAGCTTCCTGGTCGGTTCCGTCCTCTTCGCCGGGGGAGCGGCCCTCGCGGGCTGCACCTCGGACCCGTTGAACAAGAACGCCTCTTCGGGGGCGAAGGTCACGCTGCAGCAGTGGTACCACGCGTACGGCGAATCCGGGACGCAGCAAGCCGTCCAGCGGTACGCGCAGGAGTTCACCAAGGCCAACCCGGACATCGCGATCAACGTCAGCTGGATCGCCGGCGACTACGAGACCAAGCTCAACTCGGCGATGCTCACCGCGCAGGCGCCGGACCTGTTCGAGATCGGCGACTTCCGCTACCAGAACGTCAAGAACGGCCTGCTCGCGCCGCTCGACGACGTCGTCGGCCCGGTCAAGGGCGACTTCAGCCAGGCCGCGCTGGACACCGCGACCGTCGACGGCAAGGTCTACGGCGTCAAGATGATCGACGACGTCATGATGCTGTACTACCGCAAGAGCGCGCTGCAGGCCGCGGGCGTCCAGCCGCCGCGGACGTTCGCCGAGCTGCTCGAAGCCACGCGAAAACTGAACAACGGCAAGCAGAAGGGCCTGTACGTCGGCACCGACGGCGTCGGCGAAGCGGCGACGCTCCTGCTCTGGTCGTCCGGCGGCGACTTCTTCGACAGCAGCGGCAAGAAGGTCGCCTTCGCTGCGCCCGAGGCGATCGCCGCGATCGGCGGGCTCAAGCAGCTGCACGACACCGGCGGCCTGCTCCAGGGCTATCCGACCGACTGGTCCGACCCCGGCGCCTTCGCCAACGGCGCGACGGCGATGCAGTGGGGTGGGCTGTGGTCGCTGCCGGACATCAAGAAGGCACTCGGCGACGACTTCGGCGTGGTCCCGTGGCCGAAGTTCGGTGACGCGGGCAAGCAGGTCGCCCGCGTCGGCGGCTGGTACCAGCTGGCCAACGCGAACAGCGCCCACTTGGACGCCGCGAAGAAGTTCGTCGACTGGCTGTGGATCAAGAACGGCGACCTGCAGAAGGACTGGTGCGTCAAGTACGGCTTCCACATCCCGGCGCGCAAGGAGATCGCGGCGCGGACGACCGAGTTCTCCGGCGGCCCCGCGAAGGACGCCGTGACGATCTCGCAGCAGAACGGCAAGTCCTATTCGGGGCTGTGGAACAAGGCATCAGCGACGCTGTTCCTGCAGGCCGCGACGAAGATCGCGAACGGGCAGGCCGACCCGGCCGCCGAACTCGCCGACGCGGCGAAGAAGGCGCAGGCCGAAGTCGACAAGCAGCTGTCCTGATGACGGCCGTGCTGGAGACCCCGACCGTGTCGGTGGCGGCGAAGAAGCGTCGACGGCGTCGCGATTGGCGCGCGATCGGGGCGTTCGCGGTGCTGACCGGGCCCGTGGTCGTCGGGCTGGGCCTGTTCAAGTACGTCGCCATCGGCTGGAGCTTCCTGCTCAGCTTCAACGACGCCCGCGGCACCCTCTCGCTCGGGCACTGGATCGGCTTCGACAACTACGCGTTCCTGCTCGGCGACGACGCCTTCCGGACCTCGCTGACGACGATCGCGGTGTTCACGGTGTTCATCGTGCCGATCACGTTCGTCGCGTCGCTCGGTCTCGCGGTCCTGGTCGGCAGCATCCGCCGCGGCAAGGCGTTCTTCCGGACGGTGTTCCTCATCCCGGCCGCGGTGTCGTACGTCGTCGCGGCGCTGGTGTGGAAGATGGCGCTGTTCAACGGCCTGCCGTCGGGTGTCGCGAACGTCGTCGGCGGGCTGTTCGGCGCCGACCCGGTGCCGTGGCTGTCGACGACGAGCCCGCCGGTGTACTGGGTCGCGGTGGTGACGCTGCGGCTGTGGCTGCAGGTCGGGCTGTACATGATCCTCTTCCTGGCCGGGTTGCAGGCGATCTCGCCGTCGCTGTACGAGGCGGGCGAACTCGACGGCACGAGCAAGTGGCAGGCCTTCCGCCACATCACGTTGCCGCAGCTGCGGAACACCTCCGTGGCCGTGCTGCTGCTGATCCTGATCGCCGCGTTCCAGGCCTTCGACGAGTTCTACAACCTGTTCGGCACCGGGCTTTCGGGCACGGCGACCGCGCCGGTGAAGCCGCCGCTGGTCTACCTCTACGACTCCGCGCTCGGCGACCAGAACTACGGCGTCGGCTCGGCGGGCGCGTTCCTGCTGACCGTGATCATCGTCGTGATCACCCTGCTGCAGGGCCGGTTCGTGGGCTTCGGGAAGAAGGACTGATGGCCGTCGTCCCCCTGCCGCGGCGGGCTCCGAAGTACGTCCTGGCGTCGGTGCTGTCGGTGATCTTCCTGCTGCCCTTCTACATCATGGTGCGCAACGCGCTGATGACCCGGCAGCAGGTCGGCTCGCCGGACTGGTCGTGGCTGCCGGACCCGGTGTCGTGGGTCGGCTTCGGCGACCTGTTCGCCGACGCGTCGGTGCCGATGGCGCACTCGTTGTGGAACTCGTTCCTGGTCGCGGTCGGCACCGCGCCGGTCGGCACGCTCTTCGGGTCGATGGCCGGGTACGCGCTGGCCCGGATCGCCGTCCCGGGCCGCCGCGCGGTGTTCACCTATGTGCTGGTCACGCTGATGATCCCGCAGTCGGTGACGTTCGTGCCGACGTTCGTCGTCGTCGGCTCGTTGGGCGGCGTCGACACGGAATGGGGCATCATCGCGCCCAACCTGTTCAGCGCGTTCACCGTGATCCTCTTCCGCAACTTCTACCTGCGGTTCCCGGCCGAGATCGAGGAGGCGGGGCGGCTCGACGGGCTCGGCTACCTCGGCGTCTACCGGCGCCTGGTCCTGCCGAACTCCGGGAGCATGCTGGCCTCCCTCGGTGCCCTGATGTTCATCGAAAGCTGGAACGCGTTCCTGTGGCCGCTGGTGATCGGGCAGGACCCGTCGTCGTGGACCGCGCAGGTCGCGCTCTCGACGTTCCTCACCGCGCAGTCGGTCAACCTGCCGGCGCTGTTCGCGGGCGCCCTGGTCACCATCGCGCCGCTGGTCGCGATGTTCCTGGTCGCCCAGCGGTTCGTCGTCCGCGGGATCGCGGCGAGCGGGCTCGAGGAGTAAGGGGTCGTAGAGTCGCCGCATGACGCGCTTCGAGGTCACCACCGGGATCGCGGCGCTTCCGCGGCGGGTCTTCGACCTCTCCCTGGAGGTCGAGGTGCACACCGCTTCGATGGCCGGCTCCGGTGAGCGCGTCATCGGCGGCGTCACCTCCGGGCGAATGCGGCTCGGCGACACCGTCACCTGGGAAGCGAAGCACTTCGGGGTGCGCTGGCGGATGACCTCCCGCATCAGCGCCTGCGACCCGCCCGGCTACTTCGTCGACGAGCAGGTCGCGGGTCCGTTCGCACGCTGGCACCACGCCCATCACTTCGAGCCGGACGGCGACGGCGGCACCGTCATGCGTGATGTCATCGACTTCGCCGCTCCGTTCGGTCCGTTCGGGAGGATCGCCGAGCGGACCGTGCTCGGCTGGTACATGCCCCGGCTCATCCGGCTCCGCAACGAGCACCTCCGGAGAGCCGCGGAGGCGGCCGGCTGATCGTTCCCCCGAAGGGACTTTCCGCGCGAACGGCGGGAAAAGTCCCCGTTTTCCTGCGCGGGCCATCCATTGGGTGGAAGACGGCTGGCCGCGGCACCGGCGACGATGCTATGTTCGTTTTCAGAACGAGTGTGCATGATGCGAACAATCGGAGGGCGTGATGGCGGAGCTGCTGTCGCTGGAGCAGGCCGTGGCCCGGCTGGTGCGCGACGGTGACACCGTCGCGCTCGAGGGCTTCACGCACCTCATCCCGGTCGCGGCCGGGCAGGAGATCATCCGGCAACGCCGCCGGGATCTCACGCTCGTGCGGATGACCCCGGACATCGTCTACGACCAGCTGATCGGCGCGGGCTGCGCGCGCAAGCTGATCTTTTCGTGGGGCGGCAACCCCGGCGTCGGGTCGTTGCACCGCTTCCGCGACGCGGTCCAGCACGACTGGCCGGTGCCGCTGGAGATCGAGGAACACAGCCACGCGGGCATGGCCAACCGGTACGTCGCCGGCGCGTCCGGCCTGCCCTTCGCGGTGCTGCGTGGCTACACGGGCACCGACCTGCCGGCGCAGACGGACACGATCAAGCCGATCACGTGCCCGTTCACCGGCGAACGCCTGACCGCGGTGCCGGCGCTGAACCCGGACGTCACGATCGTCCACGCGCAGCGCGCCGACCGGAGCGGCAACGTCCAGATGTGGGGGATCACCGGCGTCCAGAAGGAAGCAGTCCTGGCCGCGAAACGGTCTCTGGTGACGGTCGAAGAAGTCGTCGACGAGCTGGAGCCGCGCCCGGGTGCGGTCGTGCTCCCGGCGTGGGTCGTCACGGCGGTGGCCGAGGTCCCGGGCGGCGCGAAGCCGTCGTACGCGGCCGGTTACTACGAGCGTGACAACGCGGCTTACCAGGCGTGGGACGAGGTGGGCCGTGACCGTGAGGAGTTCACGAAGTGGCTGAACGACCTGACCGGGGTGAAGGCATGAGCGCCGAGTACACCGCCGACGAGATGATGAGCGTCGCGGCGGCCCGCGCGCTCGGGGACGGCATGTCCTGTTTCGTCGGCATCGGGCTGCCGAGCAAGGCGGCCAACCTCGCGCGCCGCGCGCACGCCCCGAACCTCACGCTGATCTACGAATCCGGCTGCCTGGGCGCGAAGCCGTCGCGGCTGCCGCTGTCGATCGGGGACGGCGAACTGGCCGACACCGCGGACGCCGTGGTCAGCGTGCCGGAGGTGTTCAACTACTGGCTCCAGCCCGGCCGCATCGACGTCGGCTTCCTCGGTGCCGCCCAGCTGGACAAGTTCGGCAACATCAACACCACGGTGATCGGGTCGGACTACCGTGACCCGAAGGTCCGCCTGCCCGGCGCGGGCGGGGCCCCGGAGATCGCGGCTTCCTGCGGTGAGGTGTTCCTCGTGCTGCGCCAGAGCCCCCGGGCGTTCGTCGAGAAGGTGGACTTCGTGACGTCGTTCGGCCACGGCACCGGCCGTGGCGACCGCGAGAAGCTCGGGCTCCCGGGCCGGGGCCCGACACTGGTCGTCACCGACCTGGGCCTGCTGCGGCCCGATCCGGAGACCGCCGAACTGACGCTCACCGAGCTGCACCCGGGCGTGGAGCTGGACCGGGCGATCAAGGCGACGGGGTGGAAACTGAAGGTGTCGGACGACCTGAAGACCACCCCGGCCCCCACGGAGCAGGAACTGACCCTCCTCCGCGACCTCGAGAAGGCGAGCGCATGACCGACGTCTACGTCCTCGACGCGATCCGCACCCCGTTCGGCCGCTACGGTGGCGCGCTGGCCGGCGTCCGCCCGGACGACCTCGCCGCCGGGGTCCTCAAGGCCCTGCGGTCCCGCCACGACCTCGATCCGTCCACAGTGGACGAGGTCGTGCTCGGGGACGCGAACGGCGCGGGCGAGGACAACCGCAACGTGGCCCGCATGGCCGCCCTGCTCGCCGGCTGGCCCACGAGCGTCCCCGGCAGCACCGTCAACCGCCTCTGCGGCTCCGGTCTCGACGCGGTGATGCAGGCCAGCCGGGCGATCCAGGTCGGCGACGCGTCGCTGGTCGTCGCCGGCGGCGTCGAGTCGATGACCCGCTCCCCGCTGGTCATGCCGAAGCCGGAGAAGGCGTTCCCCGCCGGCAACCAGACCCTGTACAACACCGCGCTCGGCTGGCGCATGGTGAACCCCGAGATGCCGTCGCAGTGGACGATCTCCCTGGGCGAGTCCACCGAGCAGCTCGCGGAGCGCTACGGCATCGGCCGCGACGAGCAGGACGCCTTCGCGGCGCGCAGCCACGTGAACGCGGCGAAGGCGTGGGACGAGGGCTTCTACGACGACCTGGTGGTGCCGGTCGAGGGCGTGGACCTGGCCCGTGACGAATGCATCCGGGCCGATTCCAGCCCCGAGAAGCTGGCGAAGCTGAAGCCAGTCTTCCGCAAGGAGAACGGCACCGTCACCGCGGGCAACGCTTCCCCGCTGAACGACGGCGCCTCGGCGCTCCTGCTCGGCGACGAGACGGCCGCGAGCCGGCTGGGCAAAGCCCCGCTCGCCCGGATCGCCGGCCGCGGCGCGGCCGGCGTCGACCCGGACGTCTTCGGCATCGGCCCGGTGCGCGCGGCGGAGATCGCGCTGGAGCGGGCCGGCATCGGCTGGGACGACCTGGCCGCGGTGGAGCTCAACGAAGCCTTCGCGGCGCAGTCGCTGGCCTGCCTGCGCGACTGGAAGAAGCTCGACCCGGAGATCGTGAACACCCACGGCGGCGCGATCGCCATCGGGCACCCGCTCGGCGCGTCCGGCGGCCGGATCCTCGGCACCCTGGCGCACGACCTGCACCGCCGCGGCGGAGGCTGGGGACTCGCCGCCATCTGCATCGGCGTCGGCCAGGGCCTGGCCGTCGTCCTCGAAGGCCGGTAAAGGAGATCGACGTGGCTACTCCGACCGAATTCAGGCTGCCGCGGTACGAGCAGGACCCGGACGGCACGCACCCGCCCCTCGACTTCAGCGGCTACGGCTCCACAGCGCTGCGGCACCCGAAGCAGGAACTGGTGCTGCTCCCGCAGATGCTCACCGAGGTCACCGGCCCGCTGCTCGGCCCCGGCCGGCTCGGCGAACACGACAACGACCTCACCCGGCAGCACGCGGGCGAACCGCAGGGACAGCGGATCATCGTCACCGGACGGCTGCTCGACGGCGACGGCCGCCCAGTGCGCGACTCGCTCGTCGAGATCTGGCAGGCCAACGCGGGCGGCCGGTACCGGCACACCGGCGACCGCTGGCCGTCGCCGCTCGACCCGAACTTCGACGGCGTCGGGCGCACCCTGACCGACAGCGACGGCCGCTACACCTTCACCACCATCAAGCCCGGCGCGTACCCGTGGAAGAACCACGACAACGCCTGGCGCCCGGCGCACATCCACTTCTCGGTGTTCGGCTCGGCGTTCACCCAGCGGCTGGTCACCCAGATGTACTTCCCGGACGACCCGCTGTTCTCCCAGGACCCGATCTTCAACTCGATCCCGGACGAGAAGGCCCGGCAGCGGATGGTCTCGCGCTACGACCACGACATCACCCAGGCCGAGTGGGCGCTCGGGTACCAGTTCGACATCGTGCTGCGCGGGCGCGACGCGTCGGTGTTCGAAGAGGAAGAGGACGAGGACTGATGCCCAGGCTGCTGCCCACTCCTTCGCAGACCGTCGGCCCGTACCTGTCGATCGGGCTGCCCTGGCCCGACGGCCCGCACGTCGTGCCCGAAGGCACCCCCGGCGCGTTCTGGATCCGCGGCACGGTCCGCGACGGCAACGGCGACCCGGTCCCGGACGCCATGATCGAGACCTGGCAGGCCGACCCCGGCGGCGGGTTCCGCCACCCCGACGACCCGCGCGGCGAGGCGTCCGGCGAATTTCGCGGCTTCGGTCGCTGCCCGACGAACCCCGACGGCACGTACGGGATCCTCACCCTGCTGCCGGGCGTCGTGCCCGGCGAGGGCGGCACCACGCAGGCGCGGCACATCGACGTGTCGGTGTTCGCGCGCGGCCTGCTGAACCGGGTCGTCACGCGGATCTACTTCGAAGACCAGGACAACTCCGGGGACCCGGTGCTGACGACCGTCCCGGAGGAGCGGCGCGGCACGCTGATCGCCGCGAAGACCGACGACGGCTACCGCTTCGACGTGCGCCTCCAGGGCGACGGCGAGACGGTGTTCTTCGCGCTGTGAACGGAGGTGAGCGCGTGAGCGCCGTGCGGGTGCACCGGGTGGTCGAGGGCCCGGAGGACGGCCCGGTCGTGGTCTTCGCCGGCTCGCTGGGCAGCGACCTGCGCATGTGGGAGCCGCAGGTCGCGCCGCTGGTCGAGCGCGGCTACCGGGTGGTGCGCTACGACGCCCGGGGCCACGGCGGCTCACCGGTCCCGCCCCCGCCGTACCGGCTGGAGGACCTCGGCGCCGACTTCGTGGCCCTGCTCGACGACCTCGGCGTCGAGCGCGCCCACCTGGTCGGGCTGTCGCTCGGCGGGATGACCGGCATGTGGCTCGGCGTGCACGTCCCGGACCGGATCGCGAGCCTGGTGCTGTGCTGCACCTCGGCCAAGCTGGGCCCGCCGTCGATGTGGGTGGAGCGCGCCCGCAAGGTCCGCGCGGAAGGCACGGCGTCGATCGCGGAAGCCGGGGTCGGCCGGTGGCTGACGGAGCCGTACGCGAAGAGCCACCCGGACGTCGCGGAGTTCCTGCGGGCGATGATCGCCGCGGTCCCGGCCGAGGGGTACGCGGCGTGCTGCGAGCTCATCGAGCGGATGGACCAGCTGGACGCGTTGCCGAAGATCAGCGCGCCGACGCTGGTCATCGCCGGCGCCGACGACCGGGCCACGTCGCCGGAGGAGCACGCCCGCCCGATCGCCGAGGCCATCCCCGGCGCGCGGCTGGAGGTGGTGGCGAACGCCTCGCACCTGGGCAGCTACGAGCGGCCCGCGGAGTTCACCCGACTGATCCTCGACCACTTGGAGCGAACTTGACGAACCGGCACGAGGACGGCATGAAGGTGCGGCGCGAGGTGCTCGGCGACGAGCACGTCGACCGCGCGGTCGCGGGCACCACGGAGTTCAGCCGCCCGTTCCAGGACTACATCACCGAGGGTGCCTGGGGCTCGGTGTGGGCCCGCGACGGTCTCGACCGCCGGACACGCAGCTGCGTGACGCTGGCGGCGCTCACCGCGTTGCACGCGCACAACGAACTGGCGATGCACGTGCGGGCCGCGGTCCGCAACGGCCTGACGGCCGCGGAGATCGGCGAGGTCCTCCTGCACACGGCGGTCTACGCCGGGGCGCCGGCGGCGAACGCGGCGTTCGCCATCGCGCAGCGCACCCTGGCCGAGCTCGGCGAGCCGAGCGCCCTGCCCGCCGACGCCGGATAAGGTGCCGGGCATGGACGTGGGGCGGCCCATCGAAGCCGAGCTGGACGGAGAGCCGGCGCACCGTGGCGCCCACCACGTGCAGTCGCTGGAGCGCGGGCTGGCCGTGATCAAGGCCTTCCACGCGGGCGCGGCGGAGCTGACCCTGAGCGACGTCGCCCGCGCGACCGGCCTCACCCGCGCGGCGGCGCGGCGGTTCCTGCTGACCCTGACCGACCTCGGCTACGTCCGCACCGACGGCAAGTACTTCTCGCTCACGGCCCGGGTGCTGGAGCTGGGGTATTCGTACCTGTCGAGCATGACGCTGCCGGAGGTGGCGCAGCCGCACCTGGAGCGCCTGTCCGCGGAGGTGCACGAGTCGAGCTCGGTCTCGGTGCTGGAGGGCACGGACATCGTCTACGTGGCGCGGGTGGCGGTTTCCCGCATCATGACGGTCAGCATCAACGTGGGCACCCGCTTCCCGGCGTACGCGACGTCGATGGGGCACGTGCTGCTGGCCGGGCTGAGCGCGGCGGAGCTGGAGGCGTACTTCGTGGTGGCGAGGCTCGACCGCCTGACGGAACGCACGGTCACCGCACCGGACCGCCTGCGCGCGGAGCTGGCCAAGGTCACCGCCCAGGGCTGGGCGATGGTCGACCAGGAGCTGGAGGAAGGCCTCCGTTCGGTGGCGGCCCCGATCCGCAACCGCACGGGCCGCGTGGTGGCGGCGGTGAACCTGTCGACGCACGCGAGCCGCACGACAGCGGAGTCGGTGGAGAAGAACCTGGTCCCCCCGCTCTTGGAGACGGCCCGCGCGATCGAAGCGGACCTGGCGGTCGGTGCCCCGGGCCGCGCCCATGGCTGAACCGGTCGCCGGTCTCCTCCTCGCCGCCGGAGCGGGCCGCCGGTTCGGTGGCCCGAAGGCTCTCGCCGAACTCGACGGGGAACCTCTCGTTCTCCGGGCCCTGCGTACCCTCGCCGAGGCGGGCTGTGCCCCGGTTCGCGTGGTTGTCGGCGCCGCCGCCGACGAAGTCCTCGCCCTGCTGCCCGATCCCTCCCAAGCCGTCCGGGCCGAAGACTGGGAGGCCGGCATGGGCGCCTCCCTGAAAGCGGGCCTGACCGCGCTCGAGGCCACCGAAGGCCCCGTCGCCGCCCTCGTTCACCTCGTCGACCTGCCGTGGGCCGGCCCGGACGTGCTCGCCCGCGTCGCCGCGCACGCGTCCACCGAAACGGTCGCCCGCGCCGCCTACGACGGTGTCCCCGGCCACCCCGTGCTGCTCGGACGGCGCTGGTGGGCCGAAATCGCCGACGCCGCCCATGGCGACCGCGGTGCCCGCGACTGGCTCGCCACCCGCACCGACCTCCGGCTCGTCGAGTGCGGTGACCTCGGCAGCGGCCGGGACGTCGATCGGCGGGCCGACCTGCCCGGGCGCTGACCCGCACGCGGCTTCCGCGCCGCCTACGATCGACACCGTGACGGACTCGCTCGCCTCGCCTGAAGAACTTGCCGCCGCGCTCGACGCGACCGGCTACCTCGCCGACGACGGGCTCGCGACCGCTGGGTTCCTCGCCCTGCGGATGGGCCGTCCGCTCTTCTGCGAGGGCGAGCCGGGCACCGGCAAGACGTCACTCGCCCTCGCGCTGGCCGCCGCGCTGGGCTTGCCGCTCATCCGCCTCCAGTGCCACGAGGGCATCGACGCCGCCCAGGCCCTCTACGAGTGGGACTTCCCGCGGCAGCTCCTGCACCTGCGCGCGCTGGAGGCCGCCGGCGACGGGCACATCGAGGTCGAGACCGCCGAGCGCTCGCTCTACACCGAGCGCTTCCTGCTGGCCCGGCCGCTGCTGCAGGCCCTGATCAGCGCGCCGTGCGTGCTGCTGGTCGACGAGATCGACCGCGCCGACGACGAGTTCGAAGCCTTCCTCCTGCAGCTGCTCGACGAACACGCCGTGACCATCCCCGAGTACGGCGAGGTCCGCGCCGAGCATCCCCCGTTGGTGGTGCTGACCTCGAACCGGACCCGGGAGGTGCACGACGCCCTCAAGCGGCGCTGCCTCTACCATTGGCTCGAACACCCGGACCTGGTGCGGGAGGTCACGATCCTGCGCCGTAGGATCCCGCGAATAGGTGAAGTTCTGGCTCGGCAGATCGCTGAAGCGGTGCATCGGCTCCGCGAAATGGACCTGCTGAAACCACCGGGAGTAGCGGAGTCACTCGATTGGGCGAGGGCTCTGTTGACTCTGGGGCGTGACGAGCTGGACGCGGCAACGGCGGCGCGGACGCTCGGGGCCGTCCTTAAATACAGCGAAGACCTCGACCGGGTCAGGGCGAAACTCGACGCCTTGTTCGCCTGACCACCCGGTCGGCGTGCCCGGTGTGGCGGAGCGGGGGAGGACCTGCGGATGAGCGTGGCGGAGACGACGGAGACGAGACCGCCGTCGGAAGCGGAGCCGGAGCGGCCGGGACCGGCCGGGACGGCGACCGCTAGGCGCGGGTGGCGGGGCAAGCTCGCCGCCGTGGCCGCGGTGCTCGGCGGGACCGCGCTGATCGCCGCGCACGCGTCGTTGTACGGCCGCTGGCTGATCGACGACGCGGCCATCACGTTCGCCTACTCGCGCAACGTCGCCGACGGCTTCGGGCCGGTGCTCCAGCCCGGCGCCGCGCCGGTCGAGGGGTACTCCAACCCGACCTGGATGGTCCTGCTCGCCCTCGGCAAGCTCGTCGGGCTGTTCGACCACGGCACGCTCTTCGGCGTCAACGACCAGATCCTCTTCCCGAAGGGGCTCGCGCTCGCCTGCTGCGCCGGCGTCCTCGTCCTGTTCTACTTCGGCGCGAAGACCCTCAGCCGCCGCCCGGCCCTGATCACCTTCGTCGCCGGTGCCTCGCTCGCCGCGATCCCGTCGTTCGTCATCTGGTGCTTCTCCGGGCTCGAGAACTCCTTCTACGCGCTCACCGTCGCCGCGCTCGCGGTGCTGATCCTGCGGGCCGTCCAGGGCGGCAGGCTCCTGGACACCCAGGTCGCGCTCGGTACCGGCCTGATCGCCATGCTGGCCGCGCTGACCAGGCCCGACGGGATCATCTACGCCGGCGCCTACCCGATCGTCGCGGCGCTGTTCCTCAAGCGGGAGCTGCTCGGCCGCAGCATCCGCGCCGTCGTCGTCTCCGTCGCCGGCTTCGCCGTGCCGTACGGCGCGTACGTGATCTTCCGGTGGTTCGAGTTCGGCCGGCTGGTGCCCAACACCGCCGTCGCGAAGGGACAGGAGCCGCCGACCCTCGACGACCTCGCCCGTCCCGGCGAGATCGTGTCCTACGTCGGCTGGCTGGTCGTCGCGGTCGCCGTCGCGTGCCTGGTGATGCTGCTGGTCCGGCCGTCGCGGCTGCGCACCGGCCTGATCGCGCTGCTGGTGCCGTTCGGGCTCACCGTGGTCGCCTACATCGTGCTCGAGTTCGACTGGATGGGGCAGCTGCGGTTCGCCACCCCGGTCTGGACGCTCGGCGCTTTCGGCGGCGCGATCGTGGTCGTCGAGGCACTGGCCGCGGCCCGGCTGCGCGGCCGGATCGTGCTCGCCTGCCTGCTCGTGGTGGCGCTGGTCAGCTCGGTGAGCGGGCTCTACGACCAGGGCAAGAGCTACCGCGCCAACGTCAAGACGGCGATGTGCATCGTCGCCGAGCGCGACGCCCAGGCCATCAACGGCTTCGCGGACATCCTCAAGCTGCCCGACACCGCCCAGGTCGGCCTCATCGACCTCGGCGGGACGTCGCTGGGCAGCCGCATCCGGGTGCTCGACCTGGCCGGCCTCGGCGACAAGCCGATCGCCGACTACCTGCACCGCGCCGACATGCAGGGCCTGCGCGACTACGTCTTCACCCAGGCCAAGCCCGAGCTGATCACGTTCATCGGCTCGTGGATCACCACGCTGCAGTTCAACCAGGACCCGCGGTTCGAGCGCGACTACGCGACGATCTTCCTCAACCCGAAGATCGGCGACATGACCGTGGACTCGCGCAACTGGGTCAGCTACCACGTCCGCCGCGACCTGGTCGACGACACCAAGCTCGCGGAACTCCAGGCGTACGCGCAGAAGACGCTGCCGCCGATCCTGGAGCTGAACAAGACGGCGGGCCTGCGTGGCTGCGCGAACATCCAGCCGGGCATGAAGGTCGCCGCCTGAGGCCAAGCCGCGAAAGCGCCCGTCCCGGAAGTCCACAAAGGACTTCCGGGACGGGCGCTTTTAATTGCGTTGCCCGCACCCGGGGGACTCGGGCATTCTTTTCCCAGCACAGCAGACGAGACCACCGAGAGGAGGAGATCGTGACCCGATACCGGAACCGCTGCGGCACGATCTCCCGCGCCGTTCGCTGAAATTCCCTTTCTTTTCCGAGGCTCTTCGCGCCCACCCGCCGCTACCTTGGGTCGGCTGCGGCGAAGAGCGCGGTCTGCGCGCCCGCCCGGGGAGGGGTGTGTGCGCAGACCGCTCCGTCCCGGTAGCTCAGCAGGACAGAGCGCGGCGCTACGAACGCCGAGGTCCGAGGTTCGAATCCTCGCCGGGACACCGACAGTGCACCTCGAATGCGCGCACAATGGAGGCATGACCACCGCCGCCGACCCCGTCGCCGGTTACGCCGGGTTCGCCGCCGCACTGCGCGAAGCCGGTGTCGCCTGCGACGCGCACCGCGTACAGGCGTACCTGGCGGCCGTCGCCGAGGTCGACGTCGCCGAGCCCACGCAGCTGTACTGGGCCGGCCGGCTGACCCTGTGTTCGAGCCCGGACGACCTGCCGTACTACGAAGAGGCGTTCGGCCAGTGGTTTTCCCTCGAGCCGCCGGCCCCGCAGCGCGCGAAGGCCGCCGTTCCGAAGCAGGCTCGGATCGCGCCCCTCGTCGACGCGGAAGGCGGCGACGCCGAGGGCGGTGACGGTCACGACCAGCTCAAGGTCGCCGCGAGTGCCCAAGAGGTGCTGCGCCACCGCGACCTCGCCGCCCTGACCACCGCCGAGCGCGAACACCTCCGCGAGCTGCTCGCCACCCTCCGCCCGCGACCGCCGCGGAGGCCGGCCGCGCGGAAGACCCCGTCGCGGCGGGGGCGGCTCGATCCTTCGCGGACCCTGCGGGCGATGCTCGCCAGCGGGGGCGAACCCCGGAAACTCGCGCACGTCCGGCGCGGCAGCAGGCCCCGGCGGATCGTGCTGCTCATCGACGTCTCGGGGTCGATGAGCCCGTACGCCGACGCCTTGCTGCGGTTCGCGCACGTCCTCACGCGGTCCGCTCCGCAGTTCGTCGAGGTGTTCACGCTCGGCACGCGGCTGACCCGGGTGTCGCGCCAGCTGCGCCAGCGCGACCCGGAACGCGCGATGCTCGCGGCGGGCTCGGCGGTGCCGGACTTCGCGGGCGGCACCCGGCTCGGCGAGACGCTGCGGGCGTTCCTCGACCGCTGGGGGCAGCGCGGTGTGGCGCGCCGCGCCGTGGTCACCGTGTTCTCCGACGGCTGGGAACGCGGCGACACCGCGCTGCTCGGCGAACAGCTCGCCCGGCTGCGCCGGCTCGCGCACGCCGTATTCTGGGTGAATCCGCACGCCGGCCGCGCGGGGTACGCGCCGGTCCAATCGGGCATCGTCGCCGCGCTGCCCCACATCGACCGGCTGCTGGCCGGGCACACCCTGGCCACATTGGAACGACTGCTCGGGGAGATTTCCGATGCGTGACGTACTGGACGACGTGTTCCGCCGCTGGTCGGCGGGGGAGACGGTCGGGCTCGGCACCGTGGTCGCCACCTTTTCTTCGGCGCCGCGGGCGCCCGGCGCCGCGATGGTCGTCGCCGGGGACGGCACCGTCGCGGGCAGCGTGTCCGGCGGCTGTGTCGAAGGCGCGGTCTACGAGCTGGCGCAGGAGGTCGTCGCCGAGCGGAAGCCGGTGCTGCAGCGCTACGGCGTCACCGACGACGACGCGTTCGCGGTGGGCCTGACCTGCGGCGGGATCATCGACATCTACGTCGAGCCGGTCGACCGCGAGTCGATGCCGGAGCTCGGCGAGGTCGTCGCCTCCGTGCGCGGGGGCGAGCCGGTCGCGGTCGTCACGATCATCGAGCACGAACGCGAAGGCCTGGTCGGCGAGCACATGATCGTGTGGCCGGACCGCACGGCGGGTTCGCTGGGCTCGTCGCGGATGGACGACGCGGTGGCCGACGACGCGCGCGGCCTGCTGGCCAGCGGCCGCACCGGCACCCTGCACTACGGCCCGGACGGGCAGCGCCGCGGCGAGGGGATGGCGGTGTTCGTCAACTCCTTCGAGCCGCCGCCGCGGCTCCTGGTCTTCGGCGCGATCGACTTCGCCGCCGCGATGGCGCGCATGGGCGCCTACCTCGGTTACCAGGTCACGGTGTGCGACGCGCGGCCGGTGTTCGCCACCGCCAGCCGGTTCCCGGACGCGCACGAGGTCGTCGTCGACTGGCCGCACCGCTACCTGCGTGCGGAGGCCGACGCCGGCCGCATCGACCAGCGCACCGCGATCGCGGTGCTCACCCACGACCCCAAGTTCGACGTCCCGCTGCTGGAGGTCGCGCTGCGCCTGGACGTCGGCTACGTCGGCGCGATGGGCTCCCGCAAGACCCACGACGACCGCTTCGCGCGCCTGCGCGAGGCGGGGATCACCGAGGCGGAGCTGGAGAAGCTGTCTTCGCCGATCGGCCTCGACCTGGGGGCGCGCACGCCGGAGGAGACGGCGGTGTCGATCGCGGCGGAGATCATCGCGCTCCGCTGGGGCGGCGGCGGCAAGCGGCTCGCGGAGCTTTCCGGGCGGATCCACGGCTGACGCCGGAGGGGGCCGATAAAAGTTCACCCGTCCGGATGTCCGCACATGCGGAGTCGTGTCGCGTCTCGACGCGTATCTGCGGAACCAGTAGTTGAACGTGTGACATCAGGGCTTGTCGGCGCGAAGGTCGCGTAGCACGCTCGGGGTTTGTGAGCCCGATCACTGTCGGGCAGGCCGTTCCCGAACCGCTTTTGGAGGCCTGATGCGCATCACCGTCACCGTCGACGGGACGAAGTACACCGACGAAGTCGAACCCCGCACCCTGCTCGTGCAGTACCTGCGGGAGCGGCTCGGCAAGGTCGGCACCGTCGTCGGCTGCGACACCAGCAACTGTGGCGCGTGCACCGTCCACCTGGACGGGCACAGCGTGAAGTCCTGCTCCGTGCTGGCCGTCCAGGCCGACGGCTGCGAGGTCACCACCATCGAAGGTCTCGCCCGCGACGGCAAGCTGCACCCGGTGCAGCAGGCCTTCCACGACAACCACGCGCTGCAGTGCGGGTTCTGCACGCCCGGGATGATCATGCAGTCGATCGACCTGCTGGCCGACAACCCCGACCCGGACGAGCACGCCGTCCGCGAGGGGCTGGAAGGAAACCTCTGCCGCTGCACCGGCTACCAGAACATCGTCCGCGCGGTCCGGGACGCCGCGAAGCACATGAGTCCCGGCGCCGGCCCCGAAGCCGAGCGGATCGCCGAGAACAAGCATGTCGGCGTGGGTGGTGACTGATGACCGCCACGATCGAACCGGAGGTCGGGAAGTCTCGCCGCCGCAAGGAGGACGAGCGGCTGATCACCGGCCGCACCCGCTGGACCGACAACATCACGCTGCCCGGCATGCTGCACCTGGCGGTGCTGCGCAGCCCGTACGCGCACGCGAAGATCGTCTCGATCGACACGTCGGCGGCGAAGAGCGCGTCCGGTGTCATCGCCGTCTACACCGCCGAGGACCTCGATCCGGACGGTGCGTTCGGCATGCCCTGCGCGTGGCCGATCACGCCCGACATGAAGGCGCCGCGCCGCCCGGTGCTGGCCGCCGGGACGGTCAACTTCGCCGGTGAGGGCGTCGCGGTCGTCGTCGCGCGGTCGTCGGCCGAAGCGCACGACGCGCTCGAGGAGATCGACGTCGAATACGACGAGCTGCCGGTCATCCTCGACATGGAAGCCGCCATCGCCGACGGTGCGCCGCTGGTCCACGAAGACCTGGGCACCAACACGAACGCGGTCTGGAAGTTCGACTCCGCCGAGGCGGGCACCGGCGGCAACGTCGAGGACGCGATCAGCTCGTCGGAGGTCGTGCTCAAGCGCCGCTTCCGCCAGCAGCGCCTGGTCCCGGCCTTCATGGAGCCGCGCGCGTGCGTCGTCGACCCGACCAGCGCGCAGATCACCGTGTGGTCGGCCACGCAGATCCCGCACATCCTGCGTGTGATGTCGGCGCTGACGCTCGGTATCCCCGAGCACAAGCTGCGCGTGATCGCCCCGGACGTCGGCGGCGGCTTCGGCGGCAAGATCGGCGTCCTGCCCGAAGAGATGATGTCGCTGCTCATCGCGCAGAAGCTCGGCAAACCGGTCAAGTGGAACGAGACGCGGTCGGAGACCATGCTCGCCGCCCACCACGGCCGCGACCAGATCCAGGACATCACCATTTCGGCGACCCGCGACGGCCGGGTCACCGGCCTGAAGGTCGAGCTGCTCGCCAACCTCGGCGCGTACAACGGCCTGGTCGGCCCGGGCGTCCCGATCCTCGGCGCGTTCATGTTCAACGCGATCTACAAGATCCCGGCGTACCACTTCGCGTGCACCAACGTGTACACGACGACGACGCTGACCGACGCCTACCGCGGCGCCGGCCGCCCGGAAGCGACGTTCGCGATCGAGCGGATCATGGACGAACTCGCCGTCGAACTGGGCATGGACCCCCTGGAACTGCGCGAGAAGAACTGGATCAAGCACGAGGAGTTCCCGTTCACCACGGTGTGCGGGCTGACCTACGACTCCGGCAACTACGAGGCCGCGACCGAGAAGGCCAAGCAGCTCTTCGACTACGACGGCCTGCGCGCCGAGCAGGAGAATCGCCGCGCGGCGAAGGACAAGGTGCAGCTCGGCATCGGCATCTCGACGTTCACCGAGATGTGCGGGCTGGCGCCGTCGCGGGTGCTCGGCTCGCTCGACTACGGCGCCGGCGGCTGGGAGTACGCGTCGATCCGGATGCTGCCCACCGGCAAGGTGGAGGTCACCACGGGCGCGTCCGCGCACGGCCAGGGCCACGAGACGGCGTGGAGCCAGATCGTCGCCGACCAGCTGGGTGTCGCGTTCGAGGACGTCGAGATCCTGCACGGCGACACGCAGTCCTCGCACAAGGGCCTGGACACCTACGGCTCGCGGTCGCTGGTCGTCGGCGGGATCGCCATCGTCAAGGCGGCGGAGAAAGTCGTCGCCAAGGCCAAGCCGATCGCGGCGCACCTGCTCGAATGCGCCGAGGACGATCTGGAGTTCGCCGGCGGCAAGTTCACCGTGAAGGGCACCGACACGTCCACGACCATGGGCGACGTCGCGCTCGCGACGTTCTTCGCGCACAACCTGCCGGACGGGGTCGAGCCGTCGCTCGACTCGGACGCGACTTTCGACCCGGAGAACTTCTCGTTCCCGCACGGCACGCACCTGTGCGCGGCCGAGGTGGACACCGAGACCGGCCGGATCAAGCTGCGCTCGTACGTCTGCGTCGACGACGTCGGCGTCGCGGTGAACCCGCTCATCGTCGAGGGGCAGGTGCACGGCGGGCTCGCGCAGGGCATCGCGCAGGCGCTGTTCGAAGGCACCGAGCACGACGAGAGCGGCACGCTCACCACCGGCACGTTCGCCGACTACCTGCTGCCCTCGGCGGCCGACCTGCCGTCGTTCACCACCGACCGCACGGAAACGCCGTCGACGACGAACCCGCTCGGCGCGAAGGGTGTCGGCGAGGCGGGGACCATCGCGTCCACCCCGGCGGTGGTCAACGCGGTGATCGACGCGGTGCGCCCGTTCGGGGTCGACGACATCGAGATGCCGCTGACCCCGATGCGGGTGTGGCACGCCATCCAGCACGGCACCACCGACGCGGGCGGCCCCGGCCGCGGCGAAGCGGGCGGCGGGCTCGGTTCCATCGACGCCACCGGAGGTGCGCAGTGATCCCGGCTCCGTTCGACTACGTCCGCCCGTCCACAGTGGACGAAGCGATCCAGGCGCTGGCGTCGGCGGGCGAGGACGCCAAGGTGCTGGCCGGCGGCCAGAGCCTGCTGCCGGTGCTGCGGATGCGGCTCGCCGCGCCGACCACGCTGATCGACCTCGGGCGCGTCGCCGAACTGCGCGGCATCCGCGAAGAGGGCGACGAGTTGGTGATCGGCGCGATGACGACGCACTACGACGTCCAGCGGGACGCCTTGGTGGCTTCGCACGCGGCCCTGCTCAAAGAGGCGACGGACACGGTGGCCGACCCGCAGATCCGCCACCGCGGCACGCTCGGCGGCGCGATCGCCCACGCCGACCCGGCCGGCGACCTGCTGGCGCCGGTGCTGGCGCTGGACGCTTCGCTGGTGGTGGCCGGGCCTTCGGGGCGCCGCACGGTACCGGCCGCGGACTTCTTCCGCGACCTGTTCACCACCGCGCTGGCCCCGGACGAGCTGCTGGTCGAGGTCCGCGTGCCCAAGCACACGGGGTGGCGGGCGCACTACGAGAAGTTCAACCGGGTCGCCCAGGCGTGGTCGATGGTCGCGGTGGCGGTCACTGTCCGCACCGAAGGGGGTGTCATCGAGGAGGCCAGTGTCGCGCTGACGAACATGGGCTCGACGCCGGTCCGCGCGTCGGGCGTAGAAGCGGCGCTGGTCGGCGTCCAGGCCTCGGCCGACTCGATCGCCGCGGCGGCTTCGCACGCGGCGGAGGGCACGAATCCGCCGGTCGACAGCAACGCCGACGTCGAATACCGCCGTCACCTCGCGGAGGTGCTGACGGGCCGGGCCATCGCGGCGGCGGCCGGAGCCTGAGCCGTCCGTTCGTCCCCCTGGCCGCCGTCCCGGCGGCGGCTAGGGTGGGCACCGGACACCTCAAGGACTGGCAGAGAGGAGGTCGGCCCGTGCGGCTCGACCACGAATTCACCGTCCCGGCTCCGATCGGCGAGGTCTGGCAGGCGGTCGTCGACCCCGAGCGCGTGGCGCCGTGCATGCCGGGCGCCACGTTGACCAAGGTCGAAGGGGACAAGTTCAGCGGCACGGTGAAGGTCAAGCTCGGGCCGATTTCCCTGCTGTACAAGGGGAACGGCGAGTTCCTGGAGAAGGACGAAGCCGCGCACAAGGTCACGATCAAGGCCTCGGGCAAGGACTCCCGCGGAGCGGGCACGGCGGCCGCGACGGTGACGTTGACGTTGACGGAGGCCGAGGGCGGAACCCACGGAGCGGTGGCGACGGACCTGGCGATCACGGGCAAGCCCGCCCAGTTCGGCCGCGGCCTGATCAGCGAGGTGGGCGGCAAGATCCTCGACACGTTCGCGGGGTGCCTGTCGGGCAAGCTGGCCCCGGAGAAGCCGGCGGCCGGGCAACCGGCGGCCGAGCCGGCCGCGAAGCCGGTACCGGACCCGGCCGCGCCGACAACCGAGCCGACGGCCACGGCCGAGCCGGTGGCCAAGCCCGAACCGGCGGTGAAGGCCCCGACCACGGCGGAGATCAACACGGAGCCGAAGGCCAAACCCGCGGACCGGCCGGCGCTGCACAGCGTCCCGGCGCCCCCGGAGACCGAAGCGATCGACCTGCTCGACTACGCGGGCCAGTCGGTGCTCAAGCGGGTGGCGCCGGTGCTGGTCGGGATCGCCGCGGTGGTGGGGTTGGTGGCGATCATCCGCGCGTTGCGCAAGTGAGCTGATCCGCCCTGGTGGCGCGGGTTGAGCGGTGTCCCGTCGGTGGTTGTGGTTTATGGCGATCGTGCGGGCGTTGCGCAAGTGAGCGGAGCTGCGTCGGTGGCGTGCCCGGGCGGTGTCCCCGTCCGCGCTCGATCGGTGGCTCCGGTGCTGGTCGGTATTGCCGCGGTGGTTGGGTGGCGAGTGCGCCCGTTGCGCGAGTGAGCTGATCCGCGCCGGTGGCCGGGCTTTGGCATCCTCCTTCGGTGAGCTGCCGGTGGGTTGCTGAGCTGGGCTGATCTACCCTGGGCGGGTCTTCGAGCAGGTGCGCTGCCCGCAATTCCCCCGGACTGGCGACGCGGCTCGCCGGAACGGCTACGCTGGGCTACCTGGTCGGCCGAACTTCGCGCAAGGGGTACGTCACGATGCCGGTTCGTCACGTCTGTGGCCTCGGCTCTTGAGAGCGCAGGCCGCCTTGCGCCGGGAAGCGCTTTCGACCTGGCCGGGCTGGCCCGTGCGGTGGGCGATGTGGGGCGGTGCCAAGACCCGCTGGATCGCTTATGCCCTCGGTTGCGAACTGTTCGCCGTCGTCGCGACCGGGACCGCGCTGGCCACCGGGTTCGGCGGCCCGGTGCGTCCGGTGTGGTTCGCCGTGCTGGTCGCCCTCGGGGTGGTCCAGGCCGAGATGTCGCGCCGCATCGAGCGGTTGCGCCGGTGGATGAGCGGGCAGACGCACATCAACGTCACTTCCGTCTGGTACCTCGCCGGGGTCGTCCTGCTCCCGCCCGCTTGGGTGGCGCTGCTGGCCGTCGTGCTCTACACGCACCTGTGGGTGCGCGTGTGGCGACAGGTCCGTACACGGCCCGCCCACCGTTTCGTCGCGAGCACGGCCTGGGCGATGCTCTCCTGCTTCGCTGCTTCCTCCGTTCTGGCGGTCTTGGGCCTGCACGGGACGCCGTTGCAGACGCCGCGCGGGTTGTTCGCGCTCTGCCTGGCGGCCGCGGTGTTCGAGCTGGTCAACGTCGGCCTCGTGGCGGCCGGCATCTACCTGTACACCAGCAAGCGCTCGGCGGCCGACCTCGTCGGCACGTGGGAGGACAACGCGTTCGAGCTGGCGACCCTCTGTCTCGGCGGGCTCGCCGCCCTCGCACTGGTCGAGCAGCCGGTACTCGTGCTGTTCGTCGTGGCGCCGTTGCTGCTGCTGCACCGCTACCTGCTGTTGAAGCAGCAGCTGCAAGTCGCGGCCGTCACCGACGAGAAGACCGGGCTGCTCAACACCGCCGGCTGGCACGAATCCGCTGTGCGCGAGCACGCCCGCGCACAGCGCCGCGGCACCGACGGAGGCTTCGCGGTGCTGATGATCGACCTCGACCACTTCAAGCGGATCAACGACACCTACGGCCACCTGACCGGCGACGACGTGCTGGCCGCCGTCGCGGTGGCGATCTCCGGTTCGGTGCGCCAGGGCGACACGGTGGGCCGGTTCGGCGGTGAGGAGTTCGTGGTGCTGCTGCCGGGCATCGGCCGCGCCGACGTGCTCGCCATCGCCGAGCGGGTGCGGGTGGCGGTGGGCGAGCTGAACGTGGTGATCTCGACGGGTACGGGTACGGGTACGGGTACGGGTACGGGGACGGTCCGGGTGAGCGGCCTTTCGGTGTCGATCGGGGTCGCGCGGCACCCGGACGCGGGCCCGGCCCTCGACGATGTCCTCCGCACCGCCGACGCGGCGCTGTACCGGGCGAAGGAGGCCGGTCGCAACCGGGTCGCGGTGTGAGGAGACGGTTCGGGGGGTTGGCTGCGCCGAGCACGGCTTGCGGTGATGGGGGATTGGGCTGTGTCGTAGCGGGGCTGGTCGCGGTCGGCTCGTGGTGTGGGCGCCGGGTTGCGCGGAGAACGGCGCAGATCGGGTTGGCTGCGATAGGGACGATGGTGTGGTCCGGGTCCGGCCGGCGCCGGACCGCCGTGGCCGTTCGCAGGTCTGCCGCTGTGATGTAGCGCGCGAAATACGCCGCCGCGCCTGTCGTTGCACCTTCTATGAGCGGCGCGGATCACGAGACGGACGTGGTGGTCATCGGGGCCGGGCAAGCCGGGTTGTCCGCCGCCTACCACCTGCGGCGGGCCGGGTTTGCCAACCGGAGCGGGTTCGTCGTGCTCGATCACGGGAAGCGGGCCGGAGGTGCCTGGCAGTACCGGTGGCCGTCGCTGGTTCTCGGGAAGGTGCACGGCATCCACGACCTGCCCGGCATGGCGTTCGGCACGCCGGACGTGACGCGCCCCGCCTCCGAAGTCGTTTCCGAATACTTCGCGCGCTTCGAAAGCGTTTACGACCTCCCCGTCCTCCGCCCCGTCGATGTCCAGTCCGTGACGCGGGAGGGGGAGCGGCTGATCGTCTCGAGCCCGGTGGAGTCCTGGGCCGCGCGGGCCGTCATCAGCGCCACCGGGACCTGGGACCGTCCCTTCTGGCCTCGCTATCCCGGCCAGGAGACCTTCGCCGGGCGGCAGCTGCACACCGCCGACTACACCGGACCGGAAGACTTCCGCGGGCGCCGGGTGGTCGTGGTCGGTGGTGGGTCGTCCGCCGTTCAGCTGCTCATGGAGTTCGCCCCGCTCGCCCGCGCGACGGCTTGGGTCACGCGCCGGCCGCCCGCGTGGCGCGACGAGCCCTTCAGCGAGGATTGGGGACGCAACGCCGTCGCCAAGGTCGACGAGCGGGTGCGGGCCGGGCTGCCGCCCGAAAGCGTTGTCAGCGTGACCGATCTGGCCGTGACGCCGGAGGTGCGGGCCGCCCGCGCGGCCGGGATCCTCGACCGGCGGCCGATGTTCGACCGCATCACGCCGGACGGCGTCGTCTGGGCGGACGGCTCGCGGTTCGACGCCGACGTGATCCTCTGGGCCACCGGCTTCCGCGCGGCGATCGACCACCTCGCGCCGCTGCACGTCCGCGAACCCGGTGGCGGGATTCGCATGGACGGCACGCGGGTGGTGCTGGAGCCGCGCCTGCACCTGGTGGGGTACGGGCCGTCGGCGAGCACGATCGGCGCCAACCGGGCGGGCCGCGCCGCGGTGACGGAGATCCGGACGCTGCTGCGTTCGGAGCGGTGAAGGTCTTCGCCGGAAGACGAAGACGAGGTCGGTAAGAGGCATACGACCAAAGCTACCGAACATCTGTGCGAACACCATCGCTGAATCGGGTGATCTTCCCCGAAATGCGGTTTCCCTTGCCCCGCAACGGAAATGCTCACGTCAACGCCATTCCCGGCACGCGGGCGCGGATCGCTGCCATGGTCGCTTCGTCCGAGACTCCTTGCCAGTCGTACCGTGGCGTGTAGGGGGCGGTGAGCGCGCGCACGTCCGAGTCGGTGAGTTCGACGTCCAGCGACGCCACCGCGTCGTCGATCTGCTCGACCGAGCCGGCGCCGACCAGGGGAGCCGTGACGACCGGCTGGCGGTGCTGCCACGCCAGCGCGATGGACGCGCGGCTCACGCCGTGCGCGGCCGCGACCTTCCCGACCGCCTCGATGATCGCGCGGTTCGACGCCTCGTCGCGGTCGGCGAAGTCCCAGAGCGCGCGGCCCAGGAGCTCGTCAGCGCGTCGTGGGCGCCGACCACCGCGGCCGTCAAGAAGCTCGTCGACGCGTGCGTGGCCGAAGGCACCATCGCGGCCGGGCACGATCCCGCCGACATCATCATGCTCATGAGCTTCCTCTGGCGCGTCGCGAACAACGACGACGGCGCCGCGCAGGATCGACGTCTCATCGCTACGGTCTTTTCCGGTTTGCAGGCGCCGCCCCGCTCGAGCTGAGTCCCGCGCCACGGGGCAGTATCCCGCTCATCGACACACGTGCTGAGCAGCGGAAACCGTCGGAAACTCACCCTCTTGACCGATTCAAGGACAAGACAAGTCTTGTCATCCGGGACGACCCGTCGTTACAGTCCGAATAGTTAAGAAACTTTCTTAACTGTTTGCCGAACGTTAACCCGACGCCGCAGCCCACCAGCCACCGCCAGGCCCGTAAGGAGCGCGACGTGCCTTCGACACGACTACGACCTCTTGCCCGACTCACCCCGGTGATCGCCGCCGTGGTGCTGCTGCCCTCGGCGATCGCCGCGGCGGCCACCCCGCAGGCCGCCGATGTCCTGCTGTCGCAGGGAAAGCCCGTTGCCACGTCGACGACCGAGAGTTCCTCGTACACCGGTGCCAAGGCCGTCGACGGCAGCACCACCACCCGCTGGGCCAGCGCCGAAGGCTCCGACCCGCAGTGGCTGCGGATCGACCTCGGCCAGGCCGCCACGATCCACCGCGTGCTCCTCGACTGGGAAGCCGCCTACGCCAAGAAGTACCGGATCGAGGTCTCCGACGACGGCACGTCGTTCACCACGGCGGCCACCGTCGACACCGGCGACGGCAAGATCGACGACCTCGGCGGCCTCGACGCCCACGGCCGGTACGTCCGCTTCGTGGGACTGACCCGCGGCACCAGCTACGGCTACTCCTTCTGGGAGATGCAGGTCTTCGGCACCACGGACTCCTCGGGCGACACCCAGGCCCCGACCACGCCGGCCGGCCTCGCCGCGGGCACGGCGACCGCCACGAGCGTCGCGCTGACGTGGAACGCCTCGACCGACAACGTCGGCGTCGCCGGGTACGACATCCTCCGCAACGGCACAGCCGTCGCGACCAGCACAACGCCGTCCTACACCGACACCGGGCTCACGCCGGACACCTCCTACACCTACGCCGTCCGCGCGCGCGACGCCGCGGGCAACACGTCGCCGGCCAGCTCGCCGATCACCGCGAAGACCAAGGCGGGCAGCGGGACGAGCTTCGTCCTCGCCGCCGCCGGTGACATCGCCGAACAGTGCACGGCGAGCAGTTCGGGCTGCGTCCACCCCAAGACCGCGAAGCTCGTCGAAAACATCGCGCCCGCGGCCGTGATCACCATGGGCGACAATCAGTACGACGAGCCCACCCTGGCCGACTTCAAGAACTACTACGACAAGACCTGGGGCAAGTTCAAGAGCATCACCCACCCGATCCCGGGCAACCACGAGTCCTACTCCGGGTTCACGGGCTACGACCAGTACTTCGGCGCCATCGCCAAGCCCCAGGGCCAGCGGTACTACAGCTGGGAAATGGGCAACTGGCACTTCATCGCCCTCGACTCCAACGACTTCGTCACCCACGACGACTTCGCCGAGCCGCCGCAGATCACCTGGCTGAAGCAGGATCTGGCCAGTAACACCAAGGGCTGCGTCGCCGCGTACTACCACCACCCGCGGTGGAGCTCCGGCGACCACGGTGACAACACCGACAGCACCGAACTGTGGAACCTCCTCGTCGCCAACAAGGTCGACCTCGTCCTCAACGGTCACGACCACGACTACGAGCGGTTCGTGCCGCAGAACGCCGGCGGCAAGGCCGACGCGAGCGGTCCCGTCGAGATCGTCGGCGGTTCCGGCGGCGCCGGCCTGTACGACCTGAAGTCGGCCCACCCGACGACCGCCAAGCTGCTCAAGACCTTCGGCGTCCTGAAGCTGTCGATGACGGACACGTCGTTCCAGACGCAGCTCATCGGCGTCGACGGCAAGGTCCTGGACAGCAGCCCGACCTACACCTGCCACCAGTAGGCCCCGGCATGTACATCGCGGCAAGCCGTACCTCGGACGTGGCGGCCGGCACCGAGCGGAAACCCGCGCTGAAACGGGTGTCCGCCAACGTCGTGGCGCTCGGCGTGGTCAGCCTGGTCACCGACGTCTCGTCGGAGATGGTCACCGCCGTCCTCCCGCTCTACCTCGTGCTCGGCCTCGGCCTGAACCCGCTGCAGTTCGGCCTGCTCGACGGCCTCTACGCGGGTGCCACGGCGGTCGTGCGGGTGCTCGGCGGGCACCTCGCCGACCGGTGGCGGCGGCTCAAGGCGGTCGCCGGGTTCGGGTACGGCTTGTCCGCGGTGTGCAAGCTCGGCCTGATCGCGGCCGGCTCGTCGGTCGCGGCGATCGGCGTCGTCCTCGCCGCCGACCGCACCGGGAAGGGGATGCGGACCGCCCCGCGCGACGCGCTGATCTCCCTCAGCAGCGAACCGGACGCGCTCGGCCGGTCGTTCGGGGTGCACCGCGCGCTCGACACCGTCGGGGCGTTCCTCGGCCCGCTGGTGGCGATGGCGGTCCTCGCCCTGAGCCTCGGCAGCTATCCGAGCGTGTTCTTCACCAGCTTCTGCGTCGCGGCGATCGCCGTGCTCCTGCTCGCGCTGTTCGTCCGCGACCGTCCCGGCGCGGTCGACCGCGCGGCCGTCTCCGCGAGAGCCGCGTTCGGCTTGCTACGCGCCGAGGACTTCCGGCGTGTGACGCTGTGGGCGGCCCTGCTCGGCCTGGTGACGGTCGGCGATTCGTTCGTCTACCTGGTCCTCCAACGCCGGTGGGAGATCGCGGCGACGTTCTTCCCGTTGCTGCCGCTGGGCACGGCCGGGGTCTACCTGGTGCTGGCCGTGCCGCTCGGCAGGCTCGCCGACCGGGTGGGCCGCTGGCCGGTGTTCCTCGGCGGGCACGCCGCGCTGGTCGTGGCGCTGGTGCTGCTCTGCGGTCCGCGGGCGGGGCTCTGGCTCGCCGTCGTCGCCCTCGGCCTGCACGGTGTGTTCTACGCGGCCACCGACGGCGTCCTGATGGCCGCCGCCGGCCCGCTCATCCCGGCCGGGCTGCGTGCCACCGGGATGGCCGTCGTCCAGACCGGGCAGGCCGTGGCCCGGATGCTTTCGTCCGTCCTCTTCGGACTGGCGTGGACGCTGTGGGACCTGCGGCCCGCGGTGCTCGTCGCGGCGGCCTGCCTGGCCGCCGTCGCGCTCGCCGCCGCGTTCGTGAAGCCGGTGCGGCCGTGAAGAAACTCGTCCTCGCCTTCACCGGAACCGCGCTCTTGGTCGCCGCGGCTGTCACGTACACGGTCAGCGCCCGCCACGACAGTGCGGATGCCGAACCTGTCGCGCAGCTGACCCTGGCGCCCGGGCAGCTGCTGTTCCGCAGTGTCCCGACGGGCCGGGTCGGCGCCGTCCCGCTCGCCGATCCAAGCGCGAAACCGCAGCTCAGTGCCCTGAAGTGCGACCGGTTCGCGGTCGCGAAACAGACCGCGGTGTGCCTGGCCGTGCAGCCGGGCACGCTCCCGGCGGTGACCGACGTCCTCGTCCTCGACGACCACCTCGGCGTCCGCCACACCGAGACGCTGCCGGGCACGCCGAGCCGCGCCCGGGTGTCGCCGGACGGCAAGCGCGTCTCCTGGACGTTGTTCGTCACCGGCGATTCCTACGCGCAAACCGGCTTCTCGACCCGCGCGGGGCTCTACGAGGTCGACAGCGGACGGCTCGTCAAGACGATCGAGGAGCTGCCGGTATTCGTCGTCGGCGACCGCTACTTCGCGTCCGACGTCAACTACTGGGGCATCACCTTCGCCCCCGACGGCAACCGCTTCTACGCCACCCTGGGCAGCAAGGGCAAGACGTACCTCGTCCAAGCCGACTACGCGCGTTTTCGCGGGAAGGCGGTCAGGGAGAACGTCGAATGCCCGTCGCTGTCTCCGGACGGCAAGCGCGTCGCCTTCAAGAAGAAGGTCGGCGCGGGCGTCTGGCGGCTCTCGGTGCTGGATCTGGCTAGCCAGCGGGAGACCGAGCTGGCCGAGACCCGCAGCGTCGACGACCAGGCGCTCTGGCCGGACGACCACACCGTCCTCTATGGACTGGACAACGCCGTCTGGGCCGTTCCGGCGGACGGCTCCGGCGCGCCGCGGAAACTCGCCGGGGACGCCGCGTCGCCGGCCGTCACGGGGTGACGCCCACCGCCGCGAACAGCGTCCGGACGCAGAGGTCGCGCAGCTCGTCCTGGGTGATCTTCGGCTGGTCGAGCCAGTCGAGGATCACCGTGGCGACGAACGTCAGCCAGCCGCGGACGGCCACCCGCGTCGTCTCGGTGACGGTGGTCAGCTCGCCGAGCGCGGCCAGGATGCGGTCGGCGTTCGCGGTCATCCCCGCCTCGCGGATCTCCCGGATCTCGCCGTCGGCGCCGCCGGTGGCGCGGTGCACGATCCGGTAGCCGTCGGGGTGGGTGCGCGCGAACTCCAGGTAGACGTCGAGCCCGGCCCGCAACTGCTCGGTCACGGGCAGCGCCGGGTCGGGCGCGCTCATCTCCAGGAGCTGGTCGCGCTGGCCGCGGACGATCTCGGCGAAGAAGTCCTTCTTGGTCGGGAAGTAGTGGTACAGCAGGCCGCGCGAGACCTGCGCGATCTCGGCGACCTCGTCGATCCACACCTCGTCGTACGGCCGCTTCGCGAACAAGCCGGCGCCGATGGCCAGGAGCTGCTCGCGCCGCCGCTCGGTGCTCAGCCTCGTCCGCATCTCCCGAGCTTACTTGACACAGGTTCAACAGCGGGGGATCGTGACCCTATTGGATTCGGGTTCAATAGGGAGCTGCCGTGGACACCACCGGGATTCCGCACCGGCCGGGCCGCCTGCCGCTGGTCGGCGACCTGCTCGGGGCGAACCCCCGCACGCCGCTGCAGGACACCGTGCGCCTCGGCAAGCGGCTCGGGCCGATCTTCAGCCGCAAGTTCTTCGACATGGAAGTCGTCCTCGTCTCCGGCGTCGACCTGGTCACCGAGCTGAACGACGAGACGAAGTTCGGCAAGCACGTCGGCATGGGCGTCGAGAACCTGCGCGCGCTCGGCGGCGACGGCCTGTTCACCGCGCACACGCACGAGCCGAACTGGCGGCTGGCGCACGACATCCTGCAGCCGGCCTTCTCCGCGGAGGCGATGCGCCGCTACCACCCGGTGATGCTGGAGGCCGCCCGCGAGCTCGTGGCGGCGTGGGACGCGGCGACCGGGCCGGTCGACGTCTCCGCCGACATGACGCGGCTGACCCTCGAGACGATCGGCCTGGCCGGGTTCGGCTACCGCTTCGGCTCCTTCGAACGCGTCGAGCCGCACCCGTTCGTCACGGCGATGCTCCGCGCGCTGCGGTTCGCGCAGCTGCAGAACGCGAAGCTGCCGTTCATCCGGCGCGCGTTCGCCGGGTCGGCCGCGCAGAACCGGGCCGACATCGCGACCATGACGAACCTGGTCGACGAGGTCATCGCCGGGCGGCGCCGCGGCGGCGAGGAGAGCCGTGACCTGCTCGGCCTGATGCTCACCGAAGGCCACCCGGAGACGGGCGAGCGGCTGGACCCGGTGAACATCCGCAACCAGGCGATCACGTTCGTCGTCGCCGGCCACGAGACGACGTCCGGCGCGCTGTCGTTCGCACTGTACTACCTGACCCGCCACCCCGAGCTGCTGGCGAAGGCCCGCGCCGAGGTCGACGCGGTGTGGGACGGCCGCGAGCCGGCGTTCTCCGACGTCGCGAAGCTGCGTTACGTGCGTCGCGTGCTCGACGAGGCGATGCGGCTCTGGCCGACAGCGCCGGGTTATGCCCGCGCGGCTCGCGAAGACGTCGTGCTCGGCGGGAAGTACCGGATGCGCAAGGGCGACTGGGTGATCGTGCCGCTCCCGCTGCTCCACCGCGACCCGAAGGTGTGGGCCGATCCCGAGGTCTTCGACCCGGACCGGTTCGAGCCCGCTGCGGTGAAGAAGCGGCCGGCGCAGGCGTACAAGCCGTTCGGGACGGGCGAGCGCGCCTGCATCGGCCGTCAGTTCGCGCTGCACGAAGCGGTGCTGGCCCTCGGGATGGTGCTGCAGCGCTACGACTTCGACGTCGATCCGGCGTACGAACTCGAGATCGTCGAATCGCTGACGCTCAAGCCGAGCGGGTTCACCCTGCGGCCGCGGGTGCGCGCGACGACCGAAAATGTCGGTGCCCTCCGGTAAAGTGGAAAACGGGGGGCGCCCCCGCGGCCTGCTGTCGGGATCTTGCGCTGTCGGGATCTTGCGCTGTCAGGACCCGAGGTAGCGCACCTGACCGCCCTTCGCGCGTTCGTACTCGTCCCGGCCCGCGAGGTGCTCCGGCACCCCGACCTCCCACCAGGCCCCGGCCTCGGTCCACGCCGACGGCTGCGTCTTCACCACGACCACCGCCGGGCGCCGCTCGGCCACGGCCGCCTTGCGCGCCTCGGCGTACGCGTTCCGCAGCGAGTCCACAGTGGACGCCGAGAACGCCAGGCAGCCCAGCGATTCCGCGTGGCGCGCGAAGTCCACTCGCGGCGGCGAAGCGTGCGAAGTCGTGCAGTCGGCGTAGAAGTTGTTGAACGGCTTGCCGCCCTGGCCCTCCTGGAGCCGCGCGATCACCGCATACCCGTCGTTGTCGCACACGACCGCGACGAACGGGTGACCGGCGAACGCGGCCGAGAACAGCTCCGAGTTCAGCATCAGGTACGAGCCGTCGCCCAGCAGGGTCGTGACGAGACCCGGATGGGCGATCGCCGCGCCCCACGCGCCCGACAGCTCGTAACCCATGCACGAAAACCCGTACTCGACGTCCATCGAGACCGAGCCGGACCCGCGCCAGCCGCCGATCAGCTCGCCCGGCAGCCCGCCGGACGCCGTCATGACGTAGTCCTCCGGCGCCGACAGCTCGTTCACCACGCCGACGACCTGCGCATACGCCGGCAGTTCGGAGACAGCCGACCGCAGCGTGTCGATGTGCGCGTCCCAGGAAGCGCGCTCGGCCGCGGCCCGCGCGTTCCACGCCGGGTCGACGCGCCAGCTCTCCAGCTGGGCGGCGAGGTCCGTCAGGCCCGCGTCGGCGTCCCCGACGACCGACAGTGCACCGTGCTTGACGGCGTCGAACCGGGCCGCGTTGAGCGCCACCAGGCGGACGTCGGGGGAGAACACCGTCCACGACGCCGTCGTGAAGTCCTGCAGCCGCGTCCCGACCGCGAGCACGACGTCCGCCGCGCCCGCGACGACGTTCGCCGACGTCGAGCCGGTGACGCCCAGCGGCCCCGCGTGCAGCGGATGCGTGTGCGGAACCAGCGTGCGGCCGGCGGTCGTTTCCACCAGAGGAATCCCGTGCCGCTCGGCGAAGTCGAGGGCTCGCTGCCCGGCACCCGAGTACCGGACACCGCCGCCGAGCACCATCAGCGGCCGTTTCGCCGAACGCAGGACCCCGGCCGCCTCGGTGACCGAACGCCGGTCCGGACGCGGGCGCTGCGGACGGTGCGTCACCGGCTCGAACAGCGCGTCCGGGAAGTCGTACGTCTCCGCCTGGACGTCCTGCGGCAGGGCCAGGGTCACCGGGCCGGCGTCAGCCGGATCGGTGAGCACGCGCGCGACCTGCGGCAACGTCGAAAGCAGCTGCTCGGGCCGGGTGATCCGGTCGAAGTAGCGCGAGACCGCGCGGAACGCGTCGTTCACCGTCGCGGTCGCGTCCCCGAAGTGCTCCACCTGCTGCAGCACCGGGTCCGGGGCCCGGCTGGTGAACGTGTCGCCCGGCAGCAGCAGCACCGGCAGCCGGTTCGCGTGCGCGACCCCGGCCGCGGTCACCATGTTGAGCGCGCCCGGCCCGATCGACGACGTCACGACGCCGACCTGCCGCCGGTGCGTGGCCTTCGCGTAGCCGACCGCGGCCAGTGCCATGCCCTGCTCGGTGTGCCCGCGCCAGACCGGGATGTCCCCGCGGTGTTCTTCCAGCGCGGTGCCGAGGCCGAGGACGTTGCCGTGCCCGAAGATCGCGAACACCCCGGGGAACAGCGGAACCTCGTGCCCGTCGAGGGTTTCCGAGCGCTGGGCGAGGATCCAGCGGACCAGCGCCTGAGCCGTCGTCAGCTTCACTGCACACGCCCTTCGTGACTCGTGACGGGGCACCGCGGGTCGAGGTCCTGCGTCGCCCACGTATCGCGGACCCAGCCGTGGGCCGGGTCGTCGCAGAACGCCATGGACCGCTCGTCGGCCGGACCGGCCAGGACGTTCAGGTAGTACATCGGGTAGCCCGGCGCGGCGACGCACGGGCCGTGGTAGCCGCGCGGGATGAGGAAGACGTCGTGGTCGCGCACGGCGACGTCCTCGTCCAGGTCGCCGTCCGCGGTGTAGGTCCGGTGCAGGCCGAAGCCTTCGCGCGACGGCGTCACGCCGTCACGGCCGGCGATGCGGAAGTAGTAGATCTCCTCGTTGACGACCTCGCACTCGCTCACCTCGTCGTGCTTGTGCGGCGGGTACGACGACCAGTTGCCGCCCGGCGTGATCAGCTCGCACGCGTTGAGCTTGTCGGCGTGGTCCCACACCCCGGGCACGCCGAAGTTGGTCACCTGCCGCGTCGCCTGCCCGGCGCCGCGCACCTCGACCGGCACGTCTTCGGCGGGGCCGTATTTCGGTGAGAGGCGGCGGGTGCAGCGGGCCATCGGCAGTGCGACTTCCAGACCGTCCTCAGTCGACAACTCGACTTCGGCGTCCCTGGGGACGTAGGCGAAGTCCGTCACCCGCGTGAAGACGGACTCACGGCCAGCCAGCTCGAAGACCTGTCCGTCGACCCGGACGGTCGCGGAACCGGAGAGCGGCAGCACGAACGCTTCGAACTCGCCGGTGTGCAAGGTCCGCACCTCGCCGGGGGCCAGCGAGAGGACGCGCAGCCCCGTGAACGTCCAGCCCGCGCTGTCCGGCGTGAGCCGGACCGGATCGGCGTCGTCCGACAGTGTCCCGAGTGGACGGTGCAGCTTGCTGTGCCCATGCGCACTCGGCGGGAAAGAGTACCTCGTGCTCACTTCGCGGCCTCCAAGACCTTCGCGGCGGCTTCCACGGCGGCGCCGACATCGCCGTCGGGCGGGTAGAGCAGGGTGCGGCCGACGACCAGGCCGCGCACGACGTCGTGGCGCAGCGTCCGGCCCCACGACGCGAGGTCGGCGGCGGTGTCGCCGGACGGCATGCCGCCGAGCACGACCACCGGCAGCGTCGTCGCGCCCAGGACTTCGGGCGAGTCGGTGGACGGCAGCTTCAGCCAGGTGTGCGCCGACGTCGTGCCGAGCCCGGAGGCCACCGTAACCGCTCGCGCGAGTGACACGGGATCCGTCTGCAGGACGAGTTTCCCGTCCGAACGGGCGTAGGGGAGTGGCTCGACCATGGCGACCAGGCCGTACGCCGCCAGTTCGGTGACGGCGTCCGCGCAGGACTGCAGGGTCGGGACCGTGCCCGGGTCGGAGTCGACGAGCCGCAGCAGCATCTTGCCGCCGTCGAGCCCGCAGTCGACCAGCGTCCGGGCGTCGTAGCCGGTGAACCGGTCGTCGATCTCCCAGTCGGCGCCGGCCAGGCCGCCGCGGTTCATCGACCCGAAGACCACCTTGTCGTGCAGCGCGCCGAGCAGCAGCAGCTCCTCGACGACATCGGGGGTGCCGAGCAGGCCGTCGACCGCCGGGTTCGCCAGCGCGACGAGCAGCCGGTCGAGCAGCGTCCGCCGGTCGGCCATGGCGAGGGGGTCCTCGCCGACCGACAAGGCTCCCCTGGCCGGGTGGTCGGCCGCGACCAGGAACAGCGTCCCGTTGTCGGACAGCAGCGTGGCACGCCGTTTGCGCGTCGCGTACGCCTGCCGGATCGCGCCCGGGTTCGTGGCGCGGACGTGCAGGAGCTCCTTCCAGCGCTCGTCCGTGAGGATCACAGCAGCTCCTCGATCTCCTCGGGGGCCGGCATGGCGTCGGCGCAGGCCAGCCGGGACGCGACGAGCGCGCCCGCCGCGTTCGCGTACTCGGCGATGCGCACCGGGTCCCAGCCTGAGAGCAGCCCGTGGATCAGGGCGCCGCCGAAGCCGTCGCCGGCGCCGAGCCCGCAGACGACTTCGACGCGTTGCGGCGACACCGTCCAGCGGCCGTCCGGAGTCGCCACGAGGACACCTTCGGCGCCCTTCTTGATCACGGCCAGGCGCAGCCCCCGTGCGAGCATCCGGTCCGCGGCGGTGTCCGGGTCCGCGGTGCCGACGGCGACCTCCACCTCGGTCCGGTTGCCGACCGCGACCGTGACGTGGTCGAGCATCCCGCCGATCTCTTCGCGGGCTTCCTCGACCGACGGCCAGAACATCGGCCGGTAGTCCAGGTCCAGGACGGTGTGCTCCCGCCGTCCGCGGGCCTCGAGGATCTTGCGCTGGGTCGTCCGCGCGGGTTCGGCGGAGACGCCGGTGCCGGTGACCCACAGCAGCGGCACCGACCCGACGACGTCCCAGGGCACGTCGTCGTCGGTGAGCGTGAGATCGGGGGCGATGGGGGAGCGGTAGAACAGCAGCGGCGGGTCCGCGGGCGGGTTCAGCTCGCAGAACACGACCGGCGTCTGAAGACCGTCGGAGGTGCCCACGTACGCCGGGGACACGCCGAAGCCGTCCAGGGCTTGCCGGACGTAGTCGCCGAAGCCGTCCGGCCCGACCTTGGTCAGCACCGCCGTCCGGCGGCCGAGCCGCGCGGCGGCGACCGCGACGTTGGTCGCGGTCCCGCCGAGCGACTTGGCGAACGTGCTGACCCCGGCCAGGGGGACGCCGCTCTGCTCGGGGTAGAGGTCGACTCCGACCCGGCCGATCGTCAACGCTTCGAGACTCACGCCTTTTCCACCTGCCGCAGCTCGTGTTCCAGCGCTTCCAGTTCCGCACCGCCCGCCATCTGCCGCGTCAGCTCGTTGATGTCGATCTCGGACTTCTCGTAGTGCCCGAGCGCGGCACCCCGCTTGAGCAGCAGGAACCGGTCGGCGACCGGGTACGCGTGGTGCGGGTTGTGCGTGATCAGGACGACGCCGAGGCCGCGGTCACGCGCCTGGGCGACGTACTTCAGGACGACCCCCGCCTGCTTGACGCCCAGCGCGGCGGTCGGCTCGTCGAGGATCAGCACCTTCGCGCCGAAGTACACCGCCCGCGCGATCGCCACGCACTGGCGTTCGCCGCCCGAGAGCGTCCCGACCGGCTGCTCGACGTCCCGCAGGTCGATGCCCATGTCGGACAACGCCTTCTTGGTCGTCTCGCGGCCCTTCTTGCGGTCCAGCATCCGGAAGGGGCCGAACCCGGTCGTCGGCTCGGAGCCGAGGAAGAAGTTCCGCCAGACGCTCATCAGCGGGACCACCGCGAGGTCCTGGTACACGGTCGCGATGCCGCGGTCCAGGGCCTCGCGGGGCGAGGCGAACCGCACCGGCTCGCCGTCCACGAGGAACTCGCCGCGGTCGTGCTGGTGCACGCCGGCCAGGATCTTGATCAGCGTGGACTTCCCGGCGCCGTTGTCGCCGAGCACGCAGGTGACCTCGCCCGCGTTGACCACAGTGGACACATCGCGTAGCGCGATGACACTGCCGTACGTCTTTCCGACCTCGCGAACTTCGATCAGGCTCATCGGCGTACCCTTTCCGCGCGGCGCCGGAAGGCGTTGTTCACCAGGACCGCGGCCAGCAGCATGATGCCGAGGAACAGCATGAACCAGTCGCTGTTCCACTGCGCGAACACGATGCCCTGGCGCGCCATGCCGAAGATCAGCGCGCCGATCGCCGCGCCCACCGCCGAGCCGAACCCGCCGGTGAGCAGGCAGCCGCCGATCACCGCCGCGATGATGTACTGGAACTCCAGCCCGATGCCCTGGTTGGCCTGCACGCTGGCGAAGCGCAGGATGTTGATCGAGCCGACCAGCCACGCGCCGAGCGCGGTGCCCATGAACAGCAGGATCTTCGTGCGCACCACCGGCACGCCGACCGAGCGGGCCGACACCTGCGACCCGCCGACGGCGAAGATCCAGTTGCCGAACCGGGTCCGCACCAGCAGCCACGCGGCGATCGCGGTGACGGCGATCCACCAGAGGATCGAGGACTGGAACTCCGTGCCGCCGATGTCGAAGGTGGACGCGAACACCCCGCCGGCGGACTCGTAGCCGCTGGTCGAGCGCATGCCCGACACCTGGACGGTGTTGGTGACCAGCCGCGTCACGCCGAGGTTGAGCCCCTGCAGGGCCAGGAACGATCCCAGCGTGACGATGAAGCTGGGCAGTCCGGTCTTCATCACCAGCCAGCCGTTGAACGCGCCGACGCCGAGCGCGAAGACCAGCGACGCCAGCAGCGCGAGCCAGACGTTCCAGCCCGCCTGCGTCGCCAGGATCGCGGTGACCAGCGACGTCGACGCCGTCATCACGCCCGCCGACAGGTCGAACTCGCCGCCGACCATGAGCAGCGCGACCACGACGGCCATGATGCCCAGGGTCGACGAGTCGTCGAGCCAGGTCGCCACGCCCAGCGGGCTGAGGAACTGGCCGGTGACCACGGAGAAGAAGACGAACACCAGCACCGCGCCGAGGAGCGCGCCGATCTCCGGCCGGACGACCAGACGGTCCATCAGGCCTTTCCTGGCGACGCGCTCGTCGGGGTGTGCCTGGATGGCTGCGGTCATCGCGTGCCGCGCTGCGCGTACGGGGCCACGGTGTCGATGTTGGTCTTGTCGACGAAGCCCGGGCCGGTCTGGACCGGGTGGCCGCCGCCGATGGTGTTGCCGTTCTCCTTGTACAGCTTGAGGAACACGATCGGCAGGTAGCCCTGCTCGTACTGCTGCTGGTCGACGGCGAAGAGGATGCTGCCGTCCTTGATGGCCGCGACGACGTCGGCGTTCAGGTCGAACGTGGCGACTTGCGCCTTGGAGCTCGCTTCCTTCGCCGCGCTCACCGCGCGGGCCGCGACCTGCGAGTTCAGGGCCAGCACCGCGTCGATCGACGGGTCGGACTGCAGCGCGCCGCGGATCCGCGACTGCGCGTCGGTCGGGTTGGAGATGTCGACCTGCAGCGTGCTGACGTTGCCGAAGGTCTGCTTCGCGCCGTCACAGCGCTGGTTCTGGCCGATGTTGCCGGCCTCGTGGATGACGCACAGCAGCTTCGTCTTGCCTGCCGCCTTGAGCCGCTGGCCGGCGCCCTGGCCCGCGAGGCCCTCGCTCTGGCCGACGTGGGCGATGGCCCCGAACTGGGCGCTGAAGTCCTCGCCGGAGTTGATGGTGACGACCGGAATGCCGGCCTTGACGGCGTTCTGGATCGACGTCTGCAGGGCCTGCGGGTTCGCCATCGAGACGACCAGGCCGCCGACCTTCTGCGCGACGGCGTTGTCGATCAGCTTCGCCTGGTTGCCGGGGTCGCCGTCGGAGTAGTAGTCGACGCCGACGTTCAGGTCCTTGCCCGCCTGCTCGGCGCCGTTCTTCACGACGTTCCAGAAGGCGTCACCGGCGCTGCCGTGCGTGACGACGGCGACCTTCAGCGGGCCACCCGAGCTGGGCGCGGCGGCGGGCGAAGAGCTGGAGCTGCTGTTCGAGTTGTCGGCGGTGGGGCCGCTGCACGCGGCGAGCACCAGCCCGGTGGCGGTGATCGCGGCCGCCACGGCCAGTTTCCGGAAAGAGAACACAGTCACTCCTTTGGGACCAGTTACAGGGAGTCGGTGATCTTCGCGAGATGGGCCAGGCTGCGCCCGGTGTCCCGCCGGGGCAGGTCGTCGGGGCTCTCCTCGCCGAGGGCGGTGTCCTGTTCGAGGACGTACCAGCCGTCGTAGCCGGCCGCCTGGACGGAGCGCACCATCGACGCCACGTCCACATCCCCCTCGCCGAGCGGGGTGTAGAGGCCCCGCCCGACCGCGTCGGTGTAGCCGAGCCTGCCCGCGCGGACCTCGGCCGCCAGGTCTTCTCGGACGTCCTTCAGATGCACGTGCCCCACCCGTTCGGGATACCGTTTCGCCAGCTCGACCGGATCCGTCCCGCCGATCATCAGGTGCCCGGTGTCGAGGCACAAGCCGAGATCGGAATCGGCGAGGAAGCGCTCGACCTCGTCCTGCTGCTCCACGTGCGTCCCGACGTGCGGGTGCAGCACGGTGCGCAGGCCGTGGGCGGCGGCGATGTCACGGATCATGCCGGCGGTGCCGACGAGCGTCGCCCATTCGGTGTCGGTGAGCTTCGGGCGGTCGTCGTAGCCGTCGAGACCGGTCGCGGCGGCCAGGACGAGGACGTCACCCCCGCAGGCGGCGAAGAGCGCGGCCGACTCCTCGGCTTCCTCGAGCGCTTGCTGCTGGTTTTCGTGCAGCACGACGGCGAGGAAGCCGCCGACGAGCCGCAGGCCGTACTTCCCGAGCAGCTCCCGCAGCTCCGCCGGGTCGCGGGGCAGGTAACCGGGCGGGCCCAGCTCGGTGGCCTGGACGCCGAGGGCCGCCATCTCGCCGAGCACGGTCGCCGCGTCCAGCACCCGGCCCCAGCCGGGGACTTCGCAGACGCCCCAGGAGATGGGGGCGGCGGCCACGCGGATCGTCGCTGTCACAAGGGCCTCCGTTGGTCCGTTGGAGCGCTCTATTGATTAGAGCGCTCTAATCTTGTAGCGTCCGTCACAGCAAAGTCAAGGCCGAGTTTCCGGTGATCAGGGGAGGTGCGCATGGTGCGTCCGACCATGGAGGACGTCGCCGAACGGGCGGGAGTTTCCCGCGCGCTGGTCTCCCTGGTGATGAACAATTCACCGAAGGTCTCCGACGCGCGGCGCGCGGCCGTGCTGCGCGCGGCCGAAGAGCTCGGCTACCAGCCGCACGTGATGGCGCGGTCGCTGGCCAGCCGGACGTCCACCGTGCTCGGCGTGATGGTCAACGACCTGCGCAACGCCTTCTTCGCCGACATCGTCGAAGAGCTGGACACCGCCGCGCAGGCGGCGGGGTTCGACCTGATCCTCAACACCGGTGGCCGCAGCCCCACGCGTGAGTGGAACGCCCTGCACAACCTGCTTTCCTTCCGTCCGGCCGGGATCATCCTGCTCTCCCCGGTCGTCCCGGCCTCGGCGATCCAGGTCGCGGCCCGGCAGTGCCCGGTGGTCCTGGTCTCGCGGACGGCCCGGTCGTCCACAGTGGACACGGTGAACGACGACGGCGAAGCGGGATCCGCGCTGGCCGTCGACCACCTGGTCGGCCTCGGGCACCGGCGCATCGCGCACCTCGACGGCGGCGGCGCAGCCGGAGCGGCGCAGCGGCGGCGCGGCTTCGAGTCGGCGATGCGGCGGCACGGTCTCGAGTCGATCGTCGTGCGCAGCGAACACACCGACATCGGGGGCGAGAAGGCCGTGCGGGAGCTGCTCGCCGCGTACTCGCGAGCCGAGCTGCCGACGGGTTTGGTCTCCGGCAACGACTTCAACGCCGTGGGCGCGATCTCGGCCCTCGAAGAGGCCGGGCTCCGCGTGCCCGAGGACGTCTCGGTCGTCGGCTACGACAACACCTCGCTCGCCGCGCTGCGGCACCTTTCCCTGACCACGGTGGACCAGCCGCGCAAGGACATGGCGCGGCTGGCCTTCGCGGCCTTGCTCGAACGCGTCCGCGGGGAGCGCACGGAGCCGGTCCGGCACCTGCTGCACCCCTCCCTGGTGGTCCGCTCGACCACTTCCCAGTTTTCCGAAACAGGAGGAACACCACGATGAGGTTGGGATTGGCGGGCACCGGCCGGATCGGCACCGCGCACGCGGAAACGCTCAAGGGCTTCGAGGAGGTCGAGTCGGTCGTCGTGGCCGACGTCGACACCGCGCGAGCCGCGTCCGCCGCCGCGAAGATCGGTGTCGAAGCCGCCGAGTCGCTGGACGCGCTGTTCGCCGCGGGGCTGGACGGGCTGGTCGTCACGGCGGCCACCGACGCGCACCCTGGCCTGATCATCGCCGCGGTCGACGCGGGCATCCCGGTGTTCTGCGAGAAGCCGGTGGCCGCGGACATCCCGGGCACCCTGGCCGTCATCGACCGCATCGGCGCTTCGGACGTCCCGGTCCAGATCGGCTTCCAACGCCGGTTCGACGCGGGCTACGCGGCGGCGCGGGCGGCGGTCGCGTCGGGCGAGCTGGGCTGGCTGCACACGCTGCGCGCGACGACGTTCGACCCGGCGCCTCCGCCGGCGGAGTACGTGGCGCACTCGGGCGGGCTGTTCCGCGACTGCGGCGTGCACGACTTCGACGTCGTCCGCTGGGTCAGCGGCCGCGAGGTCACCGAGGTGTACGCGGTCGGCGCCAACCGCGGCGAGCAGTTCTTCGCCGACGCGGGCGACGTCGACACGGCGGCGGCGACGCTGACCCTGGACGACGGAACCCTGGCGACCGTGTCACTGACCCGCTACAACGGCGCGGGCTACGACGTGCGCCTCGACGTGCTGGGCTCGGTTTCGGGGGTCGTCGTAGGCCTGGACGACCGGTCGCCGCTGCGGTCGGTGGAGCCGGGCGTGGCGCCGTTGCCGGGGCCGGCGTACCCGGGGTTCATGGAGCGCTTCCGCCCGGCGTACACGACGGAACTGCGGGCGTTCCTCGACGTCGTCGCGGGTCGCGCCCCTTCGCCGTGCGTCGCGGCCGACGCGCTCGAAGCGTTCTACATCGCCGAGGCGTGCGAAGTCTCCCGCCGCGAACGCCGTCCGGTCGAGCTGGCGGAGGTCCGCCGCTGACGCGGTCGTGAGTGGTAACGCGGGGG
>NZ_NMUL01000033.1 GCF_002234595.1 Amycolatopsis vastitatis
TTCTAACCCTCTGTCGCAGCTCACGACGGCCACGGCAGACTGCTCACCTGCGCCGAGGAACTCCAGCAGCCGCTCGCCCTCCCCGGTGATTTCCGCGCGCTCCCGGGCGGTGAGCCGGTCGTGCGCGGTGACCTCCAGTCGGTCGGCGCGCAGCCGCCAGTCCGCGCGGTAGAACCCGTCCACCAGCACCGTTCCCCGCGAGGCGCCGTTGCCCGGCGGCAGCGGGACGCGCCGCCCGGGCGGGAGCACCCGGGCCCGGTCGGCGTGCGAGAGCAGGACGTTGTCGTACTCCGGGAGGAACCGGGCAGGCGCCGGGGTGTCCGGGTCGGGGAGCAAGCCGTCTTCGACGTCGTAAAGCACTTCGCCGGACTCGGCGCGGAATGTCCGCAGCGCCATCGGCTCCACGACCTCCCGCAGCTTCGTCAGCCCCGACCACGCCTGGACATCGGCGACCGACGCCGGGCCGAACGCGCGCAGGTAGCGGCGCACCACGTCCTCGATCGGCGGCTTTTCGGCCAAGGGACGGCCGAGCCAGCCGTCCAGGGTCGTGAGCACGGCCGGGCCGGTCGAGCCCCAGACGCCGCGGGGCGGGAGCTGGGCCGTCGGGACGAAGTAGCCGAACGCGTACGAGAGCGCTTCGGCATCGTGCTCCGGCCAGCGTTCGGCGAACAGATACCGCAGCTGCCGCCGGGTGCGCGGCCGTTCCTCGAGCCACGCACGCCCGGCGGCGGCCACCGCGTCGAGGTCGGCGTCGCCGATCCGGCTGCCGAAGTGCCCGGTGTAGCCGCTCGCGGCGACGCGCTGGATCAGCGGCCGCAGGATCCGCGCGTCCTCGGCCAGGACGAGGTGGACCGTCCCCCGCATCAGCGACCCGCGCACGGCGTCCCGCCCGGTGATCAGTGCGGCCAGTTCCTCCGGGCGGAACCCCGGGATCCGCGTCCACATCCCGACGTAGGGCGCCAGCGGGGCCTGCGCCTGCATGCCGACGAGGTGCCCCAGCAGCGCGGCGGCCGGCTGCGCTGTCCGCTCGAGGAGGTGCTGGCGCGCGAGCAGCGCCCGGTTGAGCGCGCGGACGTTCACGGCCGCAGCCCGCGGAAGAACGCGCGGATGTCGCCCACCAGCAGCCTGGGCTGCTCCATCGCCGCGAAGTGGCCGCCCTCGGCGAACTCCGACCAGTGCGCGATCTTCTTCCCGGGGTCCATGATCCGCCGGACCACCGGCGAGGTGTTGAACACCGCCCAGCCCGCCGGGACGTCCGAAGGTGCCAGCCAGCCGTGTCCGGAATGGGCGGCCTCGTAAAGGAACCGGGCCGCGGTCGCGCCGCTGCGAGTGAACCAGTAGAGACTGACGTTCGTCAGGAGCCGGTCGCGATCGACGCCGTCCGCGCCGGTCCAGGCCTGGAACTTCTCCGCGATCCAGGCCAGCTGCCCGACCGGGGAGTCGGTGAGCGCGGCCCCGATCGTCTCGGGCTTGTGCGACTGCAGGTCGAGGTAACCGCGGCCCGCCCGCCACGCCTCGCGCGCGGCGTCCAATTCGGACTGTTCGGCGTCGGACAGGTTCTCCGGCACCGGCAGCTGCTCGCCGGCCAGCGCGATCGTGCCGCGGTCGCTGTTGACGTGGGTGCCGATGACGCGGTCCGGGTACAGCGCCGCGAGCCGCCCGGTGACGCCCGCGCCGATGTCGCCGCCTTGGGCGGCGAAGCGGTCGTAGCCGAGCCGGGTCATCAGCTCGGCGAACGCGTCCGTCGTCCGGGCCAGCTCCCAGCCGGGGCCGCTCAGCGGCGTCGAGAACCCGAAGCCCGGCAGCGACGGGACGACGACGTGGAACGCGTCCGGGCCCGGCTCGGTCAGCGGGCCGATGACGTCGAGGAACTCGGCGATCGAGCTGGGATAGCCGTGGGTGAGCAGCAGCGGCATCGCGTCGGCCTGGGGCGAGCGGACGTGCAGGAAGTGGATGGCCTGGCCGTCGATCAGGGTCGTGAACTGCGGGAACGCGTTGAGCGCCGCCTCATGGGCTCGCCAGTCGTAGCCGTCGCGCCAGTATTCGGCCAGCTCCCGGACGACGTCCGTGGGGATGCCGCGGGACCAGTCCGGCTCGTCGCCGGGCACGGGTTCGGCGAACCGGGCGTCGGCGAGACGGCGGTGGAGGCCGTCCAGCTCGGCCTGCGGGATCTCGATGCGGAAGGGGTGGATTTCGTTCGTCATGGGAAGCACGCTAGGAGCCATTGCGGAAGACTTCCTTCCGCGATTCGTGCGATCCTCGGAAGATGTTGCAGACCTCCGCTCGCCTCCTCCGGCTGCTGTCGCTGCTCGAGACGCGGCGCGACTGGACCGGCGCCGACCTGGCCGGCCGGCTCGGCGTCACCGCGCGCACCGTCCGCAGCGACATCGGCAAGCTGCGGGAGCTCGGCTACCCGGTCGAAGCCGCCCCCGGCGTCCAGGGCGGCTACCGGCTCGGCGCGGGCGCGCAGCTGCCGCCGTTGCTGCTGGACGACGACGAAGCGGTGGCCGTCGCGGTCGGGCTCCGGACGGCGACGGGCGTCGCCGGCATCGCCGAGACGTCGGTGCGCGCGCTCGCCAAGCTGGAGCAGGTGCTGCCGTCGCGGCTGCGGCACCGGGTGCGGGCGCTGCAGACCGCGACGGTCGCGGTGCCCGGCGCGGGCCCGGCCGTCGACGCGGACGTGCTGACCGCGATCGCGGCGGCGATCCGCGCGAGCGAACGGCTGCGCTTCGACTACACGAGCCACCAGCGCACGCCGAGCCGCCGCGACGTCGAGCCGCACCGGCTGGTCAGCTGGGGATGGCGCTGGTACCTCGTCGCCTGGGACACCGCCCGCGGCGACTGGCGCACCTTCCGCGTCGACCGGATGACGCCGAAGGTGCCGAACGGCCCGCGGTTCGCCCCGCGCGAACCACCCGAGGGCGACGTCGCGCAGTTCGTGCAGCGCAATGTGGGCGCGGCGACGTGGCGGTTCCACGCGAAGGTGCGGCTGCACGCTTCGGCGGAGCGCGTGCGGGCCCGGCTGCCGATCGCGATCGCAGTGACGCCCGAGGGGCCGGACCGGTGCGTCGCCGAGGTCGGGTCCGACAACGCGCCCATGCTCGGGCTGCACCTCGGGCTGCTCGAAGTCGACTTCGAGGTGCTCGACGCCCCGGAACTCGCCGGGGAACTGGCGAAGACCGGCGAGCGGTTCCTGCGCGCGGCCCGCGCGGGAAGCCCGCCGGCTGCCGGGGCTGTTTCACCGTAGGCGGCCCCTCGCCGCCTGCACAGTCATCAAGACGCTCAGGGGTATTGCCGGTTGTACGGCCGAGCTAACGGTCGAATGACGCGACAGCGAACTAACGCAGGGAGTTCGCCAGCTCCTCGATGATCACCATCTGCCCTTGGGCACCGACCTCCATGCCGGATTCGAGGATCGTGTCCCGCAGTTCCCGGCTGCCCGTTTCGGTCAGCAGCTCCAAGCGCGTGCGGTCGCCGTCGAGGGCGGTGAAGCTGACCGTGTTGAGCGGGCCGTCCACGGTGTCGAGGTCCACCCCCGGCATCTCGAACACCTCGGTGTAGACGATCCGCTCGTCCGGGACGATTTCCCGGTACTCGCCGTGGAAGCCGACCTCCGCACCCTCTGCGGTCTTCAGCACGTACCGCCAGCGCCCGCCGGGCCGCAGGTCCATCGCGACCTCGGTGGTGGTCCCGCGGTGGCCGCTCCACCAGCGCTTCACCAGCTCCGGCGTGGTCCACACGCGGTAGACCAGGTGTTTCGGCGCGTCGAACTCGCGCGTGATGAGGATCCGGTAGTCGCCCGGGGTGGTGATCTCCACGTCACTGCTCCTGTTCCTTCAGTTCCTCGAGGACGTCGTCCATGAGGTCGAACCGCTCCGCCCACGTCCGTTCGTACCGCTTGACCCAGTCGTGGATGGGCTTGAGCGCGGGCCCGTTGAGCCGGTAGAGCCGCTGGCGGCCGTCGCCGCGGACGTCGACCGCGCCGACCTCCCGCAGCACCCGCAGGTGCTTCGACACCTGCGGCTGGGCCAGGCCGAGCAGGTCCACGAGGTCGCCGACCGACCGCTCACCGCCCATGAGGAGGTCGAGGATCTGCCGCCGCCGGGGTTCGGCGACCGCGTTGAACGTGTCCGCCGTCGTCGCTGCTCGTGCCACGGGCTCATCATATTCCCATATGGGTATGCGTCAAGTCCCCACATCGTGGGCACGCTGGGCGCGCGCCGCCGCGTCTGCCACGATCGGGCCATGCCCTCCCCGGTGGACGGTCCACAGAGGACGGACGCGCGCGGCGTCCGGCGCAGTGCGAGCGCGAGCGCGGTCCTGCGGGCGGTCCTCGACGCAGGACCGATCGCGCGCAGCACGATCGCGCGGCGGACGGGGCTGTCCGCGGCCGCGGTCACCGGGCACACCGCCGAGCTGGCCCGGCTCGGGCTCTTGCACGAACTCGTCGAGCCCGAGCCGCGCGGCCGCGTCGGGCGGCCGCACGTGCCGGTCGACCTCGACACCGGGCGGCACGTCGCCGGCGCGCTGCACCTGGCCGTGCACCACGCCACCGTCGCCCTGCTCGACCTGCGCGGGAACGTCCTGGTGCAGCACGAAGAGCCACACGACGGCCTGGCGGCCGAAGACCTGCTCGCCCGCGCCGCCGAGATCCTCGACGACCTCCTGCTCGGGCACGCGCCGGACCGCGAGCCGCTCGGCCTCGGGGTCGCCGCCGGCGGCTGGGTGGACCGCGAGTCCGGCACCGTGGTCGAGCACCCACCACTGGGCTGGCGGAACGTGCCGGTGCGCGACCTGCTGGCGGAAAGCACCGGCCTCCCCGTGGAGGTCGACGGGCACGCGCGGGCGCTGGTCCACGCCGAACGGCTCTTCGGGCACCCGCGGGCGCGCGAGAGCATCGTGCAGCTGTTCACCGGCAACGTCGTCGACGCCGCGTTCGCCACCGGGGCGGGAGTGCACCACGGCCCGCGGTCGGCCGCAGGCGTCGTCGCGCACCTCCCCGTCGACGACAGCACCGAGCCGTGCCGCTGCGGACGGACCGGCTGCCTCGAAGCGACCGTTTCCGAAGCGACCCTCGCGCGGCGGGCCGCGGAAAGCGGGATCGTCGCGCGTCCGGACTTTCCGGAATTGCTCGCGCTCGCCGCGTCGGGCGATTCCGCGGCGGTGCGGTTGTTCCACGAGCGCGCGCGGATCGTCGGCCAGGCGGCCGCTCTGCTGCTCGACGTGCTGAACCCGGCGGTGCTCGTGGTGGTCGACCGGAGTGTAGCCCGGGTGCCCGGGTGCCTTTCCACCATCCGGGACGAGGTCCGGCGGCGATCACGCTGCCCCGACCCGGTGGAAACCGTTGCCGCCACGAGCTTCCCGGGCACCGAGCTGGCGACGGCCGGTGGCGCGGTGCTCCTCGACGTGCTCTACGAAGACCCGCTCGGTCCGCTCCTGACCCGGTGGGCGCGCGCATCGTCGACCGGCAGAGCGTGAACCAACACAGTTATTTCACGAACTCGCAAAATTGACCGTCCGCTCGGCGGCCCCGAAGAATCGGGGCAACCCCGCCGACTCCCGGAACGGACGAAACCACCGTGAAGAAAATCCTGCCCCTGTTCGCCGCCGCCGTGCTGCTGGCCGGCTGCGCTTCGGCGACGGCCACCGGTGCGCCCGGGCAACCGGAGAAGCTGGAACTGCGCTACCAGGGCAGCGCGAACTCCGTGACCCTGCCCGAACTCGCCGAGGACCTGGGCTACTTCGGCCCGGTCAAGCTGAAGTGGGTCGGCAACACGATCAGCGGCCCGCAGGACATCCAGTCCGCGGCCACCGACCAGACCGACTTCGGCGGCGCCTTCACCGGCGCGGTCGTCAAGCTCGTCGAAGCCGGCGCGCCCGTCAAGGCCGTCGTCAACTACTACGGCTCCGACGAGAAGGCCTTCATCGGCTTCTACACCAAACAGGACAGTCCGATCCGGACCGCCCGCGACCTGATCGGCAAGAAGGTCGGCGTCAACACCGCCGGGGCGAACCTCGAGGCCGCGCTCGACACGTGGCTGAAGGGCCAGGGCCTGTCCGGCGACGAGATCAAGCAGGTGCAGCTCGTCGTGATCCCGCCGGTGAACGCGGAGCAGGCCCTGCGCAACGGTCAGCTCGACGTCGCCGCGCTGCAGGGGATCCTGCAGGACCACGCCCTGGCGGCCGGCGGCGTCCGGCCACTGTTCAGCGACGTCGGCGCGTTCGGCCCCTACAACGGCGGCCCGTACGTGCTGCGCACCGACTTCATCAAGAAGTACCCGGAGACGACGAAGATCTTCGTCTCCGGGGTGGCCAGGGCCATCGAGTGGGAGCGCACGACCCCGCGCGACGAGGTGATCGCCCGCTTCACCCAGATCATCCAGGCCCGCGGCCGCAACGAGAGCACGGACACGCTGAAGTACTGGAAGAGCGTCGGCATCACCCGCGGCGGCCTGATCTCGGACAAGGACTACACGCTCTGGGAGCCGTGGCTGAAGGAGCAGGGCTACCTCAAGGGCGACGAGATCGACACCTCGAAGCTCTACACCAACGAGTTCAACCCCTACCGCGACGGTGCCCCGGCGGTGACGAAGTGATCGCCATCCGCTCGGTGACCAAGACCTTCGGCGAGCTCACCGCGCTCGACGACGTCTCCCTCGACATCGCCGACGGCACGTTCCTGTCGCTGGTCGGGCCGAGCGGCTCGGGCAAGTCGACGCTGCTCGACCTGCTCGGCGGGCTCGCCACCCCGACGTCCGGCGAGGTGCTCATCGACGGCGAGCCGGTGCGCGGCCCCGGCCTCGACCGCGGGGTCGTATTCCAGCAGTACGCGCTGTTCCCGTGGCGCACCGCCCGCGCGAACGTCGAGTTCGGCCTCGAGGGCGGCTCGCTCGGCAAGCGGCAGCGGGCGGAGCGGGCGCGCGAATACCTCGCCCTGGTCGGGCTTTCCGGCTTCGAGGACCGCTACCCGCACGAGCTGTCGGGCGGGATGAAGCAGCGCGTAGCGATCGCCCGCAGCCTCGTCTACGACCCGGCGGTGCTGCTGATGGACGAGCCGTTCGCCGCCCTCGACGCCCAGACCCGCGAGCAGCTGCAGGAGGAGCTGCTGCGGATCTGGCGCCGCACCGGCAAGACGATCGTGTTCATCACCCACGGCATCGACGAGGCCGTCTACCTCGGGCAGCGGGTCGCGGTGCTGACGTCGCGGCCCGGGCGGCTCAAGGCCGTCGTCGACGTGGACCTCGGCGACCGCGACGGCGACGTCCGCTCCGGCGCGGCGTTCGGGCGGCAGCGCCACCGGCTCTGGGAACTGCTGCACGACGAGGTCCGCAAGGCGGCCGAACACGAACGGAGTGCGGTCCGATGACCACCACCCTCGAAGCGCCCGCTGTCCACATCGGACCCGCACCCGTGCGGCGGAAGCCGCGGCGCTGGCGCACGAGACTCGCCCGTGCGGTCCACGGGTCGGCCGCCGTCGTGCTGTTCGCAGCGCTGTGGGAGCTGGTCCCCCGGTTCGTCCTCGACGAGAGCACGCGGACGTTCCTGCCACCGCTGTCGGAAGACCTGCGGGCCCTGTGGGGTCTCGTGGCCGACGGCGAGCTCGCCGAGCACCTGCTGGCCAGCATCGGCCGGTCGGCCGCCGGGTTCGCGCTCGCCGTCGCCGCCGGGGTCCCGCTCGGGCTGCTGATCGGCTGGTACCGGCCGGTGGCGCGGTTCCTGCAGCCGCTTCTGGAGCTGGCCCGCAACACCGCCGCGCTGGCCCTGCTGCCGGTGTTCACGCTGCTGCTGGGCATCGGCGAACTGTCGAAGATCAGCCTGGTGGTCTACGCGTGCGTGTGGCCGGTGCTGCTCAACACGATCGCCGGTGTGCACTCGGTCGACCCGCTGCTGGTCAAGGCCGCGCGGTCACTCGCGCTGTCGAGCCCGCGGCTGTTCCGGAAGGTGATCCTGCCGGCGGCCGTGCCGACGGTGTTCACCGGCATCCGGCTGGCGGCGTCGTACTCGATCCTGGTGCTGGTCGCGGCGGAGATGGTCGGCGCGAAGGCCGGGCTCGGCTACCTGATCAACACCACCCAGGTCAACTTCCTCATTCCCCAGATGTACGCCGGGATCATCGCGGTCTCGATCCTCGGCGTGCTCGTCAACCAGGGCTTCGTGGCCCTCGAACGCCGGTTCTCGACCTGGCGCCCCAAGGAGAAAGCATGATGCACCTCAACGCCTTCGTGATGCCGAACGGGCACCACGAGGCCGCCTGGCGGCACCCGTCGACCGACCCGCACCGGGCCCGGACGCTGCAGCACTACGTGGACATCGCGCGGACCGCCGAGCGCGGCAAGCTCGACTCGATCTTCCTCGCCGACGGCGTCGCGCTGTGGAGCAACGTCAAGCACAACTCCCACAGCCACTTCGAACCGCTGACGCTGCTGTCGGCGATCGCCGCGTCCACGGTCCACATCGGACTGATCGCGACCGCGTCGACGACCTACAACGAGCCCTACCACCTGGCGCGGAAGTTCGCGTCGCTCGACCACCTCTCCGGCGGGCGCGCGGGCTGGAACATCGTCACTTCGGCGGGCATCGACGAGGCCCGGAACTTCAACCTGGCCAAGCGCCCCTCCCACGACGCGCGGTACGACCGGGCCGAGGAGTTCGTCGAGGTCGTCAAGAAGCTGTGGGACAGCTGGGACGACGACGCCGCGGTCGTCGACCGGGCGAGCGGCGTCTACGCCGACACCGATCGGATCCGCGCGATCGCCCACGACGGGCCCCACTTCCAGGTCCGCGGGCCGCTGAACGTCGAACGCCCGCCCCAGGGGCACCCGCTGCTCGTCCAGGCCGGCTCGTCGGAGACCGGCAAGGAGTACGCGGCCCGGCACGCCGAAGCCGTGTTCACCGCCCAGCAGACCTTGGCCGAGGGCAAGGCGTTCTACGACGACGTCAAGGGCAGGCTCGCCCGGTACGGCCGGACGCCGGACGAGCTCAAGATCCTGCCCGGGATCTCGCCGATCCTCGGCCGCACCGAAGCGGAGGCGCGCGAGCGCGAGGCCGAGCTGAACGCGCTGATCACCCCGGACTACGGGCTGCGGCAGCTGTCCAAGATGCTCGACCACGACGTCACCGGCTACCCGCTGGACGGCCCGCTGCCCGACGTCGGCAGCTTCACCGAAGGCGGCCAAAGCCGGTTCGAGCTGGTCGTCGGCCTGGCCCGGCGCGAGGACCTGACCATCCGGCAGCTCCTGGAGCGGCTGGCCGGCGGGCGCGGGCACCGCGTCTTCGCCGGCACCCCGGTCCAGGTCGCCGACGAGCTGGAGGCGTGGTTCCGCGGCGGCGCCGCCGACGGCTTCAACGTCATGCCACCCACCCTGCCCGGCGGGCTCGACGACTTCGTCGACCTCGTCGTCCCGGAACTGCGGCGGCGCGGGCTGTTCCGCACCGAGTACTCCGGCACCACCCTGCGCGAGCACTACGGCCTCGCGCGACCCGTCAACCGCAACCGAGTGAAGGAGCCCGCATGACCACCATCGGCACCGACGTCCGCAAGCTGACCGGGGGGATCGGCGCCGAGATCGTCGGCTTCGACCCCGCCGGCGACCTCGACAGCACGCAGGTGGCCTTCCTGGCCGACGCCCTGCACGAGCACAAGGCGCTCGTGTTCCGCAACGTCGACCTCGACGACGAAGGCCAGCAGCGGTTCGCCGCGCGCTTCGGCGAGCTGACCAAGGCCCACCCGACGGTGCCCGCCGTCGACGGCGCTCCGGCGATCCTGCCGGTGGACAGCGAGCGCGGGCGGGCCAACCACTGGCACACCGACGTCACGTTCGTCCTCAACCCGCCGAAGGCCAGCACGCTGCGCAGCCTCGTGGTGCCGCCCTACGGCGGGGAGACGCTGATCGCGAACACCGCGGCGGCCTACCGCGACCTGCCGGCGCCGCTGCGCGCGTTCGCCGACACGCTGCGGGCGGTGCACACCAACGACTACGACTACGTCCAGCCGCCGGAGACGGTGGACGAGCAGGAGCGGGCGCGGCGGGAGCAGTTCGTCTCGCGGAAGTACCGGACCGTGCACCCGGTGGTGCGGGTGCACCCGGTGACCGGCGAGCGCGGCCTGTTCATCGGCGGGTTCGCCCAGCGGATCGAGGGCCTGTCGGTGACGGAGTCGCGCGATCTGCTGCGGCTGCTGCAGTCCTACGTCACACGGCCGGAGAACGTCGTGCGCGTGACATGGGAGCCGAACCAGCTGGTGCTGTTCGACAACCGGATCACCCAGCACTACGCGATCGACAACTACGACGGCCTGCCGCGGCGGCTCAACCGCGTCACGGTCGCCGGGGACGTGCCCGCGGGGATCGACGGGCGGCCCAGCGAGTCGCTCGAGGGTGACGCCTCGCACTACACCTCCGTCGCCTAGCCGCGGTCGGACGACATGAATGACTCATTCCTGTCGCCGGACGACAGGAATGAGTCATTCATGTCGTCCGCGGCCGGTCACCGCCCGTTCCGCGCCAGGTCCCGGAAGCAGTCCCACGCCCGGCTGACCAGCGCCGGGTGCGTCCGCAGGTCGATCGCCGTGCGGGCCAGCGCCGCCGCCGACGCCAGCATCGCCGCCCGTCCCCGCGGGCTCGCCGCCGCGGCCGCGAACTCCGGCGTGTGGTCCGACTTCTCCTCCGCCGTGATCCCGACGAACGGGTGGATGGCCGGCACGCGGACGCTGACGTCGCCGATGTCCGACGACCCCAGGAACACGCCGGGCGCCGGCGGGGTCGCGTGGACGCCCCACGCCGCCAGGTGCTCGGTGAACCGCTCCGACAGCACCGGGTTGTCGCGGAAGTGCGCGTAACCGCGCCCGAGGCGTTCGACGTCCACCTTCGCGCCGGTCGCCAGCGCGGCGCCCTCGGCGCAGGTCGCGACGTCCTCGGCCAGCCGGTCCAGCGCGTCGGTGGTCTGCGCGCGGAGGCCGAACCGGCCTTCGGCGCGGTCGGGCACGATGTTCGTCGCCTCGCCGCCGTGGGTGATGATGCCCTGGACGTGGGAGCCCGCGGGCAGCCGCTGGCGCAGGGCGGAGATCGCGCCGAACGCCTGGATCAGCGCGGCGAGGGCGTCGATGCCGTGCTCGGGGTCGCCGGTCGGGTGGGCGGCGCGGCCGTGGAAGGTCACCTTCAGCTCCACCTGCGCGGTCAGCGGCGCCCACGACCAGGAGTGGACGCCGGGGTGGATCATCAGGGCCGCGTCGACGTCGTCGAAGACGCCGGCCTCGGCCATGGCGACCTTGCCGCCGCCGCGTTCCTCGGCGGGTGTGCCCACCGCGAGCAGCGAACCCGGGGCGTCCCCCAGCACGTCCTTGGCGGCCAGCGCGGCACCGAGCCCGGCCGCGGCGATCAGGTTGTGCCCGCAGGCGTGCCCGAGGCCGGGCAGCGCGTCGTATTCCAGGAGCAGCGCGACGCACGGCCGCCCTTGGCCGGCCCGCGCGACGAACGCGGTCGGCAGTCCCGCGATCCCGGTCTCCACCTCGAACCCGTCCGCGGCCAGCTCGCGCGTGAGCCCGTCGGCGGCAGCGTGCTCCTCATAGGACAGTTCCGGTCGTTCGTGCAGTGCGGTGGCGACGGCCCACAGCCGCTCGTCCAGGTGCTCGATCCGCTCGTCCGCCCGCTCGTGCAGCTCCTCGTGCCACTCCATGCCCTCCGGGATACCCGCACGAGGTACCGTCACACAACCGGGGGCGTTTCGCGCGGCCCGGCTCCGGCTACCCCGGCCGAATGGACCACAGCAAGGCACCAGTGCTGGAGGCGCTGCGCGACTACCACAGCGCCGGCTACGTTCCCTTCAACGCGCCCGGCCACAAACAGGGCCGCGGCATCGATCCGCGAGTGCTGGAGGTCGTGGGCGCCGACGTGTTCCGCTCCGACGTCATCGCGCTCAACGGCCTCGACGACCGGCTGATGCGTCAGGGCGTGCTCGCCGAAGCCCAGGCGCTGATGGCCGACGCGGTCGGCGCCGACCACACCTTCTTCTCGACGTGCGGCAGCTCGCTTTCGGTCAAGAGCGCGATGCTCGCCGTCGCCGGCCCGCACGAAAAGCTGCTGGTGCCGCGGCACGTCCACAAGTCGGTGATCTCGGGGCTGATCGTCAGCGGCGTCCGGCCGGTGTGGGTGCGCCCGCACTGGGACGCCGGACGGCACTTGAGTCACCCGCCGGGCGTGCGGGAGTTCGCGGAGGCCTACGAGCGCGATCCCGACGTCAAGGGTGCCCTCGTGGTGACCCCGACGGACTACGGCACGTGCGGTGACCTGCGCGCGATCGCCGACTGGTGCCACGAACGCGGGCTCCCGCTGATCGTCGACGAGGCGTGGGGCGCGCACCTGCCCTTCCACGACGCCCTGCCGCCGTGGGGCATGGACGCGGGTGCCGACCTGTGCGTCACGAGCGTGCACAAGATGGGTGCCGCGGTCGAGCAGAGTTCGGTCTTCCACCTGCGGGGCGACCGCGTCGACCCGGACGTGCTGAAGGCGCGCGAGGACCTGCTCGGCACGACCAGCCCCAGCTCGCTGGTCTACGCGGCCCTCGACGGCTGGCGCCGTCAGATGGCCGAGCAGGGCAAGGAGTTGCTGGACGGCGCGTTGACGCTGGTGAAGTCGGTCCGCGGCCGGCTGGCCGAGGAGGGCCTGACCGTGCTGCACGACGAGTTCCTCGGCCCGGACCTGGCCGACTCTCTCGACCCGCTGAAGGTCGTGCTCGACCTCGACCCGCTGGGCATCAGCGGCTACCAGGCGGCCGACTGGCTGCGCGAGCACCAGCGCGTCACCGTCGGCCTGTCCGACCACCGCCGGATCGTGGCCCAGTTCAACCATTCGGACGACGACGAAACGTCGGGCACGCTCGTCGACGCGCTCCGCGCGCTGGTCAAGGCCGCGCCTTCGTTCGAGAAGCCGCCGAAGGTGGACCTGCCGTCGCCGCGGGAGATGGAACTGGAGACGGCGATGCTGCCGCGTGACGCCTTCTTCGGCCCGGCCGAGCAGGTGCCCGCCGAGCAGGCCGCGGGCCGGATCGCGGCGGAGATGATCACGCCTTACCCGCCGGGCGCGCCCGGCGTGCTGCCCGGCGAGGTGCTCACCCAGCCGATGCTCGACTACCTGCGCAGCGGGCTGGGCGCGGGCATGCAGCTGCCCGACCCCGCCGACTCGAAGCTCGAGTCGATCCGCGTCGTCGCGAAGCAGTGAGCGTCCGGACGTAATGAATGACTCATTCCTGTCACCGGACGACAGGAATGAGTCATTCACTACACCGTAGGCCCCTGACTCAGGCTTTCGCGCTCTTGAGGTCCAAGGGGTTCTTCGGGGCTTTCGGGCGCGCGTCGATCATCCGCTGCCCCAGCTCCTGCAGCTGCTTGCGGCCCATCGCCGAGCGGACCTGGGGGAACCACTCGTCTTCTTCCTCTTCGACGTGGTGGCGGACGTTCTCGGTGAGCACCGTGACCTTCGCGTCGAAGGTCTCTTCCTTCGCGTCCATGCCGACCAGCTCCGAAAGCATCCACACGACGACGTGGTGCTCCTCGACGCTTTCCAGGATGTGGTCCTTCGTCTCCGGCACAGCTCCCCGCGCGGCCGGGTAGAAAATCTCTTCCTCGATGTAGGCGTGGACGGTCAGCTCTTCGATGATCGAGTCGGCGATCCGGCGCTTCTCGTCGTAGGCGTCCTCCCCCGCCTTTTCGAATTGCTTGAAGAGCTTCTCCACGGTCTTGTGGTCGTTCTTGAGCAGCACGATCGCGTCGGTCGACATCGGTGTCCTCACGGTGTGGCCAGGTCCCGCAGGGCGACCTGGGAGTTCTCCAGTTCCTTCGTCATCAGCAAGGCCACGGTCCCGGCCTGCGCCGGCACCCGGCCGACCTCCCCCACCGAGTCCCCCGTGGCGGCGAGCGCCTCGCCGCCAGCGTCGGGGATGAGGCGGCACTCGGGTTCATGACCGGCCGGATACCCGCTCCTCGCCGGGGAAAACGCGTTTGCCCCAGTCCACTTCCGGGTACCCAGGCGGTCCCCGACGGCGCCATCCGGGGCCGCGCCCCGAACCGGGGCTCCGCCACCCGGACCCCGAAACGACCTCCAGGAGAGCCCACCGGTGAACGAACCAAGCGGCGACGTGCTGACCTTCGGCGTCGAAGAGGAGTTCTTCGTCGTCGACCGCCGCGGTCACCTGTCCCAGACCGGCGACGACGTCGTCGACGCCGCGGAGGCGGCCGGCGACGACCAGGGCGAGCTGCAGCACGAACTGACGCGGTCGCAGGCCGAGGCCGCCACCGACGTCTGCCGGACCCACGCCGAAGCCCTGCGCCAGCTGCGCGGGCTGCGCGGCGACCTGGCCGAGGCGGCGCGGCGGCGCGGGTGCCGCCTGCTGCCCGCCGCGTCCCCCGTGCTGTTCGAAGCGGACCCGCCGAGCATCACGCCGAACCCGCGCTACGAGCGGATGGCCGAGCACTTCGGCGCCACCGCGCGGACTTCGCACACCTGCGGCTGCCACGTCCACGTCGCGATCCCCGACAAGGAGACCGGCATCCGGGTGCTCGGCTGGATCCGGCCGTGGCTGCCCGCCCTCCTGACGGTGACCGCGAACTCGGCGGTCTCCGACGGCTACGACACCGGTTACAGCAGCTGGCGCTACCAGCAGTGGAGCCGCTGGCCGTCGGCCGGCCCGCCGCCGCGCTTCGCGTCGCTGGACGAGTACGAAAGCATCGTCGACGCGTGGCTGCGCGCGGGCTCCATCCTCGATCGCGGGATGATCTACTGGGACGTCCGGCTGTCGGAGAAGCAGCCGACGCTGGAATTCCGCATCGCCGACGTCGCCGCGGAGCCGGAGGAAGCGGTCCTGCTGGCGGTGCTCGCCCGGGGCCTGGTCGCCACCGCGCTCGACGACGACGCCCCGCCGCCGCACCTGTCGAACGAGGTGCTGCGGGCCCAGCTCTGGCGGGCCTCGCGGGAAGGGGTCATGGGCTGCTGCCCGCACCCGAAGAGCGGCGACCTCGAACCGGCGAAGGCGGTGCTCGACGACCTGGTCGCGCTGACGGCACCCGCGCTGGAAGCGGCCGGGGACCTCGACTTCGCGAGAGAGGGAACGGCGCGGCTGGCCGCCGAGGGCGGGGGCGCCGACCGGCAACGACGTCGGTTCGCGGAGCGGCAGCGCGCGGAAGACGTCGTCGACCTCCTCGCCGGCGACAGCTAACGAAGGAACCCGTCGAGGGCGTCGAGCAGTTCGAGCGCGCGCACCGCCGCGCGAGACCGCCCGGGATCGACGACGAGGTGGACACCGGCGGCTTCGGCGTCCTGGCCGGCGCGCACCAGCGCCCGCAGCCCCGCGGCGCCGAGGAACCCGACTTGTCCCAGGTCGACGCGCAGGACGCCGGGGCACGCGCGGACGTGCTCGGCCAGCGCGGCTTCCAGCAGGGGCGCGGTGCACAGGTCGACGTCCCCGCCGACCTCCACGACGATCGCGTCCGCGCTCTTCCACCGGGTCCGGCTCCGCAGGTCACCGTCCGACGGGGCACGGGGCGCGGGCAGACGGTGGGTGGGCGGCGAATCGGCCGCGGCCACGCGCAACCGCTCGTGAGTCGTCATGGCTGCGAGGTACCCGCGGCGCGCTCTCGGCGAAACAAGCCCGGCGTCCAGGTGCATTTTCGCGGCCCGAGCGGGTACCCCCGGCGAACGCGCCTGCACCATCCGGGCTGCGCCCGGGCCGGGGGCTCCGCCACCCGGAACCCCCGAGAAGACGTGCGGAAGGAGCCCGCCCATGTCCGACGGCCCGCCCACGATGGGTGTCGAAGAGGAGTTCCTCCTCGTGAACCCGCGCACGGGACACGCGTCGCCGTGCGCGGAGCCGGTGCTGGCGCGCTACCGCCACCACGGGCCGCTCCCCCACGGCGCCAAGGTCCACCGTGAACTGCGGCTCACCCAGATCGAGGCCGCCAGCGGCGTCTGCACGACCGCCGACGAGCTCCGGCACCAGCTGACGGCGGCCCGCCGCGTGCTGGCCGGGGCCGCCGCGGCCGAGGACTGCGCGCTCCTGGCCACCGGCACGCCGGTCGGGCCAGGACCGGCCGCCACGCCGTCCGAGGGCACGGGCCGCTACGCCGAAATCGACGCGGCCTACGGCGCGATGGTCGCCGACTACGACGCCTGCGGCTGTCACGTCCACGTCGGGGTCGATGATCCCGACACCGCGGTCGCCGTCGTCAACCACCTGGGACGCCGGCTGCCGACGCTGCTCGCGCTGTCGGCCAACGCGCCGTTCGACCACGGGCGCGACACCGGCTACCACAGCTGGCGGATGGTCCTGCAGTCCCGGTTCCCCGGCTCCGGCGTCGCGCCGTACCTGCGGGGGCACGCCGAATACCGCCGGGCGGTCGAGACGCTGGTCGGCTGCGGCGCGCTCGTGGACCCGGACCAGACGTTCTGGCTGGCCCGTCCGTCCGGCCGGTTCCCGACGGTCGAGTTCCGGATCGCCGACACCGCGCTGACCGTCGACCACGCCGTGCTGCAGGCCCTGCTCAGCCGGGCGCTGGTCCGGCGGGCGCTGGCCGACCTCGACCGCGGCCGGGAAGCGGCGCCGCTGTCCCCGCAGGTCGCCGCGGCGGCGGTGTGGACCGCGGCGCGCCACGGACTCACCGGGCAGCTCGTCGACGCCGGCGAGGAGACCCGGCGCCCCGCGTGGTCGCTGGTCGGCGAACTCCTCGCGCACGTGCGGGAACCCCTGGAGGAAAGCGGTGACCTCGAGGAGGTCGAGACCCTGCTGGCGGCGCTGCGCACCGACGGCACCGGGTCCGTGCAGCAGCGTGCGGTAGCCGGGCGCGGGACGGCGGCCGCGGTGCGGTGGCTCACCGCGCGAACCGTGCCGGCGGGGCATGGAACGCTCCTCACGGGGTAGCCAGGCGCCATGACGACCTCCACCACCCCCGGAGCGGCTCCCTTTGCGGCAGTTTTGCCTGCCGCCCGCGGCCCGCTGTCGGTGTCCGTGCTGGGCACGCTCCTGCGCGAGCACTCGCGGGCGGACCTGGGTTTCGACGGCCTGGCGGACGCCGACCCGCTCGGCGACGACCTCCAGCTGGCCCTGCACCTGTGCTACGAACTGCACTACCAGGGCCTCCCCGGCGTGTCCCCCGACTGGGAATGGGACCCGGAGCTGCTGCGCCTGCGCGGCGCGCTGGAGGCGCGGTTCCTCGCCGCGCTCCGCGAAAACGTGGCGGGCGGCGAAGACGTGGCGGGCGAACTCGACGCCCTGCTGGTCGAGCCGATCGACGCCGAAGGCGTTTCGCACTTCCTGCGCGACCACGGCGACTGGAAGCAGGTGCGGGAGTACTTCGCGCACCGCTCGGTCTACCACCACAAGGAAGCCGACCCGCACGCGTGGGTGATCCCCCGGCTGCGCGGCCGCGCCAAGGCCGCGCTGGTCGCGGTGGAGTTCGACGAGTTCGGCGGCGGCCGCGCGGAGTTCGTGCACGCGCGCCTGTACGCCGACCTGCTGCGCGCGGCGGGGCTGCCGGACGGCTACCTGGAGCTGATCGACCACGTCCCCGGCTCGATGCTGGCCGTGGTCAACATGATGTCGCTGTTCGGCCTGCACCGGTCGCTGCGGGGCGCGCTGTGCGGCCACTTCGCGGCGGCGGAGATCACGACCGCGCCGTCCGCGCAGCGGATGGACCAGGCCCTGCGGCGCCTGGGCGCCCCGGAGGCGTGCCGGTTCTTCTACACCGAGCACATCGAGGCCGACGCGGTCCACGAACAGGTGATGCGCCACGACGTGCTCGGCGACCTGCTCGAGCAGGAGCCCGAACTGGCCGCCGACGTCGTCTTCGGCATCCAGGCGACGGAGTTCCTGGAAGGCCGGTTCGGCACGCAGCTGCTGGCCGGCTGGAAGGCCGGACGCTCCTCGCTGCTCCGGCCCCTCGGCTGACCGTCCCGGCTCAGTCGTCCTGGGTGCGCACCCGTTTGCGGTGGCTGGTGTCGCAGAAGGGAAACCGCTTGCTGCGACGGCACGCGCACACCGCGACGAGGAACCGGTCGGACTTCACGACTTCGCCGTCCGGCGTGCACAGCTCGACCGGTCCTTCCACGAGGACCGGCCCGCCAGGCACGACCGTCACGCGGCGGGGACGGCGCTCATCGGTCGGCACGCAGCACCACCAGCTCCTCCATCCGCTGGCCGGGTTCGATCAGCCCACCCGCTTCGAGGAACTCCGTCCGTCCGGACAGGACCGGGCCGAACGGGATCCGGGCCGTACGAGCCACCGACGTCCGGAGCCCTTGCGCGGCCAAGAGCTGCCGCGACTTGTCCACATCGGACATCACCGACTGCACGAGCAGCAACGTCCCGCCCGCCCGCAGGAGCGTGCCGGCGGCCGAGCACAGCGGGTCCAGGACCGCACGACCGTCCGGGCCGGCGTCCCAGCCCCGGGTGGACCGGACCGTCGGCGCCGGAGACGGCACGTACGGCGGGTTGGCGACCACGACGTCGTACGGGCCTTCCCGCAGTGCTCTGGCGAGGCCGCCCCGGCACGGGCGCACCGCGAGCTGGTGGACGAACGCGTTGAGCCGCGCCGAAACCAGCGCCCGGCGCGAAAGGTCCACCGCCAGCACGGTCCGTGCGCCGCGGCGGGCCAGGGTGAGCGCCTGCGCGCCGGTGCCGGTGCACAGGTCCAGGGCCCGCGCGCCGGCCGGGATGGTCAGGTCGTCGATCGCCGAGGCCAGCAGGGCGGTGTCCTCCTGGGGACGGTAGACGCCGGGCAACCGCAGCAGCCGCGGGACGGACGGCACGGGCCGGGCGGCCAAGGGGCCCGGGCGGACGGGTTCCGCCGACGTGGTCATCTCGGTCTCCTCACCTCGCCGCGGTCCCCGGCGCGATCGCCGGTGGGACAACCGCGTCGGTCCCCGGCTACCCGACGGTGATCGCGGCAAACGCCGCGGTTCAACCGGTCGTGGCGGGGTATCCGGTCCGGAAAGGACCGGCGAAGGAGGCCCCGAAGTGACGTCCGAGGACCGCACACAGCACCCGACCGAGCCCGCCGAGGGCGCCCGCGGCGACGACCCGCACGGCGACACGCCGGAGGCCCAGCGGGAGACCCTGCGCGGCGAGCAGGGCACGTCGGGCGGCGACGAGCACGACGACAGCGACCCGCAGTCGGGCTGAGCCCGAGACGAGAACGGGGGTGGCGTTCGGATGTCCGAACGCCACCCCCGTTCTCCTATGCCTCGTCGAACTCGAACGGCAGCGCGTCGACGCACGCCTGGTACTTCCGCACCATTTCGTCTTCCGTGTGCCCCGCGACGAACAGGTGGGCCAGCTCGAAGCTGTAGCTGTCCTGCTCCGGCAGGTCCGAAAGCCGTTGTCCCGCTTCGGGGATGATCTCGATCTGGGTGCCTTCGACGCGCTCCTGGATCGCCGCGATCTCGGCGGCCGTCGGCACCCGCGTCACGACGCCGTCTTCGAAGCGGCGCAGGTACCACTTCCCGGCGATCTGGTACTTCCCCTCGCGGGGACGGCGCCCGGGGTCCTGGCCGAGGCCGAGGCGCACCATGATCTCGTGGTTGGCGACCCCGTCGACGAACTCGAAGAGCTCGGCGTGCGACTGCGAATGCCGCGGGTTGATCTCCAGCAGGCACACCTGGCCGGACTCGGGGTCGCAGAAGAACTCGATGCTGAAGGTGCCGTTGTCGAAGCCGATCTGCTTCATCACCCGCCCGGCGACGTCACGCATCCGCTGCACCACCTCCTCGCCCAGCTGCGACGGGTACTGGTGGCGCAGGAACGACGAGCTGTCCGGGTAGTTGATCGAGTCGAGCGCGCCGTAGACGACGACCTCGCCCCGGTAGACGTACCCCTCCACGGCGGCCTGGACGCCGTGCAGCGCCGCTTCGGCCAGGCACGCGGCGCCGCCGACGCGGGCGATCTCCGGCGGCAGGTCGACCTGTTCGAGCACGGACCCGAACGGCTCCCCCACGCGGCCGACACCGGCCCGGATCTCGGCGACGGCGTCGGCGAACTCACGCTCGTTCCCGGCCTTGAAGGCGAGTTCCGAGGAGAACGACTTGACCGGCTTGAGCCACATCGGGTAGCCGACGCCCTCGGGCGGGGCGGGCCGCTCGGCGTCGAGGTCGACGATGCCGAAGTCCGGGAGCTCGTCGATCACCTTTCTCTGTTCGAGCCTGCTCCAGTACTTGTGCTCGCACTTCAGCACCGCCTCCAGCGACACGCTGGGCAGGCCGTAGCGGGCGCACAGGATGGGGACCAGCGACGCCGCCGGGAAGTCCCAGTAGCTGACGATCGCGCCGACGTCGCCGTCGAACGCGTCGAGCTGGTGCTGAGCGGTCTTCAGGAGGGCTTCGAAGTCGATTTCGCCGTGCTGCAGCTCTTCGGGGGTCAGCAGGCCGTGGAACGAGTAGCTCCCCGACCAGGGCAGGCGATCCAGGACCCGCTGGTTCTCCTCGTCCAGGCCGATCACGAAGATGTTGGTACTCATGCACAAGGGCTACCCGACCCGCCGAACGGCCGAAACGGGCCGGATGGCCCGTTTGATCGGCCCCTCAGCGGGCATCCGCAGGCATGACAGCCCTGCCCGAACCGCTTTCGCTGTGGGTCGACACCGCTCCCGCCCCGGATCGCACCGGCGTGCCGGTGCCCGGGTCCGCCGACGTCGCGGTGCTCGGCGCGGGCATCGCCGGGCTCACCACCGCGCTGTTGCTCGCCCGCGGCGGCCGGTCGGTCGTCGTGCTGGAGGCCGAACGGGTCGCCGCCGGGGTGTCCGGCCACACCAGCGCCAAGGTCAGCGCCCAGCACGGGGTGAAGTACGCGGACCTGACGTCCCGGCACGGCGCTCCAGCCGCGAAGATCTACGCCGGGACCCAGGCCGCGGCGGCCGAGTGGATCGCCGGCACGGCGGCCGAACTGGGGATCGACTGCGGGTTCACCCGCGCCGACAGCTACGTCTACACCACGCGCGAAAAAACCGTGGACTCCCTCAAGCGGGAGGCCGACGCCGCCGCCGCGGCGGGCCTGCCGGCGTCGTTCACCGACGACGTCTCGCTAGACGTGCCCGCGCTCGGGGCGGTGCGGACCACCGGGCAGGCGCACTTCCACCCGCGCCGGTGGCTGCTCGGCCTGGCCGCCGAGATCGAGCGGGCGGGCGGCACCATCGTCGAACACGCCCGCGCGACCGCGGTGAACGGCCGGACCGTCCGCACCTCGCGGGGCGACGTGGTGGCGGGCGACGTCGTCGTCGCGACCCACTACCCGGTGCTCGACCGCGGCCTGTACTTCGCCCGGCTCGACCCGGTGCGCGATCTCGTCGTCGCGGGCCCGGCCGCCGGGAACACCCCACCGGAAGGCATGTTCCTCGACGCCGACACGCACCATTCCGTGCGCGGGTACACCGAGCGGGGCACGCCGATGGTGATCGCCGGCGGCGAGCACTACCGCGTCGGCGCGCACGTCAACGTCGAACGCCGGTACCGGCGGCTCGCGGACTGGGCGGACGAGCACGCGGGCCTGCACCGGGTCACCCACCGGTGGTCGGCGCACGACATGTCCACTGTGGACAAGCTGCCGTACGTCGGCCGGTACCTGCCGGGCACGAAGGACCTGTGGGTGGCCACCGGGTTCGGCCAGTGGGGCATGACCGGCGGCACCGCGGCCGGTCACGTCCTCGCGTCGCGGATCCTCGGCGAGCCGCACCCGGCCGCGGACCTGTTCGACCCCAACCGCTTCGACCCGCGGTCGGTCCTCGAGGTGGCCCACGACAACCTGACCGTCGCGAAGTACCTGGTCGGCGACCACGTCGCGGCGCTGTGGCGGTCGGAGAAGCTCGACGACCTCCAGCCCGGCGAAGCCGAGGTCGTGCGCGTCGGCGGCGAACTCGTCGCCGCCCACCGCGACGACACCGGGCAGCTGCACACCGTCGGCGCGCACTGCACCCACCTCGGCTGCCTGGTTTCCTTCAACGACGCGGAAAAGACGTGGGACTGCCCGTGTCACGGCTCCCGGTTCGGCGTGGACGGCGAAGTGGTGCAAGGGCCCGCGGTCCGGCCGCTGCGCCGTGGCCCGCACTGACGGCAATGACCGGCCGGCCGGCCGGCCGGAGGGGACGTTCCTCCCCTCTGCAGCGAAGAACGTCCCCTCCGGGCCCGGGCGGCTAACCGGACGCGAGCTTCTTGCCCGCGTCGTAGAGCAGGTGCAGGGCGTCCGCCACGCCCACGGCGGTCAGCACGGTGGCCGCCAGGCGGGCCGGCCGCGGCGCGATCACCAGGCCCGCGGCGAGCCCGGTGCCGATCCAGACGTTCAGGCAGAACGGGCACGAGAGAAGCTCGCCCACCGCGTGTTCGACGTGTCCCTTCCCCGGAACGGACTCGTTCAGCTCGTCGTCGCCCGCCGGTTCTTCGTACCGGGTGAACGGCGCGCGCACCGGGCTGGTGACCGCGTCCTTGGCCAGGAGCCGGCTGGCCTTGAACGTCGCCGCGCCGAGCAGCACCGTGTCGCCGACGCCGAACCGGCGAGGCAGCCGGGCCCCGACGGCGCGGCCCAGCACGGTCAGCCCGCCGACGAAGGCGCAGTACACCCCCATCACCCCGACGTAGCCGGCCAGCGGGCGATCGGCCTCGCCGGCGTAGCCGCGCTGAACCTGCTTCGCCTTCTCGGTGATTTCCTTGACCACGCTCATGCGTCCGCCGTTCCGGGCTTCATCATCTTGCCCTGCTGTTTCGCCTTCGCCTCGTCCGGCAGGACGCGGGAGGCGGCCGATTGGAGCTTGTTCTTCGCCGCACCGGGAACGATCTTGTCCTTCCCGGCCATCAAGGCTTCGTAGCCGGCTTCGGCGATCTCGGCCGGGGAGTCCTTGTCGCCGGCGGCGAGCTTGGTGTCCGTCATGTCGGCGCGGTCGAAGAACTCGGTGTCGACCGGGCCGGGCAGCATCGCGGTCACGGTGACGCCCTTGTCCTTCACCTCGGCGCGCAGGCCCTCGGAGAACGACGTCAGGAACGCCTTCGAGGCGGCGTAGACCGCCTGGTACGGCGCGGGCGAAGTGCCCGCGATCGACGAGGTGAACAGCACCCGGCCGTGGCCGCGGCCGACCATGCCCGGCACGACCCGCTTGGTGAGGTGCACGGCCGAGCGCACGTTCAGGTCGACGACCGTCAGCTGGTCCTCCAGCCGCGTGTCGCCGGCGAACTCGCCGTTGATCCCGACGCCGGCGTTGACCGCCAGTGCTTCCACCGGGCGGTCCGCGAGGTGCCGGACCAGCGCTTCGACGCCGTGCGGGGCGGCGAGGTCGGTCCGGACCGCCTCGACCCGCGCCCCCCACGCGCGGACCTCGTCCGCCGCCGCGGTCAGCTCGGCGTCCTCGGCCGCGAGTACGAGGTCGAAGTCGTGCCGGGCGAACTGCTTCGCCAGCTCGAGCCCGATCCCGCTGGACGCGCCGGTGACTACGGCCAGCGGCTTGGTTGCGGTGGTCATGCGTACTCCTTCCGTGCTTTGGTGGCTGGCTACCCGCCGCGGAAGGGGGCAATCATGGTTTCCCGGTACGCCGGGCGGGTATTTCGCGGCGGTGGGACGCACCAGACTCCGGCGCAGTGACCTGCGCGGCCCCGGCATCCGGCGGATCCGCCGCGGCCGCGGGTTCTCCTATGCCATGCCCGACGGGTCGCCGGTGACCGACACCGAGCTGCTCGAGCGGATCAAAGGCCTGGTCATCCCGCCCGCGTGGCGGAACGTGTGGATCTGCCCGTACCCGAACGGGCACGTCCAGGCGGTCGGGACCGACGACGCCGGGCGGCGCCAGTACCTCTACCACGAGCAGTGGCGCCGCGACCGCGACGAGGAGAAGCACGACCGCGTGCTGCAGATGGCCCGCCGGCTGCCGCAGTGGCGGGCCCAGGTGGAGGCCGACCTCGCCGGCAGCGGCCTGACGAGGAAACGGGTGCTCGCGGCGGCACTGCGGATGCTCGACCGGGGCATCTTCCGCACCGGCGGTGAGGAGTACGCGGAGGAGAACGGCACCCACGGCGTCGCCACGCTGCTGCGCACGCACGCCGCCGTCCGCGGCGACGAATGCCGGTTCTGCTACGTCGCCAAGGGCGGCCTCGACCGGGAGGTGGCGATCCGGGACCCCGAGCTGGCGAAGGTCGTGAAGGCCCTGCTGCGCGGCCGGCCCGGCAGCGACCGGCTGCTCGTCTACCGCGAGGGCGGGACCTGGCACGAGGTGCACGCCGCCGACATCAACGAGCGGTTCAAGGAGCTGGCCGGCCAGGACTGCACGGCCAAGGACATGCGGACCTGGAACGCGACGGTGCTGGCCGCGGCCGCGTTCGCCGCGGCGGACCCGCCGACGTCGGAGACCGCCCGCAAGCGCGCGGAGGCGAAGGTGATGAAGGAGGTCTCGAAGGCGCTCGGCAACACCCCGGCCGTCTGCCGGTCGTCCTATGTGGACCCCCGGCTGGTCGAGGCCTACCGCGGAGAGCGCACGATCGCCCCCGCGCTCAAGCGGGCGGGGCGCCTCGACGGCGACGAAGCGCGGGCGGTGCTCGAAAGGGCCTGCGTACGTCTGCTGAAGGCGTCGTGATTGAAGGTCACCCGGACGGGGAACCCGCGCGGCGCGCAGTGTTGTTCCGAGCGGCAGGGGTCTACGAGCAGGGGTCGAAAGCGGCAGGGGGCACGGTGAGTGAGCGCCAATCCATCCGAACGTGTACTGGCCCGCGGACGCGCTCGTCCGGGACCCTGGGGACGATGAATCCCGACTCCTCCCCCGTGCGCTGGCGCGCGTCGATCGGCCTCGCCGTCGGCGGCGGCCCGGTGTCGAGCATCGTGGAGTCCGACCACGGCAGCGAAGGGTCCGCGCGGGAGTGGATCGAGCACAAGCTGCCCCGCACCCGCTTCCCGGCCTGGATCCCGCCCGCCCGCCGTGCGGACGGCGTCGAGCTGTTCGGCCGGGTGGCCCGCGGCCGGGTCGTCACGGGCCGGCTCCTGCCGACGTGGCAGTCCGACACGGACACGGCGGAATGGCACGCCGACCGGGCCGGGGACCACGTGCAGTGGCGCCGCTGCCCGGCCGGCGAGCGCTGAAGCCGGTCTCTCGCGGCTACACGCCGTCGTGGTCGGGATCGGCGTTCAGGACGATGCAGCCGACGTACCCGTCCTGGGCCTTGGTCACCTTCAGCAGCATGCTCGGCCGATAGATCGAATCACCGTCGTTGAAGGTGTCCCGGCCGGTGCGCTGCGCGTACGGCTGCTTCGCCAGCACCTCGGCGTTCAGCGCTTCGTCGAACATGAGCTGCGTGGTCAGCGTCTTCTCGTTGCCGACGTGCACCATCACGTGGACGTGCACCGTGCGGCCGCGGTACCAGCCCGGCCAGATCGTCGTGAACTCGACGATCCCGCGCTGGTTGGTGACCTGCGCGCCGCGTAGGTACCGCTTGTCGTCGGTGGGCACCAGGTCGGCGCCCCCGCCCGCGGGCGGCGTGCCGGTCGGCGGGGTCCCGGTCGGCGGTTCGCCCGTGGGCGGGGTGCCGCCCCCGCCGGCGGATGCCGCTTCCGCGCCGGAGTACAGGCCGCCCGCGTCGCAGTGCCAGATCTCGACCACCGCGTGCGGGATCGGCTCGCACGTCTCGCTGTCCTGCACCTGCAGCGCCAGCCGCAGCTTCACCCCCTGCTTGTCCTCGCGGATGTCGCTGCGGATCTTGTCGGCGTCGAAGTAGTACGGCCCCTGCGTGGTGGCGGCGGTGAGCGTGCACGTCCGCGCGCCGGCGAACAGGGCGGTCAGGTCCGCGTCGGTGACCGCCTGCAGCGCGACCGTCTCCCCGGTGGTCGTCGTGACGGGGCTCTTCCCCGCGCACGCCGTGACGAGCGCGCCGAGGCCGACCGAGCTCACGCCGGCGAGCAGCCGCCGCCTGCTGACCCGTTGTCCCTCGTGGTCGTTTCCCATGCCTGTCCCTTCGTGGTGGTCGGGTAATGACCGGTTGACTTCCGCCTGACCCGGCCTTGGGCCAGCGTGGCGAGCAGAGCTGTGGCAGGGCTGTGGTGGCGCTGTGCGTCGCCGATCGGTCACCGAAGGCGAGCGGGTACGCTGACCTCGGATACTCAATAAATTGACTAGGTGAGGTGCCCTGTGAACAGCTTCCGCAAGGCCGTCGAGGCCCGTGATCCCGACGCCATGGCCGCGACGCTGGCGGAGAACGTGGTGTTCCGCAGCCCGGTGGCGTTCCGGCCGTACCCGGGCAAGGCGATCACCGCCGCGATCCTGCGCGGCGTGCTGCGCGTGTTCGAGGACTTCCGCTACCTGCGGGAGCTGGACGGCAGCGAAGGCCGGGACCACGCCCTCGTCTTCGAGGCCCGGATCGGGGACGTGCGGGTCGAGGGCTGCGACTTCCTGCACCTCGACGAGGACGGCCTGATCGACGAGTTCACGGTGATGGTCCGCCCGCTGTCGGCGGCGCAGGCGCTGGCCGAGGCCATGGCGGCCCAGTTCGACCGGATCCAGCGCGAAGCAGCCAACTAGTTGAGTATGGCATTGCGGCACGCCCTGATGGCGGCACTGCTCGAGGGCGAGGCGTCGGGCTACGACCTGGCGAAGGGGTTCGACGCCTCGGTGGCCAACTTCTGGGCGGCGACGCCGCAGCAGCTGTACCGCGAACTCGACCGCATGGCGGCCGACGGCCTGGTGCGCGCCCGCGTCGTGCACCAGGAGCGGCGGCCGGACAAGCGGCTGTTTTCGCTGACCGGGACCGGGTACCGGGCGCTGCACGAGTTCACGGCCCGCCCGCCGCGCCCGGGGGTGATCCGCGACGAGCTGCTGGTCCAGGTCCAGGCCGTCGACGCGGGTGACGGGACGGCGGTCCGGCGCGCGCTCGAGGAGCGGATGAGCCGGGCGGAGACGAAGATCGCCCGCTACGAACGGCTTCGCGCGCGGCTGCTGGACGGCCGCTTCGAGGACGACTACCTCGCCGAAGCCGAGCGGATCGGGCCGTACCTGACGTTGATGCGCGGCCTGTCGTTCGAGCGCGAGAACCTGCGGTGGTGCGAGCAGTCGCTGAAGATCCTCGCGCGCCGGGCGGAGCAGGCGGACGCGGCCGAAGCCTCGCCGTGAGACCGGGTCCGATGTGGACAGCGGCGGCCGCTTGTACGGCTCTTGTACGGCCCCCGCCGACGATGGGTCCCATGTCATTGCACCGTCTCACCAAGGCCGCACTCGCCGCGGGCGTGCTAGCGGGCCTGTTCGCCGTGCCGGCGGCGGCCGCCGGGGCCGCGCCGTCGACCTTGCCGGCCGACCAGTACACCCTGACCGCCAACTACGACCAGTTCGACGCGGTGAACAACGCTCTGGTGTCGACGCTCGGCACCGCGGCCGTCCACACCGTGATGGAGAACGCGAACCACGACCGCACCGCGCTGCCCTCGTCGTTCTCCGTCGCCGGGCTCTCGACGGGGTTCCGGTTCGACAGCGACGACAACTCCGACTGCACCAACTACCCGCAGGGCATCACCACCAGCCGCGACGCCGTGGGGACGGCGAACGGCGGCAACTACGACGGGCACCAGCTCGTCGCGGTCAGCTGGTACACCAAGGACGGCTGCAGCGGTGACCAGTCGCGCAGCCGGATCACCCTGGTCGACTGGGACTCCACCTACCCCAACAAGTACCGCAAGATCCTGCTCGTCGAGCCGACCGGGACCGCGGCGTCGCCGGACTTCAAGGACATCCCGGTCCACGCCGGCGGCATGTCCTGGTACGGCGACTACCTCTACGTCGCCGACACCGGGAAGGGCATGCGCGTGTTCGACATGCGCAAGATCCTCAAGACGAACAACGGCGGCACGGCCGACCAGATCGGCCACCAGACCGGCAGCACGTACTACGCCCACAACTACGCCTACGTCCTGCCGCAGGTCGGCACGATCGCCGCGAAGACGACGTCGGGCACGAACCTCGCGTGGTCGTCGATCTCCCTCGACCGCGTCAGCAAGTCGATCGTGATGACCGAGTACACCTGCCCGTCCGGCTGCACGGACTACCCGAACCGGGCGCCGCGGGCGATCCGCTACCCGTTCGCCTCCTCCGGCACCTTCGCCGCCACGACCACGGCGAGCCAGGCGTTGCAGCTGCCCTGGTACAAGCTCAACGGCGTGGCCTCGCACAACGGCCGCTGGTGGTTCCAGTCGTCCGGCCAGAAGCAGCTCTACTACTGGAAGCCGTCGGCCGCCGCGCAGACCTTCGCCTGGGTCAGCAGTGGCGAGAGCCTCTCGTACTGGGAGGACGACACCAGCGCCGACCTGCTGTGGTCGCTGCAGGAAGGCGCGGGCAACCGCAACGTCTTCGCGGTCACCCAGGCCACCTACGGCGGTGGCTGAGCCGGCGCGATCGATGGCGGAAGGGCCCGTCCGGGGCAGTGTCCCCGGGCGGGCCCTTCCGCGTGCCGACCCACACCCCGCGAGGGTGTGGTTGCGCCCCGGGCCCGCTGCCCATACTGGGTTCATGGAGGCGAAACGACAGCTCGGCGAGTTCCTCAAGAACCGCCGCGCCCACCTGCGGCCGGAGGACGTCGGCCTGGCCACGTACGGGGACCGCCGCCGCGTGCCGGGTCTGCGCCGCGAGGAGCTCGCCCAGCTGGCCGGGGTGAGCGCGCCCTACTACTCGCGGCTCGAACAGGGCCAGTCCGCCAACGCCTCCCCGGAGGTGCTGGACGCGATCGCCCAGGCCCTCCGGCTCGACGACACCGAACGCCGTCACCTGCACGAACTGGCCACCGGCGCCCGGGGGCAGGCCAGGCGACGGCGTCCGGCGCCCGAACACGTCGCTCCCGCCGTCCGCCAGCTGCTGGCCACCCTCGGCGACGTGCCGGTGGTCGTGCTGGGGCGGCGCAGCGACGTCCTGGCGTGGAACGCCGCCGGGCACGCCCTCTTCGCCGGGCACCTCGATCCGGACGCCCCCGAGCGGCCCGGGCAGCGCCCGAACATGGCGAAGCTGGTGTTCCTCGACCCGCACACCCGCGAGCTGTACGCCGATTGGCCCGCCAAGGCCCGCGCGGTGGTGGCGACGCTGCGGATGGCGTCCGGCCGCCACCAGGACGATCCCCTGCTGGCCGCGCTGGTCGGCGAGTTGTCGTTGCGGAGCAACGAATTCGCGGCGTGGTGGGCCGACCAGCGGGTCAAGTCCGGCGGCGACGCGGTCTACGAGATGCGCCATCCCCTGGTGGGCACGATGACGGTCACGCACCAGGCGCTGCTGACCGAGCAGGACCAGCACGTCGTCGTCGCGACCACCGAACCGGGCTCCTCTTCGCACGCCGCGATGACGCTGCTGACGCACACCGCCGCCACCACACGGCACAGCGTGCCGGCGCGCGACTGAAACTCCTTCCCCCACAAGGCATTCGCGACGAATGCCGGGCCGAACGCGCCCGAAAACCCCTGGAGAAAGAGAAAAATGAACGAAATCAAGCTCGGCGACGTCACCGTGACGCGCGTCGAAGAGCAGCACGGCCCGGTCATGCCGGCGCGGGACTTCTTCCCCGACCTGCCGGAGCGGGCGTGGCAGGAGCACCGCCACGAGCTGGAGCCCGACCACCTCACCGCCGACGACCTGGTCCTTTCGGCGATGCAGACCTGGCTGCTGCGCAGCGAAGGCCGCACGATCCTGATCGACACCGCCGTGGGCAACGACAAGGCCCGCCCGGCCGTCCCGTCGTGGGACCACCTGCGGCTGGACTACCTGGACCGGCTCCGCGAAGCCGGCGTCCGGCCGGAGGACGTCGACCTGGTCGTCAACACCCACCTGCACCTCGACCACATCGGGTGGAACACGCGCCTCGTCGACGGCGCGTGGGTGCCGACCTTCCCGAACGCCACCTACCTCATGCCCCGCGCGGACTTCGAGCACTGGGACCCGGCCCGCAACCCGGCCGTCAGCGGGGGCGTCAACGAAAACGCCTTCGAAGACAGCATCCAGCCGGTGTACGAGGCAGGCCAGGTCCGGCTGTGGGAGGACAGCCACACGATCGACGCCAACCTCCGCCTCGAAGCCGCACCCGGCCACACCCCCGGCTCCAGCGTCGTGAAGCTGGCGTCCGGGAGCGACCGGGCCCTGTTCGCCGGCGATCTGCTGCACACTCCGCTGCAGCTCGCGGAACCCGGGCACAGCAGCTGCTTCTGCGAAGACCCGGCCCAGGCGAACGACACCCGGCGCCGCCTGCTGGGCTGGGCCGCCGACGAAGCCGTCCTGCTCCTGCCCGCCCACTTCGGCGGCCACAGCGCGCTGGAGATCGAACGCCACGGCGGCTCGTTCGCCGTCAAGCGGTGGGGGCCGTTCTCGCACCGGTGACCATCGGGTGAGATCCGGATCACGTCCGCGTGGTTCGACGCGCCACGGAGGCGAGCGCCTGCCATCCTGTGCCGTCAAGAGGACGCGGACGAGAGGACACCCCCGTGGGCATCATCGCTTGGATCGTGCTCGGTCTCATCGCCGGGGTGATCGCGAAGGCTCTCATGCCGGGCAAGGACCCGGGCGGCTGCATCATCACGATCCTGCTGGGCATCGCGGGGGCGTTCGTCGGCGGCTGGGTGGGCAAGACGCTGTTCCACACCCAGCTCGGCACGTTCTTCGACCTGCGCACCTGGGGCCTGGCGATCCTGGGCGCCCTGATCATCCTGGCCGGCTACCGGCTCATCTTCCACCGCCGTGACTGACGCACCGGTGGGGGCACCGCGTGGTGCCCCCACCGGTGCTCTCCCGGTTCAGGGTGACGCCGCAGGCGCTCGGCGCCGCGGCGGCGTTCGCAGCGGAGATGTTGTGTCACAGCGGTTTTCGAACTGAGGTGAACGCGAAAACCCCCTGTTCGCACGAAGGTGCCCGCAGCGTCCGGTGTCTATGCTGGACGTTGAAAGGCCCTCGGCTCCGGGAAGTCACGCGACATGAACGACCAGCGGCAGGTACTCGTCCGGGCGGAATCCCGCCGCGTCACCGTGCCCGACCTCGGCGGCAGTCACGAGACGCTTTCCTACCCCGGTGTCACGCTCACCCGCGTCATCGCCGGCATCCCGGACGACGAGACCTGGCTGCCGATGGGCGACCGGCCCACCGAGGGCGACGACGAAGTCCTCATCGCCGCGTTGCGGGAAGCGTTCCTCTGGCGGATCGGGCTGCACTGACCGGCCGCATGAGTATCGGCCGGATTCCCGGGTAGGCCTCTCCGGAAGGAGGGGCCGCACGGTGCGAGTGAACTGGGGAGCGGCGAACGAGCCGGGTTGGCAGGTGCTGGTCGTCGCCGGAGCCGAGCTTTCGGGGCTGGTGGCCGCGCGCCGGTGGGCCGAGGCCAGGCTGGCGTCGCTTCCCGAACACCACCGGGTCGACGCCTTGATCGTCGTCGGGGAGCTGCTGGAGAACGCGTACGTGCACGCCGGCGGGCCGCACGAGCTGCGGATCCACCACGCGCTCGACCCGTGCGTGGTCACTGTGGCCGTCGCCGACGTCGGAACCGGCGAACCGCGGCCGCGGGTGCCCGGCCGGACCGGCGGCCGCGGCCTGCTCCTGGTCGACCAGCTCGCCTTCGCCTGGGGCGTCAGCCACCACGACGACGGCAAGATCGTGTGGGCCCGCCTCACGTGCGAGTAGCGCCGGGGTTCGGGCAGACTGGCCGCAGTGCCCGGACGTCACGGGTGTCACCGAGGAGTGCCGATGACCGACCCGGAACCGGCGGCGACCCGGCGTTCCCTGCACGGCGTCGCGGAGCTGCTGCTGGCGGGCCCGCAGTACCGGGCGACCCGGCGCATCGACCTGCGCGTGACCACCGGGGGTTTCGCCACGGTCACCGGGCCCGAGCTGCGCGTCGAAGGCGGCCAGCTCGTCGCGGGTGCCACCCGGGCGCCGCTGGCGGGGCGCACCTACGACGAGGTCGCCGCGACGGCGGGCATCGAGGCGGGCGAACCCGCCGGGGTGTACGACGGCGGCCCCGGGGTCTCCCCCGGCGAAACGATCACGTTGGCGGCGGGCCCGCTCGAGACGCTGCTGGCCGCCTTCACCGAAGGTGACCGCGCGCTGCGCGAGTTCGCCCCGGAAGCCACACCGGTGCTGTGGCCGGAGCACTTCGACGTCGCGATCACCCTCGACGAGGTCAACTACGGCGTCTCCCCCGGCGACGGCCACATCGCCGAGCCGTACGCCTACGTCGGCCCGCACCACCCCCGGCAGGGCGGGTTCTGGAACGCCCCGTTCGGCGCCGCCCGCCCGCTGCGCGAGCTGGGTGGCGCGGTGGCCGCGTACTTCCGTACGGGCCGGGGGCTGCTTTAGCGCCCTGGCGGCTTTCCGTTCCAGTGGACGACGTCCGGGAACTCCAGGAAGTTCCGCAGGTGCCGCTGCTCGGCGGGGCCGTGGATGGGGAGCCGGAAGATCGAGCCGTCCGGCCAGGTCAGCGTGCTCTTTCGGAAGCTGAGCTCCGGCGCCTGCGGCTTGCGCGCTTCCCAGACGATCCGCGGCGGCGGCGCGGCGGCCGGGTCGGTGAAGGTCGTCCCGGTGTCCACCACCGCGAGACACGACGGCGAGCACGCCAGCCACGCGCCCTTCACGGGCCCGAGCCGGTCGGCCAGGTCGAGCGCCATCGCGTTCTCCGGGCCCGAAACGGCGATCTTGCGCTGGAACGCCCTTCCCGGTCGTTCGCCGTGTGCCAGGGCGAAGACGGCGAACACCGCCGTGCCGATCCCGCGCAGGATGTTCCAGAAGAACCGCCGGACGAGCCGCTTCCCCACGACGGTGCCGTCCTCGCGACGGCCGGGGACGTCGAAACCCACGTCGGTGTCGCCGAGGTGCAGCACGATGACCGGCTCGCGCCAGCGGTCCCGCATCAGCGCCTCGACCCGCTCCCGGAACCCGGGCCGGACTCGCGTGTCCTCGGCCCAGCGCTCGGCGTTCTCGGCGAACCCGCTCAAATGTCCAGGTCCTTGCGCGTGTCCTCCGGGCTGCGGTCCCCGCCGATCTCGCTCTTGTCGAACCACGGCTCGTCCCCTTCGCCCGTCACGGCTTCCTTGCCTTCGGCGAACGCCCCCTTGCCCGCCCCGGTGCCGGCCTTCACGCCCGCGCCGGCGAGGAACGGCTTGACGCCGGCCGAAGTGCCGAACATCGTCGTGAGCGCCCGGTTGCTGGGCTGCCAGCCCTGGGCGGCCGCGCCGAAGCCGAACTTCGTCTCGCCGGGCATCACGCCGACGCGCAGCTTGCGGGTGAACACCTCGAGCTTCCCGGAGTACTTGACCAGGAACTCCATGAACGTGTCGAGCAGCTTGCCGAACTTGCCGAGGTAGCGCGTCACCTTCTGCAGCACACTGGCCGCCTTGGCGATGGACGCGGTCATGGCGGCCGCGACCGAGCCGCCGAAGCTGATCACCGACGCGGCCAGCGCGGGCAGCCACAGGGTGATCAGCCAGGACACCAGCTCGGTGATGATCCCCTTGATCACCTCTTCGATGACCACCATGACCATCGACCACATCTGCAGCACCTCGGCGACCGAACCCGCCGCCGAGCCGATGCCGCGGATGCCCGAGGAGAAGTCGCCGAGCGCTTCCTTCGCCGCGTTGCCCGCGTCGTCCACCCAATCGGCCAGCGCGGTGTCGCCGGTGCGCTCGAAGTCCTCGGCGAGCGCGACGAACCCCTGCGCGATCGTGACGAAGTTTTCCGACGCGTGCCCGATGGCCGGGCCGTCGCCGGTGACCTGGTGCAGCGCGTCCTGCAGTGGCTGGACCAGTTCGAGCAGCATGTTCAGGCCGTGGCTGACCAGCCAGCCGATCGGGTCCATGGCGAAGGTGACCATGTCGCCGGCCGCGGCCCCGACGAACGCCGCGCCGTCGCCGACCAGCGCGGCCCCCGCGGACGCCAGCTCAGCCGGGCCGTCCGCCTCGGCCGCCTGCCGCGCGTGCTCGCCGATCTTCTTGCCCGCCTTGTAGGCGGTGCCGGCCACGGGCACGTACCCGGCGGCGCGGTCGAGGTTGGCGCCCGTGCTTTCGTCGTAGGCCTCGACGTTCAGCGCGTCGGCGATGCTCTTCTTCGGCTCGGTCATTCGCCCTTCCCCACCGCGTCGATTTCCGCCTCGTACCGGCCGAAGGTGACCTTCCCGGCGTCTTCCACGCCCTGGTACATCTCCGCCGCCTTGGTGAGCTTGGTGGTGAAGCCGTCCACGCCGTCCTTGAGGTCGGTGAGCAGCGAACGCAGCTCGGTGAGGCGCTCGGTGTAGCCCTGCTTGGCGAAGAGGCCGACGAGTCCCCACGCTTCGTCGGTCACGTCCGCGGCGTCGATCTTGGCGCCGAACTTGTCCGCTTCCTGCTCGTAGTAGGGCAGCTGCCGGGCGTAGGCGGAGATCGCGGCGATGTTCGTCTGTATTCCGTCTGGCATGGCGTTCCCTCAGGATCGGCGGAGGATGGGGCCCTGGCCGAAGTCGTCGTCTTCGTCCACGGCGGCGGGCCGTCGGGCGGGCCGCGACGGCGGCCGCGGCTGCTCCTCCGACGCGGGCTCGGGCGTCGTGGTTCCGAACGCCTCGGCCTGGGCTTCGCGAACCTGCGCCGAGACGTCGACGCCGAACGCGTCGCCGAAGGCGTCGTCCACGATGCCGGCCTGCTGCTGCGCGGCCCCGGCCACCGCCCGGCGGATGGTGTCCATGATCGTCGCGGACAACTGCCCGGCTTCGACCCGGGTGGCCCCGGCGGTGAGCCGCAGGCCGGTGATGGTCCCCCCGGCGCCCGCGGTGACCGTCACCGTCCCGTCCGGCGACGTGACGGTGGTCTCCAGCCGGGCGATCCGCTCCTGCATGTCACCCACACCGGCGAAGCGGGCCTCGGCTTGGCGCACCTTGCTGCGGAAGTTCTCGAACTGGGCGATCAGCTCGTCCATCTGGGCGGACATCGTGTCTCCCTTTGCGCGGTTCGGGGCCTGTGTCCGCATCATGGCAGATTCGTTCCACCGCCGATCGCGTTTCGCGCGATCGCGCGATCAGAAGTCGACGAGCTCCACGGTCACGGTGCAGGTGTCCCCCACGTCGAGGCCTTCGGCCACCCGGACGGCCCGCTTGAGGGGCAGCACGTAGGCCTCGCGCGAACCGTCCGGGAAGATCGAGGTCTTCCAGCTCGTGGCCCCGATCGTCACCCGGACGCGCACCGAACCGAAGCCCCGCCGCGGCTCGGCGGCGAGCTCGCGGATGTCTTCCGACGCGTCGGGGGGCAGGCTGACGAAGACCCAGCTGTCGGTGCGCCGGGCATCCCATTCCCACAGTCGCGCCTCGAAGACGATGATCACGCCCGCAGTGTCACACGGGGCACCGACAGGAATGAAGTGAACACCTCGGCCCGGCACCACCTGCCCGGACGGGCCGGCAGGACGCACGGCTAGGCTCTTCGTCGGCGAAAACGACCATCTTCGCCGACGAAAGCGCACCACGACGCGGGGAGAACAACCCATGCTGGACCGAGCGGTCATCGACGCCCTCTTCCCTGCCGACCTGCCCGAGCCCGAGCACTGGGAGCAGCAGTACCCCGCCCGGCAGCTGCCCGAGGGCGCGCTGGTCACGCGCCTCGGCCCGTCGCCGACCGGGTCTCTGCACCTCGGCGGCATCTACGTCGGCCTCATCGACCAGGACGTCGCCCGCCGCACCGGCGGCCGGTACCTCGTCCGCCTCGAGGACACCGACCAGTCCCGCGAGGTCGAGGGCGCGCTGGAGCAGTTCGAGCGCGGCTTCTCCTACTTCCGCCTCGCCGCCGACGAGGACCTCGGCCGCGGCGGCGACTACGGCCCCTACCAGCAGTCCGCCCGCGAGCGGATCTACCTCACCTACGTCCGCGACCTCCTCCGCCGGGGCAAGGCCTACCTCGACTTCGCCACCAAGGAGGAGCTGGCCGCCATCACCCAGCGGCAGCAGGCCACCAAGCTCCCCACCGGCTACTACGGCAGCTGGGCGATCTGGCGCGACGCCGATCCCGCCGACGTCCAGGCCAAGCTCGACGCGGGTGCCCCGTACGTCGTGCGGTTCCGCGCCCCCGGGGACCCCACTGCCACCGGCGCCCGCGCCCGGTTCACCGACGCCATCCGCGGCCCGCTGGAAGCCGAGGCCAACCGCAACGACGTCGTCATCCTCAAGAGCTCCGACCAGAGCCCGCGGCTGCCGACCTACCACTTCGCCCACGCCGTCGACGACCACCTGATGCGGGTCAACCTGGTGATCCGCGGCGACGAGTGGATCTCGTCGGTCCCGGTGCACCAGCAGCTGTTCGACGCCCTCGGCTTCGAGCCGATCACCTACGCGCACATCGCGCCGCTGATGAAGCAGGAGGGCGGCAGCAAGCGCAAGCTGTCCAAGCGCAAGGACCCGGAAGCGTCCGTCGACTTCTTCATCGAGGCCGGCTACCCCGCCGAAGCCGTCGTGTACTACCTGCGCGGCCTCGTCAACGGCCGGCTCGCGGAGATGCCGCTCGAGCAGGCCCTGGCCGAGCCGATCAACCTCGACGAGTGCGGCGTCGCCGGCCCGCTCGTCGACCTGGTCAAGCTCGACGACATCGCCGCGGACCACATCGCCACCCTGTCCGGTGCCGCGATCCTCGAGGCCGTCCGCGCCTGGGCCGGGCGGTTCGACCCCGAGCTGCGCCGGGTCCTCGACGACGAGCCCGGCCTGGCCCTGCGCGCGCTGGCGGTCGAGCGCGACGGCGCCGAGAACCCCCGCAAGGACCTGAAGAAGTGGAGCGACTTCCGCCCCGTCTACGGCTTCTTCTTCCCCCAGCTCCACGCGGCCGTCAGCGGTCAGGACGACGAGCGCATCGCCGCGCTCGGCGTCGACCGGGCGGTCGTCCAGGCCGTGGCCCGCGACTTCGCCGCCGACTACCGCCAGCTCGACGACGGCCAGGAGTGGTTCGAGCAGATCCGCGCCGTCGCGGCCAAGCACGGCTTCGCCCGCAACGCCAAGGAATTCAAGAAGAACCCGGAGGCGTTCCCCGGCTCGATCCGCGAAGCCTCGCAGATCATCCGCATCGCGCTCACCGGGTCGACGCGCAGCCCCGACCTCCACGCGATCACGCAGGCACTCGGCCAGGAAGAGGTCCTGAACCGGATCTCCGCGCTCACCAAGTAGTTCAGGCGTCGTGCGCGTCGTCTTCGAAGGAACGGAAGCCGACGCGCACGGTGCTCGCCGGCCCGGCCGCGGTCTCCGCCCGGAGGAGGATCAGGCCCGCCGCGTCCTCGCCGTCCAGGCGGGCGAGGAGGCGGGCCAGCGCTTCCGGCGCGCCCACCGGCTCGGCCGGTGTCTGGATCAGCGTGCGGTGCAGGATGCCCACGTCCCAGCCGTCCGCGCTGCCGCTGCCCGCCGGAGCCCGGACGGTCGCGTCGAGCAGCCAGCGCGGCGGCTTCCCGGTCAACGCCGGTGTCGCGTGCGCCGTCAGGCCGACGACCTGGTCGGCGCGGAGCAGGCCGTCACTGAGGGTGGCGATCCAGACCTTGGTCAACCCCATGGCTTCCACGGATAGCAGCCCGGCGCGCGGGCCGCAATCCCCCGCTCACCCGGCCGGACGGTCACCGGCGTTGCCGGGCGGCTGGAGCAGAACGGCCCAGACGACCTTCCCGCCGGCCCACGACCGGCTGCAGCCCCACGTGCGGGCGATCTGCGCGACCAGCTTCAGCCCCATGCCGGGCTCGAACGGCGAGAGCCGTTCGAGCAGCATGGCCGGCCGCGTGTCGTGGTCGGCGACGGCCACCGTGCACACGCCGCGGCGGAGGTCGAGCCGCAGCCGCGGCTCCGACGTGGTGTGCCTCAGCACGTTCTCGACCAGTTCGGTGACGATGAAGCGGGCGTCCTCGGCGAGCTCCGGCACCCCCCATTCGGCGAGCTTGGCGGTGACGAACTCACGGGCGCGGGCCGAACTGCCGCCGGCACGGGGGAAGACGTGTTCACACCGCCGTCGCACCGGGTGGTCCAGCGCCACCACCGCCGCGGCCAGGTCGGCGCGGACGGGGACGTAGCGGTCGACGACGTGGCGGTGCAGCAGCACCCGGTGGCCGGGCGTCCCGGCCACGACCGTGAACGGGATGCCGGGCCAGTCACCGATCCGCATGGCGACCAGGGAAAAAACGCTCACCAAGGACGCGTCTTCGATCGTCAGCCCGCTGATGTCGGCCACCAAGCCGTCCGGTACGTCCGTCGCGATCTTGAGCAGGCCGTCGCGCAGCGACGGGTACGACGCGACGTTCAGTTCGCCGGTGACCGTCACGACGGTCGCCTCCTCGCGGCGGCCGATGGCGAGACGGACGGGAGAGGGCACGATGTCCACCTCCTCACCGTCGGCTTCACGGTAGACCACGTCGTCCGTTACGACGAGTAGCCGCCGCCGGCCGGGCTAAACACCAGCCGTCAGGGACACCGGTTTCCGCCGCCCACCAGCCGGGTGTCCGGACCATCCCCGATGCCGGGCCCGGGACGGACGTGAGATGCTGCGACCGCGCAGGCAGGCCGGAGCGGGAGGCGGAACGGGTGACCACCTGGATCGACGTGATCAACTTTGTCCGGACGCGGTACGAGGTCCTCGAAGAGCGGGACGGCTGGCTGCGGTTCCGGCTCGACGGGCCGCACGACCGGACTCAGCAGGTGACGGTGCACCACCTCCCCGAGCTCGACGGCGGCTCGTGGATCGAGATATCCTCGCCGGTCGGCTGGGCCGACCGCGTCGACCTGCGGAAGCTCCTAGAACTCGCCGGTGGCTCGGCCGTCGGCGGCGCGGCGGTGGTGGACGGCGTCGCCCTGCTCAAGCACACCGTGCCCCTGGAAGACCTGAGCATCCAGGAGGAGTTCGAGCGCCCGCTCAAGTCGGTCGTCGCCCGGGCGGACGCCTTCGAGCACGAACTCACCGCGGCCGACGAGTTCTGACCTCAATCCCGGCGACGGCAGGGGTAGCGGTCGCGGATCGACGTCCGGAAGAACCGGCCGTGGCTGTCCGCGGCGAGGAAGGCGCGGTGCACTTCGCGCGGCACGGCGTAGTAGTCGTAGACGCCGCCGTGGGAGAACTCCACTTCCAGCGTCCCCACCGAAGCGTCGTAGCCGATCGAGGCGATGCTCGACGACTCCACCAGCCGCCGCTTCACTCCGAGCGCCGCGCCCGGGCCGTCCGGCGGCGGCTTTCCTTCTCCAGCGCCGTCACCAGTTCTTCCTTGGACATCCGGGACCGGCCGGGGACGCCGAGCTGCTTGGCCCGTTCGTACAGGTGCTGCCGGCTCGCGGTCGCGTTCACCCCGCCGCGGGTCGGCCGCGCCGGCTGTCCCGCACCCCGGGCGGCCTGCTCGTCGGACGGGCCGCGCTCCGGCTTCGGCTCCCAGTGGTCGCCGACCTTCTCGAAAGTGTGCTTCAACGCCGCGTAGGCGGTCTGCTGGGCCCGCCTGCCGGGGCCGTAGGTCTTCAGCGCGGAGTCGTGCGCGGCCACCCACGTGTCCTGGGCCTTGCGCGGCGACCGCAGCAGCGTGCTGGGCAAGTCTTCGCGTCCGGGCATGTCGCCCCGGCTACCCCACCGCAGTGAGCGCGAAACGCGCCGCGTGCCCTCGCGGTCCCATGTGGACCGCCCCCGCTGCGGGGGCGCGCCGGGCTCGGGCATGCTGGTGGCCGGTGTTTTGCGGGGACGAGGGGACGAGAGGGCGAGAATGGGTGCTTCACCCGATTTGACCATACCGGCGAAGGTCGACAGCCCGGTGGCGCCGAAGCCGCCGGCTTCCGGCGTCGCCCGCTGGCTGCTGGAGCACCGGGTCGCTCCGGTCGGCCGCGCGGGCGGCGAGGACCACGGCACGCCGCAGGCCTGGTGGAAGGTCATGTGCCTGACCGGCGTCGACTACTTCTCCACCCTCTCGTACCTGCCCGGGATCGCCGCGCTCGCCGCCGGGGCGCTCTCGCCGCTGGCGACCCTGCTGATCGTGGCGCTGACCCTGCTGGGCATGCTGCCGATGTACCGCAGGGTGGCCGCGGAAAGCCCGCACGGCCAGGGCTCGGTGGCGATGCTGGAGAACCTGCTGCCGTTCTGGCGGGGCAAGCTGTTCGTCCTCACCCTGCTCGGGTTCGTCGCGACCTCGTGGATCATCACGATCACCCTGTCGTCGGCGGACGCCACCGTGCACATGCTGGAGAACCCGTACCTGCCGGGCTTCCTGCACGGCCACGCCGTCCTCATCACCGTCGTGCTGCTGCTGATCCTCGGCGGGGTGTTCCTGCTCGGCTTCAGCGAGGCGGTCGGGGTCGCCATCCCGCTCGTCGCGGTCTTCCTGCTGCTCAACGCCGTGGTCACGGTCGCGGGCGTGATCGACCTGCTCGGCGACTCCGCCGCCCTCTCCCGCTGGTCCGACGCGCTGACCGCCGGTGGCGGCGGGTTCACCGGCGTCATCGGGCCGGCCGTGCTCGCGTTCCCGCTGCTCGTGCTGGGCCTGTCCGGGTTCGAGACCGGGGTCAGCATGATGCCGCTGGTCGCGGCCGACGGGAAGACCGCGGAAGAGAAGCTGGAATCCCGGATCCGCAACACGCGGAAGCTGCTGACCGCGGCCGCGCTCATCATGTCGGTGTTCCTGATCGCGACCAGCTTCGTCACCACCGTGCTCATCCCGGCCGAGGCGTTCAAGGAGGGCGGGGAAGCCAACGGCCGTGCGATGGCCTACCTCGCCCACCACGAACTCGGCGAAATCTTCGGGACGGCCTACGACATCAGCAGCGTCCTGATCCTGTGGTTCGCCGGCGCGTCGGCGATGGCCGGGCTGATCAACATCGTCCCCCGGTACCTGCCGTCCTACGGCATGGCACCCGAGTGGGGCCGCGCCGTCCGGCCGGTCGTCATCGTCTACACCGCGATCAGCGTCCTCATCACCATCGCGTTCGGCGCCGACGTCAACGCCCAGGCCGGTGCGTACGCGACCGGGATCCTGGCGATGATGGTCTCCGGCTCGGTCGCGGTCAGCATCTCGGCGATCCGGCGGCGACGGCACGGCGCCACCGCGGGGTTCGTCGTGCTGACACTCGTGCTGCTGTACGCCCTGGTCGAGAACGTCATCGAAAAGCCCGACGGCATCGCCATCTCGGCGCTGTTCATCCTCGGGATCATCGTCGTCTCGCTGGTCTCCCGGGTTTCGCGGACGACGGAACTGCGTGCCGAACACATCGAATTCGACGAAGAGGCCCGCCGGTTCATCGCCGACTCACTGGCCAACGACGGTGCCCTGAACATCATCGCCAACCGCCGTCAGGGCGGCGACGACGCCGAATACTCGGCCAAGGAAGCCGAACAGCGCGCGATCAACCCGGTGCCCGGCGCCGCCGACATCCTCTTCCTCGAGATCGACGTCGTGGACCCGTCGGAGTTCAGCAACGTGCTCAAGGTCCGCGGGGTCGACGTAGACGGGCACCGGATCCTCCGCACGGACAGCCCCGCCGCGCCCAACGCGATCGCCGCGATCCTGCTGGCGCTGCGCGACGTGACCGGCGTCCGGCCCCAGTGCCACTTCGAATGGGCCGAAGGCAACCCGCTCGGGCACCTGTTCCGCTACCTCCTGCTCGGCCGCGGCGACACCGCGCCCGTCGTCCGCGAAATCATCCGCAGCAGCGAAAAGGACCCCGCCCGCCGTCCGGGCATCCACGTCGGCGGCTGAGGGAACGTTCGTTCGGCACGGTCTGGTGCGGTCCGGGTTCGCGCTGCCCTGAAGCTATCTCGTGGCGGGTGGCGGCCCCGCGCGCCGGATCGGGGCACGGACCGGCGCCCGGGCCCCCGCCGGACGCGGCACGCGAGCGGGCGGACGAGCCGGTGCGCGCGCCGGCGCCGGGCGCCGGACCCGCGGCGGACGGGCGGGTGGCACCGGGCCGGGGCGGTTGGCCCAGGAGTCGAAGAGGAGGATCAAGCCCGCGAGGGCCGCGAAGCCCAGCCCCAGCAGCACGTTGACCAGCGCGCCGAGGATCCCGGCGACGAACAGAACGGGCAGCACGGCCAGCAGGCAGAAGGGGTCGATCCGGCCGAACTTCGGGCGGGACGGCCCTTCGCGCGGGCTCACCGCGCGGGCTCCGGGTTCTTCGGCGGCATACCTGCAGTATGCAACGCCCGGCCGGGCGCGGCCACCGTCTCACCCACCGCGGACCGCGAACACCATCCCGATGTCCGCGGCTTCCTGGACCGGGTCCTGCACCACCTCGACCGTGAAACCCCGGGCGGCGAAGACGTCACGGACCGTGTCGCGGTGCCGCCGCCACCCTTCGACTTCGACGACGGCCTGCCGGACCAGCGGCCAGTGCCGGTCCTCGATCCCCCGCAGCACGTCGAGCTCGGCCCCTTCGACGTCGACCTTGAGCAGGTCGACGCGCTCGATGCCCTGCTCGTCGAGCACCGCCGACAGCGGCCGGACGCGGACGCGGTGGGTTTCGAGCTGCCGCATCACCCGCAGCTTGCGCCCGACGAGCCCGCGCAGGACGGGCGCCGGCACGCGGCGCAACGCCGTGCCCAGGCCGCCCCGGCGGATCATCTCGACGACGCTGGCGGTGACCCGCCGCCGCTCGGCCTCGACGTTCCCCTCGTCCCGCAACGACGACGAGAAGATCGTCGCGGCCGGGAAGTAGCTGAAGTCGAGCTCGTCCTCACCGGCCGCCAGGCCGTAAGGCAACGCGGTCAGCCGGCCGGAGAAGAAGTCGCGGCCGTTGCGCGCCAGGGTTTCGTGGAGCGGCGGCATCGGCTCGAAGGCGTAGATCCGCACGTCGCCGTGCAACCGCTCGTACACGGCCGCGGAGAACACCCCGATGTTGGCGCCGACGTCGAGGACGGTCGCGCCGGGGGCGAGCTCGACGCCGTGGGCGAAGTAGGCACCCACCTCCTCGCGCAGGAACGACACCTCCCACGGGTTGATGCTGTGGAGGTCGATCACGTCCTTGGTCACGCACAGAGGCTTACCAGCATCGGACCTCGTGAGCCAGGCCCGTTCGGCGGCTACTCCCCCGGTGCCGCCGCCCGGCGGCGAACCCGCGCTGCGGCCCGGCCCCGCGCGGCGTACCACTGCACCGCGAGGATCACCGCGATCGCCAGCTCGACGACGTCACCGCCGTAGTACATGAGTTCGGCCCCGGCCTGCCGGTCCGCGGCAGCGAGCACCACACCCGGCGGCGCGGCGACGTACAGCGTCTTGGCCAGCACGGCGTGCGCGGCGGCGGCGCCGATCAGCGCGCCCGCGCGGACGCCGAGTCCCCAGGAGTGCCGCAGCGGGTCGAGCCGACACACCGATGCCGTGAACAGCGCGCCGGTCGCGAGGACGTGGACGTGCACGAAGACGTGCAGCACAGGCTCGCGACCGCTCGCGGCGAACAGGCCGGTCCGGTAGAGCAGCCAAAGGCTGCTCGCCTCCAGAAGAGCCGCGAAAGGCGGGAACACCAGCACCGCGGCGGCCCGCGAACCGAGCACCGGCTTGAGGCCGCGGCGGGCCGCGGGCGGCACCGCGCGCAGCAGCAGCGTGACTGGGCGGGCGAGCACCAGCAGGACCGGGGCCAGCATGCCGAGCAGGACGTGCTGCAGCATGTGCCCGGTGAACGTGTCCGGCGGCAGCACCGCCCCGGCGGCCGTGGCGGCGCCGGCGCCGAAGGCGACGTCCCGCGCCGGCGGCCACCGGTCTCCGCGCCGGCGCAGCCGCCACGCCCCCAGCTCGTACCCCGCGAACACCACGATGGCCAGGACGCTCACGCCGTCGCTCGTGCGCCACGCAGGAGGACCACACCGACCACCAGCAGAACCACCGCGACGACGTTCCAGGTCCAGTCGTACGGCGTGAGGTCCACGGCGTAGCGGATCTGGTGCAGGCCCAGCAGCTTGTGCTGGATCGTGCCGTCGTACAGCTGGAAGGCACCCGCCCCGGTCAGGACGCCGCCCGCGAGGGCGCGGCCGGAGAGCCGGTCACCCCGCCGCAGGTCGGCGACGAGCACCAAGCCGAACACGACGGCGAACCAGCCGAACGCGTGGAACAGCCCGTCGGACACCAGCCCGGCGCCGGTCGTCGACCGGTCGTAGAAGTGGTGCCAGTGCAGCAGCTGGTGGAACACCACCTCGTCGACGAACGCGGCGACGCCGATGCCGGCGAGGACGCCGGCCCACGCCGACCGCGCCCGCCGCACCGGCTTGTCACCGATTTCGTTCCGGGCGTCACCCCCACCACCTGCTGCGCTCACCGGTCGCTCGCGTCATCCTCGACGTGCAGGGCGGCCTGTTCCGGGCCGGCGGCGGAGGCCGAACCGGCGTCCACGCCGACCTGGTCGGGCTCGGTGTCCGCCGGCGGGCCGTCCCCCTCGACCGGTTCCAGCTGGATCGGCCGCCGCGAAGCCGGGACAGCGTCCGGGTCCTCGCGTTCCCACGCGCGGGGGTCGAGACCGCCGGGGTCGTCGTCGAGTTCCAGCCGCTGGTGCTGTTCGGAACCGAAAGCGTCGGACATTCGCGGTATCTCCGTTCTTCGCGGGTCAGGCCGTACCGGGTGGCTCGCGGAACTCGGCCGCCATGGATCCGCCGGCGACGTCGGCGGAAGTCCCGGTGTCCTCGGCGTACTCCTGGGCGGCCGCGTCTTCTTCGGACAGCACCGGTGCTTCGGCGGCGGGGTCCGGGCGTTCCTCGGCGAGCCGCTCGCCGAGTGGCCGCGGGTGGGCCTGCTCCCACGGGGTCATCCCGTACTTCGTCACCCCCGACCAGTGTTCGGGAGGATCCATGCCCTCTTCGAGGGGGTCGACGCGCAGCCGGTCCTCGTCGAGGTCCTCGGCGCTGTTCAGCGCCACCGGGTCGGTCTCGGCGGCATCGGGCCCGCCGGTGTCCTGGGGCGGGTCGGAGGGCTGGTTCGGCTCGGTCATCGGGCTCCTTCGTCCGGTCTCCCCGGGACTTCCCGGTGAGGCGACGGCGAAACACGTTGCCGCCGACGCCGGCGCAACGGCCGCCGGCAGCCTTCGCCGGTCCGGGCCAGCAGGACCACACCGACGACGGCCACCGCCGCGGCCGGGACCCACACGAACGCGTGGCCCGGTTCGAGGCGTTCCCCGGTGAGGAGCCGGGCGGCCGGGACGGCCGCGAGCGGGTCGAGCAGCACCAGCGCGGGCATCGACCAGGACAGCGCGCCGCGGGCGTAGGCCTGCTGGCTGCCGAGCTGGGCGATCACCGCGGCGGCGAGGGCGGCCCACAGCGCGCTGCCGGCCAAGGTGTGCACCGGCCCGCGTTCGCCGAACGTCTTCACCGCCGCGGAGATCAGCACCGCCGCGACGCCCGCCGCGATCCCGGCCGACGCACCGCACGCCAGCGCGCCCCGCGGCCCGCGGCCGATCCGGCTGCTCACCGCGGCCAGTCCCGCGGCGACCAGCACCGCGACGACGACGGCGTACCAGGGCGGCAGGTCTTCGCCGGTGCCGGCGGCGGGCCGGGCCGCGACCAGGAAGACGGCCAGCCCGCCACAGGTGCAGGCCGCCCCGATCCCGTCGAGCCGGGACGGCAGGCAGCGGTCCCGCACCGAACGGATCGCCAGCGCGACGACCAGGCCGCCGGCGAGCACGGGCTGCACGATGGCGACCGGCGCCAGGGCCAGCGCCACGACCTGCAGCAGGGTCCCCAGCACGGTGGCGCCCTGCCCGACCATCCACTTCGGACGCGTCACCAGCAGGCGCAGTTCGAGGCCGTTCGCGTGCGCGCTGCTCGACGCGGCCTCGTGCTGCAGCACCGACCCGACGGCGAACAGGACGGCGGCGCCCGCGGCGACCGCCGTGCCCGGGAGGAAGGCTGAAACACCGGCTGGGAGGGGCATCGCGTACTGGTACCCCGCGGCCCTGGCGTTTATCCCGCGCCGCGGGGGCAAGCCGGTGCCGGTGCGCTCGCGACGGGTCCCGGGCCGCACGCCGTCCGAGCCGTTCCGCCGCGGACCGGGTCCGCGAACAGAGGAGGTTCCCATGCCCCGACCGGTGTCCGGCCAGGTGGTCGTCCTGATGGGCGCGTCGAGCGGGATCGGGCGGGCCACCGCGCTCGCCTTCGCCGCGCGGGGAGCGCGGGTGGTGGCCGCCGGACGCACCGAGCGGGCGCTCGACACGCTGGTCGGGGAGATCACGACCGCGGGCGGGACGGCCGTGGCCGCGCCCACCGACATCACCGACCCCGCGGCGGTCCGCGCGCTGGTCAGCGCGGCGGAAGAGCGGTTCGGGCGGATCGACACCTGGGTCAACCTCGCCGGTGTGTCGGTGTTCGGGCGCGTCGAGGACATCACCGACGAAGAGTTCGACCGGGTGCTGCGGGTCAACTTCCTGGGGCACGTCCACGGCGTCCGCGCGGTGCTGCCCGCCCTGCGGCGCGCGGGCGGGGGCTCGGTGATCGGCGTGGCGTCCGTCGAGGGGGTCCGGGCGGTGCCGTTGCACGCGCCCTACACCGCCAGCAAGTTCGCGCTGCGCGGCTTCTACGACTGCCTCCGCATCGAGCTCGCGCAGGAGGGCGCCCCGATCGCGGTGACGACGATCCTGCCCGGCGCGATCGACACGCCGTTCTTCGAACACGCGCGCAGCAAGATCGGCGCGTTGCCGAAGCCCCCGCCGCCGGTGTACGCGCCCGAGACAGTCGCCGACACGATCGTGTTCGCCGCGACGCACCCCCGGCGCGAAATCCCGGTCGGCGGGGCCGCGATCGGGTTCTTCCTCGGCCAGCGGCTCTCACCTGCGCTGACCGACGCGTTGTTGTCCTTGCGCCGGATCGGCGTCCGTGGCTTCCGGAACACCTTGCCGGACAACGGCACCGACAACGTCGATTCCACTGTGGACGAACCGGGCCAGGTCCACGGCAGCCACCCCGGCAAGGTCGTGAAGCGCAGCGCGTTCACCAGGCTGGCGGGCACCCTGCCCCGGCCGGGCGACCTGCTCACCGCGGCGGTGTCCCGACGGCACGCCAAGACGGGCTGAAGGTTGACCGGCGCGCGGCGGGGTAGCCGGGGCGGTATGGATCCGACACGCGACGGTCATGCCCGGCAGAAGCTTCCGTGGGCACACCGGGCCCTGCAAGCGGTCGAACACGCCGGAGCCCTCGACGGGCCGGCCACCGGCCTCGGACGGCTCCTGCGGGGCCCGGCCGGGAGCGCGGCCGGGCAGCAGCTGCGCGGCCGCGGGCTGGGCCACCCGCTGCACCCCCTGGCCGTGACGGTCCCGGTCGGCGCCTGGCTGTGCTCGGCGGTGTTCGACCTGCTCCCGGACGGCAAGGAGACGGCGCGGAGGCTGGTCGCGGCCGGGCTGCTGGCGGCGCCGGCGGCCATCCTGCTGGCCTGGCCGACTACGCCGGCCTCGACGAGCGGCAACGCCGCGTCGGCCTGGTCCACGCGGCGGGCAACGCGGTCGCGACCGCGCTGTTCGGCGCCTCCTACGCCGCCCGCCGCCGGGGCGACACCGGCCGGGGACGCCTGTTCGGCGCACTGGGTCTCACGGCGACGAGCGTGGCCGGCGCGCTGGGCGGGCACCTGGCCTACGCGCAGGGCGCGGGGGTCTTCCGCTGGCAGCCGCTCGACGACGTCGCGCCGGGCGAGGTGGCGGGAGAGGACCCCGCGGCCCCGCGCAACCCCGCCTGACCGGCAGAGTCAAGTCGGCTGCTTCGATCATGGCCGAGCGGGTAACCGGCGGACATGACCGAATCCGAACACGGGCCGCTGAGCCCCGACGCACCCCGCCCGCCCGGGACCCCGGAGATCGACCTCGACGTCGACGTTCCCGAGGTCGAGCGCGAGAACCCCGGCACCCAGGACGTCGAGGAGGACGCCGGCGAGGTGGAACCGCCCAGCTGAGGCGGCTATCCGGCCGGCCAGGGGCGTGCCGCGCCCATCAGGCCGATCATGCCGGCGACCAGGCGCATCTGGTCCACCGTCCGGATGTCGGCCTCGACGAGCCGGGGCGAGCACACCAGGACGGCGAGCGCCTGTGCCCGCGAGAGGGCGACGTTGAGCCGGTTGCGGGACAGCAGGAAGTCGAGGCCGCGGGGCAGGTCGACCGCCGACGACGACGTCATCGTCGTGATCACCACCGGCGCCTCCTGGCCCTGGAACCGGTCGACCGTGCCCACCCGGACGCCGGGGAAGCCCGCGTCCGCCAGTGCCCGGGTCACCGTCCGCGCCTGCAGGTTGTACGGCGCGACGACGAGGATGTCGGCGTCGCCGAGCGGCCGCGCCGGCCCGTGGTCCGTCCACAGGCGACCGTGCACTTCGGACACGATCCGGACGACCTCGGCGGCTTCCTCCACGGATCGGGTCGTGTTGCCCTGGTGGTCGACCTCGGCCAGGTACAGGCCCGCGGCGACGCCGTCCAAGGCACGCTCCGCGGCCGAAGGGTGGGCGTGCAGCCGTCCGGCGTAGGACAGGTCCGACACCGGTTCGCACACGGCCGGGTGCAGGCGCCGGGTCTCGTCGAGGAAGTAGCCGAGGTCCCCGGGCATGATGGCGGCCTCGCCGATCAGGTGCCCCAGCGCCGAAGCCTCCGCGCCCGCCGGGTGCGTGCCCTGCACCACCTGGGGCAGCTGCTGCGGATCACCCAGCAGCAGGACGTTGCGGGCGCACACGGACACGGCGAGCGCGTCCGCGAGGGCGAACTGGCCGGCCTCGTCGATGATCATGAGGTCGAAGGGTTCCTCGCGGACCGCGGCGTTGGCGAACGTCCACGCGGTTCCGCCGACCAGGTGCCCGGTGTCGTGCTCTTCGCGCCACTTGACCAGCGCCGGGTTGCTCTTCGGCTGGTCCCACGGCGCGGCCGGATCCGGCGTCTTCTTCGCGCGCTTGGCGCACGGCAGCTCCGGCGCGCTCTTCTTGGCCGCGCTCAGCACGTTTTCCACGGCCTTGTGGCTCGTGGAGGTGACCGCGACGGTCCGCCCGGCGCGCACGAGGTGGGCGATCAGCTTCCCGGCGAGGTAGGTCTTGCCCGCGCCCGGCGGACCCTGCACGGCGAGCGCCGAGCCGTCGAGCGCGTCGACGGCCTCGATCACCGTGGCGACCAGGGCCTCCCCGGGCTCCGGCAGCGCCGCACCGCCTCGCAACCGCGGCGGCGTCCGGCGGAGCAGGTCGACGCCGGGGTGCCGCGGGAGCGCCGGAAGGGTGTCGACGACCAGGCGGGCCAGCTCGGCGACCGCCTCGTCCTTGGGCGACGGCCGCACCGGGCTGCCGGGCAGCACCGCCGTCGGCCGGTCGTTCGTCGTCGCGTCCGGCGGACAGCTCTCCTCGAGCGTCAGCTCCACGGCCGAAGCGGCGACGACCTTCGCGTCGCGGGCGGTGTCTCCGTAGCGCAGCCGCACGTCGTCGCCCGGCGCGAAGGGATGCGGCCGGTCGGGGTCGCACGCCAGCATCAGCGTCCGCTTCGCGGTGCGCGCCCGCCCGGCCGGCGGCACCCACTCCCCGGCTTCCAGGGAGACCGGCACGGCGCAGGCGGTGTCCACCTCGAGGTCGCCGAGCGGGGCGGCCAGCCGGCGGAAGTACTCCCACCACGCGGGGTTCGTCTCGCGGCGGTGGTACCCGACGGAGGCCGCCAGCAGCGCACGGGCCCGCTCGTCGGCGGTGAAGTCGCCCGGGTCGTCCGGCAGCCCGTCGAGCAGGGGGTCGACCAGTGCGGCCAGCTGCGCCGCCCGTTCGGCGCGGCGCTCGGCGGCGACGTCCTCCTCGGCCGCGCGCAGCAGCGCGTCCTCGGCGGATTCGACGGCCGGCTCCGGGACGGCGATGCCCGCGTCGTCCCGGACCCGGTGCAGGAACTCGAACAGCCGCTGGGCGGACAGGCAGTCGTCCTCGGTGTTCTCGCCGATGCGGCGCAGGGCCTCGTCGGCGCGTTCCGGCTCCCCGGACTGCGCGAGCGCCAGGTACTCCTCGTACGCCTCGACGTCCGAAACCGCGGTCTTGGCGCGGGCGCCGGGCTGGTAGAGCGGCTCGAGGTGCCGGATCGAGTACGACCGCTGCGACACCCGCAGCGCCTTGCGCACGACGGTGTGCAGGTCCACCACCGCGCCGCTGCGCAGCAGGTGGTCGACGGTCTCCTCGCGGGTGCCGTGCACCGCCGCGAGCCGCTTGATCGCGGTGACTTCGTACGGCGCGTAGTGGTAGACGTGCGAGCCGGGGTGCTCGGCGACCCGTGCCGCGGCGAAGTCGACGAAGTCCTCGAACGCGCGCCGCTCCTGGGCGCGGCTGTGCGCCCAGAACGACGTGAACTCCCCGTCGCCGACCGCGCCGAACAGGTACTCCAGCCCCTCACCGGACAGGGCGTGCGGGTCACCCGCCACCTCGGCGAACACGTCACCCGGCGCGGGGGACGGCAGGGCGGCCAGCTCGTCCGGGTCGACGATCTCGTAGGCGATCTCACCCGTGGTGTCCTGCCGGACCTGCAGCGCGGCCTGGGCGCGCAGGGCCGCGAACGCCGTCACGGACAGGTCCCGCGGCCGGTCGCCGGGGCCCGCCGCGGCCAGGGCGTCGATCGAGCCCAGCCCGGCGGCGACGAGCTTGCGGCGCTGGTCGCCGCGCATCCCGGCCACGAGCGAGAGGTCACGGTCGGCTTCCCGGGCCGACGCGCAGTGCCGGTCGAACCCGCAGCCGGAGCACGCCGGGCGTTCGTCGGCCCACAGCGGCACCGGCAGCCGCAGTGGCCGCCCGCGCAGCCGGGCCCGCAGGCGGGCCACGAGCGGCCGGAAGTCCTCGACCCGCAGCGTCCGGATGCCGCCGTCGCTCAGCCCCAGGTGCAGGTGCGGCCCGGCGGGCCAGCCGGCCCGGCGCACCACGTCGGCGCACGCGGTCAGCTGCACGACCGCCGCGGGCGTCGCGTGCCGGACCGGCTTCGCGTCGTACACCTCGTAGCGGCCTTCGTCGTCTCGGACCAGGAAGTCCACCTGACCCGAGAACTCCTCGTCACGCAGGACGGCGCGATGGATCACCGGGGCTCCGGACCGCACCGCCTCCTCCGTCGCCTTCGCGGCGAGGACGGGGTCCCGGACGTCGATCTCGGCCACTTCGCGGCCTTCGGCGCGGAACCGGGCGAGGACCGCCTCGGCCGCGGCCCGGCCGCTCGGGGCGTCCGGTTCGCCGGGCCGGGGCGCACCGGGCAGGTCCGCGGCCAGTGCCTGGACGAGGATGCTGCGGTGCTCGCATTCGAGCAGGTCGGCGAGATCGGCTGGGGTGACCATCGCCGCGCAGTCTGACACGGCCGGTCACCCGGGCCGGAGCACGCCGTCCCCGACACGCCGAAACTTTCGGAATTCCACGGTATATCGCCAATTCTTGACAGTCGCGGACCCTGCCCGCAATAGTGCGGGAAACGAACTCAATACTCGTGAACACGATGGGGGCACGGTGTCTCTCAGCGACGAGAACGAGCGGAACGGGCTGCGCCGGCGGTCCTTCCTGATCGGCGGCGGAGCCGCACTGGCCACCTCGATGTTCGGTGCCGTTCCGGCGCAAGCGAATCCTCCGCACTCCTTCCCAGGTGATTACGACGGCTCGGACCTGTGGCTGCGCTACGAGCCGGTCGGCGATCCCGGCCTCCTCGCCCGGTACCGGGCCGCGCTCGGCGCGATCGTCGTGGAGAACGCCGGCCGGACCGAGGTCCACCGCCACACCGCGAACCTGGCCATGGCGCCCGGATCCACCGAGCACCTGGTGCGAAGCACCCTGGAGGCGGCGCGGGACGAACTCGTCCGCGGCCTCGGCGGGCTGCTGGGGCGGCCCGTGCCGGTGCGGGGCGGGTTTCCCGGCCGCGCGGTGGTCGTGGGCACCCCGGACAGCTCGCCCCTGGTGCGCCGGTACGTCCCCGCGCGCGACCTGAGCTCACTCGGCGACGACGGCTACCTCATCCGCTCGGTGTCCCGGGGCGGGCACAGTTCGGTCTTCATCGCCGCCAACACCGATCTCGCCGCCCTGTACGGGACTTTCGCCTTCCTCCGGCGGCTGCAAGCCCAGCAACCCGTCACGGGCCTCGACATCCGGTCGGTCCCCCGGATCCACCACCGCCACCTGAACTACTGGGAGACCGAGCGCCTCTACGCCGGGAACAACACGGCCGGAACCGGCGGGCTGAACGGCGAAAACGGGGCGATCTTCGACTTCGCCGCCACCGGCGCGTCGGCCGCTCTGAACCTGCCGGTGATCCTCGACCGGTACCTCGTGGCGGCACGGGCGATGGCCTCCGTGGGGATCAACGGCATCACGATCAACAACGTCAACGCCAACAGCTTCTACCTCACCCCGGCCGCCATCGAGCAGGAAGCCGCGCTGGCGGACGCGCTGCGCCCGTACGGGATCAAGCTGGCCGTGTCCATCAACTACGCGGCGCCGACGGATGCCCGGTTCGCGCCCGACACGCTCACCCGGGAAGAGCTGGATCCCTACAGCGCCAAGTTCCGGGACTGGTGGACCCGCCGGGCCCGGCAGTTGCAGGCCGCGATCCCCGACTTCATGGGCTTCACCGTCAAAGCGAACTCCGAGGGCCAGCCGGGTCCCCAGGATCTGGGCTACGACCACGGCGACGGCGCGAACGGCATGGCGGCGGCGGTGGCACCGCTCGGGATGCGGATCTTCTGGCGGACGTTCGTCTACAACGCCGACGTCGACGCGGACCGGCTGAAGCGGGCCTACCTCGAGTTCGGTCCCATCGACGAGGAGCCCCAGCCCGACGGGACGAAGGGCCGGTTCGCCCGGAACGTGTTCCTGCAGACCAAGAACGGCCCGCTCGACTACCAGGCCCGTGAACCCGCCAATCCGCTCTTCGGCCGGATGGAACACACGAACCAGGCCCTGGAGCTGCAGATCACCCAGGAGTACACCGGGCAGAACACGATGCTGTGCTACCTCGGCCCGCTGTGGGAAGAGGTCCTGAAATCCGACACGTACGCCACCGACGAGCACGGCCGGCTGCTGGAGAAGCGCTTGGTGGGCAACGTCGTGGACGGCACGGCCCAGGGCCACCCGGACAGCGCGATCGTCGGCGTGGCGAACTTCGGCAACGCCGGCAACCTGACCGGCCACCACTTCGCGCAGGCGAACCTGTACGCCTTCGGCAGGCTGGCGTGGGACTGGACCCTGGACGCGCGCGGCATCGCCGAAGACTGGGTCCGGCTGACGTGGAGCAACCGCGACCCCGTCGTCCGGACCATCGTGGCGATGATGATGGGCTCCCGGGAGGCGCTGGTGAGCTACCAGACCCCGCTCGGCGTCGCGCACCAGTTCCGGTCCAGCGACCACTACGGCCCCAACCCGGCCGAACGGCTGGCGCGGGACGACTGGAGCCCGGTGTACTACAACCGGGCCGACCGCGCCGGGCTCGGCTACGACCGCTCCCCCACCGGCAGCGGCTTCACCGCCCAGTACTTCCCGGTGCTCGCGGCCCGGTACGGCGACATCGAAACCGTCCCCGAGAACCTGCTGATGTGGTTCCATCACGTGCCGTGGGACCGGCGGCTGCGCAGCGGCCGGATCTTCTGGGACGAGCTCGTGTACCGCTACCAGACGGGCGTCCACTACGTGTCGTGGATGCGCCGGGCGTGGGACTCGCTCGAACCCTGCCTCGACGCGCGGCGCTTCGCCGAAGTCAAGGCCAAGCTCGCCGCCCACGAGGCCGACGCGGGGACGTGGCGCGACACCTGCGTGCACTATTGGCAGGAGTTCAACGGCCTGCCCGTCCCGACGGATGGTCCCCTCGCGATCGAGATCGTGGTCGGCGGCCGGAGGATCGGGGGCTTCGACGCCGGCGCGCCGTCGTACACCATCCCGGTGGCGGCCGGCACCTCACCGAGAATCACGAAGGTCGTGCCCGCCGATCCCGCCGCGAAGTGCGAGATCCTCGGCCAGGCGCACGGCGTCCCCGGGCGCGCTGTGGTGCGAATCACCGCGAACAGTTTCTTCGGGCCCCTCCTCAAGGACTACGTCTTCGACCTCGTATCCCCCGCGGGCTGAGCCAGGGGAACTACCCGGCACCCGTGTCCGTTGTCGTATCCTACGGAACCGTAAGTTACGGTCGCGTAGGTACGGAAGGACGTTGCCCCATGCCGGTTCCCGAAACCACCCGTCTCCTGCACGAGCTGGAAGGCACGGTCGAAGAGAACCTCAACCGGCACCTCGCCGCCGCCCAGGAGTGGATGCCGCACGAATACGTCCCCTGGAGCCAGGGACGCGACTTCGCCGAGCTGGGCGGAGAGGCGTGGGACCCGGAGCAGTCCCGCGTGACCCCGATCGCGCGGACGGCCCTGGAAGTCAACCTGCTCACCGAGGACAACCTGCCCAGCTACCACCGCGAGATCGAGCGCGCCTTCGGCCGCGACGGGGCGTGGGGCACCTGGGTGCACCGGTGGACGGCCGAAGAGGGCCGCCACGGCATCTGCATCCGCGACTACCTGCTGGTCACCCGCGCCGTCGACCCCGTCGAGCTGGAGCGGATGCGGATGGAGACCATGCAGGCGGGTTACGACACCGGCGACAAGCCGCTGCTCAACGTCTGCGCGTACGTCTCGTTCCAGGAGCTGGCGACCCGGCTTTCGCATCGCAACACCGGCCGCTACACCCAGGACCCCCTGGCCGAGCGGCTGCTGGCCCGTGTGTCCACGGACGAGAACCTCCACATGGTCTTCTACCGCAACCTCGTCAAGGCGGCGCTGGAGATCTCGCCGGACGCCATGATGCGCGCGATCACCGACGAGGTCCTCAACTTCGCGATGCCGGGCGCGGTGATCCCGAGCTTCCAGCGCAAGGCGGCGCTGATGGCCAAGGCCGGCATCTACGACCTGCGCATCCACCACGACGACGTCGTCCAGCCGCTGCTGCGGTACTGGAAGGTCTTCGACCTCACCGGCCTCGGCGCGACCGGGGAAGCCGCGCGGGAGGAGCTGGCCACGTTCATCAAGGGCCTCGACACCCAGGCGTCCCGGTTCGAGGAACGCCGCGACGCCACCGCCGCGCGCCGGGCGGCGCGGGGCATAGTGGACCTCTGAGCCGCTCCCGCCGGAGGTCGCCGTGCCGCACCGAGGTCGCGTGCCCGGCGCCACCGGGCCCGTGCTGGGACGCGCGCTGCGGGTGCTCGAAGCGTTCTCGCCGGACCGGCCGGCGCTGCGGCTGAGCGAGGTCGCGCGCCGGGCCGGGATCCCGGCCGCGACGGCGCACCGGCTGCTGCGGGAGTTCTGCGAGTGGGGCGCGCTGGAACGCGACGATGCGGGCGTCTACCGCGTCGGGCTGCGGCTGTGGGAACTCGGGTCGCTGGCGCCGCGGGGGCTGGGCCTGCGGGAGCTCGCCCTGCCGTTCCTGGAGGACCTCTCGCAGATCACCCGGGAGAACGTCCAGCTCGCCGTCCGCGAGGGCACCGAAGTGGTGTACATCGAGCGGATCGCCGGCACCGGGGCCGTGCCCGTGCTGACCAGGGTCGGCGGCCGGTTCGCGCTGACCGCGACGGGTGTCGGGCTCGTCCTGCTCGCCCACGCCCCCGCCGAAGTGCAGGAGGACGTCCTCGGCCGCCCGATCGAGCGGTACACCCCCGAAACCGTCACCGACCCGGACCGCCTGCGGCACATGCTGGCCGACGTGCGCACCCACGGGTTCTCCATCAGCGAGCGCCAGGTGACCCTCGACGCGCTGTCGGTCGGCGCGCCGGTCCACGACTCACGCGGCCAGGTGGTCGCGGCCGTGTCGCTCGTCGTGCGCTACGGCAGCGCGTCGCCGCACGCGCTCGCGCCGCTGGTCATGACCAGCGCCCGCGCGATCTCCCGCGCGCTTTCCATCTTATGAAATAGCCCTTCGTGGCACCCGGCCCGGTCCCGCACCCTGTGACCCGGCCCACCACGAAAGGACGACCCCGATGAGCGCCTTCCCCCGCGACCAGTGGTACGTCGCCGCCTACGGCTCCGAGATCGGCCGGGAACTGTTCAGCCGCACCATCTGCGGGGAACCGATCCTGTTCTGGCGGACCCGCGACGGGAGCGTCACCGCGATGGCCGACCGGTGCGTCCACCGGCGGTTCCCGCTGTCGCAGGCGCCGTCCCGGCTGGTCGACGACCAGGTCATTTGCGGCTACCACGGCTTCACCTACGGCGTGGACGGCAAGTGCGTCGCCGTGCCCGGGCAGACGCGGGTGCCGCGGACCGCGCGGCTGACGCACTACCCGCTGGTGGAGCAGGACTCCTTCGTCTGGGTGTTCATCGGCGACCCCGCGAAGGCCGACGCGGCGGCGATTCCCCGTGCGCCCTGGCTCGCCTCGCCGGACTACACCACGGTCTGCGGGATGGAACCGCTCAAGGCGCGGTACTCGCTGCTGGTGGACAACCTGCTGGACCTGTCCCACGAGACCTACCTGCACGGCGGTTACATCGGCACCCCGGAGGTCGCCGAGACGCCGATCACGACCGAAGTCGACGACGAAGCCGGCGTCGTCTACGTCTCGCGGCACATGGCCGACGCGGCGTGCCCGCCCTTCTACGCCAAGTCGACCGGCCTCGAAGGCCGCATCACGCGCTGGCAGGACATCGAGTACACGCCGCCGTGCCTGTACAAGCTGCACAGCCGCATCGCCCCGGTCGGGTCCGTGCCGAACCCGGACGGCAGCGACCCGGACGCCTTCCACGTCGAGGTCGTCTACGCGATCACGCCCGAAACCGAAAACTCGACCCACGACTTCTGGGCGGTGGCCCGGGACTTCGCGCTCGACGACGAGGGCGTGTCGGCCTTCCTCGCGGAGAACAACCGCACGGTGGTGCTGCAGGACGTCGAAGCACTCGACATCCTCGAGCAGGTCGTCGCCACCGAACCGGACGGCTACCAGGAACTGTCGATCAACATCGACACCGGCGGCCTCGCAGCCCGCCGGATGCTGCAGCGGATGACGGGGCCGATCACGTCATGACGCGCCCGATGCTCACCGGAGACCGCGTCTACCGGATCCACTGGGTGCTCGGCACCGACCGCCTGCGCGCGGTCTGCCACTGCGGTGCCGAGCGCGAGTTCGAAGACCCCGTCGAGCTGTGGGAATGGCTCCTCGCTCATCCCGAAGGACACGACTCATGACCCTCGAGCTTGTGCTGACGCAGAAGGAAAAGCTCGCCGACGGCGTCGTCCGGCTCACCCTCCGCGCGCCTGACGGCGAGCCGTTGCCGTCGTGGGAGCCGGGGGCGCACATCGATCTCCGGCTGCCCGGCGACGTCGTGCGCCAGTACTCGCTCTGTGGCGATCCCGGGGACAGGTCGGCGTACGTCGTGGCGGTGCTGCGGGAGACCGACGGCCGCGGCGGCTCGGCGTACGTCCACGATTCGCTGTCCCCCGGAGATCGGCTCGAGGTGGACGGCCCCCGGAACCACTTCGCCCTGGTGGACGCCGAGCGGTACCTGTTCATCGCGGGCGGCATCGGCATCACCCCGATCCTGCCGATGCTCGACCGGGTCGCCGCGACGGGCCGCGAGTGGCAGCTGGTGTACGGCGGCCGGACGCGTTCGTCGATGGCCTTCACAGCCGAGCTGGCCGAGCACGGCGACCGCGTGACGTTCCGGCCGCAGGACGAGCACGGGCTGCTCGACCTCCCGGCACTGCTGGCCGGCGCGGGGCCGAGCACGGCGGTGTACTGCTGCGGCCCGGAACCGCTGCTGGCCGCGTTGGAGGCGCTCGGCCCGGAAGACCTGCACGTCGAGCGCTTCACCGCTCGGCCGGAGGAAGGGCCGCGCACGGCTTTCGAGGTCGAGCTGGCCGGGTCCGGCCGGGTGCTGCCGGTGCCGGCGGACCGGTCGATCCTGGACGTGCTCGAGGAAGCGGGGATGACGGTGCTGTCGTCGTGCCGGGAAGGCACGTGCGGCACCTGTGAGACCGGCGTGCTCGGCGGGACTCCCGACCACCGCGACTCGGTGCTGACCGAGGCCGAACGGCTGGAGAGCGAGGTGATGATGCTCTGCGTGTCGCGCGCCTGCTCCCCGCGGCTGGTGCTCGACCTCTGACGGAGCGTCACTGTGCGGCGGGCCGGGCCGATCTGTAGTGGTATGGGACGGGTGACGACGTTCCTGGACAAGGCGGACGAACGGCTGGGCGACGGCCTGGAGCGGATCCTGTGCGCCCACCACCGGCGGCGGCTGCGCGGGCTCGGCTGGGGCGACGTGCTCGCACCGGGCGGCGCGCAGGACCCGCTCGGCGGGCGGGCGCCGGTTCGCGACGGCAACCGCATCGAGGTGCTGATCGACGGCGAGGAGTCGCTGCCCGCCGTCGCGGCGGCCATCCGGCGGGCGAAGTCGCACGTGCACATCGCCAACTGGCACGCCAGCGCGGACTTCCGGCTGACGCGCGAGCCCGGCTCGCCCACCCTGCGTGAGCTGCTGGCCGAAGCCGCCGGGCGCGGTGTCGAGGTCCGGGTCCTGCTGTGGGCGGGGCCGCCCTTCCCGGCGTTCCAGCCGTCGCGGCGCCTGGCCCGGTCCGAACGGCGGAAGTTCACCGAGGGCACGGACGTGCGTTGCGTGCTGGACGCCCGCGAACGGACCCTGCACTGCCACCACGAGAAGCTGGTGGTCGTCGACGACGCGGTCGCGTTCGTCGGCGGCGTGGACTTCACGGCACTGGAGGGCGACCGGCACGACAGCCCGGACCACCCGCCGCGCCCGATCGGCTGGCACGACCTGATGGCGCGGGTCGAAGGCCCGGCGGTCGCGGACGTCGCCGTCCACTTCTGCCGCCGGTGGACCGAGGTGGCGGGTGAGGAGCTGCCCGCGCCCGCGGTCCCGGAACCGGCGGGCAGCAGCCGGGCCCAGCTGCTGAAGACGGTCCCGAACAACACCTACGACTTCCTGCCTCGTGGGGAGTTCACGGTCCTGGACGGCTACCTGCGGGCGCTGCGCTCGGCGCGGCGGCTGGTGTACCTGGAGAACCAGTTCCTGTGGTCGCCCGAGATCGCCGAGGTCCTGCTCGACAAGCTCCGCAACCCCCCGGACGACCGCTTCCGCGTGGTCCTGCTGCTGCCCCGCAAGCCGAGCAACGGCTCGGACACGACGCGCGGCCAGCTGGGCAGGCTCCTGGACGCCGACGACGGCAACCACCGCCTGCTCGCCACGACGATCAGCGCCCACGGCGGCGGCTCGGCGGCCCCGGTGTACGTCCACGCGAAACTCGGCATCGTGGACGATTCGTGGCTGACGGTGGGGTCGGCGAACCTGAACGAGCATTCGTTGTTCAACGACACGGAAGTGAACCTCGCGACGGACGATCCGGCGGTGACCCGGGCGACGCGGCTGCGGTTGTGGGCCGAGCACCTGGGGCGGCCGGTCTCGGAACTGGAGGACCGGGACCCGGCGGACATCGTGGACAACCTGTGGCGCCCGTTGGCGGAGGAGCAGGCCGAGCGGGAACGGCGCGGTGAGCAGCGGACGCACCGGCTGGTGTTGCTGCCGGGGGTTTCCCGGCGGGCGGGCCGGTTGCAGGGGCCGTTGCGGGGACTGCTGGTGGACGGCTGACCGTTACCGGATCCGGAACCTCCGCAGCATCTTCAGCCCGGACAGCATGCTTTCGACGTACTTCTCGTACCCCTGCCCCGGCCGGGGGCCCATGACCTGCTTCTTCAGCACAGCCAGGTTCTTCACGTCGGTGTACTTGAGCAGCCCCTGGTCTCCGTGCCGGGCGCCGACGCCGGAGTTCTTCACGCCTCCCGACGGCGTTCCCTTCGCCGCATACGCCGTCGCGAGAATGTCGTTGACATTCACATTCCCTGACTCGATGCGCGACGCCAGTGCGCAGCCCGCCACGACGTCGCCGCTCCAGACCGAGGCGTTCAAGCCGTAGTCCGTGTCGTTCGCCAGCGCCACCGCTTCGTCGACCGTGCGGTACTTGTGCAGCGCCACCACCGGGCCGAACGTCTCCGTGACGCCGCAGAGCATCTCCGCGGTGACGCCTTCGAGGATCGTCGGCTCGAAGAACGCCGGGCCGAGGTCGGGGCGGGGCTTGCCGCCGCAGAGGACCGTTGCGCCCTTCGCGACCGCATCGTCCACATGGGACTTCACGCGGCGCATGTGGTCCACCGACACGAGTGAGCCCATGTCGGGGCCGAAGTCGTACGCCGCCCGGACGTCGAGGGCCGAGGCCGCCGCCACGAACGCCTTCTTGAACTCCTCGTAGCGGGACTCCGGCAGGTAGATCCGCTCGATGTGCATGCAGATCTGGCCCGTGTTGCCGAACGCACCGAAGATCGCGCCCCGGACGGCCTCGGAAAAATCGGCGTCCTCCAGCACGATCATCGGGTTCTTGCCGCCGAGCTCGAGGCAGCAGCCGATCAGGTTGCGGCCCGCCCGTTCGCCGATCACCCGGCCGGTGGCCGTGGAGCCGGTGAACATCACGTAGTCCGCGTGGTCGATGAGTGTCGGGCCGACGTCCGGGCCCTCGCCGCACACCACCTGGAACAGCCCCTCCGGCAGGCCGGCCTCCTCCAGCAGCCGGATGCCGTAGAGCGGTGAGAGCGCCGTCTTGTTGTCCGGCTTGAGCACGACCGCGTTGCCGGCCATCAGCGCCGGCACCGCGTCGGAAATGCCCGTGGCGAACGGGAAGTTCCACGGCGCGATGATGCCGACGACGCCCTTGGGCTGCCGGACCTCGGTCGACGTCGTCACCAGCGGCACCGGGCCGCCGCGCTTGACCGGCGCCAGCAGCCGGGCCGCCCGCTTCAGGTAGTGGCTCATCACCATCGGCGGGTCGCAGGTCTCCTCGATCGCCATCCGCCGGTTCTTGCCGCTCTCGACCTGGATCAGGTCGGCAACCGCCCGCGCGTGGTCGACGAACAGCGTGTGCGCCCGCTTGAACACCGCCAGCCGCTCCTTCACCGGCGTGGCCGCCCACTTCCGCTGGGCCTCCCGCGCGACGGCGAACGCCCGCTCGATGTCCTCCGGGGCCGACTGCGGCAGCTCGACGAGCACGTCTCCGGTGTAGACCTCGGTCAGTTTCCAGGTCGTGCCGGACGAGCCGGGAACCCGCGCCACCAGCTGTTGCAGGAACGCGTCGGTCACCGACGCCGGACGGGTGAGTTCGAGCGGGGTGAGGGTCACGGCCGGCTCCCGAGGACGAGCTGGGCGCCCATTTCGCCGATCATGATGCAGGGCGCGTTGGTGTTGCCGCCGGTGATGGACGGCATGATCGAGGCGTCGCAGACCCGCAGGCCGTCGACGCCGCGCACGCGCAGGTCGGGGCCGACGACCGCGAGCTCGTCGACGCCCATCCGGCACGTGCCGACGCCGTGGTAGACCGACGTCGCGCGGTTCAGGATCGCGTCACGCAGGGCCTGGCCCTTGAGGTCCTTGCCCGGGTGGATCTCCTCCTTGACCGCGCCCTTGAACGCCTTCGACGCGAAGATCTCGCGCACCATCTCCGAGCCCTCGCCGAGCAGCTCGAGGTCGGCCGGGTCGGACAGGTACTGGAAGTCGATGAGCGGGGCCGCCGCCGGGTCGGAGGAGGCGAGCCGCAGTGTGCCGCGGCTCTTCGGGTAGATCAGGGTCGTCAGCACGGTGAGCGCGGGGCGCTTGTCGACGTCGTGCCGGATCGGCGCGTCCTGGTTGGGCGCGACGTAGGCCCACGGCAGCAGGTGCAGCTGCAGGTCGGGGATCGCCCCGGCCTGCGAGGTCCGCAGGAACGCGACCGCTTCGAAGACCGAGTTCGCCAGGAACGTGGTGCCGGGCCGGAGCAGCTCCCGGGCGAGCCCGCGGGCGAAGTACGGCGCCGTGCCCTTGTTCTTGCTGGTCGACACGTGGAACGTCAGGGCGTGGAACATGTGGTCGTGCATGTTGTCGCCGACGGGCAGGTCGGCGACGACGTCGATGCCGTGTTCCTTGAGGTGCTCGGCGTGGCCGATGCCGGACAGCATGAGCAGCTGGGCGGAGCCGATGACGCCGGCCGAGAGGATGACTTCCTTGCCGGCGCGGATGGTGCGACGGCGACCGCGGTCGAGGACCTCGACACCGGCGGCGCGGCCGTTCTCGATCAGCACCTTCTCGACCAGCACCCGGTCCTGCAGCTCCAGCGTCGAGGGCGCGAGGTTGTGGAGGTAGCCGCGCGAGGCGCTGTAGCGCAGGCCGTCGGCGGCGTTCTGCTGCATCCGGCTGACGCCTTCTTGGGACTCGGCGTTGTAGTCGTCGAGGATCTTGCAGCCGAGCGCGTCGGCGGTGGCGTCGACGAACTGCACCGAGCCTTCCTGCGGGTTCTTCGCGCGGGTGACCCGGATCGGCCCGCCCGCGCCGCGGAAGGCGTTCTCGCCGTCTTCGAAGTCCTCCATCCGCTTGTAGGCGGCGTTGACACTGTCGGCGTCCCAGCCGGTGTTGCCCTCGGCGGCCCAGGAGTCGAAGTTGGCGCGGTTGCCGCGGACGTAGACCATGCCGTTGATGGAGCTGGAGCCGCCGACGACCCGGCCGCGCGGCACCGGCATCCGCCGATCGAGAACGTGTTTCTGCGGCACGCCGTAGAAGCCCCAGTCGAGCGGCTTCTTGAGCTGCGGCACCGCGTGCATCGGCCCGACGAGCCCGGGTTTCTTGACGAGCAGCTGCTCGTCGCTCTTGCCGGCTTCGAGCACGATCACACTGGCCCCGGACTGGGCCAGCCGTCCCGCGATCGCCGCGCCCGAGCTGCCCGACCCGACGACGACGTAGTCGGCCTCGTCGCCGCGCGCCGCCCTTTTCGCCATGTCCGCTCCTCGCTACGACCGGCCACTAGAACTGTAACGTGTTCTAGTTCGAGCCAACCGTATAGCGTCGCCACCCGCTTCCGCAACGGTCCCGGCGGACACGGGGCGTCCCCCGGTATCAGGTCATCGAGCGGTGAGGACCCGCGCCCACGGCTCGTCGACGTCGGCCAGGCCCAGCACGGCGACCACGTTGTCGAGCATTCCGGCACCGAACCAGTGCCGCACGGCGTCGTCGTCGCCCAGCAACTGCCGGACGGTGTCGACCTGCTTGGCGTAGCACCGTCGCACGGCCCGCCCCACCTGCGGCTCGCCGGCGGCACAGTTCGCGTGCATGAGGAAACGCAGGATGGTCCGGTCCGCGACGAGCGCGGCGTAGGCGCCCCGCGCCGCCTCCAGCGCCGTCCCGGTCCCACCTGACGCCGGCGAGTGCGCGGCCAGGGTTTCGGCCATCAGGACGGACACGTGGTCGACCGCCGCCGCGAACAGTGCTTCCTTGTTCGGGTACAGGCGGTACAGATACGGCTGGGAGATGCCGACCCGGTCGGCGATCTCGTGCGTCGTCGTACCGTAGAAACCCTTCTGCGCGAAGCAGTCGATCGCGGCGGCCACGACGGCCCGGCGTCGTTCGTCGCTCTTGGTGCTGGTGCCGGCGGCAGGCATGGGCGTCAGTCAACCACGGCTCTTCTCAGCCCCCGAAAGCCACACTGAGCCCGGAGCCGGACGGCACTTCGGGGGGCGTGAGGGCCTCGATCGCCACCAGCGGGTTCCAGTAGTCCAGGTAGTGGGTGATGAGCGCGTCGTCATCGGTCCGGACGACGGAGATGCACGTCTGCTCGTACGGCTTGCCGGTCGTCAGCGCAGTGCCCTTCGAGCGGAACTCGGCGATCACGAGACCCGGATCCACCGTCTCGTGGAAGACCAGGTCGACGAACTCGACATCGAAGGTCTCGGGAAAGCCGCTCATGTGCGCGACCAGTGCGTCCCGCCCCGTCACCCGCCGAGGCACGCCGGCCGGCGCGAACGGGAACTCGAGCACCGCGTCCGGGGCGAACAGGTTCACCCATTCGTCCGTGCGTCCCGCGGCAGTGAGGCGCAGGTGCTCGGCCACGGCGTGCTGGGCGGCGGCGCGACGGCGGGCGTCTTCCTCGGTTGTCATATCCACTCCAGGTTAGTGATAGACCGATAACCTACCATGAACCGGCGAAATACGGTCGTCAGCGCGACCGACACCACGTCTGCTTGGCGGAGCGGGCCTCAGCCCCAGTTCAGGAAGCGGTAGTGCAGGCCCGTCGAGGACTCCAGCCACTCCCCCACGGAGTCCGCCGGACGCCCCACCTCCGGCGCGAACGTGTTCCCTTCGAAGGGCTCCCGGATCTCCGTCACCACGATCCGGTCCGCGAACGGCAGCGCCGCCCGGTACACCGCCGCGCCGCCGATCACCCACAGGTCCCCGGGCACGGCCGCGAAAGCGGACGGCAGGTCCGCGAACGTCTCGACCCCGTCCTGCGGCGTGCGCGAAAGCACCACGTTGCGCCGCCCCGGCAACGGCCGGAACCGCGGCGGCAGCGACTCCCACGTCCGGCGGCCCATCAGCACCGCCGTCCCCGCCGTCACCGCGCGAAAGTGCCGCAGATCCTCCGGCAGGTGCCACGGCAGCTCGCCGTCGCGGCCGATGACGCCGTTCGCCGCCTGGGCCCAGACGAGCCCGATCACACCGCCACCGGGGCTTTGATGCCCGGGTGCGGGTCGTACCCGTCGAGCGCGAAGTGCTCGTAGGTGTAGTCGAACAGGCTGTCCGCCGGCTTCATGCTCAGCGCGGGGAACGGCCGCGCCTCGCGGGCAAGCTGCGTCCGGACCTGGTCGACGTGGTTGTCGTAGACGTGGCAGTCGCCGCCCGTCCAGACGAAGTCACCGACGCCGAGGCCCACCTGGGCGGCGATCATGTGCGTCAGCAGCGCGTAGCTCGCGATGTTGAACGGCACGCCGAGGAACAGGTCCGCGCTGCGCTGGTACAGCTGGCAGGACAGCTCGCCGTCGGCGACGTAGAACTGGAAGAACGCGTGGCACGGCGGCAGCGCCATCCGCGGGATGTCGGCGACGTTCCACGCGGACACGATGATCCGCCGCGAGTCGGGGTCCTCACGCAGCGTGCGCAGCACCTCGGCGATCTGGTCGACGTGCCCGCCGCCCGGGGTCGGCCACGAGCGCCACTGCACGCCGTAGACAGGGCCCAGATCACCGTCGCCGGCCGCCCACTCGTCCCAGATCGTGACGCCGTGCTCCTGAAGCCACTTCACGTTCGCCTCGCCGCGCAGGAACCACAGCAGCTCGTAGGCGATGGACCGGAAGTGGACCTTCTTCGTGGTGATCAGCGGGAAGCCCTCGGACAGGCGGTACCGCAGCTGGTGCCCGAAGATCGACCGCGTGCCCGTGCCGGTACGGTCGCCCTTGCGGGCGCCCGTGTCGAGGACGTGGCGGAGGAGGTCTTCGTACTGCGTGTCCGGCATGCCCGGGAGCCTAGCCAGACCGCTGACTCAGCGTGAACCCCGGATGGCCGACACGCCTCTCCCGATAACTTGACCCATTCCAGAAAACGTCCTAGGGTCACCGGTGATGTCAGACTTCGAAGCGCAGTTGCGGGCGGTCTCGCTGCGGGTCACGCGGCCCCGGCTGGCCGTGCTGTCCGCACTGCGCGACCATCCCCACGTCGACACCGAAACGGTGATCGACCTGGTACGGGCCGAGCACCCGACGGTGTCGCACCAGACGATCTACGACGTGTTGCGGGCCCTCACCGACACCGGGCTGGTGCGCCGCATCCAGCCGGCAGGCGCGAACGCCCGCTACGAGTCACGGGTGGGTGACAACCACCACCACGTCGTGTGCCGCTCGTGCGGGGCGATAGCCGATGTCGACTGCGCCGTCGGCCACACCCCCTGTCTCACCGCCGCGGACGACCACGGTTTCGTGATCGACCAGGCGGAGGTCGTCTACTGGGGCACCTGCCCCGACTGCGCGGCCGAACGCCCCCGAAATGATTCGCCGCTCCCGGAAGGAAGTAAATGAGCTCCACCCAGGACAACCCCTCCAGCGCGCAGGGCGTGGACAAGAAGGCGGCGGCCGGCTGCCCGGTCGCACACGACTCGGTGACCTCGCACGGCAGCGAGAGCGAAAACCCGGCGATCGACTCCCCGACGCCGAAGACGGGGGGCCGTCCGCGCACGAACAAGGACTGGTGGCCCAACCAGCTCGACCTGTCCGTGCTGCACGCCCACTCGTCCAAGGGCAACCCGCTCGGCGAGAACTTCAGCTACGCCAAGGAGTTCGCGAAGCTCGACGTCGAGGCCCTCAAGCGGGACATCACCGAGGTGCTCACCACCTCGCAGGACTGGTGGCCCGCCGACTTCGGGCACTACGGCGGCCTGATGATCCGCCTGAGCTGGCACGCGGCGGGCACCTACCGCATCCACGACGGCCGCGGTGGCGCCGGTGACGGCAACCAGCGCTTCGCGCCGCTCAACAGCTGGCCGGACAACGCCAACCTGGACAAGGCGCGGCGTCTGCTGTGGCCGGTCAAGCAGAAGTACGGCCAGAAGGTCTCGTGGGCCGACCTGCTCGTGCTCGCCGGCAACGTCGCCCTGGAGTCGATGGGCTTCAAGACCTTCGGCTTCGGCTTCGGCCGCGAAGACGTCTGGGAGCCCGAGGAGGTCATCTGGGGCCCGGAGGACGACTGGCTGGGCGACGAGCGCTACGTCAGCGAGTCCGAGATGGCACCCGAGGTCGGCGCGACCGAGATGGGCCTCATCTACGTCAACCCCGAGGGTCCCCGCGGCAGCGCGGACTTCGAGGCGGCGGCCCACTTCATCCGCGAGACCTTCGCCCGGATGGCGATGAACGACGAGGAGACCGTCGCCCTCATCGCCGGCGGCCACACCTTCGGCAAGACCCACGGCGCCGCCGTCGCCGACGACCACGTCGGCCCGGAGCCCGAGGGCGCCCCGCTGGAGTCGCAGGGCCTCGGCTGGCTGAGCACCCACGGCACCGGCAAGGGCGCGGACGCGATCACCAGCGGTCTCGAGGTCACCTGGACCGACAAGCCGACCCAGTGGAGCAACCGCTTCTTCGAGATCCTCTTCGGCTTCGAGTGGGAGCTCACCACGAGCCCCGGCGGCGGCAAGCAGTACGTCGCCAAGGACGCCCCGGAGATCATCCCGGACCCGTACGACCCGAACAAGAAGCACAAGCCGACGATGCTCACGACGGACCTGTCGCTGCGCTTCGACCCGGTCTACGGCCCGATCTCGCGCCGGTTCCTGGAGAACCCGGACGAGTTCGCACTGGCCTTCGCCAAGGCCTGGTACAAGCTGCTGCACCGTGACATGGGCCCGGTCAGCCGCTTCCTCGGCCCGTGGGTCGCCGAGCCGCAGCTGTGGCAGGACCCGGTGCCCGCCGCCGAGGGCGACCTCGTGGGCGACGCCGACATCACGGCCCTCAAGGCGAAGGTGCTCGACTCGGGGCTCAGCACCGCGGAACTGGTTTCCACGGCGTGGGCGTCGGCCGCGAGCTTCCGCTCCACCGACAAGCGCGGTGGCGCGAACGGCGCCCGGATCCGGCTGGAGCCGCAGCGCAGCTGGGAGGTCAACCAGCCCGAGCAGCTCGGCAAGGTCCTGGAGGTCCTCGAGGGCATCCAGCGGGAGTTCAACGAGGCGGGCGGCGCGCAGATCTCGCTGGCCGACCTCATCGTGCTCGCCGGCTCGGCCGCCGTCGAGAAGGCGGCGCGCGACGCCGGCGTCGAGACGACCGTGCCGTTCCACCCGGGCCGCACCGACGCCTCGCAGGAGCAGACCGACACCGACTCGTTCAAGGTCCTCGAGCCGCGCGCGGACGGCTTCCGCAACTACCTGCGCTCCGGTGAGAAGCTGCAGCCGGAGACGCTGCTCGTCGAGCGCGCCTACATGCTCGACCTGACCGCGCCGGAGATGACCGTCCTGGTCGGCGGCCTGCGCTCCCTCGGGGCCAACGCCGGCGGCGCCCGGCACGGCGTCCTCACGGACCGCCCGGGCTTGCTCACCAACGACTTCTTCGCCAACCTGCTCGCGCCGGGCACCCGGTGGAAGATGTCGGAGTCCGAGGAGAACGTCTACGAGATCCGCGACGTCTCGACCGACGAGCTGAAGTGGACCGCCACCGCGGTCGACCTCGTCTTCGGCTCGAACTCGCAGCTGCGCGCCCTCTCGGAGGTCTACGCCGCCGAAGACGCCCGCGAGAAGTTCGTCGGCGACTTCGTCGCGGCCTGGACGAAGGTCATGGAGCTGGACCGCTTCGACCTCGCCTGATCCACCGCGGACGGGCCCGGCCGATCTTCGCGATCGGCCGGGCCCGTTCGTGGCGCCGGGCGGCAACTTCGACCTCTCGATCTGGCAGCTGCAGGAGCCGGTCGGCTCGCCGGGCAGTCCGACGACCATCTCGTCGTCCCGGCTGCAGGGCCCGAACGGCTTCCAGGACAGCTACTTCTACACCGACACCCGTGACGGCGCGATGACCTTCTGGGCGCCGGAGAAGGGCGTCACGACGCCGAATTCGAACTACGCGCGGTCGGAGCTGCGCGAGATGAACCGCGACGGCTCGGCCGCGAACTGGTCGCTGAGCGGGTCGCACAAGCTGAGCGCGACCCTGCGCGTGGTCTCGGTGACGTCGAACGTGTGCGTCGGCCAGGTGCACCTCGGCACCGGCGGCTCGTCGACGAAACCGCTGCTGGAGCTGTACTACCGGGCGAGCGGCGACATCGTGCTGGGCACCGAGAACTCCCCCGGCGGCGGCCAGACGTCACACACCGTCGGCCACGTCTCGGTCGGCAAGACGTGGACCTACACGATCGGCATCTCCGGTGGCAACACCATCGACCTCACGGTCAACGGCAGCACCACGCACTACGCCATCCCGTCGTCGTTCAAGGCGTACAAGCAGTACTTCAAGGCCGGCTCGTACAACCAGTCCTCTTCGAGCAGCACGACGAAGGGCGCGCGGGTCGCGTTCTACGGCCTGAACGTTTCCCACGGCTGACCTCGGAGCGGCCCGGCCGCCACCGGGCCGCCGTCCCTCAGCGCCAGCCCAGCTCCGGTGCCACGTGGGTGAGGATGCTCTCCAGCACGTGGACGTTGTAGTCGACGCCGAGCTGGTTCGGGATGGTCAGCAGCAGGGTGTCCGCGGCCTGGACGGCTTCGTCCTCCTTGAGCTCCCGCACCAGCTCGTCGGGCTCCGCGGCGTACGAGCGACCGAAGATCGCCCGGGTGTTCTCGTCGATCATGCCGACCTGGTCGCGCGAGTTGCGGTCCCGGCCGAAGTACGCGCGGTCCAGGTCGTTGGTCAGCGCGAAGATGCTGCGGCTGACCGAAACCCGCGGCTCCCGCTCGTGGCCGGCTTCCGTCCAGGCCTCGCGGTAGGCCTCGATCTGCTTGCGCTGCTGGACGTGCAGCGGCTCGCCCGTCTCGTCGTCCTTGAGCGTCGAGCTCTGCAGGTTCATGCCCAGCTTCGCGGCCCAGACGCTGGTCGCGTTCGAGCCGGAACCCCACCAGATGCGGTCGCGCAGGCCCTCGGAGTGCGGCTCGAGCCGCAGCAGCCCCGGCGGGTTGGCGAACATCGGCCGCGGGTTCGGCTGCGCGAAGCCCTCGCCTTCGAGCAGCTTGAGGAACACCTCGGTGTGCTGCCGGGCCATGTCGGCGTCCGTCTCGCCGTCGCCGGGGGCGTACCCGAAGTAGCGCCAGCCGTCGATCACCTGCTCGGGGGATCCCCGGCTGATGCCGAGCTGGAGCCTGCCGCCCGAGATGAGGTCGGCGGCGCCCGCGTTTTCGACCATGTACAGCGGGTTCTCGTAGCGCATGTCGATCACGCCGGTGCCGATCTCGATCTTCGAGGTCCTCGCGCCGATCGCCGAGAGCAGCGGGAACGGGCTGCCTGCCTGCCGCGCGAAGTGGTGCACGCGGAAGTACGCGCCGTCCACGCCGAGCTCCTCGGCGGCGACGGCCAGGTCGATCGACTGGTGCAGGAAGTCCGCGGCCGACCGGGTCTCGGAGTGCGCGCTCGCCGACCAGTGGCCGAACGAGAGGAAGCCAATCTTCTTCACGCCACCTCAAGCGTCCGGCGGCCGGGTTTGATTCCCCGGTGTGAGCGGGCCGACCGGTCGCTCGTTCCGGTGAACCGGCGCCCGCGGCCGTCCGGACCGGGTACTCCGCCCGAAACGAGGAGGAGACGATGCCCGACAACGACCTCACCGGGTTCCTGATCATCGGACTGGTCTTCGTGGTGGCCGACGGCCAGGTCCTCTACCGGGGCGGCCGCCGCTACCTGAGCGGGCCCGACGGCGGCGAGGGGTCCGGGTCGATGGCGTGGATGGTGGTGACCGTCTTCCACCTCGTCTCGTTCGGCGTCCTGGCCCTGCTCTCGGTGGTCGGCCCCGGGTGGTCGGGCTCGACGGCCGCCCTGGTGGGCAGGCTCGGCGTCTTCCTCCTGCTGATGGCCGTGGCGCACGTGCTCACGCTGGCCGTGCTCGCCCGCCGCCGTCAGGACGAGATCGTCGAAACGCGCTTCCAGGAGCGCGAAAGCGAGCGGTCCGCCGCCGAGGTCGTCGTCGAGCCGGTGCCGGGACAGCCCGGCCCGCACCCGCAGGTGAGCCCCGATCTGGGGAACCACGGCCCGTACCGCACCTGAGCGGCGCCGACTGATTCACCGGATCGAAGGAACACCCCGGCGAGCCGCGGTTTCGCGCTGCCCCTCGCCCACCGGCCGTGATTTGATCTTCCCGGCCGGTGCGCGAGGAAGGAAAACTGCGGTGCGAACGTCCCGAACTGGGCTGGCGGTGGCCGTGTCGGTCCTGGTGGCGGCCACGGCGCCCGCCGCCGCGACCACGCCCGATCCGCTCGCGCCGTACCTGGCGCAGAAGGTCTCCTGGGGCGCGTGTCCGTTCAAGCAGCGGGACTCCTCGCCGTCCGCGGAGTGCGCGCGGATCACCGTCCCGCGGGACTGGGCGGCCCCGGCCGCCGGCCCCGAGCTGCAGGTGGCGATCAGCCGCGTCGCGGCCACCGGGGACCGGCGGGGCGCGATCCTGGTCAACCCCGGCGGCCCGGGCGGCCAGGGCACCTCGCTCGCCGGCGCGCTGGCCGGGCTGGAGCCGCCGGTGCGCGAGCACTACGACTTCGTCGGCATGGACCCCCGTGGCACCGGCCAGGACGGCGGCACGGACGCGGGGTTCGTCTGCCGGGTGCCGGTCGGGCGGCTGCCCGACGACGACGGCCTCGACGCCCGCGACCGCTCGGCCCGCAGCATCGCGCTGCACCAGCGCACGCCGCAGGTCCTGGCCGAGGCGTGCCAGAGCGACGCGCTCGCGCCCTACATCACCACCTGGCAGACCACGCACGACATGGACCTGATCCGCGCGCTGCTGGGTGACGAGAAGCTGAACTACCTCGGGTACTCCTACGGCACCTGGCTCGGCGCGAAGTACGCGTCGCTGTTCCCCGAGCACGCCGGCAAGATGGTGCTCGACTCCAGCGTCAACTTCGAAGGTCGCCTGCAAGCCGCGTTCGAAGCGTTCCCGAAGATCGACCAGCGCCAGTTCGACCGCGTCTACGCGCCGTGGCTGGCCCGCCGCTTCCCGGACCAGCTGGGCCGGACCGCCGCGGAGGTCCGGGTCAAGTGGGAGCGGCTGCGCACCTTCTTCAAGGGCAAGGGCGTGCCGCCCGACGTCTTCGACCACCTCTTCGTCGGCAACGGCAGCAGCAGGCAGTGGCTGGCCGGCGCGCTGGTCCTCACCAAGGGCGCGGCCGCGCTCGACGGCACCGCCAAGCCGCCACCGGCCGCCCTGAAGGACGACCTCGACCGCGTCTCGCGCGCGGTCTTCGGCCGCCCCGCGGAGAAGCTGACCGCCGCCGACGTGGCGGCGGCGGCGGAACTGGAGCCCGACTACGCCGACGTGCCCGGCACCCGGTTCGCGGTGGCGTGCGGCGACCAGCCTGCCCGGGCGTCGACCTGGTACAAGCTGCTCAGCGACCTGCAGGGACCGGCCTACCCGCTGTTCGGCTGGGCGTACGGCCTCAGCGAGCCGTGCGGCTTCTGGTCCGACCTCCCCCGCCACGAGCTGCCGGCCCTGCCGCCGCGCGCCGCGAAGAACGTCCTCGTCGTCCAGGGCGAGTTCGATCCGCAGACCGGCTACGAACAGGCCGAGACGGCGGCGAGGGCGGCCGGGGTCCCGATGATCTCGGTGGCGGATTCGCCGTTCCACGGCCAGTACGCCGTCAGCGGCAATTCCTGTGTGGACGATCTGGTGAACACGTTCTTCCTCGGGGCCACGCGCCCCGCGGCCACCATCTGCCCCGGCGTCCCGCTGCCCGGGGAGAACAAGGTCTTCCCGGTGGAGGGCCCGGCCGGCGAACCGGCCGCGCCCTCCGAGCCGGCACCGCGTGACGCGCTTTCGCCCACGCGGCAACGGCTTCAGGACACCATCAGCTCGGTCAACCGCGGGAACTGAGCCGGGCGCTCACGCCTGTTCGGCGAAGGCGGCGAACATCCCGGGTTCGTAGGACCCGCCCTTCTGGTGCATGATCACCGCGAGCCGGTTGGCCGCGTTGATCAGCGCGACCAGCGCCACCAGCGCGGCGACCTGTTCGTCGTCGTAGTGCTCGCGCACCCGGGCCCAGGTCGCGTCCGAAACGCCCTCGTGGGCGTCCGCGAGGCGCGTGCCCTCCTCGGCCAGCGCGAGCGCGGCCTGCTCGGCGGCGGTGAACACGGTCGACTCGCGCCACGCGGCGACCAGGGCGAGCCGGACGGCCGTCTCCCCGGCCGCCGCCGCGTCCTTGGTGTGCATGTCGATGCACCAGCCGCACCCGTTGATCTGGCTGGCCCGCAGGCTGACCAGTTCCTGCGTGGACTTCGGCAGCGGCGACCGCGTGATCACCTGCCCGAGGTTCGCGAACCGCTTGCCGAGCCGGGCGCCGGTCTCGGTGGTGAACAGGTCCATTCGGGGTTCCATGGCTTCGTCCTCACTCTGTCATCGGGTTCGACGCCCCCAAGACACCGGCTCCGCGAACCCTGTGACAGCCCGCGTGTGTGATGGGGACCACGCGACTCGTTGGTGATTGACAACCGCCGCGGCGGGGAGGAATCTGGGAGCGCTTCCAGACGACGGCGTCCGCCGGGGTGCGCCCGTCGAAAGCGGAAGGAGAGTCCATGGGATCCGCCTCCCGCCGGATCGCCGGGCGACCGGCCGTCCTCGCCGCGGTCGCCGCGCTCGTGCTCGGTGTTTCCCTTTTGTGGCCATGGAGTTCGGGCGCCGCGCCGTCGAGCCCGGTGACCGGCAACGCCACCCACTTCGACGCCCTCGGTGCCCCCTACGGCGGCTGCGGGCTGCCGCAGGAAGTGCTCGACGCCCCGGATTTCGTGGCCCTCAACGTCTACAACACCCCCGGCGACTACTCCTTCTACCCGCGGCCCCTGCCGCCGTCCCAGGCCGCCAAGATCGGCCTGTGGGACAACGGCCGCAACTGCGGGCGGTTCGTGCAGGTCACGATCGGCGACTACTGCACCGGCGTCAACGACGGCGCGCCGGGACAACCGTTCTGCCGCAACGGTTCCTGGGTGTCCGACAGCTACGCCGGCGCCCAGCTGACCATGGTCGTCGCCGACAGCTGCGGTGACGCGAACGCCTGGTGCCGCGACGATCCCGGCCACCTCGACCTCTCCACGGCGTCGCTCAACCGGTTCGTGAAGAACGGCGTCCCCGTCGGCGACATGAACCCCGCGCACTGGAACAACCGGCGGATCTCGTGGTCGTACGTGGCGCCCCCGAACTACACCGGCGACCTCAAGCTGGGCTTCCTCCAGGGCTCGCAGCGGTACTGGACCGCCGTCGCCGTGTCGCACCTGCCCAACGGCGTCCACGGCGTGGAGTACCTCGGCGCGGACGGCACCTGGCAGCAGGCGCAGCCGGACAGCGACATGGGGCAGGCTTTCCTGATCGGCCCGACCGCCACGGCGGGCACGGCGTACGCGATCCGGGTCCGGGACGCGAGCGATGCGCTCGTAAACGGCGGCCGCGTCTACCGCTTCTCCCTGCCGGACCAGTGCCTGTCGGGGTGCGCGGCCGCCTACACCGGCACCGCCTACACGACCGAACCCGGCACCCCCACGCCGACCTCGACCCCCACCACCACACCGACGACACCCACCACGACCACGTCACCCACCACGCCGACCACCACCACGAGCACGCCGGCCGGCGTGTCGTGCACGGTGACCGCCGCGGTCACCACCACCTGGAGCGGGGGCCACCAGCTGGAGTTCACCGTGCGGAACACCGGTTCGGCCGCGCTGACCGGCTGGACGACCACGTTCACGTTCGCGGGCAGCCAGCAGCTGATCAACACCTGGAACGCGGTGCCGGCCCAGACGGGCCACCAGGTGCGGGCGGCCAACCAGACGTACAACGGGACACTGGCCGCCGGCGCGACGACGACCTGGGGTGCCACGGTGAGCGGCGACCCCCATCCGCTGGAAGGGCTGGCCTGCACCGCCCGGTGACCCGCTCAGGGCAGCGTCGCCCAGAAGGACGCCAGCGCCGCCGCGCCGCGGGCCGGGTCGTCGGTCATCCACCAGTGACCGAGCCCGTCGAGGACGGCGACCCGGGCGCCCGCGCGGGCAGCGGCGCGGCGGCGTTGCTCTTCGGTGCCGGTGACGTGGTCCGCCGTGGCGAGGACGGCCAGTCCCGGGCGGGCCGCCGCACGCTCCAGTGCGAAGCCCAGGCCGGGGGTGCCCGCTTCGGCCGCCGATCGGTACAGGGCGAGGACCGCCCGGCCCATCGCCTCGTCCTGGCCCGCCGCGACGCGCGCCGCGACCTGGCGGCCCATCCCCCGCTCCACGAGGACCGCCGCGCGCTCCTCGGCCGTCCCGCCGAACCGGGCCGCGAGATCGGCTTCGCCGGCGCCCGGGGTCTGCCAGCGGCGGGCCAGCTCGTGCCACTCGTACTCCGGGTCGTAGATCCCGAGCACGTCGCTGACCCAGCTGCGGACCAGCTCCGGGCGGCTCAGCACCACGTTCAGCACGTGCCCGCCCCCGACGTCGTGGCCCACCAGGTCCACCGGCTCGCCGAACGCGGTCAGCTCCGCCACGAGCCAGTCCCGGTAGTCCGCGTGGGTCGCGCCGAACCCGGCGGGCAAGGGCGCGCCGAAACCCGGCGGGGACAGGCAGACCACGTCGGACCGGACGGCGGCCAGCTCGGCTAGCAGCGGCTCCCAGACCGCCGCCGTCTCGGGGTTGCCGTGGACGAAGACCGCGGGCATCAGAGCCCGCCGGGTGTGGTCGGCTGCAGGACCGACTCCACCAGCGCTTCGGTGCGCAGGTGCGTGACGGCCTGGTAGTCCGGGTCGCGGATCATGTCCGCGAACGCCCGCCGGTCCGGATAGCGGACCAGCACCACCATGTCCCAGGCCTGGCCCTCCTCGGCGACCAGCGCCGCACCGCCCTCGCCCAGGTACTCCACCTGCAGGCCGTACCGGGCGTTGAGCGGCGCGAGGGCTTCGGCGTACCGCCGGTAGCTCTCGCGGCCGTCGGGCCGGAACCGCAGCAGGTTGAGCATCACCACCGGGCCACCCGGGTCGCCGTCGAGCAGGGTGTCGAGGGCGCGGTCGTCGATTTCGATCATCGGTACCTCCATGGATCGTCGCTGTCTTCACCACCTTACACATACTTGTTGGACGACACGCAAGTTACTTTTGCTAGGCTCGGCTCATGACCACCGCACGACGCACCCAGCAGGAACGCCGTGACCAGGCCGAGTCCGCGTTGCTGACCGCCGCCGCCGAACTGGTCGTCGAACAGGGCGTGCGCGCGCTGACGCTCGCCAACGTCGGGGAACGCGCCGGCTACAGCCGGGGCATCGTCACCCACCACTTCGGCGCCAAGCAGGCGCTGGTCGAACGGCTCGCCCGCGCCACGCAGGCGGGGTTCGTCCCCGGCCTCGAAGATCTGCCACCCGGCCTCGACCGCCTGCTGCGGCTGATCGACGGCTACCTCGGCGAACTCGCCCGGATCGGCGTGTTCAACCAGGCTTTCCTGCTGCTGTGGGCGGAGGCCGCCACCCAGCCGGAGCTGGCCGCGATCTTCCGCGAGCGGGACGCCGCCTTCCGCGCCGACCTCAGTGACGACGTCGAAGCCGGGATCGCGGACGGTATCGTCGACCCCGCCGTCAGCCCCGCCCAGACGGCAGTCGCCGTTGTCGGGCAGCTCCGCGGCATCGCCCTGCAGCGGCTGCTCGACCCGCAGAGCGTCGACACCGGGCAGCTGCGCCACACCGTGACCGGCTACTGGGACCGGGCCCTGCGCCGATGACGGACGGAGAACACGTGCTGGACCAGGATATCGCCGACTCGGACGCGACCGGGCTGGCGGAGCTGATCCGCGGCCGTCACGTGTCCGCGGCCGAGGTGGTGCAAGCGCACCTGAAGCGCATCGAGGCGGTGAACCCGGACGTCAACGCCATGGTGACGGTGGCGGCCGAGCAGTCGCTGGAAGCCGCGCGCGCCGCCGACGAAGCGGTCGCGGACGGCCGGGCGGCGGGCGCGTTCCACGGGGTTCCGTTCACCGTCAAGGATTCCCTCGACGTGGCCGGGGTGGTGACCACCCGCGGCTCGGCGCTGTTCCGGGACCGCGTCGCCACGGCCGACGCGACCGCGGTGGCCCGGTTGCGGGCGGCCGGCGCGATCCCGCTGGCCAAGACGAACCTGCCGGAGTTCTCCTACTGGACCGAGACGGCCAACCTGCTCGTGGGCACGACCCGCAACCCCTGGGACGCCGAGCGGACGCCCGGCGGCTCCAGCGGCGGCGAGTCGGCCGCGATCGCCACCGGGATGTCCCCGCTCGGGCTGGGCAGTGACGTGGCCATCTCCGTGCGCGGACCGGCTCACGACACCGGCATCGTCGCGTTGAAGGCGACCCGCGGCCGGATCCCGGTCACCGGCCACTGGCCCGAGGTCCCGCGTCGCTACTGGCACGTCGGGCCGATGGCCCGCAGTGTCCGGGACATCGCGACGGCGTTCCGGATCCTCGCCGGCCCCGACGGCGCCGACGGGTACGTCCGGCACTCGCCACCGCACGATGTCCCGCGGGGCGGGCCGGGCGGGCTGCGGATCGGCTGGGCGGCCGAGCCCGCGTTCGGCCCGGTCGACCCCGAGGTGACGGCCACCGTGGCCGCGGCCGCCGAGGCGTTGCGCGAGCTGGGCTGCGTGGTCGAGCCCGCGCCGCTGGACGAACTGGCCGCGGTCGACGCGACCCTGCTGAGCGCGGTGCTGTTCACCGCCGAGGTCGTCCCGTTCTTCCGCGAGGTCGCCGACGGCCGCGAAGCGGAGCTGCACCCGGTCATCCAGCGGACGCTGGCCGCCGCGGACGTCACCCTGGCCGACTACCTCGCCGCGCAGCGGCAGGTCGAGGCCCTGAGTTCGCTCTTCGCCGGGTACTTCGAGCGTTTCGACGCCCTGCTGTGCCCGGTCTGCCCGATCCCCGCACCGCCGCACGCCCGCTCGAAGTTCCCGGTCGACGGCGTGACCGTGCCGGCGCGCGGGATCATGCGCGCCACCGTCCCGTTCAACCTGACCGGGCTGCCGGCCCTGTCGTTGCCGTTCGGTGCCGACGGCGGCGGCCTGCCGATCGGTGTCCAGCTCGTTTCCCGCTGGTACGACGAGGCGACCGTGCTGCGGCTGGGTGCCGCGCTGGAATCGGTGAGCCCGGTGCGCGGCCGCCGTCCCGGGCCACCTGAGCCGGCTCGCCGGGCGCGGGCGTAATAAACCTGTTGGCCCGCGCGGGGAATTCCGGTTAGGTACCGCCCATGGCCCAGACCCGGGGTACCTGTGACGAACGGTTCGAAGCGGTGCGCACGGCACTGGAGGCGTCCCTGGACGGCCAGGACGTCGGAGCGTCGGTCGCCGTCCACCTCGACGGCGAGCCGGTGGTCGACCTCTGGGGCGGGTACGCCGACACCGACCGCACCCGGCCGTGGGAGCGGGACACGATCACCTGTGTCTTCTCGACCACGAAGACGATGACCGCGCTGTGCGCGCTGATCCTCGCCGACCGCGGCGAGCTCGACCTGGACGCGCCGGTGGCGCGGTACTGGCCGGAGTTCGCGGCCGCGGGCAAGGAAAAGGTGCTGGTGAGGCACGTGCTCGGCCATACGTCGGGTCTGGCGACGTGGCAGGAGCCGCTGCGGCCGGAGCAGCTTTACGACTGGCCGGCCGTGACGAGGCTGCTGGCCGAACAGGCGCCGAGCTCGGAGCCGGGCGTGGTGGGCGGCTACCACGCGGTCACCCAGGGGTACCTGATCGGCGAGGTCGTCCACCGGATCACCGGCCGCGGTCTGGCCGCCTTCTTCGCCGAAGAAGTCGCCGGGCCGCTGGGCGCGGACTTCCACATCGGGCTGCCCGCCGAGCACGACCACCGGGTCGCCCCGGTCGTCCCGTCCGCGACCCGCGCGCCGGAGATCGTGGCGCGGGGCCCGGGAAACCCGCCGCTCTCCCCCGAAATCGCGAACACCGAGGGCTGGCGGCGGGCGGAAGTCCCGTCGGCGAACGGATTCGGCAACGCGCGGTCGGTCGCGGCGGTGCAGTCGGTCCTCGCCGGTAGCGGGCAGGCGGGAGGAGTGCGGCTGCTCTCCCAGGCCGGCTGCGAGCGGGCGCTGGAAGAGCAGTTCCGCGGCGAGGACGAGGTCCTGGGCGCGCGGATCCGGTACGGCATGGGCTACGCCGTGCAGGGCCGGACCTGTTCGTGGGGTGGCTGGGGCGGTTCGATCGTCACGGCCGACCTCGACGAGCGCCTGACGGTGGCCTACGTGATGAACCAGATGGTCGAGCAAGGGCCGCTGGGCGACGACCGTGGCCTCGGCATCGTGATGGCCGCCTACGAAGGGCTGGAAGCCACGCGCTGAGCGGATCGCACCCGCGGGGCCGAGCTGTCAGGGGTGGCCCGTGCGCAGCGCATAGCGGCGCTCGGCGTACGCGAGGTCGTCCCGCCAGAGGCGGGCCGCGGCGCGGCGCATCAGCGGGCGCAGGACCGGCGCGAGCCGGGCGGCCGTGGCGAACCCCGGCCGCCCGGACGCGGCGATCGTCGCCTCGATCACCGCCGTGCGCGGGCGGCCGTCGACGCCCGGGCCGAGCGGGGTCGCGTGGGTCTCCACCACGCTGCCGGTGCCTTCACCGTCCACAATGGTCATCAGCACCGTGCGCGGCCCGGGACAGCCGAACTCGGCGACCACCGGCACGCCGAGCTTTCCCGCGAGCCGGAACGTCACCTCGACGACGAACCGGTCGTCGGCTTCCGCGACGTCGATGCCCCGCGGCGCGGAGAGCACCCGCAGGCGGGCGAACGAGTACGGGTGGAACCAGGCGCCGTGCCACGGGTCGAGCCGGTTGGCGACGACGTCTTCGGGCTCGCAGACACCGGCGAGCGTCGCGACCGCGTCGACGGTGGTGCCGCCCGGGCGGGCCGGCACCGCCGGGCGTTCGGCCGGCGGTTCGCCGCCGGGCCCGTCGAGGCGGACCCACGCCAGCACCCCGTCGTCGTACGACGGCAGCGCCGTCCACCCGGGACGGTCGCCGCCGACGCGCAGGCCGTGCCACCGGCAGACCAGCTCGCCGCAGTGCACGCGTGCCTGGTCCAGCGGCGCGCCGAGGTGCGGGCAGGCGCCCGGGCCGACCAGCAGCTCACCGCCGGGTCCGCGCCAGGCGACCAGTTCGCGGCCGGCCACCCGCACGCCGGTCGGCCGATCGGCGCGGATCTCCCGGGCGGCCGCGAAGACGAACCAGTTGCCCGAGGGGCGTGAGCCTGCCCGTTTGACCGCCGCTTCGATCAGGGTGGGGCTGCACTCGGCGTAGGTGGGTTCCTGCCGGGCCCAGGCCGGCTCGCGGAACGGCCGCACCGGCCACCGCGCCGGCCAACGCTCGATCAGCTGCCGCTTGAGGTCCACCGCCCCATCTTCAGGCATGTGGAGCGGTTCCGCAACGCTTCCCCGGGCATTGAGCGCCGGTTCACGCCTTCAGGCGTCCGGCGGCCAGTTCGAGCGCCGCGGGCAGGTCGTCGACCCAGGGGACGCCGTCCCCTCCGGCGAGGCTTTCCCAGCCCGGCCCCGCCATGACGACGTCGAACCCGCGGCGCCGCAGCCGGCGGCCGAGCACGTCGTCGGCGGTGGCGGCGGACATCGACCACAGGAACACCACCGCCGGGCCGAGCTGGGCCGCGCCGGCGATCGTCGTCTCGGCGGGCACCATCTGTCCCAGGTGGACGGCCGGGATCCCGGCCTCCGCCAGCGCGGCGCACAGCACCTCCATCGGCAGGCTGTGGCGTTCGCCGGGGCAGCACGCCAGCAGCACCCCGCGGCCGGGCGGGGCGGTCGCGAACCGGGCGCCGCACCGCCGCAGGGCGAGCGAGATCTCGCCGGCCAACGCCCACTCGGACGCGAAGCAGACATCGCCGCGCAACCAGCGGTCGCCGAAGTGACGCAGGACAGGAACGAGCACCTCGGTCCACGCTCCGGCGGGCCCGAGCACGGCGAGCGTTTCGTCCAGCAGGGCAGCCAGCGATCCGTAGTCCAGCTCCTCCGCCGCCCGCTCGAGCTCCTCGGCGCGCCGCGCGGAAGACACTTCGGGGACGTCGTCGCCGGTGCCCGAGAACGCGGCCGCGGCGGCCTCGCGGGCGCGCACGCCCCGGTCGATGAGCCGCTGCATGTGCCGCAGGCGGCGGACATCCGCGTCGGAGTAGCGCCGGTGCCTGCCGTCGTCCCGCAGCGACGGGCCGACGCGGTAGCGCGCGGCCCAGGTGCGCAGCGTCACCGGGGAGACGCCCAGCAGCTCGGCGACCTTGCCGGGCGTCCACGAGCCTTCCGCCCGGGGACGCTCCCGGCCCTGCACCTCGTCGACGTCCATCGGCACCACGTTTCCACACGAGCGGCGTGTCCGCTTCTACGGATACGGCATCCGACGGCGCCCGGATACTCCCGGCGCCCATGGTGGCCGAATTGAAACGCTTGTGCAACGATCGTCGGGCGGAGCGCAGCCGAGCCGCGTGCGCTCGGCGCTGAGCGTCACCCGGTAGCCGAGCAGGAGCAGCACGTGGAGCAGGTAGAGCCACAGCAGCAACGCCGACACGGCGCCGACCACCGCGAGGCCACCGAACGGCGCGCTCCAGTCCAGCGGGATGGCCAGGAACAGGAGAAACCCGTGGAAGAACCCCGCGAGCACCGCGGCCACGGCCGGCGCGCCGGCCACCAGTGGCCCGCGGCGCACGCCGGGCGGAGCGCTGCCGGCGAACACGATCGCGGTCACCACCGTGATGAGCAGCCAGTCGACGTGGAACGACAGCGCGATGCCCCAAAACGCCGGCCAGCCGCCGCGCGCGTACAGGCCCGCCACGGTGTCGGCGGTGACGAGGGGAACGATCGCCAGGGTCGGGCTGAGGACGAGGACGGGCACGAACATCAGGCGCCCTCGCCAGCCGACGAGGGCGCCTGCCGGCCGCCCGGCGACCTGGACCAGGCCGCGCAGCAGGCCTTCCCCGTAGAAGGTGGCGGGCAGCAGGGTGACCGCCAGCGCCGTCCACGGGGAGCCGAGCGCGGCCCGGGTCAGCGCCTCGAGCGCCGGGCCCGGCCCGTGGTCGCCGGGGAGCGCGTCCGCCCAGCGCGCGACGCCGTGGCCGACGAACCCGGGCGATCCCAGGACCGCCGCGCCCCGCAAGGCGACCAGCGCCAGCGGGACGACGGCGAGCACGGCGAAGAACGTGACCCCGGCGGCCCACAGCGACAGGTCCCGGCCGCGCAGCTCCCGGCCGGCGTCCCGCAGGACCACACCTGCCCGGCGGGCCACCTGCCGGGCGTTCACGTCGCCACGCCCGCGCAAGAGGACGACGGCGTCGCCGGGTGGTCACGCGTGCACGAGCACGACGTGTCCGGCAGCGCGCTCGCCGTCGGCTGGCTGCGGGCGATCCACCTGCTGGCCCGTCCAGTGCTCGGCGTGCCCCCCGACGTGCTCACCGGGTGCGGGGTGCTGAGCGCGGTGGCCGCGGTCTGGCTGACCGCACTGGGCGGCCCGGCGCGCTGGCTCGCGCTCGCGGCGATCGTGGCGACCGGGGTCTTCGACGGCCTGGACGGCGCGGTCGCGTTGCGCACCGGGCGCGCCCGGCCGCTGGGGGCGGTCCTCGACGCGGCCGCCGACCGGCTCACCGAACTCTGCTTCGTGGCCGTGCTCCTGGTCCTCGGGGCGCCCCTCGGGTGGTGCGCGGCCCTCGCCGTCCTGCTCCTGCTGCACGAGTACGTCCGGGCCCGTGCCCAGGCCGCGGGGATGCGGGGCGCCGGGGCGATCACCGTCGCCGAACGGCCGACGCGGCTGGTCGTCGCCGCGGTCGCCGTCACCGGGTCCGCGCTGGCGCCGGGCGGCACGCCGGGGACGGGCTGGCCGTGGGGCACGACCTGCGCGGTGCTCGGGACCGGGCTGTCACTCATCGGGCTGGCCCATCTCTCGGTGGCCGTCGCGCGGGCGGCGGGCCGGTCCGACCAGCCCCGCCACGATCTCGGCTGACATGGCCACCAGCGGCAGGCCGCCGCCGGGGTGGGCCGAGCCCCCGGCGAGGTACAGGCCGGGCACCGGGCCGGCGTTCGCCGGGCGCAGCAGCGCCGCGCGGGGCCCGTTCGACGACGAGCCGTAGATCGCGCCGCCCGGCGCGCCGGTGTCGCGCTCGAGATCGGCCGGAGTCCGGATCTCCCGCCACAGCAAGCGATCCCGGACGTCCAGGCCGCGGGCGGCCAGCACGTCGAGCACCCGGTCGGCGTACCGCGTGGCGAGCCCGGGCGTGGTCCAGTCGACGCCGGAGGCCGGGTCGTGCCGCGGCGCGTTCACGAGGACGAACCAGGATTCGCAGCCCGGCGGGTGCAGCTGCGGGTCGTCGGGCGCGCAGACGTAGACGGCAGGATCGGCGACGGGACGCCGGACCCGGCCGAAGATCGCGTCGAACTCCGCGTCGTAGTCCGCCGGGAAGAGCACGCGGTGGTGGGCTCGGTCCGGTGTCGTGCCGCGCAGGGCGAGCAGCAGCACGAACCCGGCCGAGGACGGCTGGGTTCGCCGCGGCCGGCGGACCCGGGCGTCGTCGAGCAGGTCGCCGTGGACGTGCGCGGCATCCGCGTTGGCCACGACGACCGAGGCGGCGAGCCGTTCCCCGTCCGCGAGCCGCACCCCGCGGACGCCGTCGGCGGCGGTTTCGATCGCGACGACCTCCGCGCCCGTCCGGACGTCGGCGCCCAGCGCGGCGAGCCGGCCCACCAGGGCGTCCGCGAGCCGGCGCAGCCCGCCGCGGACGTGCCAGGCGCCGAACTCCTGCTCCACGAACGGGACGACGCTGAGCACCGCGGGCAGCCGTCGCGGGTCGGACCCGGTGTAGGTGGCGTAGCGGTCCAGCAGCATCCGGGCCCGCGGGTCGGTGAGCCGGCGGCGCCCGAGGCCGCGCAGTGTGCGCCACGGCGCGATGGCGACCAGGTCCCGGACGCCCCTGGCGTGCCGGAGCAGGTCGCGGGTGCCGTTCAGCGGGCGCCGCAGCACCGGCTCGCCGACGAGTCCCCAGAGCTGCTCCGCTTGGCGCATCAGCCCGCGCCATTCTTCGCCCGCGCCGCCGCCGAAAGCCGCTTCGAGCGCGCCGGGCACAGCCGCGCGCTCGCGCGGGACGGCCAGTTCGGTGCCGTCGGCGAACCGGTACCGGCAGGCCGGGTCGACCGGGACGATGTCGACCAGCTGGTCCAGATCGGCCCCGGTAGCCGCGAAGAGCTCGCGGTAGACCGAAGGCAGGGTGAGCAGCGAAGGACCGGTGTCGAAGGTGAAGCCGTCGCGGCGGTACGAGCCGAGCTTGCCCCCGCACTCCGGCGCTCGTTCCAGCACGGTCACCCGGTGCCCGGCCGCGGCGAGCCGGGCCGCGGCGGCGAGCCCGCCCATGCCGCCGCCGACCACCACGACGTCGCTCATGCTGTCCCCGGGCGCGGCAGCGGGCGGCCCTTCCAGGCCAGCCTGCCCGCGTACCGGGCCCGCCACGACCGGCCGATGAGCCCGGCCAGCGCCAGGACCGAGACGGGGTGGGCGAGGCTGTCCGGCCACACCCGGCTCCCGGTGCGGCGGGCCGCCACGACGCGCCCGGCGACGCCGGCCGCGTACCCGAGCAGACCGGCCCGCGAGCCGCCCAGCGCCGCCACCGCGGGGAGCACCCACACGACGAGGAGCAGCGACGCGATCGCCGACGCGCCGAGCGGCGACCCGGTGGCCGACCAGAGCGACTTCGTGTAGCCGTCCCGCAGCTGCGCCCAGGTGGCGTACATGTGGCACTCCGCGATCCGGCTGCCGTCCGCGACGACCCCGCGGCCGCCGGCCCGCTTCACCGCGCGCATCAGGGCGATGTCGTCGAGCACCTCGCCGGCGACCGCGGCGAACCCGCCGCACGCGCGCAGCATCGCGGCGTCGATGACGAAGAACTGTCCGTTGGCGGCGGCGAGCGACGGCCGCGGTGAGGTCTCGGCGAGCCGCAGCGGCAGGAGCACGAGCCACGACCACTGCAGCAGCGGCTGCACCAACCGGGCGCCCAGGCCGTCCGCGCGCTGGCGCGGGAACGGCGAAACCGCGTCGAGCCCGGCGGTGCGCAGCAGCGAAACCGCGGCCGCGACGGCGTCCGGGGCGAGCACGACGTCCGCGTCGACGCAGACCAGGACGCTCCCCCGCGCCCGCCGGGCCAGCTGGTGACACGCGTGGGGCTTGCCGAGCAGCCCCGGTGGCGGCTCGGCGCCGGTCAGCAGCGTGACGCGCGGATCGGGGCCGGCGACCTGGCGGACGACGTCCGCCGTGTGATCGGCGGAACAGTCGTCCAGCACCAGGATCTCGGCGTCGTCGAGGCCGCGCTGGGCCAGCAGGGCACGCAGGGCCGGGGCGACCCGGGCGGCCTCGTCGCGCAGGGGCAGCAGGATCGACACCGGTTCCCGGCACCGGGCCGGCCCCTCGCGCGGCGCGCGGACGACTCGCGCGTTGTACGCCGCGTGCGCGGCTCCGAGGACCGCGGCCAGTGCGCCGGCGCGCACGATCACGCGGAAACGCGAGCCCATCGCAAGCTCCTTCCCAGCCGGATCGCGAACGGCAGCGCCACCGCGCCCATGAGCACCCCGCCGGCGAGGGCCACCCACGGTCTGCCGAAGAACGCGAAATGCGCCCACACCGACGAAAACCACGTCCAGACGTACAACGCGGGTGCCGGGCCGCCCGCCGGGCCCGGGATCGGGTCGGCCGGCCGGGGCACCAGCCGGTGCAACCCGGCCTGGATCAGGACGGCGACCAGGAGCCAGCCCGCGAAGTTCGTGGCCGGGATCCCGGCCACCAGCGGCACGGACGGCTCGGGCGAAGACCAGGTCCAGTACCCCGCGTCCACCATCTGGGGATCGAGGAACACGTCCCACGCCGCCAATGCGCACGCCGCCACCGCGACCACTCCGGCCGGCTTGACGGCCAGCGCGCGCCCGGCGAGCAATGCGGGCCACGCCATCATCAGCCAGGCAAGCGGGACGACTCCCGGAACGCCCGCGACCGGCCAGCCGAGATCGTCCGTGTATTCGTACTTCCCGAAGGGAAACCCGGTGTGCAGGCCCGTCACCTCGGCCAGCAGCCCGCCACCACCGGCCACGACGACCAGCGTGACCGCCGCGCGGGCGCCGGACCGGGACCACGCGTCGGCGAGCGACGCGGCGGCGAAGCTGAGCACGGTGAGGACGGTCAGCGGCGTGCGGCCACCGGGGTCGGTGACCGAGTAGCGGATCTGGCAGAACACGGTGGCCGCGGCGCAGAGCCAGGCGAGGAGGGCGGGAGGACGGGCGAATGCAGCGGGTCCACTCCGATTCACTTTCGCTCCATCTTGCTCGCAGGACACACTTCGTCCATCGAAATATCGGGGCTATGTCCCATACTCACCCATTCAAGTGGACAAGCTACACCACATGTGAAACGGTTGCGCATCGAAGAGCCGAAGACCTGGAGGGCGACGGATGACAGCGATCATGACGGCGGGGTCCGCCGCCGTGGACGAGGCGGCCGCCGGGTGGCTGGACACCACGGGCCGCCGCTGCCTGGCCGAGGCGCACGAGTTCGTGAGCGCGCGGGCGGCCGAGCACTTTTCCGGGCGCAGCGAAGGCGCGCTCGCGGAAACCGCGCTCCCCGAGTTCGTCGCGGGCGGAAAGTGTCTCCGCCCCCTTTTCGCGTACGTCGGGTGGCGGTGCGGGCAGCCGGAGTCCCCGGCGGCGGTCCGCGCGGCGGCCGCACTGGAACTGCTGCACTGCTTCGCCCTGGTCCAGGACGACGTCATGGACGGCTCGCCGCTGCGGCGGGGCCGCCCGGCCCTGCACGTCCGGTTCGCCCGGTGGCACGAGGAGCAGGGCTGGGCCGGGCCGGCGTCCCGGTTCGGCGAGTCGGCGGCGATCCTGTTCGGGGATCTGTTCCTGGTGTGGTCGGAGCAGATGCTGCGCGAAAGCGGGCTGGCCGCTGCGCAGCTGGCGCGGGGCTGGCGGCACTACGACCTGATGCGGGCGGAGCTGGCCGCCGGCCAGCTCGCCGACCTGGTCAACGACGCGCGCGCCCTGCCCAGCTGGGACACCCTGCTGGACGTCCTGCGCCGCAAGTCCGGCAACTACACGGTCCGGCGGCCGCTGGAGTTCGGGGCGGCGCTGGCCGGCTGTGGCCCGGAGCTGCTGGCCGGGCTGGCCGAGTTCGGCGGCCTGCTGGGCGAAGCGTTCCAGTTCCGCGACGACCTGCTGGGCGCGTTCGGCGATCCGGCCGTCACGGGCAAGCCCGCCGGACAGGACCTGCGTGACCGCAAGGCGTCCAGCGTGGTCGTGCTCGCCGCCGCGATGGCCGGCCGCCGTCAGCAGGCCGAGCTGGCCGAGCTGCTCGAACTCGCCACCGTCGACGACGAAGCCGTCGCGCGGTGGCAGGACCTGATCGTGGCGACCGGCGCGCGGGACCGCATGGGCGAGCTGATCGCCGAGCGGGCGGGCAAGGCCCTCGCCGCGATCGACCCGGCGGTGGTCCCCCGGCACGCCGCCGACCTGCTCGCCGCACTCGCGGCCCGGTGCACCGAGCGCGACCGATGAAGACCGTGCCCGGGCCGTCGGACCGCGTCGTCGTCGTGGGTGCGGGCCTCGCCGGCCTCGCCGCGGCAGTGCACCTCGCCGGGCGCGGCCGGGAGGTCACCGTCCTCGAACGCGACCCGGGCCCGGGTGGCCGCGCGGGGCGCGTCGAGCGCGACGGCTACCTGCTCGACACCGGCCCGACCGTGCTGACCATGCCGTCGATCCTGCGCGACACCTTCGCCGCGGTGGGCGCCGAACTCACCGCGGAACTACCACTGACACGGCTCGATCCGGCGTACGTCGCGCAGTTCGCCGATGGCAGCACGCTGCCCGTGCACACCGACGCGGACGCGATGACCGACGCGGTCCGCGAATTCGCCGGCCCGGCCGAGGCCGCGGGCTACACGCGGCTGCGCGACTGGCTCACGAAGCTCTACCACGCCGAGTTCGGCCGGTTCGTCGACGCGAACATCGACTCCCCGCTCGGCATGCTCCGGCCGGAGCTGGCCCGGCTGGTGGCCCTGGGCGGGTTCCGGCGGCTGGACGGCAAGGTCGGGCGGTTCCTGGCCGACGAGCGGCTGAAACGGGTGTTCACGTTCCAGGCGCTCTACGCGGGCGAGTCCCCGATGCGGGCGCTGGCCCTGTACGCGGTCATCTCGTACATGGACACCGTCGGCGGCGTGTACTTCCCGGCCGGTGGCATCGCGGCCCTGCCGCGCGCGCTGGAACGCGTCGCGGCCGGAGCGGGCGTGAAGTTCGGCTACGGCGACGCCGTGCACGCCCTGGAACGCCGCGGCGCCCGCGTCACCGCCGTCCGGACCGCCTCCGGGGCGCGCTACCCGTGCGACGCCGTCGTCCTCACCACCGAACTTCCGGAGAGCTACCGGCTGCTCAGGCGGCGCCCGCGTCGCCCAGTGCCGCTCCGGGCCGCGCCGTCGGCGCTCGTCGTGCACGCCGGTGGCCGCGGCGGGCCCGCGGCGGTCGCGCACCACACGATCTCCTTCGGGCACGGCTGGCGGTCCACGTTCGACGAGCTGATCACTCAGGGGCGGCGGATGAGCGATCCGTCGCTGCTCGTCACGCGGCCGACCGCGACCGATCCCGGGCTCGCGCCGCCGGGGCGTCAGCTCTACTCCGTGCTCGCTCCCGTGCCCAACCTCGACCGCGGCCCGGCGGACCGGTCCGCCGGCCCGTACGCCGAGGAGGTGCTCGCCGTGGCCCGTGACCGGCTCCTGCCCGGCTTCGAGCCGGAGTTCACGCACGTGATCGGCCCGGCCGAATGGGCGGCCCGCGGCCTGGTCGCCGGGACGCCGTTCAGCTACGCGCACTCGTTCGTCCAAACCGGACCGTTCCGCCCGCGGAACCTCCCGCGCGGCACGGACAACGTCGTCCTGGCCGGCGGTGCGACGGTGCCGGGCGTCGGCGTGCCGACCGTGCTGATTTCCGGCAGGCTCGCCGCCGACCGCATCACCGGAGTGTCCCGATGACCCGCCGCGAACTCGACGCCGCCGGCATCCGCGAACCGGGCCTGCGCTCGGCGTACACGTGGTGCCGCGAGCTCAACGCGCGGCACGGCCGGACGTACTTCCTGGCGACGCGGATGCTGACCCCGGCGCAGCGGCCGGCGATCCACGCGCTCTACGGTTTCGCCCGGTGGCTCGACGACATCGTCGACGAGCCGGACGCCGACGCCACACCCGAATCGCTCGCCCAGCGCCTCCACGACGTCGAGACACGTTTCCTCACCGACCTCGACGCGCGCGCGAGCGACGACCCGCTGCTGACCGCCGTGATCGACACGGCGGCCCGGTACGCGTTGCCGGAGGCGTACTTCCGGGCCTTCTTCACGTCGATGCGGATGGACCTCACCGTCACCGGCTACGCCACCCGCGCCGACCTCGACACCTACGTGCACGGCTCGGCCGAGGTGATCGGGCTGCAGGTGCTGCCGGTGCTCGGCACCGTCGCGCCCCGCGACGAGGCCGAACCGAGGGCCGCCGCGCTCGGCAAAGCGTTCCAGCTGACCAACTTCCTGCGTGACGTCGCCGAGGACCTCGTCCGCGGGCGCGTCTACCTGCCTGCCGACGAGCTGGCCGCGCACGGCGTCGACCGCGACCGGCTGGCGTGGTGTGCCCGGCACGGGCGGGCCGACCAGCCGGTCCGGGCCGCGATCCGGCACCAGGTCGCCGTGACCCGGGAGGTGTACGCCGAGGCCCGGCCCGGGATCGCGATGCTGCACCCGGTTTCCCGCCCGTGCGTGGCCACGGCGGCGGTCTTGTACGGGCAGATCCTCGACCGCATCGAAGACGCCGGTCACGACGTCTTCGCCGGGCGCGCCACGGTGTCCCGAGGGCGGCGGCTGGCGGTTGCGTGCGGGGCGCTCGCCCGGACCCAGTGGGCCCGGCGGCGGCACCCGGCTCCCGCGCTTCCGGTGGCGGTGGGCTGACGTGGGCAAGGCGGAATACCTCGTCGTGCTGGCCGCTTGCGTCCTCGTCACGCTGCCGCTGGAGTTCGCCGGTGCGCGGGTCTACCGGCAGCCGCGGCGGCTGGCCCGCGCGGTGCTGCCGGTCGCGCTGGTGTTCCTCGGCTGGGACGCGCTGGCGATCGCCGGCGGGGTCTGGGACTACGCGCCCGGCCGCGTCACCGGGATCCGCGCCCCCTTCGCCGTGCCGCTCGAGGAGGTCCTGTTCTTCGTGGTGATCCCGATCTGCGGCGTGCTGACCTTCGAGATCGTCGAGCTGACCCTCGCGGTGCTCCGGCGGCGCGTCCGGCAGGAGGCCCGCCGGTGATCCCGTGGGGTTACACCGTGCCCGCGGCCGCCGCGGTGGCCGCGGTCGTCCTCGCCGAGGTCTGCCTGCTGCGCACGGGTTTGTTCCGCCGTCCCGGCTACTGGGTCACGATCGTCATCGTGACCGCCTTCCAGATCCCGGTCGACGGCCGGCTGACCAAGCTTTCCGACCCGGTCGTCCGCTACTCCCCGGCGCACATCACGAACTGGCGCTTCCCGTGGGACATCCCGGTCGAGGACTTCCTCTTCGGCTTCGCCCTGGTGACGGCCGTGCTGCTGGGATGGCAACGGGTCTCGCCCCGTGAGGAGCGATCATGAGCGCGATGGGGAAGGACGGCCTGCCCCGCGGCAGCGTCCCGTCGGCCTTCGACGCCGAAGCGCGGTGGTACGACCGGTTGGTCGGCGCGAACCCCGGCTACCACGAGCACCTCCGCCTTTCGGCGCGCCGGCTGCGACTGCCCGCGGGCGTGCCGGGCCTGCGGCTGCTCGACGCCGGCTGCGGCACCGGCGCGTCGACGGCCGCGTTGCTGTCCGTCGCCCCCGGGGCGCGGATCATCGCCTTCGACGCCTCGGCGGAGATGCTCGCGCGGGCCCGCGCGAAAGACTGGCCGGACGGCGTCGAATTCGTGCACACGCCCGTCGAAGAACTGAGCGGCATCCACGGGCCCTTCGACGCGATCCTCGCGGCGTACCTGCTGCGCAACCTGACCGAGCCGACCCGGCAGCTGCGGCGGCTGCGCGGGTTGCTGCGCCCCGGCGGGCGCATCGCGGTCCACGAATACTCCGTGCGCGACTCGCGGCGCGCCCGGTGGGTGTGGAACGCCGTGTGCGCGGGCGTGATCATTCCGCTCGGCAAGGCCACCACCGGCGACGCGACGCTGTACCGCCACCTGCGCCGCAGCGTGCTGGAGTTCGACGGGCTCGGCGCACTGTGCCGCCGGCTCTCCGACGCCGGGTTCACCGACGTCCGGACCGCCTCGATGCCCGGCTGGCAGCAGGGCATCGTCCACACTGTCGTCGGCACGAACCCGCAGGAGGAACCGTGACCCTCCCTCTCGGCACCGACCCCCGGATGGTGACGCGGCCGGCCCCCGCGGGCCTGGCCGACGCCGGGCTGCTCGGCAGGCGCCCGGCCGTGGCGGTCGTCGGCGGGGGCATCGCGGGCCTGACCGCGGCGACCGGGCTGGCCGAGCGCGGGGTCACCGTGACGCTGTTCGAGCGGGAGGACCACCTCGGCGGACGGGTCGGCGGCTGGGCCGACCGGCTGCCGGACGGCACCGCGGTCACGATGAGCCGGGGCTTCCACGCCTTCTTCCGCCAGTACTACAACTTGCGGTCGCTGCTCACGCGCACCGATCCCCGGCTGGACCGGCTGACGCCGCTGGCCGACTACCCGCTGCTGGACGCCCAGGGGCGCACGGACACCTTCGCCGGTCTCCCCCGGACCCCGCCGTGGAACGCGCTCGCGTTCGCCTGGCGCAGCCCGACCTTCACCCCGCGGGACCTGGTGCGCATCAACGGCCGGGGCGCGCTGCCGCTGGCGACGGTGAGCGTCCCGGAGACCTACCACCGGCTCGACGCCATCGACGCGGCGAGCTTCCTCGAAGCGATCAACTTCCCGGAAGCCGCGAAGCACCTGGCGTTCGAGGTCTTCTCCCGGAGCTTCTTCGCCGATCCCCGCGAGCTGTCCGCGGCGGAGCTGGCGACCATGTTCCACCTGTACTTCCTGGGCTCCAGCGAAGGTCTCGTGTTCGACGTGCCCACCGAGCCGTTCCCCCAGGCGCTGTGGGACCCGCTGGCCGGCTACCTCGGCGATCGCCGGGTGAGCATCCGGACCGGCACCGCGGTGGCGTCGCTCGAACGCACTCCCGACGGCTTCGCGGTCACGACCGCGGACGGGACCGCGCAGTTCGACGCCGTCGTGCTCGCCTGCGACGTGCCCGGGCTGCGCGAGATCGTCGCCGCGTCTCCCACGGTCGGCACTTCGTCGTGGCGAGCTGCCGTCACGGGATTGCGCACGGCACCGCCGTTCCTCGTCCGCCGGCTCTGGCTCGACCGGCCCGTCGCCGCCGCCCGGCCGCCGTTCCTGGGCACCGGGAGCGTGCCGCCGCTGGACAACATCAGCGTGCTCGACCGCTACGAGGGCGAGGCACGGCGGTGGGCCGCCCGCACCGGCGGGTCGGTGGTAGAGTTGCACGCCTATGCGGCCACGACCGGAGAGCACCTCGGGAAGGCCCTGGACGAACGGCTCCACGAGATCTACCCCGAGACCCTCGACGCGCGCGTCATCGGCTCGATTTCGCTGTGGCGCGAGGACTGCCCGCTCTTCGGGTTGGGCGACTTCGCGCGCCGCCCGACGGTCGAAACGCCGGACCCGGCGCTGGCGCTGGCCGGCGACGGCGTGCGGATCGACCTTCCGGTCGCGCTGATGGAACGCGCGGCCACCACCGGCTGGGCCGCCGCGAACAGGCTCCTCGCGGGCTGGGGACTCGCCGGGCACCCGGTGCGCTCGGTGCCCAACCGGGGCCGGATCGGCCTGCTGAACCGCCTGGCCGCGGGCCGCCGCTGATGGGGCACCACGAAACGGACGTCGTCATCGCCGGCGCGGGCCTCGCCGGCCTCGCCGCCGCGGTGACGCTGCACCGGGCCGGCGTGCCGTGCGCGGTGCTGGAAGCGTCCGACGACGTCGGCGGCCGCGTGCGCACCGACGTCGTCGACGGCTTCCGCCTCGACCGCGGGTTCCAGGTCCTCAACCCGGCCTACCCGGCGATCCGGCGCCGGCTCCTGACCCGGGATCACAGTTCGCGGGCCGAGTCCGTGCCGCCACCGGTGGTCACCAGCAGCGCGCTCCAGGCCGCGGCCGGGCTGATGTTGAGCAGGACCGCGCGGTCGCCGTCGGTGAACTGGCCCTTCTCACACACACTCGACAGGTTGAAGAACACGTCGTTCGGGCCGAGGTGGCCATAGCGCGCCAGATTCTCCGGGCACACCGGGGAAATCGGGGCGCCGATCGCTTCCGACCAGTTTCGGAACGCGGCCGTCGACAGGTTCTGCGTGAGGTAGCACGTGATGTCGGCCGGGGCGAGGCCGTTGCGGTCCAGGAGGCGGGTCACCAGGGACCGCAGCCGGTTGCGCGTCTCCACCGCCAGCCGGAACGAGTACGCCGCCTGGTCGGTGCATTCCTCCCGCCAGCGCGGGAACGGCTCGTCGCGGTACTCGACGTGGAACAGGTCCGCGTACGCGCCGTTCGTCTCCAACAGGATGTCCCGGATCCGGACCGGGCCGCTGCGGCCCAGCAGCAGCGCGCCTCCGCTGTCGCCGTTGACCGTGACGGGATGGCGGTAGCGGCCCGGGGTCGCCGGCTTGCTTCCGTGCAGTACCAGCACGTTCGCCAGGTCCGGGTCGGCGCGCAGCAGCCCGCTCGCGGCGAGCAGGGCCGGGGTGAGCGACGCGCAGCCGAGGCCGCCGACCGAAAACGCCATCGCCCGCCCGGCGCCCAGCATCTCCTGCAGCCGGGTCGCTTCCGAGCTGACCAGCGTCTGCGGCGCCCGGGGCTCCACCGTCAGGACGACGTCGACGTCGCGGGCGTCGAGGCCGGCGGTGGCGAGCGCGCGCCGGCCCGCCCTTGCGGCCAGGTCGGCCGCGGTGAGCGTGTCGTCGGCGGGCACGCGGTCGATGCCCAGCGCGTCGCAAGTGGCGCGTTCGGCATCGGACAGCGAGGGCAGCTCCGAGACGGCCAGGGACGTTTCCGGCAGGTACCACGCCGACGCGGCGAGGGCGATCACGTGATCGCCGCAGGGGAAAGCTCCTCGAAGGCGCCCATGATCTCGTCGGCGAGGGCGTCCATCCGGTCCTGGCCGACGCCACCGGCCACCGCCAGCCGCAGCGCGCCTTCGCGCACCGCGGTTGTCACGACCAGCGGGAACCACGACGCGACCGCGCGTTTGAGGCTCAGCGACAGGTCCCAGCGGGTCCGCAGCAGGCGGACGCCGGAGTCGAACGCGCGGGCGTCGCTCGGCCCGTGGAGCACGAGGACCTCCGGTTCACCCAGTGCGCGCAGCCGGGCGGTTCCGGGCGAGTCCGGCGAGAGGTGACGCAGCATCCCGTAGCCGACGCCGTCGTTCGGCACGGACCGGATGCGGTCGGCGATCTCCGGCAGGCAGTCCCGGGCCGTGGTCCCCCGTTCGACCGGCAGGACCAGCGGGTGCAGGGTGGTGAACCAGCCCACCGACGGGCCGCGGCCGGCCAGCCGGAACGGGTTGGGGGTCGACTCCCCCTCCGTCATCATGAACGCGCTCGGCGTGTCCTGCCAGCGGGCGAGGCCGCACGCCACCGCGCACAGCGCCGCCTCGCGGCCGTGCGCGGCCCCGGCGGACAGCACCCGCGCGAGCTCCGGGTGCTCCAGTGTCCGGCTGGTGATGTCGTCGCCGGGCGGGCTGCCGATCGTCCCGGCGTCCGCGCCGGCCCGCAGGGTCGCCGTCCAGTAGGTCAGCTCCGCCGCGAGCTCGTCGGAGGTCGCCATGGCCCGCAGGTGCTCGGCCCACTCGCGCCACCGCGGTGGCCGGGGCGCCGGGTCCGGGGTCCGGCCCGCCGTGAGGTCGCCGAGCAGCACGTCGAGGTCGTCCAGGACGACCACAGTGGACATGTTGTCGAAGACGAAGTGGTTGACCAGCAACACGAGCAGGCCGCCGCGGGCGCGGCCGCGGTCGTAGTGGCGGACGCGGAACAGCGGCCCGCGCGCGGGGTCCATCTCCGCCTTCATCGCCTGGCAGTCGTCCAAGACGATGGCGAGCTCCTCGTCGTCGCTCAGCGGCGGGAGGACCACGGCGTCGAACACGTCCGCCACGGTCATGGTCCCGACCTCGAGCCGGGTGCCCAGTGCGTTGCGCCGCAACCGGTAGCGCAGGGGTTCGTGCATCGCCAGGAGGTGCCCGACCGCCGTCCGGATCGCGGCCGCGCCGACCTCGGGCGTGGTTTCCACCGTGTGCACGTCGACGAAGTCCCCGGCCTCGTCCGGCAGCCGGTGCAGGAAGCTGTGCATGATCGGGGTCGGCGGGATCGCCCGGGCCGGCTCCGGCACCGCCGGCACCGCCGAGACCGCCGTCGGCACCGGCACCGCGGCCGGGCCGTCGACGACCGCCGCCCGCGCCAGTTCGCCGAGGGTGCGGCACTGCAGCAGCTGCTGCGGGGTGAAGTGGACGCCTTCCTTCGCCGCCCGCGCGGCGACCCGGACGCCGAGGACCGAATCGCCCCCGAGGTCGAAGAAGTTGTCCTTCGGCGACACCGGGTGGTCGGTCAGCAGGTCCGCGCAGAGCGTGGTGAGGACCCGTTCGGCGTGGCCGAGCGTCTCACTGTCCACAAAGGAATGTTCGGTCATGGTGGGCTCACTGCTCCGATGGGTGGTGGCGGGGCGCGGCTCGCCGTCGAGGGCCGCGACGGCGCTGAGCGGGACGTCCGGTTCGCGCAGCAGGACGTCGAGCAGGCCCGGCAGCAGGCGGGCGAGCGCCTCCGCCGTCTCCCGGTCGAAGAGCGCCGTCGCGTATTCGAAGTACCCGTCCATCGGCCCGTCCTGCTGGTCGACCACGCCGACGGTCAGGTCGAACTTCGCGGTGCCCGGTGCGATCCCGGCGATCCGGCCGCTGCCGGAGTACTGCGAGCAGCCGAGGCCGCCGAGCTCCGCGGTGTCCTGCAGGACGTTCTGGTAGGTGTAGGCCACGTCGAACAGCGGCTGGCGGCCGGGCTCGCGCGGCCCGCACACCGCCGAGACGATCTTTTCCAGCGGGATCTCCTCGTGGTCGAGCACCTTCGCGACGGTGTCCGCGCAGCGCCGGACCAGGTCGGTGAACGACAGAGACCCGTCGACGCGCGTGCGGAACGGCGGCAGGTTGTTGAAGTACCCGATGAGGTCGTGCGTCGCCGGGTGCGTCCGGCCCGAGGTGCCCACCCCGACGACGACGTCGGTGAGCCCGGCCCAGCGGTGCAGGAGGGCGTCGACCAGCGCGAGCATCGTGACGAACGTCGTCACGCCGTGCTCGCGGCTGAACCGGCGGGCGGCCTCGGCGGCCGCCGCGTCCACGGTGAACTCCACCAGGTCGCCCTCGAAGGTCTGGACCGCCGGGCGGGGCCGGTCCAGCGGCAGTTCCGCGACCGGCGGGCCGGCCAGCTCGGCGCGCCAGAACTCCAGGCCGCGCTCCAGCGTCTCGCCGGTCAGCCGCTCCCGTTGCCAGGCCGCGAAGTCGGCGTACTGGAACGGCAGCTCGGGCAGCTCCGGCTCGCGGGCGGCCAACCGCGCCCGGTACAGCTCGGAGAAGTCGCGGAAGAACACCGTCGGCGACCAGCCGTCGAAGACGATGTGGTGGTAGGTCCACACCAGGACGTGGTCGTCCTCGGCCAGGCGCAGCAGGGTGACGCGCATCAGCGGCCCGGCGGCCAGGTCGAACGGTCGGACGGCCTCCAGCTCGATCAGCTCGTGCGCCGCCTCGTGCCGGGCGGGTTCGGGCAGCGTGCTCAGGTCGCGCACGACGAGCCGGGGCGGGGTCTCGACGAGCCGGACGAACGGCACGCCGTCGTCGCTGGGGATGCAGGTGCGCAGAATCTCGTGCCGGGCGACCAGGTCGTCCACCGCGCCCGCCAGCGCGGCCTCGTCGAGCGGGCCGGACAACCGCAGGTCGTGGGGGATGTTGTAGAGCGCGGTGCCGGGGTTCAGCCGGTCCAGGTACCACAGCTGTTCCTGGCCGAACGACAGCGGCAGCGGGCCCCCGCGCGGCAGCACCGCCACGGCCGGGACCTCGGCGGACGGGCCGCGCTCGGCGCGCGCTGCCTCGATGCGGGCGGCGAAGTCCCGCACGCTCGGGTGGGCGTAGAGGTCGGCGAACGTCAGCCCGACGCCGAAGTCGCGTTCCATGGTGCGCAGCGCGGTGATCGCGGCGATGGACGTCCCACCGAGGGAGAAGTAGTCCGACTCCGGACCGAGCCCGTCTTCGCCCAGCGCGCGCGCCCAGATCTCCGCGACCCGGCGCTCGGTGTCCCCCTGCGGCACGGCCACCGGTTCGGGGACCCGGGCCCGGCGGGAGACGGACGGGGCGCCCGGCGGGCGGCACCAGCAGCGGACGCCCTCGAACGGGTACGTCGGCGCCTCGATCCTCGGCACGGCCACGCCGTCGTAGTGGCGGTCCCAGTCGAGCCGGACGCCGAGCCGGTAGAGCGACGCGAGCTGCCGCAGCACCGCCCGCCGTCCGCCACCGGCGATCAGCTCGACGCAGCCGAGCTCGGGCGCCAGGCGGCGCATGCTCCGCGACAGCACGCCGCCGGTACCCAGCTCGACCAGCACCGCGCCGTCGCGGACGAACCCGCGCACCGCCTCGGCCAGCCGTCCGGAGTCGAGCTCCGGACCGACGGGCCGGTCCGCCGCGGCCGCCAACCCGTCCACAAGGGACAGTTCGCCGCGCGCGATCCGCACCGACAGGTTGCCCGCGCCCGAACCGACGAGGTGGGTGCCGGGAATGCCCAGCGACCGGGCCAGCCGGTACAGGGCGTGGTGGACGGCGACCAGCCGTGGCCCCGGCTCTTCGGGCAGCGGATCGTCGCCGAGGACCGGCCACCGGTCGCACAGCTCGCGCCAGACCTCGGGCTCGACGCCGCCGTCGCCGGAGAAGAGCAGCACCACCGGCGGGTCGTCCGCGGCGGGCGCGTCCGGGACGGCGGCCGACCGCAGCGCCGCGGCGAGGGTGCCGGGTTCGTCGGCGACCACGGCGATGCGGAACGGGTGGTCGTCGCGGCCCCGGTTCATCGCGTGGCCGATGGCGAGCACCCCGTGCCCGCTCTCTTCGGCGAACTCGGCGAGCCGGTCGCGGTAGCGGGCGAGCGCGGACGCCGACTTCGCCGAAACCGTCACCAGCCGGTCGCTCCCCGGCGGTTCGACGGGCGCCGGAGCCGGCGGGGGCTCCTCCACGACGGCGTGCGCGTTGGTCCCGGTCAGCCCGAACGAGCTCAGGCCCGCGCGCCGCGGCCCTTCGCCGTCCCACGGGCCGAACGCGGGGTTGACCCGCACCGGGCCGCTGAAGTCGATCAGCGGGTTGGGGGTTTCGAAGTGCGCGGTCGGGTACCGGACGCCGCGCCGCACGCTGAGCAGCACCTTGACCAGCCCGGCCAGCCCGGCGGCGTTGTCGAGGTGCCCGACGTTGCCCTTGATCGAGCCGATCACGCAGCCCGGGCCGGTGACACCGGCATCGAGGAACGCCTGGCGCAGGGCCTCGACCTCGACGACGTCGCCGAGCGGCGTGGCCGAGCCGTGGCACTCGACGTACCCGAGCGTGGCCGGGTCGATGCCGGCGTCGCGCCAGGCCGCGGTGATCACCTCGGTCTGGCCCTCCCGGCTCGGCGCGCTCATGCTGGCCATCCGGTAGCCGTTGTGGTTGACGGCGACGCCCTTCAGCACCGCGTGCACGTGGTCGCCGTCGGCGAGCGCGGCGGGCAGGGGCTTGAGCACGACGATCCCGCCGCCTTCGCCGCCGACCGCGCCGGTGGCCTTCTCGTCGAACGGGCGGCACCGGCCCTCGGGCGACTCGACGCCCCGGACCGGGATGTGCCCGGCCTCCCGGATCGGCAGCGGCCGGACGCTGATGCCGCCCGCCAGTGCCAGTTCCGCGGCCCCGCCGCGCAGCAAGGAGACGGCGTGGGCGACGGCGACCAGGCTGCCGCTGCACGCGGTGTCGAGGACGAGCGCGGGCGCGGTGAAGTCGTAGCGGTAGCTGATCCGGGCCGCCAGCGATGCCCCCAGGATGCCCAGGATCTGCTGCGGGTCTTCCTCTTCGAAGAGCTCTTCGTAGTCCGACCGGGCGTCCCCGAGGACGACCGCGGTGCGCGATCCCCGCAAGGCCTGGGGGGCGTAGCACGCGTTCTCGAGGGCCTCGTGGGCCAGCTGCAGGATCAGCCGCTGGTGCGGGTCCATCCATGCCGCTTCGGCCGGCGGCACCCCGAAGAACCGGTGGTCGAACCGGTCGATCCGGTCGAGGTAGCCCATCGGCAGGTAGTCGGCGTCCGGCGGGAAGCCGTTGTCCCGCAACCGTTCCGGATCCGGCTGCCGGACGGTGTCACGGCCCTCGGCGAGCAGCTCGTGCACGCCGTCCAGCCCGTCGGCGCCCGGGAGCAGCGCGGACACCCCGATGATCGCCACGTCGTCGTTGCGCACCGGCTCCGACCTCCTACAGCTCGTAGTCCTTCGGTTCGGGCGTGGGGGGCTCCAGCAGCAGGGCCAGCGCCCCGACCGTGGGGTTGTCGAACAGCGCCCGCGGCGGCAGCGCGGCGCCGAAGTCCGCGCGCAGGCGGGCGGTGACCCGCAGGCAGAGCAGCGAATCGCCGCCGAGCGCGAAGAAGTCGTCGTCGACGCCGACCCGCTCCACCGCGAGCACCTCGGCCCAGATGCGGCTCAGCGCCCGTTCGGTCGGGGTGCGGGGCGCGAGGTAGGCCCGGTCTCCCGGACCGCGCACCGGAACGGGCCGCGCGGGCGGCAGGTCACGCGGGGGTGCGGCCGCCCGCGCCGGTTCCCGCAGCAGGTCCGCCAGTTCACCGGCCAGCGCCTCGACCGTGCCGGTGTCGAACAACGCGGGGTCGTAGCCGAGCCGCAGCGTCAGCGGTTCGTCTTCGCGCGCGCCGCCGTGGGCGACGAGGGTCAGCGGGTAGTTGGTGACCTCGACCGCGGACAGCTCCGCCACGTGCAGCCCGCGCGCGGCCAGGCTGTCCCGGTCGAACGGGTAGTTCTCGAACACGACGATGCTGTCGAAGAGGGCCACCTGGGCGGGCAGCCCGCTCCAGCGGCGCAGGGCGGCGAGCGAGACGTGCCCGAACCGGCGGGCCTCGGCTTGGCCGGCCTGCAGCCGCCGGAACCAGCCCGGCCGGTCTTCGGTCTCCGTGACCGTGACGCGGACCGGCACGGTGTTGACGAACATGCCGACGATCGAGTCCGCGTCGGGCAGTTCGGGCGGGCGGCCGGACACCACCGCTCCGAAACAGACGTCCGGGTCGCCGCCGTGGCGGGCGAGCAGCCGCGCCCACGAGCCCTGCACGACGGCGTTGACGGTCAGCCGGTGCCGCCGGGCGAAGGCGGCCAGCCGTCCGGAGTCCATTGCGGACAGCTCGCGGTCCACAGTGGACGTGGATTGCGTCCGGTGGGCCCGGCCCGGCGGCCGGTCGAACGGCAGCCGGGTGGGCGTGAGGCCGGAAAGAACCTTCCGCCAGTGGGCCTCGGCCGCCACCGCGTCCTGCCGGGCCAGCCACGCCAGGTGGTCGGCGAACGGACGGCGCCGCCGGGCCGGCACCCCGGTCACGTGCGCCAGGACGTCGGTGAGCACCTCGAACACGCTCCAGCCGTCCAGGATCACGTGGTGGAACGTCCAGACCGTCCGGATCCGGGCGTCGCCCAGCCGGATCAGCGTCACCCGCATCAGCGGCGGCACCGCGGGGTCCAGCCCCGCCGCGCGGTCGGCGGCCAGCACCCGGCGCAGCGCGGCGTCCTGGCCGGCTTCGGGCAGCGAGCGCCAGTCGTGCACGGTCACCGGCAGCGTCACGGCGCGGTGCACCACCTGCACCGGCTCGCGCACGCCGGTCCAGCGCACGGCGGTGCGCAGCGCCGGGATCTCCGCGACCGCCCGGCGCCAGGCGCGCTCCAGCGCCGCCGGGTCACCGGAACCGCTCAGCGTGAAGGAGAGCTGTTCGAGGTAGGTGCCCGGTTCCGACAGGCTGTGGAACAGCATGCCCGCCTGCATCGGGGTCAGCGGGTAGACGTCCTCGACGTGCCTGCCGTCGCCGATGACCCGGTCGAGCTCGGCCTGGTCCGCCGCGGCGAGCGGGAAGTCCGACGGGGTGGCGCCGCCCGCCGCCGGGTCCGCGCAGTGGGCGACGATCTCCTCGAGCGCCGCGAGCACCTCACCGGCCAGCCCGGCGACGGTCCGCTCCTCGTGCGCGCCCGGGGAGTACGTCCATTCGAACTCCAGTTCGCCGTCGCCGGTGACGGCCGCGGTGACGTCCAGCCGGGCGGCGCCGGTCGGGTGGGCGGCGCGGTCCAGGCCGACCACGGACGGCGCCGCGCGGTACGGCTCGCCGTCGGCGAGATCGAACCGGCCCAGGTAGTTGAACGCCGCCACCGGCCGGGGCTCGGGCAGGGCCGCGTCCCCGAGGTGGCGCAGGGCGCCGTAGCCCAGCCCGCGGTCCGGCACCGCGCGCAGGTTCTCCTTCACCGACTTGAGCACCGCGCCCCAGCCGCCGTCGGCTGGGATGTCGAGCGCGCACGGGTAGAGCGTGGTGAACCAGCCGACCGTCCGGGACAGGTCCAGGTCACCGAAGACGTCCTCGCGGCCGTGGCCTTCCAGCTCGAGGACGACGCGGTCGTGCCCCCTCCACCGGGCGAGCACCCGTCCGAGCGCGCTCACCAGCAGGTCGTCGATCCGGGTGCGGTAGGCGGCCGGGGCGTCCCGCAGCAACGCCGTGGTCGGCCCGGCGTCGAGCCGGACGGTCACCTCGCGAGGGGGCAGCGGACGGCCGTCGGGTGCCGCTTCGGCGCCGTCGGCGGCCCGCCGCCAGTGGGCGAGCTGCTCGCCGAACCCGCCCGAGGCGACGTGCTCGGCCAGCCGGCGCGACCAGTCCCCGAACGAGGTGGTCCGGGGCGGCAGCTCCACCGGCCGGCCGGCGCGGGCGGCCTCGTAGGCGGTCCGCAGGTCCGCCAGGAGGATCCGCCACGAGACGCCGTCCACGACCAGGTGGTGGGCGGCCAGGAGCAGGCGGGAACCGTCCAGCACCGCCGTGAACAGGCCACCGCCGTCCAGCTCGAAGAAGTCCATTGTGGACACCCTGCCGGTGCGGAACACCTCCTCCGGCACGGTTTCCGTGTACTCCTGCCGCCACTGGCCGTCGACGCACCGGAAGCGCAGCCGGAGGGCGTCGTGGTGGCGGACCAGCGCCTCGACCGCGGTGCGCAGCGCCACCGGGTCGGTGTCCGGGACGAGGTCGGCCGACACCCACTGCGTGAAGTGCGCCGGGTGCTCGGTGATCGTCGCGAAGAACCAGTGCTGGATCGGCGACAGCGGAACCGGGCCGGACGGCCGGGGTGCCTCCTGCGCCGCCGGTGCCTCCCACACGGCGGCCGCGGCCAGCGCGGCCGGGGTCTGCCGGAGGAAGATGTCCTTGACGCTCAGGCGCAGCCCGAGCTGCCGAGCGCGCGCCACGACCTCGATGCCGAGGATCGAGTCCCCGCCGAGCTCGAAGAAGTTGTCCTCACCCCCGACGCGCTCGACGCCGAGCACCTCGGCCCACACCCGGGTCAGCAGCTCTTCGGCCGCTCCGCGCGGCGCGGTGTGGGCCCGGCCGGCCCCGGGCCGCGGCGCCGGCAGCGCCCGGCGGTCGATCTTGCCCTGCGGTGTCAGCGGGAACCGGTCGAGCAGCACGAGAGCGCCGGGGACGAGGTGGCCCGGCAGGCTCTTCCCGAGGAACTCCCGCAGCGCGCTCGCCTCGGTCGGGCGGCGTGGCACGACGTAGCCGGCCAGCCGCTTGCGGCCGGGGGTGTCCTCCCGCACCACCACGACGGCCTCGCCGACGTCCGGGTGCCGCCGCAGCGCCGCCTCGACCTCGCCCACCTCGATCCGGAAGCCGCGGATCTTGACCTGGTCGTCGGACCGGCCGAGGAAGTCCAGCACCCACTCGTCTGCGCGCCAGCGCACAGTGTCATCAGCGCGCCAGCGCACGACGTCGCCGGTGCGGTAGAGCCGGGTGCCGTGGCCGAACGGGTCGGCCACGAACCGGTCGGCCGTCAGCCCGGGCCGGTCGAGGTAGCCGCGCGCCACGCCGCCGCCGATGTACAGCTCGCCGGGGACCCCGGCCGGCACCGGCGCGAGGTCGCGGTCGAGGACCAGGCAGTGGATTCCGGGGACCGGCCGCCCGATCGGGACCGGCCGCCCGTCGTCGTCGGCGGCGCGGACGCGATGACACGAGGTGAACGTGGTGCTTTCGGTGGGTCCGTAGCCGTTGACCAGCTCCAGGTCCGGCCACCGGCGCAGGACCGTGGCGCACTGCTGCGGCGACAGGACGTCCCCGCCGGAAACCAGCCGCCGCAGACCTTTGAAGACGCCGGGGTCGGCCGCCGCCACCTCGTGGAACATCCCCGCGGTCAGCCAGAGCGAGGTGACACCCTCGGCGCGGATGAACGTCCCGAGGGCCTCGACCGACGGCACGTCTTCGGTGTCGATCGCCAGCCGGGCGCCGGACAGCAGCGCGCCCCAGATCTCCAGCGTCGAGGCGTCGAACGACAACGGCGCGTACTGCGACGCGACGTCGTCCGGGCGCAGCCGGGCGAACGGGCCGGCGCACAGCCGGGCCACCGAGCGGTGCTCGATCAGCACGCCCTTCGGCCGGCCCGACGAACCGGAGGTGTAGAGCACACAAGCCAGGTTCGCCGGCCGGACCCGCGGTGCCGGGGCCTCGGCGGGCCGGCCGCGCTCCGAGCCGTCGTCGAGAACCAGCACGCGGGCCCCGCGGGGCACCCGGTCGCGCACCGCCCGCGTCGCGAGCACCGTCGAGACCCCGGAATCCGCCAGCAGCAGCGCCAGCCGCTCGTCCGGGTAGCGGGGGTCGAGCGGGACGTAGGCGGCGCCGGCCTTGAGGACGGCCAGCATCCCGGCGATCGCGTCGACGCCCCGCGGCACGCACAGGCCGATCCGGACGTCCGGTCCGGCGCCGTGGCCGATCAGGCCGTGCGCGAGCCGGTTCGCCCGCGTGTCCAGCTCCCGGTAGGTCAGAGCCGTGCCGGCGCAGGTCACCGCGATCGCGTCCGGGCGCTCGCGGACGCGCTCGGCGAAGACGTCGAGCATGGTCCGGTGTGGTCCCTCGGGCGTCCCGCGTCCCACTTCCAGGAGCGCGCGCCGTTGTGCCGGCGCGGGCCACGGCAGCCGGGACAGCCGCCGCCCGGGATCTTCGGCGATGCCCGTGAGCAGGGCGAGCAGGTTCTCGGCCAGCCGCCGGATCGTGCCGGCGTCGAACAGCTCGGTGCTGTATTCGAGGGTGGTGCGCAGGCCGCCGTCCCGCGGTTCGAACTCGCACGTGAGGTCGAACTGCGCCGCCTGCCGGGGCAGGTCGACCTCCTCGACGGCCAGGCCGCTCATCGCGGGTGCCGGCGACGGCGCGTTCTGCAGCGCCACCATCGTGTTCACCAGCGGCGACCGGCTCGCGTCGCGGTCCGGCGCGAGCAGCTCCACCAGGCGGCCGAACGGCACTTCGTCGTGGGCCATCGCGTCGAGCACCGTCGAGCGGACACCGGCCAGGAAGTCCGTGAAGGACGGCTCGCCGTCGAGGCGGGACCGGATCACGATGGTGTTGACGAAGAACCCGACGAGGTCCGCCAGCTCGTCCCAGGACCGGCCGGCCGTGACCGTGCCGAGCGCGATGTCCCGCTGGCCGGTGTAGCGCGCGAAGAGCACCTGCGTCGCCGCGACCAGGGTCATGAACAGCGTGGCGCCGCGCTCCCGGCCGAGTTCGGCCAGCCGGGCGGTCACGGCCGCGGGCACGGTGAAGCGGTGGGCGGCACCCGCCGTCCCGCGCACCGCCGGCCGCGGGCGGTCGGTGGGCAGCTCCAGCGCCGGGACGCCGGACAGCTGCCGTTCCCAGTAGGCGATCCGGTCGTCCAGCTCCGGACCGGCGAGCCGGTCGCGCTGCCAGGCGGCGAAGTCGGCGTAGCGCAGCGGCAGCGGCGGCAGCTCGGCCTCCCTGCCGGAGTACAGCAGCCCGAGCTCGCCGGCGAGCACGCCCATCGACCAGCCGTCGGTGACGATGTGGTGCAGCACGAGCACCAGCAGGTGGTCGTCCTCCCCCAGCCGGAGCACGGTCGCCCGGAACAGGGGGCCACGGGCCAGGTCGAAGGGCCGCTGGACCTCGGCGAGCAGTTCGCGGTCGACGTCGGACGCGGCCACCGCGCGGACGTCCGGCCGGACCGCGACCGGTGGCCCGACGACCTGCACGCCCCGCCCTTCCACCGTGGGGAACGTCGTGCGCAGGGACTCGTGACGCTCGGCCAGCGCGGTCAGCGCCGCTCCGAGCTTGTCCAGGGACAGCGGCCCGCGCAGCCGGAAACCCGCGCTGGTGTTGTACTCGGCGCCGCCCGGGGTGAGCTGGTCGAGGAACCAGAGCCGCTGCTGCCCGGACGAAAGCGGCAGCGCGGTCCCCGGCGCCGTCCGCGCCGGGGCGCGCCCGGCGTGGGCGGCGGGGATCGCCGCCGCGAGCCCGGCGACCGTCCGGTGCTCGAACACGGCCTGGGCGGGCAGCGCCGTGCCCAGCCGCCGGTTGAGCGTCCCGGCCACCCGCATCGCGAGGATCGAGTCCCCGCCCAGCTCCACGAAGTCGTCCGAGACGCCGATCCGCGGCACCCCGAGCACCTCGCGCCAGATCCCGGCGACCAGTTCTTCCGCCGGGTCGCGGGGAGCGACGTCCTCTCCGGGGTGGCTTCCGGGGGCGGGCAGCGCGCGCCGGTCGACCTTCCCGCCGATCGTCAGCGGCAGTTCGGCCAGCTCGACGAACCGGGCGGGCACCAGGTGTTCCGGCACGCGGCCGCGCAGGAACGCCCGCAACCGGGCAGCCGGCGGGGCTGGCAGAGTCACCGGCACGACGTAGGCGACCAGGTGGTCGGCGTCCCGGCCGTCCCGCCGCGCCACCACCGCCGCGGCGGCCAGTTCGGGGTGGCCCAGCAGGGCCGCCTCGGCTTCGGCGGGGTCGACGCGGATCCCGCGGATCTTGACCTGCCCGTCGGCGCGGCCCAGGAAGTCCAGCAGCCCGTCGTCCCGGCCGCGCACCCGGTCGCCGGTGCGGTACATCCGCGAGCCCGGCGGCCCGGCCGGGTCGGCGACGAACGCGGCCGCGGTCGCCCCCGGCCGGCCGAGGTAGCCGCGGGCGAGCCCGTCCCCCGCCAGGCAGAGCTCCCCCGCCTCACCGGGTGGCACCGGCCGCAGACCGGGGTCCAGGACCCGGGCGCGCGTCCCGTCGACGGGCCTGCCGAGCAGCGCACCCCCGGCCGGCTCCGCCCGGCACACCAGACTGTCCACTGTGGTCTCGGTGGTGCCGTACGCGTTGTGGACGCGCACCCCGGCCGCCGTCAGCGCGGCGACCAGATCCGCGTCGACCGGCTCGCCACCGGTGACGACCACCCGTGGCCGCGCGGGGCCGTCCAGCAACCCGGCCAGGAGCAGCATGCGGAGGTACGACGGGGTTTCGTCGAGGACGTCGACGCGCGCGGCCGCCAGCGCGGCCACCGTCGCCCGCGGGTCGAGCCGGGTGGGCCGGTCCACCACGTGCAGCTCGTGGCCGGCCAGCATCCACAGCAACGGCACCCAGGACGCGTCGAAGGACAGCGCCGCGGTGTGCGCCACGCGCAGCCGCCGCCCGCCCGCGGCCGGCTCGAAGAGGCCCGTGCGGTGGGCGGCGAACAGGCGGCTCAGGCCACGGTGGGTGCCCAGCACGCCCCGGGGCCGCCCGGTCGAGCCGGACGTGTAGAGCACGTAGGCGAGGTTGTCCGGCCGGATCCGCGGCCGCGGGGGGACCGCGGTTCCGGTTTCACCGCCCGCGACGAGCACCGGCTCGCAGTGGGACGGGATCCGGTCCGCCAGGTCCGGCTGGGTCAGCACGAGGGTGGCCCCGGCGTCGGCCAGGAGTGCCTCCCGGTAGTCCGGCGGGTGGTCCGGATCGAGCGGGACGTAGGCGGCCCCGGCCTTGAGGACGGCGAACACCGCGACGACCATGTCCACGCCGCGCCCGACGAGGAGCCCGACCCGGGTCTCGAGCCCGGCACCCCGGGCGGCCAGCCGGGCGGCGGCTTCGTCGCTGCGCGCGTCCAGCTCCGCGTAGCTCAGCCGGGTCCGGCCGTCGGCCACGGCGATCGCCGTGGGGTCACCGGCCGCCCGGTCGCCGAGCAGGCCGCCCACGCCGCTCCACGTTGCCGTCGTGACCGTCATCCCCCGAGTCATCCCCCGAATGTTTCCGTTCCCGGTGCCGGAAGCCGCAATGGGTTCCGCCGTTTTCCGGTGGCGTACTCCGGATACTCCCAGCGGCCGGCCGCCGTCGGCAAGCCGCCGAACGAGGGATCACCATGACTTAGCTTCCACCACAATGGAAATTGATCGTCCACAATAGACGTTCCGGAGTGCGAGCAAGCGATTACGCCATTCGGAGCCGTCGACCGCGCCGCACGCCGTGTTAGCTTCGGATGGGGAAGTTCGTCGAGGGAGGGGGTGCGGTGACCGGCGACGAGATCACCGCCGAGGAGATTTTGGCGGAACTGAAGGGGTTCTTCGCCACCGCGACCGCCGGGAACACGCCCGGCCCCGACGAGGACTACTTCGCGCTGGGGCTGGTGAACTCGCTGCTGGCCCTCGAACTGGTCGCGCACGTCGAGCGCCGGTTCGGCATCGAGGTGGGGGTGGAAGACCTCGACCTCGACAACTTCCGGACGATGAACCGGGTCGCCGGTTTCGTGCGCCGAAAGCGATCGGCTGGGATTCCGTGACCACAATGGACTCCGCCGCGTTCGCGGCGTCGGTGCGGCCGGACGCGGCGGGCTGGGACGCCTACGGCGCCGTGCCGGCCGAAGTGGTCAAGACCATGGCGCAGGCGGGTTTCCTGGCCGCCGACCTGCCCGTGTCCGCCGGGGGGACCGGCCGCACGCAGGCCGGGCTCGGCGAGCTGTGCGCCGACCTCGGCGGCGTCTGCAGCGCATTGCGGGCCCTGGTCACGGTGCAGGGCATGGTCGCCGCGGCCGTCCTCCGCTGGGGCACCGCCGGGCAACGGGCCCGCTGGCTGCCGGAGCTGGCCCACGGCGAGGTGCTGGCCGGTTTCGCGGCCACCGAAGCCGGCGCCGGCAGCGACCTGTCGGCCGTGACGACGTCCGCCACGCGCGAGGGCGGCCAGGTGCGCGTGCGGGGCCGCAAGCTGTGGGTCACCTTCGGGCAGCTCGCCGGCGTCTTCCTGGTGCTCGCCGAATGCGCGGGCCGTCCCCTCGCCGTGCTGGTCGAAGCCGGCCGGCCGGGCACCGTCGTCGAGCCGGTGCGCGGTCAGCTGGGGATGCGGGCGGCCCAGCTCGCCCACGTCGGGTTCGACGGCGTGCTCGTGCCCGAAGAGAACCTGCTCGCCCCGCCGGGGTTCGGCCTTTCCCACGTCACGGCGACGGCGCTGGACCACGGGCGGTTCACCGTCGCCTGGGGCTGCGTCGGCATGGCCGAGGCGTGCCTGCGTACCGCCGCGGAGCACGCCGGGAACCGCGTGCAGGGCGGCGTGCGGCTGGCCGGGCACCAGGCGGTCCGGGCCCTGCTCGGCCGGTGCCTCGCCGACGTCCACGCGGCGCGGCAGCTGTGCGCCCGCGCGGCGGACCTGCGGGAGCGCGGGGACCCCGAAGCCGTGGCCGGGACCGTGCTGGCCAAGTACGTGGCCGCCCGCGCGGCCGCCGCGGTCGCCGACCGGGCCGGGCAGGTCCTCGGCGCGGCGGGCTGCGCGGAGGACAGCCCGGTGGGCCGGTTCTTCCGCGACGCCAAGGTCATGCGGATCATCGAAGGCGCCGACGAGGTCGCCGAGCAGCAGCTCGGCGAGTACGCGTTGCGGTGGCGGCCGTGAAGCGGAGGACAACCGAGGCTTCGCCTCGGGCCGGGGGCTCCGCCACCCGGCCCCCCGAAAAGACGGTCAAGTGCCTGGTCTGGGACCTGGACGACACGCTGTGGGACGGTGTCGTGCTCGAAGGCGACCGGCCGCGCCCGTTCCCCGCCGCGGTCGAGGTCCTGCACGCGCTGGACCGGCGGGGCATCCTGCACGCCGTGGCGGGCCGGGGCGAACTGGCCCGCGCCACCGGGCATCTCGCCGAGCACGGCCTGGAAGACCTGTTCTGCGCGGTCGAAGTCGGCTGGGGCGAGAAGTCGGCGTCGATCCGCCGCATCGCCGCGGAGCTGAACATCGGCCTGGACACCATCGCCTTCGCCGACAACGACCCCGCCGAGCGTGCCGAGGTCGCGGCCGCGCTGCCGATGGTGCGCTGCTACCCCGCCGAGCGGGTCGGCGAGCTCCCTGGCCTGGCCGAGTTCCAGCCCGAGCTGGTGACCGGCGAGTCGCGCCGCCGCCGTCACCGCTACCTCGCCGAACGGGACCGGGCCGCCGCGGAACGCGCTTTCCCCGGTCCGCCGGCGGAGTTCCTCGCCTCGCTCGGGCTCACGATGACCGTCCGGGCCGCCACGGAGGACGACTTCGCCCGCGCGCACGAACTGACGCTGCGGACCCACCAGCTCAACACCACCGGCCGCACCCTCGACGCCGCCCGGCTGCGCGAACTGTGCGCGTCCCGCGAGCACGAGGTCCTCGTCGCGGACGTGACCGACCGGTTCGGCGCGCACGGCACGGTCGGGCTCGCCGTGCTGCGCCTCGCCGGCCAGGACGTCGTGCTGGAACTGCTCCTGACGTCGTGCCGGGTGCTGAACCGCGGCATCGGCACGGTCCTGCTCGGCCACCTCGTGCGTGACGTCCTCGAGCGGGGACGGCGGCCGGTCGCCCTCTTCGTCCCCACTGCGGCCAACCGGATCATGCTGGTGACGCTCCGATTCGCCGGTTTCGAACCAGCCGGCCCGGCCGGCGCGGAACTGACGCTGGTCTTCGACCCGCGGCGGCCGCCACCGCCCCGGCCGGAGCACGTCCGGATCGTCGACGGGAGGAACCGGTGAAGATCGGTGTGGTGGGCGCGGGCGTGATGGGCACCGGCGTCGCCCAGTGCTTCGCGGCGGCCGGGCACGACGTCGTCGTCGCCGACCCCGACCCGCGGGCGCTGGCCCGGGGCCCGGAGCGCGTCCGGGACGGGATGAGGCTGACGGCCCTGCTCGGCCGCCGCCCGCCGCCGGCGGTCCCGGACCGGATCCGCTGGAGCGACCGGCTCGAAGAGCTCGGCGGCAGCGGGTTCGTCGTGGAGTGCGCCGCGGAACGGCTGCCGCTGAAGGAATCGCTGTTCGGGGAGCTGGACCGGCTCTGCCCCGCCGCGACGGTCTTCGCGTCGTGCACGTCCGCCGTCCCGATCGGCCGGCTCGCCGCCGCGACCGCCCGCGCGGACCGCGTCATCGGCACGCACTTCATGAACCCGGCCCCGGTCAAGGACGCGGTCGAGGTGGTCCGCGCGGCGGCGACCAGCGCCGAGACGCTCCACGCGACCACGGAGCTCCTGACCGGCATCGGCAAGCGGCCGATCGTGGTCGGCGACGGCCCCGGCTTCGTCGCGAACCGCGTGCTGATGGCGACGATCAACGAGGCGATCGCGACGGTCGGCGACGGCATCGCCGACGCGGTCACCGTCGACCAGGTCTTCGAAGGCTGTTTCGGGCACGCGATGGGCCCGCTCCGCACGGCCGACCTCATCGGCCTCGACGTCATCCGGGACACCTTGGTGGTGCTGCGGGAGTGCACGGGGAACCCGATGTACACGCCGTGCCCGCTGCTGACGGAGCTGGTCGAAGGCGGCAGGCTGGGCCGCAAGACCGGCGAGGGCTTCCACACCTACCCCGCCGGGTAGCCGCTCACCGCTGAGGCACCGGTCGCGCGGCCCCGCGTTCCCGCCTCCGTCCAGCCTCCTCCGGCGCCCACGGTTCCCGCCCAGGCTAGGTCGCCCGCAGGACCGCCGCGCCGTTCACCCGGTCTCCGGCCAGGTCCGTCAGCGCCCGGTCCGCTTCGGCCAGTGCGTAGGGCACTGTGCTGACTCGCAAGTGATGGTCCCCGGCGAAGTCGAGGAACTCCCGTGCGTCGGCCCGGGTGTTCGCCGTGACGCTGCGGACCTGGCGCTCCTGGAACAGGTGCCGCTGGTAGTTCAGCGGCGGCACGTCGGACAGGTGGATGCCCGCGATGGCCAGCGTCCCGCCGCGGTCGAGTGCCGCCAGCGCCGGGAGCACCAGCTCGCCGGCCGGTGCGAACAGGATCGCCGAGTCGAGGGGTTCGGGCGGCGGATCCGCGGCGTCGCCGGCTGACACCGCACCCAGCTCGAGCGCGAGACGGCGGGCCTCGGCACTGCGGGTCATGACGTGCACCGTGGCACCCCGGGCGATCGCCACCTGGGCCGTCAGGTGCGCGCTGCCGCCGAACCCGTAGATGCCCAGCCGGCCGCCTTCGGGCAGCTCCGCCCGCGCGAGCGCGTGGTACCCGATCAGCCCCGCGCACAGCAGCGGCGCCAGCTCGTCGTCGGAATAGCCACTCGGCAACGCCAGCGCGTAGGCCGCCGGGACGACCGCGAACTCCGCGTACCCGCCATCGGCGTCCCAACCGGTGTAGCGCGACTCCGGGCACAGGTTTTCGCGCCCCCGCAAGCAGTACCGGCAGCGCCCGCAGGTCTGCCGCAACCACGCGATCCCGACGCGGTCGCCGGGCGCGAACCCGGTGACGCCGTCTCCGAGCGCGACGACCTCGCCGACCACCTCGTGCCCCGGCGTCACGCCCGGCCGGTGGACCGGCAGATCACCCTCCGAGACGTGCAGGTCCGTCCGGCAGACCCCGCACACCAGCACCCGCACCAGCAGCTCCCCCGCTGCCGCCCGCGGCACCGGTACCCGCGACCGTTCCAGTGGCTTCGCGGCCATCGGCCCGGGCCGGACGACGCGCCAGGCGGTCATGGTCGCCGGCAGGTTCATGGGTCGGCCTCCTCACTCGCGGCGCACCCAGGATGCCGCCTACCGCGGCCGCGGCGCGACGTTCTTCGAGACCGTTGACTCACAGTGGCGGGACATGACACCATGCCTTCTATGAGACAGTTGTCTCATAGACTACTCCATTGCCGTACTCCCGAGGGGATCTTCGTTGTCCACCGATACGTGGTTGCTGGTTTACGGAATGCTTTCCGCCTATTGCCTGGCGGGCTGCCTGATGGAGCACTTCGCCGTCTTCTCGGGGTGGACAGCCGTCGGCACCGCGGAGTTCCGCACCGTCCAGACGTCGCAAGGTCACGGCAGTGGTTTGGTCTACGTGGTCCCGAAAATCGCCTTGACCGCGTTCGTGATCGTCCTGCTCGCCGGGGCGCCGGACGCCATTCCGTCGTGGCCGCTGTGGGCCGGTTTGGCGGCACTGACCGCGTCGTGGCTTTCGTTCGCCGTGATCCAGCTGCCGATCCAGCTGGCCATCCGGCAAACCGCCGACCGGGCCGCCATCGCCCGGCTGCTGCGCACCGACTGGATCCGGGTCGCCGCGATGGCAGCCCATTTCGCCTTCGCCGTCATCGCCATCGCCCGGACGGCGAGCTAGCGCCAGGTCCCGACGCTGTCCACCAGCCGGCCGACGAAGCCGTCGGAGGCTGGGCCCCGCTGCATGGCCGCGCGGTAGACGATCGGCCCGACCAGCATCGCCGCCAGGTCGGACGGCTCGACGTCCGCCTCCAGTTCGCCGGCGGCCACGGCCATCCGGACGGCGGCGTGGATCCGCTCGGTGATCGTCCTGACGGACTCGTCCTGGCGGTGCGCGAACTCCGCGTCCGACAACGCCGACTGCGCCAAGGTGAGCGAGACGGCGGCGACGGCCGGGATGGCGAGCTCGTCGGCCATCCGCCGGAGCTGCCGGCACAGCCACGGCCGGACCGGCAGCTCCGGATCGCGGAACAGCGGCAGTTCGGCGCCGCCCATGGCCTCGAGGAGCAGCTGGTCGGCCCGCGGCCAGTGCCGGTACACGGTGGCCCGGCCCACGCCGGCCTCCTGGGCGACCCGCCGGTGGGTCACCGCGTCGAGGCCCTCGCCCGCCAGCAGCTGCCGGGCGGCGGCGACCATCGCCTCCCGGCTGCGCGCCGCCCGCGGATCCGTCGAATGACTCACCGTCACATCCTACGAGGCACTCCGCCCGGCGGCGCCCCAGCTCAGCCGCACGCCCTCCCGTTCACCGTGAAGGCCGTCGGATTCTGGTTGCTCCCGGTGTAGCTGCCGTTGAAGCCGATCGGCACCGACTTCCCCGGCGCCACCGAGCCGTTCCAGGGCATCGCCGTGGCGGTCACGTCCGGGCCGGACTGCGACCACGTCGCCGACCAGCCCTGCGTCACCTTCTGACTGCCCGGGAAGGAGAACTTCAGCGCCCAGGTCGTCCAGGCCGTGGTGCCGGTGTTGGTCAGCGTGAGGGCGGCGGTGAACCCGCCGTTCCACGTGTTGGCCGCGTACGTCACCGCGCACCCGCCGGCCGGCTTGTCCGGCAGCGTCGTGAACTGCGCGGACGGCGAGTCGGGACCGGTGAGGCCCGCGCCGTTGCGGGCCACCACGACCAGGGAGTAGGCGGTCGACGGCGTCAGGCCCGTCAAGGTCGCGGTCGTCCCGGTGACGGTGGCGAGGACCTTGCGAGCCGAGCCGGTCACGCTGACCACGTCGTAGCCCTTGATCCCGCTTTCCGGATCCGAGGACGCCGTCCAGGTCACCGTCGCGCCGGTGCCGGACACCGCGGACACGACGGGCTTGCCCGCGGCGGCAGGCGGCGAGGTGTCCACAGTGGACGGCGACTTCTCCGCGGTCCAGTTCGCCAGCCAGGCCAGCGCCGAGTTCCAGTTGATGGCGACCTCGTTCACCGAGTACGCCTGGATGTCGTCGACGAAGCAGCGCTGGGGCGCGCAGCCGGTGAGCAGCCGCGCCGCGGTCGGGTCCTGCAGCCCGCTGTTGGGCCCGCCGGACAGCGCGCCGGGCGGGGCGGTCGGCAGCGACGGGTCGAGTTCGTGCGCCCAGAACCGGTGGTGCACGTTCTGCACGGCCTGGTCGCCGTGGCCGGAGACGTAGGAGTAGTTCGCCGGGTTGCGGCCCAGGAGGTAGTCCATCGCGGCGAAGGCGCCGTCGCGGTACTTGTCCTGCTTGGTGAAGTCGTACGCCAGGCCGAGCACCACGCCGTTGTTGGCGACCAGTCCGTTGGAGCCCCACTCGTAGGTGCCGTCGGCCGTGCGGTAGGGCGCGGGGTAGCCCATGGCCGCCATCTGCGCCAGGTGGCTGTCGGCGGTCGTGGTGATCGCCGTCCTGATCGCCGCGACGTCGGCCGCGGGCAGGCCGTTGGGCACCAGGGCGAGCGTGATGTCGCCGAGCGCGCCGGTCGAGCCCCAGTCGAAGCCGTGGGTGTTGAAGCTGACGCCGCGGTAGAGCGACGAGCCGGTGACGTCACCGCGGTAGGCGCTCTTGCCCGTCGTCGTGTACAGCTCCGCGGCGGCCCAGTAGAACTCGTCGGTCACGGTGTTGTCGCTGTAGGTGCCGCCACCGGTGCCGTCATTGGGGTCCGCGAGCACGTTCGGGTTGGCCTTCGCCGCGGCGTAGGCCTTCTCGGCCGCGGCGAGCAGTTTCGCCGAGTAGGCCGGGTCGATGGTCCGCCACAACCGCGACGCCTGCGCGGCGACGGCGGCCATGTTCAGCGTGGCGGCCGTGCTCGGCGGGGAAAGCCGGCGCGGCTGGCTGTCCTGGTCGGGCCGGGTGGGCAGGCTCGTCCACTGCGCGTCGTGGATCTTGTGGTGCACCATGCCCGCGTTCGGCTTGCCGTCGGGGACCTGCATTTCCAGCAGGAAGTCGACCTCCCAGCGAGCCTCGTCGAGGATGTCGGGAACGCCGTTGCCCTGTTCCGGGATCGCCAGCTTCCCGTCGCCCAGCGCGCTCGCGTCCCCCATCCGCAGCGCCCGCTCGTACTCGTCGAGCAGTTCCCACGTCGCGATGCCGCCGTTGACGACGTATTTCCCCTGGTCGCCGGCGTCGTACCAGCCACCGCGCACGTCGAGGGTGTAGCCGCAGTTCAGGTCCGACCGGCAGGGAACGTTGTTGTCACCCTGGTTCGGCGCGACGTTGACGTGCCCCGCAGGCCGCGCGTAGGCCGCGCCGGCGTACCGGGCGTCGATCGCGATGCCGCTGCGCTGGTGGTAGAAGAACGCGAGCGAGTCGTAGCGCAGTTTCTTCAGCCCGTCGGCGGCGATGTCGAACGGGAAGCTGGTCTCGGAGCCGACGGTCAGCGTGTAGCCGGTCCCCGGGGTGTCATAGGCGGAGAAGTCGATCTCGTGCACCTTCTCGCCGGAAGCGGCGTCCGCACCGCGGGGCCGGGTCTGGCCGGTGGCCACGGCGGCGCCGGCGGAGGTCTTCAGCGTCCAGGTGAGGGAGGTGGCCGAGTCGCTGATGACGGTGGCCTTCTTGGGCAGGCCGGGCGTGTAACTTTCCTGGTTCACCCGGATGCCGCTGGTCGGCGGCAGGCCACCGGGCGGGACGACACCGCCGATCAGGGAGATGTTGTCCAGGCAGACGGTGTTGTTGGCGGCCTGCCCGCCGAACCAGAACGCCAGCTGCCCGTTGCCGGCGTTCGGGAAGTCCAAAGTGGACGTGAAGGTGACGGTGAAGTGCTGGGTCGACGGCGTGACCGTCAGGTCGGTGCGCGAGATCTGCCGGTAGGGTGACACGGCCTCCCCGGCGACGGCGGAGATCTGCTGGGTGGTCGTGGCGTGCGCGTCGAAGGTCAGCGTGTACGGCTGTCCGGCCTCGAACGGAACCCCGTTTTGCCCGGCAAGCGCGTCGTAGCCGTTGGCGGTGCCACCGGTGACGTCGGTGCAGAACTCCCCGGCGGTGACGCGGCTGGTAGTACCGGCCCCGGCCCACCAGGGGTCGATGGTGCCGCTGGAGAAGGTGCCGTTGAGCAGCCGTTCGTAGTCCGCGGCCGACGCGGGTACGGAACCGGCCGTCAGCCCGAGCGCCGCCGCGGCCAGCAAGGCCAGACCGGTCCGCAACTTCCTTGCCCGCATTCGCCATCTCCTCATCGTCGAGCCGGCCGCAGGTTGGGAGCGCTCCCAGGAAGGAGACTGTAAACGGCCCGGCACACGTTGGCAACAATCCGCACTGGACGAGCGATCCTGCACCGGCAGGGCCGCGAAACTTTCGAGGATTGTTTCCTGGGCACGATCATCCAAACCAGAGGGTGACGTGGGTGTGGGCCCGTAGCCGTGTGGCTGCGGGCCTGTCCCATGCTGTGGTTATGCCGCGAACGGCAGTGGTTGGTGCAGGTTGTTGCGCCTCGGTTTTCGCCGCTTGTCCAAGAACACCGGCGGTAAGAATTCCGGGAGGCCGTCGGCGGCGATCCGGACCTCCCACCCCGAGCGGTGCAGCAGCCGGTGGTGGTGGGCGCACATCAGCACCAGATTGCCCAGCTCGGTCGGGCCACCGTCGGCCCAGTGACGGATGTGGTGACCCTGACAGTGCCGAGGTGGGCGGTGGCAGCCGGGGAAGGCACAGCCCCGGTCCCGCAGGTAGAGGGCGTGGCGGATGGCTCGGGGAACCAGGCGGCGCAGGCGCCCCACATCGAGGGGTTCGCTGTGGGTGCCGAGGACGGCGGGGATGATCATGCAGTCGCAGGCGTGCAACCGGGCTTCGGCGGCGGAGATCGTTCCGGTGTCGCCGAGGAGGGCGGTGCCGATACCGGTCTTCAGGTCTTCCAGGGAGACCGCGACCATCACGTGGGTTCGGTCCCCGGCCTGCATCGGCAGGTCCGGGGTGTTCAACGCCAGGTCGAGGGCGTCGGAGAAGGCGTCGCCGTAGCGTTCCTGCGGCGACCGCAAATCCGGGCCCTCGCCGGCGGGGCGACGCTGGGCCAGCGAATCCAGCAGGACGCTGGCCCGGGCACCGGTCTCGTCATCCAGCCGGCCGCTGATCTCCCAGATCCCGGTCCGCTTCCGCCGCAGGGAGAGTTCCCGGGTGGGGGTGGCCGGTTCGGTGTCATCAGGTTCCGCCCCGTCGGGGTCGAGGTGGGCCAGGATGCGGGCGCCGAGGGCGGCGACCTGCCGATGCCCCGCGTCGGCGGCGAAGGTCAGCAGATGCTGCTCGGCGCCCTCGCGGTGTTCGAGTGGGATGTCCTGCAGGACCCCGGCAATCACGTCGATCATCGGGTTGCTCAGCTGTCCCGACCGGGCCACCACCCCCGTGGCGGCCGCCAGGGCCGGAATCGGAGTGCCATCCAGGCTCAGGCCGGGGTTGACCGCCCGAGCCCGCTTCACCATCCGCTCGGCGGAGGATTTCGGGACATCCGCGAGGTGTTCCAGCAATCGGGGAACGGATCGGTAGCCGAACAGCTCCAGCACCCCTCGCTGCTCGATCTCCACCAGCAGCGCACCCAGTTCGGCTTCGGCAGACCGGATGCACGCGAACAGCGCACCGATGCGGTCGGCGATGGCCACCGCATCAGACTGCCAGAGCGCGTGTTCGGTCATAACTCAATGATTACCGGCAATCGAACACCTGTCATCACACGAACAGGTACCACCAAAGCAGAACTGTCACAGCGGCGGAACACCCCACGAGAAAGGCGGCAGAGGGACTCGATGCGTGGGGAATCGGCGCTGGCGACCACAAGGACAAGCAACCACGGCAAGCGCCGATTTCCCACGCCACGGCGAAGCCGCGCTTGAAACTCAACCAGAGGAAGCACGAAGCGAAGCATCACCAGCAAGAAGAAGGTAAGCACTGGCGGTCCACGTGTAAGCACGATCACGCAAACCTTCACCACTCAAGGCGTCAAAGTTCTCGGCAAACCCGGACTTCTCACAAACAGCCCGAAACCGAGCACTGACAAGGTCGGCAAGCTCAACAGCACCAGCCCGCCGAAGACCGTCTTCGATGAGCACGGTCGCAGGAGCCCAAACCGGACCACGCCAATAGCCGTCCGCCTCATAGAACGAGGACGAGGGTTGTTCGGTAGCAAGCCCAATGTCGGTCAGATGCGAATCAAGTCCAGCCACAACCTTGTCCCGAACATCGGAAGGCAGATACTCCCCCAGCACAATCGGCATGAGATCGAGCAGGCTCGAGCCGGGCGAGGCAGGCTGGCTGACGAATCGAGTGCCGTCCCACAACCGGTCCAGCAGCGCCGTGAGAAGGTCGCCGGCAAGAGCACGCCACCGAGCAGCAGCACCGGAGTCTCCCAGCGAGCCAGCCAGCACAGCGAGTTCGTTCAGCTGCAGCACAAGGAAAGCGGCGAGGTCGGGCGTCCGCACGAGCCGCCGGTCGGCGAACGGGGTCGCGTTGTCCCAGCCGCTGTCGTTGCCGTGCTCGTAGTGGGCGAACGGCTGGCCGGGCACGCGGCGGTGGTCCAGCCAGAACGTCGTCCACGCCGCCAGCTGCCGGTAGACCCGCTCGGTTTCCGGCAGGCCACCGGGAAGACGGCCGCGCAGGCGGCTCAGCGTCCAGCCGTGAATGGGCGGCTTGACGAAGTTGCGCAGCACCTCGGCGTGGGTGATCGAGTCCGGCAGGGCACCCTGGTCGTCCTGGTGGTCGAAGACGACCTGGAACTGGTCCCACGCCAGCCCGGGACGGCCGCCGGCGAGGGCGAGCGCGTTGAAGCAGTGGTCCCAGCTCCACACCTTGTCCATCCAGTGCTTCGACATCAGCACGGCCGGACGGCCGACGAACCCGGACGGTCCCACGATGGCCGACCACAGCACGTAACAGGCGAGTTCGGCCGCCGGGGTGCGGTCGCTGCGCCAGGGCGCCACGTCGTCGGCGAAGGCGGTGAAGGCCGTCCGTGCCGCGGTGACCACCTCGTCGAACGCCTGCTCCGGCACGTACGGCGCGCGGGTTCCCGGCAGTTCCTCGATCGCCACCTCCCAGGCGTCACCGCTGACGACGACGGCCCGCTCGGCCGTGCCGAGTGCTTCGGCTCCGATGTGCCGCACCTGTCCGGAAAGGACGGTGACCCGGTAGCGGTAACCCGTCTCGTAGGAGGTGAAGACGCCGGAGCCGTCGCCCGGATCGGTGAAGAAGTACGTGCCGGTGAACGGGGTCAGCGTGGGCTCCGCGGCCCGGATCCGCAGCTCCAGGCCGCGCCCGGCGATCCGGAGTGCTTCCGGGGACGCGAACGCCGCCCTGATCCGCCCGTGGCCCCAGGCGAGTTCGGACGGCGTGGCCGTCACCGGTTCGTCGGCGACCAGGGCCAGGACGGCGTGCATGCCGTGGCGGTGGGACACCAGGTGCGGGTCGTCGGCGCAGGTGGCCTGGGCCACCACCGGGGAGACGTCGAGCCACGATCCCGGGTAGCTGAACGGGATCTCCCGCAGCGAGAATTCGCCCGTGGGCACAGAGGTTGTCCTTTCCGGAAGGGGGCCTAGTCCTTGACGGCGCCCGCGGTGACGCCGGCGGCGACGAAGCGCTGCGCCAGCACGAGGAGCACGGCGGCCGGCACCGATGCGACCACCGCCGTCGCCATGATGGAGTTCCACTCCTGGTTGTTGTTGCCGATGTAGCGGTAGATGCCCAGGGTCAGCGGCCGCATCGAGCCACCGCCGTCGAGCGTCGCCGCGAAGACGAAGTCCGACCAGGCCCACAGGAACGAGAAGAGCCCGGCGGTCACGACCCCGTTGCGGCTCGCGGGCAGCACCACCGACCAGAACGCGCGCACCGCGCCCGCTCCGTCGATCGTGGCCGCCTGAACGAGCTCGTCCGGCACCGAGGCCATGAAGGAGGTGAGGATGAGCACGGCGAACGGCACCGCGATCGTCGAGTCGGCGAGGACCAGCCCCCAGGCCGTGTTCGTGATGCCGAGCTTGACGTAGATGCCGTAGAACCCCAGCGCCATGATGATGCCGGGGACCATCTGGGCGACGAGCAGCACGAACCCCAGCGACCGGTGGCCGCGCGGGCGGAGCTTCGCCAGCGCGTACGCCGAAGGCGCGGCCAGCACCAGGGTCAGCGCGACCGTGCCCAGCGCGACCAACAGGCTGGTCGCGAAGTACGGCAGCTGCTCGCGCAGGACCCGTTGGTAGCCCTCGAACGTCGGATCGGCGGGGAACCAGTCGGGTGGGGACTTGCGCATCCGCCCGGCCGGGGTCAGCGACACGTTGACCATCCAGTAGACGGGGAACAACATCACGGCGGTGAGGACGAGCCCGACCGCCGTGCGCCAGTGCCGGGTCACGCTTCCTCCTGCCTGCGCTGCGTCCGGATGTAGAGCAGCCCCGCCACCAGGGCCAGCAGGATGAGCACGTTGCCCACGGCGGCGCTGGGCCCGAACCGCGGGAGCATGCTGCCGAACCCGAGCTGGTAGGACCACGTCGCCAGGGTGGTCGACGACCCGCCGGGGCCGCCCTTGGTCATGATCCAGATGACGTCGAAGACCTTAAGCGTGTAGACGAGTCCCAGCAGCAGGGTGATCGCCGAAACCGGGCGCAGGAGCGGGAACGTGATGTGCCGGAACCGCTGCCAGGCCCCGGCGCCGTCGAGGGACGCCGCTTCGTAGACCTCGGCCGGGATGTTCTGCAGGCCGCTGTGCAGCACGACGAGGTTGAACGGCACGCCGATCCAGATGTTGGCGATGATCACCGAGACCAGCGACCAGGACGGCGACGTCAGCCAGTCGATCCGGCCGGCGCCGAACCAGCCAAGCACGGAGTTGACGACACCGGACTCGCTGTTGAGCAGCCACGCCCACGTCGACCCCGAAACGATCAGGGGCAGCAGCCATGGCACGAGGAACAGTGCCCGCAGGGTCGGGCCGAGGCGGAAGTTCCGGGCGAAGAACACCGCCATCGCCAGGCCGATGCCGTACTGGAACAGCAGCGACGCGGCGGTGAAGACGAACGTGTCGAGCAGCGCCGTGCGGAACGTCGGATCGCCGAACACCGTGACGTAGTTGTCGAACCACACCAGCGGCGCCCCGCCGTGGACGAAGGTGCGGACCGTGTAGCCGCGGAGGCTGAGGTCGATGTTCGTCGCCAGCGGGTAGCCGTAGCACAGCACGAGGTAGGCGACGAGCGGCAGGAGGAACGCCCACGCGAGGAGCTGCTGCCGTCGGCGCCGCGCGCGCCCGGCCCGTCCGGGCGCCGGAGCGTCCGGACGGGTGGTGAGCACGACCGGCTCACGGATGTCCTGCATGAGCCGGCCTACTTCGCCGCGGCGGCGGTCGCCTGCGCGGCCGAAAGCGCGGCGCCGGGGGCTTTCGACCCGGTCAGCGCGGCCTGCACGGCACCCCAGAGAGGCTCCGAGATCCGCGGGTAGCGGGTGCCGAGGTTGTCGCCGGTGCGGCCCTTCGCGACCTTGACCGCGTCGACCCACACCTTCAGCTCCGGCTGGGCGGCGACCTGCTTCTCCTGCACGGACGGCACGGCGGAGACGTAGGTCAGCGCCGAGTCGGAGTCGAGGACGTTGGCGGGGCTGGTCAGGCAGGACGCGATCTTGCCCGCGGTCTTCTCGGCGTCCGGGCTGCTCTGGGCCGGCACGGTGACGAACTCGCCGCCGGTCGGTGCCGGGGCCGCTCCCCCGGCGCGTCCCGGGATCGGGAGGACGCCGTACTCGAAGCCTGCTTTCTTCGCGTTCTGCAGCTGCCAGGTCCCGTTCTCGGCGAAGGCGTAGTCGCCGGTCGCGAACTCCTGCCAGCTGGTGGTCTGCGTGTTGCCGACGACGGAGTTCGGGGCGTACCCCTGGTCCAGCCAGGACTTCCACTGCGTGAGCGCCGAGACGGCGTCGGCCGAAGAAACGTCGGTCAGGTTCGCTCCCGCGCCCCAGAACCACGGGAGGAACTGGAAGGTGCCTTCCTCGGTGCCGATGGCGGAGAACGTGATGCCCTTCTTGCCGGCGGTCTTCACCTTCGCCAGCGCCGCGTCGAGCGAGGCCCAGTCCCGGACCGACGCCGGGTCGACGCCGGCCGCGGTCAGCACCTTCTTGTTGTAGTACAGCGCGAGCGTGTTCGCGCCGATCGGCACGCCGTACACCTGGCCCTTGACGTCGGCGGCGGCGAGCAGGTTCGGGGCCACCTGCGCCGCGTCGAGGCCGGTGTCCTGGTTGGACTTCAGCACCCCGGCCTCGGCCAGCGTGGAGACCACGGGGTTGTCCACCACCAGCACGTTCGGTGCCGTGTTCTGCTGGGCGGCGAGCAGCACCTTGTTGGTGAGGTCGGTCGTGTCGAACGCCTGACGCGAGATTTTCACGCCGGCCTCGGCGCCGCACTTGTCGATGACCTTCGCCCACGCGGAGCTCGCGTCGAACTGCGGGTAGGGGTCCCAGACCGCGAAGGCGCCGTTCGCGCCCGTCCCGCCGGAACCCGCGGCGGGGGTTGTCCCCGAGGAGCACGCGGCCACGGTCGTGACGGCGACGGCCGCCGACAACAGCCGGATGAGGGGGAGACGCTTCATGAGGAGGTCCTTCCTGTCGGCACCTGCGACGACCTGGAGGCGGTCGACCCGTCATCGAACCGGTTCGACGCTGGATAGCGGCGTCACCGTAAACCGCGAGCCGGGTCCGACGCAATACTCACTTCCTCAGGAGGTCAGGCCCATGCATTACCATCGACGCGACGTCGAACCGGTTCTGGCGACCGGGGTCAGGAGCGGCATGAACATCGGGGAGATCGCCCGGCGCGCGGGAGTTTCGCGCAGCACCGTGTCCTACGCCCTCAGCGGCAAGCGACCGGTTTCGGCGGCCACCGTGCAGCGCATCAACGACGTCATCGCCGAACTCGGCTACCGGCCCAACGCCAGCGCCCGCGCGCTGGCCGAAGGCCGCACGCGCACCCTCGGCCTGGTCGTGCCCCCGGCCAGCCGCCGGCTGACCGACGTCCAGCTGGGGTTCGTCGGCAGCGTCGTCGACGCGGCCGCCGCCCACGACCTCGACGTCCTGCTCTCCCCCAGCGGCGGCGACCACGACCGCTCGTTCGAGCGCATCGTCACCGGGCGGCGGGTCGACGGCGTGATCCTGATGGAGATCCTCCTCGAAGACCCGCGGGTGGAGCGGCTGAGCCAGGCGAGCCTGCCGTTCGTCACCATCGGCCACGTCGAGCACCCCGGCGCGTCCTGGTGGGTCGACGTCGACTACGGCGCCCTGATCACGCGCTGCGTGCACCACCTCGCCGACCTCGGCCACGAGGAGGTCGTGCTCATCAACCGGTCGGCCGAACTCGTCGCCGCGGGCTACGGCCCCGCCCTGCGTTCGGCGACCGGCTTCCTGGAGGCCACGGCCGCGCGCGGTCTCACCGCGCGCACCGTGTGCTGCGCGGACGACGCGGCCGCCGGCCTGGCCTGCTTCGAAGAGATCCGCACGCAATGGCCGTCGGTGACCGCGGCGGTCACGATCAACGAAGCCGCACTGCCCGGCGTCCAGCGTGCCCTGCACCGGGCCGGGCTCGAAGTGCCGCGTGACTTCTCGCTCACCGGCGTCATCGCCGAGCGGCTGGCCGAGGACTTCCACCCGCCGCTCACCGCGGCCGACGTGCCGGCCGTGGAGCTGGGCCGGCTGGCCGTCGACCTGCTTCTGGCACAGATCGCCGATCCTGCCGCAAGGGACGCCGCGCCGCGGCACGCCCTGCTCGAGCCGCCGATCTCACTGCGGTCCAGCACCGGCGCCCGCCCGCGCCACGCCTGACCGGTCCTGGTTTTACCGCGGGTCGAACCGGTTCGATGCCTTGTCCTTCCCGCTCTGTCCGCAGCACCGCGGTTTCGGACCGCGGCACCGGGATAATCACAGCCCGAGGGGGCTGCCGACCGTGCTGAGAGGCTTCGATGTCTTCCCTCGACCACTTGATCATCACCGTCGTCGGCGCCCGCCGGGCGGAAGCCCGTGAGCTTGCGCCCGCACCGGGACGCGACACGCGCCGCCGTTCAGGCGCCCGGAAACAGCGCTGGGGCTCACCGAACCCGGAGCCCGGACGCGGTGAGGCGAAACCGGAGTAGCCGGGCTTGTGGTCCGGACCGCGGGCCCCCTACGGTGGGGCCGGGTCGACGCGGGGAGGGCACTGTGCGGGTTTTCGGGGCGGTCCTGGTGAGCGCTTTCCTCCTGGCCGGCGGCACACCCGCCCTGGCGGCCACCGATTGGTCGCCGTCACCGATCGCCTGGACGGCCTGCCCCGACGACCCGGACAGTCCCCAGCCGCCGGACGGCGAGTGCGGCACACTGCGGGTGCCCCTGGACTGGGACCGCCCGTGGGGACCCACCATCGACCTCGCGGTCGCCCGGCACCGGGCCACCGATCCCGCGCACCGGCTCGGCGTGCTCGTGGCCGACGCCGGCGGCCCCGGCAGTTCGGGCGCGGAGTTCGCGCTGGCCTCGGGCTACTTCAGCCCGGAGGTCCGCGCCCGGTTCGACGTCGTGGGCTTCGACCTGCGCGGGACCGGCCGCAGCTCGTTCATCCGGTGCGAGGACGGCGCCGCCCCGCCGAACGACGAACCCGCCGACCGTGCGGAGTTCGAGACCCTGCGCCGGTACAGCCGGCAGGCGATCGCCGACTGCCGCGCCCGCAACCTGCCGGTCTTCGACCACGCCGACACCGCCGTCAACGCCCAGGACCTGGACGCCGTCCGCCGTGCCCTCGGCGAAGACAAGATCAGCTTCCATGGCATCTCCTACGGCACGCTGCTCGGCCAGCAGTACGCCGAAAAGCACGGTGACCGGGTCCGGGCGATGGTGCTGGACAGCAGCATCGACCACAGCGCGGACGTCCGGCGCTTCATGGGCGACCGGGCCACCGCCGCGGACCAGCTGTTCCGGCAGTTCGCCGCGTGGTGCGACCGGACCACGACCTGCGCGCTGCACGGCCGGGACGTCGTGGCCACCTGGGAGCAGGCGCTCGCCGTCGCCGACGGGATGCCGATGCCGCGCAACTGGTTGCCGGACCGGGTGTTCTCGGACATGTACGGCCCGAACTGGGACGACGTGGCCCAGGTGATCGCCGAAACCGTGGCCGGCCGGGCGCCGGTGACGGCCCAGTTCGAGTACAACTACCGGTCGATCCGGCTGGCCGTCGTCTGCCAGGACTTCGACCTCCGGATCGGGACCTTCGCCCAGTACTCCGCGTTGCACGCCGAAGAGCTGCGCCGGGCCCCGCTCATGCGAGGCCGCACGATCGGCCACGAGGAAGCCACCACGTGCCTCGGACTCCCCGGGCCGCCCGCGAACCCGCCGCACCGGCTGAACATCCCGCGCGCGCCGCGAATCCTGCTGTTGAACGCCCGGTACGACCCGGCGACCCCGCATCCCTGGGCGGAGAACATCCACCGCCAGGCACCGGCGAACACCACCCTGGTGACCTACGAAGGCTCCGGGCACAGCATCTACCCGCGGACCACCTGCACCAGGGCGGCCGTGGACCGCTACCTGCTGACGCTGGAGGCGCCCCGCCGCGACGTCAGCTGCCCGGAGGCCTGATCCCCGGCGCCGGGCCGGTCTCCTCGACCTTCCCCTGCCGCTGCCCGTCGACCGCCAGCTCGTCGCCGACTTCCGCGGCGACGACGAAGGTCCCGTCCTCGCCCACCGTGGTGGCGCCACGCGGGGTCGAGACGACGGTGCCGGGTGCGGCGGCGCTGTGGCCGCCGACGAACAGGCGGTTCTCGGGTGCCGAGCCGGTCGGTGTCACGGCGACCTGGTACCGCTCCACCGGCTCGCCAACCGGGACGAGCAGCGCACTGTCCACAGTGGCCGTCACGGTGATGTCGAGTCCCGGCTTGAGCTGGCCACCCAGTGCCGACCAGAAGTCCGAGTTGTCCCGGCCGTCGCCCGCGCCGACCTCGATCGACGGCAGCGGCCGCACGGCCTGGTAGGCCCCGCGCAGGTAGCGGCTCTCCAGCTCCGGGTGCCGCAGGAACACCGCGAGGGCGTCGCCCAGCAGCGAGTGCTCGTCCCGGATGTCGGAGGTCCACGCGGTGACCAGGTACCGGCAGTCCACCCGCGGCAGCCTCACCCGCCGGTACCGCGCCCCGTCGGCGCCGGCGACCGTCTCCACGCCGAACTCACGGTCGCCGAGGTTGCGCCGCACGTCCCACAGGTAGAGGTTCAGCGTCGGCCGGGACACCTTGGCGGCCCAGTCCTTGTCCGGCGCGGCGAAGGCGACGTCGACCTCCCGCTTGGCCACCGGGACGACGGTGGCGCGCAGGAACTCCTCCAGCGACTCGTCAAGCAGGTGCAGCATCGTCGTCCCCGTTCACCAGTGGGAAGTACGGGCCGAACTCGGCCTCCGTCCGCAGCCGGCCCAGTTTCTGGAACTCGCGCTTGAGGGCCAGCGCCACACGGTCCATCGTCACGGCCGCGCCGTCCTCGGCGGCGAGGAACGCCGCGCCGAGCGCCGCGTTGCGGATCACCCCGCCGGTGACGCGGAACTGCCGGGCGAGGAAGTCGAAGTCGAGCCGCTCGCCCAGCGGCGCGCCGGCCGGGAAGGCGCGCTCCCAGATCAGCCGTCGCCGCCGCTCGTCCGGGGGTTCGAAGTCCACCGCCACCGAGATCCGCCGCAGGAACGCGTCGTCGATGTTGCGCTGCAGGTTGGTGGCGAGGACGACCAGCCCTTGGTAGGCCTCCAGGCGTTGCAGCAGGTAGGCGACCTCGATGTTGGCGTACCGGTCGTGCGCGTCGGAGACCTCCGAGCGCTTGCCGAACAGCGCGTCGGCCTCGTCGAAGAACAGCACGAGGTCCCCGGCGGACGCGGCACCGAAGATCCGCTCGAGGTTCTTCTCCGTCTCGCCGATGTACTTGCTCACCACCGACGACAAGTCGACTTTGTACAGGTCGAGCCCGAGCCGTCCGGCCACGATCTCCGCGGCGAGCGTCTTGCCGGTGCCGGACGGGCCGGCGAACAGCGCGACCACCCCCGCCGCGGCCACCGGCGCGAAACCCCATTCGTCGTAGACGATCCGCCGCAGCCGGAACCGCGCGACGAGTTCGTCCAGCTGCGCCGTCCGGTCGTCGGGGAGCACGAGGTCCTCGGGCCGCCGCCGCGGGCGGATGCGGACCGCGAGGCCGTCGAGGTGCCCGCCGGCCAACCGCCGCACGCCCGCCTCGAGCCGCGCGGGATCGCCGCCCGCGGCCGCGCCGACCAGCCGGATCTGGTCGCGGCTCAGCAGGTACGCGGGTTCGGGTGGGGTACCGAAAGCCGTTTGCCAGTCGGCCTCGTCCGCCGCGGCCGACTCGAGCCGCAGTTCGGTCCATGACCGGTCCGGCAGCGTGTCCAGGGCCAGTTCGCCCGCCGAGCCGAGCACCCAGTCCAGGTGCGCGGCGCGGTCGATCCGGTCGGCGGCGGCGGGGGTGAGCGGGGCGGTCAGCTCCAGGAAGACGGCACGGCCACCCAGCCCGGCTTCGCGCACCACGGCGGCCCACTCCGCGTCGTTCGCGGGCAGGGGCGACACGAGGAAGGGCTTGTGCGGCAAGGCTTTCCTGGCCGCCGCCAGCCGGCTGGCGGCGTCCGCGCCGGCGACCAGGAGCAGGTGCGGCCGCGCCGGAACGCCGTCGTCGCCCGACGCGGCCAGGCGCCGGACGCCCGGCGGCAGCGCGGGGTCGGCGGAGTCGTCGCCGGTCAGGGCCCACAGGACCCGGGCGGCGGGCCAGCACATCCGCGTCGCCCACGGTCCTTCGGCGCCGGACTCGGCGAGTTCGGCCCGGCGCAGCGGGGCGTCCGGGGCCAGCGCCCGGGCGCCGCCGCCGAGCAGCCGGCCCAGGCTCGCCAGGGTGAGCCGCGGCAGCTGGACATTGTCCTGAAAATAGGCCACCAACCGCATCCGGTGCGGTGAACATTCCACCGCGGCGAGCAGGGCGAGGGTTTGCGCCGACAATTCGCCGAGTTGCGCGTGCCGCACGATTCCGGCGAAGACGGACGTGCCGGTCAGGTATTCGGAGAATTGCTGACGGGCTGCGGTCAGTCCCGGTTCGAGCTGCCGGTCCAGGGCCTCGGCCCGTTCCGCGGGCGGCCCCGAAATCCCCGGCAGAGCACGCAGAATACGGTCGACTTCTTCGGAAACCACGTAGAGACCGGCGAAATCGTGCGGCAGCAGCCCTTCCCCGAGCCGGCACAGGAGCGCTTCGCGTTGCAGCAGGACGTCGGCCATGAGCTGCCACGGCGGGGCTTCCTCTGCCACGTCACCCCCTGTCGGTCCGCCTCGAACCTAGCACCGGCCCCGCCCGCCGTCCGCGATTCCCGCCCCTTCGGGCGCGCGAAACGCCACCACGACGCGATCGGCCACCCTAGTATGGGGTCGTGGCGCGATTTACGGCCGAGCAGATTTACGCGTTCGCCCGCGAAGCCGGTTTTTCCCCGGATCGCGCCGCGACGATGACCGCGGTCGCCCTCGCGGAGTCCGGGGGCAACAGCGGGGCGCACAACCCCCACGGCGAGGACAGCCGTGGCCTGTGGCAGATCAACGTGCGCTCCCACGCCGCGCTCGGCCAAGGCGACCTCTACGACCCGCTCACGAACGCGAAGGCGGCGTTCGCGGTGTCTCACGGCGGCGCGGACATCTCGCCGTGGACCACCACGCACGGCGGGCTTTCCGCCCGGTACCTGCGGTATCGCGCGCAGGCCGAGGCGGCCGCGGTGGCGTACGGCGACGGCGATGGCCACGGCATGTGGACCGGCACGGCGGGCTACGGCGACCACGTCGGCGCCGGGTCGGCCGCGGGCGGCGGGAAACCGGCGGGCCCCGCGACCGGCGACGGCAGCGACGCCGTCGTCGTCTCGCACCCGGCCGCCGGCACCGGTCCGGCACCCGGTGCCCGCGCGGGCGAGGAGTACGGGATCCCGCTCGACGACCCCGATCCCGGCGACGGCGTGCACACCGCCGCCGCGACGAACGGGACGGGCGGGCGGGCCGGGCAGGAGTACGGCATCCCGCTCGGCGACGAGCCGCCGGCGTCCGGCTCGGCGTCCGGCGACCATACGGCGTCCGACCACCCGGCGTCCGACCACCCGGTGAGCGGCGGGGATCCGGCGAAGCTGCAGCGGTTCCTCGACGTCGCCGTGGCCCAGACCGGCGACCACTACGTCTGGGGCGCCCACGCCGGCATGAACGACCCCGACCCGACCGCGTTCGACTGCTCGGACCTGGTGCAGTGGGCGACCCACCAGGTCGGCGTCGACCTGCCCCGCACCGCGTGGGAGCAGTACGAGTTCCTGCACAAGCGGGGTTTCACGATCCCGATCGAGCAGGCGATCCACACGCCGGGCGCGCTGCTGTTCAGCTTCTCGTCCGATCCCGACAAGGGCCTCCCGGCGCACAACCACGTCGCGATCAGCCTCGGCAACGGCCGGACCATGGAGGCGAAGGGCACCCAGTACGGCGTCGGTTCCTGGGAGGCGAACACCCGGCGGTTCCAGTACGCCGTCGTGATTCCCGGCGTCTCGGACGGCCAGTCCGGCGGCCACCCGGCGCCCGCGCCCGCCGCGCACGCCGGGGACGACTTCCAGCACCACCTCGACACCGATCCCGCCGTGCTGGACGCCGACCCCGCGGTCGTGGCCGCCAGTCAGCAGCTCACCGCCGCCGAGCCGGCGCCACACGTTCCCGAAGAGCACTTCGAACCGGCCCCGGAACCCGAGCCGGACCACCTCAGCGGCACCCTCGACGACATCGACCACGACGGCGTCGACGATGCCCTGCACCACGCGGAACAGTGGTCCGCCCACTTCGACGACCACCACACCGACCCGGCGGACCACCACGACGTCTCCGGGGCGCACTGACCATGACCACCGCCGCGGACACCGCCGACCTGCTCACCCTGCTGGACGCCGCCGTCGGCGAAACCCGTTCGGCCGGGCGGGAAGACCTCGCCGGGAAGCTGGTCGCGTGCAAGCAGCGGCTGACCTCCGGCGCCTGGCACGTGCTCGTCGCGGGCGAGTTCAAGAAGGGCAAGAGCACACTGGTCAACGCGTTGCTCGGGGTCGAGGTGTGCGGGACCGACCCGGTGGTGTTCAGCGCGGTGCCCACGCTGGTGCGCCACGGCGAGCGGGCCGGCGCCACGCTGGTGCCCGACGCCGAGTCCGCCACCCCGAGGCCGGTGGACGTCCGGACGGCCGCCGAACACGGGCGCACCGGGCTCGCCGCGGACGGTACCCGGTTGCGCGCGGTCGAAGTCGCTCTCCCCCGGCAGGTTCTCGCCGACGGGCTGGTGCTGGCCGACACCCCGGGCCTCGGCGGCGGGTTCGCGGCGGCCGCCGCGGCCGCCACCATGCGGGCCCTCGCCCTGGCCGACGGGGTGATCATGGTGACCGACGCGTCGCAGGAGCTCACCGCCACCGAGGTCGAGTTCCTCCGGCACGCCGTCGAGGCGTGTCCCACGCTGCTCGTCGCGCTGACCAAGATCGACTTCTACCCGCACTGGCGGCGCATCCTCGACCTCGACCGCGAACACCTGCGCGCCGCGGGGATCGACGCGGAGATCGTCGCGGTGTCGGCACCGCTGCGCGAGCTGGCCGTCGCGACCGGGGATCCCGCGCTCAACGCGGAATCCGGGTACCCGGTCCTGGCCGACCGGCTGCGCGCCTGGCGTGCCGCGGAACGGTCGGCCAAGTCCGCACCGGCCGCCGCGGCCCTGGTCCGCACGGCGCTGCGGCAGGTCGCCGGTTCTCTCAGCGCCGAGCACAGCACGCTGACGCAGCCGGAACAGCGGCCGGAGACCGAACGCCGGGCCGAGCACGCGCAGCGGCGCGCGCAGGGGCTGGCGAGCCCGTCGTCGCGCTGGCTCAACACGATCACCGACCGGTTCGCCGACATCCAGGTGCGGATGGAAAGCGAGCTGGCCACCCGGACCCGGCAGCTGGAGGCCGAGCTGACCAAGGGCATCCGCGAAAGCGATCCCACCCGCGAGTGGGCCGGGATCGTGCCCCGGATCTACCGCCGCACCAACGAGGAGCTGACCGACGCACACGCGTCGCTGCTCCGCTCGATCGACGAGCTGGCCGAGGAGATCGGTGCCCTGTTCGACGCTTCGGCCGACGAGGTGGGCGCCCTCGGCGACCGCGCGGTGGCGCCGTCACGCGACCTCGAAATCGGCAGGCTCGGCGCGCGGGCGGGCAGCAAGCTGGAGGTCGGCATGCACGCCGCGCGCGGCTGGTCGCTGTCCAGCTCGGTGGTCACCACGCTGCTCGTCACGACGCTGCACCCCGGCCTGCTGATCGCGCTGCCGGTGACCGCGGTGCTGGGCAGCATCTTCGCCGTGAAAGCGGTGCGCAGCTACCGGAACACCCGGCTGGACGCGGCCCGCAACGAAGCCGTGCGGACCGTGGCGAACTACCTGAACCAGGCCCGCGCCGACGCCCACCGCGCGTCGCTGGATCTGATCCGGCACAGCCGCAGCCGCATCCGCGACTACTACCTCGACCAGGCCGCCGAGCTCGTGTCGGCGGTCAAGCACGAGCAGGCGGCGGTGTCCAGAGCAGCCCGCACGGCCGACAGCGAGGCGGCGACCCGCAGCGCGGCGGCGAAAGCCGAGTTGGACCGCGTCAACGCGCTCCTGGCCACCGCCGACCGGTTCGCCGGCGGTGCACGATGACACCGGGGCTGCCCGCGCAGGCGCGGTCGCTGCTCACCGAAGCCGCCCACGCCTACCGGGGGCGTCCGGCCGAAGCCCGGCTCGGGCAGGCCGTCCGGCAGCTGGCCGGGCCGCTGCGCGTGGCGCTGGCCGGGCGGGTGAAGGCCGGCAAGTCGACGCTGCTCAACGCGCTCGTCGGGGCGCGGGTGGCGGCCACCGACGCGGGCGAGTGCACGAAGATCGTCACCTGGTACCGGCACGGTCCGCAGCCGGCCGCGACCGCGTTCGGCCGGTCCGGGCCGCCGATCCCGCTGAAGGTCACCGACGACGGCGGGCACTGGCTCCTGGAGCTCGGCGGCCTGCGCGCCGAGGACCTCGACCGGGTGGAGGTCGTGCTGCCCTCGGCGTGGCTGAGCCGGATGATCCTGGTCGACACCCCCGGGATGGGTTCGCTGACCGAGTCGGCGGGCCGGCGCACCCAGGACCTGCTCGGCGAGACCGGCTCGGTGGACGCCGTGCTGTATCTGCTGCGGCACCTGCATTCGTCCGATGTGGACTTCCTGGACACGTTCCACGAGGCGGCGTCCGGCGGCGGCACCCCGGTCAACGCGGTGGGCGTGCTGTCCCGCGCCGACGAGCTCGGCGGCGGCGAACCCGGTGCGCTCGGCCACGCAGCGCGGGTCGCCGCCGGCTACCGCGCCGACCCCCGGATCCACAGCCTGGTGCACACGGTGCTGCCGGTCGCCGGGCTGCTCGCCGAGACGGCATCGACATTGTCCACTGAGGACTTCACCGCGCTGGCGGCGCTCGCCGCCGCCGGCGAGCCCACGACCCGGCCGCTCCTGCTCTCGACGCGGCGGTTCACTTCGCCGGTGCGCGGCCTCGACGTCACCCCGGAGGCCCGGGAACGGCTGCTGGACCTGCTCGGGGTGTACGGTGTCCGGCTCAGCCTCGATCTCGTCCGCACCGAAGCGTCCACTGTGGAGGCATTGCGGACGGCGCTCGCGGAGCACAGCGGGCTCGGCGAGCTGCGCCGCCTCCTGCTCACCCAGTTCGCCGAGCGGCGTGACGTGCTCAAGGCCGACGGCGCGCTGAGGCTCGTCGAGGCGGTCTGCCGCGAGGACCCGATCCCGGCGGCGCCGCGGCTGCGCCAGGCCGTCGAACGGCTGCGCGCCAACGCTCACGAGCTCACCGAGCTGAGACTGCTCACCGACCTCCGCCTGGGCGCGGTCCCCGGCCCGCCGCCGGTGCTGGCGAAGATGGAACGCCTCCTGGGCGGCGAAGGCGCGGCACTCACCACGAGGCTGGGCCTGGCCCCGGACGCCCCGCCGTCGGCGGCCCGCGCGGCCCTGACGGAGCTGCACACGCACTGGCGGCGCATCGCCCAGAACCCGCTCACCGACCCGGCGCTGGCCCGGGCCGCCCAGGTGCTGCAGCGCACCTGCGAAGGTCTCGACGTCGGTGGTCCGCCGCCGCAGCCCTCGCGTCCGGAGCCGGTGGACGTCGAACGGACCGTGTCGCTGCGGGTGCCCCCGCGGCCGGGAGGGCCGCGCCCATGACCGAGCTGACCCGGCAGCTCGGGCCCGCGCGCCAGGCCGAGCCCGAGCAGGTACCCCACGTGCGCGGACCGCGGCAGGCGGCAGTGGGGAACGCGGCGCTCGGCCGTCTCTTCGGCGGTCCGGTCCCGGGCGGAGCCGAATTCACGGCCGGGGGCAACGCCGCGGCTTCCCGGCTGCTCGGTGCGCAGGTGCGGCGATGCGGTCCCGACCCGTGCTCCTGCACCGAAGACGAAGAACCGGAACTCCGGGTCCACCGCTCGGCCGTCGACGGGACCCAGGTCCGGCGATGCGGAGCAGGTCCGTGTTCCTGCGCCGACGAACCGGAGTACCCGGTCCGCCGGTCGGGCACCGGGCCGGCCGGGCCGTCGCCCGCGTTCCTCGGTGCTCTCGACCGCAGCGGGCCGGGTACCGCCCTGCCGGACGGGTTCCGCTCGGTCGCCGAGGACCGCTTCGGCGCGGACTTCGGCGCCGTGCGGCTGCACACCGACAGCGCCGCGGGAACAGCCTCCGAAGTCATCAGCGCCCGGGCGTTCACCGTCGGCGACGACGTCTACTTCGCCCGCGGCGAGTACCGGCCGGAGACCGTGCGCGGGCAGCGGCTGCTGGCGCACGAACTCACCCACGTCGTCCAGGGTGGCGGCCCGCGGGCGGCCGGGTCGTGGCTGAGCCACCCGGCCGACCCGGCCGAACGGGCCGCCGAAGCCGCCGCCGACGCCTTCCTGGCCGGCGGCACCGTGTCCACAGTGGACTCGTCACCCGCGCGAGTGCACCGCGACGGGCCGCCCGCACCGGACACCGCCGCGGCGCCCGCGATCATCACCGCCGTCCGCGGCGACGACGTCCCCGGGGTGGTCCGGCTGCTCGACGGGCACACCCGGCCCGAGCTGGCCGCCCTGCGCGGCACGGTCAACGCCGCGATCGGCACCCGGCTGGAGAGCTGGCTGTTCACCGGTGGCCCCGCGGCGATCCCGGACCTCGAAGGCTTCGGCGCGGTCCCGCAGGGCCCCGCACCCGAGGCCGAACACGGGATCCGGCTGCTGTGGCCCGCTCTTACGCTGGTCGAGCGGCTCCGGTTCTACGACGAAGGCTGGCGCGAGCTCGAACAGGCCCAGCTGGACGTGATCAGGGCGGCGAGCGCCGACGAACGGGCCGTGGCCCGCACCGACACCGCCGCGCTCGCGCCGGTCTACGCCGCCATGGAGCCGAAGGAGGAGTTCCAGGCGCGGTCGCTGATCGACCCGACGCCGGACGGCCGGTACGCCGCGGCGGAACAGCTGCTGCGCCGCGCCCCGGGCGTGTTCCACGACGAAGAGGACGCGGTCTTCGACTCGCTGATGGACCTCTCCCCCGCCCAGCGCCGTCAGTTCTACACCGCCCACGAACCGGCGATCTCCAGCCTGATGAGCGACTCCCGGCGCGACCTGCTGCGCAACCTTGCCTACGGCAGCGAGGCCGACGCGCTCATCGCCCGGTTGCGCGAAGCCACCGAAGGCCGCAGCGATGACATGGCGGCCGTTCAGGACGTCGTCGACCGCGCCGTCCGGCTCTTCCAGGAACGCGGCACGCTGCGCGCGTCACTGCAGGCAGGAGCCCTGCCCCCGGCCGACCGGGCCACGGTCGAGACCCGGCTGCGCGAACTCGACGACCTCGACAAGCTGCTGCGGTTCGACCGCGGCAGCGACGGCACGCTGGACGCCACGGGCTTCCTCGGCCGGCTGGCCGATGCCCGGGGCGACGCGGGCGCGTTCGCCGCCGACGCGCAGCGGCTCGGCCAGTTCGCCAGCCCCGCGGAGGCGCGACGGCAGGCGTTCGAGACCGCCAAGCAGCGCGTCCTCTTGGCCGACGGCGACGTCGACACCCTCCGCGCCGCGCTGATCGGCTTGCACGCGCCGCGCACCACCGCGCCCGGGCCCGGCGGGCCGTCGGCCGCCGACCAAGCCGAGGACGAGCGGCTCCGCCGTGAACTGCTGGCCGATCCGGCGGTGGCCGCGGTCATCGACGGACTGACTCCGTACCAGCGGATGCGGGTGACCGACGCCGTCACCGCCGACGCGTTCGTCGAGACGCTGGGCCACCTCAACGACGCGTTGCAGGGCGGGCAGTGGGGTCCGTTCTTCGTGGAGCTGGTGCGCATCGCGCGCAACCCCGCCTGGCGGGCCCGGTACCAGGCCACCGCGCCCGACCCTTTCGGCGTCTACGCGCAGGTCCACGGCGACCAGCGCGCGATCATGGAGACGATCCTCGCCGATCCCGCGCACATCCCGCTGCGCGCGCTGCTGGCGTTCACCGGCGACGCCGACGTCCTGGCCGCGGCCGCGTCCGAGCTCACCGACGACCAACGCGGGCAGCTGCGCACGGGGTACCTGCTGGTCACCGAGCCGCCGATCGGGCCGCCGACGGAGGCCGAAGCCGCCGCGGTCACCGCGTACCACGAGTTCGAAGCTCAGCTGCGCTCGTCCCAGACGACCCTGCGGGTCTTCTTCGACGACGCCGGTTACCAGCGTGTCCTGTGGGCGGTGCTCGGCAGCGACCCGACCCGCGACGAAATGGCCACCGGCGGAGGCCGGTTCCGCGCCGCCGAGCTGATGTACCGGCAGCAGCAGGCCACGCTGGGCCTGGACCGCGGCGCGGCCGCCGGGTTCACGGAGGCCGACGAGACGATGGTGGCCGCCGGACGCGAGTTCGCCGCCCGGTTCGAGCCGCTCCGGGCCGCCCGTACACTGTCCACTGTGGACTTCGCGGCGCTGGCCGCCCTGCACGACCGGTTCACCGGCCGGGCGGGCGAGTTCGAGCAGGCGAGCAACACCGTGGGCGAGCTGGCGGGCATGATCGCGGCGACGGTCGCGGGGGTCGTCGTGATCGCCGCGACCGGCGGCGCCGCGACACCGGGCGTGGTCGCGCTCGCCGCGGCTGCGGGCGCCGGCTCCCGCGTGATCACCCGGGAGATGATCGGCGGCGACTTCTACACCGCCGCGTCCGCCACCGGCGCCCGGGACGCGCTGCTCGGCGCGGTCGACGCGGCGCTGGCGGTGGTCGGCGCCTCCCTGGCCGCCCGCGGCGCGCAGCTGCTGGGCGTCGGCGGGCACGCGCTGACCAGCGGCGCCGCCCGCGTCGCCGGAGCCGTCGCGGAGGAGGCCAGCGGTGCCGCGGTCGAAGCCGGCTCGTCGCTGGCCAGGCGGGTCGCGGCCGGCGCCGTCGAGTCTGCTTTGGACGGTGCGTTCTCCGGCGCGGTGAGCGAAGCGTTCGGCACGATGACCGACGAGGCCACCTGGCGCCGCGGCGTCTGGTCCGGCCTGGTCCGGGTCGGCGAAGCGGCCTTGGTGGCCGGGTTGACGGGCCTGGCGACCGGCGGCCTCCTGGGCGCCGCGATGCCGCTGGCGGGCGCGGGCGCGGGCCGGCTGTGGAACGCCGTGGTCGGCCAGGGCATCGAGCGGAAGCTGGCCGACGCGGGCGCGTCGGCGCTGCTGGCGGACGCGCGCCGCGCGGCGCAGGCGGGGCAGACCGCGGAGGTCGACCGGCTGGTGGGGCAGCTGGAAAGCCACCTCACCGCCGACGAGGCCGGGGCACTGCGGCGGCAGCTCAACGCCGAACTGGGCGAGGCGCTGGGCCCGTCGGAGGCACGGCTGCTGGCCGAGAGCGCACGAGTCGAAGACGGTATCGCCCTGCTGCCGGAGCAGCTGGAAGCGGAGTTCGACGTGGTGCGGCGGAGTGAACCGCGGCCGAGCACCACGGCGGGGTACGTGGACGAGGTCGAGCTCGGCAACGGTCACACCTGGCGACGGCGGGAGGACGGCACCTGGTGCCGGTTCAGCACGCGAAGCCTGTGCGGCACCACGATCAACGGCGCTCCCGCGATGTCCGCGACCGCACTCGGGAACGTCACCGACCCCGCCCAGCTCCGGCGGATGCTCGACCGGCTGGACGACGAGCTCGACATCATCGCGAGCCACCCGGACGCCCCGGCCATGGCCGACGAGGCGACCGCCGTCCGGCGGCTGCTGGACGCGGGCGATCTCCCAGGGGCGGCGGACCGGTTCTCGCGGCTGCGCCGCCGCGTGGACATTTCCCTCAGCTCGGTGCACGAAGGCGCCCTGGAACGTCCCTTCGGCGGAGCCGAAGAGGGCCGGATGGGCACCCGGACGCCGGCCGGGCCGAGCGGCGGCGGGCACGCCGTGCACCTCGACGTCAACGCCCCGCCGGCCGGCGATCCGACGGGCAGCCGGCTGCTCGCGCACGTCCGGGACGCCTTGGAACGCTTCGAGCACGAGGGCTTCACGGACGCGCAACGGGCGGCCTTGCGCGACAACCCCCAGCTCGAAGCGGCGTATCGCGGCGCGCGGATCGACGAGTTCGCGAAGGCGGCCGTCGAACAGGATCCCGAGCTGCAGCACGTGATCGTCACGGGACTCTACGAGCCGGGGGCCGACTTCTACGACTCGCTCTCCAACCGGTGGTACGACATCACGACCGTCGCCGCTTGGAAGGACCACGTCACCAAGTACGGGGCGCACGGCAGCCGGCTCCCCACCGAGCGCCTGTGACACGGCCGGAAGGGACCGAATCATGAGCCGACAGCAACCGCGTGAGCGGGCTCGGACCGGCGCCGTCCCGGTACCGGCCGTGGAACCACGGCCGGTCCGGGTGGCTGCCGGGCCGGGGAACGGCGCGCTCGGCCGGCTGTACCGGTCCGCCGCCGGGGAAGCTCCGGCCGGGTTCGCCGAACGCCTTCCCACCGGCGGGCAGCCGCTCCCGGCCGGACAGCGGGACACCCTCGAAGCCGGGCTCGGGGCGTCGCTGGCCGACGTCCGGGTGCACACCGGGCCGGCCGCCGCGGGGTTGGCCCGGCAGGTCAATGCCCACGCCTTCACCGTCGGGACCGACATCTTCTTCGGGCGCGGGCACTACGATCCCGGCTCCGCCGCCGGGTACCGGCTGCTGGCCCACGAGGTCACACACACCCTGCAGCCGGCGGCTCCGACGTCCGGGACGCTGTCGGTCAGCTCTCCGGACCACCCCGCCGAACACGAGGCCGAACGCGTCGCCGGTCAGCTGGCCGCCGGACGGGACACCAGCGTCCACAGTGGACAACAAGCGGAGGTGCACCGCTTCTCCGGCTTCGAACACGAACAGCTCGGCGACGCGACGTATGCCGACATCGATCTCGGCGGCGGGGTGACCCTGACGTGGGGTGAGGTCGTCGCGCTGGCCGGGGACGAGTACGGCTCCGTCGGGGAACTGCAGGCCGCCGTCGCCACGCCCGACGGCAAAGCCCGGCTGCGGCACCGGCTCGAGCACGACGGCGTGCGCGGGCCCATCCCGGCCGGGCTGCCGGCACCGGCCGGCGACCAGGCGGGCAACAGCCGGTACATCGACCTCGCCATGCACAACATCGCGCACTTCGCCGGCGGCGGGACCGCGATCGACACCTGGCGCGGGCACCACGAAGCCGCGCTGGCGGCGGCGATGCAAGCCGGGATCGGCGGCAGCGAGCCGGGCTGGCAGACCGCCCAGCTGACCGAGGCGTTCGGCCAGCACTTCCTCACCGACTCCTTCTCCGCCGGGCACGTCCGCACGCCTCGCGCCGAGATCGTCGCCTGGTACCAGGACGACTTCACGCCGCGGGTGCTCCCGGCGTTCGTCGCCCACGTCCGCGAGCGGGTCACCCAGGCCCTCACCGACGACCTCGCGCGGCAGATGAACGCGCCGGCGTTCCTCGCGCGCGGCGAGTTCGACCTCATCCTGCGTGCCGTGCTGGCCTACCTCGACGACCGGATCCACGCACAGTTCGAGCCGCTGTTCGGGCTCGGCATCTCCGGCGCGATCAGCGGCACCCTGCACGACCACGACAACGAACGCGGGCTGTGGGTCGCCAGCGACGCGCACCCGGCGCCGTGGCAGGCGTTCGGCGACAGCAGGCTGGCCTGCAGCCCGACCAGCCGTGACCAGGCCGAACTCGCCGTGATCACCGCGCGGGAACAGCTGGTGCGGGCCCGCGCGCTCGGCGAACTCCGCGCGCGGGACCACGTGCGGCCCGCGGGCGACCCGCCCGGCGTCGTGCACTTCGCGTTCGACTCGGCCACGGTCGACGCGGGCGCGGCCACCGCCCTCGACCGCGCGGCGGACCACCTGACCGCGCACCCGGAAATCGTGCTCCGGATCGTCGGCCACACCTGCCCGCTGGGCACCGACCAGTACAACGACGCCCTGGGCGCGCGGCGGGCCGAGGCCGTGGCGACGTACCTGATGAACTGCGGTGTCGCGCCGCACCAGCTCGTCTCGGTGACGGCCGGGGAACACCAGCTCGTCTCCGCCGAGCAGGCCCAGTACCCGGCCGACCGGCGGGCGGAGCTGCAGTACGTGGCCACCGGCGAAGAACCACCCGACCTCGTCTGGGCCCAGCAGAAGCTCGTGGAGGAGTTCGGCACCCCGCCCTACGCGGCGATCGAGCGGTACGTGCCGCGGGAGGTGCCCGGCATGAACGATCCGCAGGAGGACTGGCACTGGGGCACGCTCACCGACGTCATGGCGTCCGAAGTGGACGCCTGGATCGCGCACTACGTCGCCGACGCCCGCACGCAGGCCGCCACCGCGCCCGAGCTCGCGGACCGGACCATCCCGGTGCCGGACCTGGGCCTGCCGCTCATCCCGGGTGCGCCGCCGATCACCGTGACTCCGGTTGTCGTCCACCCCCGCCCCGCGGTGCTCGCCCTGCTCGACGAGCTGATCGCGCACCCCACCGACTTCGTCGGCAAGCTGGTCGGCGTCCCGGCCGCGAACCGTTCGGCCCCGCCACCCGAGCCGCTGGTGCCGTGCGTCCCGCCCGGTCCGTGAACGGCCTCAGCCGGGGTGCGCCGTCCACAGTCCGGCGTCCACAGTGGAACCGGCACGGCCCGCGCCGGCGAGCAGCACACCGTCCTGAGTGGACAGCAGGCCGTAGACGTACAGCGGCGACGGCGTGCCCGTGACCGTCCAGGTGCGCCAGCCAGCACCGTCACGGCGGGTCCAGCACCCGGCCGCCGGCTGGTCCGCCGCCCCGACCGAGCCGCACGCGAGCACCGTGCCGTCGGCCTGCTGGGTGAGGCCGAGCAACGACGGCGAGCCGGGCGGGACCGACGCGTCGGATGTCCACGCGACACCGTCGGGGGACGTCCAGAGCGCCGGGCCGCGGCGCGCGCCGGTCAGGGCCGACCCGGCCGCGAGGAACCGGCCGTCCGCCGTCCGGATCAGCCGGGTGATCGTCTGCGGGCCCGGGCCGCCGAGCCCGGTGGCCGGCAGCCGGTCCCACGTTTTCCCGTCCGCGGAAGCGAAGATCGCGACGTCGCCGTCGACCGGGTCGCCGCCGCGGTCGACGGCGGCCGCGTACAGCTTCCCGTCGCCGCCCGCCGTGATCGCGGTCAGCTCGGTGACCCCGCCGCCGGGGACGAACGATCCGCCCGCGGGCTGCAGCTGCCACTGCTCGCCGGTCGCCGAGAGCCACACCGCCGGACGCCGGTCGCGGCCGCTGCCCGTCCAGCCCACCGCGACCACGCCCGGACCGGAAGCCACGACGTCGGCCAGCGCCGCCTGCCCGTCTCCCGGCGGCGTCACCGCGGCCACCGCGGCTCCGGGACGGCGCAGCCACGCCCGCGGCTTCTGGTCGGCGGACAATCCCACCGCCACCAGCGTCCCGGACGGCAGCCGCGTCACCGCGCGCATGACGTCCGCACCGTCCGGCGGGACGACCAGTTCTCCGGACAGCTCCAGGGTGCTCGCCGCCGTGGCACTCGGCCCGCCCGGTGCCGGACGGACCGCCTTCGGCGCGGCGTCGCCCGCCGGGCGCGTGACGAAGAACGCCACGGCCGCGACGACCCCCAGCACCAGGACGGTCACCAGGACGGCGACCAGCCTGCCGTGCCCCTTCGCCGGAACACCGGTGCTCCCCCGGGTACGCAGCACCTCCCGCGGGGCGGCGGTGCCCGGGGGGACCAGCACCACCGGCACCGGCACGTCGGGAGCGCCGGTCAGCCCGGTGCGGACCAGGTCGACCGGCGCGCTCACTTCCGCACGGCCCGGCACCGGCTGTCGAAGCCGCGGAGGCGGCCCGGGGATCGCCACGGGCGGGCCGGCGACCCGGGGCGCCGCGGCGATCGCGGCACCGAGGCTGACGGTGTACTTCGGGTGCGCGTCCACCGCCACGCGGATGCCCAGCTCGGCCGACAACAACTTGCGCACCAACGGGATCCGGCTCGAGCCGCCGACCAGCAGCACCGCGTGCAGGTCGGACGGCGCGACGCCGGCGCGGCGCACCACCTGGCCGAACACCCCGACCGTGCCCTCCAGCCGGGTCCGGATCAGGTCCTCGAACTCGGCCCGCGTGATCAGCACCTGGCGGGTGATTCCCGGCAGCACCACCGGAACCCGCACCTCGATGTCCGCGGACAGGGCCTCCTTGGCCTCCACCACCGACGCGAACAGCTGCGCCAGCGCCGAGGCGGCCGCGCCGTCGCCCGGGTCGAACCGCGCCGGGTCCACGCCAGCGTTCGCGCAGACCCGCCGGAACAGCGCGTGGTCGAAGTCGATCCCGCCGATCCGGTCGTCGCCACCCGGCTCGCCGTGGATCTGCACGCTGTCGGCGGTCTTGCGGACCACGCTCGCGTCGAACGTGCCGCCGCCGAAGTCGTAGATGGCGATCAGGGCACCGGGTTCGACGCGTTCCTGCGCCGCGTACCAGGTCGCCGCGGCCACCGGTTCCGGCAGCAGCCCGACGTCGGTCAGCCCGGCGGCCCGCGACGCCTCCGCTAGCCGCCGCTTCCGGTAGTCGCCCCATTCCGCCGGATGGGTCAGCACCACGTGTCCCGGTGGTCCGCCGCGCTGCTCGGAAACGCGTTCGACGACCGTCCGCAGCACGCGCCCGGTCAGTTCGTGCACCGGGAACCGGCGGCCGCCGACCAGCACCGGGACGTCGTCGCCCATGCGGCGCTTGAACTCCCGCGCCATCCGGTCCGGTTCGAGCACGCCCCGGCGGGCCGCCGCCTCGCCCACCAGCACCGCGCCGTCCTCGCGGAGGAAGAGCACCGACGGCACCGCGTTCGCCCGGTCGCCGAGCGGCACGGTCTGCGCCCGCCCGTCGTGCCACAGCGCGGCTGCCGTATACGTGGTCCCGACGTCGATACCGAGGGGATAGCTCACCGGCCAACCGTACTGGGGAGGCCCCGCGGTCCCCCGGCCGACGTCAAATTGATATTCGGCGGAACGAACCTTAGCCCGAACGGGCATGGACGGCCGCCGGAAAACGAGTAACCTTCTGCTCCGGTACACCCGCAACCTGGGGGAGCGAATGACCTACAGCACTGACCTCGGGGAACGGGTCGGCTGGGTTCAGCGGCGCTGCAACGATCTTGTCCGCAACATCGAGCATTTCATCCACGGAAAGACGAACGTGGTGTGGAACGTCGTGGTCGGGCTGCTCGCCGAGGGGCATATTCTTGTCGAAGACGTTCCGGGTGTCGCCAAAACTTCACTGGCGAAGGCCGTGGCCCATTCCATCAGCGGGACGATGCACCGTATTCAGTTCACTCCGGACCTGCTGCCCTCGGACGTCACCGGGGTGCAGATCTACGACTCGGAAAAGCGGGAATTCCAGTTCCGCGAGGGGCCGGTGTTCGCCAACATCGTGCTGGGCGACGAGATCAACCGCGCCTCCCCCAAGACCCAGTCCGCGCTGCTGGAGGCGATGGCCGAGCGCCAGGTGACCGTCGACCGCGTCGCCTACGCCCTGCCCCGCCCCAACTTCGTGATCGCCACCCAGAACCCGGTCGACCAGCAGGGCACCTACTCACTGCCGGAAGCGCAGCTCGACCGGTTCATGATGCTGCTGCGGATCGGCTACCCCAGCCCGGAGCACGAGGTGCGGATCGTCGCCGACGCCGTCGCCCGCCGGCTGCCCGAACAGCTGCGGCCGGTCACGACCGTCGAAGAGATGCAGCAGATGATCGACGTCGTGCGCGGGGTGTACGTGGCGCCGGCGTTGCAGGCCTTCATCGTCACGATCACCAACGCCACCCGCACCATCCCGCAGCTCAAGCTCGGCGCGAGCCCGCGCGCGAGCAACGCGCTCGCGGCCGCCTCGCAGGCGCGTGCCGCCGTCGACGGCCGCCCGTTCGTCACCGCCGACGACGTCAAGCAGATGGCGAAGGCGGTGCTGTGCCACCGGTTGATGCTGACGCCGGAGGCGGCGGTGCAGGAGTTCACCGCCGACGGCATCGTGGACCGCATCCTGGCGGCCGTGCCGGTGCCGCAGTCCCCGGCCGGTGTGTGACGCGCGATGCCCACCGGATCGGGACTCCTGCTCGCCGCCACCGCGGTCGTGCTGCTCGGGCTCGGCTGGCTCGCCGACTACCCGGAACTGGTCGCCGTCGGGTTCGCCTGCCTGGCCGCGCTGCTGCTCGCGGCCGCGTGGATGCTGCTGCGCCCGGACCTGGCCGCGGTCCGCGACGTCCGCCCGCAGCGGGTGTCGCCGGGCGAAGAGGCGTTCGGCGTCCTCACGCTGACCAACGAGGCGCGGCGGCGCAGCCCGCCGATCCTCGCCGGCGAGACCGTCGCGGGACGGCGGCTGCAGGTGCCGGTGCCGAGCCTGCGGCCGGGGCAGGAGCACACCGCGAACTACCCGCTGCCGACCGGGAAACGCGGCATCTACCAGGTCGGCCCGCTGACCATCGGGCACACCGACCCGCTGCGGCTGATGCAGGTCGGCAAGACCTACTCGACTTATTCCACCTTGTACGTCCACCCGAAACTGCACCGGGTGGAACCGGTGCCCACCGGGCAGACGCGCGACATGGACGGCCCGACGTCGAGCTACGCGCCGCAGGGCGGGGTGGCGTTCCACAGCCTGCGCGAGTACGTGCCGGGCGACGACTACCGGCTGATCCACTGGAAGTCGACCGCGCGGACCGGCGCGCTCATGGTGCGGCACAACGTCGTGCCGAACCAGCCGCGGCTGCTGGTGGTGCTCGACACCAGCCCGGCGGGCTACACGGACAACACCTTCGAATACGCCGTCAGCGCCGCCGCGTCGCTGGCCGTGGCGGCGATGCGCGGCGGGTTCCCCCTGGAACTGCGCACCACGGCGGGCGGCGCGGTCGCCAGCGACGCGCGGGGCGACGGCGTGCTCGCGGCGATGGACCTGCTTTCCGCCGCCGAACGCTCGCCCGATGATCCCGGCCTGGCCGCACTCCCGGCCATGGTGACCCTCGACGACAGCGTCTCGCTCGGCGTGGTGACCGGCGAGCCCGACCCGCGCACGCTCAGCGTGCTGCCCGTCGTCCGGCGGCACTTCCTGATGGCCAGCCTGATCCAGTTCTCCGAACGGCCCGAGGCCTGGTCCACCGGGCTGCCGGGGATCGTGACGCTGATGGCGCACAGCGTCGAGGAGTTCGTGCAGGCCTGGAACAAGCTGACGCGGACGTCATGACGACCGGCCGGACCACGCCCGTCCACATCCGCGAGGAGACCGTCCCGCGGGGCGAGACCTCCGACGGCGGCCGGATCACCCAGACCGTGGAAGCCGCCAAGACCGCGCTCGCCGACGACGGCCGGCGTCCGGCCCGGCCCCGGTCGTCCGCCGTGGAACGCGTGTTGCGCGCGGCGGCCTACCCGCAGCTGGTCCTCGCCGCCGTCGCCGTGGCCACCACCTGCCTGCCCTACCTGTCCTTCTTCGGCGGCCTGGACTTCCTGATCGCCCTGCTCGTCGCGGCGGGCGGCGGGGTGCTGACCGCCGGGATCGCCGGGGCCCGGCGGCTGCGGACGCTGCCGACACTGTCGGCCTGCCTGCTGGCTTTCCTGCCGGTCGCGGTGTTCGCGGTCGGGCACACCACCCTGCGGCACGGCGTGCCCACGGGGGAAACGCTGCGCGGCCTCGGCACCGGGCTGACGTCGGGCTGGGCGCGGATGCTGAGCGTCACGCTGCCCGCCGACGCCACGCCCGAGCTGGTGTTCACCCCGGCGCTGCTGACCTGGATCGCCGCCACCGTCTCGGCGACGCTCGTGGTGCGCACGCGGTCCCTGCTGGCCCCGGCCGTCCCGCCGCTGCTGACCTTCGCCGCCGCGCTGCTGTTCACCGCCGGCCACCCGCTCGGCGGTTTCCTACCGGTGGGCGCGTTCCTGGTCTCGGTGCTCACCCTCGTCCTGGCCCGCGCCGGCGCGGCCGATCCGGCCGCGCGCATCGCCGACACCCGGGCCGCGTGGGGCCGCTTCGCCTTCGGTGTGCCGGTCGTGCTCGTCGCGGTCGCCGCCGGGCTCGCCGGGATGCACTACCTCCCGCTCGCCACCGGGCAGCACCGGTTCGACCCGCGGACGGTGCTGCCGGTGCGGCTCGACATCGGGGACACGATCTCGCCGCTGGCCACGCTCAAGAGCCAGCTGCGCGCCCCCGCCCACGACCTGTTCACGGTGCGCTTCACCGGCGACCCGGCCGGCGTGGACCGCGTCCGCACCGCCGCGCTGGACGACTACGACGGCGCGCTCTGGGCGGCGCACGACCGGTTCCTCCTGGCCGGGAAGAGCCTGCCGGCGAGCGACACCCTGACCGCGCCGCGCCAGGTGTCGCTCAGCGTGCGGATCAGCGGGCTGACCGGGCCCTACCTGCCGGAAGCCGGCGAACCGGTCCGCACCACCGCGCCGCGCGTGGGCTACAGCGCCGAGTCCGGGGTGCTGGCCACGGACGCGCCGACGTTGTCCGGCCTCGCCTACGACCTCGTCGCCCAGGTCGGCCGCAAGGACGGGCTGGAGCACGCGGTGCCCGCCGCCGACGACGGCCACGACTCGGCGCTGCCGCCCGGGCTCCCGCCGGAACTGCAGGAGCAGGCCGCGGCACTGGCCGGCGCCGTCGACGAACCGTGGGCCAAGCTCATGGCCATGCAGGAGCGCCTGCGCCGGCTGCCCTACAGCCTCGACGCACGGCCCGGCCACTCCTACGACGCGCTGCGGCGGCTCTTCGGCGCCAACCCCGCCGACCAGGTCGGCTACGCCGAGCAGTTCGCCGCCGCGTTCGCCGTGCTGGCCCGCTCGCAGGGGTTCCCGACCCGGGTGGCGGTCGGCTACCTGCTGAACCCCGCGCGGCTCAAGGACGGCACCTACACGGTCACCTCGGCCGACGCGCACGCCTGGCCGGAGGTGCACCTGGCCGGCTACGGCTGGGTGGCGTTCGACCCCACGGACCCGCTGCGGCACGGCGGGGTCGCGCCGAAGCAGCCGGACACGCCGCCGGCCGGGAACACCGCGAACGACCGGCCCGACGACCACGGCAAGGCGTCGCAGGTCGGCGTCGACCCCGGCCTGCCGAAGCTCGCCGGCGAGCGGCTGAGCGTGCTCGACTGGGCGTTGATCGTCCTCATCGGACTCGGCGCGCTGGTGCTGCTCACGCCGGTCGCGGTGGCCGTCGAGAAGGTCCGGCGGCGCCGGGCACGCCGGACCGGCAGCCGCGCCGCGCGGATCACCGGCGCGTGGCAGGAAACCACCGACCGGCTGACCGAGAACGGCGTGCGCGTCTCGGCGTCGTCGACCGCCGTCGAGGTCGCGCACCAGGCGGGCGAAGTGCTCGGCGAACGCGCCGGTGCCGTCGCGCTCCTGGCGCCGCTGGTCACCGCCGCGGTGTACAGCCCGGCGGAACCGGACGACACGGCGGTCGCCGAGGCCTGGGGCCTGGACGCCCGGCTGCGCCGCGAGCTGCGGGGCACGCGCGGGCCGTTCGTGGCGCTGCGGGCCTGGTTCGACCCGCGCCCGCTGTTCGACCGGCGGCGCGACGCCCGCCGCCGGCGGCGGGCGCTGGAAAAGCTGACGAGGGGATGACTTGGTGATGGCTGGTCTCGGCTTCCTGCGACGGCGCTGGGCGAGGGCCGGGCTGCTCGGTCTCGCCGCGGCGGTGGCGGTGGGCGGGATCGCCGTCGCCGGGGCCGGCTACCCGGAGCAGGACGTGCGGCTGCTGTCCGGCTCGGCCTGGCTGGCGTCGTCGAACGTCGGCCAGCTGACCCTGCTCGACGGCCCGTCGGCCGAGGTCGCCGCCCAGGTCCAGGTCGCGACGCCCGGCCACGCCGTGGACGTCGTCCAGCAGGGTTCCACCGCCTACGCGGTCGACCGCACCGCGGGCACCCTGCGCCGCGTCGACGGCGCCACCTACGACGCCACCCCGCCGGTCGCCCCGATCGACGCGGCCCGCGGCGGGCTGACCGCGTTCGCCGGCCGCACCACGCTGTACACATTGGACAGTCAACGCGGGCTGCTCGCCAGCAGCGACCCGCGCACGCTCCTGCCGCGTGGCGAGCCGCTCCCGCTGGCCGCCAAGCTCGGCGCGGGCACGGCGGCACTCGACGACGCCGACCGGCTCTGGACGCTCGACGACGCCACCGGCGACCTCACCCGGATCGCCGACGGCAAGCGCGTCACCCACCGGCAGTTCACCCGGCCGGGCCACAACCTGCTCACCGTCGCGAACGGCAACCCCGTCGTGGTCAACCCGGCCGAGCGCACCGCGACCACGGTCGACGCCCTCAGTGGGGAAACCACCGGCTCGATCCCGCTCGACCTGCGTCCCGACGACGCCCTGCAGATCAGCGGCTCCCCGCACGGCGACCGCCTCTACGTCGTCGCCTCCCGCGGCATCCTCGACATCTGCGACCTCGGCGCGGCCACGTGCGACACGACGGTCCCGCTCGACGCCGCCACCCGGCGGCTCGGTGCCGCGGTCGAGGCGGGCAACCGGCTGTTCGTCCCGGACTACACCACCGGGCAGGTCTACATCGTCGACCTCACCCGGCCCGCGGTGATCGCGAAGACCCAGGTGCTGACCCCGCCGACGACGTTCCAGCTGCTCACCCGCGACGGCATCGTCTTCTTCAACGACCCCGCGACCGAACGCGCCGGCGTCATCCACCTGGACGGCACCGTGCGCGACATCGCGAAGTACGACCCGAAGAACCCCGCGAAGGGCGTGCACTCCGACAGCGGCCAGGTACCCGCACCGCAGCAGCCGACCGGTCAACAGCCGCCGCCCCCTTCGCCCGGCAGCACCGACAACCCGCCGAGCGGCACGCAGGTCCCGCCGGGCGGCCAGGTCACCCCCACCGACGGCCGGGTGCCGCCGCCGGACGGGATCCCGCCCACCGACGGCCCCTTCCCGCCCGGCACCGACGTCCCGGGACCGCCGACCGACCCCGGTGTCCCGCCGAGCAGCACTCCCCCGGAGACACCGGTGCTGCAGATCACGCTGAGCAAGAGCAGCCCGATGGCCGGCGAGGACGTCACGGCCAAGGTCGCCGACCAGCACGGCACCGCGCCGGTCACCGCGCACTGGGACTTCGGGGACAGCACGCAGGGGGACGGCGCGCTCGTCGTGCACCACTGGGCGACCGCCCGGACGTTCCAGGTCAGCGTGCAGGCCACCATGCCCGACGGGCAGCAGGCCACCACGTCGGTGAGCCTGACGGTGAGCGAGATCCCGAAGGCCCGGCTGACGGTGAACGTCACCGGTACCGGGAGCGTCACGGGCGGCGGCATCAGCTGTCCCTCGACCTGCACCGTGACCGTCGACAAAGGACAGTCGATCACCCTGGCCGCGCGGCCGGGCCAGGACTTCGCCTTCTCCGGCTGGGGCGGTGCCTGCTCGGGTGCCGGAGCGTGCACGGTGGCCATGGACGCCGACAAGGCGGTGAGCGCCACCTTCACCAGCACGCTGCCGCCGCCGTCCCCGGAGGACTGCGTGAGCCACGACCCGAACCAGCTGAGCATCACGGGGAATGACAAAGACGGCTACACCCTGGTCGACAGCGGCAGCCACGACATGGCCCTGTTGTCCACCCGGCAGGACGCCCAGAACGCGCTGTCGGTCGCGCGGGGGTACACCCAGCACTGCTTCGACAGCCGGAACAGCCCGCGGAAGTCGGAATTCCTCATGGAGTACTGGAAGGGCGGCCGGGGCGTCGCCGGGCCGGTGTCGAACGAGGACTGCATCTCCTTCAACCGCTCGAACCTGACGATCGCCGAGGTCAACGACGCGAGCGGGCGGTGGTGGCGGCTTCAGGACGGCGGGACGTCGTTGGAAGGGTTCACCTCGCAGGCCGACGCCGTCCGCGGGCTGATGGTCGCCCGGCAGTACAGCAGGCAGTGCTTCATCGGCCGCGACAACAAGCGGCCGGATCGAAAACGCTTCATCTTCGAGTACTGGCGCTGACCATGGCCGGAGCGCTGAAGGTCACGTTCACGCCGGACCGGCTCACGCTGGGGCCCGGCGAATCAGCCGATCTCGAAGTGACCATCCAGAACGCGAGCCGCGTCGTGGAGCACTTCGGCACGAGCGTCGTGGGGCTGCCGCGGGACGACCTGTTCTCGGCCGAACCGGCCGTGATGAAGCTGCGGCCGATGGAGACGGGCGTGGTCCGGCTCCGGGTGAGCGTGCCGGACCACGGCGGGATGGTGGCCGGGGCGTACGCGCTCGGTGTCCTGGTGAGGTCGCCGTACCAGCGGGAGGTCTCGCGGTGCGAAGAGCTGCCACTGGACGTGCGCCCGGCGCCGGGGCTGGCGCTGGGCGTGCAGCCGGAGATCGTCACCGGCGGCAAGAACGGGCTCTACGTGCTGAACCTGGCCAACGAGGGCAACACTCCCCTGGCCGTGGCCCTGGCCGGGCGGGACCAGGAGAACCGGGTCGGCTTCGAGTTCCGGCCCCGCGAGGTCTACCTCGAACCGGGCACGTCCACCGGCGCCGAAGTCGTCGTGCGGGCCGATCCGCCGCTGACCGGCCAGGAGGCGCGGCGCGCGCTGACCCTGCGCGCGCACGCCGGCGACGTCGAGGCGGAGCGGCCGGTGACCTTCCTGCAGCGGCCGCGGATCGCGGGCGGCCTGCTGCGGGTCGCCACCGTCGCGGCCGGTGTCGCCGTCCTGGCGGGAGCCGCACTCGGCGGGGCGCTGCTCATCCGCAGCGGCAAGGAGACACCCGCGGCGCAGGTCGCGCCGCTGAGCCAGCCGGCGGCCCCCGGCGGAGCCCCGTCGGCACCGGGTGGCAGCCCACCGCCGTCGCCGTCGGCGCCGTCGAGCTCTTCGGCCGCGCAGCCGTCGTCTTCGCCGCCACCTTCGCAGTCGTCCCCGCCGCAGTCGTCGGCCGCGAGCACGGCGACCCCGAGCGGCGCGCGGCTGGTGGACTTCAGCCGTCTCCCGGACGGCTCGCCCCCGGGCAACCGGATCATCTCCGGCGACCTGTACGCGGCCAAGGGCGTCAAGCTGTCGGCCGACACGCAGAACGCGCCCACCGGCTGCAAGGACGCGACGGCGGTGGCGTTGCGCACCGCGGGCAGTTTCGGCAGTTTCCTGACCAGCTCGGGGCAGGCGGGCGCGGACGTGTGCAACACCGACCCGGTCCGCGTCGACTTCACCGCGCCGGCGCACTGGGTCCGGGTGAGCTTCACCGGCTCCCCCGCGACGACGAGCTACACGCTGACGGCCCAGCTCGACGACGGCTCGACCCAGCAGGTCGCGGCCACCGTGCAGGCGGGCAACGTCGTGTTCGAAGCCCCCGCGGGCACGTCGGTCGCGTCGGTGACCTTCGGCCACACGAACCCGGACCCGACGGCGAAGGAGTTCACCGCGATCAAGTCGCTTTCGTACACCGCGGCCCAGTGACGTCCCCAAGCGCCCCAATGTGGCGTTCGGTGCGTCCAACGCACCGAACGCCACATTGGGTGCGTCCAACGCAACCAACGCCACATTGGGGCGCTTTGTTACAGCAGCAGTGCCAGCAGCCAGACCGCGCCGACCGCCAGCAGCGGGACGGCGATCAGCAGCACCAGCTTCCACCACGTGCGGCGCCGGGGCGGGGCGGCCGCCACCTCCGGTGGCCTCGGCATCCAGCGGGCCGGGGACGCCGCGCCGGGCCACAGTTCCTCACCGCACGTCTCGCATCGCTTGCGGTGCGGCGGGTTGATCGTTCCGCAGCGGCCGCAGTGCGGTCCCGGCACCTCCACCCGGCGCGGGGCCGGGTGGCCGTACGACGCCGGACCCGGCGGCAACGGCAGGCGGCCGGACGGGAGCGGTGGCGCGCCGGACCCCTGGTCGGTCGGCTTGTACACGGCCTTGCGCGGCTCGTGCTCCGCGACCGCCGGGCGCTCCAGCAGCAGCGGGTAGCCGCAGTTCGGGCACAGCTTGGCGCCCTGCGGCGGCAGCGGGCGCCCGCACTCCGGGCACCCCGGTGGGGGCCCGGGTCTCATCCGGCACCTCCCGCCGACCGGACGCGCAGGTCCACGCGCACGCCGATGGGCAGCTCCTCCGCCAGGAACGCCCGCAGCTGCCGTTCGCTCAGCCCGCCGGTGTGGTCGAGCCGGACCACCACGACGTCGGTGGCCGCGGGCACCGTGTCGCCGGGGGCGAAGATGCCACCCGGGTCGATCACCTCGACGCGGCTGCCGGTGAGCGCCTCCAGCAGCGTCTCCACGCCGTGGCGGGTCCCGCGCCACACCAGCGCCTGCCCCACCGCGCGGATCAGCCGCCGCTGCGCCTCCCGGACTTCGGCGTCGCCCACGCGGGTCGCGTCCAGCTCGACACCGAGCCAGGAAGCCAGGTACACCAGCATTTCCGGCGAAGCGAGCCCGACGTCGAGCTCGTGCTCGAGGTCGGCGATCTGGCCACGGACGGAGTCCGCGATCTCCTCGAAGCCCCGGACGAAGCCGGAGATCACCGGGTCCCGCCCCATCACGGCGGGCAGCTGCGCGAGCAGCCAGCCGCCGCTCATTGCCGCACCACCACCCGGTGGGCCACCGAGAGGAACAGCTCGTCCGGGCCGAGGCGGACGCGCTGGCCCGCTTCCTCGGGCTGCCGCTTGCCGCGCAGGTCGGCCAGGAACAGGTGCACGGTCTCGGCCCGCGCCACGCCCGCGACGCCCTGCAGCACCGAGAAGACGTCCCCGATGGACAGGTCGGTGTCGAACGGCCACCCGCGGCCGGCCGGGCCGCCGCGCACCGGGTTGACGTAGGCGTAGAGCGCCGATTCCGCGTCGGCTCGAACCTTTTCCGGCTGCACCGTCGGGGCGGCGTGCACCTCGGCGACCACGGTGATGCCCTGGTACGACGGCTCGTCGATGCGGGCCTGCGTCGTCAGCAGGCGCCGGGCGTCGAGGTAGACCTTGATCCGGTCGGACAGCTCACGAGGCAACGCGAGGTCGGCCAGCCGCAACGCTTCGGGGGCCACGTCCACCCGCGGCACCACCAGCAGCCGCGCGGGCTCACCCGACTTCGCCGGCGGCAGGCACCGCGCGCGCGCGACGCCGGGCGCGGCTTCGAGCGTCAGCCGTTCGAAGTCCTTCGCCGTCACCGCCCGGTGACCGCCCCGCAGGTACAGCGGGCCGCGGATCTTCGCGTTGTCGACGGTCTCGGCGTCGACGCCACCGGTGGCGGGCTCGAGGTTGCGGACCGAGTCGACCGACGGGATGGCGCTGAGCGGGATGATCAGCTTGGCCGCCCCGACGTTGCCCCGCCGTCCGCCGCCGTAGCGGTAGCCGGTGACCCACAGCTGGGCCCCCTCCTCCGGGACCGCGCCGTAGTGGCGGACCCGCCCGTCGCGGCCGGTCACGCTCGGCCCGAAGCGGATTTCCCCGGTGGCCCCCGCCCAGGTGAACACCCGGTCGTGCGGGCTCGCGTCGGTGAAGTCGGCCACCTCGGTCCAGGTGCGCACCTCCGGCTCGGTGCCGTTGTCGCGGCGGACGAGGACCTCCTGCACGGTCTCGCCGCCGCGGCGGGGCAGGACCGGGGCCCGCCGGACGACGAACGTCTGGCCCGGCTCCCCGGTGCTGGTGCCGATCAGCTCGCGCGGGGCCGGCTCGGCGTGGTGGGCCGCCACCTCGCCGCCCAGCCCGGTGGCGTCGATCCCGTGCAGCATCGGAGACGTGTCGTACGTCCGCCCGTCTTCCAGCGGCTCGACGAGCGTGCAGCGGAGCCAGTGCGCGCGGACCGGGCCGATCGCGAGCTGCTCGTGGTCCCCCGCCAGCAGCAACGTGACCGCGCCCGAGGTGTTGAAGCCGTCGCTGGTGTCGGACAGGATCCGCGCGTCACGCCACTCGCGGCCGTCCCAGCTCTGCCACCGCCGCGGCGGGTTGCGCGGGTCGATGCCCCGGCCCGCCGCGCCGCTGACCTCCACGTCCAGCTCGATCAGGTTCCGGGCCAGGGAACTCTCGAAGCCGAGGTACAGCGCGTCCGCCACGGTCAGCGAGCCGAACACCGCGATCGGCTCCACGCCGAGCTCCTCGGTGTGGTCGGTGAACCGGCCGCCGGTACGGGTGAGGCAGGCCTGCAGCGCCGGCGCGACCAGCTGCAGGTCGCGGTCGGTCATGAAGACGATCTGGTCGGCGTCCGGGCCGGTCTCGGTGCCGACCTGGGTGCCGGCCGGGACGCGGATCGCCTGCTCCGGCGGCGCGGCCAGGGTGAACAGCAGGTCGGCCCGCGCGGGCGAGGCCGAGGCGAGCTCGATCCCGACCAGCTCCAGGAACTTGACGTAGAGCCGGTCGGGCACCTGGTTGAGCCGGTAGAGGATCATCTCGGTCATCCAGGCGAACAGCTCGATCAGCGCGACACCGGGGTCGGAGACGTTGTGGTCCGTCCATTCCGGACAGTGCCGGGCGATGCGCCGCTTGGCTTCGTCCACGATGTCCTGGAAGCGGCGGTCGTCGAGGTGGGGCGCGGGCAGGTTCATGGCGCCGCTTCCTCCTGCGGGATCACGTAGAACGGGAACACCAGGTTGCGGTGGTCGTTCGTCGCCCGGATCCGGTAGGCGATGTCGATCGACACGCACGCGCCGTCCCCTTCGGCGGTGGCGGTCACGGTGAGCGGCTCGATCCGGGGTTCCCAGCGGGCGACGGCCTCCCGCACGCTCTGCTCGATCCGGCCGAGGGTGTCGAAGTTCACCGGCGCGAACAGGTTCTCCCACATCGCGCAGCCGAAATCCGGCCGCATCACCCGCTCCCCCGGCGCGGTGGACAGGATCAGCCGCAACGCCGCGTCGATCTCCTCGCCTCCGCCGACCAGCCGCACGCCGCCGCCGGGGGTGAGCTGCCCGGGAAACGCCCAGCCGCGGCCGATCAGGTCCGCCCGTTCCGCCATCCCTCACCCCACCAGCACGTTCGCCGAGCCGGGCCCGATGGCCGACGTCGGCGCGTCCACGGGGTCGTTGCACGTGCGCACCGGGTCGCCGGTGCGGGCCATGCCCTTGCCGTTGCACAGCACGGTGACCGAGCCGCTCAGCACCGTGCCGGTGTTGGCGGGCGGACGGGAGAACGACGCGCCGGGCGGCGGCAGGTGCGGCGGCAGGTTCTGGGCGCCGCTGTTCACCGTCGCGGCCGGGAGGCCGTTGACGAGCACGTCGGTGGACAGCCCGGTCACCAGCTTCCCGGAGAACGGCATCGGTGTCGGGGTGGGCACCGGGCCGCCCGGCGACGGCACGAGCACGACGTGCGTGTCCATGCCGGTCACCGGATCCCCCTGCCGCGCTGCGGGTTGTGGCATCGTCGCCTTCCTAGTTGAGCTTGATCGGCTTGCCCGAGACGGTCACCGCGCCGGTGGCCGTGATCTCCACCTGCGGTCCTTCCAGCACGAGCTTCTGGCCCGCCTTGACCTCGATCCGGTCGGCGGTGACGACGAGCTTGCGTTCGCCGGTCAGCTTCGACTCGGTCTGTTCCAGGTGCAGCAGGCACCCGGAGTCGCCCAGCTTCAGCTCGATCGAGCTGGTGGGGTCGTCGGTCAGCACCAGCCGGTGGTCCTTGCGGCTGGCGAGGATCCGCCGGTCGGCCTTCCCGCCGCGGGACACAGTGGCCTCCGGCGGCGCGTCCTTGCGGCTCCACAGGCCACCGAGCACCAGCGGCCGGGCCTTGTCGTCGTTCTCGAAACCGACCAGGACCTCGTCGCCGACCTCGGGGAGCCACTGCACGCCCCGCTTCGCCCCGGCCCCGGGCGCGACCACGCGGGCCCAGGTGCTTTCGTCGTCGGTCAGGGTCGGGAACCGCACCTTCACGCGGGCCTGGCCCGCCTTGTCGTCGTTGTTGGTCACCACGGCGACCACCAGGCTGCCCCAGCCGCGGTGCTCGGTCCCGCCACGCAGCAGGTCGGCGAGCCCTTCGGACTCCTGGCCGCCGCAGACGAACCGCGTCACGTACGGGCGGCCGGTGCCGTAGATGTGCTCGACGCTGGTGACGCGGTACTTCCCGGCGAGGCGGCGGCCCACCCGGTCGAGCTGGACGTCGGTGCCCGCGCCCAGCCACGGGTTGCCCGCCGCCTCGCCGCGCAGCACGACCTGACCACCGGATGCCTTGCGCAGCAACGCTTCCGCGCGCGCGTCCGCTTCCGGCTTGCTCGCCGCCGGGAACTGGCCGGCCCGCCGGGTCACCGCGCCGAAGCCGCGGCGCGCGGCGGCGGCCATCTCCGCGACCGCCGGCGCGTCCGACCCCGGGTCCGGGGTGCTCGCCCGGCCGGTGACGGCCCGCTTGTCCACCGGGTCCCACGCGGTGACGACGACCTCGTCGCAGGCGTCCGCGGAAGCGAACCGCACCCGGAAGTCGTGCAGGTTGCCGCCCCACACCAGCACCGGCGGCCGGTGCCGCTCGGCCGGCTTGCGCTTGAAGCAGAACTTCCGTTCGGTGATCCAGAAGTCGTAGCCGATCCGGCCGGCGATCCGGCGCAGGAACGCGTAGTCGGTTTCGCCGTGCTGCAGCGTGTGCTCGCGGATCTCGCCGGTGCCGTCGATGTCGGTGTCGAGGCCGTACTCCCCGGCGATGCGGCGGGCGATGTCGGCGTCGGTCATGTTGGTGAACGCCCGCGACTTGCCGCCGCGCGCCAGGCGGTGGGTCAGGTCGAGCCCGGTGACGACGAGCTCGTGCCGTCCGCTCGCCCCGGCTTCGACGGCGATGGCGGTCACCTCGCCGGAGGTGACCACGACCGGTTCCCCCTCGGCGCGGAAGGCGATGCCGACCGCCGTGCCGAGCCGGAACCGGTCCTCGTCGAACAGCTCGAAGTGCTGGTCGTCGAAGCGCAGCAGGAACGTGTCGGGCAGCTGCACGGACTCTTCGACGTGCACCAGCGTGAGCCGTCCGTACAGCTCGGTGCGCAGCGGCGAGCCGTCGACGGTGACGAGCACGCCGTCGAGGCGGCGTTCCTCAGTCACGGTGGCGCACCTCGAGCTCCGGCACGGCCAGCGAGACGCCTTCGGGCAGCCGCAGCGGGTCGAGGATGCCGTTGGCCTCGGCGATGACCCGCCACCGGGTCGGGTCGCCGTAGTGGGCGGCGGCGACCCGGTCCAGCGTCTCCCCGGGCAGCAGCTGGTGGACGGTGTGCAGTGACGGCGTCGACGACGTCGGGTTCTGCAGCGGCAGCTCGGCCTCGTCCTTCCACTGCTTCAGGGACACGTCGGCCTTGGCGCGCAACGGCGTCCCGCTGCCGGCGAAGTAGGTGAACCGCATCTGGAGGCGTTCGACGACGGCCTTGAAGGAGTAGGTGGCGCCCCAGTGGAACTCGACCCACGGCGGCCGGGCGGAGTTGCGCCCGCGGTCGGAGCCGGACAGCTTCGGGTCGACCTTCATCAGGCCCAGCAGCTGGTCGGTGTGCTGGGTGACCGGGTCCCCGGTGCGGGTCGTGTCGAAGGTCAGGCTCATCGTCAGCGTCGCCGGCTGGCCGGCCTGGAACCGCAGCTCGGGCGAGTTCTTGCCCTTGGCCTCCTTCGCGCTCCAGGTGTTGGACTTCGCGATGGTCAGCTCGGCGGGGTTGAACATGCATTCGATCCGCCCGCCGCCCTCGATCTGCAGGTAGGCCTTCACCGGAGCGGACATCAGAACACCCCCGAGTACCGGCCGCCGCGGCGTTCGAGCTGCCGCAGCACGCGCTCTTCGAGGGCCTCGGCGATCCGGTCGAGATCCACAGTGGACGGTCCTTTCGCGACGGTCGCGGCCGCGTCGGTCACTGCGTGCGCGGCCGTGTCCCGGGCTTCTCCGGCCGTCTCGCTGACGGTGTTCACCGCCTGGCGGGCTTCGGTCGCCTGTTCGGCGACGTGTTCGGCCACCGCGTTTCGTGCGGCCTGCGTCGCGACGTCCACGACCCCGGCCGTGCCCGCCCCGCCGACCGGCAGGCCGTCGACGACGCCGGCGGAGACCGTCCTGGCCGCGCGGTCCCCGACGGCCTGGGCGGCGCGTTCTTCCTCGTCGGCCGCGCCACTGGGCAGCCCCAGCAGGAACCGCGGCCTGCCGACCGGCCGCCGGGCGTGCGCGAGTTCGTGCGCCAGCACACCGATCGAGGACGGCCGGGTATCGGGCGGCGCGCTCAGGTGCACGGTGCTGCCGGTGGTGGCGCCCAGCGCCCCGGCGGCGGCGAGCGCGGCCCGGGTACGCGGCCCGGTGGTGTACCGCACGCGGGAGCCGCTCCCGGTCAGCCCAGCGACCATCGGCCGGAAGACGGCGGGAAACGCCCGCGGCGTTTCCAGCGGCTGCCGCGCGACCGCCGCGCGCCAGCGCTGTTCGGCGGTCCGCGGTTCCCGCCCGGGCTCGTCGGCGGCCCGGCGAACCGCCCGCATCCCGATGCTTGCCGACGGGCCGGGCACGATCCCTCTGGCGGACGCCGCGCCAGATGAAGTGGCCACCCGGACCCGCGAAGGCGAGGCCATTCCGGCCGGGACCATTCCTCTCGCCGGACCGGCGAAGACAGCCGAGCCCACGCTCGCCGAAGCGGGCACGATCCCTCTCGCAGACACTGCGCCGCGCGAAGCGGCTGCCCGGACCCGGGCAGCCGAGATCATTCCGGCGGGGACCGGACCAGCGAGAACAGCCGGTTCCCGCGCCGAACCCACGCCTGCCGAAGCACGACCAGCGCCGGGCGAAGTGGCCGCCCGGACCCGGGCAGCGAAGGCCATTCCGGCCGGGGTCGCGATTCCTCTTGCCGCGGCCGTTCTTGCTCCGGTCGGATCAACGCCGGGCAAGTCCGCGCCGGCCGGACTCCTTCGGACCGGTACGGTTCCGGACAAAGTCGCCCGCGTTCGGCCTCCGGCCGAACGCCTCGCGACCAGACCGGCCGAGATTCCCGTTGCCGAGGCGATATTCGCCGAAGCCACTCCACCCGGCCGTGGCGCAACCGCCCTCGCCGAAACCGTTTCGGCCCGATCTGCACCGGCGGAGGCTGCTCTCATGCGGACCGCGCCGACAAGGCCCACACCCGGCAGAACCGGACCGGGCAAACTCGAGCCCGTCGCGGCCGCACCGGACCGACCTACGCCCCCCGAAGCCGCTCCCGACCCCACCGCGCCGACACCCGGCAAAACCGGGCCGGGCGAGGCCGCCCGTCCCGTCCCCAAGCGCGGTACCGGACTTCCGACCCCCATACCGGCTTTCTCGCCGCGACGGGTGGTGAGGTCGATCGTCCGGGGCAGCAACGGTTTCCGTTCCGGTCGCCCGGAAGCCGTCGCGCCAGTCGCGTCACCCGGGTTCAGCCGGGCTGCCACCCACCGGGCGACCACACGCCACCAGGGCGGCCGCACCGGCAACGCGGCGACCCCGGCACCCGGCCGGTGCGGGGTCCGCGCGCGGCGCGGGAGCAGCCGGCGGGTCACGCGGGAAAGCCGTCCACGCGCCGTGCCACCAGGGCTACTTCTCCGGTTTGAAACCACAGTGGCACACCTCCAGCTCCTCGACGGCGAGATCACGGGAGGACGCCGCCAGCCGCGGTCCGGTCCACTTCACCGGGTACGCCTCGACGAAGCTCCACCGGCGGACCGTCTTGCCCTTGGTGTCCAGCAGCTTCACCGAGCCGCCGAGCCGTTCGAGCCGGTTGTCCGCCTTCGCGAACCCGTCACCGGAGCACTTGGCGAACCACTCGAACAGGTTGTCCGAATCCGTGATGCCGCGCTTGAGCACGAGGTTCGGCCATTTCATCCGGCCGGGCAGCTTGTGCGTGTAGTGGTTCTGGCCGCCCTCGGCCAGCTCTTCGGTGTCGATCTGCACCGACAGCCCCGACACCTCGGTGAACGCGCCGATCGTCAGGCCGTCGACGAGGAACACGAACCGGCCGGTGAACGGCGGGTCAGGCGTACGTGCCGTCCCGGTCACCTTCCACCCCCTGCCAGAACCGTTCGTTCAATCCGCCGACCTCGGTGAGCAGCCTGATCCGGTCGCCGTGTTCGAGGTCCAGCAGCTGGTCCAGGCCCCAGTGCAGGTGGTAGGCCAGGTACGCGACCTCCCGCCAGAGCTCGTCGACGGCGTAGCGTGCTAGTCCACCGCCAGCACCTCCTGCGGGAAAGGGGTGCCCGGCTCCAGCGTCTCCAGGATGCTCGCGTCGCCGAAGTTGACGATCCGGTAGAAGTCCTGCAGGTACTGGTAGTCGCCGACGAACAGCTTCTCGACCACCTTCGGCGTCACCTGGGCGATGTCGCCGAGCTCGGTGATCACCTTCGCCAGGACGATCACCGTCGCGTAGGCCTCGTTCTCCTTGACCCGCGGGTCGCGCAGCGGCTCGATCTCGTCGCGGGCGCAGGCCAGCCGCATGATCCCGGTGCGGTGCAGCGAGCCCTCGTCGTCCACATAGCCCTTCGGCAGGGTGAAGGGGTATTCGGTGTGCAGGCTCACGCGCGGACCAGGCCTTCGTGGGTGATGACGACCTTCTCGGTCGCGACGTCGTTGGCGCCGGCGTCGAAGTCCGCGCCGGTCCACTTGGACGGCCACCCGTCGGTGAAGTTCCACCGGGCGACCTCCTCCATCTTGGAGTTCTTCGCGACGATCGACCCGTGCCGGCGGGCCTTGTCGATGTCGCCGTCGATCACTTCCTTGCGCCACTCCCACAGCGAGTGCGAGCTGTCGATCCGGCGCTCCAGGGTGATGTCGGACCACTTCATCGCGCCCGGCTGCTTGCGGATGATCATCCGGCCGTCCTTGGTCACCTCCTTGTACTCGATCGTCTCGGTCTCCGACTCGATCCCGGAGACCTTGCGGAAACTCCCCATCTCGACACTGTCGATCTCCAGTATGAAGACCGACGTCGTCGCCAGATCCGGCACTTGCTACTCCTTCCGGGAGCTATTCGGACGTCGTCGCCCCGCCTTGCCACTGGCTGATCCGGAACACGACGAACTCGGCCGGTTTCACCGGGGCGAGCCCGACGTCGACGACCAGCTTTCCTTCGCTCACCGACGACTCCGGGTTGTTGGACTCGTCGCACAGGATGTAGAAGGCCTGTTCCGGGGTGGCTCCGACCAGGGCGCCCTGCATCCACAGGCCGTGCAGGAACGCCGCGACGGTGCGCCGCACCCGCGCCCACAGGTCGCTGTCGTTCGGCTCGAACACCACCCACTGCGTCCCGCGCCGGATGGTCTCTTCGATGTAGATGAACAGCCGCCGCACGTTGATGTAGCGCCAGCTCTGGTCGGTCGCCGCCAAGGTGCGCGCGCCCCAGACCCGGATCCCGTTGGCGCCGAAGGACCGGATGCAGTTGACCTGCGCGGGGTTGAGCAGGTCCTGCTCGCCGTCGGTCACGTCGTTCTCGAGCCGCGCGACACCGCGGCAGACTTCGTTGGCCGGCGCCTTCCACACGCCGCGGCTGCCGTCGGTGCGGGCCCAGACCCCGGCGACGTGCCCGCTCGGCGGCACCGTCAGAAAACGGTCCCCGTTCGTGGAACCCGGCCGGGTGAGCGGGTTCGGCACCACCAGGTGCGGGTAGTACGCGGCACCGAACGCGCTGTCCTTGCCCAGCGCGGTGCGCCATTCCAGGGCGCGTTGCGCGTCGAGGCCGGGCGGTGCGTCGAGGATCGCCATCTTCGTCCGGCTGCGCTCGCACCAGTCCACCAGCCGTCCCTGCGCGGCCAGGTAGACCTCGTCGTCGAACGAACCGTCGTCGCGGGTGGCGAGGGTGATCAGGTCGGGGATGGCGACCATGCTGACGGTGTCGGCGACCGCGAGTCCCGAGTAGCCGGTGCGCGCCGCCTCGGACCCCTCGAACTCCTGCGGCGAAACGCTCGCCGCCGCCGGGGCCGCGGGCTCGATCGGGTACCGGCCGGGGGCCGGCAGCCGGTCCGCCAGCGCCGTGCCGGTGACGTTGTGCACCTCGACCCGGATGAGCTTGGAGTGCCCGTTGACCAGTTTCTCGACACCGCGCTGGCCGCGGCCGAGGCCGACCGCCGGGTAGTCCTCCCGGACCTGGCCGTCTTCCACGACCTTCAGCGTGAACTCGCCCGCGGCGGGTTCCTCGCCCTCCGACGGCGGTGCGGGCGGTTCGATGACGACCTCGCAGTTCACCGCCGGGTCGAGCGCCTCCACCGTCAGCGTTTCGATTTCCTGCTTGCCGCCGGACACCAGCACCCGCCGGGGCTTCTCCGCCCCGTCCGGTGCCGGGATTCGCACGATGTAGCAGGTGCTCCCGCCGTTCTCGAAGAAGCCCTTCACCGCGTGCGGCAACAGGATGCCGGGCGCGAACCCGCCGTAGATCCGTTCGTACTGCGGCCAGCTCGTCACCAGCTGGGGTTTCACCCCGTCCGGGTCAGCCGGGTCACCGGACTCGGCGTGGTAGGCCGCGGTGAAGCCGACGAAGGCCGCGACCGCGGTGCCGACTCCCTGCAGCGGCATCGACCCACTCGGGCGTTCCTCGATGTAGACCCCTGGGGCGCCGTAGGTCGCCGCCATGTTCGACTCCTCGGTTCGAACGTGCATTTCTCGCCGAATGTTTCGGCGCTCCGTCAGATATTCGCGCGAAGGTGCCCGATGCCGTGCCTTCCTCCCCTGTTCGTCCGTCCCAGGCGGTAAACATTGCCCACGCCGCAATTCGCCGTCAAGTCCCCGCCGGGGTTCGTCGCCGGACGGCAACCGGCTGGCCAGGAGAAGGAATTCCCCTTTGCCTGCCCCAAGGTGCAGCGAAGATCAATTACGCCGGCGTTCGGCCGACTGCCGCAGCGCGGCATGACCCGATCGACGCAACCCGGTCGTGCCACGGCAGCCACTCCACCCACCGAACCGCACTGCCGAAGCGAATTCAAGATCATCTTCCGGCGCCGGCCGAAAGGCTGCGCGGAAAATCTCGGGGCGACCCTTTCCCTATTGTTCGCCACCCGGCTCCGACCGCTCGCCCACCGGCTGCCCACCACTCCCGGGCATCGTGACTGCGGCAGGCGTGGACGGCCAATCCCGGCCGTCCCATCGGCACCCGAGGAGAAACGCATGTCCGATCACGAAATCATCCGGTCCTGGAAGGACGAAGAGTTCCGCAACAGCCTCGGCCCGGCCCAGCGGGCCGTGCTGCCGGGCAACCCGGCCGGCCTGATCGAGCTCACCGACGAGGCGCTCGACGACCTGATCGCCGGCGCCGCCGCGCTGGACTCCTGCTGCTGGAGCAGCTGCACCTCCACGCAGTAGGCGGCTGCGGCCCCGGCGGCGCGCACGCCGGCGGGGCCGCGTGGACTCGAGGGAGAGCAGATGGCCGAGGAAGCCGGGGCATCCCGGTCGATCTTCCGGGCGCAGGCGCTGGAGTACCACCGCACCGGCCGCTGGGCGGCGGTCCTGCCACCGTCGGCGCGGCCGCGGGTCTTCCGGCGGCTGTGGCTCGTGCTGGCGGTGCTCGGGCTGCTGATGGCCGCCCTCGCCGCGCTGCCCGTGCCGGTCTACGGCACGGGCAGCGCCTTCGCCGTCCCGGGCCGGGACGTGGGCAGGCCCGCGGAGCCGGTGGTGCTCGTGGTCGCGTTGCCGGCGGCGGATCTGCCCGGCCTGGCCGACGGCGCGCCCGCGGTGCTCCAGCAGGGCAACGTCCGCGGCACGGTCCAGCAGCACGAGCGTGTTCCAGTGGCGGCGGCCGAGCTGTCGGCCCGGTACGGGGTCACCGGGACCGGCCTGCCGGATCCCGCGGCGGTCGCCGTGGTGCGGCTGGACGCCGGCTCGGTGCGGGCCGGCGACCGTCTCCCGGCCAGGGTGCGGGTCGGGTCCCGCAGCGTGCTGGCCGGATTACCATTGCTCGGCAAGGTTTTCCGATGACCGCCCGGTGGTGGCGCGCGCTCGCCCGATGGCTGTCCCCTCGCCGCCGGGTGCCGGTGCTGCTGCAGCTCAGCGCCACCGAATGCGGCGCCGCGTGCCTCGCGATGCTGCTCGGCTACCACGGCCGTGTCACCCAGGTCTCGGAGTGCCGGGAGTTCTTCGGCGCCGCGCGCGACGGCATCACCGCGCGGGCGCTCGTCCAGGCCGCCCGGTCGTTCGGGTTGCGCACCAAGGTCTTTTCGCTCGACCTGCCCGCGCTCGGCCGGCTCGAGCTCCCGGTCATCGCGCACTGGTCGTTCAACCACTTCGTGATCATCGAGCGACGGCTGAGACGCGGTTACCGGATCGTCGACCCGGCGGTCGGCCGCCGGATCGTGGACGACGAGGAGTTCGCGCGCGAGTTCACCGGCGTCGCCATCACGGTGGCCCCGGGGCCCGGACTCGCCGCGCGCCGGCCGGGGCAGTCGGCGTGGTCGGTGTACCTGCGGCAGGTGCTGCGGATGCGGGGCTGGCGGCGGATGCTCGTCCAGGTGGTCGCCGCTTCCCTGATCCTGCAGGCGATGGCGCTCGCGGTCCCGGTGCTCACCAAGCTGCTCGTCGACTACGTCATCCCGCTGCACCTGACCGACCTGCTGGGCGTCATCGCCGTCGGCGTGGCGCTCATCGTCATCACTGACCTGGTGGCCGGGTACCTCCGCTCGGCGATCCTCATCCACCTGCAGGGCCGCTTCGACACGCAGATCATGCTCGGCCTGTTCGGCCACCTGCTGAGCCTGCCCTACACGTTCTTCACGCAGCGCACCAGCGGCGACCTCCTGCTGCGGCTGGGCAGTTCCGCGGTGATCCGGGAGATGCTCACCGGCCAGGCGCTGTCCGCGGTGCTCGACGGCGGGTTCGTGCTGGTGTTCCTCGTGGTGCTGTTCACGCAGAGCTGGGTGTTCGGGCTGCTCGCGTTCGGGATCGGCGCCGTCCAGGTGGTGGTGCTGCTGGTCACGGCGCGCCCGCTGCGCGACCTGACCCAGCGCTACCTCGTGGCCCAGGCCGAGTCGCAGGGCTTCGGGGTGCAGCTGCTCAAGGGCATCGGCACGCTGAAGGCCAGCGGCGTCGAGGACCGGGTGCTGGACTTCTGGTCCGACCTGTTCCACCGCGAGCTGGGCTTTTCCTTGCGCCGCAACCAGTTCGCGGCGGTGGTGGACACCGTCCTGAACGCGCTGCGGACGTTCGCGCCGCTGGTGCTGCTCACCGTCGGCATGGTGAGCGTGACCGAGGGGTCGATGCCACTCGGCACGATGCTGGCGCTCATCGCCGTCGCCACGGCGTTCCTGACCCCGCTCGCCTCCTTGGTCACCACTGGACAGCAGTTGCAGCTGGCGGGCGCGCACCTGCGCCGGATCATCGACGTCGTCGAGGCCGAACCCGAACCGGCCACCCCGGCGGGCGAACCGCGGCTCACCGGCCGGCTCGAGCTGTCCGGGGTCTCGTTCTCCTACGACCCGCACGGGCCGCGGGTGCTCGAAGACGTGTCGTTCACCGCCGAACCCGGGCAGAAGATCGCGCTCGTCGGCCGCACCGGGGCCAGCAAGAGCACGCTGGCGTTGCTGCTGCTCGGGTTGTACCAGCCGACGGGCGGGACCATCCGCTACGACGGGACACCGCTGGCCGAGCTCGGGGTCCACGGGGTGCGCCGCCAGTTCGGTGTCGTGCTCCAGGAACCGTTCCTGTTCAACGGGTCCATCCGGGCGAACATCTCGATCGGCGACCCCGCCATGCCGCTGGACCGGGTGGTCGAAGCGGCGCGGCTGGCGGGCATCCACGACGAGATCGAGCGGATGCCGATGCAGTACGAGACGTTGCTCGGCGAAGGCGGCAGCGGCCTGTCCGGCGGCCAGCGCCAGCGGCTGGCCCTGGCCAGGGCGCTGGCCACGAACCCGACGTTCCTGCTCCTCGACGAGGCGACCAGCCACCTGGACATGGCGACGGAAGCGGTGGTGGACACCAATCTCAGCGGGCTGGCGTGCACCCGGATCGTCATCGCCCACCGGCTGTCCACCATCCAGAACGCCGACCGGATCCTGGTGCTCGACCGGGGACGCGTCGTCGAGTCCGGCCGGCACGAAGAACTCCTCGAGCTCGGCGGCCACTACGCCGACCTGCTGCGCACCCAACTGGAGCGGACCCCATGAACGATCGGGCATTGACGGCGGACCTGCGCGGACTGCTCGCGGGCCGGGTCTCGGACGCCCCGGCGGCGCTGGCCGCGCACGAGACCGACTACGGCCAGGTCGTGTACCGCCGCCCTGCCGTGGTGGTCCGGCCGGACGGTCCCGCGGACGTCGCGGCCACCCTGCGCTACGCCACGAAGCACGGCATTCCCGTGTCACCCCGGGGCACCGGGCACTCCCTGCGCGGACAGTCCACCAACGACGGTGGCGTCGTGCTGGACCTGACCGGCCTGGATCACCTCTCGGTGGACGCCGAGGCGTGGCGGTTCCGCTGCGGTCCGGGTGCCCGGTGGCGCGCGGTGGTCGCCGCCGCGGCCCGGCACGGGCTGGTGCCGCCGGTGCTCACGAGCTACCCGCACGTCACGGTCGGCGGCACCCACTCGGCGGGCAGCTGGGGCGAGTCGTCGTTCCGCCACGGCGCCCAGGCCGACAACTGCACGGGCCTCGAAGTGGTGACCGGGGCCGGCGAACGGCTGCGGTGCGGCCCGGAGACCGAACCCGAGCTGTTCGGGCACGTCCTCGGCGGAATGGGCCAGTTCGCGGTGATCACCGAGGTGGAGCACCGGCTGCGGGCGTACCGCCCGATCGCCCGGACCTACCCGCTGCACTACCGGACGGTCGAGGAGATGCTCGCCGACCTGCGGCGCCTGGTGGCTCCCGGCACCCCGCTGAACAGCCTGGAGTCCACCATCGAAGCCGCTCCCGACGGCACCTGGCGCCACCGGGTCCTGGCCACGCTGGAGGTCGACGACGCCGAGAGTGCTCCGCCGCGCTGCCCGGTGGCCGGCCTGGTGGCTCGCCAAGGACCGCCGTCCGACCAGCCCACGGCGACGTTCCTGGCTCGCCCGCGGGCCGGCGAGGTCCCGCCCGTGCCGGGCGTCGCCCAGCCCTGGGTGGTGACGTACCTGCCGTGGTCGCGCGCGCGGGTGTTCCTGTCCGTGTGCCGGCGCCGGCTGCACGGCTTGCTCGCCGGCGCCGACGCGATGGTGCTGTGGCCCGCCAGGCGTGCCGTGACGGCCACGCCCATGCTCCGGGTTCCGGACAGCGAAGCGGGAATGGTCATGGTCGCGCTCTTCCCGCGGGTGGCCACCGCGAAGCTGCCCGGCGCGCTGGCGCTGCTCGGCAAGGTCAGCGACCTGGCGCTGGAGCTGGGCGGCACCCGTCACCTGGCCACCTGGGTGCACTTCGACCTGCCGCGCTGGCGGCTGCACTTCGGCAGCGAGTGGCCGAAGGTGAACGAGCTGAAGCACCGCTACGACCCCGCCGGGATCCTGAACCCGGGCTTCATCGAGTACGAGCCCTCGCCGGTGGTCTCGATGTTGTGAATGACTCATTCCTGTCCCCAGACGACAGGAATGAGTCATTCACTACACGCGGGCCGGCCCCCTCACCGCAACACCGGCAACCCCGCCCGCGACCACGCCCCCGCCAGCAGCTCGAAACTCCGCAACCGGGTGGCGACCTCCGCCGACTCGGTGATCACCATCAGCTCGTCGGCCGCGGTTTCGGCGGCGAGCGCGGCCAGCCCGGCGGCGACCGTGTCCGGCGCGCCGGTGATCAGGTTGATCGGCAGCCGCCGGGCCTTGTCCACGTGCGGGTGCGCCGCGGCCGCCGCCGGGCCGAGCAGCAGCTGTTCCGACCGGCCGATCAGCATTTCCAGCACGCGCACGCGGTGCGGGTCCGCCAGCCGGTCCGCCTCATCGTCGGTGTCCGCGGCGAGGACGTTGATCGTGACGATCACGTACGGCCGGGCGAGGACCCCCGACGGGACGAACGTTTCGCGGTAGAGCTGTATCGCGGGCAACGTGGCGCCGGTGCCGAAATGGTGGGCGTAGGCGTAGGGCAGGCCGAGCCGGGCCGCGAGCCGGGCGCTGAAGTCGCTCGACCCGAGCAACAGGACGCTCGGCGCGGTGCGGGCCACGGGAGTGGCGGCGAACCGGTCCCAGACGCCGTCGCTCGTCCGCGGGTCACCGAGCAGTCCCAGCAGGTCCTGCAGGTACCGCGGGAACTCGGCGTCGGTCAGCGCGGCCGGCGCCCGGCGCAGCATCGACGCGGTGACCGGGTCGGTGCCGGGCGCCCGGCCGATCCCCAGGTCGATCCGCCCGGGATGCAGGGCCTCCAGCATGGCGAACTGCTCGGCGACGACGAGCGCGGGATGGTTGGGCAGCATCACGCCGCCGGACCCGACCCGGATCCGCGACGTCACGGCGGCCAGGTGGGCGGCGAGCACCGCGGGCGAGGTGCTCGCCACGCTGCGCGCGTTGTGGTGCTCGGCGACCCAGAACCGGTGGTAGCCCAGCTCGTCGGCGCGGCGGGCGACCTCGGTCGTGTCCCGCAGCGCGTCGGCACTGGCCGACTCGGTGCCGAGCAGGGCGAGGTCGAGCACGGACAGCGGAACGGTCATCGGAGGCTCCTCTTTCGGTGGGGCAGGTCGCGCCGCGGCCCTCGCCGAGCGCCCCAATGTGGCGTT
>NZ_NMUL01000034.1 GCF_002234595.1 Amycolatopsis vastitatis
GTTCGGGCCGGGGCGTTCCGGCTCAGGGTCTGGGCGGTTCGAGGGCGAGGACGGACGGGACGTGCGCCGGGTCGGCGGCGCGCAGCAGGCCGTAGCCGATGCCGGCCAGCCCGGCCATCAGGCCCGGTGTCTCCGCGCCCGTCGGGACGCCGCAGCGCCAGCCGTGCCGGTCGATGCTCCCGAGGACGGCGGCGCCGCGGTCGGCCGCTTCGTCGTGCCCGGCCGCCAGCAGGAGGTCGAGGCTGCCGAAGTCGCCGTGGCACAGGCTGTGGTTGGCGCCGAACCCGGTGGCGAGCGCCGCCGTCGTCGCGGCCGTGATCTCGGCGGAGCGCTCCGCGTCCGCGGGGCCGGGCAGCGCCAGCCGGCCGAGTCCGATGCCGACGGCACCGTGGCACCACGCGGTCATGCACGTCGCCGGGTCCTCGGCCCGCAGGTCCGGCCAGTTTCCGCGGTCCGGCCGGAACTGCGCCCGCTCGTAGCCGATCGCCCGGGCGGCGGCGTCGGCGAACCGCCGTCCCGCACCGAGTTCGGCGGCGGTCGCGAGGGCCCAGCCGACGCCGGCCGCGCCGTGGGCGAACCCGGTCAGCGGCCGGTCGGCCATCGGCGAGGGCCAGCCGAGCGTGCCGCCCGCCGGCAGCGCGGTGGCCAGCAGGTGGTCACCACAACGCACCACCGCGTCGACGAGACCGCTGTCCGGCCGGTGGCGGTGCAACGCGGCCAGTGCGCCGATGCAGCCGGCCGCGCCACCCAGCACGTCGAGCTGCGTGTCCGCGTCGACGAGCCCGGCCACCCCGGCGGCGAGCTCCAGCGCCTCGTCGAACAGCTCCGGCCGGTCCCAGAGGACCCCGAGGTGCGTGAGCAGGTAGAGCGGGCTGCCCAGCCCGGAGAACGCGCCGAGCTGTCCGGTGTGGACACTCCCCCGGCGGGTCAGCCGCCGCACGGCCGACAGCCCGCCTTCGGCCAGCGTCGTGTACCGGTCTTCGCCGGTGACGTGGCCGAGGTAGGCGAGGAACAGGACGATGCCGGAGACGCCGCCGTAGAGGTCGACGTCGAGGGCGGTCAGGTCCCAGTACTGCTCCTGGAACGCGGTGAGGCCGAGCCAGTACAGGTCGTCGCCGCGCCGGACGGCGAGCTTCTCCAGCCGGTTTCCGACGGTCCGCGCCGCGGCGAGGTAGTCGGCCGCACCGGCGATGCCGGGCACGAGCCGGCCGCCGTAGGTCGCGGGACCCGCGGTGCCGTCGCCCAGGGCGAGCGAGGTGAGCGAGCCGCGGACGATCCAGGTCTGCCAGTCGAGGTCCGCCGCCGAGAGCCGTTCGATGCGCTCGCGCGCCACCTCCATGCTCGGCCGCTCCAGGAAGCCGGGCACCCGCTCCCCCGCGCTGGTCCGGACGTCGACCGAGCCCGGGGTCGTGACGAAGATCGGCACGTCACCGCGCCAGAGGTCGGCGCGCTCGGCGGCGATCACCCGGCCGAGGTAGGGGAAGTCGTCGACCGACACCCACAGCTTGTCGAAGAACCGGTCGCGGTCGAGGCCGTCCCGGAGCAGGTCCGGGTGGAAGCTTTCCCGCAGCAGCAGGCTGTAGATGTGGGTGGGGCGCACGATGACCCGGATCTCGTCCGCCGCGAACCGCGCCAGCGGCCCGTCCGGGGCGAGCAGTTCCGCGCGGTTTTCCAGGATCCCGCGGTAGGTGTCGCGGAACCCGTCGATGAGCTCGTCGGCGTAGTCGAGCACGTTGACCTCGGCATCGAGCAGGGTCGGCCGGTTGTGCCCGCCGGAGGTGGCCATGCGCTTGCGGTCGGTGCGCATCCGGTCGGTGCCCGTCTCCGCCCAGTACTGCGACGCGCGCGGCGACAGCTGGTTCTCCTGGTAGCCGAGACCGGACAGGTCGAGACCGGGCGCGCCCGTGTGACCCCAGGACCGTTGCGGCAGCAGGCCGACCCGCAGCACGGAGTCGAGCGACGCCGTCGGGCCGCCGAGCGGGATCTCCGACTGGACGGCCATGTTGGGCTGGAACAACGACTCGAGGTCGACGACCACCGGGTGCTCCCCGGCCGCGATGAGGTTCTCGTAGTGCATGTCCGTGCCGCCGAGCCCGTACATCAGCGCCAGGTACGCGCCCAGCCTGCGGTAGAAGCGCGCCACCTCCTCCTCGGTGTGGCACGTCGTCCGCGCGCAGAACTCGGTCCAGCCGTACTCGCCGCGGTCCAGCACGGTGAGCGTGCGCAGCCCGAGGCCGGGCACCACGGTGCCGAGCCACTCGAGGAGCTGCTGGAAGTGGACGTCCACCGCCAGGGACTTCGGCTTGTACACCAGGCGGAAGCCGCCGGAGAAGACCGCGACCAGCACGGCCCGGCCGCCGCGGTGCCGGTCCCCCAGGTTGGCCTCCACAGTGGACAGCAGGCCGGGGTCGGCCGGGGCGAACAGCTTCCGGATGTCCGCCCAGTCCGCGGTGAGCCGGCGCAGGAACTCCACGTGCACCGCCGTCTGCCGTCGCACGTGCTCGGCCAGCAGCCTGCCGAGCAGGGGGTACTCGGCGAACAACGCCTCGACGGTGGCCGGCTCGCGCAGGCGCCGCACGAAGCTGACGTAACGCGCCTGCGGCGTGTCGCCCGCCGTTTCCCCGCGCAGCCGCGCCACGTTCAGTTCGAGGGCCAGCGTCCGTTCGACCATGGTGGGCAGTGTCGGCAGCAGGTGCGCGCGCAGCAGGTCCGCCGAGCCCGCGGGGTCGAGGGGACCGCCGGCGGCGGCCAGCTCGGCCGCGGCCGCCGTCACCTCGGCGCAGGCCTGCCGCACCAGGGGTTCGGCCAAGGCGAGGAACCCGTCCGCCGCGCCGTCGCCGGGCGACGGCGGCTCCGCGAACGCGGCCACGTCCGCCAGCCAGGCCGGCCGGTCCAGCCGGGTGTGCAACGCGGTGTCGTCCTCCCCGAGGACGGCGGCGAGATCGGCTTCGGTGATCCCGTCGGCCGCCAGCCGCCGGGCCAGCCAGTCGCCGGAGTCGAACGGCCGCTGCCGCCGCCACCGCGCCAGCCGCCGGGCCCCGCGTTCCGGATCCGCCGGAGCCCCGGCGGGCAGCCGCTCGGTCAGCGACAACCCGCGGTACCACTGTTCGGTCAGCACGGCTCAAGCTCCTGTTCCGTCGGGGAAATCGGTGAACCTGGCCTGCCGGGTGACCGGGTCGAAGGCCAGCCAGTCGTGCGTCAGCTCGAGGTAGGCCTTCGCCACCACCGGGCGGTCCGGCTCGAACACCACCTTGACGTGCGCGAGCTTGCGCAGCAGCACGCTGAGCACGTTCGGGCCGTGCCGGTCGGACGCGGCGCGCAGGCCGGCGGGCCAGCTCTCCTGGTCGATCCGCTCGTGGTCGAACCCGATGCAGGCCAGGAGGGGGTCGCGTTTGTGCCGGGCACACAGCCCGTCCTCGACCAGCCGGTCCAGGAACGGCCGCCAGCGGGCCGCGCTGTCGTGCAGGCTGCGGCGGGCTTCCAGGTTGTACTCGATCCCGAGCCGCGGCCGCACCGACGTCCCGACGTCCAGGGCCAGGGTGGACAGCGTGGTGAAGCCGTCGAGGCCGTCGCGGACGGCGCGCAGCTGCGCGGCCGAGCCGGTCCAGCCGATCCGCTCGAGGTAGGCGGGCACGCCGCTGGCGGGCAGGCCGGCGACGCAGACCCGGACCGGGTCCGCCGGCCTGCCGAACATCACGCCGAGCGAGAGCCAGCGCGCTTCGGGCGGCAGCTCGGTGACGCAGGTGGCGATCGTGGCGAGCACGGCGGGATCGACGTCGCCGGTGCCGAGGACGGCGAGCGCGGCACCCGCGGTCGCGGCCGGGTCGGCGGACCGCGCGGCGGCCGGGTCGAGGTCGGCGAAGAACGACGGCGGGGGCAGCGCGGCCCCGGCACGCGGGCGAGGCAGGTCGAACTCGAGCCACGTCTGCGCGAACGCGGCCAGCGGAGAGTCCGGCGCGGCCCAGAGGCGGGCGAAGGCACGCAGCCGCGTCCACGTGGCCGGGCCGGCCTCACCGTCCGCGTCCGCGAGCGCGGCGGCATCGGAGCGCAGGAAGCGGATCAGGAAGTCGGCGCGAGGCTCGTCGAGGCCGAGGTGGCACTCGACCATGCACGCGGCGGGCGGGAACGCGCCCGCCCACCGGCCGAGGCACTCCGCCGCCGTGGGCGAGAGCAGGACCGGCGCGATCCGGGGCAGGGTCACCCGCAGGTGGTCACGCAGGGACGGAACGGCTGTCGCGGTCATGGTTTCTCCGTGGGTGGGGGGACCCGGCGTCCGCACCCGGGGCTTCACCCTGGAGCAGGCGGGTCGGCGGATGGTGGGCAGCCGGTCGGAACGGCTCGTCGAGGCTCGCGGCGTAGATCCTGAGCAGTCCGGAAAGGACGTACCGGCCGGCCGCGGCGGGCGCCAGGAGGTGTTCGGCGGCGAGCAGCTCCAGGACGCGGCGGGCCGCGCAGACCCCGCCGCCGAGCACCGCGGCCACCGTTTCCGCGTCCAGGCTGGGCAACCGGGCGGCCAGCCGGAACACGCGGCTCGCTTCGGGCGGGAGCCGCCGGGCGGACCACGAGAACGCCGCGCGCACGCCGGCCCGCGGATCGCCGCCGGCTTCCAGCACCTCGAGCCGGTGGTCGTGGAGCTCGCCGGCGAGGACGGCGAGGTCCTCCCCGGGACGGCCGGCGACGTGCTCGGCGGCGACCCGCAACGCCAGCGGCAGCCGGCCGCAGTGCTCGACCAGGGCCGCGGCGGCCAGGGGCTCGGCGTCGGCCCGCTCGCCGATCAGCGTGCGCAGCAGGGTTTTCGCGTCTTCGGCGGGCAGCGGGCCGAGCCCGAGCCGGTGCGCGCCGTGGAGGGCGACCAGCCCGGGCAGCGTGTTCCGGCTCGTCACGACCACGGCACAGGACGGCGTGCCGGGCAGCAGCGGGCGGATCTGCTCGACCGTGGCCGCGTTGTCGAGGACGACCAGCAGCCGGCGGCCGGACACCGCGGTGCGGAACCGGGCGGCACGCTCGTCGACGTCGACGGCGTGGTCCGGCACCGCGACCCCGAGCCCGGCCAGGATTCCCGCCAGCACGGCCGCCGGCGCCGGCGGCGGGCCGGGGTCGTAGCCCCGCAGGTTCACGTACAGCTGCCCGTCCGGGAACCGGTCGCGGACGGTGTGCGCCCACCGCAGGGCGAGCGCGGTCTTGCCGACGCCCGGGGCGCCCAGCACGGCGAGGATCGGCACCGCCGAGCGGGACGCGGTGAGCAGGTGCGTCAGCTCGGCCAGCTCGGCGTCGCGCCCGGTGAACCCGGCGGCCACCGCGGGCAGCTGCGCGGGCACCGAAGGCACCTCGGCACGCGCGGTCGTCCTTGCCGCCGCCTCCGGCGTGCCGGCCAGCACGACGCGGTGCGCCTGCCGGAGCGTCGCGCTCGGCTCGACCCCGAGCTGCTCGACCAGCGAACGCCGGATCCGCCGGTACACCGCGAGGGCGTCGCTCTGCCGGTTGGCGCCGTGCAGCGCCAGCATCAGCTGTGCCCACAGGCGTTCCCGCAGCGGGTGCTGCCGGACCAGCGCCTGCAGTTCGGCCACGAGCTCGGGGTAGCGCCCGAGCCGCAGGTCGAGGTCGACGCGCTGTTCGAGCACCGAAAGCCGGCGTTCGTCCAGCCGGGCCGCCTCCGCCCGGCACGCTTCGGGGCCCAGCCCGTCCAGCGCGGGCCCGCGCCAGCACGACAGTGCCTCGCGCAGGGCCGCCGCCTGCACCCGCGGGTCGTCCGGGAGCCGCCCGGCGGTCTCGACCAGGTCGTCGAACCGATCCAAGTCCCGTTCGCCGGGCAGCACCTCCAGCAGGTAGCCGGGCGGGTGGGTGAGCAGCCGGTCCGTGCGCCCGACCCGCAGCGCCTTGCGCAGCCCGGCGATGCACCCCTTCAGCAGGCGCCGCGCCGAGTCCGGCGGACGCTCGCCCCACAGGTGGTCGATCAGCCGGTCGGCCGAGACGACCGAGTTGGCGTTCACCAGCAGGACCGCGAGCAGCGCCCGCTGCTGGGGCCCCCCGAGGTTCAACCGCTCGTCGCCGTCCCACACTTCCAGCGGGCCCAGCATGCCGAACTTCATGCCGGCGACGGTCGCAAGGTCCGTCGACAGTTCGTCGACAATCCGTCGACAGCACCGGCGGCACTTCGTCACCACCTTACCCGGCAATGGGTGATACACCAACGGAACCGGCTTCCGGTCGCGGGGTTTTCGACGCTTTTCCGTCGCCGAATCGGCGAAAAAACCGCCGTACAATGAGGCGATGAGCATCCAGGAGCAGCAGGCACTCGATTCCCTTTACGACGTCGACAATGTCCTGACGATCAATATCGTGATGCCGGCCGCGGACTGGGAGGCGGTGCGCACCGAGCAGCCGGCGGGCGGGGTGTGCAACTTCGACTGGGCCGGCGGCAGCCGTTACACCTGGCGGAAGGCGACGTCGGTGGAGCTGTCCGGGACGAAGTTCCCGGCGACCACGTCGTTCCCGGACGTCGGGATCAAGAAGAAGTCCTTCTGCGGCTCGATCAACAGCGGCAAGCCGTGCCTGCACATCGACTTCGGGAAGTTCCTCGACACGAACAAGGCGCCGATCCAGAAACTGATCGGGACGCGCTACCTGACGCTCAACAACTCGGTCCAGGATCTGTCCTACGTCCGCCAGCTGCTCGGCTACAAGCTGTTCGAGCTCGCCGGCCTGCCCCATTCCCGGGGCAATTTCGCCAAGGTGCTCGTGAACGGCACCCCGATCGGCGAAGGCGTGGCCGGCGTCGACAGCCCCGGCGTCTTCGTGAACGTCGAGCCGATCATGCCCCGCTACATCGAGCGCAACTTCGGCCACACGAAGGGGAACCTGTACGAGATCGAGCACAAGGACGATTTCGTCGACGGCCGGTTCGCGTTCATCGGGGTGGAGTCGCTGTCGGCGTTCGACGACAAGGCCGACCTGCGGTTCGCCATCGACCACATCGCCGCGCACGGGCTGGCCGGCGCGAGCGAGGTCTTCGACCTCGACCAGTTCATCCGGCTCTACGCGATGGAGTTCCTCCTCAAGCACTGGGACGGCTATTCCCGGAACACCAACAACACGTACGTGTACAACGACGTGGACGCCGTCGCGAAGCCCGGCGTGAACGACATCAAGTTCAAGATGATCCCGTGGGGGCTCGACCAGACCCTGCAGCCCGCCCGGCACTTCCGGATCGACACCGCCGGCCTGCTCGCCAAGCTCGTGCGCGACGACCCGGGCCACCGCGCGCAGCTGATCGACCGGATCCGCGGCTACCGGGACACCGTGTTCGGCCTCAAGACGCAGCAAGAGGTGCTGAAGCCGTTGCTCGACCGGATGGGCACGGTGCTGACCGGGCTCGGCGTGCCCGACGTGCCCACGCAGCTGACCACCGTGCGGAAGCAGCTCCGGCTCGCCACGTCCGCCGGCTACCTGTGCGGCGGCCTGCCGGGCCCCGACGGCGCCTACGTCCGCGACGACGTCGCCAACGAGTGCCTGCACGCCAGCGGCAGCGAGTCCCTGCCCGCGCCCGACGCCGGGAGCTTCGAGGTCGTCCACCGCCTCCGGCCGGCGAGCGTCGACGCCTCGGATCTGTGGTGCTTCGCCCCGCTCGGCACCGGGCAGTCGCTGAGCAGCAAGGCGTCCGGCCGGTTCCTGCACGCGACCACGACGACGTCGAGCCAAGGCCACGAACTGCTGTGCACGCGAGCGGCGGACGACGCCGAGCACGCCGAGGAATTCACGGTCGCGCCGCTCGACCCGCCGGACGACCCCTTCACCTACAGCGGCTACTTCACGTTGACGAGCGTCCGGACCGGCCTGGGCGCGGCCTTCGGGACGGATCCCACGCCGGGCGGAAAAGCACGGGTCCACCAGGACCCCAGCCCGTCGAAACTCTATTTCTCCTGATCAAAGGACCGCGTAGCCGCCGGCGTCGTCGACGACGAGGATCCGCTGCTCGCCGCCGGCCGAAAACGGCGTGACACCCTCCGGCTTCGCGGTCCGGTGGAAGGTGACATCGAGCAGTTCGACGCGGTCGCCGCCGCGGTTCCACGTGCCGAGCCGGAACGGCACGTCGCCGTCGCTGGTGGACCGTCCGAGCAGCAGCAGGAAGCCGCCGGTCCGCGCGCCGGCGGAAATGTCGCGGACACCCCGGACCACGGACGGCCCGGGAAGGCGCACGCGCACGACGGTGGGACGGCCCAGCGACGCGGTCGTCCACCGGGCGCCACCGGCGTCGACGGGGACCTCGACCAGCGTGACCCGGCCGGCCGCGGCCGGTCCTCGGAGGCCGAACAGCAGCGAGCCCGCGTCCGCGTCCCAGGCCAGGCCCTCGACGTTCAGCCCACCCTCGTCCGGCGACAGCAGGCCGGCCGCGGCGAGCGCGGGTTCGCCCGCGAGCAGCCAGTCGCGGAACCCGTCCATCGGTTCGGCGGGCAGGTCGCCGTCGGGACGGTAGCGGACGCGGACCAGGCCGTCGCTGATCCGGTGCCCGTTCTCGACGCACAACGAGGAGGAGACGATGAGGAAGATCTCCCCGTTCCGGTCGACCCGCGTGAGCCCTTCCGGATCCCGCAGCACGCCGGAGTCCACCCCGGTCAAGCGGCGCCGGTGAATCCGTTCGACCTCGCGAAGCTCGGCGTCGAACTTCATTTCGAACAAAGCGTCCGGCTCTCTGTTGTCGACGAAGACGAACCGCCGTTCCCCCACTCTCGCCACGCCCGAGGCGTTGAACGGGAATTTGCCGTTCCGTTCGGGAAACGGTGTCGGCTTGACCTTCTTCCGCCGCTCCACGTCGCCTCCCCTGCCGCGCCGGTGACGCGCTCGCCGACGGAGGAAGTGTAAGCCGGGTCTCGGCTTCGGAAGCCGGAAAAGATGTATCACCGCGCTCTCCGGCTGCTCCGCAGACCGAGGAGGCAAAACGATGAACCCGTTCCGTTCGATCCTGCCGGTGATGGCGCTGGCGGCCGGTCTGGCCGGCTGCTCGACCCCGACGGCTCCCGACACGCCCGGCGGCACCGGCGAAAACACCGCCACGGTGGAATCGACGTCGCCGTCGAGCCCGGGCACCGAGACGAGCGGGCCGGAAGCGCCGAGATCCGGCGACCGCGGCGTCGCGATCTCGATCCCCCAGCTGCCGGTCGGCGGCGGCGCCGAGGACGACACCGTCGAGAACCAGTGCGTGAACGTCAGCTGGCTGCGGCCGGGGAACCTGCCGGACAGCGGTGTGCGGGTCACCGGGATCCGGATCACGCCTTCGGATGCCTTCAGCAAGGGCGGCGGCTGTGGCGGGCAGCCCGCGTGCGCATCGTTCACCTTCCACGCGAAGGGCGACAGCTGTTCCGTCGCGGTGAAGGCTCTCGGCACCACTGGCAGTGCGGAGCTGGTCGTCGACGGCACGGCCACCTGCCCGTCCGGGCGGGAAGAGCCTTGCCGAGAGTTGCGGACGGGACCGAACGGGGACCCGATCCCGCTGACCCAGCCGGACGAGATCACCGGGCCCGGATCGTCGACGACCGAGACCCCGACCAGCTCGCCCGAATCCTCGCCGAGCCCGAGCGGGTGACCCCATGGCCGAGGAGAAGGTGGCCGGGGAGAGCACCGCGCCGGGCCGGGTCGAGCGCCTCGTCGAGTCGGGCAAGGCCATCATCCCGCCGCTGACCCTGCTCAGCGCGCTGCTGTTCTACTTCGGCTACGTCTCGGCGCGTTCGCAGTACGAGTACTTCGGCGTCGACGTCGACACGATCGGGCTGGGCACGCAGGACTACATCATGCGCAGCCCGCAGCCCCTGCTGACGCCGTTGCTGGTGTTCGCCGCGGCCGGTGCCGGCTCGGTCGCGGCGCACGCCGCCGTCCGGCGGCGGATCCACACCCCGGCCTCCGCGCGGACAGCCGTCCGGCTCCGCCGGCTCGGCCGCGGCGGACAGGTGGCCGGCGCCATCGGCCTGGCAGGCGGTCTCCTGCTGCTCCTCGGGTACACGTTCCTGCGCGACTGGCCCCTGTACGCGCTCGTGACCCCGCTGCTGATCGGCGCGGGCGCCACGCTGGTCCGTTCCGGCGCGGCGCTGGGCCGACTGCTGCAACCCCCGGCCTCGCCCCCGACGCCACTCCGCCGGACTTCGACGGCGCTGGTGTACCTCGTCGTCGCCGTCAGCGCGTTCTGGATGACCGCCACGGTGGCCCAGTGGTCGGGCCGCGGGCTCGCGATGTACGACGCGAGCCGCCTGGACGAGCGCCCCAGCGTCATCCTCGACACCAAGGAGAGCCTGTTCCTGCGCAGCCCCGGCATCGTGGAAACGAAACTGCCGGCTTCCGAAGGGCAGACGTTCCACTACCGGTACCGGCACCTGCGCCTGCTGATCCACGGCAAGGACCGGATGTTCCTGGTGGCCGACAAGTGGTCGCCGAGCAACTCGACGATCATCGTCCCCCTGGACGGCTCGGTGCGCGTCCAGTTCCAGTTCCAGAACCAGCAGCCGTGACTCGCCGAGGGGTATCAGGCGGTGGCCCGCGTGCTCTGAGGGACGTGCCCATCGAAATCCTGCCGGTCGGCGGCGAGCAGCGCGGCGATCGCCGGCGTGCTGCGGACCCTGGCCAGGCACCGGGCCCGCGACGGGCCGATCGAGCCGACCGGGATGCCCAGCGTCGCGCTGATTTCCCGGTAGGACTTCGGCGGGTCGCAGAACAGCAGGTCGAGCAGCTGCCGGTCCCGCCGGGACAGCTGGGCGCACGCCCGGCGCGCGGCGACCAGCCGTTCGGCCCCGATCACCGTGGTGTCGGGCGCGGGATCGGCCGATTCGGCGAACTCCGCGGCGTCGGCGTCGACGAGCCGGTTCCGGTGCCGCAGCAGCCGCAGGCACTCGTGCCGGGTGGTGGTGCGCAGCCACCCGGGCAGCGCCTCCGGTTCGCGGATGTGCGTCAGGTTCGTCACGAGCCGCAGCCACACCGCGCCGCTGACGTCCTGGGCGTCCGCGTCCCCGATCCGGTACTGCCGGCAGACCGAGTGGATCAGCGAAGAATAGCGCGCGACCAGGTCGCGCCAAGCCCATTCCGCACCCCGTGCGGCATTTTCCAGCAATGGCGCCGTCGACTTGTCCTGCATGGCCCCTCCTCGGACTCGCGTGTTCACGGGTTCACGATTTCGCCACGCCCTCTACGCCGACCTTGCAGAGACCTTGCGGTGCGGGGAGCATCGACCAAGCCGGTTCGGACAGGTCGAGCACGGGGAGTCCGCCGCATGGAAGTTCTGTTGTCCGGGGAGGTTCGGCTCCGCGTCGCGGGGCAGCCCCTGGACGTCGGAACTCCACGTCAGCAGGCGATTCTCGCGGCGTTGGCCGTCGACGCCGGGCGCCCGGTTTCGATCGAGACACTCGTCGACCGCGTTTGGGGTGACGATCCGCCCGGGGAAGCGCGCAATGTGGTGTATTCCCACCTGAGCCGAATACGGCGGCTACTCGGACGGGTCAACGAGCTGGACGGCACCACGGCCGGCGTCATCCGGAAAAGCGCGGGGTACGTGCTGGAAATCGACCCCGGTGTGATCGATCTGCACCGGTTCGCACAATTGGTCGAAGCGGGCAGCGATATCCGGGCCGCCGATGCCGATCGGGCCGCGGCGCTCGCCGAGGCCCTGCTCGCCTGGCAGGGTCCGCCGCTGGCCGGCGTCCACGGCGACTGGGCCGAACGGGTCCGCACGACCTGGCACCGGCGCCGGCTCGACGCGGCCGTGCGCTGGGGCGAACTGGAACTGCGGCTCGGCAGGCCCGGCGCGGTCGTTGCCGCGATGCCCGAGCTGGCCGCGGAGTACCCGCTCGCGGAGCCGCTCGAAGCGCTGCTCATGCGCGCACTGCACGCCGCCGGGCGCGACGCGGAGGCCGTCGACCGCTACGCCGCGGTCCGGCAGCGGCTGGCCGAGGCGCTCGGCACCGATCCGGGTCCCGAACTGCGCACGCTGCACGGCGCGCTCCTGCGGGGCGAGCTGCCGTCCGCGCCGGGGCCCGCACCGCCCGCTGCCCCGGCCCAGCTGCCGCCCGACACCCCGGGGTTCGCGGGCCGCGAGAACGCGCTGCACCGCCTCGACGAGATCCGGGCCGAGCCGTCGGCCGCCGCGCGGACCGTCGTCCTGTCGGGCACCGCCGGAGTCGGCAAGACCGCGCTCGCCGTCCACTGGGCACACTCGGTCGCCGCCGGGTTCCCCGGTGGCCAGCTGTACGTGAACCTGCGCGGCTTCGATCCGACCGGTTCGCCGGTGCCCCCTGGCGAGGCGGTCCGCGGGTTCCTCGAAGCCTTCGAAGTACCGGGTGACCGGATCCCCCGCGCGCTGGAAGCGCAGGTCGGCCTGTACCGGACGCTGCTGGCGAACCGGCACGTCCTCGTCGTGCTCGACAACGCCCGCGACCCCGAGCAGGTGCGTCCGCTGCTGCCCGGGGCACCGGGCAGCGTGGTGCTCGTGACCAGCCGCGACCAGCTCACCGGCCTGGTCACGGCCGGGGCGCACCCCATCACCGTCGACCTCCTGGACACGGCGGAGGCGCGCGCGGTGCTCGGCCGCCGGATCGGCGCGGACCGGATCGCGGCCGAACCCGCCGCGGCCGACGAGATCATCGGCCTGTGCGCGCACCTCCCGCTGGCGCTGGCCGTGGTGGCGGCCCGCGCGGCGATCCACCCCGGGTTCGGCCTGGCCGCGCTGGCCGGGCAGCTGCGGGACGCGCGCGGCCTGGACGAGTTCGCCGCCGCCGACCCGGCGACCGACCCCCGGGCCGTGTTCTCCTGGTCCTACCTGCGGCTGGACCAGGAAGACACAGCCCGGCTGTTCCGGCTCTTCGGCCTGCACCCCGGCCCGGACGTCGGCACCCGCGCGGCGGCGAGCCTGGCCGGCCTGCCCGCCGGACGCACGCGCGCGCTCCTGACCGAGCTCGCCCACGCGCACCTGATCGCCGAGCACGCCCCCGGCCGCTACACGCTGCACGACCTGCTGCGCGCCTACGCCGCCGAACTGGTCCACGAAGCGGAGTCCCCCGCCGAGCGGGTCGCCGCTGTCCACCGCATGCTCGGCCACTACGCCCACAGCGCCTACCACGCCGACGGGTTCATCGACCCCCGGCTCGAGGTGCCGCCCACGCTGACCCCGTTGCCCGCGGGGGCGGAACCGGAACGGATCGTCGACGCCCGGCAGGCCCTGGGCTGGTTCGAGGCCGAGCACCGGGTGCTGCTCCGGGCCGTCCACGCCGACGCCGAGTTCGACGCCCGGGTCTGGGAGCTCGCCTGGTCGATGCAGCGGTTCCTGGCGATGCGCGGGCACTGGCACGACGAGGGCGAAGTGCTCACCGCGGCACTGGACGCCGCACGGCGCCTCGGTGACCAGCGCAAGCAGGCGTTCGCGCACCTGCACCTCGGAGGTACGCACGCCCGGTTCGGCAGGCATGCCGAAGCCGCCGGCGATCTCCAAGCCGCCCTGACCCTGTACAGCGCCGGCGCCGATGTCGTCGGGCAGGCCCACGCCCACCGCCAGTTCGCCTGGCTGCTCGACAAACAGGGGGCCGTCGCGGACGCGCTCCGGCACTCCGAACAGGCACTGGAGCTGTTCCGCGCGGCCGGGCACCAGGCAGGCCAGGCAACGGCGCTCAACGCCGTCGGCTGGTTCCACACCCTGCTCGGCGAGCACACCGCGGCCATCGAGTACTGCCGGCAGGCTCTCGACCTGCAGACGCTGCTCGGCGACCAGATGGGCGCAACCCAGAGCTTGCACAGCATCGGCTACGCCCACAAGCAGCTCGGCGACCACTCCCGGGCGATCGCCTGCTACGAGAAGGCGCTGGAACTGGTGCACCGCACCGGAAACCTCGTGACGGAGGCGCGGGTGCTCATCGAACTCGCGAACCTCCACCAGGAGCTGGGCGATGTCGAGACCGCCCAGTCCGGGTGGCAGCGGGCCCACGACATCCTCGCGCACCTCGCCCACCCGGAAGCGGCGGAAATCCGGACGAGACTGGCGGAAGTACACAGTGGATAGTCACAGAACCGGAGGAGACCATGTCCGAAGACAAGCAGGCGGATTTCGCCAATTTCTGGCCGACGGTCACGGAACTGACCAAGAACCTCCCGAAAGAGCAGCAGGACTTCCTGTCCGCCATGCTCTGGCTCGCCTGGCTGGCGACCGCGGAAGAGGAGGCGATCAAGAGCGACTTCGAAGTGTCCTTCACGCCGGAGCAAGCGGCGTTGCTCGTGGACTACCACGCCGGCAGCACAGCGGTGCACATGGTGCCCCGGTTCATCAAGGCGGACTTCATCAAGCCCCATTTCATCAGGTAGCACCCGAAGCCGCCGAGAGCGGGGTTGGAGCCCGGCCATGACCTCGTCACCCGCCGTTCTCGTGTCCATGCCGTTCCTGGAGGCCGACCGGCCGTCGATCCAGCTCGGACTGCTCAAGGCGACCGCGGGACAGCACGGGTTTCCGGTGCGCACGCTGCACCTGAACCTCGACTTCGCCGTGCGGATCGGGGCGGACCGCTACCGGGCGCTGGCCGAGCACCGCGGACGGCAGCTCGGCGACTGGCTGTTCTCCGTCGCGGCGTTCCGGGACGCGGCACCGGACCCGGACGGGAAGCTGCTCGAGGAACTCGGCACCGAACTGTCCTACTTGGACGACTCGGCGCCGGCGCGGGAATGGCTGACGACCGTTCGCGAGCACGACGTTCCCGCGTTCCTCGACGCGGTCGCCGTCGAGTTGGCCGGCGCCCGGGTGGTCTGCTTCAGCTCGACGTTCCAGCAGAACACGGCGTCGTTCGCCCTCGCCCGCCGGCTCAAGGAGCGCGATCCCGGCGTGGTCACCGTGTTCGGCGGGGCCAACTTCGAGGGCGAGATGGGCCTGGAGCTGGTCCGGTCGATCGAGTGCGTCGACTTCGCCGTGCTCGGCGAAGGGGACGTCGCCTTCCCGCGCCTGCTGGACGCACTGGCGAACGAGAAGGACCCCGACGGGATCCCCGGCGTCGCCCGGCGGGTCGGCGACGAGGTCGTCGCGACGCCGTCCGAGCCGCCACACGAGCGGCTCGACGAGCTGCCCGTGCCGGACTACGACGAGTACTTCGCGCGGGCGGCGCGGCTGGGCCTGCCGACCGGCCACGTCGCGCTGCCGTTCGAGTCGGCGCGGGGGTGCTGGTGGGGCGCCAAGCACCACTGCACGTTCTGCGGGCTCAACGGGACCACCATGCGGTTCCGCGCGAAGTCGCCGTCCCGGGTGCTCGACGAGCTGGACCGGCAGGCACGGCGGTACCGCACCTTCCGGTTCGCCGCGGTCGACAACATCCTCGAGCCGGGCTACCTGAAGACGTTGGTGCCTGCGCTGGCCGAGGCCGGCCGGGAGTACCAGATCTTCTACGAGGTCAAGGCGAACCTGACCCGCACTCAGCTGAAGCTCTTGGCCCAGGCGGGCGTCACCCAGCTGCAGCCGGGCCTGGAGTCGCTCAGCTCCGAGGTGCTCCGGCTGATGGACAAGGGCGTCCGCGCCGCGCAGAACGTCAACTTCCTGCGCTGGGCGCGGTACTACGGGATCGCCGTCGCCTGGAACATCCTCTGGGGCTTCCCGGGCGAGCCCGCCGGGGAGTACGGCGCGCAGGCGGCCGTCGTCCCGCACCTGGTCCACCTCCAGCCGCCGTCCGGCGCGAACCGGCTGTGGCTGGAGCGGTTCAGCCCGCTGTTCACCCAGCCCGGCCGGTTCCCCTTGACGGCCCGGGAGCCCGAGCCCAGCTACCGGCACGTCTATCCGTCCACAGTGGATGTCCGGCGGATCGCCTACTTCTTCGGCTACGAGCCGGAGAACGAGCTGCCACCGGAGGTCTACGCCCCGCTGACCGACGCGGTTTCGGCGTGGTCCGCGGCCTGGGAGGCGGAGCCGCCGGTGCTGGTCTACCGCAGTGCCCCCGGGTTCCTCCAGATCTACGACGGCAGGCACCCCGAGACCCGCGGCACCCACACCTTCCACGACACCGTCGCCGCGATCTACCTGGCCTGTGTGGACCGCCCCCGCACCGCCGCGGCCGTGCACCGGGAACTCGGCCTCGCCGCGGGAGTTTCCGCGGTGGAAGGCGCTTTCCGGCGGTTCGGCGAACGCGGGCTCATGTTCCTCGACGGCAACCTCGCCCTCTCCCTCGCCCTGCCCACGACACCCGGCCGGTGACCGGTATCAAGCCGGGCGTCCGCGCCTCTGTCCGTCGGGAACACGGGGGCGAACGGAAAGGCGCGTGACATGGACCCTTCGGTCATCGTGCAGACGGCGAACGCCTCGGCGCAGCGGATCACCGGCTGGACACCTTGGGAGTTCACCTGGGGGACGATCAGGAAGGGCAACGCCACGATGCCGGCGGGCGCCAAGTGGACCCTGTTCCCGGACGGAACCGCCGCCTTCGACGCCACCGTGACCAGCCGGGAGGACCACGACGTCTGGGTGGTGCGGCAGGTCGACCTGCACGACGCCACCGGGGCGATCCTCGGCTCGCTCACCACCGAGCACCCCGTCGACGGGGACTGGCGCAAGTTCGTGCGGACCATGCCGAGCAGCTCGGAGGACTACCGGTTCCGCGCCTGGGCGACCTTCGACGTCGCCCTGTGGGAGCACATCGCGTACCTGAAGATGTATTCGAGCTGCTGAACGCACGTGGCCAGCGGATTGCGTGTCGGTAAATCATCTGTTTACGACATTGTCTTTGATGTCAAGACGCGGACTCCCTAACGTGGCGGACATGGATCTCACCGTTCTCGCGGCGTCCGGCCGGACCGGCCTCGCGCTCACCCGGCAGGCCCTCCGCCGGGGTCACACCGTCACCGCGATCGCCCGCGATCCCGGACGCGTCGCCCTGGCCGCCTCCGCCGGCCTGCGCATCGTGGCGGCCGATGTGGACGATCCGGCGAGCATCGCCGCCGTCATCGGCCCGGACTCGGTCGTTCTCTCCGCGCTCGGCACGGACCGGGCCGGAGTCCTGCTGGCCGGCGCCAAGGCGGTGGTCGCCGCCGGACCGCGGCGGATCATCTGGCTCGGCGCTTACGGCACCGGAAGGTCCGCCGGCGCGGCGGGACCCGCCGCCGGCGTGCTCGCGAAGTTGCTGGGCGACCGGCTCGGCGACAAGGTCGAGGCCGACGGCACCATCCTCGCGGCCGGGGGCACGGTCTTCCACGCGGGCCTGCTCGCGGACGGGCCGGAAAGCCCCGGGCGGCGCACGGTCGGGCTGGCCGCCGGCCCCGTCCTGGACCTCGCCACGGCGATCAGCCGGGACACCGTCGCCGCGGCGATGCTCGACGAGGCCGAAGCACCTCGCTTCCCCGGCGCCGTGGCCCTGCCGCTGGCCGGCTAGCGATCCCCGCGCGGGGACGGGCCACCGGAAAACCGTGTCAGGCGGCGGTGACCTCCTCGACCGCGGCCCGCACCTGGTCGCGAAGCCAGGCGTGGGCGAGGTCGGAGTCGTAGCGCTGGTGCCACGTGCAGCAGATCGGCGCCGCCGGCGCCTCGACCGGCAGCGGCCGGGTGACCAGCCCGAACGCTTCGATGAGCGGCCCTCCGAGCAGCCCGGTGCAGGTGACCAGCACGTCACCGCGGCGGGCCAGCTGCAGAGCCGTGGCAACCGTCGCCACCGCGGCGATCACCTGCCGGCGCAGGCCTTCGGCGGCCAGCACGTCGTCGATCGGCGCGGTGAGCTTGCCGCGCCGGGAGACGACCACGTGCGGCTGCGCCGCGTACGAACGCAGGTCGAGGTGGCCGGCACACGGGTGCCCCTGGCGCATCGCCACGACCAGCCGGTCGTGGCCGAGGATCTCGGAGCGGAACTCGGGCAGGTGCGGCCGCCCGCCGCCGAGTTCCAGGTCGACGCGGCCCTGACGCAGGTCGTCGGTGTCGGCGGAGTGCTCGGCCAGCACCCGCAGCCGCACGCCGGGGGCCTGCTCCCGGAGCTTCCCGACGAGCACCGGGACCACCGAAGCGGCGAACGCGTCGTGGCACTGGATCGTGAAGGTGCGGTCCAGCTCGCCGAGGACCAGGTCCCGGGCAGGCAAGAGCACGTCCCGCGCCTGCGCGACCAGCCGGTGGACGTCCTCGCGGATCGCCACCGCGTACGGCGTCGGCACCATCGCGTGGCCGGTGCGGACCAGGATGTCGTCGCCGGTCACGGCACGCAGCCGCCCGAGAGTGCGGCTGACCGCCGGCGAGGACAGGTGCAGCCGCTCGGCCGCGCCCCGGACGCTGCCCTCCTCGAGCAGGGCGTCCAGCACCGTGAGCAGGTTCAAGTCGAGTTGCACGAAGGCAAGACAACCACAGGAGGATCCATGGACAGGGAACTGCTCGCCGCCACCGCCGCCGCCGTGCGTCACGCCGGCGCCCAGATGCTGCGGCGCTACTCCCCCGAGTCCCGGCCGGCCGGGCTGACCGAGTTGCTGACGAGCATGCACGGCAACGACACGACCGTCGCCGACTCGCTGCGACCGGCGTTGGCCGGGATCCGGCCCGAAGCGGGCTGGCTCAACGACGAACACGGGTCGGGTCCCCTGCCCGACGGCGAGTGGTGGCTGATCGATCCCATGGGCGGCAACGTCAACGCCGTCCACGGCATGCCGGACTGGAACATCGGCGTGAGTCTCGTCCGCGACGGGCGCCCGGTGCTGGCCGTGGTCTGCTTCCCGGTGCCGGACGAGACGTTCACCGCCCTCGAAGGCGGCGGGGCGTTCCTCAACGGCGTCCCCGTGCACGTCTCCGGCAAGACGTCGCTGGACGGCGCACTGGCCGGCACCGGCCAGGGCCGGCCCGGTCAGGACGCCGCGCTGCTGGACCGCATGGGCGCCTCCTTCGCCGCGATGTCGAAGGCCGCCCTCCACGTGCGGATCTCCGTGCCGGTGACCCAGCAGCTCGCCCAGGTCGCCGCGGGCCGGCTGGACCTGCACTGGCAGTTCGACAACGTGCGTTCCCAGGTGGCGGGCGTGCTGCTGGTCCAGGAAGCCGGTGGCGTGGTCACCGACCTCGACGGCAGTCCCTGGACACCGTCCTGCCGCGGTTACCTCGCCGCCGCGCCGGGGGTGCACGCCGCCGCCCTGGCCGTTCTCACCGCGGGATAGCCCGCGGATAGCGCGGCGCAAGCCGGCCCGGCCAGACTGGGCGTACCCGCCGGTCCCGGCGGCGGTCCCGGCCCGGGACGACTCAGTGGAGGGACGCCGGAATGGCGCCTGCTGGAGCAGGGAAACACGCTCGGCCGAGCGCCGCCGCCGGTGCGCTCGGAATCGACCACGTGCGGCTCAGCTACCACTATCTCGATATCGGGGACCTCGACGGATACGGTTCCCTCTTCACCGCCGACGCCGTTTTGCACTTTCCGGAAATGGCGCCGATACGCGGACGCTGCGCCATTGAAGCGTTCCGCGCGGCCCAGTCGCCGAGGGAGCACACCCTGCAGAGCGTGACGGTGACGCACGGTGAGGTGGTGATCATCGGCGTCATTGCCGCCATTGGGCCGAACGGTGGCAGTACAAATACCGCCTTCGTCGACAGCTTCACGCTTTCGGACTATGGGCTTATCACGGCCCAGAAGACAGACTTCGGTTCCGGGGAAAATTCACGAGCAGTCGGGTGAGGACGGGCAGCTTGTTCTGCCTGCCTCGCGCCGGCCACGGAATCGGCATTGAGGGAACAGCGTGAGTTTGACCAGCGGGCCGCCGGGCGATCAGCCCGTCTACCGGATCCTCGGTCCCCTGGAGATCCGGGACCTCGCCGGCGGTGAGGGCTCACCCCGCGGGACATGTTCCCCGCCCAGCAGGACACCGACGAACAGCTCGTGGCGTGGATGCGCACCAACGGCCTGCTGCCCGGGTACGTCCTCGACGACCCGGAACTGAGCGAGATGGCCCTGGAGCTCATGCGGGCCGACATCCGGGTCCGTGACACCTTCGGCTACACCGAAGGCGCGACGGTCGACGTCCCCCTGGAAGTCCTCACCGGTGCCGGCGACGAGGTGATCGTGCCGGACGCGGCCGAGCAGTGGCGCTCGCTCGCCCGCGGCGGCTACCGGCACGTCGAACTCCCCGGCGGGCACTTCTACACCCCGGAGATCTGGCGGACGCTGCCGACGCGGATTCCGGCCCTCACCCCGGTCCCGGCCGGCTGATTTCGTCGCCGCACGCGCCCGGCCGGGCGCGTGCGGCGACGGCGTTCACTTCGTGTAGGCGATGAAGAAGACGACGATGCCGATCAGCGCGAGCACCTCGGTCAGCACGAAGGTCGAGTAACCCATCGTCTGCAGTTTTCCTCGCGCTTCCGGCTGACGCGCGGTACCATTGATGACGGCGGCGAAGATGAGGCCGACGCCGATTCCCGGACCGATGGCGGCCAGTCCGTAACCGATGGCCGCGAGGCCGGGGTTGATGTTGGCGGTTTCGGCCAGAACGATGTCGCGCATGAGCATTCCCCTCACATCGGTCCACGCGCATCCGCACGCTCGCGCTCGCGTGGAGCAGCGGCAAAACAGGACGAAGGCGTCGTCAATCGACGGCTTCCGTTGAGGTGGACGGTCTCGCCGGACAGGAAATCGACGGGTCGAGATTCACGGAGACATTCAAAGAGACATTCACGAGGACCGATCGGTTCGGTCACAGCAAGGATATCACCGAATCAGCGCGCGCGCCGGTGCCCGCGCGCGGAACCACCCCGCATAGCGGGAAAAAGAAACAGGCCTGTTTCGGCTACGCCACTATTCCACCATTTCGCTGTCGGCGAAATCCGGCGGGACTCTCAGGAGCGTCCGCAGTCGATCTGGCTCGCCACCGCCTGACCGCCCACCGCGGCCGTCGCCGTGAAGCGGACGTACCGCGCCGGTCGAGGGCTGAACTTCGCGTGCTTCATCGTCTTGTCGGCCGGCCACCCGCCACGGGCCGCCGGGGCGAAACGGACGCCGTCGGTGCTCGTCTCGACCCGGAAGCCGGTCACGTTGCCGGTCGTGACGTACTCGCCGTTCACCTCGTCCTGGCGGGGCAGGTAGGTGAGCATGTCGATGCCGTGCCGGACGGCTCCCAGGTCCAGGGTCACCGACTGCGGCAACGCCGCCGCCGGCTGCCACAGCGTCTGCTGCGCGCCGCCGTTGTAGTCGCTGTAGCCGTCGATCGCCTTCGCCGCGTCGCCGCTCGTGGCCGTCGCCGCCACCGGCGCCACGGGGTGGGTCAAGCGCGGCGGCTGCGGCGGCAGCGGCGGGCGGGCCGGGTTCGGCCGCCACAGCGCGCCTGCCTCGCGCAGGCGCGCCACGATGTTGTCGTCGAGCAGGCCGCGCGGCCCGGGCGGGCAGTTCAGGATGAACGTCGACCAGCGCGGTTCCAGCTGCGCCAGGTGCCGGTGCACGATGTCGTCCGCGGTCATCAGGGACGTCGTGGGGGTGCTCGGGTGCCAGAACCAGCCGTTGGCGGCGATCGTCTGCCCCTGGCAGGCGGCGTACGTGTTGTCGGGCGCCGTCCACACGCCCTTCGGCTCCTCGTAGAACACGACGTCGGTGCCCCACGGTTCGGTGATCCCGGTCAGGCAGACCACCGCGCACCGCGGCTGCAGCGACCGGATGTGGTCGCGGATCTCGCCGTAGGGCACCTCCCGCAGCCCCATCTGCCACGACCAGCCGTCGATCACCAGCGCCGGGATGTCCCCGTAGCGGGTCAGCAACTCGGTCAGCTGCCCCTTGACGAAGTCCAGGTCGGCCCGGCTGACGGAGCCGGCCGCTACCCCCTGCGTCCGGTCCCAGATGGAGAAGTACAACGCGGGCACCAGGCCACGGGAGCGGAAGGCGGCGACGTACTCGGCGACGACGTCACGACGGTATGAGCTGTTCGCCACCGTGTAGCCGGTCAGCTTCGACGGCCACAGGCAGAAGCCGTCGTGGTGCTTGGTGGTCAGGACGCCGAAGGTCATCCCGGCCGCTTTGGCCGCGTCCGCCCACTGACCGCAGTCCAGCGCGGTCGGCGCGAACGACTTCGGGTCCTGGTTCGGGTCCACCCACTCCGCGTCGTGGAAGGTCCCCATGTTGAAGTGCAGGAACATCCCGAACCGCAGGTTCACGAAGAACGACAGCGGATCGTCCGCGGCGGCCGCGCCGGCGACGGGAGCGCCGGCAAGGGCGGGCAGTCCCAGGAGCATCGAAGTGGCGGCCGTCGCCTTCAGCAGGTCACGGCGGGAGAGTTCGGGCACGGCGGGAATCCCTTCGGGAGCGGGTCAGTGGCCTCGGTACGCCGGGCTGGGGACGTCGGCGACCGGCACCCCGCCGCGGTGGGTCCCGAGGTCGACCAGGCCGACCTGGCCGAGACCCCGGCTGCCGTCACCCCACGACGCGATCGCGATCGTGTTGCGGCCGTCGGGCCGCAGGATGCCCGTGGGCAGCGAGAAGACGTGCTGCGGGCCGACGTTGTTGAGGTACCGGCCCAGGTTCCAGCCGTTGACGAAGATCTGGGCGCGGTAGACCAGGGCCGGGTCGTCGTCGATGCGCAACCCCACCGCGGTGTCCTGGCCCGCGGGCAGGTGCAGCGAGAACTCCGTGCGGTACCAGGTGACGCCCGGCTCGGTGCGGGCCGCCGGCAAGGACGTCCGCTGCCAGCCGCGGTCGGGGAACCCGGGCAGCGACCAGCCCGCCCGTTCCCCGTAGAGGCCGCCGTTGTTGAACGGCCCGCGCACCGGGTCCGCGAGGTCTTCGCCGCCTTGGGTGCCCTGGATCTTCCAGTGCACGTCCGGGGTTCCGCCGGTGAAGGCCGCGGACATCAGCCCGCGCGGCTGCTTGTGCGCGTCGTTGACGTCCCAGTCCTCGTTGTGGCCCATGTTCTCGAGCAGCACCGACAGCACGTTGTCCGGTTTCAGCGTGCCCGCGGGGATGGCGAACTCGTGCGTGCCGCTGCCGCTGCTGCCCAGGTAGGTGCCGTTCAGCCACGCGGAGTAGACGCCCGGGTTGCCGGTGATCCCGTTCAGCGTGACGGCCGTTTCGGCACCGGTGGACGAGAAGTGGCCGCGGTACCAGACGTCGCCGTGGTGGAACCCGTAGTCGTCGGCGTTGAGCACCGGCTGCCCGGCGGGCGGCTTCGTCGGGTTGTTCGTCGTCCTGTGGTCGGCGGCCGTCCAGCGGGTGTCGTCGAAGCCCGGCTGCCGTTCCGGGGTCTCGTACTGCGTGCGCCAGCCGGTCAGCGCGGGCAGCGTGACCGGCGCCGGGCCGTTCAGCCTGCCTCGCAGCGTCCCGGCCGCGGTCCGGGTCACCGGCAGCGGACGGCCGTTCCACGTCACCCACCGGATCGACGGCGGCGCCCACACCTCGAGGTCGCCGGCCCGGGCGGTGTCGCCGGTGAGCGCGAGCAGCGGACCCGTCGCGGTGGCCGTGCGGACGAGGTCCGACCCCCGCTCGAGCACGGGTCCGGCGGCGGTGTCCTGCTTCCAGAAGGCGGCCGAGGCCGCCGTGTCGGCGATCAGCAGCTCGAGCGGGGCCCGGCCACCGCCCTCGACGCGCACGCGGGCCAGCCCGCCGTGGCGGTAGTCGAGCCGCAGGTCACCCCGCGCGGCGTCCCACGCGTGGTCCACGCTGCCGTCGAGCACGGTGACCTTCGGCTCGCTCGGATAGCGGAGCACCGTTTCGCCGTCCTGTCCGGCGCCGCCGTACAGCACCGCGGTGTCACGGCCGCCGATGCGGGCGTGCGTCATGAGCTCCGACGTCGAGTAGACCAGCCGCTGCCCGCCGAGGTCGTAGCCCGCCACGAGCAGCTTGGCCTCACGCCCGTCGACGTCCAGCGCGCCCTGCTGCGGCACGGCCGGGTAGGTGCCGTCGGGCACGGTCAGCGGGAAGGTCGTCCGCTCGTGGGTGGTCGAGGTGGTGTCCTTGTGCTGCGCCAGCACGAACTGCGTCCGGGTGTCCGGATTGGACTGTGTCTTCAGCGTGACGGCCGGGTTCGCGCCCGTGATGTCCGGGCCCGGGTCGGTCTTCGTGAGCGGCTCGACGGCCTGGGTGAAGTAGCCGATGCGCTTCTGCTCGTCGTACTTCGGGCCCAGCTGGCGCGCTTCGGAGATGGCGGCGCCGTAGTCGTAGGAGGTGTAGACCACGTTGGGGTCGGGCAGCCAGCCCCAGCTGGTCCCGCCGTAGGTCATGTAGAAGTTCTGCAGGGTGAGGCCGGAAGAGATGTTGTTCTTGTAGAAGACGTTTTCGAACGAGGCGCCGGTCAGTTCGCGGCACTTGTCGTAGCCGGGGCCGCCCCACGGGTCGAAGGAACCACCCTGGAACTCCGCGACGAACATCGGGGTGTCCGGGGAAACCGGCCGGGTCCAGCGGAAGTCGGGCGCGGGCTTCCACACCTGCGGGTTGCGGCAGTCGAACAGGTTCGGGTAGCCGTCGAAGGCGTAGAGGTCCGGCGCGCCCGGCTTGCCCGGTGCCCACTTCCCGCCCGGCCAGACGTCGTTGTGGAACAGCGGCACGGTGATGCCGTCGGCCCGCGCCTTGTCGACCAGGGCCTGCATGTACCCGGCGTCGAGCACCGTGCCGCTGTACTCGTTTTCGACCTGGTACAGCACGATCGGGCCGCCGCCGTCGGTGACCTGGTGCCGCTTGAGGACGGCGTTGATCGCGGTGAACCACTCCTTCGCGGCCGCGACGTAGTCGGGCGCGCTCGTCCGGGCGAGCCCGGCCTGCTTGGTGAGCCAGCCGGGGAACCCGCCGGAATCGGTCTCGGCGTTGATGTACGGGCCGGGCCGGGCGATGACGTAGATGCCGGTCTGCCGCGCGATGTCGAGCAGCTTGCCGACGTCGCGGATCCCGGTGAAGTCGTAGACACCCTGCTTCGGCGAGTGGAAACCCCAGTCGAAGTAGATCGACACGGCGTTGAAGCCGGCCGCCTTCATCTTCTGCAGCACGTCGCGCCAGAGGTCCGGGCTGGGCAGGCGCCAGTAGTGGAACTCCCCCGACCAGACGTACAGGCGCTTGCCGTCGAGCTTGAGCGAGTACTTGTCGTAGGTGACGGTGTGCGCCGGACGCGCGGCCGCCTCGGTGGCCGGCGCGCTCGCGAGCAGCCCGGCCACCAGGGCACCACAGAGCCCGAGTACCTGCAAGCGCTTTCCGATCCCCACGGGTGTCCCTTCCGCCGGCGATTTTCCGTCGATTCGATTCGAATCGAATCCCCGCCCCGGCAATGCCTTCGAGGCGACGACACCGCACTATGGACCGGGAATTTTCCGCGTGTCAACGGTTCGCGCCGGAACTCCCACGACCGGCCGGTGGTTTTCGCGACGCGACAAGGTGATTCGATTTTTTCGGCGATTATTCCGGGTGGCGCGGAAGTCGCCGCCGGGTCAGGGCGCGATTCCCACGCCGTCGATCCGGCTCCACGCCCGCTCCTGCGCCGCGGTCATGGCCGGCCAGGAGGTGTGGCCCGGCCGCGGCCGGATCCGCGTGAAGTACGGCGACGGGCGGTATCCGGGGTCGTAGAAGCACCCGCCGCCGTAGGTGCCGTCGAACGCTCCGCAGGAACTCGCGATCGAGCGCGGGGTCGGCTTCCGCCCGGTGCGCACCCAGGTGTCGAGGGCGGCGAGGGAGGTGGCGTACTCGGCGACGCTCAACTCGTCGTGCTCGGCCTCCCGCGTGAACGTCTGGACGAGGTGGCCGTCCTGGCCGGCGCCGCGCAGAGTCTCGCGGTAGGCGGCCTCGTGTTCCACGAAGACCGACGGGTCGTCGATCGCGTGCAGGGTGAGGACCGGCAGGGAAACCCGGCCCGTCAGGTCGCTGTCGTAGGAAAGGTCACGCCCCGCGGTGGGGTCGGCGGCGAACCGGGCCACGCCCGCGTTGAGGGCCCGGTCGTCGTGGGAGCCGGTGTACCGCACGCCCTCGTTGCCGAACGGGTTGCGACCGCCGAGCCGGTTCCCCACGATCTCCTGGAACAGGAAGGTCGCGTAGAGCAGGTGCGTCGGCAGCGAGCTTTCCGGGATGCTCGTAACCGCGGTGATGTCGTCGAGGTTCCGCTGCTGTGCGGGTGTCCGGTCGCCGACGGTGCCGACGCACTCCTGGAGGCGCGCGAGGACGTCGTCCGGGGTCAGCGGGGAATCCACGGGCAACCCTTGCCACAGCGGGTACTGCGGCTCCGCCGGCCGCGGCAGGTTGCGGCAGTGGTACTGGTAGACCACCCGCAGATCCACGCGGTGGTCGTACCCGCGAGAACCGCCGGCCAGCAGCCCGCTGGTCAGCAGCACCCCGTCGTAGGCGCCGGGCTGCCGGCCGTAGGTCTCGGCGACCTTCGCGGCGACGTTGCCCCCGAAGGACTGGCCGTGGACGTAGGTCCGGGCGGGACGGCCGAACCGTTCGACGAACAGGCGGCGCACGTTTTCCGTGTCGGCGGCGGCCATCCTGACCCCGTAACCGCCCCGCCGGTACGAAGAGGCGGCCCAGGCGTAGCCCTCCTCGACCAGCACCGCCCACTCCGCCAGGTCCTTTGTGGTCGTCGAGGGATCGTAGGACATCGCGGGTCCGCCGTGCGTGTGGACGACGAGCGAACGGCTCCAGTGCTTCGGGACGGCGATCGTGTAGTACGCGCCGTTGGCGTCCTGGCCGGAGTAACAGGCGGCCTTCCCGAGCAGGACAGCCGGGCAGGGGCTTTCCGGCGGCTGCGTCGTGCTCGCGTGCCCGGGGACCGCGGATCCCAGGAGCGCGGTGACGAGCAATGTGCCGAGCACGGCCGGACGGCGTCGGTGGACGATGTCGGTCAAGGAGTTCCCTTTCCAGTGATGTCTTTTCACCCGGGCAGCAAGCCGGTGAAGAAGTCGACGACCGGCGGCCGTGTCGCCGGGGCGCTGTGACCTACCCCGGGCACCACGACCTGCTGGACCGCCGTGCCGTGCCGGGTCAGGCTTTCGGCCAGCCGGTCGAGCTGCTCCGGCCGGCTGTGGCCGTGGTCACCCATGACGGCCAGGTCGGCCCGCCCGTCGTCGTCACCGCCGATGACGAGCAGCACCGGCACCCGGGCGACCGCACCGGGATCCACGGTGATCCCGAACCGCTGCCGGGTGTCGCCGGTGCCCTCCGGCCAGGCGAGCGAGTCGTCGAGCAAGGTCACGCCGCCGGGCGCCCCGACCGCGACGGCGGCGACCCGGTCCGGGTGGAGGTACAGGAAGCGGTGGGCGAACTGGCCGCCGCCGGAGTGCCCGCACAGCAACACGGTGTCGACCCGCGCGTTCCACCGGAACCGGACCTGCTCGAGGATGCCGAGCAGCACCCGGTCGAACCGGATCCCGTGGGCGTCGACGAGCTTGTAGTCGTGCACGTCGTCGGGATCGTCGATGCCGGCCGGGAACAGCGGCGTCACGACGATGACGTTGTGCTGCTCGGCGAAGGGGATGAACCCCTCGCGCAGCTCCCCGACGCTGCGGCCGGTGCCGTGCACGGCCACCAGGACCGGCAGTTCGGCGCCGGGGGTCCAGCTCGTCGGGACGTAGGCGCAGTAGCTGCAGCGGGGCTCGTTCGGTGCGGCGAAGAACGGGGTGCGTTTGGTGAGCAGCCGCCGCCCGGGGTGCGTGGCGGGCAGGTCCGCGACCCGGATCACGAGGCCTCCCCCCGGCCGGTGACCCGGAGGCCGGCGAGGGGGACGTGGTGCTGCCCCGCGTGGATGTCGCGGTCCCGCAGCGATCCCTGGCCGACCGGGCGGGGGAAGGAGATCTTCACGACGTTCAGCGAGGGGATCCGGAAGATCCGGACGGTGCTTTCCGCCAAGCGGTACAGCTGGGCGATCATCGGCTCGTCCACCAGGTCCGCGGCGATCCGGTAGCCCTCGGCGTCGCGCATGAACAGTTCCATCGTCACCCAGAACGGGCCCGCGTTCTTCGACCGGACCTCGTGCGCGAGATCCGCCAGAGTCGTTTCAGGCATGGGTCTTCTCCCCCAGCTCGGTCCGGAACAGGTCCGCCGGGGCGCAGTCGACGACGTGGTTCAGCACGAACTCGTACGCCGCGCCGCGCTCGACCTCCGCGGGCGAGAACGGGAAGGCGAGGCTGGGCAGGTAGCCCATCCCCGGGGCGGGCAGGTGCAGCATCAGCGGGTTGGCGACCTTGGCGATGGCCGTGGCGGTCGCCTGGTCGGGCGCGTTGACGAGCAGCATGACGCCGACCTCGCGCGGCGGCCCGCTGCCGGGCTCGAGGTCGTCCAGCACGGCGTTGTGGCCGTAGAGGCGGAGGTCGAAGGCGTACTCGTCGTCCGCCAGTTCCAGCGTCTGGCGCACCCGCTCGGTGATCATCGCGCGCATCAGGTTCGCCCAGGCGTCGACGTCCGCGAGGATGAGCGGGTCCCGGACCGCCGAGAACGACACGGTCTCGTAGCCGGTGATCCGGGCGCCCTCCAGCTTGATCGTGTACTGCTCCGCGGGGTGGAACCGCGACCCCTCGACGCGGACGATCCGGTCGTCGACCGCGGTGTATCGAGCGTCCCGGACGTCGAGGGTGCCGGCGGGCTCCCGCATTTCGAACGGGTCCGCGGTCTCGTAGAGCATGTGCGCGGCCACTGAAATCGGCGTGCACGACACGGCGGGGTCGAGCGGTTCGATGGTGAAGCCGTGCGCGTCGATGGTGGCGAGGACCCCGCCCGCGCGCGGGTTGCTCGTGCACTGGCCGCCGCACTCGACGATCTTGGCGGCGTGCCACGTCGGCCCGGCGGGCATCCCCTTCATGAGCGGGTACGCGGCCGCCACCGCGGTGTCGGTGGCGCGGCCGGCGAGCACGACCCGGGCCCCGGCACGCAACGCCTCGACGATCGGTTCGTGGCCCATCGCGCCGACGATGTGGGTGCAGCTCTCGAGGGTCTCGGCCCGCAGCTCCCCCAGCGGGGACAGCGGGTGGATCCGGCCCGCGTCGAGGTGTTCCTTCAGGTCGGTGGCGTCCTGTTCGCTGTAGATCCTCGCGACCTCGAGGCTCAAGCCTTCTTCGGCCAGCACCTCGGCGGCGATCCCGGCGACCCAGTCGACGCCGCTGTCGGTCCCGCTCGTCCCGCAGGAGCCGACGATCACCGGGATGCCCGCGCCCGCGGCGGCCGTGAACAGGCTGCGCAGGTCGCGGGCCACGGCCTTGGCGGTCGTCTTGGCCGTCGCGGCACCGAGGTAGTACGGGCCCGAGTCCGTCGAGCCGCCGTCGATGCTGATGACGTCGGCGCCCAATGCGATGCCGCGTTCGATCGTGGCGTGGTCCCAGCCGGCGCCGAGCATCCCGCTCGGGGCCAGCACGCGCACTTTGTCCATGTCCCTCATTTCTCTTGGTTCACCACGAACCGCGCCCGTCCCGCGAGCGCGGCCACGACCTCTTCCGCGCCGCGCAGGCCCGCGGCGGCACGTGCTTCGGCGGTCTGCCCGGCCAGGTGGGAATAGACGACGATCCCGTCCACCCCGCGCAAGGGGCTGTCGGACGGCAGCGGTTCCTCGGCCACGACGTCGAGTGCGGCGCCCGCGATCTCCCCGGCCCGCACGGCCGCGACGAGGGCGTCCTCGTCGACGATGGGGCCGCGCGCGGTGTTGACCAGCAGCGCCGTCGGCTTCATCCGCTTGAACGCCGCGGTGTCCAGGAGGCCCCGGGTCCGTTCGGTGAGCGCGGTGTGCACGGAGACATGGTCCGAAGTGGACAGAAGCTCCGCCAGCCCGGTGAACCGGACACCCGGCTCCCGCAGGTCCACCGGGACGTTCGTCGTGCAGAGGACCGTCATCCCGAACGCGCGGGCCAACGGGACCACCGCGCGCGCCGAAGCGCCGTAGCCGATGAGCCCGAGCGTCGAGCCACGAAGTTCGTGCCCGTCCTCGCGGGGCCAGCCGCCCCGCGCCACCCCGTTCGCGGACTGCAGGAGACGCCGGGCTCCCGCGAGCAGCAGGCCCAGGGTGTACTCGGCCACGGCGTTGGCATTGACGCCGGGCAGGGTGCTCACGGTGATCCCGAGCCGGGCCGCGGCGGCGACGTCGATCGAGTCGTACCCCACGCCGGTCCGCACGATGACGCGCAACCGCGGGGCGCGGGCGAGGACGTCGCCCGTCAACGGCTCGTTGGCCACCAGGGCCGCGTCGATGCCGGCGAGGGCGGCGACGAGGTCTCCGGGATCGCGACGGCCGGTCATGGGCAGGTGCGTGGTCTCCAGGCCGGCGGCCCGCAGGAACCGGTCGGCCTCGTCGCCGGGGCGCAGGTAGTCCGTCGTGATCAGGACGCGAATGGTCACAGCGCGCGTCCCGCGGACGATCGGCGCTGCACGGCACTGATCCGGGCGACCGCCAGCACGGCGAGGAGCCCGACGATCGCGACGTGGAGCGGCAGCAGGGGCCAGCCGGTCAGGTCGACCAGGCCGCCGACCAGGGCGGGCCCGAGGAAGCCGCCGCCCACCCAGCCGACGGTGTAGAGCCCGGTGTAGGTCCCGACCACACGGTCGGACGGGGCGAGGTTCCACAGCACGACGACGGCGTTGACCAGGAACGAGGACGCACCCGCGGCCGCGACGCACAGGCCGGCGACCACGCCGGCGGGTGTCCGCACGACGGCGCAGAGCACCATGCCCGCCGCGAACACCGTCATTCCGGCCTGCATCACCCGCAGCCGTCCGAAGCGTTCGGCGAGCCTCGCCACCGGGTAGGCGGCCACGATGAAGGCCACGCCGCTGGGCAGGGTCAGCCCGCCCGCTTCGCCGCGGGACAGGTGCAGCACTTCCATGCCGTACGGCGTGATGAGCGCCCGCGAAGCGGCCCACGCGCCGCCGAAGAGCAGGATGGACCCCATGAGCAGCACCCGGCTGCGGTCGGTGTCCCGGACGATGTCGAGCACCGTGTCCCGTACCCGCGACCGGGGCTTCGCCGCGCCGTGTTCTTGAGTGCGGCGGAGTTCTTCGCGGTCCTCCTCGAGCGCGGTCCGGTAGGCCGGGGACCGGTTGTCCCGCACTTTCACGGCGAGCACGACCAGGGACACCACCATCAGGATCGCCGGAACCGCGAACGACAGCTTCGGGTGCGCGTCGACCAGGAAGATGCTGATCAGGGCCGCGACCATCACCGTGAGGCTCGACGCCATCTTGACGACGGCGTTGGCGCGGCTGCGGCGCTCGGGCGGGACGAAGTCCGGGAGCAGGGATTCGGCGATCGGCTTGAACGAGTTCGCGACCAGCGCGTAGCCGAACATCACCAGGATCAGCAGCGGCAGCGAGCCCGCGACGTGCGGGATGACGAGGAACAGCAGCGCCGCCACCGGCATTCCGGCGACGAGGTACGGGATCCGCCGCCCCCACGACGTGCGGGTGCGGTCCGACCGGTTGCCCATCCACGGCTGGATGAAGAAGCCGAGCACGTTGTCCATCCCCATCAGCAGACCGACCAGCGCCGCGCTGCCGATGTGCTCGCGGAGCAGCGGCGGAACCTGCGAGTCGTAGAGGTTCCACGTCGACTCCTGCGCGAAGACCGCCAGGGCCACGAAGAACGTGATCCGTCCCGTCCGCACGCGCTGTGCGCTCGACGTCGTCGTCATCCGGCACCTTCCTGTCCCACCGCGGGGCGCGGTGACGGCCAAGGTACTTTTGCTATAGCAAGAACGTCAAGTGTTTCATTTTGCTCTTGCCATGGCAGATAGGGTGACGCCATGGCGAGTGAGACGTTGAAGGGCCTGACAGCCGACACGCTGGCCGACCGCGCGTACCGGGCCATTCGCGACGCGGTCGCGACCGGCGAGCTGCGTCCGGGGCAGAAGGTGACCGAACGCGGCCTCGCCGAGCGGCTCTCGGTGAGCCCGACGCCGGTGCGCGAGGCCATCCGGCGCCTGGAGCAGGACGGCCTCCTCGAACGCACCGGACCGCGGACCGTCCAGGTGGCGGCCGTCGGCGACGCCGCGATCCAGGACCTCGCCGAGGTCGAGGTGGCGCTGCGCGGAATGGTGGCCCGCTTCGCCGCCCGGCACGCGGTCCCGGCGCAGCTGGACCACCTCGACGCCGTCCTCGACGAAGCCGACGACCTGCTGATCCTCGTCAAACAGCGGCAGCAGGCCGGGCAGGACATCTCCCGGCACCTCGACCGGCTGCTCGACGCCATGCAGCGCTTCAACGAAGGCGTCGAGTCGTGCGCCCGCAACCCGGTGCTGGTGCGGCTGCTCGGCCAGACCAGGGTGTTCTCCTCACCGGAACGGCGGGCCCGGCTGCTCGAACGCATCGGCGAGAACGACCGGTTCGGCCTCGACCGCTACGGGAGCCACCGTGCGCTGGTCCGGGCGCTGAGGGCGGGCGACTCGGCGGCGGCCGAGGCACTCGTCGTCGAAGACGCCCGTGGTGGGCTGGGCGACCTGCTCGCGACGCCGGCCACCGCCGCCCGCTGAGTCACCGCGCGGGCCGGGCGATTTCGGCGGCGATCGCCGTACCCAGGCCCTCGGTGGTGCCGGAGCCGCCGAGGTCGGGGGTGAGCACTTCCGGGCGCCCGGCGAGCACGTTTTCGAGCGCGGTCACGACGGCCGCGGCCGCGTCGGTCTCCCCCAGGTGGTCGAGCATCATGGCGCCGCTCCAGATCTGCCCGACCGGGTTGGCGATGCCGCGCCCGGCGATGTCCGGGGCCGAGCCGTGGACCGGTTCGAACAGGCTCGGCGCGGTGCGGTCCGGGTTGATGTTGGCGCTCGGGGTGATCCCGATCGTCCCGGCGCAGGCCGGCCCGAGGTCGGAGAGGATGTCGCCGAAGAGGTTGCTCGCGACGACGACGTCGTACCGCCGCGGCTGGAGCACGAACTTGGCCGCGAGGATGTCGATGTGGTCCTTGCCCGCGGCCACGTCCGGGTACTGCCGCGCCATCAGCTCCGCGCGTTCGTCCCAGTAGGGCATGGAGACGGCGACGCCGTTGCTCTTGGTCGCCCACGTCAGGTGCTTGCGGGGGCGGGCGGCGGCGAGGTCGAAGGCGTAGCGCAGCACCCGGTCCACGCCGGTCCGGGTCAGCACGGTCTCCTGCAGCACCGTTTCGCGGTCGGTGCCCTCGAAGATCCGGCCCCCGATGCTCGAATACTCGCCTTCGGTGTTCTCGCGGACGACGAGGAAGTCGATGTCACCCGGGCCGTGGTCGCGCAGCGGGCTGCGCACTCCGCGCAGCAGCCGGACCGGCCGCAGGTTGACGTACTGGTCGAAGCCCCGCCGCAGCTGCAGCAGGCTCCCCCACAGCGAAACGTGGTCGGGCACCACCTCGGGCCACCCGACCGCGCCGAAGAAGATCGCGTCGAAGCCGCCGAGCACGTCCCGCCAGTCCGGCGGCAGCATCTCGCCGTGCCGCAGCCAGTACTCGGCACTGGCGAACCCGAATTCGGCGACCTCCAGCTCGAACCCGTACGCCTCGGCGGCGGCGTACAGGCACCGCAGCCCCTCCGGGACGACCTCGCGGCCGATGCCGTCGCCGGGGATGACCGCGATGCGGTGACGCTGGGACACGAGACGCTCCTGTCGATCGGGTGGGCACGCGCCTTCACCCTGATCGGCGGCCCGTGTCGCAACAAGAGCGGCCACGGCAACCTATCCTTTCGCTGAGCGAAAGGGACGAGCCGCGATGATCGACGATCTCCGCTTCTTCCGGGTGGTCGCCTCCAGCGAGACGCTGACGGCGGCCGCCCGGGAACTGCAGTGCTCGCTGCCGGTGGTCAGCAAGCGCCTCAGCGCACTGGAACGCCGGCTGGACGCGCGGTTGGTGCACCGCGGCACGCGCCGGCTCGTGCTCACCTCCGAGGGCGAGCTGTTCGCCGCGCGCCTGGAGACGATCCTCGACCAGGTCCGCGAGCTCGAGGACCTCGTCGCCCCTCGCTCCGGCGACCTGCGGGGGTCCATCGTGGTCCGGGCGACCCTCGGCCTCGGACGCGCTCACATCGCCCCGCTCCTGGGCGAGTTCGCCGCCCGCCACCCTCGGGTGAACATCGACCTTCACACGTCCGCGCTCCCCCTGCGCCCCGACCGGCGCGAGTTCGACCTGGCCGTCCACGTCGGACCGCCGCCGGACTCCACGCTGCGGATGCGCCGCCTGGCGCGGAACCGCCGGGTGCCGTGCGCAGCACCGTCCTATGTGGAGCGTCGAGGGATGCCGGAACGGATCGAGGACCTGGACCGCCACGACTGTCTCGTGCTCCGCGAGAACGAGGGCGACTTCGCCGTGTGGCGCTTCGGAGACGCCCGCGCCCCGCGTCAGGTCCGGGTGCGCGGCCGCCTGTCGAGCGACGACGGCGACATCGTGACCGGCTGGGCGCTGCAAGGGCAGGGGGTGATCATGCGCTCGGAGTGGCAGATCCGCCCCCACCTGGAGAGCGGCGCCCTGGTGCGCGTCCTCCCCGACGTGCCGACGCCACCCGCCGACATCTACGCCCTGCGCCCCGGCGACGCCCACCTGCCCCGGCGGGTCGGCGAGCTGATCAAGCACCTGGCCGCCCGGCTGCCGGACCGCATCGCCGGTTCGGGGTAGGAGGTTCGCGTCCGACCGTCCACTGTGCTCGCCGCCGGCGCCGCGGTAGGTTCACCGGATGGTGCGCGGAGCCGGCCGAGCCGAGGGAACGCTGCTGGCCGGCGTGGTGCTCGCGGCGCTGGTCGTGACCGGGGTGCAGGCCCGGTCGCCCGGCACCTGGTTCATGGAGGTCGTCTGGGTGCTGATCGGCCTTCCCCTGGTGGTGGCGCTGCGCAAGAGGTTCCCGTTGACGCGCCTGCTGTGCTGGCTGCTGGTCCTCCACGCGCTGGTGCTGTGTTACGGCGGCCAGTACACCTACGCGGAGACGCCGCTCGGGGAATGGGTGCAGCACTGGCTGGGGACGAAGCGCAACGACTACGACCGGCTCGGCCACTTCGTCCAGGGCTTCGTCCCCGCCGTCGCGGTGCGTGAGGTGCTGCTGCGCCGGACGCCGCTGCGGCCGGGCGGCTGGGTCGCGTTCCTGACGGTGAGTGTCTGCCTGGCGATCAGCGCGTGCTTCGAATTCGTGGAATGGTTCAGCGCGCTCGTCGCCGGTTCCGGCGCGGACGCTTTCCTCGCCACCCAGGGAGACGTCTGGGACACGCAGTGGGACATGTTCCTCTGCCTGTGCGGCGCGGTGGTTTCCGTGCTGGTCTGGCGCCGGGTCCACGACCGGCAACTGGGCGAATCCGTGCGGGACGCTCCCGCGGCCGAGTGAGGAACGCCGCCGTCCGGCAGCGGCTACACTATGACGGTCGTTATAGCCAGGAAGGACGCCGATGCCCGAGCCGAAGCCGCCGTCGCGGCAGCAACTGGTCGCCGGCGCCGCCGACATGATCCGCCGCCGCGGGCTCAACGCCACCAGCATCCGCGAGGTCGCCAAGCACGCCGGGACCCCGCTCGGCTCCACCTACCACTACTTCCCCGGCGGCAAGCAGCAGCTGGCGACCGAGGCGGTCCGCTTCGCCGGCGACACGGTCACCCGGATGCTGGACAAGCGGCTGCGGGCCGGACCGGTCGACGGGCTGCGCGCCTTCCTCGCCCTCTGGCGCGACATCCTCACCTCCACCCACTTCCAGGCCGGCTGCCCCGTCCTCGCCGTGTCCATCGAAGAAGCCACGGACGGCGAAGCCCTCACCGCCGCGGCCGAGGCGTTCACCGGCTGGGAAACCCGGCTCGCCGGGGCCCTGCGCGAACACGGCGCCGCCGACGCCGACCAGCTCGCCACCCTCGTCGTCGCCGCGGCCGAAGGTGCCGTCGCCATGTGCCGCGCCGAGCGCAGCACCCGGCCGCTCGACCGCGTCTCCGCCCAGCTCGAAAGCCTGCTCACCACGGCGGTCGGCGGCTGACGCTCAATGCGTTTCGGTGGCGTAGCCGCCGTCGATGGCGAAGGTGGCGCCGGTGATGTTCCCCGCCACCCGCTCGCTGGACAGGAAGGCCGCGAGGTTCGCCACTTCCGCGGGCCGGGTGAAGCGTCCGGTGACGGCGTGGGTGGCGGCCTCCTCGGCGACGGCCCCCGGATTCGCTCCCGTGGTGGCGGCGACCGACTCGGCGACGCCACCGGTGCCGAGCCACAGGTCCGTCGCGACCGGGCCCGGGTTGATCGCGTTGACGCGGACGCCGTGCGGGCCGAACTCCTTCGACACCGACTTCGTGAAGTTGACCAGTGCCGCCTTCGCCGCGCTGTAGTCGATGACGCCGGGGTCGGGCAGGATCGCGTTGACCGAGGCGATCGTGACGATGCTGCCCCGCCCGGCGGTCACCATCGTCGGCAGCACGGCGCGGGTGGCCCGGACCGCGCTCAGCAGGTTCAAGGTCAGCGACCGCGTCCAGTCGTCGTCGGTGACCAGCAGGAAGCCGTTCGGCCGCGGGCTGACGGCGCCGACGTTGTTGACCAGGATGTCGATGCGCCCCAGCTCGGTCAGGGCCAGCTCCGCGAGCCGGCCGGGGCCGTCGGCGGTGCCGAGGTCGACGGCGAGCGCGTGGACCTTCCCCGCCCGGGCGAGCGCTTCGAGGTCCGGCCCCGGGACGCGCGCGCCGGCCACGACGTGGGCGCCCTCCACGACGAGCGCTTGGGTGACGGCCAGCCCGATGCCCCGGCTGGCCCCGGTGACGACGGCGACCGCGCCGTCCAGACCGAGATCCACGGGCCTAGATCCCCTGCTCGCGCAGCCAGCCGAGCACGGCGTCGGCGACCTCGCGCCAGCCGCTGTCGATGGTGAGCGAGTGACCGCGGCCCTCGAACTGCTTCAGCTCGGTGACCGCGGCGGAATCCCGGTACTGCTTGAACGTCGAGCGGGTGACCACGTCCGGGACCGTGTGGTCCGCCGTCCCGGAGATCAGCAGGAGCGGGCCACGGTCTTCGCGGTCGGTGTCGACCTTGGCCTGGGAGTGCAGCACGAAGTTCGCGGCCGCGGCCTGGAACAGCGGCCGGGCGGGTGACGGGATCGTCCAGCGCCGGTAGAGGTCCGCCGACTCCTCGTCGGTCAGGGTGTTGCCGAAGCCGAAGCGGAACTCCTTCTCACTCAGCGACACGGCCCGGTGGAGGTTCGCCGGGTTGCCCAGCGCCGGCAGGCCCGCGCGCAGCTGCGCCAGCGGCAGCGGCAGGACGCCCTTGATCTGCGCGGGGTCGATGGCGACACCCGCCAGGCCGATGCCCTGGCCCAGCAGCTTTTCGGTGATCAGGCCGCCGAAGGAGTGCCCGATGATCACCGGGGGCCGTTCGAGGCTGTCGATGATCGACGCGAAGTGGCCGGTGGCGTCGTCGATGCCGATGTCCGCGACGGCCTGCGGGTTCTCGCGGGCCAGCTCGACGGTTTCGGGCTCGTGCGGCCAGCCGGGTGCGATGGGCGCGTACCCGGCCGCCCGGAAGTGGTCGATCCAGGGGTTCCACGAGGTGGCGTGCAGCCACAGACCGTGGATGAACACAACAGGGGTGCCCGGCTCGGCCATCGGTTCCTCCAGTTTTCGTGCGGACTTCCCGAAGCCAACACGATCGCCGCGGCGGCGTCCAAGACCTGTTGCGCGCGAATCGATAGCCGTGGTGACATCGTCCGGACACTCCTTTCACGGAAGGCCCGCATGGACCTCGACCTCAGGTTGGTGCGGTACTTCGTCACCGTCGCCGACGAACTGCACTTCGGGCGGGCCGCCGCCAAGCTCTTCATCAGCCAGCCGGCGCTGTCCAAGCAGATCCGCAAGCTCGAAACCGACGTCGACGGACCGCTGTTCGTGCGCGACAGCCGCCACGTCGCGCTGACTCCGCGCGGCGAGCGGTTCCTGCACCTCGCCCGGCAGCTGCTGGCCACTGCGGACCAGATGCTGCGCGAGCCCGCGCCGCACCACCTCCGGATCGCCCACATCTTCGAGCTGGACACCAGCCGCGTCGTCGCCGACGCGTTCCTCGCCGCCCATCCCGGCGTCCAGCTCGTCCAGAGCCAGATGGACAGCGCCCGCCAGCTCACCGCGCTGCTCGAAGACCACCTCGACGTCGCGATCATCCGCGTCACCGCCGCGATGAAAGCCGCCCACCCGGCCGGCTGGCGGCACACGCTGCTGCGGCTCGAGCCGTTCTGGCTGGTCGGACGGCCCGGCGACCCGCGCCGCGCGGCCGTCTCGGTGCACGAACGACCACTCGAGGTCTTCGCGGACGCCCCCGGCACCGCGCTCTACAACGTGCACGGCCGGTACGTGAGGTCCCTGGAACAGCACACCGGCCTCGCCCTGCGCTGGCTGGGCAACCCCGGCACCTTCGACACCTGCCACGCCGCGGTCAGCCGGGCGAACGACAGCGCGTACCTGCTCGAGTTCGACAGCTACGCCCGCCGGTACGCCGACCGCGGCGTCCCGGTCCACCGGCCCCAGGAGCTGCAGCCGGTCTACCCGTGGTCACTGGCCTGGCGGGACGGGGAACCACCGGAAGCCGTCGAGGCCTTCCTCGCGATCGCCCGGGAAACCGCGGCCCGCCACCGCTGGGAGCACCCCGAACGCGCGGACGCCGCGCCGCTGTGGGCCCCGCCCGAAGACCTCGCGATGGCCGCCGGCCAATAAAGAATCCGTTTCCGATCAGCGGAGAACGGGTTCGCGCGCATCGCCCACCCGGTCGCCAAATGAAGGCCATTCGGGTGGCGCCCGTAACTTCTCCGCGCGGTCGAACGACCCTGAAGAAAAGCGCTTCCGGTGGAGGCAGCATGAAGGAATCAACCCTCGCGGCCTACCGCGAAGATCCTCGCCTTTTCGTGCTGGCATGGGGTGCCGCGGCCACGTCGATCGCCGCGCTGCTGCTGCACCTCCTCGGTGTCATCCGGATGCCTTACACACTTTCGTTCGTGACGTTGCCGGGCATGACATTCCTCGTTTGCCTGCTGGTTTTGGCGGGAAAGGCCGACCGGCCGATCATCACCGGACGCCTGCGGTCCGGGCTCGCCGCCGGCCTCCTCGGTTTGCTGGCCTACAACGGAACCCGCTGGGTCCTCGGGGCGGTGCTGGGCCTGGGTTCGGGACCGTTCTATTCCATTTCCATCTTCGGCAGCCTCATCACGGGAAAACCCCTCGGTTCGCCCGTCGGGGACATCGCCGGCTGGGCTTACCACCTCAGCAACGGCGTCACGTTCGCGATCATGTACACGCTGGTCGCCGGCCCCGCCCGCTGGTGGTTCGGCCTGCTCTGGGGTGCGGCGCTGGAAGTGGCCATGCTGCTGATCTACCCGTCGAGCAGCATCCTGCGGCCCCCGGCCCTGGCACCCTTCGTCGTGGTGAGCCTGACGAGCCACGCGGTGTTCGGAACGGTGATCGGGCTGGTCTCCCGGGTCCGCTCCCCCACCCGGCCCGGGGTCCGGTCATGAGCGGGCGCCGGGGAATCCTCGTGTTCACCGGGTACGTCGTGCTGCTGGCCTGGCTGGACTGGATCATCCACCGCAGCGTCGTGTTCGTCATCGTCGTCGGCGGAGGCCTGATCGCCGCCGCGGTTCTGCGCTTCCGCATTGCCGAACGGCTCCGCCCCCAGCTCGAACGGCTCGAAGAAATTCCGGTGCCCGTCCGGCGGCTGCTGATTTCCCTGGCCCCGCTGATCTATTTCCTGTTCCGCGGTCAGGGGACGTCCGGGGCGGGGTTCGCGGTCACCGCCGCCGGTGCCCTGGTCGCTTCGGCCGTCGTCTTCCTCGGCCCGAAGATCGACCCGCCCCTCGGCGCGTTCTACGCCGCGCGCGACCGGTTGCTCGCCCGCTGGGTCCGGGTGCTCCTGGCACCGGTCTTCGGCATCCTGGTCGCCTTCCTCGTCGTCCACGGTTCCCTGACCGACCTGCCGGCCCTCTTCGGCGGCACGACGGAGTCGCCCCAGTCACCGGTGGACGAATCCGGACGGTTCTTCCTCGCGACGCTGCTCGCCGGAACGGGCACCGTCCTGCTGCTCCGGGAAGGAGGCGAGAAAACCCGATGAGAACCCGGATCGCCCTGCTGACCGCCGTCACCGCGTTCCTCACGCTGTTCCTGCTGACACCCCCGGCGGCGGCCGACAACTGCGACATCTTCATCAGCCCCCAGGACTGCCAGAACACCGGGTGGACGATCGGCGTGATCGCCACGATCGCCGGCGGGGTCGCCGTCGCGGCGGCCGCCACCACCGTGAGCACCAGAGGGGAAACGGAAAAGCAGGAGCCACGCCCAGAGCCGCCGGGTGTGCCGCTCCCGAGACGACGGGAACGGGACGGCTCGTCACCGGACGGCGAGGTGGACGTGCGGCCGATCTTCGACCCGCCGCGGATCGAAGCCGGCCCCTCCGGGCCGGAAGCCCGCCACCACTCGGTGGCCCTGGAAATGCACTGGGACCGCGGCCGGCAGACCGCGCGGGAGGTACCCCATGACCACCCCTGAGCTCACGGACCGGACGACGGTGCGCTCGATGGCGTTGGGCGACGGCGGCACCGAAGGGCACGTCGCCGAGATGCTGACGCGGATCCCGCGGGGCGGGATCGCCGAGGCGAAACTGTCCGGACGGCGCACGCTGCCGCAGCCGGCCTTCCGGCTGCTCAACAGCAGAATCCTGGAAACGGCGCTGGGTTTCCTCGACGAGAGCCTGTCCGAGCCGCTGCTCGCCGGGCTCGGCAAGTACCAGGCGCTGACGAAAGCCGCGCAGGACACGCTTTCCCAGCCGCGGAAGCCCGAAGTCATGGTCACCCTGATCGACCCGTACGAGATCAAGTCGCTCCAGCAGCCCTCCGTGGGCCTGGTGGTCGACGACACCGAGATCGCCCGCGTCACCTTCGAAATCAGCCTGGTCTTCGGCATGTTCGAGACCGCCGTCGCGGTGCGGCGGGGCGCCATCGAATCGGTCGTGGCCGGCGCGTGCTCGCTCGCCGTCACCCTGTCGCTGGTCGGCTGGCACGAGCCCCTGCTGAAGCGGCAAGGGCAGTTCCGGGTCCGGCTGCGCGTCGACCCGCCCGTGCCGATCCCGGTGCCGGGACGGCCACCGCGTGGCCCGTAGGCGCCGGACGCCTCGAGGGCGTCCGGCGCCGGACAGGGTGCTACGGACGGACCGTCATGCCGGTTCGCTCAATGCCCGGCCGGGACCGGGAGGACGTCCCAGATCTGGTCGGTGAACTGCGGCAGACAGTCGTACTGCAGCGCGACTCCGTCGTTGACGTTGTTCCCGCCGTGCACGATCAGGCACCGGTTCGTCGCCCGGTTCCGGATCTGCACGCCGCCGCCCTGGACCGGGACGAGGTCCCACAGCTGGTCGGTGAACTGCGGCAAGCACTGGTACTGCAGCGCCGGAGCGTCGTTGACGTTGTTCCCGCCGTGCACGATCAGGCACCGCTTCGTCCCCCGGTTCCGCACCAGCACCCCACCGGAGGCCACCGGGTCGATCTCCCACAGCTGGTCGGTGAACTGCGGCAGGCAGTCGTACTGCAGCGCCGGAGCGTCGTCGACGTTGTTCCCGCCGTGCACGATCAGGCACCGCTGGGTGGCGTGGTTCGTGACCAGCACAGCGTCCGGCACGGCGGTCGCTTCCCAGACCTGGTCGGAGAACTGGGGCAGGCAGTCGTACTGCGCCGCCGTCGCGCCGTTTTCGTTGTTCGCCGCGAAGACCACCAGGCACCGGTTCGTCGCCCGGTTCCGGACCTGCACGCCGCCGTCGACCTCGACGAGGTCCCACAGCTGGTCGGTGAACTGCGGCAGGCAGTCGTACTGCAGCGCGGGTGCGGTGTTGGTGTTGTTCGCGCCGTGCACGATCAGGCACCGCTGCGTGGCGTGGTTCCGCAGGAGCACGCCGCCCGCCGCGTTCGGTTCGACGTCCCACGCCTGGTCGTCGAACGCCGACGGGCAGTCGAACTGGATCACCGGCGCGTCGTTGACGTTGTTCGCCGCCGGGGCCGTCAGGCAGCGCTTCGTGTAGTGGTTGGTGAGCCGGATCGTGCGCGGCTGGACCTGCTGCGTGATCCACGCGCCGATGTCGTCGGTGCGCGCGGCCGTGCTGCCGTTGCGGGTCTCGGTGACCGCCAGGCAGCCGTGCTGCCACGACCGGCTCGCGATCCCGGCCAGGCGGAGGCCGCCGCCTTCCTGCCGCAGCACCGGGCCACCGGCGTCACCGAGACAGATGTCGTTCGCGGTGGGGCTGGTCATCGGGACCGTCGTCGCGGTGGCCTGGCCCAGGGTGAACTGCCCGGTCGCCAGCCGGTCGGGGACCCACTCCGTGGCGGTCCGGCCGTAGCCGTCCACCCGCACGCTCTCCCCCGCGCCGGGCGCGGTGGCCGAGACGGCGAGCGGGGTGACACCCGGCACCGCGTACGTCAGCTTGGCGAGGGCCACGTCGCGGTCGCCGCGGGCGACCACCTGGGACACGCGGAGCGTCTGACCGCCGGTGCCGCGGAGGTCGGCCTGGCCGACGACCACCGTGGCCGGCTTGGCGGGCGGCGCGGCCTGCCCGGAGCTGCCGGGGAAGCACGAGGCGGCGGTGATCACCCATTGCGGCGCGATCAGGGCGCCGGAACACGCCGCACCCTCCATGGTGATCTTCGCGGCGAAGCGGTCGGCGCCGTCGGCGACCGGCTGCCCACCGGAAATCGCGTTCGCCGACGCGGGGGCGAGGAACGCGGCGGCCGAGAAAGCCGCCACGGCGACCGCGACCTTGGTGCCCGAACGGGTCCGCCGTGGTGCGGCGCCGGGCACGAGGGCCGCGCCCCCGGGCAGGAAAACACGTCTCATGGTGAGTTCTTTCTTTCGAAGGGCAGGATGACGGGGACGGACCCCCTGAGATGGTCACGACGGGAGATTTCGGCGGCACCGCCCGCTATTTCGCGCGCCCGGCCGTTGCCGTCGGCTTCGCGAACTCGAGCCGGTCATCGCGCCCGGCAACCCGAAATGATCGGTACACGGATGGCCTCCCCTGCCTGTGTCCACCCGCGATCTTGCCAGCACGCCACCGGATTTGTCCCCCTTCCGGCCGGAAAATCTGTTTGCCGCGGCGAATGGCCGTCCCTAATGTCCGCTGCATGGCCGACCTGTTCGACGCCTCCGGGATGTACGACGAGGACTACCTGCACTTCTTCGCCAGGCCTGGCGACGTGACCGGGCCGGGCGAAGCCGCCGCGGACCTGACGTGGCGGCTGCTGGACCTGCGACCGGGCATGCGGGTGCTGGACCTCGCGTGCGGACACGGGGAGCTGGCCCGTCACCTGGCCGCCCGCGGCTGCCGGGTCACCGGACTGGACTCCTCGGCGGTCTTCCTGGACCGGGCCCGTGCCGATGCGGCCGCCGCCGGCGTCGAGGTCGAGTACGTGGCCGGCGACATGCGCCGGCTGCCGTGGACGGCGCACTTCGACCGGGTGGTCAACTGGTCCACGGCCTTCGGGTACTTCGACGACACCACCAACCGCGCCGTCCTGGCGGGCATCGCCGTCGCCCTGCGCCCGGGCGGCCGGCTGGCCATGGACCTCGACAACCTCACCGCGTTTCTGGCGGCGTACTCGCCCTCGCGGGTCGTGGCGGCCCGCGACGACGGCGACATGCTCGCCGACCGCTACCACCTGGACGCGCTGACCGGCAGGCTCGAGGCGGAACGGACGGTCGTCCGCGACGGCCGTGCCCGGCGGACGGCGTTCGTCAAGCGGCTGTTCGGCTATCCCGAGCTCCGCGATTGGCTGCTCGCCGCGGGATTCGCCACGGTGTCCGGCTACGGCGAAGACGGACGGCCGCTGGCCGCGGACCACCGGCGGATGATCGCCGTCGCCTCCCTGCCGTCGTAGTACCGGCATTGCCCGGCGAGTGGATCTGCGTGTTCGGCGGCCATCCGGCGAACCGGCGGATCTTCTGGTCGGATCGAGCCATGCCTGTCACCGTTTCGCTCGCCGCCGTCGCCGTCGCCGATCTCGCCCGGGCCAAGGAGTTCTACAGCCGGCTGTTCGGCCGCCCCGCCGACCTGGAGCCCATGCCGTCCCTGGCGCAATGGGATTTCCCGCCCAGCGGCGGCTTCCAGGTCGTGGAGAACGCCGGCACGGCGGGCGCTTCCATGGCGACACTCCTGGTCTCGGACTTCGACGACTTCCTCGCCCGGCTCCACCGCAGCGGTATCGCGACCGGCGAGGTCATCACCGGAGTCCTGTCGCGGCTCACTCGGATCCAAGACCCCGCCGCCAACGTCATCACCATCGCGGAAGTCCCCGCGCGGTAGCGCCGGAGTTGCCATCGCCGGGCCGGCGAGCGAGGCTTGTTCGTCCTCGGTGGACGACGGCGCGTGCCGGGGCCGACCGGAAGGTGGTGGTCCCATGGCCGTCCCGCCGTCCGGGCCGCGGCGCGCCGAGGTGCTCGCCGCCCTGTCGCTGGCCATCGACCTGGGGCTCGGGCAGCCGATGGAGCACATGCTGCGCTCGGCGGTGCTCGCGACCCGGCTCGCCGACCGGCTGGGCCTGGACGAAGGCCGGCGCGGCACGGTGTTCTACGCCAACCTCGTCGCCTGGATCGGCTGCCACGCCGACTCGCACGAACTGGCCGGCTGGTTCGGCGACGACATCGCCTTCCGCGCCGACTCCTACCAGGTGAACTGGACCGGCACGCCCTTCCTGCGCCTGCTGGTCACGCACGTCGGGCGGGACCGCGGGCTGCCGGCACGCGCCGCGCTGACGGCCGCGTTTCTCATCGGCGTCCGCGGCAGGCTGGCCGCGCTGATCCAGTCCCACTGCTCCTCCGCCGCCCGGCTCGCCGGGCGGCTGGGGCTGGGCGAGCCCGTCCGCGCGGCACTGGCCTGCACCTTCGAACGCTGGGACGGCAGCGGCCTGCCCGCCGGGACCGGTGGCGACCGGCTGCCGATCGAGGTGCGGGTCGTGCACCTCGCCGAGGTCGCCGAGGTCCACCTGCGCCGCGGCGGCGTGGGCGCGGCCGTCGCGATGGCCGAGGCGCGCAGTGGCAGCCAGTTCGACCCCGCCGTGGTCGCGGCGTTCACGAACGCGGCGGACGAAATCGCCGCCGGCCTTCTGGACGAGGACGTCTGGGCGCTCGCCCTGGCACAGGCACCCGATCGCGACCGGGTCCTCACCGAGGCCGAGCTGGACGAGCTGCTGACCGCGATCGGCGACTTCGCCGACCTCAAATGCCCGTTCACCATCGGCCACTCCCGCGGCGTCGCCGCCCTCGCCGCCGGGGCCGCCCGCCGCGCCGGCCTGCCCGAGCCGGAGGTCCGGCTCGTCCGGCGGGCCGGGCTCGTTCACGACCTGGGCCGGATGGGCGTGCCCAACAGCATCTGGGAAAAGGCGGCCCCGCTGTCGGACGCCGAATGGGAGCGGGTCCGGCTGCACCCCTACCTCACCGGCCGGATCCTGCGCCGGGTCCGCGGCTTGGCGGAGGTCGCCGCCGTCGCCGCGGCGCACCACGAGCGGCTGGACGGCTCCGGCTACCCGCTCGGCGCGGCCGGCGCGGCACTGACGCCGCACGCGCGGCTCCTGGCGGCCGCCGACGTGTACCACGCGCTGGGCGAGCCCCGGCCGCACCGGCCGGCGTGCGACGCCGTCGACGCCGCCGAGATCCTGCGGCGGCACGCCCGCGCGGGCCGGCTGGACGCGCACGCCGTCGACGCCGTCCTGTCCGCCGCCGGGCACGCGACCCGGCGGCGGACGCCCTTCCCCGCCGGCCTGACCGGGCGCGAGGTCGAAGTGCTGCGCCTGCTCGCCGGCGGCGGCTCGAACCGGGACATCGCGCGGTCGCTCTCGATCAGCGAAAAGACCGTCCGGAACCACGTCGAGCACATCTACGCCAAGGCCGGCGTGTCCAACCGGACCGGCGCCGGGCTGTTCGCCCTCGAACACGGCCTCACGACGTCGTTCCCCGGTACCGCCGGAAGATGAGGCATCCGCCCCATGCGCCACCGTCCGGCCGGGGCGAGGCTGGGCCGGTACCACCGAAAGGTCACCGTGGCGTTCCTCGTCGCCGTCGAGGCCGCCGAACAGCACCGCCCGACCCTGATGTTCCTCATGGACGAGCCCGTCACCACCTTCAGCTACTGACCCCGGAGAGCACCATGACCGCCGAAGGCGAACAGTTCGCCAGGGCACTCGCCGCGCAGGACCCCGCCGCGCTCCGCGCGGTACTGGCCGCCCGGATCGACTTCGCCGCCCTCACCCCGGGCCGCCACTGGACGTCGACCGACCCCGCCGAAGTCGTCGGCGAGATCGTCCTCGGCCGCTGGTTCGGCCCCGGCCGCCGGATCACCGAACTGTGCTCGGTGACCACGGGCCGGGTCGCCGGCTGCCGGCACGTCGGCTACCTGCTGCGGGTCGAGCGCGACGGCACGGACCACCTCGTCGAGCAACAGGCGTACTACACGACTCGCGACGGCGTGATCGACTGGCTGCGCATCCTGTGCTCCGGCTACCAGGCCGTCTCGCCGGGCGCCCCGGTCGCGGCCGGGGTGGGCCGCTAGAATTTACAGTGGCACGATTTCTCTGGTGACCGCAGTAAGCTGCGCGCATGACCCGCACGGGAGAAGGCTTGCGCGAGCGCAAGAAGCGCGCGATGCGCCGTCAACTGTCCGACACCGCGATGACCATGTTCCTCGAACGCGGCTTCGAGGCGGTCCGCGTCGCCGACGTCGCCGAGGCGTGCGGAGTGTCCGAAAAGACGGTCTTCAACTACTTCCCGAGCAAGGAAGCCCTCCTCCTGGACCGGCTCGAGGCCATGGCCGACGCGCTGCACCACCACCTCGCGGACCCCGCGGTCCCGCCGGTCGCCGCGATGCTGCGGATCCTCGACGACGAACTGGCCGGCCTCGAAACGACCCTGACCGCGGCCGGAGACCACGACCACGCGCTGACCACCTACCGCAGGTTCGGCGACCTCATCCGTGACACGCCTTCGCTGCGGGCGTACCGCAGCGACGTCGCCGACCGGTATGTCGACGTCGCCGCCGAAGCACTCGCTTCGCGGACCGGCCTCGAGCGCACCGATCCCGAAGCCCAGATCACCGCGGCGGCGCTCATCGGGCTGTGGCGCATCCAGTTCCACGGCCTGCGCACCCACCTGCGCCCGGGCCACCCGATCCCGGAGGCGGTGGCCACCGTCGCCGATCAGGTGCGGCGGGCGGCCGGCCTGCTCGAACGCGGCCTGACCTGAACCCCAAGACTTCTGCTACAGTAAATTTACTGCCACTGTAGCTATGGGAGTCGCCGTGCCTTCGGTCATCCTGCAAGCAACCGGGCTCGCCTTCGCCGGCCTCCTCGCCGGCGAGGAGTTCGTCGTCCGGTACGGGGTCCAGCCGGCCTTGCGCCACCTCGGCGACCATGCGCACGTCGCCGCGCGCGTGGCTCTCGTGCGCACCCTGCGCGTCGTCGTCCCGGGCATCATGCTTCCGACCGTTCTCGCCGGTGCCGCCGTGCTGATCGCCGGCAGCGGCGGGGCCGGGGCCGCCTTCCGCTGGGCCGGAATGGCGGCACTGGTGGCGTTCCTGCTGTTTTCCTTCCTGGGCACCGTGCCCATCAACATGCGGGTGATCGACTGGCAGCCGGACGACCCGCCGCCAGACTGGCGAGCCACCGTGCTGCGCTGGCAGCGGATCGACGTCGCCCGGTCCACGGCGGCGATCGCCGCCTTCGCCTGCTTCATCATCGCCTTCGCGGTGCAAGTCCCGTGATCTACCGCGAACTCGCGTTCCTCGACGCACGCCCCAGCCGCACCGCGGAGACGAGGAAGAAAACGCCGCCCAGCGTTGCGTAGCCGGCCAGGGCCTTCAGCGAAGCACCGTCCATTGTGGCCTGCAGGATGAACGAGGTGCCGGCCGCGACCGAGATCGCGCCGCTGAGGATCATGGGCCACTGGCCGCCCAGCCGGCGCCGGGCGACGCCGACGACGAGCTGGACGACGCCGGCCACGATCGCCCAGCTCCCCCACACGCGCAGGACACCCGGGATGCCGGACGAGGCCACGACAGCCAGGCCCGCGCCGGCGAGCAGGCTGATCGCGACGTTCACGTACAGCGCCAGAACGGACTGGGCCGCCTTCGACGAGCGTGCGTCGATCACCGCGGCGACCACGTCGAACAACGGGTACAGCACCAGCAACGCGATGCTGACCGGGCCGAGGCTCGACGCCGTCGTGAACAGCAGTCCCGCCCAGACGAGGGCGAACGCGAACCGGACGAAGTAGAGCCGCCGCAGGGACTGCGCGAGGCCGGCGGGCGGGCTGACGGTGGTGGCCATCGGTTCTCCAAGTAAGTAGAACGTTCTGTCTTGTCTCGGCGACTATGACAGTACGCACCGGACGGCGTCAAGACAGATCGTTCTATCTGCTAGGCTCGGTTCACCCGATCGCCCGTCAGGAGGCAGGAGTACAGGTGTCCGAAGCCCGCGCCCGGCTGCTCACCTCGGCGAGCCGGCTGTTCTACTCGGAGGGACTCCACTCGGTCGGCATCGACCGGGTCATCGCCGACGCGGGCGTCACCCGTGCCACGCTCTACCGGCACTTCCCCAGCAAGGACGACCTGCTGGTCGCCTACCTGACCGGCGCGGACAAGGCCATCCGCGCCCAGGTCGAGGCCGTCCGCGCCGCCGGCGGCCTCCCGGCGGACGTCGTCCGCGGGGTCGCCGCGACGATCGCCGACGGCATCCGGTCCCCCGGCTTCCGGGGATGCGCCTTCCTCAACGCCGCCGCCGAATACCCCGACCCCGCCCACCCGGTGCACCAGGCCGTCCTCGCGCACCGGCAGTGGTTCCTGAGCACCGTCACCGAACTGCTGGCCGAAACCGGGGAAACCGCGCCCGAGCCGGCCGCCCGGCACTTCGTGATGCTCCGGGACGGCGCCATGGCCGCGGGCTGCCTCACCGACCCGGCGCCGATCTGCGAAACGTTCCTGCTCGGCGTCGAAGGGCTCCTGAGGTACCGCGACGCCCCCATCCCGGCGGAGGCCCAGCGGCGGAAGTGAACCGTCGCTGTATCGGGAGCCCGCTCCGCCGCTCTTGCCCCCTGAGTGCCCGGCACCAGGGGGGCTGATGCGGTATTCGATTCTCGGCCCGCTGGAGGTCTCGGAGAACGGCAGGCGGCTCGCGCTGGGCGGCCCGCAGCAACGAGCGCTGCTGGCCGTGTTGCTGCTCAACGCGGGCACTGTCGTGTCGACGGACCGGCTGGTGGAGTGCCTGTGGGGGCAACGGCCGCCGGCCGCGGCGCGCAGCCTGCTTCAGGGCTGTGTCTCGGAACTGCGTCGCGCGCTGTGGCCCGATGTGGCTTCCGGTCGCCGGCCGCTGGTGACCCGGCCGCCCGGCTACTGCCTGGAAACCGGCCCGGACGAGCTGGACCTCGACCGGTTCGAACGGCTCGTGGCCGCCGCGAACCGGACGGCCACCGGGGGCTCGAGGACGGCGTGGGAGCAGACCGCCGTCCTGCTCGGCCAGGCACTGGCGTTGTGGCGGGGTCCGGCGCTGGACGGAACCGCCCTCGACGCCTGCCAAGCCGACGTGGCACGCCTGGACGAACGGCGGCTGACCGTGCTGCACCAGCGCATCGACGCCGAGCTGCGGGCCGGGCACCACGCGAGCCTCGTCGGCGAGCTCGAGTCGTTGACCAGGGCCCATCCGCTGCGGGAACGGTTCTGGGCGCAGCTGATGACCGCGCTGCACGGCGCCGACCGGCAGGGCGAGGCACTGGCGGCCTTCCAGCGCGTCCGCGGCATCCTGGTGGAGCAGCTCGGCGTCGAACCCGGCGCCGCGCTGCGGCGCCTGCACGCCGAGATCCTGGGCGGTGCGGATCCGGGTGAAACCCGGCGGCCCCGGGCCGAGGCGGCCGAGCCGCGACGCCCGGTGCCCGCCCAGCTTCCGCCCGCGACCACCGCCTTCACCGGCCGGGACGAGCACCTCGAGCAGCTGGACCTGGTGACGGCGGACGACTCCGGCGCGACCGCGCTCGCCGTCGTCTCGGGCACCGCCGGCGTCGGCAAGACGGCACTGGCCGTCCACTGGGCACACCGGGTGCGGGACCGCTTCGCTGACGGCCAGTTGTACGTCGACCTGCGCGGATACGCGTCGGCCCCGCCGATGCGGCCGATCGAGGCGCTGGCGCGGTTCCTGCAGTCCCTCGGCGTCCCGGCCGAGCACGTGCCGGTGGAACCGGACCAGGCCGCCGGTCTCTGGCGCAGCCTGCTGGCGGACAAGCGGATGCTCGTCGTGCTCGACAACGCCCACAGCGCCGGCCAGGTACGGCCGCTGCTGCCGGGCAGCGCCGGCTGCGTGGTGCTGGTCACCAGCCGGAGCCGGCTCGCCGGCATCGTCGCCCGCGAGGGAGGCCACCCGCTCACGCTCGACGTCCTCGGCCACCAGGAAGCGGTCACGCTGCTCGGTCGTCTCCTGGGCGAGGAGCGGGTGCGGGCCGAGGCGGCCGAGACCGCGCAGCTGGCGGAGCGGTGCGGGCGGTTGCCGCTCGCCCTGCGGATCGCGGCCGCCAACCTGCGCTGCCGGCCCGGCCGCCGCATCGCCGACCAGGTCGCCGACCTGGCCGGCGCCGAGCGGCTGAACGCGCTGCAGATCGAGGACGACGAGGAAAGCGCCGTACGAGCCGCTTTCGCCCTCTCCTATCACGCCGTGGACGAACCTTCGCGGCGGTTGTTCCGCCGGCTCGGGTTGGTGCCCGGCCAGGATTTCACCGTGCCGGCAGCCGCGGTTCTCGTCGAGTGCACGCCGGCCGACGCCCGGCGGCGGCTGGACCAGCTCACCGGCACGCACCTGGTCGGCCAGGACGGCGACCGGTACCACCTGCACGACCTGCTGCGGCTGTACGCGGCCGAGCGCGCCGGCGCCGAGGACGACGTCGCGCAGCGCGCTGCCGCGGTGTGGCGGCTGTGCGAGTGGTACCTGCGGACGGCCGACGCCGCGGCGAAGCTGCTCTACCCCACCGCCGTGCGGCTGGATCCGCCCGGCTTCGCCGGACCTCCGGTCGTGTTCTCCGACCACACCGAGGCGCTGTCCTGGCTCGACACCGAAATCGGCAACCTCGTCGCCGCGATCCGGCACTGCGCCGGCCACCGGCTCGAGCGGATCGCGTGGTTGCTGGCCGACACCCTGCGCGGCTACTTCATGCTGCGGGTGCTCCCCGTCGAGTGGGCAGCCACCGCGGAGATCGCCTGGTCCGCGGCCGTGACCGCGGACGATCCGAAGGCCCAGATGGCCGCGCAGCTCAGCCTGGCCGGGCTGCACATGCGGCAGAGCAGGTTCACCGAAGCCATCGAGCACTACCGCCGGACGCTGGCCATCGACGAACGCGTCCGGTGGCCGCGAGGGGCATCCACGGCGCTGGGCAACCTCGGCGCCGTGTACCTGTCGTCCGGCAGGCTGCCCGAGGCCGCGGACCACTTCGCGCAAGGGCTCGAGGTCGACCGGCGGACCGGGTGGCGGGGCGGGCAAGCGTCGAAACTCGGCAACCTCGGCGTCGTCGACCTGCAGCGGGGGCGGCTCGGGCAAGCCGCTTCGCACCTGCGGGAAGCGCTGGCGTTGTTCACCGAGCTCGGCTCGCGCCACGGCACGGCGATGGCCCTGGCCAACCTCGGAGCGGTCCTGCACCAGCTCGGCGACTACCCCGAGGCGATGGATCTGCTGACCCGCGCGGCGAAGCTGCACCACGAGCTGGGCGACCGCGGCACCGAGGCCGACGACGAGATCGTCCTCGCCCAGGTCCACCGGGACCTCGGCGACCTGACGCGCGCCCTGCGCCTGGCCGACGGGGCGCTGGCCCTGGCGGCGGAGGTCGGTGAACGGCACTACGAGGCGGACGCGCTCAACGTCATCGGCTCGGTCCGGCTGCGGCTCGGCGCCTGCGACGCCGCCGCGGAGAGCCATCGGCGTGCCCGTGAACTGGCCGAACGGACCGATCTCCGGCTCCCCGGAGTGGTCGCCTTGATCGGGCTCGCCGAGGCTCGTCGCGGCCTCGGCGAGCCCGGGCACGCGCTGCGCCACGCCCGCGAGGCCGCCGCGCTGAGCGACATCGCCGGTTTCCGCGTGCACCACGGCCAGGCCATGGTGGCGCAGACCGAGGCGCTGACCGACCTCGGCCGGCACGCCGCGGCCGCCCACCAGGCCGCGCTGGCCCTCGATCTCCAGCGCACCACCGGACACCGGCTGGGCACTGCCCAGGCACAGCTGGCTCTCGCGCGGGCCCTCGCCCCGTCCGACCCCGGCGCCGCCGCCGTCCACCGGCAACGAGCACAGCTCACCCTCGCCGCCCTCGGCTGTTCCTGACTCTTCCCATCGTCTGCCCAGGGATTGCCCAGCGCTCCGGCGCACGGTGTCGGCATCGGCGGGTTTTCCGGCCGCCGGCATCCACGACAGCAGGTGAGGGGCAGCAAGATGAGAGGGAAACGCAGGACATGGCTCGGCACACGCTGGGCTCGAGCGGCCGCGAGCGGGGTGGCGGCCCTCGGCCTGGCCGGCGGAGTCCAGCTGGTCTCGGCGGTACCGGCGGAGGCGGCGATCGGTGCCATCCAGGTGATCGCCGGGCCGTTGTCGCCGACGAACTCGGAACCGCTGAAGTCCGCTTCGGCCAACTGCCCGCCCGGCACCCAGATCATCAGCGGGGGTGGCTGGGTGTTCGTCAACGGCCGGGGAGCCGACGCCGACAGCGTCGTGCTGTCGCAGCTGCAGCCGGTGCACTCGACGTCCGGCGGCCAGGACAGCTTCGTCGTCCTCGGGCAGGAAATGGCACCCGGGACGTCCAGCACCTGGTGGGTGCAGGCGTTCGCCGTGTGCGGGCAGGTGCCCGGACTGCACGTGGTCGCGGGCCACTCGGCGCTGGGCTCACAACCGGAACAGAAGGCCGACGCGCTGTGCGCCTCGAGCGAGCGGGTGCTCGGCGTCGGTGGCCGGATCGTGAACCCGGTCGGCAAAGTCACCTTGACTAAGGTCGCACCGCTGACGGCCACCACGGCCGAAGTCGTCGCCGACGAGGACGCGACCGGGCTGACTTCCAACTGGCAGATCGAGGCGTACGCGGTCTGCGCACCGGCGCCCGCCGGCTACCAGGTCGTCGCCAACACCTCGTCAAGTACCGCGAACTCGGACCCCGAACAGGTCGCGTTCGTCAACTGCCCGCCGGGCACCCGGGCGCTCGGCACCGGCGCGGTCGAGCTCTCCCCCAAGCCGGGCACTGGCCTCCAGGTCGTCTTCCCCGGCAGCCCGCTCGAAGTGGTCGCGGTGGAGTCGACCCCGACGAGCCTGCTCTGGGGACCGACACTGGTACAGGGAATCTGCGCCACGTGAGGGGCCCTCGGCGGAGGGCCGGGTCCGGTCCTCCGCCGCATACCCGGCGAGACATCACATGTCCTCGGTGTCGACTGGCGCTCCCAGCGGGGCCCTAGCGGTGAATCCGTCGAATTGGCGGCGCGCCGACCACTCTTAGCCCTGATACATCATACGACTGCTAAAATGAGCGCTCAGGCTCGAGGTCCGAGGAGTGCGATGGCGAGGTCGTTGACCGACGAGGCGATCGACCGGATCCGGGAGTTCGTCCGGTCCGGCCGGTTCCCGGCAGGCGCCAAGCTGCCGCCGGAACACGAACTGGCCACCGAGCTGGGGATCTCCCGGAGCCCCACCCGCGAAGCCGTGAAGGCGCTGGCACTGGCCAGGGTGCTGGAGGTCCGCCGCGGCGACGGCACGTACGTCACCAGCCTCGCGCCGAGCCTGCTCCTGGAAGGCCTCGGCAGTGCGGTGTCGCTCATGCAGGACGGCAGCGTCCTCGAACTGACCGAAGTACGCCGGCTCCTCGAACCCGCGGCGACCGGGCTGGCCGCCACCCGGATCACCGGCTCGCAGCTGCGCGCCGTGGGCGAGCTCCTCGACGCGATGCACGAGGCCGTCGAGGACGTCGAACGCCTGACCGTGCTCGACGCCGCCTTCCACCGCGCGGTGGTCACCGCGACGGGCAACGAGACGCTCACCGCCGTCCTGGACGGGATCTCCTCGCGGACCCTGCGGGCCAGGGTCTGGCGCGGCACCGTCGACCGGGGCGTGACGCACGTGACGCTGTCCCAGCACAAGGCCATCTACGACGCGCTCGCCGCCGGTGACCCCGCCGTGGCCACCGCCGCCGCGCTGATGCACGTCGACACGTCGGAACGCTGGCTGCGGGCTCACCTGGCCGACGTCCGGGACCTGGACGCCGGGTAGCCGGCCGGGTCACCAGCGGTAGATGCGGCGCAGGACCTGCTTGACGACCTTGCCGGTGGCGTTGCGCGGCAGGTCGTCGACGAACACGACGTCCCGGGGCACCGCGAACCGGGCGAGCCGCTCACGGACGTGGGACCGGACCGTGTCGACGTCGAGCCGGGCGCCGGGGACGAGCACGAGGTAAGCCGCCAAGCGCTGGCCGTACTTGGCGTCGCGGACCCCGACCACGGCCGCCTCCCGCACTTCGGGGAGGGTGAGCAGGACTTCCTCCACCGACGCCGGCGCGACGTTCTCGCCGCCGGACACGATCATTTCGTCTTCCCGGCCCTCGACGAACAGCAGGCCGTTGGCGTCGAGGTAGCCGCGGTCGCCGGTGTCCATCAGCCCGTCCCGCACGTCGAGCTGCGCCCCGTCGGTGTAGCCGTCGAAGAGCAGGCGGTTGCCGACGTAGATCCGCCCGGTCGCGCCGGGCGGGACCGGGGCACCCGCGCGGTCGAGGACGCGGATCGCCGTGCCGATCGGCGGCCTGCCCGCCGTGCCGCGGGCCGCCCGGAGATCGCGGGGCCCGGCGATCGCCGCCCACGACACCTCCGTCGAGCCGTAGAGGTTGTAGAGGATGTCCCCGAACGCGTCCATGAACTCCTCGCCGAGCCGGCCCGGCAGCCCCGCGCCGGAGCTGGCGACCACGCGCAGCGAGGACAGGTCGTAGCGCGCCCGCGTCTTCTCCGGCAGGTCCAGCAGCCGCTGCAGCATCGTCGGCACCGCGAACAACGCCGTGCACTGCTGCCGCTCGATCATCGCCAGCGTCGCTTCCGGGTCGAAGCGCCGGGGCAGCACCAGACCGGCCCGCAGGGCCATGCCGAGCTGGAGCGCGGCCAGGCCCCAGGTGTGGAACAGCGGGGCGGCCACCAGGATCGGTTCCCCCGCCCGCAGCGGGATCTCCGACAGGACCGCGGCGGCGTCCGCGACGTTGTTCGGCGTCGGGCGGCGCGCCCCCTTCGGCGGACCGGACGTGCCCGAGGTGAGCACGACGAGCCGGCCGGGCCTGCTCGGCGGGGCGATGCGGGCCAAGGGCTCGGCGTCGATCAGCTCTTCGATGGTCGAACCGTGCCACCCGCCGCCGGGCGGCCACGTCCACAGCTGCGGGATCTCGGCGGGCAGCTGCCCGCGCAGGGCCGCGAACTCGGCGTCGGCGAGCACCAGCTGGGATCGGTGCCGCAGGGCGAATTCGGCGGCCTGGCCCAGGGCCAGCCCGGTGTTCATCAGGGTCAGGTCCGCACCCAGCTTGCTGCAGGCGATCATCGTTTCGACCATCGCGTTGTGGTTGCGGCACATCAGGAGGACCCGCGCCCCCTCGGTGATGTCGTAGCGCTTGAGCACCGCGGCCAGCCGGGTCGTGCGCTCGTCGACCTCGCCGAAGGTCCGCTCGGACCGCTCGTCGCAGAGCGCGAGGGACCCGGGCGCGCGGCGGGCCACCGCCTCGTAGCCGCCGGCCAGGGTCGAGCCCCAGCGGCCCACCGACCGCAGCTGCCGCAGCGTCCCGGTGGGCTGGGCCGGGGTGAGGACACCGGCCCGGACCAGGATCCGCCCCAGCTCGCGCTTCGTGGGGCGGCGCGAGGGTGGATCGGGCGCGGGAACGCCGCTGAGGTGGTCGCTCATCGTCTCGATCGCCTCGAGGATCCGGCGGCGGATCTTCGGGACCGCCGGCGAACGGCCGTCCAGCACCGTGAGCAGGATCGTGACCGCGGAACCTTCCGGCACCGCACGCAGCACGACGGACATCCGGTGCGGCCTGCCCTCCACGCCGGACCAGGCCAGGTGCTCGTCCCGGCGGTGGACGAAGATTTCGGCCTCGCCCTCGCCGCCGGCCCGGTACCGGTAGCGGGCGCCGCGGCCGGCGACCTCCGAAACCGGCTCGCAGAACGTGATCCCCCGGACGAACCGCGGATAGAGCTGGGGGTTTCCCACGATCGTCCACAGCTGGGCCGGAGAATGCGGCACGGTGACGTTGATCTCGACGAGTTCCGGCTCCATCGTCACGCGGCCGCTCGGGCCGGGCAGCCGTCCATGCCGGGAACGGCCCTCGGTTCGCTGATCATGGCTCGGCCCTCCCATGCCGGTCCGGCGTATCGGCCCTTTGGCCGACAAGCCGAGCATCCGTTTGCCCCCATCGGCGTGTCAACACATGCTCACACGATTCGATGGATTCAATCCGGAACGGCGACGGAGAACAAGCGAACCGCCGGATCCTTCACGCCTTTCTCACCTCGGCGGCGACGCGCCGGACCGGGCGGGGCACCCGGGTCCGCGCGCTCGCCGGCGCTCAGACCACCGAAAACTGCCAGCGGAGGTTCGGGCTCCCGTCGTCGGACCACACCTTCAGCGGCGAGCCGGAGGGGACGCTCCCGCCGCCGTCGAGGACCAGGCCGGGGGCCCGGTTCGCGACGACGAAGACACCGCCCCCGGTGTCGGTGATCGACCACTGCTGGCTCGTGGCGCCGGTGTAGGCCGACTGCACGGGATTGCCGCCCGCCGCGGCCCCGGCACCGTCGATCACGAGACCGCCGGCGCGGTTGGTCAGCTTGACGAACCCGTCGCCGGCGTCCTCGATCCCGAACTGGAGGTTCGTGCTGTCGTCCGGCGTCCAGACCTTCAGCTTGCTGCCCGCCGCGACCGCGCCGCCGCCGTCCACGGCCAGTCCGCTGGTGACGTTGACGATGCGGAACCACCGCGCGGGGTCGAACGCGATGCGCATCGAGACGATCGAGTCGTTGAACCCGGAGGTGCGCAGATCCGGTGTCGCCGTCCCGTACTTGCCCGGGGTGCCGGTGAGGTTGTCCCCGGGGTAGCCGAGGGCCTGGTAGCCGTCTCCGGCCAGATCGCGGAAACGGTCCTGGGCTGGAGGCTCTTCGCCTGCAGCTGCGCGGCCGTGTAGCTGCCGACCGCCAGCGCCGCGCTCGCGCCCCGGCAACCGACATCGGCGAACACGGTCGCGCCGGACGCGGGGCCCACCACCGGGATCCGGCCGTCGAACGTCAGCTTCAGCACGTAGGCGGGCGAATCGTACGGCTTCGCCGACGGCAGCGTGACGTGCAGCGCGCCCGCGTCCTGGGTGTACTTCAGCGAGCCGGGAGCGTCGAGCAGTTCGACGCGCCGCAGGGTGCTCAGGTCGATCCGCTTGCCTGACAGCGTCGTGATGTCCGCCGTGGCACCGGGCCAGGCCGGCACGGTCGCGTAGAGCACGCGGCCGGCCTTGTCGCGGGTGAACCGGAAGTCCTTGGCCGTGCCGACCTTCGGCGAGGGTGATGGGGAGCTAACCGGGCACCGACCAGTCCAGCCGGTCGGGCTGGAGCCGGCTCAAACGCCCCAATGTGGCGTTCGGTGCGTTGGACGCAACCAACGCCACATTGGGGCGCTCGGGGCGGGCGCGGAAACGTCAGGTCTGCCGCTTCCCGCTGGTGATGCGGGACATCACCAGCGCGATGAGGATGATCGCGCCGTTGAGCGCGCCGATCCACTGCGCGGGCACGCCGGCCAGGGTCAGCACGTTCTGGATCATGTACAGCAGCAGGATGCCGGTGAAGGCGCCGAAGAGCGTGCCGCGGCCGCCGTTCAGGCTCACTCCGCCGATCACGGCGGCGGCGAACACCGTGAAGATGTAGCCGTTGCCCTGCGCCGCGGCCACCGACGCGAGCCGCCCCGAGAGCAGCAGCCCGCCGAGCGCGGCCAGGACGCTGGCCCCGATCAGCACGATCCACACGACGCGGTCGGTCCTGATGCCCGCGGCTTTCGCCGCGTCCTCGTTCCCGCCGATCGCGTACAGGCTGCGGCCGAACCGGGTGTAGCCGAGCAGGACGATGCCCCCGGCGAACAGCAGCACGCAGATCCAGATCGACGCCGGGACACCGGCCCACAGCGTGGTGCCGAGGTAGAGCACCGAATCGGGCAGGCCGAAGAAGGTCTGGCCGCCGGAGATGCCGGTGAGCAGACCGCGCAGCACGATCAGCATGCCGAGGGTGACGACGAACCCGCTCAGCCCGAACCGGACGATCAGCAGGGCATTGAGCGCCCCCACCACCACGCCGACGAGCAGGACCACCGGCACGGCCGTCCAGGACGGCAGCAGCCCGAGCGAATGGCCGCCGCCGATCGTCAGCCAGGCCGCCACACCGGGCGCGAGCCCGAAGGTGGACTCCAGCGAGAGGTCCATCTTGCCGACGACCAGGACCATCGTCTGGGCCAGCACCAGCAGGGCGATCTCCGACATCGTCTGCAGGATGTTGATCACGTTGTCGTACTGGAGGAACACCGGGTTCACCAGCTGGCCGACGACGGCGATCGCGATGATCCCCGGCACCAGCGCGAAGTCGCGCATGCGGGCCAGGGCGATGCGCCGCGGCGGCCGCGTGGCGCCGGGCTCGGTCCGCGGCGGGACGACTGCCGCGGCGGGGCTTTCAGGCATCGAGGTCGACTCCTTCCATGGCGGCCACGACCTCGCGGTCCTGCCAGCCTGCGGGCATTTCGGTGGTGAGCCGCCCGTGCACCATGACCAGCAGCCGGTCGCACAGGCGCAGGTCGTCGAGTTCGTCCGAGGCGATCAGCACCGCGGTGCCCGCCGCGGCGGCCTCCGCGACCTTGCCCAGGAGGAACTCCTTCGACCGCACGTCGACCCCGGCGGTGGGGGTGATCAGCACGAGCAGGCCGGGGTCGCCCGCGAGCGCGCGGGCCATGACGACCTTCTGCTGGTTGCCGCCGGACAGCGCGGACACCGGCAGCTCGGGGCCGGGGGTCTTCACCGCCAGCCGCGTGATCAGCTTCCCGGCGAGCCGGTCGCGCAGGGCGGAGCGGACGAAGATGCCGGGGCCGAGCCGGTCCATGACGCTCATGGTGGTGTTGTCCGCAATGGACATCTCCGGCACGAAACCCTGGTGGTGACGGTCTTCCGGGACGAAGCCGACCCCCGCGGCCAGCGCCGACGGGACGTCCCCGGGCCGCGGCCGCCGGTCCCCGACGAAGACCGTGCCCGAGGTGGGCTTGCGCAGTCCGGTGAGGGTCTCGGCGACTTCGGTCTTGCCACTGCCGCCCGCCCCGGCGAGCCCCACGATCTCGCCGGGTGCGATGTCGAACGAGACGTCCCGGTAGTGCGGGGCGAGGGTCAGGTCGTCCACCCGCAGCACGGGTTCGACGCCGTACCGGGCCGACGAGGTGCGCTCCTCGGCCACGACGACGTTCTCCCCGGTCATCGCCGCGACGAGGTCGGCCTTCGGCAGCTCGGCGACCGGCGCGGTGAGGACGTGCCGGGCGTCCCGGTACACCGTGACCGTGTCGCAGATCTCGTACACCTCCTGCAGGTGGTGGCTGATGAACAGGAAGGTGACGCCCTGTCGCTGCAGCTCGGCGATGTGGCCGAACAGCCGGGTGATAGCGGTGCCGTCGAGCTGGGCGGTCGGCTCGTCGAGGATGACGAACCGGGCCCCGAACGACAGCGCCCGCGCGATCTCCACGAACTGCCGCTGCTCCACGCTCAGCTCCTTGGCCGGCCGGTGCACGTCGACGTCCACCGACCAGCGCTCCAGGAGTTCGGCGGCCGAGCGGCGCAGCGCGGACCAGCGGACGAACCCGCCGCGGGTCTCCTGCCGGTGGAGGAACAGGTTCTCCGCCACCGACAGCTCGGGGATGATCGTCGACCGCTGGTACACGCAGGCCACCCGCGACCGCCAGGCGTCGCGGTCGGCCAGGGCCGGCGCCGGTCCCCCGTTCAGCCGCACGGTCCCGGCATCCGGCTCGGTCAGTCCGGTCAGGACGGACACCAGCGTGGACTTGCCGGCACCGTTGCGGCCGACGAGTGCGTGCGTCTGTCCGGGTAGGACAGTCAGGTCGGCTTCGTCCAGCGCGACCGTGGCGCCGTAGCGCTTGACCACCTGACGGGCCTCGACGACCGGCACGGTGCTCATGTTTCGCTTCCTCTCCGAAAGCCGTCAGCTCTTGCTGTTGCCCCACAGGGACTGGTCGTCGACCTTGACGCTGCTCACCGGCCCGAACGTGGCACCGTCGGCGGTGACCAGCGGTGCGGCCAGCTGGTCCTCCATCAGGCCGTCGCGGACCTGGATGATGGTGCTGTCGTGGTCGGTCTTGCCCGGCGTGGGCGTCTTGCCGGCGATCGCGTCCTTGACGTACTGCAGGGCGTACTTGGCGAACAGGTCCGCGGGCTGGGACACGGTCGCGTCCATCTCGCCCGCCCGGATCTTGGCGAGCTCTTCGGGGATGCCGTCGTTGGACACGATGAACACGTGCTTCGGGTCGCTCGCCGGGACCGCCAGGCCGCGCTGCTTGAGCAGCTGCAGCGTGCCGGACAGCGCGAAGCTGGACTGCATGTAGACGCCCTTGATGTCCGGGTTCGCGGTCAGCCGGGTCTGGAGTTTCTGGGCCGCGGTGTTGGCGTCCCAGTTGGTGGCCTCGCCGAAGACGGTGATGCCTGAGAAGTTCTTCTTCATGCAGTCGTTGAAGGCTTCGGTGCGGTCCCGGCCGTTGATCGACGCGAGGTCGCCCTGCAGCATCACGACCTTGCCCTTGCCGCCGAGCTTGGTGCCGAGGAACTGGCAGGCCTTCTCGCCGTAGGCGCGGTTGTCGGCCCGCACGACCATGTAGACGTTGCCCTGGTCGGGCCGGGTGTCGACGGACACGACCGGGATCTTCTTGCTCGCGAGCTGCTGCAGCGTCGGGATGATCGCCGCGGTGTCCTGCGGCGCCATCACCACGCCCTTGACGCCCTGGCTGATCATCGTCTGCACGTTGGCCGTCAGGTTGGCGACGTCGTTCTGCGAGTTGGTGGTCTTGAGGTCGAGGCCGAACTGGCCGGCGAACTGGGGCACGTACTTGATGTAGGCGTTCCAGAAGTCGGTGTCCGAGCGCGGGTAGTCGACCCCCACGACGGTTTTGCCGCCCGAAGCGGCGGTCGAGCCGCCGCCACTGCAGCCGGCCAGTGCGGCCGCGGTCAGGACTCCGGCTGTGACGACAGCGGCGGCGCTCAGGTGCTGGAACTTCATGACCTCTCCTCGTTGACAGGTTTCGGGCGGAGCCGCAGGCCGGACATACCACCGTCCACGGCGAGATCGGTGCCGGTGGTGGCGCCGGAGTCCGGGCCGGCCAGGTAGCAGATCGCCGCGGCGACCTCCTCGGCGGTGACGAGCCTGCCGGTGGGCTGGCGCGCGGCGAGCGCGGCCAGCTCGGCTTCGGGATCGTCGGCCGTGGCCAGCAGCCGGTCGATCCACGGGGTGTGCGCGGTGCCCGGGTTGACGCAGCACACGCGGATGCCCTCGGCCAGGTGGTCGGCGGCCATCGCGCGGGTGAGCGCGAGGACCGCGCCTTTCGTGGCGCTGTAGAGCGCTCGTTGCGGCAGCCCGGCGGTGGCCGCGATCGAGCAGGTGTTCACGATCGCCGCGGCGGGCGACTCCCTCAGGTGCGGCAGGGCCGCGCGGCTCACCCGGACCATGCCCACGACGTTGACGTCGAACACGCGGTGCCACTCCGCGTCGTCGTTGTCCTCGACGGTTCCTTGCGCGCCGATCCCGGCGTTGTTGACCAGGACGTCCAGGCCACCGAGGTGGTCCACCGCGGCGGCGACCGCGGCTCGCACGGAACCGTCGTCCGAGACGTCGGCCCGCACGCCGGTCAAGGGCGCTTCGACCTGGTCGTTCAGGTCGAGGCAGACGACCCGCGCGCCGCGCCGGGACAGCGTCCGCGCCGTGGCGAGCCCGATCCCGGACGCCCCGCCCGTCACGACGGCGCGGAAGCCGTCGAACTCGCCGCCGCTCACGCGACCACCACCGCGTCCCGCTGCCAGACCGGGCCGTCGGGGAACCGGTACTGGGCCACGGATTCCGCGTGCAGCCGTGCCCCGAGTCCCGGCTTCCGCGGGGCCAGGTAGCGGCCCCGCTCGATCCGCACCGGGTCGACGAAGTGCTCGTGCAGGTGGTCCACGTACTCGATGACGCGGTCGGTCTGGGTGCCGCTCACCGCGACGAAGTCGAACATCGACAGGTGCTGCACCATTTCGCACAGCCCGACCCCGCCGGCGTGCGGGCACACCGGGACGCCGAACTTCGCGGCCAGCAACAGGATCGCGATGTTCTCGGTGACCCCGGCGACGCGGCTCGCGTCGAGCTGGAGGACGTCGATCGCCTCGGCCTGCAGGAGCTGCTTGAACATCACGGCGTTGTGGGTGTGCTCGCCGGTGGCCACCTTGATCGGCGCGACGGCCCGGCGGATCGCGGCGTGGCCGAGGACGTCGTCGGGCGAGGTCGGCTCCTCGATCCAGTACGGGTCGAACTCGGAGAGGGGGCGCAGCCATTCGATGGCCTGGCCGACGCCCCAGGCCTGGTTGGCGTCGATGGCGATCCGGACGTCCGGCCCGACGACGTCCCGCGCCAGCCGCAGCCGGCGGATGTCTTCGTCGAGGTCGGCGCCGACCTTGAGCTTGATCTGGGTGAACCCGTCCGCGACCGCCTCCGCGGCGAGCGCCGCCAGCTTCTGCGGGGAGTAGCCGAGCCAGCCGGGAGTCGTGGTGTAGGCGGGAAAGCCGGATTCGAGGAGCTCGGCTTGGCGGGCCGCGCGGCCCGGTTCCGCGCTCCGGAGGATCTCCAGGGCTTCGTCGCGGGTCAGGGCGTCCTGGAGGTAGCGGAAGTCGACCAGGTCGACGAGGTCTTCCGGCGGCATTTCGGCCAGCAACCGCCAGACCGGCTTGCCTTCGCGGCGCGCCCGCAGGTCCCACGCCGCGTTGACGATCGCGGCCGCGGCCATGTGGATCGCGCCCTTGTCCGGGCCCAGCCACCGCAGCTGGCTGTCCCCGGTCAGCCGGCGGGAGAACGCCCCGAGGTCGGTGAGCGCGTCGTCCACCGTCATGCCCACGACCAGGGGCACGAGCGCCCGGACGGCGGCGACCTCGACGTCGTTGCCGCGGCCCACGGTGAAGGCGAGCCCGTAGCCCTCGTCGCCGGCACTCGTGCGGATGGTCACGTACGCCGCGGAGTAGTCGGGTTCGGGGTTCATCGCGTCCGACCCGTCGAGGCTCAGGGAAGTCGGGAAGCGAACGTCGACGGCGTCGATGGCGCTGATCACTTCGGCCAACGTGGCCACCTCTCACTCGGGGCAGACAACATATGTATGGCTACGCGTCGACTCACGGATTGTCCAGACTCCCGCCGTAACACGGCAATAACTTGGACGGACAGTCACTACTGACTACGTTCCGCGCTTTTCCGTATGATGTCCTTGTTGAGCTTTGAGCAAGACATCATATGTCTGCTACGGTCCCCGCCATGCGCTTCCAACGCCTCGGCGAACCCGGCCACGAGTGCCCGGTCGTCCTCGACGAAACCGGTGCGGCGCGGGACCTGCGTTCACTGACACCGGACATCGACGGCGCCTTCTTCACCGCCGACGGCGTCGCGCGCACCGAAGCGGCCCTGCGCGACGGCGTCCTGCCCGTCCTCGACACCACGGGCCTGCGCGTCGGTGCCCCGGTGGCCCGGCCCGGCCTGCTCGTCTGCATCGGGCTGAACTACTCCGACCACGCCGCCGAGACCGGGGCCGAGCCGCCCGCGGAGCCGGTGGTGTTCCTCAAGGCCACCAACACGATCGTCGGCCCGGACGACACCGTGCTCATCCCGCGGACCAGCACCCGCACCGACTACGAGGTCGAGCTGGCCGTGGTGCTCGGACGCCGGGCGCGGTACCTGGCGACACCGGAGGACGCCGACGCGGTGATCGCCGGGTACGCCGTCTCGAACGACGTCAGCGAGCGCGAATTCCAGCACGAACGCGGCGGCCAGTGGACCAAGGGCAAGTCGTGCGAGACGTTCAACCCGCTGGGCCCCTGGCTGGTCACCCCGGACGAAGCCGGCGACCCGCAGCACCTCGGCCTGCGGCTGGCCGTCGACGGGCAGCCGCGCCAGGACGGCACCACGAAGAACATGCTCTTCGACGTCCGGCACATCGTCTGGTACCTCAGCCAGTTCATGGTGCTCGAGCCCGGCGACGTCGTGAACACCGGCACCCCGGCAGGGGTCGCGTTCGGCGCCAACGACTTCCCCTATCTGTCCGAAGGGGACGAAGTGACCGTGGAGATCGACGGCCTCGGCCGCCAGTGCCACCGGATCGGCCGGGCATGACGGGCCGGCGCGTCGACGCGCACCACCACCTGTGGCAGACCTCCGTCCGCCGCCACGCGTGGCTGGACAACGACGACACCTCGGCGATCCGGCGCGACTACACCCCGGCCGACCTGCGAGCGGCCGCTTCCGGGATCGACGCGACCGTCCTCGTCCAGGTCCTGCCGGACCTGGACGAGTCGATCGAGTTCCTCGCGACCGCGGCCGCGGAGCCGCTCATCGCGGGAGTGGTGGGCTGGATCGACCTCACCGGCTCCGCGGCGCGGGACATCGAACGGCTGCGGTCGGCGCCGGGCGGCGAGCTCCTGGCCGGTATCCGGCACCTCGTCCAGGCCGAGCCCGACCCGCGCTGGCTGGAACGCGAAGACGTCCTGGCCGGGCTCGCGGCGGTGCGCGACGCGGGGCTGGTGTACGACCTGCTCGTGGTGCCCCACCAGTTCCCGGCGGCGACCGCGGCGGTCCGGGCGCTGCCGGACCTCACCTTCGTCCTCGACCACCTCGCGAAGCCGCCGATCGCGAGCGGAGATCTCGAACCCTGGGCGACCGGCCTGGCCACCCTGGCCCGGGAACCCAACGTCGTCGCGAAGCTTTCCGGTCTGGTCACCGAAGCCGACCGGCAGCACTGGACGCCCGCCGATCTGCGGCCGTACGCCGATACCGCACTCGAGGCGTTCGGCCCCGACCGGCTGATGCTCGGCTCGGACTGGCCGGTGTGCCTGCTCGCGGGGACGTACGCGGAAGTCATGGCCGCCGCCGACAGTCTCCTGGAAGGCCTGGCGCCGTCCGAACGCGACGCCGTCCGCGGCGGGACCGCGACCCGCGTGTACGGGCTGGCGCCGTGACGGCCCGTACCGTTCGGCTGGCCTACGGCGACACCGGCCTCGACCTGGCCGTCGACCCGGCGGTCACCACGGTGGTGACCCCGGTGCACCACCCGGTCACCGAACCCGCGGCCGTGCTGCTGCGCCGGGCGTTGCGGGAACCGGTCGCCGGGCCGCCGCTGCGCGAGCGGGTGCGGCCGGGGCAGACCGTCGCGATCTCGGCGTGCGACGGAACCCGGCCGCAGCCGCGGGAACTGATGATCCCGGCGATCCTCGCCGAGCTGGACGGCCTCGTCCGCCTCGAGGACGTCGTCGTCCTGGTCGCCACCGGCACTCACCGCGGCAACTCCGAACCGGAACTACGCGCGATGTTCGGCGACGAGGTCGTCGACACGGTCCGGATCGTCAACCACGACGCCCGCGACCGCGCGAGCCTCACCTGGCTGGGGCGCCACGGCGACGACGTCCCGGTCTGGCTGAACAGCGAGTGGGCCGACGCCGACGTCCGGATCACGACCGGGTTCGTCGAACCGCACTTCTTCGCGGGCTTTTCGGGTGGCCCCAAGCTCGTCGCGCCCGGGCTGGCGGCGCTGGAAACCGTGCTGGTGCTCCACGACGCCCGCCGGATCGGGCACGCCAACTCCACCTGGGGCATCACCGAAGGCAACCCCGTGCACGACGACGTCCGCGCGATCGCCGCGGCCACCGGCGTCACCTTCGCCCTCGACGTCATCCTCAACCGCGACAAGGCGGTCATCGGGGCGTTCGGCGGCGACCTCCTGGAAATGCACGCGGCCGCGACCCGCGTGGCGCGCGAGGTCGCCATGCGGCCGGTTCCGGCGCCGTTCGACGTCGTCGTGACGACGAACTCCGGGTATCCCCTCGACCAAAACCTCTACCAGGCCGTCAAAGGAATGTCGGCGGCCCACCGGATCGCCAAGCCGGGCGGAACCATCGTGTGCGCCGCGGAGTGCCGGGACGGCCTCCCCGACCACGGCTCCTACCGGGAAGTCCTCGCTTCGGCGAGTTCGCCGGCGGCCCTGCTCGCCGAGATCTCGGCCCGGCCCGTGACCGTGCCCGACCAGTGGCAGGTCCAGATCCAGGCGAAGATCCAGGACGACTGCCGGGTCGTCCTGCACAGCGACCACCTGACCGACGCCGACCTCGCGACGGCGCACCTGACCCGGACCACCGACATCGCGGCCACCGTGGCCGAGGCACTCGGCCGGGCCGGGCCCGCCGCCCGGGTCTGCGTGCTCCCGGAAGGCCCCCTGACGATCCCTTACGTCGCATGAGTACCGCCGACCTCGGGTTCGCGCGCGTCGACCTCGACCGCGAACACCGCCAAGGACTCCCGGAAGTCGTTTACGGGCCGGGGAAACAGCCGGAGCAGGTCGCGGCCATCGTGCGGACGCTGCTCGCGCACAACACCGGCCCGGTCCTGGTCACCCGGGTAGAGATCGAGACAGCTCGTGCCGCGCTGGCCGACGTCCCCGGAGGGCACTACTCCCCCGGCGCACGGCTGTTGTCCTGGCGCCCGGCCGAAACGACGGGCTTCACGGTCACCGTGGCCGCCGCCGGCACCTCCGACGGCCCGGTCGCCGCGGAAGCCGCGGAAGTCGCCGCGGCCATCGGCCTGGACGTGCGGACGATCACCGACGTCGGGGTCGCCGGCATCCACCGCCTGCTGGCCGAAACGGACCGGCTGCGCGAAGCCGACGCGGTCATCGTCGTCGCGGGCATGGAGGGTGCGCTGGCTTCGCCCGTGGGCGGCCTGGTCGCCTGCCCGGTGATCGCCGTCCCCACCTCGACCGGGTACGGCGCGGGCCTCGAAGGCGTGACCGCGCTGCTGGCGATGCACGCCTCCTGCGCGGCCGGCATCACCGTCGTCAACATCGACTCCGGGTTCGGCGCGGCCATGGCCGCCTTCCGCCTCGCCCACGTCCTGCGGAGGCCACGGTGAAGATCTGCGTCATCTCTCCGTTCACCGGCCTGGCCGGGGACATGCTGCTGGCGGCGCTCGTCGACGCCGGAGCCCCGCTGGAGCGGATCCGGGCGGCTGTCGCCGGCAGCGGGCTGACCGGGTGGGACCTGCGCGTCCAGTCCCTGCTCACCCACGGGTTGACCGCGGCCCGCGCCCTCGTGGACGTCACCGACGACGCGACCAGCCGTCCCGCGGCCGAACTGATCGCCATGGCCGGGCGGGTCGAGCCCGCGCCGGTGGCGGACCGCGCGGTCGCCGCGCTCCGCGCCATCGCCGAAGCGGAAGGCAGGCTGCACGGGGAAGCCCCCGAGCGCGTCCACCTCCACGAACTCGGCGGGCACGACACCCTCGTCGACGTCATCGGCGTCTGCGCCGCGCTCGACGCCCTCGAGTGTCCACTGTGTACTGTGGCGCGCTGCCGCTCGGCAGCGGCACGGTCCGCACCGCGCACGGCGTCCTGCCGTGTCCCGCCCCCGCGACCGCGGAGTTGCTGAAGGGGGCGCGGACGTTCGGGAGCGATCTGGCGGGCGAGACGGTCACGCCCACCGCGGCCGCGCTGCTGAAGGCCACCGGAGCCCGGTTCGAACCGCCACCGGAGTTCCGCCTGCTGGCCACCGGGTACGGCGCGGGCACCCGGGCGCTGCCGGACCGGCCGAACGTCGCGGTCGTGCACCTCGGCGAAACCGCGGACACCGGGCACCGCGAGCTGGTGGTGCTCGAAACGAACCTCGACGACGTCACCGGGGAGGTGCTCGGCCACGCCGTCGGCGCACTGCTGGCCGCCGGCGCGCTCGACGCGTGGGTCACCCCGGCGACGATGAAGAAGGGGCGGCCGGCCCACGTCCTGCACGTCCTCGCCGAGCCGGCGCACGCTGCCGGGCTCGGCGACCTGATGCTCGCCGAAACCGGCAGCCTCGGACTGCGCGAATATCGCGTTCGCCGGACCGCGCTCGAGCGGAAGACCGAAACGGTCGACGTCCACGGGATCCCCGTGCGGCGCAAACGCGGGCCGCACGGCGCGAAACCCGAGCACGACGACGTCGTGGCCGCCGCGCGCGAACTCGGGCTGCCGGCGCGTGTCGTCGCGACGATCGCGGCGGGGCGCTGATGGACGGCAGCCGGCTCGTCGCGCACCTCGCCGGCCTCGGCCGGCTCGCCGTCGCTTTCTCCGGGGGCACCGACTCGGCGCTGGTCCTCGCGGCCGCCGTCCGCGCCCTCGGCCCGGCGGACGTGCTCGCGGTGACGGCGAACTCCGCGAGCCTGGCCGCGGCGGAACTGGCCGGCGCGCGGCGGATCGCGGCCGAGCTGGGCGCCCGCCACCGCACTCCGGAGACCGCCGAGCTGGCCGAGCCCGGGTACGCGGCCAACGGCAGGCAACGCTGCTACTTCTGCAAGACCACCGTGCTCACGACGATCGCCGGAGTGGCCGCCGAGGAAGGGTTCCCGGCGCTGGCCACCGGCACGAACGCCGACGACGCCGTCGACCCGTTCCGGCCGGGAATCCGCGCGGGGGACGAAATCGGCGTGCACACGCCGCTGCGGACGCTCGGTCTGTCCAAAGAGGACGTGCGGGCCATCGCCAGGGGCTGGGGTCTGGCCTGGGCGGAGAAACCGGCCGCACCCTGCCTGGCGAGCCGGGTCCGGTACGGCATCCCGATCACCACGGCCACCCTGGCGAGGGTCGAGCAGGCCGAAGCGGCCGTTCGCCGGTTCCTCGACGGCCGCGGCCTCGCCTGCCGCGACCTGCGGGTCCGCGACCTCGGCGGGACGGCCCGGATCGAGCTCGACGCGGCCGTGGCCGCCGAAGCCCACGACGACCCGCGGCTGCTCGACACCGTGCGGTCACTCGGCTTCGCCGAGGTCGCCGTCGCTGCCTTCCGCTCCGGTGCCCTCAACCACGAACCGGACTGACCCGAACGGAGAACCCGCGATGCTGCGCTACCCGTTGCTCCATCCCCCGCTGCTGCGCGCCCTCGCGGCGACCGGCCACGGTTCGCGCGTCCTGCTCGCCGACGCCAACTACGCGCACGCCACCCACGTCGCTCCGGGCGCCGAGCTGATCCACCTGAACCTGCGCCCGGGGCTGGTGACCGTCGACGACGTTCTCGCTCCCCTGCTCACGGCCGTGCCCGTCGAATCGGTGACGGCGATGCGGCCGGACGACGGAAGCCCGCCCGGATGCTGGCGTGGCTACGAAGAACTGCTCGGCCCGGACCTCCCGCTGCGGCCCGTCGAGCGGTTCGAGTTCTACCGGACGTGCCGCGAACCGGAGGTGGCCGTGTGCGTCGCCACCGGCGACGACCGCCTCTACGCGAACCTGCTGCTGACGGTGGGTTTCCGACGCCGGTGATCAGTCCGGCCCGCCGGGGTGGGTCAGCCCCAGGTCGTAGGCGACGATCACGGCCTGGATGCGGTCGCGGGCCCCGATCTTCGCCAGCACCCGGCCGACGTGGGTCTTGACGGTGGACTCCGACAGCACCAGGCGCTCGGCGATCTCGCCGTTGGTCCGGCCCTGCCCGATCGCGACCAGGATCTCCCGCTCCCGCTCGGTCAGGGACTGCCAGCGCGGATCCGGGCGGCCCCGCTCGCCGGCAGCGGGCAGGTGGTGGGCGTAGGCGTCGAGAAGACGCCGGGTGAGGGCGGGCGCGACGACGGCGTCGCCCCGGGCGACGGCGCGGATTCCGGCCAGCAGCTCCTCCGGGTGGGCGTCCTTGAGGAGGAAGCCGCTGGCCCCCGCGCGCAGCGCCGCGTGCGCGTACTCGTCCAGGTCGAAGGTGGTCAGCACCAGGATCCGGGAGCGTCCCCCGCTCGCGACGATCTGCCGGGTCGCTTCGATGCCGTCCATCCCGGGCATCCGGATGTCCATCAGGACGACGTCGGGCCGCAGTTCGGCCGTCCGGCGCACGGCCTCCGCGCCGTGCGCGGCTTCGCCCACCACCTCGGTGTCGGGCGTGGCTTCCAGCAGCATCCGGAAGCCGAAACGCTGCAAGGGCTGGTCGTCCACGATGAGCACACTGGTCATGCCGGGCCGCCCGAGACCGGGGTGACGTCGAGAACGGCCCGCACGCTCCAGCCACCGCCGGGCTCCGGCCCCGCGGTGACGGTGCCGCCGTAGAGGGCCGCGCGTTCCTTCATGCCCGCGAGCCCGTGTCCTTCGCCCGGCGACGGCTCGCCGGTGCCGCCGGGCCGTCCGGTGTCGTGGACGTGGATCCGCAGCTGCGCGCCTTCGACGGTGAGCGCGACCTGGATCCGGGTGCCCGGCCCGGCGTGCTTGAGGCTGTTGGTGAGCGCCTCCTGGACGATGCGGTACGCCATCAGCTGCACTCCGTGGTCCAGGGACTCCAGCTCGCCGCCCGAACGGTAGACGACCTCCGGCCCGGCCGCGCCGAGCCTGCCGCACAACGCCTCGATGTCGGCGATGCGGGGCTGGGGATGGAGTTCGGGGGCGGTGGCCTGCTCGCGCAGGACGCCGAGCATGCGCCGCAGCTCGCCAAGGGCCTGGCGGCCGGCCTCCCCGACGAGCCGGAGCGCCTCCCGGCTGCGTTCGGGGGTCACCTCGGCCGCGTACGCCCCGCCGTCGGCCAGTGTGATGATCACCGACAGGTTGTGGCCGATGATGTCGTGCATCTCGCGGGCCACGCGCGTGCGTTCGGTGGCCGCGGCGAGCTTGCTGCGCTGGTCCCGTTCGATCTCCAGGCGCAGCGCGCGGTCACGCAGGTTGACGAGCTGGGCCCGCCGGATCCGCACCGCGAACCCCAGTGCGACGGCCGCGGTCGCGGTGCTGACCAGGAAGAACAGCGCTCCCCACACCGACACGACGGCGGACACGCGCACCGCCACCGGGACGAGCAGGCCGGCCGCGGCCGCGCAGGCCCAGGGCAGGTACCGGACGCGGCCGTGCAGCGTGACGCTGTACAGGGCGACGAGCAGGGCGACGTCGGCCCGCAGGAACGCCCCGAGGGCCCATTGCAGCAGGAACACCGCCGAGATCACGGCGAACGCCGCGTACGGGGCCCGCCGCCGCCACAGCAGGGGCAGCACCAAGCCGGCCTGCAGGGCCAGTGTCGCGGCCACCGGGAGCGCCGCGAACGTGATCGGCGGGCCGTCGCCGGGGCGGCCGTCGTCCGGGTGCACGAACTCCGTCACGCCGAACAGCAGGACGATCACCGCCACCACGGCGGTGTCCAGCAGCCACGGGTGGTCCCGGTCGGCCCGCCGCAGCCGCCTGCCGATCCGGGTCATCCGCGTCAGGAGCGGATGCCCGAGCAGGGACGGGACGGCCCCGGCGGTGTCGTCGGTGCGCACATCCATCACCTGTCCATAGTGGACGAAAACGGCCGGCGGGGCACCAGGCGCCGGAGCGCGGCGCCTGGTGCCTGCCGTGCTCAGGCGTCGGTCCGCTTCAGCCGGTAGGCGGCCCCGGCCAGCACCAGCACCGTCCAGCCCAGGAAGACGGCCAGCCCGGCCGTGGGCGACAGCGAGGTGCTGTCGTGGGTCAGGGCGTACAGGGACTGGCCGGCGTTGCTGGGCAGGTACGGGCCGACCTTGTCCTGCCAGCTCGCGGGGAGCAGCTGCATCAGGCCGGGGATCAGCATCATGACCGCCACCAGCACCGAGATGCCGCCGGCGACCGACCGCAGCAGGGCACCCAGCGCGGCCCCGATCACGCCGACCAGGCCGAGGTACAGGCCCGCGCCGAGCAGGCTGCGCACCACGCCCGGGTCCGACAGCGACAACGCCGCGGGCGTGCCGGAAACCATGCCGCCGGCGATCACGAAGGTGACGAACACGCCGATGACGCCGAGCACCAGCGCGACCACGCCGAACACCGCCGACTTGGCCCACAGCACCGGCAGGCGGCGCGGGACCGCGGCCAGCGTCGAGCGGATCATGCCGGTGGAGTACTCGCCCGCGGTGACCAGCACGCCCAGGACGCCCAGCGCCAGCTGCGCGAAGGTGAGGCCGAACAGCGACAGGCTGACGGCGGTGGCCCCGGCGAACTCGCCCCGCATTCCCTCGGTGGAAGCGGGCTGGGGCGTGTACTGCGCCGCGGCGATCAGGCCGAACGCCACCAGGAACACCAGCCCGAGGCCGAGGGTGATCCACGTGGAGCGCAGCGACCACAGCTTCGCCCACTCCGAGCGCAGCACGCGCAGCCCGGTCACCCGGTAGACCGGCCGGGTGGGCTGCTCGAGGCCGGGCCGGGAAACCGTCATGGTGCTCATGCCGCCCTCCCGAGCGTCTCGGTGCCGGTGGTGGTCGTGCCGTGGTACTCGACGGCGTCCCTGGTCAGGTCCATGAAGGCCTGCTCCAGGGAAACGGTCCTGGACGTGAGTTCGAACAGCGCGACGCCGTGCTCGGCGGCCTTGAGCCCGATGGCCCGCGCGGACAGGCCGGTGACGTGCAGCTCCTCGGAGCCGGCCTGTCCGGTGATCTCGACGCCCGGTCCGGCCAGGATCTCGCGGAGCCGCGCCGGGTCGGCGGTGGCCACCTTGACCGTGTCACCGCCGGCCTCGCGGACGAGGTCCTGCACCGTGGTGTCGGCGAGCAGCCGGCCGCGGCCGACGACGACGAGGTGCTCCGCGACCAGTGCCATCTCGGACATCAGGTGCGAGGACACGAAGACCGTGCGCCCGTCGGCGGCGAGCCCGGTGAGCAGGTTGCGGATCCACAGGACGCCTTCGGGGTCCAGGCCGTTGACCGGCTCGTCGAGCATCACCGTCGCCGGGTCGCCCAACAACGCAGCCGCAATGCCCAGGCGCTGGCCCATGCCGAGGGAGAACCCGCCGGCCCGCTTCTTCGCCACGGACTGCAGCCCGGTCAGCTCGATCACCTCGGCCACGCGCCGTCGCGGGATCCCGTGGGTGTGGGCCTGCGCCAGCAGGTGGTCGAACGCGGACCGGCCGGGGTGGATCGACTTGGCCTCCAGCAACGCCCCGACCTCCTGCAGCGGCGCGCTGTGCCGGTCGTAGCGGCGGCCGTTGACGCGGACGGTGCCGCTGGTCGGGGCGTCCAGCCCGATGACCATCCGCATGGTGGTCGACTTGCCCGCGCCGTTCGGGCCCAGGAAGCCGGTGACGGTCCCGGGCCGGACGGTGAAGTCCAGGTGGTCGACCGCCGTTTTTTCCCGTACCGTTTCGTGAGCTGGTGTGCCTCGATCATCGCTGGTTCCCTGTGGTCCCGCGGGCCGGACATCCCCGGCCCGTCTCGTCCACCACGCTAGGAGCGGGACCGGCGCGATCCGTGGTACCGCCGGAGGAACTTCGCGCGGCGGGTGGTACCGCGGTACTACCCGCACCCTCCGAAGTGGACGTTCACAGCCGGCCGAGCGGGACCGCCGCGGCCATGGCGGCGTAGCCCGCGTCGCCCGGGTGGAGGTGGTCACCGGAGTCGTAGACGGCACGCATCGTCTCCGGGTCCGCGGGGTCGCGGACGGCGGCGTCGAAGTCGACGAGGCCGTCGAACACCCCGCCGTTGTCCCGGATGAAGGCGTTGACCTGGGTGCGCGCTGCCATGTGCGCGTCGCTGCTGCAGCTGCATCCCTTGATCGGGATGAGCGTGCCGGCGAGCACCCGGATGTGCGCGGCGTGCAGCTCGGCGGCGATCTGTTTCAGCCCGGCGATGACGTCCTCGGCGCTCGTGCCGGAGTTGATGTCGTTGATGCCCTCGAGGACGATCGCCGTGCGCACGCCGGTCTGGCTGATCAGGTCGCGGTTCAGCCGCGCCAGGGCGCTGACGCCCGCCGTGCGGCCGTCGGGGAGGCCGCTGAAGACGTCCTGCAGGATCCGGTTGCCGGAGATGCCCTCGTTCACGACGGCGCGTCCCGGCAGGCGCCGGGCCAGGAAGTCCGGCCACCGGCTGTTCGTGTTCGGCGTGGACGACCAGCCGTCGGTGATCGAGTCGCCGAACGCGACGACGGTGCCGGTGCCGCCCGGACCGGTCACGTCGATCCCGGACAGGATCGTCCAGAAGCCGAACGTGCCGGCGGTCGGGAACGCGACGCCGTCGCCCGCGTGGTCCCCGGTGCCGTCGGCCGTGGTGTACATCTCCTGCAGGGCGACGCTGTGCATGGGCGCGTTGGTCACGGTGCCCTTCAGGTACAGGCTCACCAGCAGGTCCGCGGCGGCGGGCACGGCGAACGGCAGCGGGTCGCTGACCGCCTGGCCGCCCGCGGGCAGCGCGGCTTCGCGCCGCCCGCCGAAGGTGAGGGTCACCGGCGTGCGGACCGGGACCGCACCGACGCTCCGGACCGCGATGGTCGCGTGGCCGACGACCAGCGGCCCGGGGTCGTAGGCGTTGTCGAGCCGGATCCGCACCTGGGTGCCGCCGCGGCTGGTGTGCTCGACCATCCGCAGGGTCCGCTCGGTCCACGGCCCGGCGGCGAGCCCGTCGTCCGTCGCCGTGGCCCAGGTCGCCGCCCATGGGCCGGCCGCCGGCCGGGTACCCAGCGAAAAGACGTGCAGGCGGCCGCCCGAACCGGTCTTCGGCAGGGTGACGGCGGTGACCGGGACGCCCGCGTCGAGCGGGACCGAAACGGTGGAGAGCTTGGCGGGCAAGGCACCCGGCCCGTCCGGGGTGTTCCAGTGCGGGAACGCCACGGTCAGCCGGCTGCTCGGCCCGGTGATCCAGTCGGGCGCGCCCAGCCGGAAGTCCTGGACGCGCCCGTCGGCGTACTCGAGCTGCCCGGTTCCCTCGGTCGCCGCCCCGGTGCTGGTCACGAGGAACGACAAGGCCGCGCCGGTGAACCGGCCGCGGATGCGCTGGCCGTCGGCGACGACGTTGTCCGGGGTCCCCGGTGCGGCGGCGGGCAGCCGCAGCGGCGCGCCGTCGACGGTGACGACCCGGCCGCGGTCCCAGCCCGCGGCCGTGACGTCTTCGGCGACGAGGCTGTGCCCGAAGCCGTCGATGTCCGCGGCGGCCGGTGACGCGGCCGGGCTGGTGCTCGCGTTGTCGAAGGCGGCGGCGAGGTCGGGGTAGGTCACGGCCGCGTCCGCCGTCCCGGCCGGGACGAGCAGCCCGGCGGCCAGCAGGGCGGCGAGCAGGATCCGTTTCACGAGGTCCTCCAGGGTCACGCGCAGTGGTGGGCGGTGAACTTCGCCGTGCCGGAGCCGACCGGGATCCGCTGCCCGGTGGGCAGGGTGACCGTGGCGGTCGAGTTGGCGGGCACCGTGACGGTCAGGTCGAAGCGGCAGCCGGTCTGCGTCCACTCGGACGCGACCAGTCCCCGGACCGTGTCGAGCGACGCCGCGACGTGCCCGAGCCCGGCGGGCACCTGCGGGGCGACGGCGATCGCCGCGTACCCCGGCGCCGCGGGGGTGATGCCGGCGAACTGCGTGTAGAAGGCCGCGTTGATCCCGGCGAACATCGCGTGGTCGTGGGTTTCCATGCCGGACTCGTACGTCCACTGCTCCCACGGCGTCGTCGCGCCCCGGCCGATCTCGTACCCGAAGCCGGGGTAGGTCTGCTGGCGGAGCACGGTCAGGGCGACGTCGATCCGGCCGGCCTTGGCGAGTGCCTCGGGCAGGTAGCGGGTGCCGAAGATGCCGGTGTCGAGGTGCCCGCCGTCCTTGGTCAGGATCGTGTCGACGAGCTTCGCGCCGACCCCCGCCACCTTGTCCGGCGGCACCATCCCGAAGGCGAGCGGGAGGACGCTGGTCGTCTGACGGCCGTCGCCGTAGGTGGTGCCCGTGGCGTCGAGGAAATGCGCGTTGAACGCGGCGGCGATCGCGGCCGCCAGGTCGGCGAACTGCGCGGCGTCGCCGGGCTTTCCCAGTGCCCGGGCGGCTTTCGCGACGTCGTCGGCCTGCCGGTACGACAGCGCGGTGTTGACCAGCGAGCGCTCGCTGAAACACGCGCCGGCGGACGGGTTGCCCTGTCCACCGTTGGCGTTCGGGCTCCGGTCGGGCGGGCACCAGTCGCCGAACCCGCGGTCTTCCGGCCAGACCAGGCCCGGATACGCGGCCGCGTTGGTGTCCACAAAGGACTTCATCGCCGGGTAGGCCGCGGCCAGCCGCGTGAGATCGCCGTACTGCTCGTAGAGCGACCAGGCCAGGTCGACCGAGCCGCCGCCCATGTCCGGCAGCTGCGCGTTCCCGTCGTCACCGGGCAACGCCGTCCCGGGCGGCAGGTCGAGCAGGTACTTGCCGTAGAAGGAATCCATGCCGAAGTCGAGGACGGACGCGTCGTGGTAGGCCTGCACGTCCATGCCCGGCGGCGTCCGCTCGTCGCGGACGGGGTTGTCGGTGGGCAGGCTCATCGAGTTGTTCAGCACCGCCCGCCGGTTGTTCGCCCAGATCGCGTTCAGCAGCGGGTCGGACGTCTCGACGTGCCCGGTGGCGGCGACGTCGGCGTGCACGACCCGGCCGGCGACACTGCCCAGGTCCGGCGTCCCCGGGTAACCGGTCAGCTCGAGGTAGCGGAAGCCGTGGTAGGTGAACCGGGGCTCGTAGACCTGGACACCGGGCGTGGCGCCGAGCGTGTAGGAGTCGGTGGACGCGGCGTTGCGGTTGGTGGCGGTGTCGAGCATCCCGCCGTCGGTCAGCTCCTCCGCCGTGCGCATGCGGACGGTCGTGCCGGACGGCCCGGCGACGCGCAGCTGAGCCCAGCCCGCGAAGTTCTCGCCGAAGTCGTAGACGGACACCCCCGGACGCGGCTGCTTCACCGCCACGGGCCGGAGGGTGCGGACCACCCGGATCGGGGGTGCGGTCGAGCCGGTGAGCGACGCGCTGGGAGCGGTCGCCGCGCGGACCGGGTGCCAGGCCGAGTCGTCGAAGCCCGGCCGGTCCCAGCCGTCCCGCGCCAGCCGGGCGTCGTAGCTTTCGCCCGCGTAGAGGTCGTTGGCCGTGATCGGGCCGTCCGACCAGTGCCAGGAATCATCGGTCGTGATCGTCCGCCGGGTCCCGTCCGCGAACGTGACGGCCAGGGCGAGGATCCCCTGTTTCGGCCCGGTCCAGCGGAATCCGTACTGGCTGAACCGCGGCCCGTACCCGTTGCCGAGCCACAGGCCCGCGGCGTTCCGTCCTCGGTGGACTTGAGCTGTCACGTCGAAGGAGTCGTACAGGTTCCGCTTGTCGTACGGCGTGCTCCCCGGCGCCAGCACGTGGTCGCCGACCTTGCCGCCGTTGAGGTGCAGTTCGTAAAAGCCGAGGCCGTAGACGGAGACACGGGCGCTCGCGACGGGTTGGTCCAGGACGAACTCGTGGCGCAGCAACGGCGCGTCCGGCGACTGGGCGAGCAGCAGCGGGTCGCCCTGCGGTTCGAGCCGCCCGCCGGTGATCGCGGCCCCGGGGAACCGGGCGTCCGGTGCGGACGAAAAGTCGTCGGAGAACAGCGGTGTGCCGTCGAGGCCGTGCACGGTCAGGTTGTCGTAGGCGGCGGCCTCGGCCGTGCCCTGGCTGACCGACGTCCGGAACCCGATCGTGCCCGCGCGGACCGCGTCGACCGGCCGGGAGTCCACTTCGGTGCCGTCGATCTTCGTGGCGACGGTGTTTCCCCGCGCTTCGATCCGCAGGTGGTGGGGCGCGGTGACGGTCTGCGGGGTGATCACCGTGCCCAGGTCGGTCTCCCCCAGGAGCGCGAAGGAGCCGTGACTCTTCACGTGCGGCCGCAGCAGCACCTTGCCCGGCGTCGTGGCCGCGTTCACCTGCCACATCAGGAAGTCGTCGGGGCCGGCGGCGCGGAAGACGACGCTCGCGGCCGCGGCCTTGATCGTGAAGTCGACGTCCAGGACGAAGTCCTGCCACGCGTAGGCGTCACCGGTGTCCGGCGTGATCCACTGCGCGCCGGCCCAGTCGGTTCCGGTCTCCCACCAAGCCACGTCGGCTTTGGCCGGAGCGGTCCTGCGGGTGCCCCACACTTCGACGGTCCAGTAGTTCCGTTTCCCCGCAACACCGGCGGGGCCGCGGTAGGGCACGGCGACGGAGTCCGCGCTCGCGACGCGGCCGCTGTCCCAGACGTCGGCCCGGTGCTCGGCGAGCAGCCGCGGACTGCTGGCGACGAGGATCCGGTACGCCGTCTGCCGTTCGTTCGGCCGCGCCGAACGCAGTTTCCAGCTCATCGACGGGGCGGCGCTCGCGGACAGGGGGTTGACAACGTTGTCGGCGCGCAGATCGAAAGGCTGGACCGTCGCTTCGGACGCGACGGCGTTCCCGGACGGCAGCAAGAGCAGGGCGGACAGGACGGCGAGCAGCACGCGATATCCCGGCATGAACGCTCCACGTCATTGTTGAAACGTTTCAAGCAGAATAGCACCGAACCCTCGGCCCGAACAGGCTGTCAACGAGACAAGAACCGGGCTTGTCGGTACGGCTTGTTGGTGCGGCTTGTTGATGCGGCTTATTGGTGCAGGTGCTGCGTCCAGTCCTCGGGCACGCGCTCGGCCGGCCCCGGCACGGCCTGGCTGAGCGGGCGGTGCTCCGGACCGGCGAGCGCGGGACCGGATTCGTACAGCACCTGCTCGTCGTAGTCCCAGAACCACTCTTCGCCGGGCTCGAAGCTGCGCGCCATCCGGTGCCCCGTCCCGGTGGCGTGGGCGCTGGCGTGCTGGCTGGGCGAGGAGTCACAGCACCCGATGTGGCCGCATTCCGCGCAGCGCCGGAGGTGGAACCACCAGCCCGGCGGGTCCGCGGCCTCGCAGTCCGCGCAGCCCGTGCCGCTGGGCGGTACCGAGGGATCGATTCCTTGCATGCGCACTCCCGTGCTCACCGGGTGAGGGTTTCCCTGCCCACCTTAGTTGCCGGTGCGGTGCGCCGCGCCGGGCCGGGCAGCACGCACCTCGTTCTTAGCCGTTTCTTAAAAGCCCGCCTGGCCGCGCCCCCGCGCTCACCGGACAATCGGCATCGGAGGTGGTGCAGTGCTGATCGTGATCGCGGACGACGAGGACGCGGTGTGCGACTCGTTGTCGCGGACACTGCGGTTCGAGGGGTACGCGGTGAAGATCGCGAAGGACGGGCAGGAGGCGATCGAAGTCATCAAGGAAAGCGCGCCGGACGGCGTTATCCTCGACGTCACCATGCCGGTGCTCGACGGCCTGGAAGCCTGCCGGCGGCTGCGCGCGGACGGGAACCTCGTGCCGGTGCTGATGCTCACCGCCCGGCAGGACGTCACCGCGCGGGTCGCGGGCCTGGACGCCGGCGCGGACGACTACCTCGCCAAGCCGTTCGCCCTCCAGGAACTGCTCGCCCGGGTCCGGGCGCTGCTGCGGCGCGCGCGGTACGAGGCGGTCGCGCCCGCGTCACCGGCGGAGCTGAAGTTCGGCGACCTCACGCTGGACCCGGCCACCCGGGAGGTGGTGCGCGCGGGCAGGCAGATCCGGCTCACCAGGACCGAGTTCGCGATCCTCGAGTTGTTCCTGCGCCACCCGCGGCAGGTGCTCACCCGGTCCGTCCTCTTCGAACACGTCTGGGGCTTCGACTTCGGCAGCAGCTCCAACAGCCTCGACGTCTACCTCGGCTACCTCCGCAAGAAGCTGGAAACCGACGGCGCCGGCCGGGTCCTGCACACCGTCCGCGGCGTCGGCTACGTCCTGCGGGAGGAGCCGCTGTGACGCCGGCCGGCCGGCTGCGCGTCATCGCGCGGCGGCGGCTCAGCCTGCGTGCGCGGGTCGGGCTGCTGTCCGCGTTCGGGGTCGCCCTCGCGGTGATCGTCGTGTCGCTGGCGGGCTGGTGGCTGATGCACGCCCGGATGTACGCCAACATGGATCTCCAGTTGCAAGCCGACACCCTCACGGCGGCGAAGTCGGCCACTCCCGAGGCGGCGCTGCGGACCACGCACGCCTCCGACGAGCTGCCGGGCAACTGGTGGGACGACGACATGTCGCCGGAAATCGCCCGGCTGCTCGGCATGGCGGGCCCACCGCCACCCGTCGTCGTCCGGTTCCTCGACACGTCCGGGCACGCGGTGTCGAGCACCGCGGGATCGGCGTGGCTCGGACCGGCGGCCCCGCCCGCCGTCCGGATAGCGACGAGAGGGAGCGGTCAGAACCTCGCCGACGCCGGGCCGGGGGACGCCACGATCTACCGGGTGAGCACGGCTCCGCGGGCCGGTGGCGCGGTCCAGGTCGCCAGCCGGGCCATCGGCATCGAGAGCACCCTCGACGACCTCCGGACCCTGCTCACCTGGATCGGGCTCGCCGGCACCGTCCTCGCGGGCGTGGTCGGCTGGGGCGTCGCGCGGGCCGGCCTGCGGCCGGTCCACCGGCTCACCGGTGCCGTGGAGGAGGTGGCCAGGACCCAGGACCTGGACAGCTCGATCCCGGTGGCCGGCCGCGACGAGATCGCCCGGCTCGCCACCGCGTTCAACCGCATGCTGACCGCGCTCGCCGCGTCGAGGGCCGCCCAGCAGCAGCTCGTGCAGGACGCCGGCCACGAGCTGCGGACCCCGTTGACGAGCCTGCGCACCAACGTCGAGCTGCTCACCTACGCCGAAGAGCAGCGAGCGTCGGGCAAGGTGCTCTCGCCGGACGACCGGGCCCGGCTGCTGCGGGATCTCGGGGTCCAGGCCGAGGAGCTGACCACCCTCACGACCGAGCTGGTCGAGCTGGCCGCGGAGAAGACCGACCCGGAGCCGTTCGAGCCGCTGAACCTCGCCGACGTCGTAGGCGGCGCCGTCATCCGCGCCCGCGCCCGGTGGCCGCGGGTCGTCTTCGCCGTTTCGGCCGTGCCCGCCGCCATGACCGGCCAGCCGGGCGGGCTGGCCCGCGTGGTGTTGAACCTTCTGGACAACGCGGCCAAGTGGAGCCCGCCCGGCGGCACCGTGCAGGTGCGGCTGACGGCGGCGGACGGGTTCGCCGAGCTGACGGTCGCCGACGAAGGACCGGGGATCAGCGAACAGGACCGGCCGAAGGTCTTCGAGCGCTTCTACCGGGCCACCGCCGCCCGGTCCATGCCCGGATCCGGCCTCGGGCCGGCGCGCCGATCCGTCTCACCGGCTCTCCCGTGGTGGCCAGCAGCGTGGAAACCGTCGAGCAGCCGGACGCGATCCTGTGCCGCACCAACGGCGGCGCGATGGCCGAAATCCTCACCCTGCTCGGCAAGGGCCGCCGGGTCGCGCTCGCCGGCCGCGCCGCCGTTCTCCAAAGTCTGGCCGAGGCCGCGCGCGACCTGCAGGCCGGCCGCCGGACCACCCACCCCGAGCTGCTGCTGTTCGCCTCGTGGGGCGAAGTCCAGGACTACGCGGAGTGGGACCCGGACGGCCGCGACCTGCTGTCCTTTGTGGAGGTCATCGACGAACACGGCGCGGACGTAGTGCTGCACACCCTCTCCCGGCTGGCCGCCGAAACCCACGCCGAAGTCGTGGTCTCGACCGCCCACGCCGCGAAAGGCCGCGAATGGCCGACCGTCCGCATCGCCGACGACTTCCCCGAGCCGGTCGACCCGGAGAACACCGACCTCGACGGGGAGCCGATCCCCGGCAAGATCGAGCCCAGCGAAGCCCGGCTCGCCTACGTCGCCGTCACGCGGGCCCGGAACCGCCTCGACCTCGGCGGCCTGGCTTGGATCAATCGGCACCCCGACGGCAACCCCGGCCCCGAGCGGAACGGCCGGGCAGCCGGCTGAGGGTAGTCAGTTGCCGGCATGGACGGTGTTGTCGAGCCAGTGCTGCGCGAGGTCGAGGTCGCCGTCGACGCTGATGCCGGTGGCTTCGCGGTCGGTGAGGGGCAGCCGCCGGGTCAAGATCAGCAGCAGTGACCGCGCCGGGCCGGTCACTGTCACGTCGGCGAGCCGGGTTTCGGGCTGCCACGTCGCTCCGTCAGGCCGCCGTTCGACGAACCACGCGCCCGCGCCGTCGGCGGTGTCGGTGGCCCGCCACTGCAGGGTCTGCCCGGTGCCCCGGATGGCGTGGGCGGACTCGGGCCGCTGCATTTCCCACGTGGGGGACGCGAGCATCGTGAGGTGGTTGGTGATGAGGGCGGCTGCGATGCCGGCGTCGACATCGGCAGGCCGATCCGCGGCGTTGGCCGCGTCGAAGCCGTGAACGACCGCCTCGTTCAGCATGCTGGACATCCAGAACCGCGTCCCGGACCGCTCGTCACCCGCGGCGTTGAACACCGGCGCGTCGAGCGCGTCATCGGAGCACGCGCTCGCGACCCGCTGCGCGGACTCCGACAGCCACGCCTGCCACTCACGGGGATCCGCAGGGGGCACGGCCAGCTCCGCCGGCAACTGGGCGGGGTCGGTGACGCGCCGCTCGATGATCTCCGCGACCCAGTGCTGGGTCTGGCCCACGTGCGCGACGAGGTCGGCGACGGTCCACTGCGGAGCGGTCGGCACTGCGGCGTCCGGCCCGGCCGCGGCGGCCGATTCCGCCAGACGCCGGGTGTGTTCGACGATCGCGCGCCGGGCGGTTTCCGCGTTCAGCTCAGTCATGGGGGGTCCTTGGAGTCTCGGTAGCCGGTGGTCGTTCCCTGAGCGGCCGCCCTCCGCGGGCGCCTTCGACCACGCGTCGAACGACGACAGCCACGATCGACAACCTCCCATGAAGATTTTGGATCTTCCAGGCTGCACGCGTAGCCGACGTCAGGCCCGCAAAAGTTCTGCTACAGTAATTTTATAGTCACTGTAGCCAAGGAGCCGGCCGTGTCCGAGATCCACATCGTTCGCACCTACCCGCACTCGCCCGTCAAGGTGTGGCGGGCCATGACCGACCCGGAACTGATCCCCTACTGGACCTCGACCGGCCAAGGCGCCCGCGCCGTGGGGTTCGAGCCGGTGGCCGGCAACAGGTTCCAGTTCGTCGCCAAGCCGATGCTCGGCTGGCGGGGGATCGTCGACTGCGAGGTGCTCGAGGTCCGTGAGCGGGAACTGCTGCACTACACCTGGGTGGGCGCGGAGGGTGAGACACCCAGCCACGTCCGATACCGGCTCGAACCGACAGCCGACGGCACCCGCTTCACCTACCACCACACCGGGTTCACCGGAATCGGCGGATTCGCCATGGCCAAGCTGCTCGGCGCGGTCCGCACCAAGATGCTCACCGTCGGAGTGCCCGCCCTGCTCGCCGAACTGGACGAGAGCGGCGCACTGCTCCCGGACGCGCCCCTGCGGCTGGCGCGACCCCGATGAACGTTCCCGCACAAGTACTCGCGCTCGTGGCGGCGCTGATGCACCTGTGGATCTTCACGATGGAAAGCGTCCGCTTCAGCCGCCCTGAGGTCCACGCCATGTTCGAGGTGCGCGCGGCGGATGTCGCCACCATCCGCCCCTGGGCGTTCCACCAGGGCTGCTACAACGCGCTCCTGGCCCTGCAGGTGCTCGCCGGACTGACCGCGGCACACTCGGGCGCGATCGCGGCCGGCCAAGCCCTCGTCGCCGCCGCCGGCGCGTCCATGCTCGCCGCGAGCGTGGCACTGATCGCCTTCGACCCGCGCCGGGCACGGATCAAGGGCCTGATCGGCCAGGGCGCACCCGCCCTGGCCACCCTCATCGCCCTGATGGCCTGATCGCACCCCAGCCCGCGGAAAGCCGGGGCCGGCGCCCTCCCCCGGCGTGGGGTGCGGGCGCCGGCCGGTGGTCAGCGTTGCAGCGTCAGCACGCCCGGCCGCCAGGGCAGGTGGTTGTAGTCGGTGCCATCGGAACTGGGATTCCTTCCCTGGTAGAGCAACTGCAGGTGGCAGGGGTCGATGGTCTTGGTCTGGTCGGGGTTGGTGCGGACCAGGTCACCGTGGCTGATGTCGTTGGTCCAGGTGGCGCCGCTGTTGGCCTTGCCCGCGAAGGGATTGCTCTCGGTCGCGGCCTGCGGGGTCCACGTGCCGCCCAGGCCGGTGGCGGTGAACGAGCGGAAGAAGCGTCCGTTCGCGCCCATCGCCTCGACGAGCATGAGGTACTGGTTCTGGTCCTTGACCTTGTAGACCTCGACGGCTTCGAAGAGGTTGGCCGTCGTGTCGCTCATGATCGTCGTGTAGTTCGAGCCGAAGCTGCCCGGGAAGTTCCCGATCGGCATGCTCGCGCGGTAGATCTTGCCGTTGTCACCGGCGAAGAACAGGTACATGTTCGTGCCGTCGCCGATGAGGGTCTGGTCCAGGGGTGCGCCGCCGGGGATGGTGCCCGTGAACAGCGTCTGCGGCGCGGACCAGCCGTTGGCGTTGGTGGGGTCGCTCGAGGTGCGGTAGGAGAAGGTGGTCGGACCCCACTGGTAGGCCAGCACCCAGATGTTCTTCGGGGCGAAGTAGAACAGCGTGGGCGCGACGGTGCCGATGTTCATCCCGGTCTGGCTCGCCGAGGCCATGTCGGACCAGTTCGTGAAGGGACTGAAGGCCATCGAGCCGTACGACCCCGACGAGTCGGTCGTCGACCCGTAGACGATGTGCTTGCCGTTGTAGACGACGTTGGTGAAGTCCTTGAGCGCGCCCCAGCCGTTTTGCGGCTGCGCCAGCGGGCCCGTCGAGGACCACCGGTAGATCGACGGGAGGGAACACGAAGTGGTGTCGCCCAGCCGGACGAGCTGCCACTGCTGGTTGGCTCCCTGCCAGTCGCCGTACTGGACGACGGCCGCGCCGTCCGCGGTCGACGCGCCCGTCACCTCGACGGCTTTGCCGCTGTTGCGGTTGATCAGCCTGACGTAGCCGCCGTCGGAGTCGGCGAGGCTGAATTGCTGGTTCGTTCCGTTGAGGTCCGTCCACTGCTGGACTTTCCCGCCGTCGGCGGTCGACCAGCCGTCGATGTCGAGGACCTTGCCGGAGTTCTTCGACTTCAGCCGGTAGTAGCCGTTGCCGGAGTCGACGAACTGCCACTGCTGGTTGGCGCCGTCGTGGCGCGACCACTGGTGGACTACCGCTCCGTCGGCGGTGGAAGCACCGGACACGTCCATCGCCTTGCCGCTGTTGCGGTTGATCAGCACGTAGGACGCGTTCGTGTCGACGGTCGCCGCCGACGCCGTACCGGTGCCGGGCACGACCGCCGCGGTAGCCGCGAGGACGGTCGCGAGCAGGGTGATCAGGGCGCGCCCTCGGCGACCGGAACGCGTTAGCGCTAACATTCTCACCGTAGAATGCATTCGCATCAATTTCTCCGGAATCTTCGATTCGGGCTGATCCACGCGGAGTTTCCGCAAATGTAGTCAGCTCTGCCGTCACAGTCAACGGCTTCTCCCCTTGTCGAATGGCATTCGACAAGGAGAAGGGCCGACTTCGAAATAGCGAAATCGTCGACGCGCCGGAACTTTCGGTGTCAGCGTTTGCCGGCGGCGGACGCGCGGCTCGCCCGGCCCGCCAAGGCGGCGAAGGCCGCCCGCAACTCCGGCGGGCCGACCACTTCGATCTCCGCGTCGAACCGCGCCAGGCCGGCGGCGAGCGCCGCCCACGACCAGGATCCGCTGAGCAACCTCGTCCGCCCCGGTGCGACCTCCTCGACGACGCCGTCGCCCGCGAACGGCGCCACCGCCTCGATCGGCAGGTCGAGAACCACCTCTCCGCGGCAGGGCCAGACGTCGGCGGTGGTGGAGCCTTTGAACCGCGCGGCGAGGAACGCCCCGACGTCGCCGCCCGGAACCTCCCGCGGGGTGAACCGCGGCCCGCTCGGCGTGCGCAGCGTCATCCGGTCCGCGCGGTAGGTCCGCCAGTCCTCGCGGGCGGCGTCCCAGCCGACCAGGTACCACCGTCCGCCCCGGGCGACGAGGTGGTGCGGCCGCACCCGGCGCGGCGGCCGAGGCTCAGCATCCGCAGGCCGGGACGGCGACGCGTAGTCGAACCGGACCTCCTCGGCGGACCGGATCGCCGAGCTCAGCGCGACCAGGACGTCCGTGTCGACCTGGGTGGCGCGCCCGGCCGCGGTGATGTCGAGCAGATCGACGCGCTGCCGCAGCCGCGACGGCATCACCTGGCGCACCGTGGCCAGCGCCCGCGCTGCGGCTTCCTCGATGCCCGCGCCGGTGCCGACGGCGATCCGCAGCGCCACCGCGAGCGCGACCGCCTGCTCTTCGTCGAACAGCAACGGCGGCATCTGACTGCCGGCTTCGAGCCGGTAGCCACCCTCCGGCCCCTTGACCGCCTGGACGGGGTAACCGAGCTCGCGCAGCCGGTCGACGTCGCGGCGCACGGTCCGTTCACTGACGCCCAGCCGGTCGGCCAGCAGCGAGCCCGACCAGTCCCGGCGGACCTGCAGCAGGGACAGCAACGAGAGCAGGCGGCCCGAGGTCACCGTCGAGGAAGCGGTCGGCATGACTTTCATGCTGCCACGAGAAGCGGACGTTCCCTGACCGCTACCCCTGACATCGTGGCTCTCATCGCCGGAATCCTCCGGCCGCTCCCCCTCGAGAAGGACCGAAAACCCATGTCGCTCAACGCTGTCGCCCACCTGAACTTCACCGGCCAGGCCCGCGCGGCCCTGGAGTTCTACCAGTCGGTCTTCGGCGGCCAGGCCACCATCGTCACCTACGGCGACTTCGGGATGCCCGCCGAGCTGCCCGACGCGGGCAAGGTGGTGTTCGGCCAGGTCACCGCGGACAACGGCTTCAGCGTCATGGCCTACGACGTCCCCGGCACCGACGGCCCGGCCACCCCGGCCACGCCCGCCACCCGCCGCGAGAACGGCACCACGATCACGAAGGAGCCGTTCTTCCTCTCCGTCCGCGGCGCGACCGTCGACGAGGTCTCGCCGGTGTGGAAGGGCCTCGCCGAAGGCGCCACCGTCATCGAGGAGTTCGGCCCGGCCCCCTGGGCGCCCGCGTTCGGCATGCTGGCCGACCGCTTCGGCGTCACCTGGATCATCGACGTCGCGGCCGAATACCAGGGCTGATCCCTTCGCGGCGGTGGGATGCACGGCCATCGGCGCATCCCACCGCGCACGACCTCCGGAGACTTCATTGCAGACCCGTCCCCTCGGCCGGACCGGCATCCAGGTGAGCGCGTTCACCCTGGGCACGATGATGTTCGGACCGTACGGCAACCCCGACCCCGACGCGTGCGTCCGCATCGTCCACCGGGCCCTCGACCACGGCATCACCGCCATCGACACCGCTGACGTCTACGGCGGTGACGGCGAAAGCGAGCGGATCGTCGGCAAGGCCCTGCGCGGCCGCCGCGACGACGTCGTCCTCGCCACCAAAGGCAACGGCCCGATGGGGCCGGACCCGAACCGGCGCGGCAACTCGCGGCGCTGGATCATCACCGCCGTCGAAGGGTCCCTGCGCCGCCTCGGCGTCGACCACCTCGACCTCTACCAGCTCCACCACCCCGAACCCGGCACCGACATCGAGGAACCACTGAGCGCGTTGACCGACCTGCTGCGCTCGGGCAAGGTGCGGGCCATCGGGCACTCCAACCTGCCCGCGTCCGAAATCGTCGAAGCCCAGTGGGTGGCGGAACGGCGTGGCCTGGCGCGGTTCCGCACCGAGCAGCTGCACTACTCGATCCTCGATCGCGGTGTGGAGCGCGAGATCCTTCCGGTCTGTCAGCGCCACGATCTGGGCGTGCTCGTCTGGAGTCCCCTGTCGATGGGGCTGCTCACCGGCCGCTACCGCAAGGAAACCGCCTCGGCCGGCCGCCTGCACTGGGCACCCCGGCACATGACCGACCAACGCAAGCTCGACGCCGTCGAAGCGCTCGTCCCGCTCGCCGACCAGGCGGGGATTCCCTTGCGGCACCTCGCCTTGGCGTTCGTCACGGCCCACCCCGCGGTCAGCTCGGCGATCATCGGCCCCCGCACCGAGGAACACCTGGAGGACCTGCTCGCCGGAGCCGGTACAGCCGTCGGCGACGATCTCCTGGACCGGATCGACGAGATCGTCCCGCCCGGCACCGGCCTCGGCCCGGTCGACGTGGCTTACGAACCACCGCACCTCGCGCAGCCGCTCCTGCGCCGCCGCCCCGGCGTCACGCAGTAGCGGGCAACGGCCGGAACGTCTTGCGGTACTCGCTCGGGCTGACCTTCACGGTCTGCGCGAACTGGACGCGGAAGTTGCTGGGTGACGGGAAGCCGACCTGGCCCGCGATGCGGTCGACCGTGTGGTCGGTCAGCTCCAGCAGTTCCTGGGCGTGCCGGATCCGCACCCCGGTCAGCCACTGGATCGGGCTCTGCCCGGTCTCGGCGTGGAAGTGCCGGGTCAGCGTGCGGGTGCTCATGCCCGCCGCGTCGGCGATGTCGGCGAGCGTCAACGGGCGGTGGGCGTTCTCCTCGATCCAGGCGAGCGCCTTTTCCAGGGTCGCGGTCTGGTAGGTCGGGCGGTTGCGGAGGATGTACCGGCCCTGCCCGCCGGTGCGCTGCAGGGGCGCGACGGCCAGCCGCGCCGCGTCGGCGGCGACCGCGACACCGTAGTCGCGCTCGACGATGTGCAGGCACATGTCCAGCCCCGCCGACGCGCCCGCGGACGTCAGGATCTGCCCGTTGTCGACGTAGAGCGCGTCCGGGTCGACGCGGACGGCCGGGTACCGGCGGGCCAGTTCGTCGGTGGCGAGCCAGTGCGTGGTCGCCCGCTGCCCGTCGAGCAGGCCGGCCTCGGCGAGGGTGAAGGCGCCGACGCAGATCGAGGCCACCCGTGACCCGCGGGCGACCGACGCGCGCAGGAATTCGGCCACGCCGCCGGGGACCGGCCGGCGTGGGTCGTTCCGGCCGGGGACGACGACGAGGTCGGCGTGCTCCACGTCGTCGAGCCTCGCCTCGACGTTCAGCCGGACCGGTCCGGCGTCGACCACCGGGTCCGGGCCGGCCACGACGATCCGGTAGCCGCCGCGGCCGTCCGGCAGCCGGGCCCGCCCGAGCGTCTCGATCGGGGTGGCCAGATCGAAGGCGATCACATCGTCGAGCGCGAGCACCGCAACCGTGTACATGCCATCAAAAGTACTCGGCCAGATTCAGGCGTTCGGCAGCGCGATCGCCACTCAGCGGTACTCGGGTGTCCAGCGCGTCCGCCGCACCGCCTCCGCCACCTCGTCTTCGCTCATCTCCGGGGCGACGCCGTCCTTGACCGCCTGGACCGCGACCGCCGTCGCGATGCGGGTCGCGATCTCCGGGACGTCTTCCCACGCCGGCAGCAGCGGCTCGGCCGGATCGGCCAGGGCCGGCGACGCCTCGCCCAGCGTCCTGGCCGCCACCCGCATCATCTCGTCGGTGACCCGGGTCGCCCGGGCGGCCGTCACCGCCAGGCCCATGGCCGGGAAGATGTAGACGTTGTTGCACTGGGCGATCCGGCGCGCCTTCCCGCCGCGCTCGACCGGCGCGAACGGGGAGCCGGTCGCGACCAGCGCCCGCCCGTCGGTCCACTCGTCCAGCTCCCGCGGATGTGCTTCGGCCCGGCTGGTCGGGTTCGACAGCGGGAAGATGATCGGCCGGTCGGTCTTGCCCGCCATCTCCCGCACGATCTCTTCGGTGAACGCGCCGGCCGCCGTGGACAGGCCGAGCAGCACGCCGACCTCGACCCGGTGGACGACGTCGGCCAGCCCGGTGCCGTCCCAGTCTTCGACGCGCTCGGCCGGCTGCGCGAACCGGCGCTGCCCGTCCGAAAGCCCCGTCCGGTCGTCGGTGAGCAGGCCGTCGATGTCCACCACCCAGATCCGCTCCGCGGCTTCGGCGTCGGACAGGCCCTGCGCCACCATCTCCTGGCGGATCATCTCCAGCACGCCGATCCCGGCCGACCCCGCACCCAGCATGACGACCTGCTGTTCGGCCAGCGGGCGCCCGGCGACCCGCGCCGCGCCCTGCAACGCGCCGAGCGTGACCGCCGCGGTGCCCTGGATGTCGTCGTTGAACGTGAGCATCTCCTCGCGGTAGCGCTCGAGGATCGGCAACGCGTGCGGTGTCGCGAAGTCTTCCCACTGCAGAAGGACTTCCGGCAGTTCCTCGCGCACCGCCGTCACGAACTCGTCCACGAAGGCGTAGTACTCGTCGTCGCCGATCCGGCGGTGGCGCCAGCCGAGGTAGTTCGGATCCTCCAGCCGCTCGACGTTGTCCGTGCCGACGTCCAGGACGACCGGCAGCGTCCGCGCCGGGTCGATGCCACCGATGAGGGTGTACAGCGACAGCTTGCCGATCGGGATGCCCATGCCGCCGATCCCCTGGTCCCCCAGGCCGAGGATGCGCTGCCCGTCGGTCACGACGATGACGTCCACATCCCGGTTCGGACGGTTCCGGAGCACCTCGCGCAGCCGTCCCCGGTCGGGGTAGGCGACGAACAGGCCGCGCGGGCGCCGGTAGATGTCGCTGAACCGCTCGCACGCTTCCCCCACCGTGGGCGTGTAGACGATCGGCAGCATCTCCTCGACGTGCCCGGCGAGGAGCCGGTAGAACAGCGTCTCGTTGCGGTCCTGCAGCGCCCGCAGGTAGATGTGCTTGTCCAGGTCGTCGCGGCGCCGGGAGAACTCCTGGTAGGTGTGCGCCACCTGGTCGTCCAGGGTCTTCACCGCGTACGGCAGCAGGCCGAGCAGACCCAGCTCGGCGCGTTCCTCGCGGGTGAACGCGGTCCCTTTCGTCGTCAGCGCGTCGAACAAGCCGTTCTGTCCTTTGTGTACCATCAACTTCTCCGCAGGCCGGTGTCGTCGTCCGGGCACGACACTGCCACATCGGACGGCCCGGTGCCGGTCGTCGACGGCTCCCGGGCGCCGGTCCGCTCGGCACCGACGCCCGCCACCACGACGAACGCCACCCCGGCCACCGCACCCACGTCCGGAACCTGGTGCAGCACAACCAGTCCGATCGCGAGCGCGAGCGCCGGCTCGAGGCTCATGAGCGTCCCGAACGCGGCCGTGGTGAGCCGTCGCAACGCGAGCATCTCCAGGCTGAACGGCACCACGGGAAGCAGCACGGCGAGCCCGAGCCCGGCGAGCAGCAGCTGCCACGTCAGGTGCCCGAACACCGCGGGCCCGGACACCAGCGTCGCCACGATCCCGGCCACCGGCATGGACACGGCCAGCCCGCGCACGCCGGAAACCTCGTCACCGACCCACTGCGTCAGCAGGATGTAGCAGGCCCAGCACACCGCCGCCGCGAGCGCGAAACCGACGCCCAGCAGGTCCGCGCCGCCGTGCCACGGCTGCGTCAGCAGCACCACGCCGGCCGCCGCGACGACCGGCCACAGCTTCCGGCCCCCGCGGCCGCGGACGACCGCCACGGTCAGCGGCCCGAGGAACTCCAGCGCGCTCGCCGTGCCCAGGGGCAGGCGCGCCACGGCCTGCATGAACAGCATGGTCATCCCGGCGGTGACCACGCCCAGTGCCACGCAGGCGACCAGGGTCTTCCGCCGGAACGACGACGGCCGCGACCGCACCACGACGGCGAGCAGCACGCCGGCCCACGCGAGCCGCAGCCACGCGGCTCCTTGAGGGCCGACGCGGTCGAACAGGCCGACGGACACGGCGAGACCGAGCTGGACGCACAGCATGGCCGCGACCGCGAGGGCTGCGCCGGAGCGGGGTGAGGGAGGCACGGCTCCAGGAAATACCGCGGACACCGTTCGCGTCCACGTGCCGATGGTGGACATGCCGTTCAGGAATCGTGAACAATCGGCGGGGTGGACACGCGCAGGCTGCGATATCTGGTCGAACTGTCGCGGCACGGGTCGATGCGGGCGGTGGCGGATGTGCTCGGCACCACGACGTCGACGGTCTCCCAGCAGATCGCCGCACTGGCCAGGGAGACCGGGGCGCCGCTGCTCGAGCCCGACGGCCGCCGCGTGCGCCTGACCCCGGCCGGGCAGCGGCTGGCCGACCACGCCGTGACGATCCTGGCCGCCGTCGAGGCCGCCCGCGCCGACCTCGACCCGCAGGCCGCACCGGCGGGGACCGTCCGCGTCGGCGGGTTCGCCACGGCCGTCCGGCGCTCGGTGCTGCCCGCCATGGCCGGCCTCGCCGAGAACCACCCTCGCGTGCGGGTCGCCGTCAACGAGTACGAGCCCGCCGAAGCACTGGCCGCCCTGCTCGCGGACGACCTCGACCTGGCCCTCGTCTACGACTACGACCTCGCGCCCGCCACCACGGACCCCGCGGTCGCCGCCAGTCCACTGTGGACAATGCCGTGGGGCCTCGGCGTCCCCGCGGCCGACGCGCACCGGGTGCGCGGCGAAGGAACCCTCGCCGTCTTCGCCGCCTTCCGCGACCACGACTGGATCGGCAATTCCCGCAACACCGCCGACGAGGACGTGATCCGCACGCTCGCGTCCATGGCGGGGTTCACCCCCCGCTTCACGCACCGCGCGGACAGCCTCGACCTGGTCGAGGACCTGATCACCGCCCCCGGCCGCGGCGTCGGCCTGCTCCCGATGGGGCGCGCCACCCCGCCGGGGGTCGCCCTGCTGCCGCTGACCGATCCGGCCATCCGGCACCGGGCGTTCGCGTGCACCCGCCGGGGCCGCGCCGCGTGGCCTCCGCTGGCCCTGGTGCTGGACCTGCTGGCCCGCTGACCGCCCGGCTTCTCATGCGCCCCAATGTGGCGTTGGTTGCGTCCAACGCACCGAACGCCACATTGGGTGCGTTGGACGCACCGAACGCCACATTGGGGCGTTTGAGAGCCGGGCCGCTGTCGACGAACCGCGGACGCACGACGCGGGGCTCACCGGCCGGTCGACAGCACGGTGCGGGAATTCAGCCTGCCCTTCTCCGGTTCCCGCGTGAGCTGACCGGCCGCCACCGCCGCGGTCAGCGCGCCGACGGCGTCCTCGGCGCGGTAGATCGTCTCGAGCAGCGTGAACCGCTGCAGCTCGGCGACGGTGGCGGAGCCCCGCCGGTCCAGTTCCGCTGCCAGCGCCCGCCGCAACGGCAGCAGCTGCGGGGTGAGTGAGATGTCGACCAGCGTGCCCTCGGCGTCACGCGGGTCGCGGTACCGGATGCCCGCGAACTCGTCCACCGCCCACAGCTCGTTCTTGAACGTCGCGAGATGCCGCTCGTCTCCCGTCGCGAAGACCAGCGCCCGCGCGCTGCCGTCCTCGGCCACCAGGTCCACGGCCACCACGCACCCGAGCCCCGCCGCCCGCGTCCGTTCCCGGTGGTCCGGGTCCGGCTCGGCCGCGAGCAGGACCTCGTGCGCCTTGCCCCGCACCAGGGACGGCGGCCAGGCACCGTCCAGGTGGGCCAGCATCGGGCCGGGCACCTCGACCTCATCGAGGCCGGCGACCGTCCGGACGGCCAGCCCGGCCGGTGCCCCGGCCGGAGCGGCCCGGCCCACGAGCACCGCCTCCAGGTGATGGCCGGTCAGCCGGTCGGCGAACTCGCCGAAGACGCGGAAGGCGTCGGCCGCGAAGTCGCCGCACTCGACGTACGTACCGCCGCGCTGCGACCGCAGCACGGTCGCCGTCCACGCGTCGAGGTACCGCACCAGCACGTCACGCTCCACGGAAACGTGCGGGTCAGGACGCCGGACGCGCTCCGCCACGCTTCCGTTTGTACCGCACTCGCCCCCGCGTCACCAGACGGTGGACCGGTGAGGAGTTGCGATTTCCTGGGAATTCCCCGGGCGGCGCCGCCCCGGCCGGAGGACTCACAGGGTTTTCCCACCACCTCCCAGGAACCGGCCAGGCGAGGAGGCCACGCTCGCCGCATGACGATCGAAATACGCGGCCTGACCAAGCGGTACGGGCCCGACACCGTGGTGGACGACCTGTCGTTCACCGTCGAACCCGGGCAGGTGACCGGGTTCCTCGGGCCCAACGGCGCCGGCAAGTCCACCACCATGAAGATGATCGTGGGCCTGGCCGCGCCGACCCGGGGCTCGGTCACCATCGGCGGGCGCCGCTACCGGGACCTGCCCGTGCCGCTCACCGAGGTGGGCGCGCTGCTCGACGCCGGTGCCGTCCACAGTGGCCGGAAGGCGGGCGACCACCTGCTGGCGCTCGCGGTGAGCAACGGCCTCCCCCGGCGCCGGGTCGGCGAGGTGCTCTCCCGGACCGGGCTGGCGGGCGTGGCCGGCAAGCGGGCGGGCGGGTTCTCCCTCGGCATGCGGCAGCGCCTCGGCCTGGCGGCGGCCCTGCTCGGCGACCCGCGGGTGCTGATCTTCGACGAACCGGTGAACGGCCTCGACCCCGAAGGGATCCGCTGGGTCCGGGACTTCATGCGCTCCCTCGCCGGCGAGGGCCGCGCGGTGCTGGTGTCCAGCCACCTGATGAGCGAGATGGCGCAGACCGCCGACCACCTGGTCGTCATCGGCCGGGGAAAGCTCGTCGCCGACACCGCCGTCAGCGAGCTCGTGCGCGGTGAGGGCACCGTGCTCGTCCGCACGCCCGATCCCGGCTTCGCGCGCCTGCTGGCCACCGCCGGGGCCACCGTGCGGGACGGCGCCGAGGCCGCACTCGTCGTCTCCGGCATGACGAGTGCGGAGATCGGCAAACTCGCCGCCTACCACGGCGTCGCCCTCGCCGAGCTGACCCCGCAGCGCGTCTCGCTGGAGGACGCCTTCATGGAACTGACCAAGGACAGCGTCGACTACCAGGGGGTCACCGCATGAGCGTCTCCTTCGCCCACTCGGTCCACGCGGAGTGGATCAAGCTCCGCAGCCTGCGCTCCACCTGGTACACGCTCGCGTGCCTGTTCGCGGTCGGGCTCGGCATCACGGTCCTCGCGATGAACGCCGCCGCGAAGCAGTACCCGGGCGACGACCCCTGGGATCCGACCGGCCGCAGCCTGACGTCGTACATCGTCGCGCAGCTCATCATCGGGGTGCTGGGCATCCTGGTCGTCACCTCCGAGCACGCGACCGGCCTGATCCGGACGTCCTTGACCGCGACGCCCCGGCGGCACCGGCTGCTGGCGGCCAAGGTTGCCGTGGCCGTCGCCGTCGCCGTGGTGGCCGGGCAGCTGCTGATGTTCGGCGCCTTCCTCGCCGGCCAGGCCGTCCTCGCCGCCCACGGCGTGCCGCACGCACGGCTCGGCGACGCCGGCGTGCTCTCCGCCGTGGCCGGTGGCGGGCTCTACCTCGCGGCGATCGCGCTGCTCGCGGTCGGGCTGGGCACGATCATGCGCGCGACGGCGGGCGCGCTCGCCACCCTGGTCGGGATCGTCTTCCTGGTGCCCGGCTTCGCCGGCCTCTTCCCGGCGTGGCTGCACGGCCTGCTCTTCTACTGGCCGACGCTCGGCGCGGCCGCGGTCTTCAAGACGGTGCCCGACCCGGACTTCCCGCACCCGTGGCTGAACCTGGCCGGGATGTGCCTCGGGGTCGCCGCCGTGCTGGCCGCCGCGTTCGTGGTCTTCCGGCGGCGGGACGTGTGATGCGGGAGGTGGGCCGGGGCCTGGGCGCGGCCGGCGCCGCGCTGCTCGCCATGGCGGGGGTCGCCGCGGCCGGACTGGCGCTGCTCGGTGCCGGCCGCGCCGGCGGGTTCGGCGCGCTGACCGCGGCGGTCGTCGCGCTGGCCGCGGGCGGCACGGCGGACATCGGCGCGGCCCCGGCGGGCGGGCTCCCGGTCGCCGTGCGAGGCAGCCTCCACCTGCTGCCGCTGGGGGTTTCCCTGGCGGGCGCGGCGGTCCTGGGATGGGTGCTGCTGCGCCGCCGCGAGGACGGGCTCCTGGTCCGCGGAGCCGTCGCGGCAGCGGCCTTCGCGGCCGGGCTTGCCGCGTTCGCCTTGGCGGCACAAGGAAAGCTGTCACTGCCGGACGGCATCACGACCGGCAGCTGTGTGCGGAACGGTGGTTCGCGGCGCCTGCCCGTCTCGGGCGAGTTTTCCGTGGCTGTCGCGCCGGCGGTGGCGGGCGCGGTGGTCTGGGCGTTCGTGGTGGTCGGGGTGTGTCGGCTCGTCACGCGTTTTCCGGTCGTCGCCGGGAAGCTGCGGGCGGTGGGGTGGCTTGCGAGCGGCATCGCCCTGCTGTGCCTGGCCGCCGCGTGGACGGCAGGCGGCGCGGCGGCGGCCGGGGCCGTCCTGCTCGTCCTCCCCCAGCTCGTGGCGGGAGCCGTGCTGGCGGGGCTCGGTGTGCCGTGGACGATCAGCTCCGCAGGGCCGCTCTCCTGCGCGCCGGACTTCTCGCCGGGCGGCCCGTTGTCCTGGGTGGCGGCGGCGCTGTTGCTCGCCTGCGGCATCGCCTTGCGGAGCCACCGGCCCGGCGACCCGCTGCGCCGGGCCGTCGCGAGCGCCGTACGGCTCGGTCCCGTGGCAGGCGCGACGCTCGCCGTCGTCACGCTGCTGTCGCGGGTTTCCCTCGACGTCGGCGTCTCCGCGTTCGGCATGTCGCTCCCCGTCCTGGGCGTGCAGGTGACGGCGAACCCGCTGCTCTCACTGGTGGCCGGGCTCGCGGGCGGCGCCGTGGCGGGCTTCGCGGGCTCCCTGCTCGCCGACGGGATCTCCGTATCCTCGCGGGCATGGAAGCGATGACCTCCCGGCTGCTGGTGGTGGACGACGAGGCCACCGTCCGCGAGCTGCTCTCCGCCGCGCTGCGGTTCGCCGGCTTCCGGGTGACCTCCGCGGCGACGGCGGGGGAAGCCGTCGCCGCGGCCACCGCGGAGCCGCCCGACCTGGTGCTGCTGGACGTCATGCTGCCGGACATGGACGGCTTCGAGGTGGTCCGGCGGCTGCGCGAACGACGCTCCGGCCACAGCGCGGTGCCCGTCCTGTTCCTGACTGCGCGTGACCGCCAGTCCGACAAGATCACCGGCCTCTCCCTCGGTGCCGACGACTACGTCACGAAGCCCTTCGACCTGGCGGAGCTGATCGCGCGGATCCGCGCGATCCTCCGCCGGACGGCGGGCCACCCGGCGGCCGTGCTCACGGTGGGCGCGCTCGCGCTCGACGCCGAAGGCCACCGGGTGACGCGCGCCGGGCAGGCTGTCCGCCTGTCCGCCACCGAGTTCCGGTTGCTGCGCTACCTGATGGAGAACGCCGGGCGGGTGGTGTCGAAGGCGCAGATCCTCGACCGGGTGTGGCGCGACGACTTCGGCGGCGACGCCGGCATCGTCGACACCTACATCTCCTACCTGCGGCGGAAGATCGACACCGGGGAGCCGAAGCTCATCCACACCGTGCACGGCGTCGGCTACGTGCTGCGGGAGCCGCGGCCGTAAGGCGGCTTTCCCTGCGGGCCCGGCTGCTGCTGCTCACCACGGGCCTGCTGCTGGCCGGCCTGACCCTCATCGGCGCGCTGGTCTCCGATCAGCTGGAACGCTTCCAGCTCGACCGGCTCGACGGCCAGCTGCGCTCGATGACCGAGCTCGTCTCCCGGGCGGCGGGGCCGCCCCCGGCCGCGAGCCCCGCCGTGCGGCCCGATCTCGTCGACCCCGCGCTGGAGCTCTTCGGCACCCCGTACGTCGTGTACTTCGCCCAGGGCGGCGCGCTGGCGGGCGGCCTCCACTCCTCGCGGGTGGGCAGTGCTGCGCTGCCGCCGATCGACGCGCTGCGCACGGTCCCGGCCGACGGGACGGCCGTCGACCTCGACGCCGCCGACGGGTCGCAGCGCTGGCGGGCCGTCGCCCGCCCGGCCGTCCGCTGGGCCGGGACGGTCGTTTCGGCCGCGCCGCTCGCCGAAGCCGACGCCACGATCGCCCAGCTGCGGACGAGCAGCCTGGTCACCGGCGCCGCGCTGCTGGTCGTGCTGACCGCGGCCGGCTGGTTCGCCCTCGGCCGGGGCTTGCGCCCGCTGCGCCGGATCGAGCACACGGCCGCGGCGATCGCCGGCGGCGACCTCACCCGGCGCGTCCCGGTCCTCGCGTCGCCCGGCACGGAGATCGGGCACCTCGCGACGTCGCTCAACACCATGCTCGGTCACCTGGAACGCGCGTTCGCCGACCGGGCCGCGTCCGAGGCGCGGATGCGGACCTTCGTCTCGGACGTCAGCCACGAACTGCGCACGCCGCTGTTCGGCATCAAGGGTTCCACGGAGCTCTACCGGATGGGGGCACTGCCGGAACAGTCCGATGTGGACGATGCGATGCGCCGCATCGACCGCGAAGCCACCCGGCTCACCGCGCTGACCGAGGACCTGCTGCTGCTCGCCCAGCTCGACGAGGCCCCCGAAGAGCAGCTCGACCGGGCTCCGATGGACCTGCGCACCCTCGCCGTCGACGCCCGGCACGACCTGCGGGCCCTCGACCCGGCCCGCGACGTTTCCCTGACCGGGCCGGGCGGCGCCGAACTGCCCGGCCCGGCGCCGGTCGACGCCGACGAGGCCCGGCTGCGCCAGGTCGTCACCAACCTCGTGGGCAACGCCGCCGCCCACACCCCGGCGGGCACCCCCGTTCGCATCGGGGTCGGCACGGTGGACGGCCGAGCCGTGCTCGAGGTGGCCGACGACGGACCGGGCATGGCTGCCGAGCAGGCGAGCCGCGTCTTCAACCGCTTCTACCGGGCCGACCGTTCCCGGACCCGCACGCCCGGTGCCGACGCCGGGCTGGGGCTCGCCATCGCCCGTTCCCTGGCCCGCGCCCACGGCGGTGACGTCGAACTGGAGACCGCGGCCGGGGAAGGTGCCTGCTTCCGGCTCGTGTTGCCGTTGCCGGACACCGAGTTCACGGCTTGAGGCCGGTCACGAGCGGGAAGGGCCGAGGGACTTCCGGGCAAACTTCCGTCACCCCTCGTCTTCACCCGATGGTGTGGTGTTAACTGTCCGGACAGACAGAGAGCGTTTCCCCGACCTCGGCTGCGACGGCACAAAGCAGTACCGGTTCGCCCGCCCCGCCCGGAAAGGCCGTCCTCGATGCGAGTGTCCGCTTCGCTGTCGTCCGGTCAGCAGCGCCTTTGGACCGTCTCCCAGCTGGACGGGGCCGGACCGGCCTACAACGAGACCATGGCCTTCGCCCTGCGGGGACCACTGGACCGCGAGGCGCTGCAACGGGCCCTCGACGCCCTCGCCGACCGCCACGAAGCCCTGCGCACCCGGATCGTCGTCGAAGACGGCAAGCCGGTGCAGATCGTCGAACCCGCCGGTCACGGGTTTCCTTGCGAGGTCACCGAGGTCGCCGGGCCGGGTGAAGCGGCCGAGCTGCGGCGCACCGCTGCGTTCGAGCCCTTCGACCTGACGCGGGCGCCGCTGGCCCGGGCGCGGTTGCTGGCCGGGGCGCCGCCCCCCGGTTTCCACGCTACCGGGGAGCACCGACAGTTCCGGGACGGCGGCGAGGACCACGTCCTGCTGATCACCGTCCACCACGTCGTCTTCGACGGCTGGTCGCGCACCCTGCTGCTGCGCGAGCTGGGCGTCCTCTACGCCGCTCAACTGAGCGGTGTTCCGGCGGACCTGCCGCCGGCGCGGCCCTACCGCGAGCACTCCCGGGCCCAGCAGGACTGGCTCGCGGGCGACGGCCCGGCTCCGCACGAGGCGTACTGGCGGAACCGGCTCGACGGCGTGCCGCCGGTGCTGGAGCTGCCGACCGACCGGCCACGCCCGGCCCGGCAGGACTACCGCGGCGCCCGGGTGCCGGTCTCCCTCGGCCCAGAGCTGACCGCGAGGCTGAAGGCGGTGGCGCGCGAGCACGGCGTCACGCTCTACTCCACCATCCTGACCTGCTGGTTCATCCTGCTTTCCCGGCTTTCCGCACAAACTGACATCGTTGTCGGCGTGCCTGCGGCCAACCGCGGCGCCGGCGGCGAGTACCCCGACACGATCGGGTTCTTCGTCAACACCCTGGCCGTGCGCGCCGATCTCGCGGGCGCCCCGACCGGCGCCGTCCTGCTCAAGCAGGTCCGCGCGGCTCTTCGAGGCGCGATCGACCACGTCGAGCTGCCGTTCGAACGGGTCGTCGAGCTGGTCAACCCGCCGCGCAGCCCGGCACACACCCCGCTGTTCCAGACGATGTTCGCCTGGGTGCCGACCATGCACGACCTGCTGGAGCTGCCGGGCGTGGCCGTCGAGGCCCTCGACGTCGAGCACGCCCCGGCGAAGTTCGACCTCGCCCTCGGTCTCGCCGACGAGAACGGCGACGTCCTCGGGCACCTCGACTACGCCGTCGCCCTGTTCGGCCACACCACCGCCGAGCGGTACGCGCGGTACCTCGTCCGGCTGCTCGACCAGCTGGCCACGCGACCGGACGCCGGCATCGCGAGCTACGAGCTCCTCGACGAAGCCGAACGCCGCGAGATCCTCACCGCCTGGAGCACCGGTCCGCGTCCGCGACGGCGTCCCGGCGGGCTCGTCGAGCGGTTCGCCGCCCACGCCGACACGACCCCGGACGCGGCCGCTCTCGTCTGCGACGACCGGGCCCTCACCTACCGCGAGCTGGACCGCCGCAGCACGAAGCTGGCGAACGCCCTGCGCCGCCGCGGGGCCCGGCCGGGCGGCGTCGTGGCGATCCACAGTGGACGGTCGGCCGAGCTGGTGGTCGCGGTGCTGGGCGTGCTGAAGACCGGCGCCGCCTACCTGCCGCTCGACCCGGCCCAGCCGGCCGCCCGGCGGGCGGCGATGGTCGAGGACGCGCGCCCGGTGCTGGTCCTGGGCGACGACGTCACCGATCTCGAGGCCGAAGGCGACGAGACCCGGAGACCGGTCGCGAGCGACCCCCGCGAGACGGCCTACGTGATCTACACGTCGGGGTCGACCGGGCGGCCCAAGGGGGTCGCCGTGACCCACCACAGCGTCCTCGCCCTCTTCGACCAGTGGCTGGACCGCTTCGGCGCGACACCCGGCGAAGCGACATCGGCGTGGTCGAGCATCGGCTTCGACGCCTCGGTGCACGAACTGCTGCTGCCCCTGACCACCGGCGCCGTGCTGCACGTCGTGCCCGAGGACGTCCGGCCGGACCCCGCGGCCTTGCTGGCGTGGCTGCGAGACCACCGAGTCGTCCAGGCGTTCCTGCCGCCGGCCTACATCCGGTGGATCGACGAAGACCCCACGCGCCTCCACGGACTCGCGCTGCGGCAGCTGCTGACCGGCGTGGAACCGCTGCCGGAGGCGGCGCTCGCCCGGTTCGCCGCGGCCTTGCCGGGCCTGCGGATCTGCTTCGGCTACGGGCCGACCGAAGCCACGCTCTACGCCACCGCGCACTTCGACCCGGAGCCCCGGGACCGCCCGGCGCCGATCGGGCGGCCGCTGCCCGGGTCGCGGCTGTACCTCTTGGACGAGCGGTTGCGCCCGGTGCCACCGGGCGTGGCGGGCGAGGTCTTCCTGGCCGGTGACTGCCTGGCCCGCGGCTACCTGAACCGCCCCAGGCTGACCGCCGAACGGTTCGTCGCGGACCCGTTCGTGCCCGGCGAGAGGATGTACCGCACCGGTGATCTCGCTCGATGGCTCCCCGGCGGCGAAGCCGAGTACGCGGGCCGCCGCGACGACCAGATCAAGCTGCGCGGGTTCCGCATCGAGCCCGGCGAGGTGACGGCCGCGCTGCTGGCCGTGCCCGGTGTCCGGGAGGCCGCCGTGCTGGTGGACCGCGAGGGCGAGCCGCGGCTCGTCGCCGGTGTCGCGGGCGGCGGTGGCCGGACCGCGCACGAGTGGCGGGCCGTGCTGGCCGACCGGCTGCCGGACTACATGATCCCGTCGGTGTTCGCCGAGTTCGACCGGCTGCCCTTGAGCCGCAGCGGCAAGCTCGACCGCGACGCCGTGCTGGCGCACGCCCGGACGAGCGCGTCGAACAACCCGGTCAACACCGCCGCCCCGCGCGACCAGGTCGAACTGGCACTGCTGCGGATTTGGCGAGACCTTCTGCTGCACCCCGCGATCGGCGTCTCGGACGATTTCTTCGACGTCGGCGGCACGTCGATCTCGGCGATCAAGCTGGCCCACGCCATCGGCGCGGAGTTCGGGTGCGAGCTGCCGCTGCGGGACGTCATCCTGCACCCGACCATCGAGGCGCAGGCGGCGCTGCTGCGGGCGGGCAGCCCACCGCGCGGCGGCAACCTGATCGAGTTCCGCCGCGGCGACGGCGAGACCCGCGTCGTCTGCGTGCACCCGGCCGGTGGCACGGCGTTCTGCTACCTGCCGCTCAGCGCTTTGCTGCCCGACGACGCCGGTGTCGTCGGGATCCAGTCCCCCGGGCTCAACGCCGGTGAAGAGCCGCTGCCGAGCGTGGAGGCGATGGCCGAGGAGTACCTGCTGCTCGTCGACCCGCGACCGGACGAGACTTTGGTCCTTTGTGGACTTTCCTATGGCGGCCTGGTCGCGTACGAGATGGGGCGCCGGCTCGCGGAGCACCACCCGCGCGTCAGCATCGTCCTGCTCGACACCACCGCCACCGACGACCCGGCCGCGCGGGCGGCGATCGAGCCGGTGTCGGCGGCCGAGTTCCGCGAGAAACTGGTCCGCTTCAACGGGATGTACCCCGGGATCGAGGACGCGCAGATCGAGCGCTACCACCGCACGTACAACCACAACCGGTTGACCGCGCGGGAGCACGATCCCGGCGAGACGGCGGCGCGAGTGGTGTTCGTGCAGGCCGTCGGCGAAGACACGATCCCCGGCACCGCGGAGTTCTGGCGCCGGCGCGCCCGCGGCGGGTTCGAGGTGGTCCCCGCGGACTGCGGGCACTGGGACATGCTGGAGAGCGACGCACTGCCGCTGGTCGCCAAGCTCATCACGGCCGAGCTGGCGGCCCGATGACCTCGATCGCCCGCCGCGTCCACGACCGGGCCCTGCGGCACCCGGACGCCCTCGCCGTGTCCGACGGCGACCGCCGCCTCACCTACGCCGAGCTGGACGCGGGTGCCGCCGCCGTCGCGGAAGCCTTGTCCCGCCGCGGGATCCGCCCGGGTGATGCGGTCGCCGTCGCCCTCCCCCGCTCGGCGGAGCTGGTCCAGGTGATGCTGGGCATCCTGCGCCTCGGCGGCCAGGTCGTGCCGCTGGACCGGCAGAGCCCGCCCGCGCGCCGCGACGTCATCCTCGCCGACGCGGGCGCGGCCGCCGTCGTCAGTGACGAACTGCCCGGCAGCACTCCAGCCGAGCTTCTGTCCGGGACCGCGGAAGCGGGCACGCCCGCCGAACCCGCGCCGGCGTCGTTCCTCTTCTCGACTTCCGGCACGACCGGGCGGCCCAAGGGCGTCGAGGTCCGCGACGCCGGGATCCTGCGGCTGGCCGAACCCGGCTGGCTCGACATCGGCACCCGGTTCGCCTGCCTGGCCAACCCCGCCTTCGACGCGATCAGCTTCGAGGTGTGGGTGCCGCTGCTGACCGGCGGCACGTGCGTGATCCTCGACGACGAGACCGTCCGCGACCCGCGGGCGTTCGCCGGCGCGCTCGTCCGGGAGCGAGTCGACACGATGTTCGTGACCGCGACGCTGTTCAACGCGGTCGCCGAGGCCGTGCCGGGGAGCTTCGCCACCGTGCGCCGGGTCGTCATCGGCGGCGAGCAGCTCAACGCCCCGCTGATCCGCCGCTGGTACCAGGCCAACCCCGAGTCGCCGACGCGGCTGCAGAACGGCTACGGCCCGACCGAAACGACGACGTTCGCGCTCAGCTACGCCATCCCGCGGGGCTTCGACGGCGACGTCGTGCCGATCGGCCGTCCGCTGCCGGGCACCGGCGCGGTCGCGGTGACGCCGGACGAGCGCGTGGCCGCCGAAGGCGAGGTCGCCGAGCTGTACATCTCCGGGGCGGGCGTCGCCCTCGGGTACCGCGGCCTGCCCGCGGAGACCGGACAGCGGTTCGTCCGGCTGCCGTGGCTGGACGAAGGCCGCGCGCGGTTCTACCGCACCGGCGACCTGGTCCGCGTGCTGCCGGGCGGCCGGTACGCCTACGTCGGGCGCACCGACCGGCAGGTGAAGGTCCGCGGGTTCCGGATCGAGCCGGGCGAGCTGGAGCAGCGGCTCCTGGCCCACCCGGAGATCCGGCAGGTGCACGTGGCCGTGCGCCGGGCGGCCACGGCGGAGCTGCTCGCCTTCGTCGTGGCGGGCGAGCTGTCCTACGACGCGTTCGAGGCGCACCTGAGCGAGACAGTGCCGGCCTACATGCGGCCCCACCACGTGTTCCGCGTCGACGAGCTGCCGCGGAACGCGAACGGGAAGGTCGACGAAGCCGCGTTGCTGGCCGGCGGGTTTTCACCGTGGCGGCCGGACACCGGCGGCGAGGCGACCGCGTGGGAGCGCGAAGTCCTAGCCGTGGTCACGGAGACTCTCGACGTCCCGGATCTTCATCCCGGCGACACGTGGCTGCGGTCCGGGGGCGACTCGCTGAAGGCGTTGCGGCTGCGGTTCGCGATCCGGGAACGCTGGGGCGCGGACCTCGCGCCCTCGGTCGTGCAACGCGGGACGTTCGCCGACCTCGCCGCTGCCGTCTCCGCGGCCGGGCGCGCGGCGTACCCGGAACCAGGCCCGCCGACGACCGCCGCGTCGGCCCCGGCGACCAGCGAGCAGCAGCGGCTTTGGCTGCTGCAGCAACGGAATCCGGCTTCCACGGCGTACCACGTGCCCCTCGCGTTCCAGGTCACCGGCGACCCCGACGTCGATGCCCTGCGCCGGGACGTGCGGGCTCTGGTAGAGCGGCACCCCGCACTGCGGACGGCGTTCGAGGCGACTCCCGACGGCTTGCGGCAGGTGGCGAAGGCGCCGTACGACCCGTGGACCGAGCCCGCCGAGGACTTCTTCACCGCGCCCTTCGATCTCGCCTCGGGTCGGCTGATGCGGACGGCCTGGCGACCCGATGGCACCTTTTTACTGTGCCTGCACCACATCGCGGTCGACGGCTGGTCGCTGAACATCCTGTTCCGGGAACTGTCCGGCGCCGAACCGCGGCCGGACGCGCACACACTGTTCGACTTCGCCGCGTGGCAGTCCCGCTGGTTCACCTCCACCGGCTATCGCGCCCAGCTGACCGGCCGCTTCGACGACGCCGAGCGCCTCGGTGAGGCGTCTCTGGCAGGGCGCCTGCACACGACTCGCATCGGCCGCGAGCGCGTCGACGAGTGGGCTGCCGAACTGGGCCTCACCCGCTTCCAGCTCCTGCTCGGCGTGTTCGCCTGGAGCCTCTACGCGGTGACCGGGCGGACCCGGCCCCGGATCGCCGCCCCGGTGGCGAACCGGCCGGTGCGGGCGTTCGAGGACAGCGTCGGGATGTTCGCCAACACCGTGCGGCTGCCGCTTTCCGTGGACCCGGACGAGGACCTGGGCGCCCAGGTCCGGCGGCTCGGCGAGGCCGCGGGGGCGGCACTGGACCACCAGGACGTCGCGTTCGCCGACCTCGACCCCGGGTATGCGGCCTTCGACTACCTGTTCGTCCTGGAGAACACCGACTTCGGCGCGCTGCGCCTGCCCGGCTGCTCGATCAGTCCACAGTGGATCGAGGCGGCCGAGGCCAAGTGCGCGCTGACGCTGTCGGTCGTCGAACGGCTGGACGGCTTCGACTGCCTGTGGGAGTACGGCGAAGGCCACTTCACCGAAGCCGAAGCGGCAGCCCTCGGCGAAGTCTTCGACCGCGCCTTGCACGGCGACGCCCGGACTCCGGACCGTCGCGACCACGGCCGTGGTCACTTTGCCGAGTTGACGTGGGAAACCGTGGCGGAAGGCTTCGCGCGTCAGGTCGCGCGGACGCCCGGCGCCCCGGCGCTGACCGGCGACACGACACTGACCTACGCCGAGCTGGACGCGCACGCGGCCCGGCTCGCGGCCACCCTGCCGGGCGACGCCACCGACATCGCGCTGTACTTCCGGCCGTCGGCCGAGCACGTCGTCGCGCTCCTCGCCCTCGCGCGGCTGAACATCACCGCCGTGCCCCTCGACCCCGCGTACCCGCCGGAGCTGCTGCGCGACATGCTCGACCGGGCCCGGCCGCGCTGCGTCCTGCTCGCCCCCGGCGAAATGTTCGACACGGACATCGAGCGGCGGTTCGTCACGCTCACCGACGAGCCGGTGCCGGACGTCCCCGCCCGGCACACCGGACGTCCGCTCTACACGCTGTTCACCTCGGGCTCGACCGGCGTGCCGAAGGGCGTGCGCGTCCCGGACCGCACCCTGGCCAACCTGCTGCAGTGGCAGGACGCGCCGCCCGCGGCGACCCAGCAGTTCTCGATGCTGTCGTTCGACGTGTCGTTCCAGGAAATCTTCACGACCCTCTGCGGCGGCGGCAGGCTGCACCTGATCCGCCCGGAATGGCGCCACGACGTCCCAGCACTGCTGACCCAGCTGGAATCCGCCGGCATCGAACGGATCTTCCTGCCGTACGTGGCGTTGCAGCTGCTCGCCGAGCACGGCGTCCGGCTCGGGCGGTACCCGTCGCGGCTGCGGGACGTGATCACCGCCGGCGAGCAGCTGGTGTGCACCCCGGCGATCCGCCGGTGGTTCGCCGGGCTGCCCGGCGCGCGCCTGCACAACCACTACGGGCCGACCGAAACCCACGTCGTCAGCGCGCTGACCCTCGACGGCGATCCGGCGGACTGGCCGGACCGGCCCGCCATCGGCCGTCCGGTGGCGAACGCGGTCCTGCGGATCGCCGACGCCGCGGGGGCGCCCTTGCCGCCGGGCCAGGTCGGCGAGCTGCTCATCGGCGGGCTCGCGGCGAACCGCTGCTACCTCGGCGAAACGGCTCCGGAGAAGTTCGCCGAGCTGCCGGAGCTGTACTACCGCACCGGCGACCTCGCGCACTTCGACCGCGCCGGGCTGCTGCACTTCGACGGCCGCGCCGACCGGCAGGTCAAGCTCAGCGGGCACCGCCTGGAACTCGGGCAGGTCGAAGCCGCGCTGCTGCGGCACCCCGACGTCGTCAACGCGGTCGTCGCGGTTCGGGATGACCGGCTGGCCGCGTTCCTGGAGTGCCGCCGGACTCCGGCGGCTTCCGAGCTGACGGATTTCCTGCGGCCGCTGCTGCCGCCGCACGCGCGGGTCGACCGCTTCCGCGTCGTCGACGCCCTGCCGCGCACGCCGAGCGGGAAGCTGGACCGGGACGCCGCGGCCCGTGCGGCGGGAACGGACCTCCAGCGGACGGCGGCCCGGCCGTCGAGCGAGCTGGCGGCGCTGTTCGAGGAGGTGACCGGCGCGCCGATCGGTCCGGACGAGACGTTCTTCGCCGCCGGTGCCAGTTCCCTGTCGCTGATGCGGTTCCACTTGCGCTGCGCGGAGGCGGGGTACCGGTTCACCGTGGCGGACCTCTTCGAGCACGTCACGCTCCGGGACCTGACGCGGCACCTCGAAAGCGGCCCGGCTGCGGCCACCTTGACTTCCCGGCCCGCCGCCGACGAGCCGGTGGCCGTCGTCGGCATGGCGGTGCGGCTGCCCGGCGCGCGGGACCTGGCGGCGTTCTGGGACCTGGTCGTTTCCGGCCGCCGCGGCATCGAGGAGTTCCCGGCCGCCGACGGCCTGGTCGGTGCGCGCAGCCTCCTGGACGATCCCCTGGCGTTCGACCCGGAGCACTTCGGGATCAGCCACCGCGACGCGGCGCTGATGGACCCGCAGCAACGGCAGTTGCTGATGGCGTGTGTGGAGGCGTTGTCGCACGCCGGGATCACGTCGGGTGCCGGCGTCGGGCTGATCGCGGGCTGTGGCGAGAACACGTACTTCCAGCAAATGCTGCGCGAAGCCGACCCGTCCGCGCTGCCGGACGGCTTCCAGCTGGCCCTGCACCACGAGAAGGACTTCCTGGCCACGAAGGTGGCGTACCACCTCGACCTGACCGGTCCGGCGCTGACGACGCAGACGGCGTGCTCGAGTTCGCTGGTCGCGGTCCACCAGGCGGCGGGGATGCTGCGCGGCGGCGAGGCGGAGGTGATGCTGGCGGGCGGGGTGCTCGTCGACGTCACCCTGGCCGGGGGCTACCGGTACCGGCCGCAGCACATCTTTTCGCCGGACGGCCACTGCCGCCCGTTCAGCGACGACGCGGACGGCACGGTGGGCGCGAGCGGCGTCGGCGTGGTGGTGCTGAAGCCGCTTTCGGCGGCTCGTCGTGACGGCGACACGGTGTACTCGGTGATCACGGGCTCGGCCCTGACCAACGACGGCGCGGTGAAGCAGGGCTACAGCGCACCGTCGCCGGCGGGGCAGCGCGAGGCGATCCGGGCCGCTCTCCGGCGGGCCGGGCGCCCGGGCGCCGACGTCGGCTACGTGGAGACGCACGGAACCGGCACCCGCCTCGGCGACCCGATCGAGGTGGCGGCCCTGCGCGAGGCGATGCCCGATTCGGTGGGCTGCGCGTTGTCCTCGGTGAAGAGCCAGCTCGGCCACCTGGGCGCGGCGGCCGGGGTGGTGGGCTTGATCCGCGCGACCTTGGCGGTGTTCCACGGCGTGCTGCCGCCGACGGTGGACTTCCGCGTGCCCAATCCGGCGTTGGACCTGGGTCCGTTCCGGGTGCCGACGTCCGCCGAACCGTGGCCCGCGGGCCCGCGGGTGGCGGGGGTGAGCAGCTTCGGCATCGGCGGGACGAACGCGCACGTGGTGCTGGAGTCGGTCCGCCCGGTATCGCCCGCGCGCCCGGATCCGTCGCGGTGCCTGGTGCTTTCGGCGCGCAGCGCGGCCGCGTTGCGTCTCGAGGCGGCTCGGGTGGCGGAATATCTGACGGCGCATCCGGGGTCCTATGTGGACGTACTCCGGCACTTGCAGTCGGGCCGCCGGGAAGGCCCCTGGCGCTTGGCGGCGGCCTGCGAGGACGCGGCCGAGGCAGTCGCGTGGCTGCGCACGGCCGAGCCCCGGGAGATCGCCCCCCGTGGCACCGGCTCCGTCGCTGTAGTGAATGACTCATTCCAGTCGTCCGGTGACATGAATGAGTCATTCACTACAGCGGGACCGCCTGCCGAACTCGCCACCGCGTGGCTGGCAGGCGCTTCCGTCGATTGGGACAGCTCCCCCGCCCCCGCGCCGTGGGACTTCCCGCCGCCCGCCTTCGCCGCGCGGGACTTCGACTTCCCGCGGCGGGCCACCACCACCCGGCTGCCCGAAAGCGAATGGCTCCACCAGCCCACCTGGGTCCGCCTGCGGCGGGCAACGACCGCAGCCCGGACCGACCGCATCCTCGTCATCTCCGGCGAAGGCCCGCTTGACGCGCCGGCCCTCGACGCCGCCTACGCGCGCGTCGTCCGGGTTCACGCGGCGGACCACTTTGCCCGCCGAAGCCCCGGCTCCTTCGAAGCCGACCCCGCCGACACCGCGCACCTGCGTCAGGTACTGGATGCGCTGCCGGACCGGGAAATCGACTGGCTCCACACCCTCCCCCTCGGCATCACCGGACCGGTCGGCGAAGAGTCGCTGAATCGGGCGCAATGGGCCTGCGTCGACACCCCCGCCGCCCTGCTGCGGGCCGTCCGCGACCGTCCACTCAGGACATGGTGGATCTCCGCCGGCGCCGCAGCCGCCACCACGGCCGTCACGCGCCCCGAGGCCGGGCTGCTCGCCGGGATCACCGCCGTCGGTCCCCAGGAAACCGGCGTGCCCGGCCACTGGGCCGACCTCCCCGGCCCCGGCCTGGACCTCCTCGCCGACCTGCTCACCGGGCCGACCCCGCCCGAGCGCGTCGCCCTCCGAACCGGGTTCTGGTGGGTCCGAGACAGCGCTCCGGCCACCGCCGGCGAGCCCGTCGTCCACGACGGAACCCACCTCGTCCTCGGGGGCACCGGCGGTATCGGGACCGCCGTCGCCGAGGAACTGCTGACCCGCACCGCCGGCCGCGTCATCCTGCTCGCGCGCCACCCCCACCTGCCCGAAGCGCTCAAACCGTGGGCCGACCGCGTCGACCTGCTGGCCGCCGACCTCACGACCGTCACCGTCGACGAGATCCCCGGTCCCCTCACCGGAATCGTGCACGCGGCCGGGACGCCGACCGGCGGCCTCATCGCCACCCGAGGCGAAGGCACGCAAGACGTCAAACTCGCCGCCGCCCTCCTCGTGGAACGGCTCATCGAACGCGATCGACCCGAGCTCGCCGTCTACTGCTCGTCGCTGTCGGCGCAGTTCGGCGGCACCGGCCAGCTCGACTACGCCGCCGCCAACGGGTTCCTCGACGCGCTCGCCCACCGCGACGGCCCGACCGCCCGGCTCTCCCTCGGCTGGGACGTCTGGCGCGACAGCGGCATGGCCGTCACGGCCCTGGAAACCGATGCCCGGCACCAGGCCCACCTCGCCGTCGGCCTGAGCGACGACGAGGGCCGACGCACCTTCGCCCGCGCGCTGGGGACGGGCCTCCCACAGCTCCTGATCGCGACAACCGGCCTCGAAGCCGCTCGCGGCTTCCACGAACGCGACACCACACCAAGGGCCAAACCGGCCGGAGCGGACCTGACCGAAGAAGTCCGCGCCCTCCTGGGCGTCGCCGAACTCGACCCGGACGTGCCGCTCTACGACCTCGGCGCCGACTCCCTGACCCTGCTGGACGTCGTCGAGTCGGTGAAACGCCTCTACGGCGTCGACCTCGACCTCGCCTGGCTCGGCCCGGAGGTGACGATGTCGGCGTTGCTCGCGAAGCTCGAACAAGCCGCCGAGACCGGCGAAGTCGTGGTGCAGGTCTGGCGCGAAGGGACGACGCGGGAAGTCGTCTGCCTCGTGCACCCCGTCGGCGGGGACGTCCACGCGTACCGGCCGCTCGTCGACGCCCTGCCACCCGAACTCGGGGTCTGCGTGATCGCCGACCCGGCGCTGAGCCGCCCGGAACCACCCGGGTGGTCCGTCGAGGACCGGGCCCGCCGCTACTACACGGCGATGCGAACGCGGTTCCCCGGGCACGCATGGCAGCTGGCCGGGTGGTCGTTCGGCGCCTGGGTCGCGACCGGGATGGCCGCCGAGGCCGAGGCGGCCGGGCAGCCGGTGCGGGCACTGCACCTCATCGACCCGCCGCCGCCCGGCGCGAGCGCCGCGGACTACAGCGACGCGCAGCTGGAGACCGTCTTCGAGCGCGAGCTGGGTGCCTCCGGCGGCACCGCGGGCGAGCACGCCCGGCGGCTCGCCCGCGCGTGCCGGGCCAACCTGCGCAGCATGGCCGGGCACGACCTGCCCCGCCTGGCCGCGACACCCAGCCACGTCTGGCTCGCCGCCGAAGCCGAACCCGGCTTGCCGGTGGCGGGCCGCGACGGCTGGCGAGCGCTGCTGCCCGAACCGAGCCACTGGCACGAACTGCCCGCCACCCACTACGGCATCGTGCGCGCCCCGCACGTCACCGAAGTGGCCGCGGCCATCGGACTGTGAGACCCACAGCGGAAAGGAAACCATGGAGCAGTACGAACTCGACGCCGTCAAGCGGATCACGACGCGACCGGCGCGCGACTACCGGACGTTGGCGGTGCGGGGCCTGACCCCCGTCCTCGGCGCCGAAGTCACCGGGCTCGACCTGACCCGGGAGCTGACCGACGAACAGCTCACCGAGCTCAAGACGGCGTTCCTGGACCACCACGTGCTGGTGTTCCGCGACCAGGACATCAGCGTGGAAGACCACAAGCGCCTCGCCGCGAGCTTCGGCGAGCTGCGCCCGGTGAACCCGCCGCCCGAGCACGGCGACCCGTACATCCTCGAAGTCGCGACCGCACCGGAGTCGGCCAACGTGTTCGGCAACGGCTGGCACGCAGACGGCACCGCCGACGCGGAGCCGTCGCTGGGCTCGATGCTCCACATCACGCGGATGCCTGAGCCGGGCAGCGGCGGCGACACGCTCTTCGCGAACATGCACCTCGCCTACGACATGCTGTCGCCGAAGCTGAAGGAGCTGCTGGCCGGGCTGACCGCGATCCACGACGGCGCGCACGCCTTCCGCGGCCACAAGATCCCCGAGGGCTACGAGCCGCCGGTCAGCGAGCACCCCGTGGTGGTGCGGCACCCGGAAACCGACCGGCCGCTGCTGTACGTCAACCCGGCTTACACCTCGCGCATCCCGCAGCTGTCGGCCGACGAGAGCCAGGCGGTGCTCGACCTGCTGTTCTCGGTCGTGCCGAACCGGCCGATGCTGGCGTGCCGCGTGCGCTGGGCGCCGAACACGCTGGTGTTCTGGGACAACCGCTGCGTCCAGCACCACGCGACGTACGACTACTACCCGCACACCCGCTTCGGCCACCGCGTCGCGATCAACGGCGGCCCGCTCAAAGGCTGACCCGTCTTTCTCGAGGAGTTCTGCTGCATGTCGTCCGAACCCGTGGTGGACGTCCGCGATCCGGCCGTCCTCGACGACCCGATCCGCGGCTACGACCGCATCCTCGCCGCGTCACCGGTCTGCCGGGCCCGGCTGGCGAACGGCGAGGAGGGCTGGCTGGTGACCGGGAGCGCCGAGGTCCGCGCCGTGCTGTCGGATCCGGCCGTGCGCAACGATCCCACCGGCCTCCCGGGACAGGGCGCGCAGACGCAGGAGGCGGCGTTCCTCGCGCTGGGCACGCCCCCGGAGCACCTGCCCTACCTGCGGGCGAGCCTGCTGAGCCTCGACGGCGCCGAGCACACGCGGCTGCGTCGCAGCATCAGCCACGCCTTCGGCGCGACTCGCGTCGCCACGCTGCGCCCGCGGGTGCAGCAGATCGTCGACGAGCTGCTCGACGGGCTGGGCGCGACGGCGAACCTGCTCGACGAGTACGCGTATCCGTTGGCCATGGCCGTGGTCTGCGAACTGGTCGGGGTCCCCGAAGCGGACTGGGCGGACTGGTACCGCTGGGGCAAGGTGCTGGTCGACGGCGACCCGGCCCGGATCACGCCGACGCTCGGCGAGATGTTCGCCTACTGCCACGCCCTGGTGGACCGCCGCCGCGCCGAACCGCGGGAAGACCTGCTCAGCGAGGTCGTCGCCCAGGACGACCTGACCGACGTCGACGCCGTGGCACTCGTGGTGTTCCTGGTGCTCGCCGGCCACGAGACGATGGCGCACATGCTGGCCAACGCGGCACTCGCGCTGATGCGCGATCCCGCCCAGCGAGAGCTGCTGCGAAGCCGGCCCGAGCTGTGGCCGGCCGCGGTGCGCGAGCTGGTCCGCACGGACGGCCCGGTCCAGCTGGCCCGGTTGCGTTACGCGGCAACGGACATGGTGGTCGGTGACGTGCGGATCAGCGCGGGCGACGCGGTGCAGGCGGTGCTCGGCGCGGCCAACCGCGACCCGGCGCAGTTCGCCCACCCGCACGCCGCGGACGTCCGGTGGCAGGCCGAGCACGGCGGCCGCGAAGGCAGCGTGGGGTTCGGCTGGGGGCCGCACTTCTGCCTCGGGGTCGCCTTGGCGAAGGTGGAGGCGGAGGTCGCGCTGCGCAGCCTGTTCGACCGGTTTCCCGCGGTGGAGCCGGTTTCCGAGCCGGCGTGGGTGCCGCTGCCGCGCGCCCGGCACCGGGTCGCCTTGGAGGTCCGGTTGCGCTGACCGCGCCCGCCTCGCTTCCGCTCTCGGGTCCCAAGCGCCCCAATGTGGCGTTGGTTGCGCTGGACGCACCCAATGTGGCGTTCGGTGCGTTGGACGCACCGAACGCCACATTGGGGCGCTTGAGACCGGGCTGCGCCCCCCAAGGGCTTACCGTGGTGCGCCCGCGTAGAAGCCGACCGGCATCGTCAGGTCCGCGCTCGACGCTCCGCACTCCAGCATCCACAGCGCCGCCGCCGGGCCGAGTTCGCGGCCCAGCACGCCGAGCGCGTCCGGATCCGGGGCCACCGCGCGGGCCTGCTCCACGCCGCGTGCGAACGCTTCCGGGTCCCAGCCGCCCAGGTCCGCGTCGCCGAGGGAACGTGCGCCGGCGGTCATCGCCGTGACCGGCAAGGGTTCCGCCACGCCCAGCAGGCCGTGGGTGCGTTCGCCGGTCAGCACTCCCATCCAGCGCGAGCTTTCCGCCGTGGGCCGGGGTCCGGTCCAGCGGGGCCTGCCGTCCATGTCCGGCAGCTTCCCCGGCGCCCCGGACACCGCCCAGCGACCCGCCCATTCGACCGCCAAGCCAGGCGCGCTGCGCGTGGCGGGGTTGTGGAACCGGGCCATGTCCCACCGGTTGCCCACCGCCACCGCCGCCAGGTCGCGGTGCGGCCAAACCCTTGCCTCCCACCAGAATCCCCACGGGAACGCCGCTGTGTGCCCCCACCACCAGTCCTCGCCCAGCTCCGGGTCCGCCAGCTCGAGCGTCAAGCCGGAGAACGACCGGACGCCGTGCGGGCTCGGACGCGCGATCCGCGGCGTCACCATCGCCGCCAGCGAGTCCGGCCCGACCAGGCCGCGGTCGCCCCGGGCCGTGCGCAGCAGGGATTGCAGCAACCGCGCGAAATCCGCCGCGCTCGTGGACATCCCGACGCCCGGATAGGCCGCGGTACGCAGGGGCGGGCTCGGCACGCACCAGTCGCCGAACGCCAGATAACCCGTGCTGCCACGGCTGTCGTCGATGCTCGTGGCCGTCATCCCGGTCGCGGCGAACACTTCGCGGTGGACCCGGGCCGCGTACGGTTCGCCCGCCATGTGCTCGACGACGCCGCCCAGCACCCCGACGCCGAAACTCGAGTACGAATACGGCCCCGGAGCCGTCACCAGCGGCAGCCTCCCGCCGTACTCCACGGCGCGTCCGATCTCGTGCCGGCGCCGGACGTAGTCGAGGATCGGCTCGGCCGGTGCCGTGGGCGCCGTCGCCGTGACGATGTCGCTGTAGTAGCCACCCTGGTGCGCCGCCAGCATGGCCGTCGTGACGGCCGCCGGGTCCGGGCCACGCAGGCCCGCGGGCAGCACCTCGTCGACCGGCGTGTCCAGGCCCACCACGCCCGCCTCGACCAGCTGCAGGAAAGCCAGCCCCGTCACGGGTTTCGTGAGCGAGCCCGCCGGCGCGGGGGTCTCGGCGGTCATCGGCGTGCCCGCGGCCAGGTCCGCGAACCCGGTCGCGGCCGTCCGCAGCTCGTCGCTCGTCGCCACCGCGACGGCCACCCCCGGGGTACCGGTGACAGCCGCCAGCCGGGGCAGGACGGTATCGAGCGCCGTCATCACGTCGTCGAGCATCCTTCTCCTCGCTTAAGTCCACAAAGGACCGAGTCAGCCTTCGGCGGTGTTGTAGTTGACGATCCGCTCCACCATGAGGGCGACCGCACCGGCCAGCGGGCTGTCCGCCGCCCTGACGACCACGTCGGGCAGCCGGTGCGCCTCGTCCTCGGCGACCGCCACCATGCCCCAGAGCGCGTTGAACCCCGCGGGATCCGCCGGCTTCTCCGCGGCCGCTTTGACCAGCACGTCGCCAGTCCCGTCCACGACGGTCAGCGCGCCCATCTGCCGCAGTACCGCGGGATCCCGCTCCTCGGCGGCGACCACCGCCCACCCCGCGACCTCCGTGTGCCGCAGGGCGTTGCGCAGGCTGCCGGCGTCGCTGACAACGATGTCAGGAAGCACGAGAGCCACCGGTCCCCGCGTCATCGGCAGAGCGCACCGGATCGCTCCGTCGAGCCCCGGTTCGGCCGAGCCGTCCTGGTAGACGAAGACCAGCTGCATCATCCCGGCGTAACGCGCCAGGTACTTCACCGTATCCAGCTTGTGCGTCCCGAACACGACGACCACGCGCACGGTGAGTCCACTTCGCACCAGATCGACCACGGCTTCCAGACTGCGGTCCAGGACGGTGACCCCGGGGGCCAGGCAATGCAGCTCCTTCGCGTACGGCGCGCCGAAGCGCGTTCCCGATCCGGCGCAGGGCAAGATGATCGAAACATCAGGGGCGGGTACGGACGAAACAGGCATCGAGTGGCCCTCAAGTTCTGTTGACGGTCAGGAGCCTTGTCCGTCTCGACAGTAGTCACCGAAGGCGGTTCCGCGCGAGGGGAAAGCGCTCACATCGCCGAAGAGAAAGCGAAGAGGACAACCGATGCGGGTGCTGCTTTCCACGTACGGGACACGCGGCGACGTCGAACCGCTGGTGGCACTGGCGGTGCAGCTGCGGGCACTCGGCGCCGAAGTGCGGATGTGCGTCCCGCCGGACGAGGAGTTCACGGAACGGCTGGCCGGCCTCGGAATCGCCTCGGTGCCGGTCGGGCCGCCGGTGCGGGCGTTGATGCGCGCGACGGCCCCGCCGACGGCGGCGGAGCTGACCCGGTACCGGAACGAGCTGCTCGAGACGCAGTTCGACGTTTTCCCTTCCGCGGCCGACGGATGCGACGTGCTGGTGGCGGCCGGCCTGGCGCAGGTCGCCGCACGGTCCGTCGCCGAAGCCGCGGGCATCCACTACGTCTACGTGACTTATGCGGCGGTCAACCTGCCGTCGCCGCACCACGCGCCGCCACCCCGGCCGGGGTGGCCCGAGCCGGAAGGGGCGGACAACACGAAGCTGTGGGAGCTGGACGCCGACCCGGGTGGACGAGCAGTTCCGCGAGCCGCTCAACGGTCACCGGGCCGCACTCGGCCTGCCCCCGGTCGGCAACGTCCGCGACCACGTCTACTCCGCCCGGCCGTGGCTGGCGGCCGACCCGGTTCTGGGTCCGTGGCCGGAAACCCCGGGCCTCGAAGTGGTCCAGACAGGTGCGTGGACACAGGTCGACGAACGTCCGCTGCCCGCCGGCCTGGAGGCGTTCTTGGCCGCGGGCCCGCCGCCGGTCTACGTGGGTTTCGGCAGCATCAGCCCGGCACCGGACATCGCCCGCTGGGCGGTGGAGATCAGTCGCGCCCAGGGGCACCGGGTGCTGGTCTCCCGCGGCTGGGCCGACCTGGCCGTGGAGGACTGCTTCGCCATCGGCGACGTCAACCACCAGCGCCTGTTCGGCAAGCTGGCCGCGGTGGTCCACCACGGCGGCGCGGGCACGACGCAGACGGCCGCCCGGGCGGGCGTGCCGCAGGTGGTGGTCCCCATCCGCTTGGCGGACAACCCGTACTGGGCAGGCCAGGTGGCCGCCCGCGAAGTCGGCGCGGCTCTCGACGGCCCGACGGCGACGGTCGAGTCCCTGACCGCGGCGTTCGAAACGGCACTGGCCCCGGAAACCCGCGCGCGGGCGAAGGCCTTGGGCGCCGAAATCCGCACCGACGGGGCGAAAACGGCCGCCCGCCTGCTGCTGGGCAGCCTGGGGTAAGGGCCGGTCACCGCTCCCCCACGCGGCTTGTCGTGAGTGTTCAGGCGGGTTCTAACCCGCTTTACCACTCACGACAACCCTGCCGGGCGTCAGCGGACCGCCGCCTGGAGCCGCGCCGCGTTCGCCTGCGCGTCCGGCAGGTCCGGGGTGCAGAATTCCGTCACCATCACCAGGGTCCGGCCGGCGTCCGCGGCAGCGGACGCCGTCACGTCCGGGCTGGACGCGACCGTGATCCGGCGGGTGCCGGTCTCGTCGCTCATGCTCCACGTGTTGTACCCCGGCACGTCCCCGGCGTGCCCCCAGACGCTGGGGGCACCGGGACCGCAGACCCCGTCCAGGGAAATGTGCATCAGCCCCAGCCCGTAGCCGATCCGGCCGTTCGTGCCGGGCCACGGGACCGTGGTCTTCATCTGCGCGAGCAGGCCGGCCGGCAGCAGCTCGCCGCCGAGCAGCGCGTGGAAGAAGCGGTTCAGGTCGGTCGCGCTCGAAATGATGTTGCCGGCGCCGACATAGCGGCTGAGGTTGTACGCGGTGACGTCGGTCAGCCCGTGCGGCGCCGGGTAGAGCTGCTCGTAGCCGCGCATGGCCGCGTCCGGCACCAGCGGGAAGTCCCGCGGCAGGAAGGTGTCGGCCAGGTGCAGCGGGCCGGTGATCCAGTCGGCCAGGACCTGCTCGAACCGCCGCCCGGTGAGCTTTTCCACCAGCAGCGCCAGCACGTTGTAGCCGGTGTTGGAGTACGACCAGTTCGTGCCCGGCGGGAACAGCAGCGGCTGCCCGGTGCTGTCGTGGATCGCCTCGATCTCGCCGAAGTGCACGAAGCGTTCGGTGTCCACCTCCGGCAGGGTGGTCCAGCCGTACTGCGGCGCCACGTCCCGGGGCATGCCGCTGGTGTGCTGCAGCAGCTGCCGGACGGTGATCGGCTCCGGGTACGGCAGCAGGCCGGGCAGGTACTTCGAAATCGGGTCGTCGAGCCCCAGCCTGCCCTTCGCGGCGAGCTTCAGCACGAGCGTCGCGGTGAACGTCTTGGACACGCTGCCGACGCGGAACCGCCCGCCGGTGTCCGGTTTCGCGCCGGTGACGACGTCGCCCACCCCGGCGCGTCCCCGCCACCGGCCGGCCGGATCCGCCGCGATCGCGATCATTCCCACGTTTCCGGCCCGCACAGCCGACTCCAGTGCGGCTTGACGCGGATCCGGTTCCGCGGCGGCGGTTCCGGCGCCGGCGAGCAGGAGCACGGTGCAGGCAGCGGACACGGCCAGTCGGCGCATGGTTCCCCCCGGAGTGTGCGGTCTCCCGCGACGGTAGCGCAGGCCGGCCGGGCGCCGCAGGTTTCAGTCGTCGAGGATCAAGCCGAGCGACTGGGCGAGCGCCGGGGCCAGGTGCAGCAGCTGGACATGGGTGATCCGCACTCCCGCCAGGGAGCCGTAGCCGCTCTGGATGCCGATCTCCGCCGCTCCGCGCAAATCGACGTTCTCGGCCTTCATGCCGTCGACGTGCAGCGAAGAAATCCGGGAGCCGGGGAAGCTGACGTTGGTCAGCACGGCCTCCGCGAAATCGACGTCCTGCATGACGCAGCCGGTGAAGGTAACGTCGCGGAGCTCGGCGTTCCGCAGGTTGGTCCCGACCAGTTTGCAGCCGAAGAAGCCGACCCGGGTGAGCGTCGAGTCGAACAGGGCGGTCCCGCCGAGGACCGTCCGGCCGAACTCGGCGTCGAGCCAGCTCGTCTCGGCGAAGTCGGCGCCGTTCATCCGGCAGTCGTCGATCCACACGTCGTTGAACCGGCTGCGCCGCAGGCGGGCTTGGCCGAAGTCGACGCCGGTGAACGCGGATTCCAGGAAGCGCAGATTGCCGGCGTGGACGCCCTCGAAGGAAACGTCCCGGAACAACGCGGTGTCGAACAGCTCCCCCTCCTCCGGGGCGGACTCCTCCGCTTCCAGGTGGGCGTAGAAGGGCAGGTCTTCGATGCTGCGCGGTTCGGGCACGGCCACCTCGAGTCCGGCGGGGGCGTCGGCACACCCGGCGGCGGCCGGGCGCGCACCACGGTACCGCGGTCAGCGGGCGTCGACGGCCTCCGGCGCGGCGAGGACGGCGGGCTTGAGAGTCTGCGCGCACCACTGCGCGAACCCGATGGCCGGACCGGCCTGCGGCGAGCGGCCGACGCCCGAGTCCAGGCCCTCGTCCTTGGCGCGCTTCATCTCGACCATGCCCTCGACGAACGCCGCGTCGAGGCCGTACCCGAGCATGGTGGACCGCAGCTCTTCGAGCGGCTGACGCCGGTAGCGGACCGGGCGGCCCAGTTCCTCGGTCATGATGCGAGCCAGGTCCTCGGGCGAGTGGTCCCGCGGGCCGAGCACCGGCACACTGCCGACACCGGTCCAGGAGCGGTCCAGCAGCAACCCGGCCGCCGTCGCGGCGATGTCGGCGACAGCCACCAGCGGCACCGGCCGGTCCGGGGCGATGGTGTCGGTGAAGACGCCGTCTTCGCGGATCGAGCCGGCCTCTTCCAGCAGGTTCTCGAAGAAGGACGGGCAGGCCAGGGCTCGGTAGGCGACGCCGGAGCCGGCGATGAGGTCGTCCATGGCCAGTGACGCGGTGACCAGCCCGGCCCGGGCGGCCTGCGGGGTGCCGCGGCCGAGGGCCGAGACGCCGATGACATGGCCGACACCGTGGGCGGCGAACGCCTGCGCCGCCGGCCGGGTGAAGCCGCTGTACGCCTCCTCGGGCGTGCGGGAGCCGTCCGGCGGCACCAGCCAGAAAACGGCGTCGGCCCCGGCGAAGGCCCGTTCGACCGTCGCGGCGTCGCCGTGTGAACCGGTGACCACCTCGACCCGTCCGCGGACGGGCTCGGGAAGCCGGGCGGGGTCGCGGACCACGACGCGCAGCTCCTGCTCGGCGTCGACCAGCAGCGACAGCAGCCGTCGGCCGATGTTTCCGGTGGGGGCGGTGATGACGATCATGAATCCTCGCGTCCGTGTCGGATCGGGTTGACCCCCTCAGCGTGGTGATCCGGACCGCATTGCCACAATGGGAACTTCAGCATCCGATCATTATCAGAACTGGAATTATGCCGGTGAGCAGCCCTTTCTCGACCCTCGACGCGAACCTCGCCGTCGCCCTCGACGCCCTGCTGACCGAGCAGAGCGTCACCCGTGCCGCCGCGCGGCTGCACACCTCCCCCGCGGCGATGAGCCGCACCCTGGCCCGGCTGCGCCGGGTGCTTCAGGACCCGCTGCTGGTGCGGGCCGGGCAGGCGATGGTGCCCACGCCGCGCGCCGAAGCGCTTCGAGACGAGGCCGCCGCGGTGGTGCGCCGGCTGGCGGCCTTGCTCACCCCGAGCGGCGAGATCGACCCCGGCACGCTCCGGCGCACCTTCACCGTCCAGGCCTCGGACCTGGTCGGCGCGGCGCTCGCGCCGGGTCTGCTCGAGCTGGCCCGGCGCGAGGCACCGGGTGTCTCGCTGCGGGTGTCGGCCGAGGAGCAGGAGGGCGGCCCCGGGCTGCGTGACGGCCGGATCGACCTGGAGATCGGCGCCATCGACCACGTCGACCCGGAGACCCGGGTCGAAGACCTGGTCACGCTGCGGATGACGGCCGGCGTCCGTGCCGGGCACCCGCTCGCCGATGGAACCCTCACGCCGGCCGGGCTGGCCGCGGCCGAGCACGTGGCGGTGAGTCGCCGAGGACGCTTCACCGGCCCGCTCGACGTGGCCTTGGCCGGACACGGGCTCGGCCGGCGGGTCGGCACCGTCCTGCCCGGGCACCTGGCCGCGATGGCGCTGGCCGCGGCCGGCGACGTCGTCTGCCTGGTGCCGGCCGCGCTGCAGGACGAGCCCCCGACGCCGCTCAGCGACGCGGCACACGCCATGGGACTGCGCCTGCTGGACATTCCGCTGCCCCTGCCGCCGGTGAAGATCGGCATGGCCTGGCACCCGCGGCACACCGCCGACGGGGCCCACCAGTGGCTGCGCGGCGCCGTCCGCCGGGTCCTCCGCCCGGCCACCGCTTCCCGAGTCCCGGCCCCGCGCTAACCCCGGCTTTCGTAAGGGTCGGCGGGCGGCGGGACGGGCCGGGCCTGCCCGACGTCGACGAACGGGATGGCGCCGCCGTTGACCGGGTCCTTGGCCTGCTCGGCGGTGAAGGTGCCGGTGACCTCGAGCCACGAGTCCGGTTGCAGCACCGGCGGAACCGCTCCGGCGAGGCCGACCTTCACGGGCTGGGCGTCCGCGGCACAGCAGTTGAGGAGCATCCGGACCAGGTACGGGACGCCGGCGTGGTCGAACGCCACGAACCCGGTGAGCGTGACGGTCCGGCCGGCCAGCGACCGGCCCTGGTCGTAGACGGCGCGGTCCGCGTAGTCGATCACCGTCAGGCTGACCGGGTTGCCGTCCGGGAGCGGGGCGACGATCCGCGGCGCGGTCACGGCCGTGCCGGCGCGCATCGCGCTGTAGGAACCCAGCGCCGGTGGCGCGGCGAGGACCAGCGCGAACACCGGCAGCACCAGCAGCCACGAGACCCGGGGCGCCGGATGCCTGGCCGGGCGGCGCCGCGCGTACCAGACGGTCGCGACGGCCGCGATCACCAGCACCACTCCGGCCGCCAGCACCAGCGGGCGCAGCCCGGCCTTGACGTAACGCAGGTACAGCCCGGTCGCGCCGGCGTGGAGCAGGACGCCGCCGACGAGGAACAGCAGGATCGCCTGCACGGTCCGGTTCACAGCAGCACCGCCCCGGTCAGGACCGCGACCAGCACGGCCACGACGAAGGTCACTGGCGCGAACCGCAGGGCGAACCCGCGGCCGAACGTGGCAGCCTGCATGCCGAACAGCTTCAGGTCGATCATCGGGCCGACGACCAGGAACGCCAGCCGCGCCGTCGGGGAGAACTGCGTCAGCGAAGACGCGACGAACGCGTCGGCTTCCGAACAGATCGACAGCAGCACCGCGAGGACCGACAGGGCCAGGACCGCCAAGACGGGGTGGCCGGCCGCGGCGTGCAGCCAGGACGCGGGCACCACGGCTTTGAGCGTGGCGGCGGCCATCGCGCCGCCGACGAGGAACCCACCCGCGTGCAGCACGTCGTGCCGCACCGATCCCCAGAACGCCGCTCCCCGGCCGTCGCCGTCCTCGTGCGCGTGGGCGGCACGGGGACGCAGCCAGTCCGGACGGCCGAGCCGCTGCCACAGCCAGCCCATCACGCACGACGCCGCGAGGCTCGCCGCGAACCGGGCGACGACCATCTGCGGCTGCCCGGGGAACGCGACCGCCGTCGCCGTCAGCACCACCGGGTTGATCGCCGGCGCCGACAGCAGGAAGGCCACCGCCGCCGAGGGCGTCACGCCACCGCGCACCAGCGCGCCGGCCACCGGCACCGACGCGCACTCGCAACCGGGCAGGATCGCCCCGGCCAGCCCGGCGACCGGCACCGCCAGCGCCGGCCGTTTCGGCAGGACGCGGGTGAAGACCGAAGGCGGCACGAAGACCGCGAGCCCGGCGGACAACAGCACGCCGAGCACCAGGAACGGCAGCGCCTGCACGACCACCGCCACGAACACGGTCATCCAGCTCTGCATCACCGGAGTGGACAACAGCCGCCGAACCGGACCCTGCGCCAGGAACCCGACCAACAGGACCAAGGTCAGGACGAGGACCGGATCGACGTTCCAGCCCGGCACCCCGTCCTGATCCCGTTTTCCGGCACGACGCCGGCTTTCGTCGATGGCAGTCACCAGAGGTCTCCCGTACTTCCGCTCCACACCCTTCCTTAAGTACGGACCGCGGCCCCGCCGGGTTCATCGAGGAGGGGGTCGTCACGCCGGGCCCGACGAAAGTCGGAGGCGATTCACGACCAAAGTCGGACGCACCCACCCGCCGATTCGTCCTGTTCGGAACGGAACCTGACGGCATGGCGCATTGGTCCGCGGGCCATTCGGCGCAACCACCGCCAGGCCGCCGGGCACCGATTGCTTGAGCCACACCGAATCGAGGCAGCGGACTGTATAAACAGGACACCCATGGGGCCCACCGTCCGCGCATCCCTCCAGGAGCGATCCATGCGTCGTTCACCCCGAAGAGTCCTCGCCACAGCCGCCTTCGCGGCACTGGCCTTGACCGCTCCCGCCCTCCCCGCCGCCGCGGTTCCCGCCACCGCGGCGGCGGTGCATCCGACCGCGCGCGTCTGCGCCCAAGCCGTGAAACCCGGCATGGCAACGTGTTTCGCCGAACGCCAGACCGACACCATGCGCGCCGCGCTCACCCCGGACGCCCTGCCGAGCGGGTTCGGCCCTTCCGGGCTGCGCTCCGCGTACAACCTCACCGCGAGCGGCAGCGCGTCGGCGACAGTGGCCATTGTGGACTCCAACGACGACCCCAACGCCGAAGCCGACCTCGCCACCTACCGGTCGACCTACGGCCTGCCCGCCTGCACCACGGCGAACGGCTGCTTCAAGAAGGTCAACGAAAACGGGCAAAGCAGTCCTCTCCCGGCCGCGGACAGCGGGTGGGCCGGCGAGATCTCCCTCGACGTCGACATGGTCTCCGCGATCTGCCCGAACTGCCACATCCTGCTCGTCGAAGCGGACCAGGCGAGCATGACCGACCTCGGGACCGCGGTGAACACCGCCGTTTCGCTGGGCGCCAAGTACGTCTCCAACAGCTACGGCGGCGGTGAGGACGGCAGCGAAACCGGCTACGACTCCAGCTACTTCCGCCACCCCGGCGTCGCGATCACCGCGAGCACCGGCGACAACGGCTACGGCATCAGCTACCCGGCCTCGTCCCAGTACGTCACCGCCGTCGGCGGCACGTCCCTCACCCAGGGCGGGGGCACTCGCGGCTGGACCGAAACCGCCTGGAGCGGCGCGGGCAGCGGCTGCTCGACCAGCGTGGCCAAGCCGTCCTTCCAGAACGTGACCACGGGGTGCGCCAAGCGCGCCAACGCCGACGTCTCCGCGGTCGCCGACCCGCAGACCGGGGTCGCGGTCTACCAGACCTACGGCGGCAGCGGCTGGGCCGTCTACGGCGGCACCAGCGCGTCCTCGCCGATCATCGCCTCGGTCTACGCGCTCGCCGGCAACCCCGGCGCGTCCGACACCCCCGCCGCGTACCCCTACGCCCACGCCGGGAACCTCAACGACGTCACCTCCGGCAGCAACGGCAGCTGCTCGACGGCCGTGCAGTGCAA
>NZ_NMUL01000035.1 GCF_002234595.1 Amycolatopsis vastitatis
GGCGGGCGCGGGCTGGGACGGCCCGACCGGGCTCGGCACCCCGAACGGCACCGCCGCGTTCACCGCGGGCACGTCCACCGGTGGCGTCACCGTGGCGAACCCGGGCAGCCAGAGCGGTGTGGTCGGCACCGCGGCGAGCCTGCAGCTGTCCGCGTCCGGCGGCAGCGGCGGCTACACCTGGACCGCCACCGGCCTGCCGGCCGGCCTGGCGATCAGCACCTCGGGCCTGATCTCCGGCACGCCGGCCACGGCGGGAACGTACTCGGTGACCGCGACCGCGAAGGACTCCTCCGGCGCCACCGGCAGCACGACGTTCTCCTGGACCGTCACGTCCTCGGGTGGCAGCGGCTGTTCGGGGCAGAAGCTGGCCAACCCCGGCTTCGAAAGCGGCGCGACGTCGTGGACGGCGTCGAGCGGCGTGATCACCACGGCCTCCGGCAGCGAGACACCGCACTCCGGCAGCTACCTCGCCTACCTCGACGGGTACGGCAGCTCGCACACCGACACGCTGTCGCAGCAGGTGACCATCCCGGCGGGGTGCCACGCATCGCTCAGCTACTACCTGCACGTCGACACCGCCGAAACCACGACCACGACGCAGTACGACAAGCTGACGGTCAAGGCGGGCTCGACGACGCTGGCGACCTACTCCAACCTGAACAAGGGCACCGGCTACCAGCAGCGCACGGCCGACGTCTCGGCGTTCGCCGGGCAGACGGTGACGCTGACGTTCACGGGCACCGAGGACTCGTCCCTGCAGACGTCCTTCTGCCTCGACGACACGGCACTGACCTTGAGCTGATCGAGACCGACGGCCACCCCGGGCCACGCCCGGGGTGGCCGTCCCGCCACCGCCCGGCACGACGAAACCGATCGGTTTTCATCCGGCCGAAACCGGGCTAACCTCGCAGAGTGACGATAGAGGCGAAACCGAGCTCCCGAGAGCGGCTCTTGGAGGCGGCGGCCGAACTCACCTACCGGGACGGGGTCGGCATCGGTGTCGAGGCGCTGTGCAAGGCGGCCGGGGTGTCGAAGCGGTCCCTGTACCAGCTGTTCGAAAGCAAGGACGAACTGCTGGCGGCGAGCCTGAAGGAAGGCGCGGCCGCCTTCGTGGCCGGTCTGCTGCCCCCGCCGGACGACGGCTCGCCCCGTGAGCGGATCCTGCACGTCTTCCGGCAGCTGGGGA
>NZ_NMUL01000036.1 GCF_002234595.1 Amycolatopsis vastitatis
GCGGACGGCCGGTCAGGAGGAGGCCGGAGGCCGCCAGCCGCCGGTGACCTCCTTGGTCGGCTTGTGCGGGAACCGGCGCTCGGCGTATTCCTGCGCACGCGAACCCGGCATGACGTACAGGGTCTCCGTCTTCTCCTGGAGTGGCCGCAGCACGGTGTTCATGAAGGCCTTGCGGTCTTCCAGGTACGGACCCAGGACGTCCTCCCCGGCGGGGCAGACGGCCACGCAGTAGCCCGACTTGTAGCCGGGCGGGGAGCTCAGGCTCTGCCACATCGAGGCGCTTTCCGCGTCGGTCACCCGGGAGCGGTAGTCGGCGGCGTCCTCGCTGTCGGCCACGGTCTGCGCCCAGTCGGTGAACCCGCTCATGAACTCGCGGTAGTTGTGCGTGGTGCAGGCCAGGCCGTCGAACCCGCCGTCCTTGCCGATCGCGCCGACCGGGCAGGCGGTGACGCACAGCTTGCAGTCGATGCAGGGGTTGTAGTCCAGCGCCTGCCCGTACTCGCTCACCTCGGCGTCGACCAGGACGGTGACCAGCAGCACGAAGCTGCCGAACTTCGGGTGGATGACGTTGCGGTGCAGGCCCATCACGCCGAGCCCGGCGGCCACCGCGACCGTCTTGTGCGCCACCACCCAGATCCGGTCCGTGCCGAAGCGGTCCATCTCCTGCGGGAAGCCGACCGACGGGTTCAACGCGCGATAACCGGCGTCCTGCAGTGCCCGGGTCACGCTGCGGGCGGTGTGGTTGGCCTGCTCGTCGGTCTGGTGGAACTCCTGGTTGGCGACACTCCGGGCCGTCGAGCGGCAGTTGTCGCGGTTCATCCGGAACGCCATCGCGATCAGGGTGCGGGTGCCGGGCAACGCGGCCAGCACGTAGTCACGCTCGCCGGCCAGGTCGGGGTGGTCCAGGCCGACCGCGGCGACGTCGTCCGCGCCGGCGGCCAGGCACAGCTCCCGCAGCCAGGCCGCGTCGATCACCGACGGCGGATCCGCGGCGTCACCGGCCCGGCGCCGGGCGAGCACGGCCCGCACCGACGGATGCGCGGCCAGCTTCGCCGGCAGCTTCGGATCCCCTTCGGCCCGTGCGGCAGTCATCCGGTCTCCTCCCCGGCCCGAAGCGTGCCGCCCCAGGCGTAAACCGATTGGTTTCCGATTACCCGGCCCACGGTAGCACCACGGCTTGCCGTTGGAAACCGATCAGTTTCCTTCGGCGCGCGCGTCATCGCGGTCAACGCCTACGACTTCCGCGGCGGGATCGCTCGCTCCGGCCTTCTCGCCCGGGTGGTGGTCACCGGCGTCCTCGCGCCGGGTGTCGGCCGGGTGGTCGCCGGGATCGAGCCGAAGCCCGCACTTCGCGCGATCCTGCGCGGCGGGCTGGGCGAGAAGGCCGCTTTGCGGGAGGACTACCTGGACGAACTCCTCCAGGTGGGCCGCCGTCCCGGCTACCCGGCCGTCGCCCGGGGCGTCTACCGGAACCTGCCCAGCCTCATCGCGGCCCGCTCCCGCTACCCCGAAGTCAAGGCCCCCATCCACCTCGTCTACGGCGAGCAGGACTGGTCCCGGCCGTCCGACCGGGCGGCCAACCGGCAACTGCTGCCCGACGCCGAATTCACGCAGGTGCCGGGCGCGGGCCTCTCCATCGACCAGCCGAGCACCCGATTCTCGAGTTTCGGGAATCCGGAAATCACCGCGGTGGGCGAGGAACTCCGACGGCAAGCTCGCGGACCTGTTCACCGCCCTCGGCATCGCCGTGCCCGCCGAACTGGCACGGTGACGGGTCGATTCGGTTACCGTCGGGGAAATGAACGTCCTCGATCATGTTCTTCTCGGCGTGCGGGACCTCGGCTGGCAACGCGCGTACGGCTAGGCCGGGCATGACTGCGCGCCTGGCCGGGTGACCTACCTGGAGGTCGGCGGCGACGCGTCCCGGCTGCGGCGGTGGCTGGGCGAAGTCGACGTGCCGTTGCGCTGGGCCGGCGGCGAGCCGCGTCTCGCGGCGGTGGGCATCGCGACCGCACGGGGCGAGATCATGCTGCGCTGAGCCGTTCTTCTCGCGGGAGGACCGGGGACAGCAAGGCCATTCCCGCGGCCACCCCGATCATCGTGAACACCCCACGCGGCCAGAAGATGTGACTGTCCAAGAACGACACGCTCGCGAGCAGGAGGACCACCGCACCCGGCGCCGCCCGCCACTTCGCCCGCAAGGCGGCCGCGGCCACGATCGCGACGCCGGCCGCGAGGAAGCAGGCCGAGCCGATGTACCCGAGCAGGTCGCCGATCCCGAACACGGCACCGGCCACCGGCGTGGCGCCGTGCTGGGCGTGCACCACCGTGCCCGCGGCGATCCCCGCGACGGCATCGAGGCCGCCGTAGAAAGCCGCGAAGCCGAACGCGGCCAGCCGTCCGGGCCACCGCAGCCGGCGTGGCGCCGAGGCCAGCAAGAGCCACTGCGCTCCCGCGAGCAGCGGAAAGACCGGCAACAGGATGACGTGCAACGACGTCCACCAGCCGGCCGTCGCCGCGTCGAGGTACGCGGGGTGCGCCGCACCGAAGCCCGCGAGCAGAAGACCCGGAGCGGCGAAGAAGGCGGCGCGCTGCCATCGTGACCCGATCACCGGGCGACCATAGCTCCGGCAGGACCGCGACGAGTGCGTCACGAGGTTAGAGAACTCTTACGTCCACGACCGCGCGGGGTCAGTCCGGCCGTGAGGCACAGCTCGGGCTTCACCCCGGTACACGTACTGCGGTTCACCGCGGTTCAACACATTTCCGAACTATTTCACGGGACCGCCGGACCCTGGACATCGCGACCGCCCGCCGTCACGATTACCGGCGTCCCGCAAACTGCGGATTCTCCTTTTCCATTCCCCTCATCGGAGTCGACCCATGCCCCAGAAGACGGGAAAGCATCGCATTTCCCAGCGGACCAAAATCGCGACCGGCGCCCTCGCACTCGCCGTGGCCGCCGGCGGGATCGCGATTTCGACCACGTTCGGCGACCCCGGCAACGCCAGCGCCGACGAGGCCGACCCGGCGCTCTACATCGACATCCTGAAGGTGAAGCCGGACAACGCCGAGCCCGCCGCGGCGCGGGGCGCGTCCACCGGAACCTTCACCGTCGACTGCGGACGGAACGAGAACCAGCACTTCAACCCGGACAACTTCGTCGCCCAGCCCGGCATCCGCAACGGCGCCCAGCACCTGCACGACTACGTCGGCAACCTCTCGTCCAACGCCGATTCGAACAACAAAAGCCTCGAAGCCGCCGGCACCACCTGCCGCAACGGCGACAAATCCGCCTACTTCTGGCCGGTCGTGCGCATCGACACCGGCGACGAAGAAAAGAACCCGGCGGCGAAGTCCCCCGACGGCGACCGCGACCAAGCGGCCCAGGCCGCCACGAGCCCGCTGATCACCTGCCCGGACGTCGCCAGCAAGCTCCCCGACGTCCCCGACCCGGCGATGGCCGAGGTCAACCGCAACCTCGACCTGCTCGACACGCAGATCGACGAAGCGAACAAGCGGCTGGCCACCAGCCAGGGCCAAGGCGGACCGAACTTCGTCCAGAACGCCATCCTCGGCCCGCTCAAGGACAAACGCGTCGCCACCATCGACCGCATGGCCATCGCCATCGGCCGCACCGCCGCCCGGCCCCAAGGCCTCGACGCCCTCGCCCCCTGCACGCTGCGGGAACAGGCCGGCGACGGCGGCAGCGGAGTCAGCAACGGCGGCGGCGCCCCCGGCGGCGCGGCCCAGCAGATCACCTGCCCGGACGTGGCGGGCAAGCTCCCCGCCGTCCCCGCGTCGGCCAAGGCCGAAGTGGACCGCAACCTCCAGCTGCTGAACACCCAGCTCCAGGAAGCGAACAACCGGCTGGCCACCAGCCAGGGCCAAGGCGGACCCAACTTCGTCCAAAACGCCATCCTCGGCCCGCTCAAGGACAAACGCGTCGCCACCATCGACCGCATGGCCATCGCCATCGGCCGCACCGCCGCCCGGCCCCAAGGGCTCGACGCCCTCGCCCCCTGCAGCCTCGGCCAAGCCGACGGAAACAACGGCGGCAACAACGGAAACAACGGCGGTGCGACCGCCAAGCCGCTGCCCGGCGCGGACGCCAACAACGAGCTGCCCGACAACGACGGTGCGATCCAGCGCCCGGCGAAGGTCGGCATCACCTTCCGCGGCAGCGCGGCCGGCAAGGTCACCGCGATGCCGAAGTTCCTGCGCGCCCTCACCGGTGACGCCAAGCCGTCGATCAACGGCACCAAGAACACCCGGGCCGCGTGGACCTGCACCGGCTTCGAAAACCGGCTGACCGACAAGTACCCGATCTGCCCCGAAGGAAGCAAGGTCGAACGGATCCACACCTTCCCCAGCTGCTGGGACGGCAAGAACACCGACAGCGCCAACCACCGCACCCACATCGTCTTCCCCGACAAGACCGGCCGCTGTGCCGCCGGGTTCACGGCGGTGCCGCAGCTGCGGATCTCGCTCGTCTACGACATCCCGCACGACATCCAGGTCAAGAAGCAGTACAAAGTGGACTCGTTCCCGTCCGAAAAGCACAACCCGCTGTCCGACCACGACGACTTCGCGAACGTCATGTCGCAGCGCCTCATGAACCAGGTCGTGAACTGCGTCAACCGCGGCAAGACCTGCACCGCCTGACCCGGGGTGCCCGCCGTCGCCCATCCCCCGCGGCGGGCACCTCCGGCAGGCCGGGACGCCGTCGCGAGTAGTGTGAACCACCCCGGAGGGGGCTCACCAGGCGGAGGCGGCAATGGCTGTCGATGTGCGGACCGAAGTCGTGATCGGCCTTCCCCGCGACCAGGTCGCCGGGTACGCGATCGACCCCGCCCACGCACCCGAGTGGTACGCCAACATCGAATCCGTGGAGTGGGAGACCCCCGCACCGCTGGCCGTGGGCTCCCGGCTCGCGTTCGTCGCGCGGTTCCTGGGGCGCCGGCTGGCCTACACCTACGAGATCGCCGACCTGGTCCCCGGCGAGCGGCTGGTCATGCGGACCGCCCAAGGCCCCTTCCCGATGGAGACGACCTACACCTTCACCGAGCTGGGGACGACGAGCACGCGCATGACGTTGCGCAACCGTGGTGAGCCGAAAGGCTTCTCGGCGATCAGCGCGCCGGTGCTGGCCGTGGCGATGCGCCGGGCCAACCGGAAGGACCTGGCCACTCTCAAGGCACTCCTGGAACGGACGTGACCGTTGGGAGTCAGCGGTCGTGGTCGGCGCGGTGCCACCACACTCCGGTGGCGACCGCCCCGGCAGCGCCGGTCAGGACGACCAGAAGGTAGCCGGGCGGGCCGGGCGGCGGGTGACCGGTTCCCGCCAGACCGGTGGTGAGCGCGGGCACCGACCAGGGGAAGTAGTCGCCGTAGCCGAGCAGGGCGAGAACCTGGGCGAGGAAGGTGGCGACGAGCAGGGCGGCGAAGCCGGCCAGGTAGCCGCGACCGGCGCTCGCGGCGAGGGCGAGCGGAGTGGTCAGCAGCAGCGTCAGCGCGGCGGTGGCCAGGAGCGTCCCCAAGCCGCCGAGTGCGCCGGGGATCGACCAGCCGGTGAGCCCGACGAGGGCGCCGACGGGCAGGCCGAGCAGGAACGCGTAGAGCGCGAGCAGCATGCTCCACGCCGTGGCGACGGTGAACTTGGCCGCCACGATGCCAGTGCGCGAGGCGGGCAGCGCGAGGAGGTCTTTGGCGGTGTTCTGGCCGAATTCGCGGCCGAAGCACCACACGACGACGAGCCCGAAGATCACGAACCCGCCGACGGCCACCGCCTGCGCGAGCAGCGCGAAGAAGGCGGGCCAGTCGGCGACGCCGCCGACGAGGGCGGCTTTGGTGCCGAGCAGGCCGAGGGCCCGGGCGCGGCCGAGGTCCTGCAGGATGAACATGACGAGGCCGCCGAAGGCCACGAGGACCGTGAACGCGAGCACGGTGATCCACGGCAGCCGCGAGCGGCGGGCCTTGAGCGACTCCGCCCAAAACGCCGCCCTCACGGCGTGACCAGCCGGAGGAAACAGGTCTCCAGATCATCCCGCTCGATGGCGAGCCGCGTGGGCGGGCACCCCGACTCCACCAGCACGACGGCCACAACGTCGGGATGCGCCACCGCGCGGTCGCCGGTCAGCAGCAGCTCGTTCCCGGCGGGCTCGGGCCGGTAGCCGGCGGCCCGGAGCGCGGCCGCGGCGGCGGCGGCGGTGAGGTCGTGGGTGGTGACGTGCAGGCGGGGACGGGCGTGCGCGGTCAGCTCGCCGGTGGCGCCTTCCCAGACGAGCCGGCCGCGGTCGAGCACGCCGATCCGGTCGGCCAGCCGGGCCACTTCGGTGAGGATGTGGCTGGACAGCAGCACGGTCCGGCCATCGCGGTGGGCGAGGTCGTGCAGCAACGCCCGGATTTCCGCGACCCCGGCGGGGTCGAGGCCGTTCGCCGGTTCGTCCAGGACGAGCAGTTCGGGCCGGTGCAGCAGGGCCTTGGCCAGGCCGAGCCGCTGAGCGTTGCCGAGCGAAAGCGTGCGAGCCCGGCGTGTGGCGTACCCATCGAGCCCCAGGCGGCCGATCGCGTCGTCGACGGCTGCGCGGCCACGCAGTCCGTGCAGCCGCGCGGCGACGGCGAGGTTCTCCGTGACCGTCAGCTCGGGGTAGGCCGACGGCGACTCGACGAGATACCCGACCCGCGACCACACCGCGCGGGCGTCCGGCCGGACCGGCGTGCCGAACAGCGAGACGGTGCCGCCGGTCGGGCGGATCATGCCCAGCAGCATCCGGATCGTGGTCGTCTTGCCCGCCCCGTTGAGGCCCAGCAGCGCGTAGATCTCCCCCGGGGTCACGCGCAAGGTCAGCTCGTCGACGGCAAGGACGTCGCGGTAGCGCTTGGTGAGACCGGTCGTTTCGACCACCATGGGAATCCCTTCGCGTGCGGCTGCGTCACCGCCGACCAGGCTTCCCGGCACTCCACGCCGAATTCTACGCTCACCCCGGCCCGAGCGCGCCCCTGCCGGAATTGCGGCGGTCCGCCGCCGAGAAGACATCGCCGGAATTGACGGGCGAGTCAAGATCCCACCGTGGCAAGGAAATCCCGTATCCTTGCGTCCGTTCCCGGAACGAAGCGGAAAAAGAGCAACGAATACGCCGTCCGGTCCGGCTCGGGTTTTCTTCCCGGGACCGCCGGGTGCGAGGGGTGGTGAGCCATGCGGGGCGGACTCGCACGCGCGGGCGCGTTCCTGGGTGCCGCGGCGGTCGCGGTGGGCGGGCTCGTCGCCGCCGGGACCGGGCACGGCTACCCCGCGCAGGACGTCCGGATGCGGTCGGGCTCCGCTTGGCTCGCCTCTTCGGGCGTCGGGCAGGTCAGCCTGCTCGACGGGACCTCGGCCGAGGTCGCGGCGCAGGTGCAGGTCGGCCCGCCCGGGCACGCGCTCGACGTCGTCCAGCGGGATTCGACCGCCTACGCCGTCGACCGCAGCGCGGGCACCGTGCGCCGGGTGGACGGCGCGACCTTCGAGCCCGCCGCGCCGGTCACCCCGATCGACCAGGCCCGCGACGGGCTGACCGCGTTCGCCGGCACCGACACTCTGTACACTTTGGACACTCAGCGCGGGCTGCTGGCCGGCCGCGACCCGCTCACCCTGGCCCCGCGCGGCGCCCCGCAGTCACTGGCGGCACGGCTGAGCGCGGGCACCGCCGCCCTCGACGACGCCGACCGGCTCTGGACCGTCGACGACGCGACCGGCGACCTGACCTGGATCGCGGGCGGGGCACGGACCACGCACCGCGGGCTGGTCCCGCCCGGCCGGAACGTCCTCGCCGCCGCCGGTGGCGAGGTCGTGGTGGTCAGCCCGGGCGCGCGGACCGCCACCAGCGTCTCGCCGGTGACCGGCGAGGTCGCCGCCACGATCCCGCTCGACCTGCGCCCCGACGACACCGTCCAGGTCAGCGGTTCCCCGCACCACGACCGGGCGTACGTCGTCGTCTCGCGTGGCCTGCTCGACATCTGCGACCTCGGTGCCGCCAACTGCGACACCGTCGTCCCGCTCGACGCGGCCGACCGGCGGCTCGGCGCGGCCGTCGAGGCCGGCGACCGGCTGTTCGTCCCGGACTACTCCACCGGCCAGGTCACCATCGTCGACCTCACCCACCCCTCGGTGCTCGCCCGGTCGAAGGTGCTCACCCCGCCGGCGCCGTTCCAGCTCTTCAACCGCGACGGGATCGTCTTCTTCAACGACCCCGCCAGCGAGCGCGCCGGGGTGATCCGCCTCGACGGCGGCGTCCGCCCGATCGCGAAGTACGACCCGGCGGACCCGCACAAGGGCCTCCACGACGACCATCCCGCTCCCTCGGTGCCCCCGGCGCCGAGCGGGCAGCAGCCGTCCCCGGACCAGACCCCGCCGCCCGGGACGGCGCCGTCGCCGGTACCGGCCCCGCCCACCGATGGCCCGGGCACGCCGACCGGGCCGGACCCGGTCCCGCCCGCGAGCGGCGTCCCCACGACCGGCCCGCCGGCCACGGCGCCGGACCTGCGGGTCACCCTGTCGAAGGCCGCCCCGCAGCCGGGCGAGGACGTTTCGCTGCGCGTCGACAACGCGGCGGGCGGCGCGCCGGCCACCGCGCGGTGGGACTTCGGGGACGGCAGCCAGGCGGACGGCGTAACCGTGACGCACCACTGGACCGCCGAGAAGACCTACCAGGTGAGCGTGCGGGCGACCGCGGACGGGCAGGAAGCGGCGACGTCGGTCAGCGTCCAGGTCACGCCGCCGCCGTCGGTCACCGTGCCGGACGTCGTCGGCATGCCCGAGGCCGGCGCGCGCGGTGCCCTCACCGCCTCGAACCTCGTGCCGGTCGTGACGCGGAGCACGAGCTACACCGTCCCGGCCGGGGTCGTGCTCGCCCAGACGCCGAAGGGCGGCACGAGCGCGGCTCCGCGGACCGAGGTGACGATCACGGTTTCCGGCGGCAAGCCCGCCCCGGTCGACCTGATGGCCCGCGCGGCCGGCGCGGCCTGGGCCACCGGCGCCGGCACGCTGACGTTCAACGGCAACGACGGCGACGTCCGCGGTTTCGCGCTGACCCGGCACGGGCTGACCGAAGGCGGCTGCGCGCTCGAGGACGGCACCGCGCCGGACCCGTACCTGGAGACCCATCCGCAGTGGGTGGACAACGGTTTCATCAACGGCGTGTACACCTTGCCCCGGCCGATCGTCGCGGGTGACCACTTCCGCTCGAAGATCGGGTTCGTCTGGTGCAACCCGAACGAAGCCGGCGACGCGACCTTCGTGGTGTCGGTCATCGGGCCCGACGGTGTGGCCACCGACGTCGCCCGGGTCCACGACACCTCCGCGGACCGGGTCATGCGCCAGATCGACGCCGACCTCTCGGCCCACGCCGGGGCCACGCGGATCCGGCTCCGGATCGAGGCGGGCGCGTCCTCGGGACAGGACTGGGCGTCCTGGATCGGCCCGCGGATCGGCGCGTGAGAGCCCGCCGGTGACCCCTCAGCCGAACGCGGCCAGCGCGAGCGGCTCCCACTTGCGCCACCCGTCCAGCCGGTTCTGGTACTCGGCCTCGACCGCCGCGAACGACTTGCCGAAGAACATCCGGTGCGGCGGGTCGTCGGTGTCCGCGAGCTCCAGCATCGGCGCCCGGGTCGCCCGCGGGTCGCCGAAGTCCCACTCGATCCGGCTCGCCTCGCGAACCGCGTCGTAGGCCGGGTCCGGCTCGCTCTGCCGGACACTGCCACCCCCGAAGTCCGTCCGGTACGGGCCCGGCTCGAGGCAGACGACGTCGATCCCGAACGCCGCGACCTCCTGCCGCAGGGAGTCCGAAAGTCCTTCCACGGCCCACTTCGACGCGTGGTAGGCACCGATGCCGGGGAACGCGCGGACGCCGCCCTCACTGGTGACCTGGATGATCCGGCCCCGTCCCTGCCGTCGCATGATCGGCAGCGCCGCCTGGGTCAGCCAGAGCGTGCCGAAGAAGTTCGTCTCGAGCTCCGCCCGGACCTCCTCCTCGGTGAGCTCCTCGACCATCCCGAAGTGCCCGTAGCCCGCGTTGTTCACCAGCACGTCGAGCGAACCGAACCCGGCCGCCGCCCGCCGCACCGCTTCGACGGCGGCGGCGCGGTCGGTGACGTCCAGCCGCAGGGGCAGCACGGCGTCGCCGTACCGCTCGACGAGCGGACGCAGGCTTTCGGTGTCCCGGGCGGTGGCCGCGACCCGGTCACCGCGCGCGAGCGCCGCTTCGGCCCACTCCCGGCCGAACCCCTTGGAAGTCCCGGTGATGAACCAGCTCTTCGTCACAGCATGACCTTCCTGCTCAATCTCTACCTTCTGAGCTAACAGTAGCATGAACTGCATTTTTATGTCGGATGGTAGAGTCGTGGCCATGACCGTGAGCGACGGACGGCGTGAGCGCAAGAAGGCCCAGACCCGGGCCCGGATCCAGGAAGCGGCCCTGGACCTCTTCGCGACCCAGGGCTACCGGGAAACGACGATCGCGCAGATCGCCGCCCGGGCCGACGTCGCGACCCGCACGGTCACGCTGCACTTCCCGGCCAAGGACGACCTGCTCTTCGCCGACGACCCGTTCACCCCGGAGTCGCTCGAACGGCGGCTGCGCGAGCGAAAGCCGGACACCACCCTCGACGCGGTCCGCGACTGGATGCACGCGACCATGCGCGACCTCGACGCGCGCGACCACGGCTCGGGGGTGGACCCCGGTCTCATCTGGCAGCGCCGCGCCCTCCGCGCGCACCTGCTCATGACCGACGACGACCTCCGCGGCCGCGCCCGCGCCGGCTACCGCGACCTCGAACTCCTGGTGGCCGCGGGGATCGGCGAAGACCTGGGCCTCCCGGCGGACGCACTGCTCCCCCGGCTCACGGCCATCACCGTCGTCACCGGCCTTCGCGAGATCTACGTGACACGCGAAGGCCGGGCCCAGGCGCGGTCGGCGGCGAGCGACCTGTCCGCCCTCGTCGACGAAGTGCTCGCCTTCGCCAGGGCCGGCCTCCGCGACGCCCGGCGCGATTAGGTGATCAACGGGGTCCTTGTTCCGGATCCGCATGACACGATCCGGGTGTGACCACGTTGTTCCTGATGGTCGGCCTGCCAGGGGCAGGCAAGACCACCAAGGCCCGGCAGCTCGCCGAGGAGCACGGCGCGCTTCGCCTGACGCCCGACGACTGGATGATCCCCCTGTTCGGCATGGCAGAGGCGGACGGGAAGCGCGACGTGCTGGAAGGGCGCATGCTCTGGCTCGCTTTGGAGGCGCTCAGCCTGGGCACGAACGTGGTGGTGGACTTCGGCTGCTGGTCCCGGGACGAGCGGTCCGCGATCCGGTGGCTGGCCGAAGCCGAGGACGCGTGCTTCCGCATGGTCTACCTGCCGGTGGACGAGGAGACCCAACGCAGGCGGATCGCCCACCGCTGGGCGAACGCCCCAGCTGAGACGCTCCCGATGACCGAGGCCGACATCCTGCACGGGCGGGCCCACTTCGAGGAGCCCGACGCGGCGGAGCTGGGAGGCCGCGGCGTCACCGGCCCACCCCCGGGCTGGGCGGATTGGCGGGAGTGGGCCGCCGACCGGTGGCCGTCGTTCGGGTGACCGGTTCAGCCGCGACGCCCGGCGCGATTAGGCCGGACGTGCCGATGCACGCCCATTCGCAAGACCGCCGGGACACCTTAGAACCGTTGAGCGCCAAGGAACTTCGCGCATCCGTCAGGTGACGGATGTCTGTTGCCCGCGTTCCGCGAAACATTGCTTTACGGAGTTCTCACGCTCCGGCCTCGAAGCCGAGGAGGAGCGATGTCCCGTGCTACCACCGCCGTCTCCACGCTCGTGATCTTCCTTCTCGCCGTCAACCTGCGGCCCGCCGTGACCAGCCTGGGTGCGGCCCTGCCGGACATCTCGGTCGCCGGCGGCCTCGTCGCCGCGGTGCTCGTCGCGTTGCCCCTGTGGGCGATCGGGCTCGGCGGCTGGGCGACGCCCTGGCTGTGCGGCCGGCTGGGGACGTACCGGACCGTCGCCGTGGCCCTCGCCGGGCTGGTGCTGTCGCTGTCCGGGCGGGTCCTCGGGGGCGCCGCGCCCCTGCTGACCGGGACGGCGCTGGCGTGCCTGTCCATCGCCGTGCTCGGCACCATCCTGCCGCTGCTGGCCAAGGGGTCCGCCGCCTTCACGTTCGGGCTCGGCCTCGGCAGCACGGCCGGTGCGCTGGTCACCCCCGCGGTCGTCATGGCGTCGTCGTGGCGGGCCGCCCTCGGCCTGTGGGCCGTCGTGGGGCTGCTGGCCTTGCAGGTGTGGCAACGCACCCCAGGCGAATTCGCGTCACCGCAGCGGGCCTCCGGGGCGACACCCGCCTTCGCGCTGACCATCCACTTCGGACTCATTTCGACGGTGACGTTCCTGGTCATGGGCTGGCTGCCCGGCATCCTGCGCGGCGCGGGGGTCCCGGCGACGACCGCGGGCGGGTGCCTCGCGCTGTCGATGGCCATGGGATTGCCCATGATGCTGCTGGTCCCGGGCTGGACACGCCGGTGGCGCAACCAGACCCTGCTCGTCATCACCCTGGCCACGCCCAACGTCATCGGGGTGACCGGCCTGCTCCTCGCCCCGGCGGCCGCGCCCTGGCTGTGGGCCGTGGCCACCGGCACGGGCATGGGCTCGCTCGCCTTCGTCCTGACGACCATCTCGCTGCGCAGCAAGGACAGCTCGCTGGCGCTGTCCGCCGTCGTCCAGGGCGTGGGGTACGTCATCGCCGGCTTCGGCGTGCTGGCCTGCGGCTGGCTGCACACGCACACCGGGAGCTGGCGGACCCCGCTGCTGCTGGTCCTGGCGATCCTGCTCGGCCAGGTCTACAGCGGGCACGCCGCCGTCACGCGCCGGACCGCGCCGCGCCGGACCGCGGCGCCGCGGATCGTGCCGCCGCTCACCGTGCGCCCCCAGGGGGACGTCCCCGAGGTCGGGGTGTGAGCTCAGCCGGAGGCGGACTGGTGACGCGCGGCTTCCCGGGCGATGTCGATGCGCGAGTGCACGTCGAGCTTGGTCAGGATGTGCGAAACGTGCGTCCCGACCGTGCGCCGGGACAAGTAGAGGCGGGCCGCGATCTGGGGGTTCGACAGGCCTTCGACCACGAGCGCCGCGATCCGGCTCTCGGTCGGGGTGAGGCTGTCCCAGCCGCGGGTGGCCTGGCGGTGCTTCACCGTCGGGCCGCGCCGGATGCCCAGCGTCCGGAACACCGCGCGCAGCCGCGCCACGTCCCATTGCGCGTCCAGCTCCGTGTAGACGTCGACGGCGTGGGTGAAGGCGGCCCGCGCCGAACCGCGGTCTTCGTCCCGGGCGCCCGCGAAGGCGATCGCGGCGGCTTCCAGGGCCTTGGCCTGCGAGAGTGGCCGGCCCGCGTCGCGGTAGCCGTCGGCGGCCCGCAGCAACATCGTCGCGTCCCGCTCGAGCAAGCCGCGGCAGTACAGGGCCAGCGCGCGGCGGTGCGACACGGTGGGCTCGGCGGCGATCGCGCCCGCCCGGTCCGCCATCTCCGCCACGATCCGCTCGTCGCCGAGCGTCGCGGCCAGCCGGGCGGCCTCCCCCAGCAGGTCCTCCCCCGCGTCTTCGCCCGCCAGCACGGCGGTCAGCACGGCGAGCGCCCGCTCCGGTGCGCCGGCGTGCTCGAAGGCGAGGCTGCGGGCCCGCACCAGGGGTTCCACGACCCGGTCGCCGATGCGTTCCGAGTGCAGCGCCGCGACGTCGAGGTGCCGGCGCGCCGCGGCCGCGTCGCCGCGGTGGAAGTGGATGATCGCGGCGACGCCGCGGTCGCAGCACACCACGCTCGGGTCCTTGCGCTCGTCCGCGACGACGTCCACCTCGGCCAGCGCGTCGTCCCACCGGCCGGCGGCCAGCAGCAGCTGGCCGAGCGCGCTCTGGACCTCGGTCAGCCGCCCGACGCTGCCGGTGCGGTCGGCCAGCTCACGCGCTTGCCCGGCGGCGGTCAGCGCGTCCGTGTAGCGGTCGAGCTCGCCGAAGGTGACCGACTGGTTGATGCGCAGCAACAGGGTGAGGTCGATCAGCGCGGGGTCACCCCGCACGATGGCCATCGCGCGCTCGAACAGCGGCAGCGCGTCGGCCCACTCGCCCCGCTTCATCGCGACCAGGCTCAGCACGTGCAGCGCCCACCCGGTCGCCCAGCGGTCTTCGGCCGGCCCGAGCTCGGCCAGCGCCGCCGAAGCGGCCCGGTGCGCGGCGTCGATCTCACCGAGGTACCGGCGCGTCCGCGCGATGAGCACCATCAGCTTGGCCCGGTGCCGGGCCTGCAGGCCCGGCTGGTCCAAGGCCTCGTTCAGCGCGGCGAGGGACTCGGCGGTCCGGCCGGTCGTCGCGCGGCACTGGAGGACCGTCGTGTGCAGGTCGACGCGCACCTCGGGGTCGCGGACGCGGTCCAGCGCGCGGAGGGCGATCCGCTCGGCCTGGGCCACGTTGCCCACCCGGTAGTACGCGTCGGCCAGCCGGCAGGCCAGCGCACCGGTCACGGCGTCGTCGAGCGGGGTGTCCCGCACCGCCCGGCGCAGGAGCGCGACGGCGACCACCGGCGCCTGGCCGATCAACGGCGTGGCCACGTCGAGCAGCCACCGCACCGCCCAGTCCGGCACCGGCACCCGGCTGTCCGTTGTGGACACCATGGGCAGCAGCTGCCGCGCGACCCGCTCGACCGGCGCGTTCGCCTCGGCCAGCGCCCACGCGGCGGCCTGGTGCCAGGCGACCCGGACCGCCGTCGGCATCTCGTCGTACAACGCCCGGCGGATCAACGGGTGCCGGAAGGCCAGCTCGTCACCCGCGGCCACCAGTACGCCGGCCGCGCGGGCCTCGTCGAGGGCGGGCAGCAGCTCGGCGAGCGAGCAGTTCGTCACGGTCACCAGGTCCCCGACCGCGAAGCCGTCTCCGAGCAAAGCCGCCGCGCGCAGCACGGTCCGCGCCGCCTCGGACAGGAAGCCCAGCCGGTCGGCGATCGCCTCCGGCAGGGAGTCCGGCGTGGCCGTGCCGGTCAGCTCCACGATGCCGGCGGTGTCGACCTGCAGGCACGAGCTGCGGGCCAGCGCTTCGATCAGTTCGGTGAGGTACAACGGGTTCCCGGCCGCGTCGGCGGCCAGCTCCTCCAGCCGGGCACCCGGTTTGCCGCCGGCCAGCGCGGCCACCAGCTCGAGCACCGCCGGTTCCCCCAGCCTGCCCACCCGCAGCCGCTCGGGGGGCCGGACGATCCGGAAGAGCGACCGCAGGTCGTCCCGGCGCGGGACCGGCCGCAGCACGCCCACCAGCAGCAGCGGAAGCTGCCGGACCGAGCGGGCGAGCCGGCTCCACACCGCCACCGTCGTGGTGTCGGCCCACTGCAGCTCGTCGACGACCAGCACGGCCGGCCCGTCCTGGCAGAGCTCGTCCACCAGCGCGATCAGCTGCTCGGCCGCCGCGGCGGCGAGGTCGGTGCCCTGGCCCGCGACGGCTCCGCCACCCAGCAGCTCGGAAATGGCGTCACGGCGGGGATCCCGCGTGACCTGGGTGATCCGCAGTGCGTCCAGGAGCGGCAGCAGCGGCAGCGCCTGCCCGAGCTCGTCGCCGGCGCCCCAGTACACCTGGCAACCCGCGTCGGCGGCGGCGGCGCAGGCGGCGCGGACCAGCGCGGACTTGCCGATCCCCGGCTCGCCGTCCACCAGGACGGCACGGCCGCGTCCCGCGGCGACGTCACGGATCCAGGCGGCCAGCCGGGACAGTTCGCCGTCCCGGCCGACCAGCAGCTCAGTACCGTCCGTGAGCAGTCGCACACGGCGATTTTAGAAGTAAAACCTGTTCCCCAACAAGAGGCACACTTGGGAAGCCCGGAACGCGCGGGCCCGTAGTCGAGATTTCCCCTCGCGTAAACATCCCGTTCGAGAAATGTTCCGATTGTGATCCGGGCGCCATTCTGCCACCTGACATTGCCGGCTCGTCAACTGCCCGCGCGAGCCCGGACGAATGACACGGCCGCACCGAGCGCCCCGCGGGCACGGCTGGTCCGGACAAATCAGGGAGCGAAGGCGTCCGACCTGAGGAAGTGGGATGCCAGCAGGGAATCCACCCCCTCATCCGGGGCCGGGACACCGTCCCGGCGGTGGCCGGCCGACGTCCACGGGACGAGACGTTCGACGATTTCGACGGCAGCGCGACTGCCTTCCCGGCCTCCCCGGATCACGCGAGACCGGAGCCGACGGCACTCCACGACGTGGCCCGGGTGTTGATTTTCGAGGGAGCGAACGTGCCGGGTTCGTCGTCGTCGAGTTTCAGGCGATCCGTTGTTTTCCGCTTTGACCGAGGCCCTCGGGCCACGTTTTCCGCACTCCCGCCCGCGGTGACCGGCTGTGATCACCGACGGACCGAGGCGGCGCCGAGGCCTCCGGGCGAGGGCCGCCGTCGAAGCCCGACGGCGCTCCCGCCCGGCTCGAATCCGCCATCCCGGTGTCCTTTTCCGCGGGGAATCGGCGGCTTTCCCCGTTTCCGCCACACCGATTCGTAGCACCGTTCGATGATCGTCGCCGAAAAACAAGATCTTCGATCAAGAATTCGTAGGGCCATTCTGGTGAAATCCAGGAGCCGGTACGTGGCACGCATTGTCAAGCGCTGCCGGTGTCCCTACAGTGGCCTGCCTGACCCCGGGAAGTGAATCACGTACCTTCCTTGGATTCGGTACCTCAACCGTCATCTCCTGCGAGGAGCAGGCCGTGTTTGGAATTGCCAGTAGCAGCGGCCGGGTGCGCGCCGCGCTCGCCATCGCGGCCGTCACGGTCGTCACCGGCTGCGGCGCACTCGGATCGGTCACCTCGAACGCCTCGTCGAGCGGCAGCGGCCTCGAGAAGGTGACACTGAAGGTTTCGATCCTGCCCACCACCGACCTCGCGCCGTTCTGGCTTGCCCAGGACAGCGGCTACTTCGAGGCCGAGGGCCTCACCGTCGAGTCCGTCATCGCCGCCAGCGGCCAGGCCTCGCTGACGAAGTCGATCTCGGGTGACGTCGACATCGCGTTCTCGACCTATCCCCCGTTCTTCACCGCGAAGAGCACCGGCGCCGCCGACATGGAACTGGTCGCCGACGCGACGTCGGTCAACGCGAAGTCCAATGCGATCGTCACGGTTCCGAATTCGCCGGTGAAAACAATCTTCGACCTGGCGGGCAAGAAGATCGCCATCACGGCCAAAAACACGGCGTCGGATCTTCTCACCCGTTCGGTGATGCAAGACCACAACGTGGATTACGGCAAAGTGAATTGGGTGCTGATCCCGCTGCCGAACATCGCCGCGGCCCTGCAGCAGGGCCAGGCCGACGCCGCGTACCTGCCGGAGCCCTACATCACGCAGGCCGCCAAGACGGCGGGCGCGATTCCCATCGTCGACATCAACACCGGCGCGACCCAGGACTTCCCGCTGACCGGCTACGGCGCGACGAAGAAGTGGGTGCGGGAGAACCCGAAGACCCTGGCCGCGTTCCAGCGGGCGATGCAGCGGGCCACCCACGACGCCGTCAACGACCGCGCCAAGGTCGAGCCGCTGCTGGTGCGGTTCGCCAAGATCGACGAGGACACCGCCAAGCTGCTCACGCTGCCGGGCTACGGCTCGATCCTGGACGCGCGGCGCCTGCAACGGGTCCCGGACCTGCTGCTGCAGCTCGGCGCCATCCCGAATCCGATCGACGTGAACTCCATGATCGGACCGCAGGCGGGAAGATGACCCGGCGTCCGGTCACTCCGTGACGACGATGACGTGCAGGCTCCTCGGCCCGTGCACACCTTCCACCCGGGTCAGCTCGATGTCGCTGGTGGCACTCGGGCCGCTGATCCAGGTCTGCGGGCGGCCCGGGTCCAGCGCGGCCACGGCCTGCGGCACCCCGGGCACGATCCGGTCCGCCCGCAGAACGCACACGTGCACGTCCGGCACGAGGCTCAGCGCCCGTCTGCCCTGCCCCGGGCCGTGGTCGAGGACGATCGTGCCGGTGGTCGCGATGCCGAGCGCGGCCGTGGTGACGACGGCGTCGAACCCGGCGAGCCCGGCTGTGGTCTCCGGCGGCGAAGAGCCGTCGACTTCGACCGGGAACCCGGCGGGCACCAGCACCTTCCGCGTCGCTCCCAGGGCCGACCGGATGGCCGCCGGCAGTTCGGCGGTGGTGCACCGCGTGAGGGCGGCGCGGTAGTCGACCACGCGCTCGGCGAACAGGTCGACGACGTCCGCGGCCACGGTCTCGCGATACCCGCGCGGGACCGGGGCTTCGGCCCGGTCCGCGTCCCGCAGCGCGCCGCGGACGGCCGCCAGGATTTCCTCGCGCGCGGTCATCGCTTCCGCCACCAGGACCGGAACGACTCGCGCGGCGGCGCGGGAAGATCACGCGAGTTCGTCCACAGTGAACCCGGCCACGGCAGGCGGGACAGCGCGCGGCGGCCGCCCGGCAGCACGCGGCGCCCGAAGCGGGTCAGAGCCCGGTTCGCGACCCCCAGCCCGCGTTCGGCCAAACCCAGCCGCCGGGCGTCCGAAAGCACCCAGGACGCCGTTTTCATCGCCACCGCCTCGGGTTTCGGTGGTCCGCCGCGGTGCGCGTCGACCACCTGCGACCGCAGGTGCACCAGGACTTCCGGGATGTCGATGCGGACCGGGCACGCCTCGAAACAGGCGCCGCACAGGCTGGACGCGTACGGCAGCGAGTCGGTTTGCGCGTCGACGCCGACGCCCTTGAGCAGCGGGTTGAGGATCGCGCCGATCGGCCCCGGGTAGACCGAGCCGTAGGCGTGCCCGCCGGTCCGTTCGTAGACCGGGCAGACGTTCAGGCACGCCGAGCAGCGGATGCAGCGCAGCGCCTGCCGGCCGACCTCGTCGGCGAGCGCGCGGGTGCGGCCGCTGTCCAGCAGCACCACGTGCATCTCCTGCGGCCCGTCGCCGGGAGTCACGCCCGACCAGGTCGACGTGTAGGGGTTCATCCGCTCGCCCGTGCTGGACCGCGGCAGGAGCTGGAGGAACACGTCGAGGTCGGCCCACGTGGGAATGATTTTTTCGATGCCCACCACCGAAACGAGCACCTCGGGCAGGGTCAGGCACATCCGGCCGTTGCCCTCGGACTCGACGACGACCAGGGTGCCGCTCTCGGCGACGGCGAAGTTCGCGCCGGAGACGGCCATCTTCGCGCGCAGGAACTTCTCGCGCAGGTGCAGCCGGGCCGCGCCGGCCAGCTCGGCCGGGTCGTCGGTCAGGCCGTCGGGCGCGGGACGGCCCGCCGCGCCCATCTCGCGGCGGAAGATCTCCCGGATCTCCGCGCGGTTGCGGTGGATCGCCGGCACCAGGATGTGGCTGGGCAGGTCGTCCCCGAGCTGCACGATGAGCTCGGCGAGGTCGGTCTCCCAGGCGGTGACGCCGTGCTCGGCGAGCGCCTCGTTGAGCCCGATCTCCTGGGTCGCCATCGACTTGACCTTGACGACCTCGTCGACGCCGTGGTCACGCGCGATGCCGGCGACGACGTCACACGCCTCCCGGGCGTCACGCGCCCAGTGCACGGTCGCTCCCCTGGCCTGCAACGCCGCTTCGAGGGTCAGCAGGTGTTCGTCGAGGCGGCGCAGGGTGTTGTCCTTGATCGCGGCGCCCGCCAGCCGCAGTTCCTCCCACTCGGCGACCTCGCCGACGACGGCCGCGCGCTTGGCCCGGATCGTGCCGGTGGCGTGGGCGAGGTTGCGCCGCAGCTGTGTGTCGGCCAGCGCTTCCCGGGCCGCGGCCGGGAACGCGGGCATGCCGACGAACGTGGCGCTCACGCGTCCTCCTCGGTCGAAGCGAGCACGTCGGCCAGGTGCAGCACGCGGACGCCCGACCGCTGCCGCGACAGCAGGCCGCCGACGTGCAGCAGGCACGAATTGTCGCCCGCGACGAGCACTTCGGCCCCGGTTCCCCTTACGTGGCGCGCTTTGTCCGCGCCCATGGCGGTGGACGTCTCGGCGTTCTTCACGGCGAACGTGCCGCCGAAACCGCAGCATTCTTCCGCGGCGGGCAGCTCCACGAGGTCGAGCCCGCGCACCGCCCGCAGCAGCCGCAGCGGGCGGTCGCCGACCCCGAGCATGCGCAGGGAGTGGCAGGTCGGGTGGTAGGTGACGCGGTGCGGGAAGTAGGCGCCTACGTCGGTCACGCCGAGCACGTCGACGAGGAATTCGCTCAGCTCGTACACCTTCGGCCCGGCCTCGGCCAGCGACGGCTCCCCCGCGCGCCGCGCGACCAGGCCGTGCTGGTGCCGGGCCGCACCCGCGCACGAACCGGACGGCGTGACGATGCAGTCGTACCCGGCGAACGCCCGCGCGAACGTGCGGACCACCGGCACGGCTTCGTCCAGGTAGCCGGTGTTGACCATCGGCTGGCCGCAGCAGGTCTGCGCCTCCGGGAAGTCCGCCTCCACGCCGAGGCGGCCCAGCAGCCGGAACACCGCCTTGCCCGTGCCGGGGAACAGCGAGTCGTTGATGCAGGTGACGAGCACGGCGACCTTCATGCGCGCACCTGCCGCCCCATCGTGGCCCTCCATTAAAAGGTTTCAAGTCTGCTGCCTGTTGCAGGCTACTACGCTCGGTTGTTACGTTTCAAGCCCACGCCGATTGTCCGGGAACCGAAGTCCCAGCCAGGGCAGATTTACCCTCCTTGACCGCTCTCGGACGGCACCGCGATCCTGGGACTCTTGTCCGCTTCCGGAGGGGAACCATGCGACGACTCGCGATGCTGCTCTGCGCGCTTTTCCTGACGGCCACCGCTGCCCCGGCGTCGGCCGGTACCCCACCCGATCCGGTGCCCGGCGAAAGACCCCCGCTGGGGATCACCTGGGGTGCCGGGAGTCCCTACTGCGTCTACCAGTTCGGCGAGGACGTCGTGAAAGCCGCGGCCGACCAGCTGGTCACCTCCGGGCTGCGGGACGCCGGGTACGAGTACGTCATGCTGCCCAACTGCTGGCAGGCGGCCCAGCGCGACGCCGACAGCAAGCTCACCGCCCGCGACAGCTTCCCGTCCGGCATTCCGGCGCTGGTGGACTACGTGCACTCGCGCGGGCTGAAGATCGGTCTCTACAGCGGCACGGGCGAGCGGACCTGCAGCACCCAAGCGCCGGGTTCGCGCGACCACGAGGACCTCGACGCCCAGACCCTGGCCGGCTGGGGCGTGGATTACCTGCGCTACGACACCTGTTACAGCGTCAACGGCGACGTGGCCGCGCGGGTCGAGAAGATGGCGGACGCGATCAAGCGCACCGGCCGTCCGATCCCGCTCGAGATCGACGACTACGACCGCAACCAGAGCCCGTGGCTGTGGGCGCGGGCGGCCGGCGCCCAGGTCTGGCGCACGTACAAGAACCCGACCTTCGACTTCGGGTACTCGGCGGGCAGTCTCGACAAGCAGTACGGCCTGGCGGGCTACAACGGCCCGGGCGGCTGGAACATGCCGGGCGCGTTCACCTTCAGCTACCTCTCCGCCGAGGAGCGCCAGGCCAAGCTCGGGCTGTGGGCGGTGCTCAACGCACCACTCGTGGCCGACATGGCGCTGGCGGCCGACACCACGCTCCCGGCCGCCGCGATGGCCAACCCCGACATCATCGCCGTCGACCAGGACTGGGCGGGCGTCGGCGGGCACAAGGTCCGCGACACCGGCTGGACCGAGGTGTGGACGAAGCCCATGTCCGACGGCTCGGCCGTGCTGGTGCTGTTCAACCGCGGCGAACTGGCCGCGCCGATCAGCACGTCGGTGGCCGACGCCGGGCTTCCGGCCGCGGCCGGCTACCGCGTGCGCGACCTGTGGACCGGCGACGAGAGCGAGACGACCGGCGCGCTCGGCGGAACCGTCGGGCGGCACGCCACCACCGTCCTGCGCGTGTGGCCCGCGAACGCGACCGCCGCGCCGCGGACGTCGCTGACCGTCGAGCTGCCCGAGTCCGTGCCGCCGTCCCAGCCGGTGACCGCCACGGTCAAGTTCACCAACAACGGTTCGACGCCCGTCACCGGTGCGCACCTGCAGCTGACCGCGCCCGCGCAGTGGCAGTTCGACAGCGCCGCCGAGGCGGACACCGGGACCGTCGAACCCGGGGACACCTGGGAGACCGCGGTGACGCTGCACCCGGTTTCGACCGCCACCCAGCCGTTCAAGATGCCGGCCACGGTGACGTACGCGACCACCCAAGGCGCGCGGACCGCGACCGCGTCGGCCGAGGCGCCGCTCATGCTCGCGCCGAACCCGCCTTACACCGAGGGGACGATCAGCACGCAGCCCTGGATGTCGTCCGAGAACGGCCTCGGCCCCGTCGAGCGGGACAGCACCGACAACGGCCACCCGCTCACGATCAACGGCAAGGTCCACACCCAAGGCGGCCTGGGCGCGCACGCGCCGTCGGTCGTGCGGTACTACCTCGGCGGCAAGTGCAAGTCCTTCACCGCGACCGTGGGCGTCGACGACCGCGGGCCGGACGGGACGCTCGGGTTCCGGGTGCTCGGTGACGGCGTGGAACTCGAGGCCACCGGGAACATGCGGCACGGGGATCCCACGCAGTACCTCGCCGTACCGGTGACGGGCGTGCAGGTGCTCGCGCTCGCGGTCGACGACGCGAGCGACGGCTCGGCCGGGGACTGGGGAGACTGGCTGACGCCGTACGTCAACTGCTGAACGACCGGTGGTGCCCCCGGTTCGCACCGGCGGCACCACCGGTTCCGTCAGAAGCCGGGGAACACGCGGCGCAGGTCGTCGAGCGTGACGTCACCCTCGACGGTGACGCCCTTGTCGTACGGTGCCTTGAGGCGGCCGCTGAGCAACCGGACGAACGCTTCCGCCGGCCCGTCGAACGTCGCCGAGGGCGACTCGAGACGCGGCACCACGGCCACGGCGTCGTCGATCACCAAACCGGCGCCGGGAACCGCGACGGACACCGGCTTCTCGAGTTCGGCCGGCTTCGCGAGGAAGCCCAGCATGAACCCCAGGTGCCCGGTGAGGAGCTCGACGAGCACCGCGGCCGAGCCGGCGTCCACACCGGCGTCCGGGTCGAAGGCCACGCGCACGTCCCACGAGTGGTTGGCCACCTCGCTGAGGCGCATGCCCAGCGCGGTCACCAGCGGGACCGGCTCCGGCAGGAAGCCGAGGTCGACCGTCAGCGACGCACGCTGCCCGGGCGTGAGTGCTTCGACCGTGTCGAGCCAGCGGCGGTTGGCCTCCAGGAAACCCTCGGCCTGCGCGCGCGGCGTGGACGCGTCCCAGCGGGCCCAGATCGTCTGGTTGTCTTCGGCCGCCACAGTTTCCCCCGCGGCCCGTGCGATGGGCGCGCGGCCGATCTCCGCACCGCTGCCGAGGTGGGAAAGAACCTGGGCGACGGTCCATTCCGCGGCACCGCCGGTGGCGGCCAGCTGGTCGTCGCTCAAGGTACGGACGAGACCGGCGAGCACGTCGTATTCGGAGCGGAGGGCGGTGATCGTGCGATCCACGAGTTGACTCATGCCACGCTCAACTCACGGAGGGACGCGTGTGTTCCGGCTCAGCGGCGGCCGGTGGCCAGGACGACGAGGAACTGGCCGCCGCCCGCCTCGACGTTCGCCGTCACCGGCAGCCCCGGTACCAGCCGGGAAAACCGGTCCACCAGCCACTCCGCCGCCTCTTGGGCGTCCTGCTTCGTCGGGCACCGGGCCACCATCTCGCGACCGCCCTTGCGCTCCAGCCTCCCGGCGACGGTGATCAGCGGCGCGGGTTCGGCCACGTGCAGGCGATCCGGCCAGGCGATGACCACCTTGACCGCGCCCTTGCGGCTGTTGCACCCGCGGTGCGCGAGCCGCTCGGCGACCTTGGCCTTCCGGTCGGCGGTCCGGCTGTCGACACTGGGCCCCCGCGGGTCGTTCACCGACATTCCGGGATCGACCGGTTCGTCGCACACCCAGCATCGCCAGCCGTCGCGCTCGGCCACTTCATCGAGGAGACTCACCCGGGCAACCTAGCCGTCCGGCCGGACGGCGGTGCTACCCGCCCGGCCGTTCGATCCCGCCGTGGCCGGCCAGTTCGGGGTTGCCGATCCCGACCGCGGCGACGACGAGGTCGAAGACGCCCAGCACGATCGCGACCACGCCCACTTACGGGACAGGCGGTACGGCCGCGGCCACTCCGGCCGGGCATTCCGTAGCTGTTCAAAGTGGACAGTTGCCGGACGGTCAGGTCGCACCGCGAAATCCCGAGCAGCGCCCGCCCGGCCTGCGCGCTGGTGCCGACCAGGGTCACCCACAGCCCGATGGCGACGACCGCGACCACCAGGGAAGAACTGCCGGGCTGCACCGCCGCCCGGCCCCGGCGCCGTTGACCGCCGACGCGCTCGAGACCGGCGACGACCTGCAGCTCCCCGAGCACGACATGCCAGCACCGCTCGCCGCGGTCCGCCACCGGTTCCCCCCGGCGCCCCGCCACGGCGCGGCCTGAGACCTCACCGGGCGCTCCCTCGGATCAACCGCAGAAGGCGAGCAAGTCGGCCACCCGTGCGTCGCGGGTGCCCAAGGGGGCCAGGTGGAAGCGGTGCTCGATGGTGGCCATGATCGACGTGGTGTCGTGGGAGGTGTGGTCCACGCCGAACGGCCGGCGCAGCTGCGGCGAGATCAGCAGGGCGGGGATGCGGGTGCCCGGTCCCCACTGGTCCGCGACGGCGTGCCGTCCGGCTGGTGGTGCCACGTGGTCCCACTGGCCGCCGAACTCGTCGTAGGTGACCACGATCAGCGTGTGCTCGGCGTCCGGGCCGTTCTCCACGGCCTTGATCAGGTCGACGAGGTGGCGGCTGCCGGCGTCCTCGCTGGCGTAGCCGGGGTGCTCGTTCTCCTCGCCGACCGGCTTGACGAAGCTCACCGGCTTGAGGTGCCCCGTCTTGGCGGCGCTGACGAACTCGGCCTCGTCCCGCAGGTGGGCGGCGCGGGCCGCGGTGCCGGGGGCCAGGTCGGCGTAGTAGTTGAACGGCTGGTGGTGGTACTGGAAGGTGGCGTCGGGGCAGTTCGGGTAGACCGCGCCCGTGGCGGTGCGCGGGCTGGTGCAGGTGCCCGGGGTGGTGCCGTTGGTCCAGCCGGGGCCGCCGACGTTGCCGTTGGCGTTGTCCCAGCCGCCGGAGTACCAGGCCCAGTCCACCTTCGCGGCCGACAGGCGGTCGCCGATGGTCGGGGTGGTCTGCGGCGGCAGCCGCCGCGACACCGGGGTGCCCGGCTGGTACGGCTGGTAGGGCGGCTGGATGGTGTTGACCGCGTAGTCGCCGCACACCGTCCCGGCCGGCGGCGCCCCCACGTTCGCGGGGACGGCACAGCCGCCACCGGCGGTGGCGGCCTGGGTCAGCGCGCGGTCGGCCGTGCCGGGAGTCGCGGGGTGCAGCGGGGTGCCCGCGGGGAAGCCGTCCGGCCCCACGATCGAGTGCAGGTCGTCGGCACCGCCGTCGCGCACCGCCCCGGGCCAGACCGGCGTGTTCGGGGTGATCAGCCACTGGTGGTTGAGGAACGACCCGCCGAACGCGCCCTGGAAGAAGTGGTCGGCGACCACGTAGTCCGGCGCGTGCCTGCCGTGCAGGTACTCGTAGATCGGCAGGCCACGCGTGTCGTAGTGGCCCATGGTCAGCCCGACGGCGTCGCTGCCCGCGACGTAGCGGTCCATCGCGCCGCCGTGGATCTGGTACTGCTCGTTGTAGAAGCGGTGGACGAGATCACGGGTGCACCCGCCGGGCAGGCCCTGTCCCTTGGGGACGCCGTTGGGCAGGAACACGCCCGGTGCCGGGCACGTGGTGTCGGCGGGCCGGATGTAGCGGTCGATCTCGAAGGGCCGGTTGGCGAACGCCGAGCTGACCGGCGTCGTCCCGATCGTTCCGGTGCAGGTGACCGGCAGCGGCGGCGAAGTGAGGTTGACGTCGTTCTGCGGCAGGCACGGCAACGCCTGGCCGTCCGGGGCCACCTGGGTCTGCGGCCGGGCCCGCCGGAGACCGTCGACGCCTTCCCAGCCGCCGAACAGGTTGTCGAAGCTGTGGTTCTCCTCGTAGATCACCACGATGTGGTCGATCCCCCGGCCGTGACCGCCGTGGTCAGGGTGTGCCACGGCCGTGCCGGCGCTCGCCAGCAGGGCCGGCAACGCCGTGGCGACCACGGCGCCTCGCAGAACCGTCCAGGACCTCATCCCGCACCTCCCAGGATCGACCGCTCTGCAGCTTCGTCCACCACAGCGCGGCGCACAAGTCGCTCCCGCGAACTTCCGCCGCGGCGAGGCGACCGTCCACATGTGAATTTCCTTCAGCGGCGGTCGAGCACGCCGACCGCCGCGAAGAGGGCTACAGTGATGGACAGCGTGGTCGAACCCGTAGCTGCGCAAGATCCTCGTCCGGGGACTCAGGTCACGGCGAGGTGCCGGGCTTCCCCTGTGCGCTGTGTTCTTTTCGGTGGCCGCGCCGACGCTTCGCCCCATTGGTTCGGGAGCGCCCAGCCATGCCTTCACGACTTTCGGATTCCGCACCTCCGCCCACCGCGGCGGAGCGGGCACCCCGCCGCCAGTACGCCGAAGTGGTGTTGACCGTCCGGCGAATTCCGTGGCGGCACGATCTGGTGATCATTTCCGCCGCCGGGGAAATCGACACCGGTTCCGTCCGGCTGCTGCAGCGGGCGCTGTGGCAGGACCTGCCCGCCTGCCTCGTGCTGGACCTGTCCGGGGTGACCTTCTTCGGCTCGGCGGGGCTGCGCGCGATCGAGGGCGCCGTGAGCCGGGCCTGCGCCGAGCGCCGCCGGCTGGGGATCGTCTCCGCGGCCCGCGCGGTCGTTCGCCCCCTGCGGATCTTCGGCATCGACGCCCGGGTCGGCATCTACCCGATCCTCGCCGACGCCCTGCGCGAAGTCCCGGTGTCGCCACCGCCGGCCACGATCCGCTGACCCCTCGCCGCTCGACACCGCGTTTATTCCCGTGCCCCGGCACCGTCCCAGCAGCTGGCCGTGTCCGCCCGAGAGGCGGAATCCGGCGCAGACTGGGGGCAGCAGCCGAGGAGAAGGGGACGCGGGATGGCATCAGGAACCGGCCCACGGATCGCTGTCGCACTGGACGGGTCGGGCTGGCACCCCGCCGCGTGGCGCGAACCCGGCGCACGGCCCCGCGAGCTGCTGACCGCCGGCTACTGGACCGACCTGGTCCGCGAAGCCGAGGCCGGCAAGCTGGACTTCGTCACCATCGAGGACTCGCTGGCCCTGCAGACCGGGCCGGGCGAGCGGACCGGCATCGTCCAAGGCCGCCTCGACGCCGTGCTCACCGCCGCCCGCGTCGCTCCGCTGACCTCGCACATCGGGCTCGTACCGACCGCGGTGGTCACCCACACCGAGCCGTTCCACCTGTCCAAGGCCATCGCCACGCTCGACTACGTCAGCACCGGCCGGGCCGGCGTCCGCGTGCAGGTCGCCGGGCGCGCCGAGGACAGCCGGCATTTCGGGCGCCGTGAATCCGGCGAGCTCCGGCTCGAGGACCTGTTCGACGAGGCCGCGGACTACGTCGAAGTGCTGCGCCGGCTGTGGGACAGCTGGGAGGACGACGCCGAGATCCGCGACGTCGCCACCGGCCGGTTCGTCGACCGTGAAAAACTGCACTACATCGACTTCACCGGCCGCTGGTTCTCGGTCAAGGGCCCGTCGATCACCCCGCGGCCGCCGCAGGGCCGGCCCCCGGTCACCGCGCTGGCCCACGCCGCCGTCCCCTACCGGCTCGCCGCCCGCTCGGCCGACGTCGTCTATGTGACACCGTTCGACCGCGAGCAGGCCGGCGCGATCGTCGCCGCGGTGCGCGACGAGCAGGAGAAGGCCGGGCGCGGCGCCGAAACCCTGCACGTCTTCGGCGACGTCGTCGTGTTCCTCGACGAAACCGAGCAGGCCGCCGTGGACCGCAAGGCCCGGCTCGACGAGCGCTCCGGCGCCGAGTACACCTCCGACGCCCTCGTCTTCACCGGCACCCCGGCCGGCCTCGCCGACCTGCTGCTCGACTGGCACGACGCCGGGCTCTCCGGCTTCCGGCTGCGGCCGGGCGCGCTCCCGCACGACCTGACCGCGATCACCCGCGGGCTGGTCCCCGAACTGCGGTCCCGAGGCGCCTTCCGGACCGAGTACGAGGCGAGCACCCTGCGCGGGCTGCTCGGCCTCGCCCGTCCCGCCAACCGCTACGCCGCCGTCTGAGGAGGCCGAGATGTCCCGCAAGCAGATCCACCTCGCGGCGCACTTCCCCGGCGTCAACAACACCACCGTGTGGAGTGACCCCGAAGCCGGCAGCCACATCGAGTTCAGCTCGTTCGCCAAGCTCGCGCGGACCGCCGAGCGCGCGAAGTTCGACTTCTTCTTCCTCGCCGAAGGGCTGCGGCTGCGCGAGCAGAACGGGCAGATCTACGACCTCGACGTCGTCGGCCGCCCGGACACCTTCACCGTGCTGGCCGCGCTGGCCGCGGTCACCGAGCGGCTGGGACTGGCCGGCACGATCAACTCGACGTTCAACGAGCCGTTCGAGGTGGCCCGGCAGTTCGCCTCGCTCGACCACCTCTCCGCCGGGCGCGCCGGGTGGAACGTCGTCACGTCGTGGGACGCCTTCACCGGCGAGAACTTCCGCCGCGGCGGGTTCCTGCCGCAGGACCAGCGCTACGAGCGCGCCGAGACGTTCCTGCGCACCGCGTGGGAGCTGTTCGACTCCTGGCGCGGCGACGAGATCGCCGCCGACGCCGAGACCGGCGAGTTCCTGCGGGATCCCGCCGCGGGCACCTTCGCCCACCACGACGCCCACTTCGACATCGAGGGCCGGTTCCCGGTCCCGCGCAGCCCGCAGGGCCGCCCGGTGATCATCCAGGCCGGCGACTCCGAGGAGGGCCGCGAGTTCGCCGCGGCCACCGCCGACGCGATCTTCAGCCGCTACGGCACCCTCGAAGCCGGGCAGGCGTTCTACGCCGACGTCAAAGGCCGGCTGGCGAAGTACGGCCGGAAGCCGGAGCAGCTGGTGATCCTGCCCGCGGCGACGTTCGTGCTCGGCGACACCGACGCCGACGCCGACGAGCGCGCCCACGTCGTGCGGCGGCAGCAGGTCAGCGGCCAGACGGCGATCAAGTTCCTCGAGCAGGTCTGGAACACCGACCTGTCCGGCCACGACCCCGACGGCCCGCTGCCCGCGATCGACCCGGTGGTCGGGGAGACGATCGCCCCCGGCCGAGCGAGCGTCCGCATGTACCGCGACCCCGTGGCGACGGCCCGCGAATGGCGGCAGCTGGCCGAGGCGAAGAACCTTTCGACCCGCGACCTGATCATCGAGGTCACCGGCAGGCAGACGTTCATCGGCTCGCCGTCGACCGTGGCGGCGGCGATCGACGACCTCGTCCAGGCCGACGCGAGCGATGGCTTCATCCTCGTCCCGCACGTCACGCCCGGCGGCCTCGACGAGTTCGCCGACACGGTCGTGCCGCTGCTGCAGGAGCGCGGCTCGTTCCGGACCGAGTACACCGGTGCCACCCTGCGCGACCACCTCGGGATCGAGCCGGCCGGGACGTGAAGAACCCGGGACCGCCGCCGGCCCCATCGGCGACGATCCCGGGTCCGTTCCGCTCATTCCCCAGTGCGCGTGCCCGTGGTCCCCTCAGGACCCCATCACGTCAAGCTGACGCAGCCCACGGCACGCGCGGTTTCCGAA
>NZ_NMUL01000037.1 GCF_002234595.1 Amycolatopsis vastitatis
AACTGAGCCGCGAGGTGTGCCGCCGAAGCCCCGCGGGTGGTGCACCTCGATCGCTCAATCCGGATCCGGCCGGGCGGTCAAGCTCCGCACGCCCGAACTGAAGACCGCCACCAGCGGCACCGCGAGCAGGGCACCGACGATGCCCGCGGCGACGAGCCCGGTGGTGAGGGCGAGAACGACGGCCAGCGGATGCAGCCGGACCGCCCGCCCGAGCAGCAGTGGCTGCAGGACGTGGCTTTCGATCTGCATCACGCCGACCACGATGGCGAGCACGATGACGGCCGACCAGGCGCCCTTGGTCACGAGCGCCACGAGGACGGCGACCCCGCCGGCGATCACCGAGCCGATGACCGGGACAAACGCGCCGAGGAAGACCAGCGCGCTCAACGGAGCCGCCAACGGGACCCCGACGATCACCAGCCCGATACCGATGCCGGCGGCGTCGACGAACGCGACGGCCGCCGTGCCGCGGATGTAGTGCGCCAGGGTGGTGAACCCGCTGCGCCCGGCCACGTCGACACGATCGCGCAGGCGTGCCGGCACGGCCCGCAGCACGAACATCCAGATCACCCGCCCCTGGGCGAGGAAGAAGATCAGGCAGAACACCACCAGCACGAACTCGGCGAGCAGCTCGCCCACGGTCACCGCCGTGGTGAGCGCCCCCGAGGCGATCACCGACTTGTTCCGGCCGAGCATGGCGGTCAAGTTGCCGAGCATCTCGTCGAGCTGGCCCTGGCTCAGGTGCAACGGCCCGGCGCGCAGCCAGGCGTGCAGGTCCGTCACGCTCGCGGTGACCTGATCGATCAGCCCCGGCATGCCCACGGTGACCGTGATAACCACGAACGTCACCACGCCGCCGGCCAGTGCGATGCCCACGACCAGCACGATCGCGGTCGCCAGCCCGCGTGGGACTTTCCTGGCCGCCAGCCACGAAACGGCCGGCGAGAACAGCCCGGCCAGCAGCAGGGCGACCGCGACCGGCACCACCACGGAGGCCAGCTTGACGGCCAGGAAGCCCACGACGGTCAGCGCACCCGCGACAACCAGCACGCGCCAGCAAACGGCGGCCGCGACCCGGAGTCCGTAGGGAACCGCGGACAGGACCTCCTCGGAGGGTTCCCTCTCCCGGCTCACCGGCTGATCGGCTGTCATGCGCGTCGGCCTTTCCGTGATGTCGCTACTCGTCCCGGCAAGGACGTGGCCTGCTCCAGCGTGCCCGGGATGTCACGCCGCCGCCGGGCGGGTATTCCCGGCCGACGTCACGCTAACCGGTCGGTCTCCTCCGCATTCCGCAGGGGCGTGGGGATCACGTAGTGTGCTATCTCCCGTGCACGGCCTCTTCGCACAGGAGACGACACGCAGTTCGCAAACGAAGAACGACGGGGGCCGCGGCAAGTGAAGGTCCCGACCGTGAAGATATCGGCTTGGTTGTCGACGAAGGCAAAAGCTTCGGCTCCGGCAACGCTCATGTTTACTGTGTCGGCATCCATTTCCCGGCCACCGGGGAAGTGAAGTTTTACGACAAGAGCAAGGTCACGACGGTCTGACGCCGCGATATCGAAGCAACGCAGCTGCCCCGCGGAACAAATCGGTGTACGCACCAGCGAACCGGCTCGGCACGCAGGTGAGTTCGTCGGTGTCGGCCACCGCGGCTCCGGCTTCCACGAGTCGGTGGCCGCGGCGGCCCAGAACCCGTTCCTGAGCGAAGCGGTCATCCAATGCCGCCACGCCCAGCGGCAGACGGCCCGGCTCGGCCTGCCTACCTACTTCGCGGGCAACTACAGCCTGGCCAACCAGGAACACACCGCGATCCTCGCCGCAATCCAGGCCGGAGATGGCGCGGCTGTCCCAGTCAGGTCAGGGCACCCGAACGCCTGGATGACGTGCAACTCGCCGGAACGGCGGCCTTCACGAAGGGCCATCATCGCCCGGCGTCAGCGCGAAACGCTGCCGATACGACGTCGGAGTCGTCGAGCACGCACTGACGAAGTTCTGCCGGAACGTGACGACGCTGGCGAACCCGCACGCGGCGGCGGCCCGGGCGATGGGCGTACTCGTGGTTTCGAGCCAGCGCCGGGCCTCGACGAGACGGCGAGCGAGGACCCAGCGCGCGGGCGTGGAGCCGGTAGCCTCGGCGAACCGGCGGGTGAAGTTGCGCCGGCTCATGCCGGCGTGGGTGGCGAGGTCGTCGACGGACAGCCGCCGGTCCAGGCGGCCGAGCGCCCAGTCGATCGTCGGACCCAGATGCGCGACACCCCCTGTTCCGCAAGTCAGCGCTCCGCACCGTCGTGGTTGCGGGGCCTGCAGCGGCGAGACCGGCGCCCCCAGCTCCTGGGTCTCGGCGCGGAAGTGGACGTACAGCCAGCCACGGCCGCGCTGCGACCGCGCGGGCCGATACGGGCGATGGCCTAGCATGCCGCCCGGAGGCGCGAGCAGATGCGCGCCGAGGCCGGCGAGCCACCCGAGCGGGGTCCGGGATTCGATCCGGGCGCGCCGGACGAACACCGCCGATGGCGGCAGGCCCGAGCGGGGCCGGGCCGTGTGGTTCTTGAACAACAGATGCGTCTTCAACGCCACTGTGCCTCACCGGCGCCCAACACCAACCGAGCCCACCGCCAACGACACGCTTGTCACGCGCGCACCAGAAACGATCTTGCTGAGATCACCTCAGTAGAATCGCCACTGCTGGTCGGCGATACCAGCGTAGGTCCACTGGATCGCCTTGGCGCCAACGTCCGTTCTGGAACCACCGATCGCCAAGCACTTGCCGCTGTTGACGTTGACGAACCGATAGACGTCACCGCTGGCGACCACGGTCCAGTATTGGTCGGCGATGTTGGCGCAGTCCCACGTGATGGCGACTTCGCCGTTCTTGGTGCTGGACGACGGCATGGCCAGGCACCGACCGTTGCGCTGGTTGACCAACTGGTAGTTGTCGCCCCCGACGTTGCGGAAGTACCAGATCGGCGCCGGAAAGGCCGAACTGCACGCGTTCTGGTAGACGGGCAGGTTGTTCCCCACACCGGAGACATCGATACACAGCAGACTGTTGAGGTTGCGGACTATCCGGTTGCCGTCGCCGATGACGCCCGCTGCGCAGCAGGCGTTCGACCCGTTCCCGGCGCACGCCGTCGACCACCGCCTCGTAGGTCGTACCGCAGTCGGCGAGTCGACGGCGAAGCGTCCGCTCGCTCGACGCGTGCCGGTGTGCCTGCTCCGCGAACGACGGCACTTCCGGCAGGCTTCCTCGCGACCGAACGACCACACCACCATCGTTCCTGACAAGTTCTGGTAGGTCACCCCGGCCTCGATCGCGTCCTGCACGGTGTCGCTGGCCATCAGCGCGAAGCCCGGCAACCCCCACGCCGTCAAATGCTGCGCCATTCCCCCCTTCATGCCCCGGTGCCGATCCCCGGTCAGCTCCAGCGCGCGGCCGGCGCCCTCGCCGCCTGGCGGCAACCCCGCGTCCGCGAGCGCTGCCAGTACCCGGGAACGCAGCCCCCGCCTCGGGCGCATTGGTCTACCGCCTGAGCGGCCATGGCGATGGCATAGGCCAGAGCCGGATGCGCCCATACCGCGGGGAGGTTTCGGCGTCACCTCGAACGGGGGCACAGCGTCCGGCGCCGGCAGCTCCGGGTCCACCTGGCTGTGCCGTGAAGATGCCACCAAGCCGCCGCCGGCTCATTCCGAGCGCAGCGTGTCCAGCCGAGTCACCTGCCGCAGCAGCGGCATCGTCAGCCCGGTTACCAGCAGGACCGCCGCCACCGTGGCGCCCGCCAGTGCGAGCAGCACCGGAACGTCGATGATCATCGTCCGGTCCGCCAGCCGCAGGATCGGCGCGGTCAGCCCCAGCCCCGCCGCGACCGCCAGCACCACGCCGACCACCACCGGAATTCCGGTCTGCCACAACGCCCCGCGAGCCAGCACCCCGATCGGGACGCCGGCCGCCGACAGCGCCGCGAGCGGCCGCCGCCGTTCGCTGATCTGCTCGATCGACAGCATCAGCAGGCTCATCGCGGCCACCGCGAGCACGAACAGCGACGCGGTGATCAGCACCGCGCGGAAGCTCTCCACCATCTGCCGGTCGCGGGCGCGGAAATCGCCGAGGTAGTCGCTTTTGCCGACCGAGGCGTTCCACGCGAGCGGGTTGACCGCCCTCGCGATGTTGTCGGTCAGCGCCTGCGGGTCGCCGGTGCCCGACACGTAGACCGTGACCGACGAGTCCGGCAGGGCGAGCGCGCCGAGCGCGCCGGGCGTGACCAGCAGGCTGCCCCCCACGCTCGCCGTCCCGCCCGACTGCACGACCCGGACCTTGCCCGGGACCGTCCACTCCGGACCGTTCACTTCCCCCCTGCGGGAATAGGCCTGCAGCTGCAGCTTGCCGGCCGGCGCCGCGTCGCGCCCGGCTGAGGCCACGTAGAACACATCGCCGTCGGAGCAGTCGCCGATGTTCGCCTGCGCCCTGAGCGCCACGCAATCGCCGATCACGCCGTCGTCCCGGTTCTCCCCGGACCGGAACGTCAGGTTCCTGGCCGGGTGGAGACCGGTCACCCCGGGCACGGCCGACACCAGCTTGCCGACCCCGGCCTCGTGCGCGGCGGTGGTGTCGACCCGCACCGGGACGGCGGCCACGCCGTCCGGCGTGACCTGCCGGGCGGTGCCGCTGCCGAGCGACGTGATCACGCCCTGGATGAGGATCGTGCCGGCCAGTACGACGACCAGGCCGGACACCACGCGGCTGGCGGTACCGCTGTCCAGCTGCAGCCGGCGGATCGCGAGCTGCCACGACGGCGGACCGCCGTGCAGCCGCTCCACGAGCCGCTCGACCAGCCACGGAAGCAGGGCCGCGACACCCACCAGCAGGAACACGCTGCCCGCCGAAAGCGCCACCCCGGCGGCGGTGTCCCCTTCGCCACGGTCGAAAGCCAGAGTGGTGGCCAGGAACAGCACGCCGATCGTGGTGAGCGCCCAGCGCCACCACATCCGCCGGCGCACCGGCTTGCCCTGCCGGACCACGCCGAGCGGTTCCACGATCGTGCGGCGCAGCCCGAACAGCGCCGAGCCGACCGCGAGTCCGGGCACCAGCAGCACGATCACCACGACGAGCGGCCAGGACGGGACGAAGTCCTCCGGGAAGATCCGCAGGCCGAACGGCAGGATGTCGGCGACGAACGTGCGCAGCAGAGCGAAGAACCCGATCCCCGCCGCGAGCCCGATCACGGCCCCGACCAGTGATTCGGCCGCAGCGACCCGTTTGACCTGCCGAGCGTCCAGGCCGATCAGCCGCAGCGCGGCCAGCCGGCGTTCCCGTTGCGCCGCGCCCATCCGCGACGCGGTGGTCACGAAGATCAGCAACGGCAGCAGCAGCACCGCCGCGATCGGCAGGATGACGCCCAGAACGAGCGCCGACAGCCCGAGCCCGGTGTAGGGCCGGCCGAACGAGTAGACCTTGCGTCCGTCGGCGCCCTCGGCCTCGATCTGCGCGGCCGGTACCCCGTAGTACGCGGTCAGATCGCCCGCGCCGGAGACGCCTTCCCGCGAGATCCGGTCGACGACGCGCCCCGGCAGCTGCGCCTTCAGCGAACTGCCGCCCGGCGCGGCCAGCTTCGCGGCGAGCTCCGGCGACACGGCGAGCTCGCCCGGCGCGGGCAGCCGGCTGAGCCCCGGCGGCACCGGCGAGTTCGCTCCGGTCACCGCGACCGCGGTGACCTGCACGAAGTCGTCGCCGGCCGACGCGTACCAGTTGTAGACCAGCAGCGGGGCGACGCCCGCGCGCGGCGCGGTGACCTGCGCGATCGCCGCCTTGCGTTCCGCCTGCGCGCCGATCAGGTGGTGGACCGCCGCCGCGGGCAGCAGCACGGCGACCGCGAGCGCGATCCCGAACGCGGTCATCGCGAGGCGCAGCAGCGCCGCGCCGGACATCCGGCCGCCCCCGACGGCCAGCCGGAGTCCCAGCGCCAGATCCCGCATCATGCGACCAGCTCCCGATCGACCGTGTGCCCGTCGACGACCATGATCTCCCGGTCGGAATAGGCCGCAACGCGCGGCTCGTGGGTCACCAGCACCACCGCGGCGTGCGTTTCCCGTGCGGCCTGGGTGAGCATCCGCATGACCTTCTCGCCGTTGAGCGAGTCGAGCGCGCCGGTCGGCTCGTCCGCGAAGACCACCTTCGGCCCCGTCACCAGCGCCCGCGCCACCGCGACCCGCTGCGCCTGCCCGCCGGACACGTCGCCGGGACGGCGCCTCGCCAGCCCGTCGACCTCCAGCCGGGCGAGCCATTCGGTCGCCTTGGCCTCGGCTTGCTTCCGCTTGGTCCCGATCAGCCGCAGCGGAAGCGCGACGTTCTCCAGGCAGGACAGCTCGGGGACGAGCTGGCCGAACTGGAACACGAAACCGAACTCGGTGCGCCGCAACGCACTCCGTCCCCTGTCGTCCATCCCGACGAGGTCGGCGCCGCCGTAGGTGATGGTGCCCGAGTCCGGCCGGAGGATGCCGGCGAGACAGTGCAGCAGCGTCGATTTGCCCGACCCGGACGCCCCCATGATCGCGAGCACCTCCCCCGCCGAGATGGACAGCGCCGCCCCATCGAGCGCCCGCGTCCGGCCGAACGACTTGTCCAGCCCTTTGCCGACGAGCAACGGTGTTCCCGGCCCGGCCATCAGCGCACCGCCTTCTCGAGTTCGCCGAGGCGCGCAGCGGTGAGCTCCAGCCACCGCAGGTCCGCCTCGAGGTGGAAGAGTGCGTGGTCGCAGATCAGCTGGTCGACGAGGTCACCGCCGTTCTTGCGTTTGGTGAGTGCGCGCATCGCGTTCAGGTGCTCGCCACGCTGGACGTCGAGCACCTCGGCGGCGCTGCGCCCGGACAGCAGCGCGAGCACCACCTTCGCGTAGAGCGTGTTCTGCAGATACGGCTGCGGGTTCTCCGGCGTGCGCAGCCACCTCTCGACGTCGGTGACCCCGGCGTCAGTGATGGTGTAGCGCTTCCGCTCCGGCCCGTCGCCGCTCTCGACACCCGCCACCTCGACCATGCCGTTGCGCAGCAGCCGTGACAACGTCGAATAGACCTGCCCGTAAGCAAGCGGGCGGTCCTGCCCGAACTGCTCGTCGTAGGCCCGTTTCAGGTCGTAGCCATGCCGCGGGCCGGACTCGAGCAACGCGAGCAGAGTATGCGAAACCGACATTCTCCTGTCCCCTCCTAGGCCCGGCAGCCGGGCAGTGGAGATCACTGTACACGGGATGTATACGTCGCGTGTATACACACAGGGAATATCGCGTCTAGCTTGAGCTTTAACCTGTTCGGCGGGTTCGTGGGTTACTCGACTTGGTCTCCTTTCGGTGCTTGGGTTTCTGTGGGCTTCCCCCGGTGATGGTGTGGATAGCGCCTTGCTCGCGGAGAGGAGAGCGGCGCCTACCACGAGGAATGCCTCGTCCGGGTGCGCACAGTGGCCTCCTCCAGCCCGCCTTCCACGACCTCCGGGTCCTTCAGCGCGACGGTCGCTCGCAGCGTCTTGCTGCCCGTCTCCGGGAGCGTGAAGTAGACGGCGAGGCAGACAGCGATGATCACGATCATGTAGAGAGCGACGAACCGGGGGTGCCCGGCGCCGACGAACACGGCAGCGATCAGGGGGGCGGTGCCGCCGAAGATGGCGATCACCAACTGGTGGGAGAAGCCGATGCCGGCCACCCGGACCGACGCCGGGAACAGCTCCGCCTGGATAGTCGGGTACACCGCCTGGTGAGCTGGGCGTAGGTGGGCAGGAAGGTAGCCCAGGAGGTCGCCGCCGCCGCGCGGCGCCGCGCCGCAGTGAGAGCCTGAAGGCGCTCTCCGGAGGCGCGCCGGGCTCCCGTTCCGCGCTGGACCGGGAGCCCGGCCTACCTCAGGAGACGGCCGGGCCTGATTCGGAACTGCCCGACAGTTCCTTGATGAATTCGTGGCATTGCCGGGCGCGCGCCGAGTCCTCGTCCATCACTTTTCGGAAGAAGTCGGCGATGTCCGTGCGACCAGCGTTGTCGGCGTCCCGGACATACTGTCCGTAGTCGTGTCCGGCCTTCAAGGCGTGGTACTGCACCGATACCAGGTCGAACGTGACGTCGTCGAAACCGGTTTCTCCGGTGGCCATGGGTGATCCTTTCGAGTCACTTCTTCTTGTTCTTGACTGCCTTGGCCTTGCCCTTGGCTTTGCCCTTGGCGTCCTGCAAGGGCGCGTACGTACCGAAGAGCGCCGGGTCGGGCTTCGGTGCGGTGCCGGGACCGCCGAGCGGTTCGGGATCCATGAGGTATTCGATGCCGGCGTCGGTGGTCCAGCTGGCGCCCTTGGCGCCGTCGGGACCGTCGGAGAGGTGCCAGATGGTGTGGTTGTGGGTCTGGTCCTCTTCGTCGAGCAGGGCGGAGGGGACGATGTCGCCTTCGAGGCCGTCGGCCTTGAGCTCCTCGATCGCGGC
>NZ_NMUL01000038.1 GCF_002234595.1 Amycolatopsis vastitatis
TTGGAAGAGGTACTGCATCGTGACGGTCATTTCGCCGAAGGCGCCGCCGATGAGTTCCTGGAGCTTGCGAGCGTAGACGGGGTCGGGCTTCTCGGGCTTGGCTTCGAACTGCAACAGCTTCGTGTGACGGAACACGTCATCCCTCCGTGATACAGGTGGCGTAGGACGGTCGTCGAGGAGACGTTCCCGGCAAGCGGACGGTTAACCGTGCGGGATGAAAACGGCCGCTCATCGTGTGAAGAAGGAATGCGGGGGTACCAGGGGACAGTTCTCGGACCTGCCGATGAGGAGCCAGCCGTGTCCCAGCCCGCCCAGCAGCAGAACCCGCCAGGGACGACCGCCGCGATGACGCCCCGCCCCGGCACTGGCGCAGCTGCTGGGCCCAAAGGGCATCCGCGCGAACAGCGTGGCGCCGGGTCCGATCTGGACGCCGCTGATCCCGTCGACGATGCCCGAGGAAGAGGTCAAGTCGTTCGGCGAGCAGGTGCCCCTCGGCCGAGCCGGCCAGCCAGCCGAGCTGGCGCCGGTGTACGTGCTGCTCGCGTCCGACGACGGCAGTTACGTGTCCGGAGCGCGCGTCGCGGTGACCGGCGGCACGCCGATCCTCTGAGCGGAGGCACGTGATGGCTGAAGATCTCTATTCGACAGAGGCGACGTCGAGCCGCGGCAGTGTCCGGATCGACGGACGTGGCGACCTCGCCTACGCGGTCGGCGAGCCGGGCGACGGAACGGCGGACCCGCTGAACCCGGAGCGCCTCTACGCCGCAGCGCTGGCCACCTGCCTGCACCAGTCGCTGACGATCGCCGCGACATCGCTGGGGGTGGAGACGGGTGAAAGCGTCGTCACCGTCAGGGTCACCTTGGCGGCGCGCGGCGACGGTGGCTACGAGCTGCGCGCGGCGGTCGAGGTGTACTTGCCCGGGGCGAGCACCGACTCGCTTTACGACGCCGTCACGCGCGAGGCGTTGCGGCTGTGCCCGCTCGTCGGCGACAAGGTCGCGGTGACGTTGGACCGCGAGCGCGGTCTGGCGCTGCAGAACCACCGCGGCCCCGCCGACCCTGGACAGAACTGACGTCGTGCTGCTGACCCATCGCCTCCGGCACGGGCTGGTGCGGGCGCTCGCCGCCGGCGCCGGCCGGACGGACCGGAACCCGGTCGTGCTCCTGCCCGGCCTCGGCGCGCCGGGATACCTGGTGGACACGCTGCACGGGTGCGCGGCGTCGGCGCCGTCGTTCCTGCTCGACGTGCCCGGGTTCGGCGCGGGGCCGATGGCGTGTGAGCCGGAACTGGGCGCGCTGGTCGACGTCGCCACCGAGTGGCTGAGCAACGTGCTGGACCGGCCGGCCACCCTCTTCGGGCATTCGACCGCCGCGCAGGTAGCGATGACTGTCGCGGCGCGGCGGCCGGAGCTGGTCGGTGCGTTGGTGCTCGCCGGACCGACGTTCCCGCCTCCGCTGCGCCGCCTCGGCCGGCTGTCGGTCGCTCTGCTCCGGGACCTGGTCCACGAGTCACCCGCGGCGTTGCCGGGCACCGTGCCGTACTACCTCCGGGCGGGGCCTCGGCGGTTGCTGCGGTTCATCCGGTCAGCTCAGCGGGACGAACCTGAGCGGGTCGTGCCGTTCGTGCGGTGTCCCGTCCAGGTGCTGCGGGGTCGGCACGACACCCTGAGCCCGCGCGGGTGGGCGCGGTCGCTGGCCGACGCAGCGGTGCACGGAAGCTTGGTCACGGTGCCCGGCGCGCACACGTTCCCCGCGACCTCCGGCGGCTTGACGTCCCGGCTGATCACGGAATTCGGTCCTTCCAGGTGACGCTCAGCCACCACGCTGGACGACGGCCGTGGTGAGCGTCGCCGCGATCAGTTCGAGCTCGTGGTCGATGGCTTGCTCCCCGTCCAGCCGCGCCCGCAGATCGGCGCGGGTGATGACGTCGCTCGCGCCGGCGGTCTCGGCGCCGGCCGGTTCGACCTCCATGCGGCCGCCGGTCAAGACGAGCACCGGGTCCGGCAGCGAAGATTCGAGCAGGCGGCGCAGGTCGTCGATGGTCACCTTCAGCATGGCGTCCTCCGGGTTCGTCGGTCGAGGTGCAGGCAGGCGGCGAGGTTGCCGGCGAACAACCACGGCAGGTTCGATCGATGGCCGTTCCGTCATTCTGCTTCTTCCGTGTCTCGTCACCGCCGCCGCGGTTACCCACCTCGGGTGTCCTTACGCGAGACGACGGCGTGACTTCCGGCGCACGGCGATCACCCGGCAGTGCAGCGAGCACGGCTTCCGGAGCCGTGCTGGAATGAGGCCGTGTCCCTGACCGAACTGGATCGTGTGGGCGCCCGGATCGAGGCTTGCGTTCGCTGTCCCCGGCTGGTCGCCTGGCGGACCGAAGCCGCGGCCCGGCCGCCGGAGCGCTATGCCGGCGAGGCGTACTGGGCCAGGCCCGTCCCGGGTTTCGGGGATCCCCGCGCCCGGATCTTCGTGCTCGGATTGGCGACGGCCGCGCACGGCGGCAATCGCACCGGACGGGCGTTCACGGGAAATCCCACGGCGAGCCTGCTGATGCGGGCGTTGCACCGGGCGGGGCTCGCCGACCGGCCGGTTTCCGAGCACGCCGGGGACGGGCTGCGGCTGCACCGGACGTGGCTGGCTTCGGCCGTGCGCTGCGCTCCGCCGGCCAACCGCCCGAGCCCGGCCGAGCGCGACAATTGCCTGCCGTATCTCTCGGCCGAGGTGGCCGCGCTCGAGGACCTGCGGGTGATCGTCTGCCTCGGCGGGTTCGCCTGGCAGGCCGCGCTGCACTGGGCGGGAGTACGGCGGAAACCGAAGTTCGCCCACGGTGGCGAACACCGGCTCGGCAACGGGCTGGTGCTGCTCGGCAGCTACCACCCCAGTCCGCGCAACGTGCACACCGGCCTGCTCACCGAGCCGATGCTCGACGAGGTGTTCGCGCAGGCCCGTCGGCTCGGCGGCCTGGCCTGAGGCGCCGGATCGGTGTACATCGCGGCCGGGACCGCTCGGCGCGCGGCGGCGTGGCGTACCGCGTCGGAAGGCTCCGGCCGCCGTTCGGTCGCCCGGCTGTGCACCGCCTGACGGTCACGGAGCCGCGAGGGGAATGGCGCCGGCCAGGCAGCCGCGCTGCTGCGCCGTCATGCCCGGCCGGCCGACGTCGTCGATGATCAGGGCGTCGGTGTCCGCGTGCGGGCGGGGTGCCAGCAGCACGAACAGCACCTGCTGCTGGCGGCAGGCGGCGCACAGCCACGGCACCGGTGGATGCGGGGTCTGCCCAGACTTCGGTTGACACCGGGGGCTGACTGTTTTCAGGCCGCTGTTGCGGTGGTGCAGATGGTCTCAAACTCGACTGGGGTGAGCTTGCCCAGGGCGCGTTGGCGGCGTTTGCGGTGGTACTTCGTCTCGATCCAGGACACGATCGCCAACCGCAGTTCCTCCCGGGTGGGCCACCGTCGGGTGTCGAGAACATTCTTTTGCAGCAACGAGAAGAACGATTCCATCGCGGCGTTGTCCCCGCACGCGCCGACCCGCCCATCGACCCTGAGCGACCCATCGGGCCGCTGCTGGCGCTGGCGCCGGTCCGCAAACGCCGGGTGGATGCGGTGGCGATCGTGGACGGCACGCTGGTGCCCACGCGGGATCATCGGCTGGCGACCCCGTCGAAGAACTACCGGTACTCGACCAACGTGCAGGTCGCGATCGATGCCGAGACCCGGCTGGTGATCGCCACCGGTGACCCGCGGCCGGGCAGCCGCAACGACTGCACCGTCTACCACGACTCCGGCATCGCCGAACAACTCGCCGGTCGGCCGGTGATGGCTACCAAGGCAATCCCGGGGTTGTCATGCCGTACCGCAAACCCCGCGACGGCAGCGAGCTGCCGGACTGGCAGGAAGAACTCAACACCACTCACCGCACGATCCGCGCCCGCGTCGAGCACGTCCTGGCCCGGATGAAGAACTTCAAGATTCTCCGCGACTACCGCCGAGCGGGGAGCACGCTGGCCGACACGGTGTCCGGAATCGCGCACCTGCACAACATCCTCCTCGCCGCCTGACCGCAACCACCAGCCCCACCAACCACAACACCAGTGACGAGACAGCCCTTAGAGCGTGTCTTACGTGGCGATCGATCGCTTATGAGCGATGATCTTGGCTGTGGTTGATCGGTTGTCGTTGCGGTTGGTGCCGGATGAGCTGTGGGAGCTGGCGGAGCCGTTGATCCCGGCGTTCCGGCCCCGGCCGCAAGGCGGTGGCACGGCTGCGCTGGATGCTCGTGCGGTGTTCACCGCGATCGTGTATGTGCTGACCAGTGGTTGTGCGTGGCGGGATCTGCCGCCGTCGTTCGGGGTGCCGTTCCAGACCGCGCACCGCCGCTTCAGCCAGTGGACCCAAGACGGGCTCTGGCGCCGGCTGCACCATGCGGTGCTGGACGAACTCGGCAGCCAGGGCCTGCTCGACTGGAGCCGCGCGATCGTGGATAGTGCCTGCGTGCGGGCCAAAAAAGGGGATCTCTGACCGGCCCCAGCCCAGTCGACCGGGGCAAGCCCGGCTCGAAGATCCACGCCCTGTCCGACCGCGCCGGTCTGCCGCTCGCCGTGGCCGTCTCGGCGGCGAACACCCACGACAGTCACGCCCTCAAGCCCCTGGTGATGGCGATCCCGGCGATCAAATCCCGGCGCGGGCCCCGTCGGCGCAAGCCCGCCAGCTGCACGCCGACAAAGCCTACGACCAGCCCGAGCTGCGACGCTGGGTCCGCGACCGAGGCATCGCGGTCCGCATCGCCCGCAAAGGCATCGAATCAAGCCAGAAACTCGGCCAGCACCGCTGGGTCATCGAACGCACCATGGCCTGGCTGACCGGATACCGCCGCCTCACCCTGCGCTACGAACGCAAAGCCGGACACTTCCTCGCCTTCCTCCTCCTCGGCGCAGCCCTCACCTGCCACAAGAAACTCCGCAAACTCACCACATGAGACACGCTCTAAGCCGGCCGGAAACACACCGGAGAGGCAGCGACGGCGTGCGTCCCGGCGGCGGGGGCGACCTGCAAGCGCAGCTGAGCGCGTGGTCGACCCGGCCCGGGTACGGCGGCGGTGGGGCCGAGCATCGATTGAACGACGGCAAAGCGGGTATGCCGCGCCTGAGTGGATCAGCGGGCCGCGCCGAGGGAGGTACGCCGGAGATGACCTGGGATGTTCCGCGCGCCGGCAAGCCGTCGGGTAACGGGCCGGTGATCGACGAGCTGACCGCGGGCCAGGTGGCGGCCGTCTTCGCGCGCATGTCCGGTTTGCTGCTTTCCTCGGACAAGGTGGACACGGCTCTGAAGCTGATCACCGCGCTGGCCGTCGAGATGGTGCCGGGGACGACGGGTGCAGGAATCAGCCTGATGGATCGCCACGGTGAGCGCGTCACTGCAGCAGCCACGGACCAGGTGGTCGAGTGGGCTGACGCGCTGCAGTACCAGCTCGGCCACGGTCCCTGCCTGACCGCATGGTCCGATCGCGTAGTCGTCAGGGTCGACGATCTCGCGGTGGATGAGCGGTGGCCGTCCTGGTCACGGCCGGCCGCCGAGCTGGGGCTGCGGTCGGCGTTGAGCGCGCCGATGGTGGCCGGCCCCGAGCCACTCGGCGCGCTGAAGGTCTACGCCGCACAGCCCCGATCCTACGGAGAGCGGGAGGAACAGCTCCTCACCATGTTCGCGTCCCAGGCGGCCATGCTCATCAGCAACATGCGCACCGCGCAGGACGCCGAGCGCGCCAGCGGCCAGGTCGCGGAGGCCCTGCGTGGCCGCGAAGTCGTCGAATTGGCCAAAGGCATCATCATGGCCCGTGACCACGTCGACGAACGCACAGCGTTTCTCACGCTGGCTCAACTGGCCGAACAAGAGCACACCACCGTCCGCCACACCGCCGAGCGGCTGGCCCAGTCCACCGTGCGACGGCGGCGATGACCAACGCCCACGCCAGCTTGACGACGCCGACGGTGCTCAACGGTGAACTACCGTGAAGAAGGACCATCGTCCAGACCGGGCAGCCGAGCAGCAACGCAGTCTGACCCTGGCGTTCAAGCGTGCCGAACTGTCCGTCGAGGACCTGTGGCTGCGCTACTTCGGGGTGGGCGGCGAAGCCGGATTCATCGACATCGACGCGTATGTGCACGGGCTGGCCGACCTGCCGCCGCTGGAACGCGACACTCTCGCCCTCGCGGTGAACGAACGCCTCGACGAGCTGACCTGGACGCACCGGGCCGGCTTCAGCCGCCAAATCCGGGACAGCACTCCCAGGACGCCGCCGTTCACTGCCCTGGTGCAACTCTTGGAGGGCACCGAACTCGCTCCGCCCGACCGGCTGTCCGCCGCCGTGAAAACCGCCGCCGCCGCGCTCGGTGTGCGGATCGGCGTCTACCTCGTCGATTACGACCAACTCTGCCTCCGCCCCCTCCCGGATGCACCGTCGGGCGAACTCTCCGCGAAGTACCCTCATCCCTCCTCGTCGGAGGACCAGGGCGAGACTTCCCACCGCGCGGCGCCGCCCGGCCAACCGGCGTCGGGGCGCACTGCGCTGGATGTCGACACCACACTCGCGGGACGTGCGTTCCGGCAGATCCAGATTCTCCCGTCAGAGACATCCGGCCCGCCCCGCTTGTGGGTGCCGCTGATGGACGGCGCGGAACGTCTCGGCGTCCTCGACGTCGAAGTCGACGACGCGGACGACCTCTACGACCCCGGTCTGCGGGTGCAGTGCCGGTGGTTGTCCATGCTGCTGGGACACATGGTCACCCTGCTGTCGCAGTACGGGGACGACCTGGACCGGGTCCGGTTGCGGACCCGGCGAACGGTCAACGCGGACCTCGTGTGGTCGCTGCTGCCACCGTTGACCGCCGGTGTCGACAGCTTCATCGTCACCGGTGTCGTCGAACCCCGAGACGACGTCAGCGGCGACGCGTTCGACTACGCCCTGTCCGAGACCACCGCGAGCCTGATGGTGCTGGACGCGGTCGGTCACGACCTGCGCAGCGGCCTGATCGCCGCCACCGCAGTGTCCGCCTACCGCAGCGCACGCCGCGCCGGCCACGGCCTTTTCGAACAGGCCCGCCTGATCGACGAAACCATCAGCGGCCACTTCGGCGACTCCGCGTTCGCGACCGCCGTGCTCGTCGAACTCGACCTCACCACCGGACGCTTGCGCTACATCAACGCCGGCCACCCCCACCCCCTTGTCATGCGCGCCGGAAAGATCGTCAAGCCCCTGGCTGCGGGCCGCTGCCTCCCGCTCGGCCTCGGCCTGGGCGACCTGCAAGTCGGCGAGGAGACTCTGGAACCGGAGGACTGGCTGGTCCTCTACACCGACGGCGTCACCGAAGCCCGCGACCACACTGGCGAATTCTTCGGCGAACCGCGCCTGCGTGACTTCCTGCGCCGTGAGGCCGCCGCCGGCAACCCGCCACCCGAAACCGCCCGCCGGCTCACGAAAGCCGTCCTCCGTCACCAGAACGGCACCCTGCAGGACGACGCCACCGTCTTGCTCGCCCGCTGGACACGCCCGGCCCGCATGACCCCCTGAACACAGCCAATCGCCCCGACTTCTACGTGGTCATTCGAGTGCTTCCTACGCTGCGCGACGGTGAACCTGGTGGGCCACTTGCGGCGGCAAGCCAGTCGCGAATGGCCGAAGGAACAGCGCCTCCAAGTTAGCTCATCGCAAAAAGATCCAGGCCGGCAAAGCAAGTTGATTATTTCCGCCACGCAACAAGGAGGGCATTCGACAGGATCGGGACAGCAGCCACCTCGCGCCAGCCTTCACGAGCTCGACAAGGGCGGTGCCCGTCAAAGCGGTCAGCTCAAGCCCTCCGGCCCACACTGCTTCGGTCGTGGCGACTTCGACTAGCGCTTCGCCGGTTTCTCGCCAGCTCAGCTTCGAAGCGAAGCTGGTCAGCACGAACACGATCGCGGTGAACACTGCTCGATCGTCCACTCGTGACATTCCACCGCCTTGCGGACGCGCCTTGCCCGGTGGGATGAGCGACTCGACCAGCGCCCACAACTCGTCGGGAACCAGCCGCCGCGACAACTCGTCCATCACGAGTCATGATCGTGCCCGAACCTCGGTCAAGATCCAAATGAGACACGCTCTAAATCGCCCCTACTCATGGGTAGCAAAAAGCCCAGGTCTGTGACCTGGGCTTTGCTCCCCCGCTTGGACTCGAACCAAGAACCCTCCGGTTCGCTCATGCTCCGATTCGGTGTCAGACGACGCCGTTTATGGAACATAAATGTTCCCTCGTTTGGGTTTGCCTACCTGATGGAACTGTGTTGCCGGTCGGCGGTTACCGCACTCGGCGCAGTCGCGAACCCCTGACGATAGGAGTTTGCCTGTGCCGAGTAAAGAGGACCGCCAAGGGCGCACCGCACCGTCGCCCCAGCAGCTTGCGCAGGCCGGAGACGCAGATCTGCAGCCGGCCGCGGACCGTGGCAGGGGGCCGGTCGCCCCAGACCAGCGAGTACAACCGCTGCTCGGAGACGAACTGGTTGGCCTGCGACAGCAACGCGGCCAGTACGGCCCGCGGCTTCGGCCCGCCAAGGGGAACGGGCCGGTCGCCCAGGATGGCGGCGACCGGCCCGAGAACCTGATACTTCATGCGTTACGAAGTCGGGAGCTGCCGGTCGTAGAACCGCACCGCCCCGTTGGTGTTCCGGAATGCGATCAGCCAGGACTGCCCGTTGGAGTTCACATACGGTGTCGTGGCCGGATCTGTCGCGGCCGGATCGGTCGCCGCGATCGTCTTCGTCCAGTCGCCCCAGGTGTTGCTCCCGGTCGCGGTCTCCCAGACGTGGTAGATCTCGTTGTCCGTGCCACGGACGACGACCGCCACGCGGCCCAGCGCCGGGTCCAGGATCGCCGAGGGCGCACCGGCCGAGACGAAGTTCCCGATCGCGGTGTAATCCGCGGGCCAGGAACCGTCGCCGTTCTGCAGCTTCGACACGATCGTGCCGTCGGCGCCGCGGACGAACACCTGCAGCAGGTAGCCGGGGCGCACGACGACCGCGGGCTGCCCGGACAGCCCGGAGCCGCCGAGATCGGTCCACGCCGACACGCTGCCGTCGTTGTAGTACTCGATCGTCTTCAGCGCGCCGGCGCCGTTCAGGCCGAACACCCGCACCCCGTCGCGGACCTGGACGACCGACAGCGTCGCGGTCAGGTTCTGGTCACCAAGGCTGCGCCAGAACGGCACGGAGCCGGACTGCGCGTACGCCCAGAGCTTGCCGTCGACATCCACGGCGAATTCCACGACGGTCCCGTCGGCGAGCTTCGACGTCACCGGCGCCGAAGCCATGGAGCCACCGAAGTCGGACCACGCGTTCCACGCAGGCCCGCCCGCGGTGGTCTGGCTGTCCGTCCAGATGTCGCTGTCGGAGTACTGCGCCGCCACCTGGACCCGGCCGTCGGACAGCTGGGTGAGCGTCGGCTGCCCGGAGAACGCCTCGTTCCCGGAGATCACCGTCCACTGGACCGAACCGAAGTTGTCCACATCGGACTGGTGGCCGTAGACGACCCGTCCGGCATTGTCCACATAGGAGTATTCGAGGGTGCCGACGGTGGCGCCCGCGACCGGAGCCGCCTGCATCGCCGTCACCCGCGTGTTCTGTGCGACCGGCACGCCCGGCAGCGGGTCGGCGTACCAGCCCTGCAGGTCGGCGATCAGGTGGACGGTGCCCGCGCTGGTGTTGCGGACGCGGATCTTGCCGTCCGTGCCCGGCTTGAGCACCACCATGTTGTCACGCCAGTTCCCTGCCTCGAAGTCCATGACGGACAACACCGATGGTTCGGTCGTACCGAGCGGCCACGCCTTGAGATACCCGGCCTTTTGCGGGCTCACCACGATCAGGTTCAGCGCCGCACCTTCGATGCCACGGGTCGGCAGCCCCTTGGTGCCGCCCACCTGGATGTCGAGCGTGCCGTTCGCGGCGATCGGCAGCCCAGCGCCGGCGGAACGCGTGTCAAGCACCCGGCCGGCCACCTGCCGGTAGCCGGCGCCCTGCGTCGAACTCGACGAGTAGTAGCCGTCCACGGCGACGATCAGGTCGACGGCGGCACTGCCCTTGTTGGTGAAGGTGACCTGCCCGTTCGCCGGCAGGCTCAGCACGGCACCCGACTGGGTGGAGCCGGTCTCGTAGTTGAACACCGGCCGCGCGGTGCCGCCGGCAGGCGACACCGCCAGCCAGCCCGCGGCCGTCGCGCCCGGCACGGTCAGGTTCACCGATGCCGCCGCCGCTCCCGCCGGCACCAGGCTGCCGGTGATGGTCACCGTGCGCGTGGCACCCGCCGCGATCTTGCCGGTCGACGTGCCCGTCCCGTTGCGGGTGTCGATCACCCGGGTGTGCGTCACCGGGAAGAACCCGCCACCCGTCGTCCCCTGCTCCGCTTTGTAGTAGCCCTGCACTTCGACGACGGCGTCGGTCTTGCCTGCCGAGTTGTACAGCGACAGCTTGCCGCTGCTGCCGACCTTCACCACCGCCGTGTTCGAGATCTGCTCGCCGGCGGCCGCGGAGACCATGGTCAGGGTCGGGCGGGTGGCACCGTCCGGCCACAGCTCGGCCCAGGTGGCCACGGTCGGCTTGATCAGCGACACCCGGACCAGCACCGCGCCGACACCCGTGGTGGGCACGGCGCCGACACCCAGCACGGGGAAGTCCACCGTGGCGGCGGCGCCGACCTGGGTGCTGATCCCGCCGGTGCCGCTGCGGGTGTCGAGCACCACCGGCGTCGACGGCAGCGGCACGTAGTCGCCACCGTGCCCGGCCGCGTCCGCGTGCGCCGCGGGGGCGTGCGGCGCCGTGGTCACGGCGGTGAGCGCGACCAGCGCCGCCAGTGCCACTGTCATCTTTCTGAGCACTGCATTTTCTCCTTGTGCGATTACCATTTCGTGGCTACGGCGTGCTTCCGACGGGCACCGGTCTCCCGTCCTTGATCCCCTCGCCCATGTTCATCCATTTGTGGTATTTCGGGCTCCATACCTTGTTCTCGATGGGCTTGTGCAGGGAGAACGTGTTTCCGGTCTCGACGTCGGCGCCCTCGGCATTCATGTCGTACTCGTAGGGCACCGTGCGGGGTCCGTGGTAGTGCTGGATGACCGTGTAGAGGACGTAATCGACCTTGCCCGTCTTCAGCTCTTTCTCGGTCTTGTCCTCGAACCAGCGCATGTTCGGCGAATGGTCCCGGTCGTTGGCCGTGTCGGCCACGTTGGCGTTCGTGCTGCGGCTGCAGGTCGACAGGTTCCTCAGGTCCGTGCCACTACCGCCCAGCACTGAAGCGAGCGAATGGCAGTTGTTGACCCACGAACGGGGACTCCCGCCGCCGATCGCCTTGACGAACGTGCCTGCCCACTGGTAGCCGGGCGGCCTGATTTTCGAACTGGTGCCGGTGCCTTCGCCGAGATCCGCCGCGGTGACGCAGGCGATGACACCGACGGCACGGTCGCCGTTGGACGAGTCCCGCTCGAAGTAGAACGGTTCCGGGAACTGCTGGCGGCAGTCCCGGGCCTGCCTGCTCTTGTTCTGCGTCTTGTTCTCGGGTTCGGTGTTGACCTGCGACGCCACCGACACCACGGTGACGACCGCCCCGGCCGCGTCGACCGCCGTCTGGTAGATGTTGTTGGCCTGGGCCTTGGTGTCGGTGACCACGTTCTCCACTGTGGACACCACCGCCGCGGCCGCCGTCGGCGCGGACGAAACCAGCGTCGGCAGGTTCGTCACCGCCGTGGTCGCCGCCGCGCCCACCGCGATCGTCACGGTCTTGGCCGCGTGTTCCGCGGCGTCACGCGCTTCCTCGGTGATGCGCAGGGCCCGCCGGTAGGCGGCCTCGGCGGCTTCTTCGGCAGCCTTCTTCGCCCAGTCCACATAGGACCCGCCGCCACCACCGCCACCGCCGCCGTTACCCCCACCACCGCCGTGCGAGCCGCCGCCGCCCGAGGAGTAGGGCCACCGGCCGCTGCCACCGCACTGCGTGGTCCAGGAGTGCGTGTCGCAGAACATGTCGTGCACCGAGTCGTGGTGGGAGCTGCGGATGTACTCCTCGTAGCTCATGCCCGTGGTGGCTTCCCACGAGTCGTCCGCCATCCTGGTCGGCTTCACGACGTTGTAGAGCATCTTGAGTTCCTGCTCGACCAGGTCCCACTTGATGCCCCAGTGGCCGGTGGGGTCGGTGCTGTTCACCGGGTCGGCATTGCCGTACAGGTAACGGTTTCCGTTGCTGGAAGGGGTCGGGGACAACGACACGCTGTCGCGCGAGCCGAACGAGCCCGTGCCCGGGTCGTACCACCGCGCACCCATGTCGACGCGGCCGGTGCCGGGGTCGGTCCAATCGCCCTGGTAGCCGAGGTTGCCGGTGGTCCCGGTGTGCGCGGTGACCTGGCCGAACGGGCCGTACGCCGTCGATCCGGACAGCCCGTTCAGCGCCGTGTCGGCCGGGTCGAACGCGCCGACCACGTCGTCGTGCCGGTCGCTCAGGGTCAGCCGGTTGCTGCCGCCGGAGCGGACCGCGAGCAGCTCGCCGCCGGAGCCGCGTGCATAGGTCTCGCTGCCGTCGGACACCGGGTCGTCGTCTTGTCCGGCATAGGTGAACGCGGTGCCGTTGCGGCTGTCGACCCGGTCGAACCCGTCGTAGCTGTAGGTCTGCCCGGGGGCGGACGTGAGCCGGTCGAAGCCGTCGTAGCCGAATTGCGCGGTGCCACCGGAACCGGTCTGCGAAGCCAGCGTGCCGCGCGCGGTGTAGGTGTAGCTGGTGCCGCCCGCGGTCAGCAGCCGGTTGCGCTCGTCGTAGGTGGCCGTGGCCGGCCCGGCCTTGCTCCGGTTTCCGGCGGCATCCCACTCGTACCCGGTCGTCACGCCACCGGTGGTGTCGCTGGTGAGCCGCCCGGACTGGTCGTACTTGTAGCTGACCGTGCCCGCGCCCGCGGTGCCCGCGGTCGTCTTGTCGGACAGCTGGTTGTTCAGGTCGTAGTGGTACGTCGTGCTCGCGACCTGCTTCGACGCCGAGTTGGTCAGGACGTCGGTGGCGACCCGGCCGAAGTCGTCGTACCCGAAGGTCCGCACGCGCCCGGCGCCGTAACCGACGGTCTTGACGTTCCCCGCGCCGTCGTAGCCCAGCTGCTCCTTGACCCCGGTCAGCCCGTCGGTGACCGAATCGAGCCGCGCCTTGACGTAGCCGTAGTTCGTCGTACCCGCCGCGTCGGCCCGGCTGGTCTGGTTGCCGTCTCCGTCGTAGGTGAAGGCCGCCGTACCGGAAGGACCGGTCGAGCTGAGCAGGTTTCCGCGGTCGTTGTAGACGTAGGAGTTCATGCCCGCGCCCGCGTTGGTGCTGACCGCGCGCCCGGCCAGGTCGTAGCCGAGGTGGCGAGGTGTCGTCGGCGTCTCGGCGCCGGTTGCGGTGCCGTCGGTGGGCCGGTTGGCCGCGTCGTAGATCACCTGCTGGACGACGCCCCCCGGTGCCACGTCGCGGACCGCGTTGCCGTTCTCGTCGAAGCTGGTGGTCCAGGTCCGGTCGATGGCGTTCGGCTGGGCCGCGGTGGCCGGCTCGATCGTGGACTCGACCAGGCCGAGGCTGTTGTACGTCGTGATGGTGGCGTTTCCGCGCCCATCGGTGAAGCGGGTCATGTTGCCCGCGGCGTCGTAGCCGAACGACGAGGTGATGCTCGTCTTGGCGTCGACCGGCTCGAGCTGGCTGACGAGCTGGTTCGCCGCGTCGTAGGCGAACGTCCTGGTGGCCTGCAAGGCATCGGTGACCGAAGCGCGGTTGCCCGCCAGGTCGTAGCCGTAGCGCGCGGTCCGCAGCGTGGTGCCGTCCGGCTTGAGGTCGGCCGAGGCGATCACCTGGCCCAGCAGGTCGTAGCCGGTCTGCGAAGTGCGGCCGAGGCCGTCGGTCGCCCGGACCTGGCGACCCGCGAAGTCGTACCCGTACTGGGCCGGGATGCCGGACGGGTCGGTCGTCGTGGTCAGCTCGCCGACGGCGTCGTAGCCGTTGACCGTCGTGGCCCCGGTCGGCGAGGTCTGGCCGACCACGTTCCCGGCGTCGTCGTAGCGGATCAGCGTGGTGTACGCCGCCGACACCGGACGGCGTTCGACCTGCGTTCCGGTCGCCTGGCGGTCCAGATCGTCGTACGTGGACTCGCTCCGCGCACCGGTCGGGTCCACCGTGGACAGTACAGCGCCGGTGCGTGAGTAGGTGTACGACGTCACGGCACGGTCGTCGTTGGTCGCGCTCGGCGCGTCGACCGAAACCGTGCGGTCGAGCTGATCATAGGTGCTGCGGATGACGTTGCCGCGCGGATCGGTCACCGTGGTGACGTTGCCGTTCGCGTCGTACTCGTACCGCGTGGTCGGCGTGAGCGCCTGGCTCGCGCCCGGCGGCAGGTAGCTCGGCGCGGTCTGGCTGGTCATCCGGCCCGCGTTGTCGTAGGCCATGTGGGTGGTGTTGTTCAGCTCGTCGGTCAGCCCGACCTTCTCGCCGAAGGTGTTGTAACCGACCTTCGCCGTCGGCGCGACCGGGCTTGCCGGATTTCCGCCGGACTCGACCTGACGGACCGGGCCGGTCCCGCCGATCAAGCGGCCCAGCTCGTCGTAGCTCAGGCGCGAGGTGAACGCCGCCTTGTCCGCACCGGCCGCGTTGCCGCGCGGATCGGTCACCGCGGTCGGCAGGCCACGCTGGTCGTAGGCATACGTCGTGGTGCGCGACGTGGTGCCGTCCGTCGTGGTCATGGTCAGGCGATTGCCGGCGTCGTCGTAGGTGTAGTCGGTCGTCGCGGGCGTGGCCGAGACGATCCACGGCACGTTCGACGCATTGCCGGAAACCGCGACATGGGTGACGTTCCCGGCCGGGTCGTAGGTGAAGCCGGTCGTGCGCGCGAGCCCACCCGGATCGACCACCGTGGACAGTGGACGGCCGTTGCGGTCCGGCGTGTGCTGCGTGACCGTCGTGCCGTTGCCGGTCACCTGCTTGGTGAGGTGGCCCGCGGCGTCGTAGCTGTCGTCCTCGAGCACGTAGTCCTTTGTGGACCCATCGGCATTGTGGAAGTTCTTCAGCACCGCGCGATGCAGCAGACCGTCGCCGTAGCGCTGGTACTCCGTCCGCCTGCCCATCGCGTCGGTCGAACTGGCCAGCCGCCCCGCGAAGTCGTAGCTGTAGGCCTGCAGCACCAGGTAGTCGCCGGTGCCGGTGGGCGGTGCGCCCGCCGGATCGCTGTGCCAGTTCCGCAGCCGCACCTCGGCGACGCTGTTGCGCGCGGTGTAGGCGTAGTCGTAGTGGTTGCCGTTCGGGTCGGTCACCGAGGTGAGGTTGCCGAACTGGTCGTAGCCGGAGCTGGTTTCGTTGCCGTCGGGGTCGGTGACCCGGATCGGCCGGTCGTGTTCGTCGTAGTCGGTCGTGGTGACCCGGGCGGGGTCGCCGCCACCACCGATGTCCGCGACCTGGACGCGGGTCGGGTCGCCGTCCGCGTCGTAGGTGGTCGTGGTCTGCCGCTGGTGCTTGACGCCGGTCACCGCGTCGGTCGTCGCCGCCTCGGTCACCGTCGCCGGGCGCGACCAGCCGTCATAGGTGTAGGTCGTGCCGACCCCGCCCGGGAAGCTGTCGGAAATCTCCTTCTTCGTGGTCGTACGGCCGATGGCGTCGTACGTGTACTGCATGACCAGCCCGGACGGCGCGGTCACCTGGGCCAGGTCGCCGTTGGCGTAGTAGGCGTACCGCGTCACCTTGCCGCGCGCGTCCGTCGTGGTCGCCGGGAGCCCGGCGGGCACGTTGCCGCCGCCGAACGCCGCTTCGGCGCCCGAGGTGTAGGCGTTCGTGATCTGGCTACCGTCCGGACTCGTCTGCGTCGTCAGCTGGCCGGTCGTGTGATACGCGTACGTGGTCCGGTAGGTGTTGTCCGTCGCGCTCGCCGAACGGGCGTCGCGGGACTCGGTCGGCAGGTACGACTTCGGGTCGTACTGGTTGGTGATCGTCGCCGGGTACGTCGTGCGCGAGGTCTGGCAGTCGTTCACCGCGCGGCACGTGGTGGTCGAGACGACGTCCCCGCGAGCGTCGTAGGTCATCGTCGTCGCGTCACCGTTCTCGTCGGTGACCGTGGCCAGGTTTCCGTTCGTGTCGTAGCCGTACGTCCGGATGCTCACGCCGTCGGCGTCGTAGCGGACGAACACCGGGCCGCCGGAGTCGCCGGGAATGGTGGTGCAGAACGCCGGATCGTTCGGATCGGGCTGCGTGCAGCTCTCGACCGGTGGCGGCGGCGTCTCGGCCGGCTCGCCCGGCGTGTCCTCGCCGCGGGCCTCGATGCCAAGGGGCTTGCCCTGACGCAGCAGCCAGCCGCCGATCGCGTCGTACTCGTACAGGCTGGGCCGGTTCGCCGGGTCCAGCACCTCCACGCTGCGGCGCAGATCGGCGTCCCCGCCGTAAACCGTCGGCGTGCCGAGCTTCCACCTGCCACCGTTGTGGTCGGTGTATTCCTTGACCCGGTCGCGCACGACGTCGTAGGTCACCGACGCGACGACCTTGCCGCTCGGCAGCGTCACCTTGGCCAGCTGGTCGGCGGCGGTGGTGCCCGCCTTGTAGTGCGCGGAGACGATCGCCGCGCCCAACGGTCCACTGTAGAGGGACACGTCGTCGATGGCGCCGGTGTAGGACCGCTGTGCCGCGGTGCCCCATGACGGCCACGACGCCGGCGTGGTGGCGTAGGCGGCACCGACCTGGTTGAAGGTCAGCAGCGAGGCGTCGATCTGCTTGCCGGTCAGGTCGGCGACCTTCGCGCCGTCCAGATACAGGGTCTGCGTGGTGCCCATCGAGGACAGCACGACCTGATGCCACTTGCCGTCGTTGACCGCGGTCGCCGACGTGATCGGGTTGATGCTGCCGGTGGCGAACTGCCCACGCAGCTTGCCGTCCGTGCCGACGTACAGCACCGGCACGCCGGTGGTGGACGCGGTGCCCAGCGCCTTGTCCTGGTAGCCGAGCAGCGGGCCGCCGGAACCGGTCAGCGAGTTCTTGAACCACAGCTCGACCGCCGCGTCACGGCTCTTCTTCAGCGTGCCCTTCGGCAGGTTCACCGAGGACGTCGTGCCGTTGAAGGACGCTGCGGTGTCCGTCGAACCGGCGAGCGGACCGGCCGTACCGAGCGTGACGTTGGCGTACGTGCCGACGTCCTTGCCGAGGTTGACCGAGATCTCGCTGGCCGCCGAGGTGCCGTCGGGTTCGCCGAGCCGCCAGTACGACTCCGGATGCGAGTCCAGCACGGCACTGCGGTAATGCGAACCGGCCGTGTAGTCGTAGTTGGTACAGGTGTTTCCCGGCCCGCACACCGTCTTCAGCACGTCGCCGGTGTAGGTGTAGGCCCAGCTCAGCGGAGCACCGTTGACCGCGTCGGTCTGGATCGAGGAGACGTGGTTGCCGGTCCAGAAGAAGTTCAGCGCGCGCCCCGCGGTGTTGGTCACGCTGTTGGATACCTGCGCCTTGGACAGCTTGCCGGTGTTGGTGTCGTAGGTCAGGACGACGGCGTGCCCCGCGTTGTCGGTCATCCGGCTCAGGCGGCCGGCCAGCGAGAACTGGTACGTCGTGCCGGACTTGTCCAGGAGCTTCCAGGACGTCGAGTCCACGGTCAGCGACGCGGTACGACCGGCGGGCGCGGCGTAGCTGCCGTCGGCGTTCTTGCCGAACCGGACCTGCTGACCGTCCGGATAGGTCACCACGACGTTGCCGGAGCCGTCGTTGTCCGGCACCAGCTTCATGTCGTAGGTCGTCGACCAGCCGGCGCCGAACAAGCCATCACGGCGCGGGTCGAGGCTGTTGTAGGTACGCGACAGGCTCAGCTGCGGCCCGACCGTGACGATCGTGGCGTCGACCGCCGCGGTGCTGTAGTTGCCCACCACCGGGTCGAAGGCCTGCTTCTGGTCGCCGGCCAGATGCGAGGTGATGTCCGGCTGCGGTACCGACGTCAGGATCGTCGAGTACGGCGAGTTCACCTCGTTGTTGGCGTCCTTGACGTAGGCACGCCACATGTACGCCTTGGTCCAGCTCAGTGTCCCGGCGGGGACGGTCCACGCCTGCTTGGCCTGGTAGCCGGAATCCGTGCAGCTGACCGGGTTTCCAGCGTCGTCGCGCAGGCAGACCTGGAACTTGAACTGCAGCGACGAACCCGGTGGCGCGTCGATGTCCAGTGCCCGCGCCCACAGCTGCGGGGTCAGGGTCTGCGCCTGGTACCCGTTGGGCGGATACAGCTCCTGGACGACCGGTGGGATGTCGAAGACCTGCAAGACGAGCCGGCCTGGTGGCACCTGGTGGTCGGTGAACACCGGGCCGCCGGTCTTGACCATGGTGAAGTCGAGGAAGTACTTGCCCGGTGGCAGGGCCTTGATGGTTGCGTCCAGCGTCACGCGTCCGCCCCTGGCCACCGTCGAGGTCAGGTTGGCCGAGCGCTGCTGCGTCACCGAGGCGCCGGTCGCGGTGTTGTAGGCGCGGTAGGCCAGGTAGTAGTCGCCGGGCGCCCACGCGGCCGCGCTCTTGTTGGTGACCGCGACCTTGATCTTGCCGTCCTGGTTCTGCAGCACGGCCGGGTTCGGCACCGGGTTCGGGATCGAGTACGTCGCGTTGTACGGGCTGTGCGTCACGTACAGCTTCGGCGGGTTGGCCGTTGCGGTGCCGGTGAACCACTTGCCGGACAACGAGTCCGTCGAGCCACGCAGCGAAAGACCGTAGTTGGCCTGGGTGCCGTCGACCCAGCGCTGCACCAGATCGCGCCCGGCGGTGCCGAGGTTGATCGTCTCGCCCGCGGTCGGGCAATCCGACGACGAGTGGCCGAACGCGATGTAACCGTGCGCGAACGACTTGCTCGCCAGCGAACCGCCCACGGCCGGGCCCGGGTAGCTGTAGCCGGAACCGCCGGACCACGAGCCGGTCACCGGGTTCACGGTGAGCTCGCGCGGCTTGCAGGAGTCCGAGTTGTACTCGGTCAGCCAGAGCTGCGCGCCGAAGATCGTGTGGTACTGGAGCTTGCCGACCAGGCTCGAGAACTTGATGTAGGACGCGGAATTGTGCCCGTTCACGGTGCCGACGAGCAGGTCCTGGTCGCCCTTCGCCGAGCCGACGCCTTCCTGGACGTACATGGCGTCGTCGGCCGCTCCCCCGTTCACCGGCAGCTGCACGGTCGGGTCGACCTGGACGGGGTAGTGCCGCGCCGGATCGCGGAGCCATCCGGCATCCAGCGTGACCTCGAGCGCCGGCCCGCCGCCGGAGGTCACGAGCCGGTAGGTGACTCCGGCCGACCGTGCCGCGCCCGCGTCCAGCATGTCCCCCGCCGGGATGACCGCCTTCGTGGCTCCGGAAGCGTCGGCCAGCAGTACCTGGCCGTGGTCCAGGTGCGGGGTCAAGCCGTCGAGCCGCAACGGGAAGACGTACGACGTCGGGGCCGCGGACGAGTCGAGGACCAGGGTTTCCTTGACTCCGCCCGGCTTCGCCTCGAGCTTGAGGTCCACGTGCGGCCGGACCCCGGGATAGGTGATCGCGCTGCCACTCACCGTGCCGTTGACCGCCGAAGCGCCGTCGAGGCCGAAGGACACCTGTCCGGCGTCCGTCGTCATGGTGGCGAACTGGCCGGCCGACGTCGGCGCGAAGCGCAGCCCGGCGGAGTCGGCGGTGTTTCGCCAGCCTGAGCCGCCGTCCGCGGTGAGCGTGGTGTCGATCGGCGCCCAGCCCTGCGGCGTGCGGTAGTTCACCGGCACGGTGGAGAACTCGGTGGTCTCGGTGCCGTCGGTGTTGGCATAGGTGCGGTCGTTGGCGGTCCGCGCTTCGGGGAGCTCACGGCTGGTCGCCGGGTCGAAGCCCGTCGTCGCGGGAGCGGGCGGCGTCCCGACGGATCCCGCGTTCTGCTGCCACTTCACCGCGGGGTAGCGGCTGCGCAGCGTGTCCGGCAGGGTGTGGTTGCGTGACGCATTGCCGGCGGTCCGCGCATCGGCCGACGATGCCGATCCCCAGCGCTGCGCGGGCCCGTGCGCGTACCCCAGCCCGCCGCCGGCGGGCAGCCCGAGGAGGCCGTCGGCCGCGACGCCTCCCACCAGGACGGCGACGAGGCCCAGCGCGACGAGCTTGGCCGGGGCCGACACCGCCCCCCACCCCAGCCACAGGAACCGCAATCGACGTGATTTCCGTCGCGCCATCCGCGCCATGCCTCCCTGGCCGGCAGGGTCGCACACCCCGCTTTTCGAGCTTGACCAGGCGCGATGCGCCTGCGGGGACAGACAGTGACAACCGGATGTGTAGGCAACCTGTATTCGGCATGTACGTCGTGTTGCTTAGATTCGGCTGAAGTTGCGTGATGCCGACAAGGAGGGACATGCGGTTTCGGGTTCTCGGCCCGCTCGAGTTCCTCGACGACGGCGAGTGGCGGCGCGTCGGCGCGGCGAAGTGGCGCACCTTGCTGGCCGTGCTGCTGGCCAAGCCGGACCGTGTGGTCTCGGCCGACAGGATCGCCGTCGAACTGTGGGGTGAGCGTCCACCGAAAACGGTGGACAATCAGATCTACGGCTACGTGGCCCGACTCCGGCGGTTATTGAACGCCGATCGCGATCAGCTGTTGGTTACCCACTCACCAGGTTACCGATTGTGCGCCGGTTTCGAGGATATCGACGCCGGCCGGTTCACCGCCCTGGCCGAACAGGGCCGGGCGGCGCTGCGCGCGGGCGACGCCGGCACGGCGACGCGGCACCTGGACGCGGCGCTCGCGCTCTGGCGAGGCTCACCGTTCGAGGACGTCCCCGCCACTCCGATGGTCCAGGCCGAAGCGGACCGGCTGACCGAGGCGCGGGCGGGTGCGCTGGAGGACTGGGCCGAGGCACAGCTCGCGCTCGGCGAGCACGCCGAGGTGGTGTCGCGGCTGGCCGATTTCGTCCCGCGCCACCCGCTGCGGGAACGATTGCGTGAGCTTCAGATGCTTGCCCTCTACCGGCAGGGCAGGCAGGCCGACGCACTGGCCGGGTACCTCGAGTTGCGCACGCTCCTGGCCGAAGAGCTCGGCGTCGATCCCGGCCAGTCCATCCGGCACCGGTACGAGCAGATCGTGCGTGCCGACCCGGCGCTGACGGAGGCTGTCTCCCGGGTGGATCCGGTGCGGCAACTGCCGCCCGACATCCCCGACTTCGCCGGCCGCGCCGAAGAACTGGCGCGAGTCTCCGGCACGGTGTCCTCCGGCTCGGCGGACGGGCCGCCATCGGTCGTGGTGCTGACCGGCGCGCCGGGCGTCGGCAAGTCGAGCCTGGCGGTGCACGCCGCGCACGCCCTGGCCTCACGCTTTCCCGACGGCCAGCTCTATCTGGACCTCGCGGGAACGTCACCGCGGCCCCAGGATCCCGCTGTCCTGCTGGCCGAAATGCTCGGCGCGGTGGGCGTCCGTGGCGAGTGGATTCCGGACGACCTGCGAGCGCGAGCAGCGCTGTACCGATCGATGCTGGCCCGAAGACGCATGCTGATCGTGCTCGACGATGCGGACAGCGCCGGTCAGGTACGGCCTTTACTGCCCTCGACCGGGAGCTGCGCCGTGATCATCACCACCCGTCGGCCGATCAGCGACCTGTCCGGCACCTGGCACGTCGAACTGGATGTGTTCGAACCCGCGACGGCCCGCGAGCTCTTCACCTCCATCGTGGGCGAATCCCGGGTGGCAGCCGAACCCGAGCAGGCGGACGCGATCCTGCGGGCCTGCGGCAACCTGCCGCTGGCGATCCGCATCTCCGGCGCCAAGCTGGCCGGACGGCCGAAGTGGCCGTTGCGCGTGCTGGCCGAACGGCTGGACGACGAATCGCAGCGGCTCGACGAGTTGCGCGTCGGTGAACTCGGCGTGCGGGCCAGCTTCGAGCTGAGCCTGCGGTCCCTGCCCGCAGACGCGGTGCGGGGCTTCGCCTTGCTGGGCTTGTTCTGCGGACCGGTACCGTCCTGGGTGCTCGGCCCGCTGCTGGACCGGGCCCATGCCGACGACGTCATGGACCTCCTGCTGGATGCCAATCTGGTCCAAATCTCCGGCACCGACGAGACCGGCCAGCCCCGCTACCGGTTGCCGGGCCTTTTGCGCGACTACGCCGCGGAAACGGCGGCCACGTATCCCCTGCCGACGCGACAGGCGGCCGTAGCGCACCTGCTCGCGACATGGCTGGACCTCGCCGAACACGCGGCCGGGCACCTGCCACCCAGCCTGTTCCGGCCGACTCCCGGCACGGCACCACGGCGCCCCGGGCCCACGGACGTCCGGCGGCGGGCCGCTACCGACCCCCTGGGCTGGTTCGACGCCGAGCGTGCCACCGTGCTCGACGCGGTCGCGCTGGCCGCCGACTGGGGCCTGCACGAGGCAGCCTGGGAACTGGCAGTCGCCATGGTGCCGTACTACGACCTCAGGAGCCTGTATCAGGAGTGGCTGCGCGGCCACGAAATCGCGCTGGGCGCCGTGCGGGAAGCCGGGAACGGACGCGGCGAAGCGGTGCTGTTGAAGGATCTCGCGCAGGTACAGATCTACCGCGACCAGTTCGACAGCGCGACCCCCAACCTGCACCGGTCACTCGCGCTCTACCAGCAAGCCGGCGACCGGCGCGGCGAAGCACTCGCCACGGCGGCCCTCGCCACGATCGAGCGCGTGCACGGCCGTTACGAGCATGCCCTCGACCAGGCGATCAGGGCACTGGATCTGGTGATCGCCACCGGCGACCAGCACATCGAGGCCCAGTTGCGCAACGGCGTCGCGGGAATTCACCTGGCACAGGGCCGGACCGCCGATGCCCGGGCCTGGTTCGACGAAGCGCTGGCGCTGTCGCGCAAGCTGGGCGATGTTCACCGGGAAGCCGTTGTGCTCCGGGAGATGAGCCTGCTGCATGAGGATTCCGACGAAGCACTGGAATGCCTGCAGACGGCCCATGACATATTCGACGACCTACACGACGAACGATGCGTTGCGTACACCTTGTTGCGCATGGGCCGGGTGCACGCGGGGCGCCGGGACAGCGCGCGAACGGCCGAGGTACTGACCCGCGCGGCCAAGGTGTTCGAGCGCGACGGGGATCGGCTGGGCGAAGCCAGCTGCTGGCAACTGCTCGGCGAACTGGACATCGGGTACGCGGACCCGGTGGCAGCGCGGACGCACTTGAGCCGGGCACTTCAACTGTGGCAGACATTCGGCAAACACGAGCCCGCCGTCGCGGTCGCGGCCCAGCTCCAGCAGCTCCAGATCGGTCGAAGCTGACCCCGGCACGTGCGACAGCTCGTCACCACGGCGTTGCCGACGTCGAGCAACCTGCACACGCGCCCGAACGGCGTCCGTCATTCGATAGACGGCAACGACCTTCCGACCGACCGGCTCTACGGCCATCCGGGTGGATTCCCGATACTCGGCCGGCGTGCACGTCAACGTCTCGCTCGATGGATTCGCCGCCGACTCGCACGGCCTATTCCGCGGTAACCGTGCCTCGTTCGACGTGACCGTGGCGACCGTGCTGATCGCCCCGTTCGACGGCCCCGACCTCGACGTCGCCCACATCCGCTTCCCCAACACCGACCGCAAACCCCTCGCCGGCTGCGAGGCCGGAACGATCATCTACGTCTTCACCCCGGGCGAGGTCACCGTCTGCCCGTACCTCGTCTTCGCCGCCCGCCTCGACGCCTACCGCTTCCACGACCGGTTCCAGGTCGGCGCGAACCCGAGCTGTGCCCCGTCACCGCCGACGGGCACCGGCTTCTGCCGCTGGACGTCGCATGACCACGCGGCTCCCCGGCACCCTGGTCACCTTCGAGGGGCCTGGCGGCGTCGGCAAGACCACGATCACCGAGTTGGTCGCCGGTCTGCTCGACGCCGACGGCGTTCCCGTGCATGCCACCACCCAGCCATCCCGCACTCCCCTGGGCGAGCTGGCCCGGCACGGCACCTACCGCGATATGGCTTTCGCCTGCCTCTGCGCCGCCGACCGGCACCACCAACTCGCCACCGAATCCTCCCCGCCCTGGCCCAGGGCAAGGTCGTGCTCTGCGACCGCTACGTCGTATCGTCACTAGTCCTCCAGGGACTCGACGACATCGGAGCCGGCCAACGCGTCACTGGACAGCGGAGACAGCCGGTCAGGCCGCCGTTTGGACGACCGTCAAGATAGACACTAAATCGCCCCTACTCAGGGGTAGCAAAAAAGCCCAGGTCTGCGACCTGGGCTTTGCTCCCCCGCTTGGACTCGAACCAAGAACCCTCCGGTTAACAGCCGAATGCTCTGCCAGTTGAGCTACAGGGGAATGTTGCTCACTTCCGGTGCCGGTCTCCGACCGACGAGAAGAACTTTAACCCATGCCCCCAAAGACCTTCGCACCACCCCCCACTTAGCCCAGTGCGCCCCCATCGGCGCCGGTTTCCTGGACAATGGACAGTCGGACGACCTAACGACGGAAGGCGTGGACGCGGATGAAGAAGTTCCTGCTGGGGGCAGGCCTGGGGTACGTGCTGGGCGCCAAGGCAGGCCGGGGGCGGTACGAGCAGCTCGTGCGCACCTACCGCCGGGTCGTCGACCACCCCATGGTCCAGGGTGCCGCCGGGGTGGCGCGCGCCAAGATCAGTGAGAAGGTTCGGCGGCGTTAGACCTGGGCCACGAAGAACACCCGGCGGAACTCGAACCACGTGATCCCGTCGGGGCGGGCCGGGTAGGCCGCGTCGAGGCGGGGGGCCAGCTCGGCGCGGAACCGCTCCCACTCGGCGTCGGAAAGGGCCGCTCGGACCGGGCGCAACGCCGTTCCGGTGATCCACTCCAGCACCGGCCGGGGGCCGTGCAACGGCTGCACGTACGTCGTCTCCCAGGCGTCGACGCCGCAGCCCGCGTCGGCCAGGAGGTTCGCGTACTCGAGCGGGCTCGACACCGCGTCGTCTTCGCGCAGTATCACCTCGGCCAGCCGGGACGACCAGGCCGGGGACGCCGCCAGTTCGCGCGTCAGCACGTGCGAAGGCGCGTTGAAATTGCCCGGCACCTGCACCGCCAGATAAGCACCCGAGGGCAGCGAAGAAGCCCAGCGGCGAAGGAGCGAGCCGTGGTCCGGGACCCACTGCAGGACCGCGTTCGAGACCACCACGTCGGTGTCCGGGGCCGGCGTCCAGTCGCGGACGTCGAGCAGCGTGGCGTCGAGACCGCGGGAGCGTGCGGCCGCCACCATTTCGGGTGAACTGTCGCCGCACTCCAAGACCGCCGAGGGCCAGCGTTCCCGGAGCGAAACGGTCAGGTTGCCCGGGCCGCAGCCGAGGTCCACCACGCGCCGGGGCTCGGCGGCCCCGACGCGCGCGACCAGGTCGTGGAACGGCCGGGCCCGCAGGTCGGCGTAGTCGAGGTACTTCGCGGGATCCCACATGGCCGCCTCCGAATAACAGTACGCCTGTACTGAGTACGAGCGTACTGCTACTCGGCGGGGTTGGCCAGCTTCGCGGATACCTGCTCGGCGATGGCCTCGACCAGGGCGACGTCGGTGCCCGGGTCCGGCCGGACCTGCAGGACGCTGCCGTCGCGGCCGGGCACCTTGCGCTGGACGAACCAGGCTCCCCCCGACCCGATCTCCTGGCGGTGCCGCGACCGGATCGAGCCCTCGACGCGCTGGTAGGCCTCGCGCGGCACCTTGCCCGGCGCGGCCAGCCGGAAGCGGACCGGCGGCAGGTCGGCCAGCACGACGGCCGAACCCGCGGTACCCACCTCCGCCGACTCCGTCAGCGTGAACACGCCGTCCGCCCAGGCCGCCTTGCCGATGAGGTGCCAGCCGACGCGCCGAGCTCCCTCATCGGAAGGGATCCACAACCCCAGCTGCGTCACGACCAGGTACCCGCCACCTTCGACCGGGGCGCTGTCGACGACGTCTTCCCCGGGCGAAAGCGCACCGGAGAAGTCTTCGGGCGTGCGGTCGCCGAGCAACCGGCGCAGAAAACTCATCTCAGCCCCACGCGCCTGCGGCCGCCTGCTCGCCCAGCGACTTCTTGTACTGCTCCAGCGCGACGAGGTCACCGAACAGCGCGCGGTAGTCGTCCGGCGCTTCGACCGGCGACAGCCGCTGCAGCTTCCCCTTGATCTCCGCGATCTGCCGCCCGACGAGGTTCTCCTGCAGCCGGGCGAGGATCGACGAGATGTACCGGGAGTCGACCTCGTCCTTGGCCTGCAACGGTTCCACGGCCAGCTCCGAGAGCACCCGCCGGACCGTCCCTTCCGGACAGTGCGGGGCGGCCGCGTCCAGCAGCGCCGAGCCGGTCAGTCCCGAACCCGCGCCGCCCGCCTTGAGCACGGCTTCGTGCACCGCGACGTACACCGGGTGCGTGAACGCCTCCAGCGGCAGCGCGTCGTACTCCGGCCCGGCGATCGCGGGCTGCTGCAGCGCGGCCTTCAGCGCCTCGCGCTGGACGGCGAACCGCGGGTCCTTGGGCGCCGGGCGGGCGACGTCGGCCTCCGGGGCCGCCGTCGCGGGGGCGCCGACACGGGCCGGCTGCTTGAGCGGCGCGCCGCCCCGCCGGTCGGTCGCGCCCGCGCTGCCGCGGACGCGGTTGACGACCTGCGCGACGTCCTGCCAGCCCACCCACCAGGCGAGTTTCGACGCGTAGCCGTCGCGGGCCGCGCGGTCCTTGATCGACGCCACCATCGGCACGGTCTTCTGCAGCGCCGCGACCTGGCCGTCGACCGAGTCGAGGTCGTAGTTCTTGAGCGTGCTCCGGATGACGAACTCGAACAGCGGGGTCCGCCGCGCGACCAGGTCCTTCACCGCGCTGTCGCCCTTGGCCAGGCGCAGCTCGCACGGGTCCATGCCGTCCGGCGCGACCGCGATGTAGGTCTGCCCCGCGAACGTCTGGTCGCCCTCGAACGCCTTCAAGGCGGCCTTCTGGCCCGCTTCGTCGCCGTCGAAGGTGAAGATGACTTCGCCGCGGAACGCGTCGTCGTCCATCATCAGCCGGCGAAGCACCTTCATGTGGTCTTCGCCGAACGCCGTGCCCGACGACGCGACCGCCGTCGGCACGCCCGCCGCGTGCATCGCCATCACGTCGGTGTAGCCCTCGACCACGACCACCTGGTGCCGCTTCGCGATCTCGCGCTTGGCCAGGTCGAGACCGAACATGACCTGGGACTTCTTGTAGATCGGCGACTCGGCGGTGTTGAGGTACTTCGCCGAGATCCGGTCGTCGTCGAACAGCCGCCGCGCGCCGAAGCCGACGACCTCGTTGCCGACGTCGCGGATCGGCCAGACCAGGCGCCGGTGGAACCGGTCCATCGGGCCGCGCTGGCCCTCCTTGGACAGCCCCGCCGTCAGCAGCTCCTTGACCTCGAAGCCGCGGTTGAGCAGGTGCTTCGTCAGCTTGTCCCAGCCGCCGGGTGCGTACCCGCAGCCGAACGTCTTCGCCGCGGCGGCGTCGAACCCGCGCTCGGACAGGAAGTCCCGCGCCGGGCGCGCCTCGTCGGTGACCAACTGCTCGGCGTAGAACTCCTGGGCGGCGCGGTGGGCCTCGATCAGCCGGCTGCGGCTGCCGCGGTCGCGCTGGATCGTCGCGCCGCCGCCCTCGTAGGTGAGCCGGATGCCGACCCGGTCGGCCAGCCGCTCGACGGCTTCCACGAAGGTGATCAGATCGATCTTCTGGACGAACTTGATCACGTCGCCGCCCTCGCCACAGCCGAAGCAGTGGAAGGTGCCGTGCGCCGGGCGGACGTTGAACGACGGGGTCTTCTCGTTGTGGAACGGGCAGAGGCCCTTCAGGCTGCCCCCACCGGCGCGGCGCAGTGCCACGTACTCCCCGACGACCTCGTCGATCCGGTTCCGCTCGCGCACCTCCGCGATGTCGCTCTCCCGAATCCGTCCTGCCACGGTTACCACAATAGATTGCACCTCATCCGGCACACTGGGCGCATGGCCTCCACGCCCACCGCCCAGGACACGCTCGCCGCGGAGTTCGCCGCGCACCGCAGTCACCTGATCGGCGTCGCCTACCGGCTGACCGGCACGCGCGCCGACGCCGAGGACGCCGTCCAGGAGTCCTGGCTGCGGCTGGCCGGGCTGGACGACGCCGGCCGCGCGGCGATCCGCGACCTGCGGGGCTGGCTCACCACGGTCGTCGGCCGGATCTGCCTCGACCGGCTGAAGTCGGCCGCCGCGCAGCGCGAGCGCTACGTCGGCAACTGGCTGCCCGAGCCGGTCGTCACGCCGTTCGGGCGGCCGGTCAGCGAGGACCCCCTGGATGTCGCGGTGCGCGACGACGGGCTGCGGATGGCCGCGCTCGTCGTGCTCGACAAGCTGACCCCGGAACAGCGGGTGGCGTTCGTGCTGCACGACGCCTTCTCGGTGCCCTTCGCCGAGATCGCCGACGCGCTCGGCGTCTCGGTCGAGGCCGCCCGCCAGCACGCGTCGCGGGGGCGCAAGGCGCTCGCCGACGCCGACCCGGCACCGCGCGTGCCGCTGGACGACCAGGCGAAGATCCTCGAGAAGTTCGTCGTCGCGCTGCAGCAGGGCGACGTCCGGGCGATGACCGAGCTGCTGGCCCCGGACGTCGTGCTCATCGGCGACTCGAACGGCAAGGGCCGCACCGCGCGCCAGCTCATCGTCGGCCCGGACAAGATCGCCCGGTTCTTCGTCGGCCTCACGCGCAAGTACGCGCCGGGGATGGCCGAACGCGGCGTCCCGGTGCTGGTCAACGGCGACCTGGGGATGTACCTCCCGCCGATGCCGGGCCGCGACGGCTTCCTCGCCCTCGACGAGCACGTGCAGTCGGTCACCATCCGCGACGGCAAGATCGTGGCGATCTACGACGTCGTCAACCCCGACAAGCTGACGCGGATCACGCGTCCCGGACCCGGGCAGCCGTGATCCCGGCGGCCAGGGCCAGCACGGCGAAGGTCGCGAAGTAAGCCAGCGCCCAAGCCGGGCTCAACGACGAGTCGGACAGCACGTTCGCGTTGCCGCCGTCGCGGCCCGCGTTCGCCTCGCCGGTGCCGCTGAGGAACTTGGCGACGACGTTCAGGGGCAGCCAGCGGTGGATCGCCGGGCCCGCGTCCGGGATCAGCTGCACGGCGTTCTCGAACGCCAGCGGGTATAGCACGAGCAAGGCGACTGTCCCCGCGGTGTGGCGCACGAGCAGGCCCACTCCCACCGCGGCGACGGCGGCCAGTGCGAACAGGACACCGGTCCCCGCGACGATCGTCCAGTCGGCGAGGCTGTCGAGCGCCAGGTCGGCGTCCGGCGCGAGGACCCGCGCCACCAGCCAGGCCGCGAACGCCGCGGCTTCGCCGAGCAGGAAGGCGTACCCGGCGACGACCGCGGCCTTCGCGACCAGCGCGGGCGTCCGGCCCGGCACGGCCTGGAAAGTGCCGTGGATCGTGCCGGAGCGGTACTCGTTCGTCACCGCGAGCCCCGCGAGCACCAGCACGGCGACCAAGCCGAACGGGGAGCCGAACTGGGTGCTCGCGACCGTCGGCGGCAGTCGTGACTCGGTGGCCGTGAGGGCGGTGAGCGCGGCCGGGACGGCGAGCGCGAGCAGCGCGAAGGCGCCGCACACCCAGGGCGTGGCGATGCTGAAGAGCTTGATCCGTTCACTGGCGGCGAGGTGCATACCCGGAACGGTCCCGCGACGACCCCCGGTGGCGCGTCCCACCGGGGTCGGGTTCGCGGGGTCCTACGGGAGCGGGACGCGGCAGGCGTCGCCGGAGGTGAAGCCCTGGTCGACGATGCCGAGCGCGCTGTTCATCCGGGCGCGGGAGTTCTCCAGCGCGATCTGGTAGGTCAGCTCGACGACGCCGTCGCGGCCGAACTCGCGCTCGAGCTCGGCGACCTGCTCGTCGGTCACCGTGACCCGGTCGGCGGACATCGCGTCGGCGTAGGCGATCGCGAGCCGCTCCTGGCGGGTGAACGCGGGCGAGGTCGCGTAGTCGTCGATCTTCTTCAGCCGCTCGATGTCCAGGCCGTCGTGTTTCTGCAGCATGGTGCCGAAGTCGACGCACCAGGAGCAGCCGATCCGCGTCGCGACCCGGTAGACGGCGAGCTCCCGGACGTTCGGCGGCAGCTTCTTCGACGCGCGTTCCACCATCAGCTCGTGCACGGTGCTCGCCCGCAGCAGGCCGGCGTGGTGCGCGGCGATCGCCATCGGCTCGGGCACCGCGCCGTACCGGCGGCCGGCGATCCGGTAGGCCAGCTTGAGGAACAGCCCGGCTTCGGACGTCTTCTTGGCGGGGATGCGAGGCATCTGCGTTCTCCTTCGTCTCGGTCCTACGGGCTGGACGAGACGGCTTCCGAAGACGTGACACGGGGCGCGGCGAGCCAGGCCACGAGCATGACCGCGGCCGCGGCGCCGAACACGACGGTGAGGCCGGCGGCCCCCAAGCCGCCGGTCGCCGCCAGCGCGAGCCAGCCGAACACCGCGGCTCCCGCCAGCCCGCCCGCCTGCCGGGCGAAGGCGAGCGACCCCAGGGTGACGCCCATCAGGGCGCGGTCCGCCCGCGTCTGGCCCAGGACGGTGTAGGCGGACGTGCAGACCGCGAACGCGGCCCCGATCGCGCCCAGCCCCGGGGCGAGGAGCCAGGGCCGGCCGCCCAGCGCCGCCGCGACGGCGACCGCGGCGAGCCCGGCCGTGCCGAGCAGGCAGCCGAGGCGCCCCCACGCCGTCATCTCAGGGTGTCGGCGGGCCAGCGCGGCGAAGGACGCGGACAGCGCGAGCTGCCCAGCGGTCATCGCTACGAGCAGCAGCCCGGTTCCGGCCGCGTCCGTACGCAGGGCGGCGACCAGCGCGACGTAGGTGAACGTGCCGTAGAGCGCGGCGCCCGCCAGGCCGTTGACGACGACCGCGCGCGCCAGGACGGCGTCGGCGAAAACTTTCGGCGAGATCAGCGGGCTCGGCGTCCGGCGCTGCCGCCGGACGAACAGGAACCCCGCCGCCGCGGCCACTCCGGCCAGGACCGGCGTCCACAGTGGACTACGGGCGAGGGCGTCGACGGTACCGAGCGCGACGACCGCGGTGCCCGCGACGGCGAGCAGCACGCTGCCCGGCACGTCGAAGAGTTCCCGGTCCCGGCGCGGTTTCGCGGGCAGCCCGCGCAGGCCGAGCAGCAGCGCGGGCACGCACAGGGGCAGGTTGACGAGGAAGATCCACCGCCAGCCGGGGCCCGCGGCCAGCACTCCGCCCAGCGGGGGCCCGCCGAGGGTGGCCGCCGCGAACACCGCCGTCTGCCACCCCTGGCGGCGCAGCAGCTCGTCGCGGTCGAACAGCTCGCCGAGTGCGCTCATCGCCGTGACGACCAGGCCGCTCCCGCCCAGTCCCTGCAGGGCGCGGGCGGCGATCAGCGAGCCGACGCCGGGCGCGGCGGCGCACCACGCCGAGGCCGCGGCGAACACGAGGACCGACCCGGCGAAGGACACTCGGCGGCCGTACAGGTCGCCGAGGCGGCCGTGCAGCGGCGTCGCGACGGTGAGGGTCAGCAGGCCGGCCGCGGTCACCGCGACCAGCCCGGTCCGGGCGTGCAGGTCGGCGCCGATCGAGGGCAGGGCCGCGGTGACGATCAGGCCGTCGAGCTGGGCCATGGCCATGCCGAGCAGGAGACCGGCGAACGCGAGGTTCCGAGATGCGTGCATAAAGCACACGTTATAACGTGTCTTATGCACACATCAAGCGCCGGTGGGCCCGCGCTGTTCCGCCTGGTCCGGCACTGGGCGCGCCAGTGGGCACCGGACGTCGTCGAGCGGTTCGCCGCCGGCGCCCCGCCGTCGTGGACGGTGCCCAACCTCTTCGTCATCCAGGCGATCGACGGCGCGGCGGGTGACGAGGTCACGGTCGCGGACGTGGCGCGCCAGCTGGGCATCGACCGCTCGGTCGCCAGCCGGATGGTCGGCGAAGCGGCGCGAGAAGGCTTCGTGGTGCGCTCGACGTCGACGCGCGACGCCCGGCGCGCGGTGCTGACCCTCACCGACGCCGCGAAGGCGTTCCTCGCGGCGTCGCAGGCCCACCAGCGTCAGGCGTTCGACGCTCTGGTGGGCCACTGGCCCCAGGAGGACCGCGAGCGGTTCGCGGGCTACCTGAGCCGGCTCGCGGACGAGGTCCTCGGCTGACCCGACTTGTGCTCCCGGGCGGAACCGGCTTGGCTGCGGGGATGAACCCGGGTTTCCCGACGGTGATCCCGCGGATGGTGGTGAGCGACCTCGTCGCCGCCGTCGCGTTCCTGCGCACGGTGTTCGGCGCGGCCGGCGAGGCCGAAGCCGGGCGGCCCGCCGAGCTCCGCATCGGCGACTCGCTCGTCATGGTGTCGGCCGAAGGCGAGCGCGAGCTCTTCCCCGCGTTCCTCTACGTCTACGTCCCCGACGCGGACGCGACGTACCGCCGCGCCGTCGACTGCGGCGCGACGAGCCTCGAGGAACCGGTGGACACGCCCTACGGCGACCGGCGCGCGATGGTCCGCGACCCGTTCGGCAACGTCTTCCAGATCGCGCACCGCCGCGCTTGACGCGGGTTTGTGCGGCTGCGCCGGGGCTATTCCCCCGTGCGGCCGTCGATCGACTCGCGGAGCAGGTCGGCGTGGCCGTTGTGCCGGGAGTACTCCTCGACCATGTGGACGAGGATCCAGCGCAGGCTCGGCCGGGTGCCGTCCAGCCGGGCGCGGCGGGCCGGCCGCGAGAGATCCGGCGCCTGGCCGACCAGCGCGCGCGAGCGGGCGACGGTCTCCTCCCACAGCCCGAAGAGCTGCTCCGGCGTGTCGTCCGCGGCGGATTCCCAGTCCCAGTCGGGCGTCGCCGTCCAGTCGACCGCGTCGAACGGCGCGGCGCGCTCGTGGCCGGACAGCACGTAGGAGAACCAGTAGTCCTCCACGTAGGCCAGGTGCTTGAGCAGCCCGCCGAGCGTCAACGCCGACGGCGCGTGCGTCGCGCGCAGGCCCGCCGCGTCCAGCCCGGCGCACTTCCAGGCCAGGGTCGCGCGGTGGAAGTCGAGGAAGCCGAGCAGGGTCGCGGTCTCGTCACCGTCGAGGGGCGGTTCGGGCCGCCCCTGGTCGTCCACAGAGGTCACGGCCGCCGACTGTACCGAAAATGTCGGTGTCCTCGGCTAGGTTCCGATCATGGCTGAATTCGTACTGGTGGCAGGCGCTTGGCTCGGCGGGTGGGCGTGGGACGAGGTGGTCCCGCGGTTGCGCGCGGCCGGCCACGGCGCCCACCCCGTGACACTTTCCGGCCTCGCCGAACGCCGTGGCGTGCCGGCCGGGCAGGAGACGCACGTGCAGGACATCGTGGACGTCGTCGAGCGCGGCGACCTGCGTGAGGTCGTGGTGGTGGGGCACAGCTACTCGGGCATCCCGGCCGGGCAGGCGGCCGAGCGGATCGGCGGCAGGCTGAAGCGGGCGGTGTTCGTGGACTCGAACGTGCCCGCCGACGGCGAGGCGTTCACCTCGCGCTGGCCGGAAGACCGGGTCGCCGCCCTCACGGCGAGCGGCTTCTGGCCGCCGTTGACGGCGGAAGACTATGCGGGGCAAGGGCTCACGGAGGAGCAGATCGCCCGGATCGTCGGAGGCTCGACCCCGCACCCGGCGGCGTCGCTGACCGAACCGGCGGTGCTGGCCCGCCCGCTGGGCGAACTCCCCGCGACCTACCTGAAGTGCCTCCTCGACGGCGACGAACCGAGCCCCGACGTCGCCGAGCTGCTCACCGGCGAAAGCTGGGAGCTGGTCGAGCTGGACACCGGGCACTGGCCGATGTTCTCGCAGCCGGCCGAGCTGGCCCGCATCCTCCTGGAGGCCGCCTGAGCGATCACGCCGTCAGCGGGCGGACGTCCCAGATCCACACCCCGCCGACGAACTCCGCCGGCTTCCGCAGCAAAAGCTCCACAGTGGACTTCAGGGCTTCCTGGTTCTGCCGCGGCCCGACCACCAGCACGTCCGCGTTCCAGTACCGCAGGTCCGCGAGCGCCTGGGTGCGGTCCGCCTCGGTGACCTCCGCCGCCTGGCCGGTCCGTTCCACCTCCGCGAACAGGTCCGACGTCGGCCGCGGCACCGCGCCGTACCGGCCGCGGCGGTCGTCCGGCGAGGTCGGGCCGACGAAGTAGCCCTCCGGCATCGGGTAGCCGAGGCCCGCGTCGACCTGCCAGTGCAGCGGCTCGGCCTCCCCGGTGCTCGGCAGCGGGACCGGGACGAGCGAACCGCCGGGGGCGACGTACTGGTGCCAGATCCCGTCGGCGAAGAAGGGCGGCGAGAGCGGGCGCTGGTGCGTCACCAGTTCCGTCGGCGCGATCGGGAGCAGCACCGCCACCACCGCGCCGATCCAGATCATCCGCAGCGGGAACGGCGGCTTGCCGTCCAGTGGCTCCGGCTCGGCGGCCGCCGCCGTCCAGACGCGGTGCGTCGCGATCGCCAGGAGCGCGCCGACCACCGGGATGCAGCCCATCGCGAGCCGGGATTCGAGCAGCGAGTCCAGCAGCGGCAGCTGGCCCAGCCACTTCCACAGGCCGGGGATGCCGGTGTCGTCGTGCGCCACGGTGATCTCGACGCCGAGCGAAAGCACGGCCATCACGTACATCGTGATCGCGAGCGCCCGCGACACGACGTCGCGCCACAGCCAGATCGTGAGAACCACCATGAGCACGATCAGCGGCCAGCCGAAGAACGCGTTCTCCTCGGTGCGGTTCATCGACACGTCCGCGGCCGCCTCCGGCGAGCCGGCGATCGACTGCGTCGCGAAGCGCGTGAATGCCGCCGTGTCGTTGCCCGCCGGGCCGTGCAGGAGCGAGTGGAAGCTCTGCGGGCCGAAGAACTGCCAGTACAACGGGAACCCGGCGATCAGCAGCGCGACGACCGCGCCGACGCCGACCCCCTTGGCCAGCGGCGCCAGCATGCCGCGGATTTCGCCGCGGTGCGGGATGAGGTAGGCGACCGCGAACACGACGAAGGTGAGCGCGAAGATCATCAGGGGCTCTTCGCCCAGCAGGATCTGCCACGCGACGAGCAGGCCGAGCACGACGCCGTCGCGCACCGGGCGTTCGCCGCGGGAGATCTGGATGGTCTTGAGCGCGATGAACGGCAGCACGAACAGCACGACGAAGTTCGGGTGCGCGTTGCCGTGCGAGATCATCGGCGGGGCGAACCCGCAGAACGCGCCGCCGATGGCGGCCGCCGTCCGGTTGGGCACCAGGTGGCGCGAGAACACCCAGTACCAGCCGATCGCGGTGCCGGCGAGGCCGGCGGTGAGCACGATCGCCCAGGTCAGCGTCGCGCCGAAGGTCAGCGTGATCGGGGCGAGGGGGATGTTGAGGCCGAACATCGCCGCGTTGGCCGCCATGTTCACGCCGAGCGGGTAGTTCTGCAGGTCCGTGGTGAACGGGTTCTGGAAGTGCAGGACGGACTTCGCGACGACCGTCGAGTACCACTCCCACTGGCTCTGGTCGGACGCGCCGTTCCAGAGGTAGCCGCGCTTGAGGTCGAACCAGAGCCCGTTGTAGAGCAGGATCGTGAAGAGCAGGTAACCGCCGGCGATCGCGGAGTCCTGCCACGCCCAGCGTTTCGGGCCTTCGGGGGGTTCGGGTGCGGGTGGCACGAGTTCGGGAACGGCTTCGGACTTCAAGCTCACGGTTCGACCACCCTGGCGAGGAAGTAGAGCGCTCCGGTGCCGGCGTGCCGGACCAGCAGCAGGAACGGCCGGTCCACGGTGACGGCGACCGGTTCGTCGATGATCATCGAGGTGAGGCGCATGGTCACCGCGGTGGCCGCGGCTCCCTCGAAGCCTTGTTCGTCGACGCGCAGCACGGCCTGGTGCAGCACCTCGGACACGGTCAGCCGCGGATCCGGCGAGAGCCCGCTCAGATCGGCGTCGTCGGTGAACATCGTGCGCACGCCGAGGCCGCGCAGCACGCCGGTCAGCGAGCTGGGCACGTCGAGCGAAACTTTCGGGAGCGCGAGCTCCACGGGCTTGGAGCGGATTCCGCCGAGCAGGCTCGTCAGCGCCGCCTGGTCGAGAGCCGCCTCGGCTTCGGCGAGGTCGCCGTCGGGCAGCAGCACCAGCGTCTGCAGGCCACCGGCCGCGACCAGCTGCACCGCCTGCCAGCCGCCGTCGTGCGCGTAGCCGACGCTTTCGCTGAGCCACATGGTCGGCACGTCGCGGGTGCCGGACGGCGCGTGGAACGGCGCGTCCGAGGTGTTGGCCTCCCGGAACGGCAGCTTCCACGCGGCTTTCAGGTAGAGCGCGTTGACCAGCACGGCAGCGACGGCTTCGTCGATCGAGCCGGGCGGCAGCAGCCGCGGGATCAGCCCGCGCGTGGTGCGGCCGACGTCGTCGTTGATCAGGGCGCGGGCCGCTTCGGGCTCGTCGTGGAACGGCGCGCTCGCGATGGCCGCTCCCGGCCACCCGGCCAGCTCCGCCTTGAAGGAGTCCTCGAGCGGGAGCCGGTCGTCCGCCCACAGCGTGTTGGCGACGGCCAGCTCGGGCTGTTCCCCGCGGACCTCTTCCGCCGGCCGGGCGGCGTCCCGGAGCAGGGTGGTCTGCTCGTCCGGGTCACCGAGCAGCGCGACCAGCTCCTCGCGGGTCCGGCCCCGGGCGGCCCGCGCGGCCAGGGTCAGCGCACTGGCCACCGAATACGGCGAGAAACAGCTGTTCCCGCCCTCGGCACCGAGGGCTGCGTGGACGGCGAGGGCGAACCGGAGGTGGCTGTCCGTGGCCATGCGGGCGAGAGTACCGGACCGGTCGACCCCCTCGGCCGCCCACGCGACTCCCCCGCACGGCCACCACGACCGAAACCCGTGCGAAAAGAGGCATCACCCGTGCTGGAAAGGTCAACTCGCGTGATTGAGGAGTCGACTCGCGTGATTGAAGGGTCGACACGGCAGAGGCCGGGCCCTGGGCGTGTCGTCTTCCTGATCACGTGTGTCGGCTTCGCAATCACGCGTGTCGACTCGCTGATCACGCCGGTTCAGCGGTGGTGGCGGGTTACGTGCCAGGAGTACCAGACGTGGGCTTGGGCGTCGGTGAGCGAAGCGACCTGGTCGATCACCACCCGCAGCAGGCCCGCGTCGTCGCGGGCCGCGTTCCAGGCCGGGACGAACAGCGGGTCGAGCGATTCCGGGGCGCGCCGCGCGAGCGCGTGCACCAGCTCGACCAGCAGCTCGCGCTGGCCCTCCTGCATCGCCAGCCGGCGGCGGTCGCTCATCACGTACCGGAGGGCCAGTGCCTTCAGCAGCGCGACCTCCGCCGCCACCTGCTCCGGGACGCACAGGCGTGCCCGGTAGCGCCCCAACGGGCCCTCGCCGAACTCCTCGCGCGTGCCCGTGACCGCCGCGGTCGTGAAGCGGCCGACCAGCTCGCTCGTCAGCCGCTTCAACGCGACCTGCGCTCCGGGCGAACCGTCCGGTTCCGCGGAAGCCAGCGCCGCCACCACCGGCAGCGCCAGCAGTTCTTCGGCCGCATCCTCCAAAGTGGACACCGACTGGGCGGAGAAGTGCTTGGCGGCGGCCTCGGCGACGGCGGCGCGCTCGTCCGGGTGGGCCAGCACGCGCAGCTTGATCCGGCCGGCCAGCACGCCGTCCTCGACGTCGTGCACCGAGTACGCGACGTCGTCGGCCCAGTCCATGATCTGGGCCTCCAGGCACGTCCGCTCCGCCGGCGCCCCGGAACGGAACCACTCGAACACCGCGGCGTCGTCGGCGTACACCCCGTACTTCACCCGGCCGGGCCGGCGCGGCCACGGGTACTTGGTGGTCGCGTCCAGGCAGGCGCGAGTCAGGTTGAGCCCGGCCGGGCCGCCGTCGGCGCCCAGCAGCTTCGGTTCGAGCCGGGTGAGGATGCGCAACGTCTGCGCGTTGCCCTCGAACCCGCCGCACGCCGCGGCCACCTCGTCGAGCGCGCGCTCGCCGTTGTGCCCGAACGGCGGATGCCCGATGTCGTGCGCCAGCCCCGCGGTGTCCGCCAGGTCCGGGTCGGCGCCCAGCTCCTCGGCGATCCCGCGGCTGATCTGGGCGACTTCCAGCGAGTGCGTCAGCCGCGTGCGCGGGACGCCGGTGACCTCGGCGCCTTCCCCCGGCCCGACCACCTGGGTCTTGCCGGCGAGCCGCCGCAGCGCGGCGGAGTGCAGCACCCGGGCCCGGTCGCGGGAGAACGCGCCGCGCCCGTCCGCCCGCGCGCCGGGCAGCGCCGCGCCCTTGGCCGGCTCCGGCAGCAGGCGGGCGGTGTCGTGCTCGGTGTAGCTCACCCGGCCAGCCTAAACGCGGCCACCGACAAACTCAGCCCAGGAAGGTGGCGAACAGGTCGTCGGCCGGGGTCTTGGTCAGCCGGTAGTACAGCAGCGCCCCGGTCTCGCGGACGATGTAGCGGAACTGCGTCACGCGTTCCTGCACGATCGGCCCGCTGTGCGTCGGCGCGGTCCAGGCGTCCAGCCCCAGGTCGCCGGCCATGGTCCGGGCCCGGAAGGAGTGCCACGGGTCGCTCACCAGCACCGCGGTGTGCCAGCCGCGCGCCTGGACCTGGTCCGCGACCGCGCGCAGGCTGCGCAGCGTGTCACTGCCTTCGCCGACGGCGATCGTCGCCGACGCCGGCACGCCGTGCCGGGTCAGCCAGAGCTGGCCGGCCCTGGCCTCGGTGAAGTTGTCCTCGGCCTTCTTGCCGCCGGCGGTGACGACCGTCTTCGCGACGCCGGCGTCGTAGAGCTGCTTCGCCTTGACCAGCCGGGCGGCGTAGATGTCCGACGGCTTGCCGTTGTACTGGGCCGCGCCCAGCACCACGATGACGTCCGCGGGCGTCCGGTCGTTCTGGCGGGCGACCTGCCAGACCCGGAACGCCGTCCCGCCGACGAGCGCCAGCAGCATGAGGACCGTACCGAAGGCGATCCGGCGTGCCCAGCTCCCGAGCGACGGTTTGATGCGTTCAGCGGTACCCACCCGGCCCATTCTTTCAGAAGCGGCTCAGAGCCAGCCACGCTCCTCCGCGACGCGCACCGCTTCGGCCCGGGTCCGGGCGCCGGTCTTGCCGATCGCGGCGGACAGGTGGTTGCGGACGGTGCCCTCGGACAGGTGCAGCGCGCGGGCGACGTCGGCGACCGTGCTGCCGTCCCTGGCTTCCCGCAGCACGTCGTGCTCCCGCCCGGTGAGCGGGCTGGCGCCGGTGGCCAGGGATTCCGCGGCCAGCGCCGGATCCACCACCCGCAGTCCACTGTGGACCCGGCGGACGGCTTCGACGAGCTGCTCCGGCGGGGCGTCCTTGACGACGAACCCGGCCGCGCCCGCCGCCATCGCCCGGGCCAGGTAGCCGGGACGGCCGAACGTGGTGCAGATGATCACCCGGCACGACGGGAGCGCGGCCCGCAGGTCGGCCGCGGCCGCCAGCCCGTCCTTGCCCGGCATCTGCACGTCCAGCAGGGCGACGTCGGGCTTGGCCGCGAGCGCGGCGGCCACCACCTCGTCGCCGGACCCGACCTGCCCGACCACCTCGATGTCGTTCTCGAGGCCCAGCACGGTGGCCAGTGCCCCGCGCACCATGGCCTGGTCGTCGGCCAGCAACACCCGGATCAAGCGAGTCCTCCCGCGGGTTCGGTCCGCACGGCCGTGGCGGCCGCGCGGGGTTCCGGCAGCGGGATCTCCGCCCGCACCAGCAATCCTCCCCCGGGGCGGGCCGACGGCCGCAGGGTCCCCCCGACGGCGTCCAGCCGTTCACGCAGCCCGCGCAGGCCGTTGCCCGGCACGACTTCGGTGGCGCTTCCGTCGTCCTCGATCTCCAGCCAGTTCTCGCCCAGCCGCACCTCCACCTGCTTGGCCCCGGAATGCCGCAGCACGTTCGTCACGGCTTCCCGCAGCACGTAGCCGAAGGTGTTCTGGAATTCCGGCCGGACGTTGTCGACAGCGTGCGGCAGGTCGGCGTCGATCTCCGCGGCCCGCAACGCCGCCCGGGCCCCGACCAGTTCCGCGGACAGCGACACCTCGCGGTACTCCGACACGGTCGCGCGGACGTCGGAGAGCGCGCTGCGGGTCAGGCTCTCGACCTCCCGGATCTCCTCCACCGCGCGCGGGATGTCGCCGGAGCTTTCCAAGACCCGCCGCGCCAGCCCGGCCTTGACGGTGATCGTGGTGAGGCTGTGGCCGAGCAGGTCGTGGAGGTCACGGGCGACGCGCTGGCGCTCGTTCGTCACGGCGAGGGTGGCGATCTCCGCGTTGGCCTGCTCCAGCCGGCGGATCGCGCGGATGAGGCTGGACATGAAGAACATCGCGAGGGTGACCGACGAGACGGTGATCAGGTCGCCGTAGTCGTTCCCGAACCGGCCGGCCAGGAGCATGATCACCGCCGCCAGCACCACCGCCGCCCCGTCCAGGATGACCACCCACGCGGGCGGCACCAGGAAGACCATCGCCGCGGTGCCGTAGAGCAGGACGAACGGGTTGGCGTTGGCGGCCCCGACGAGGGTGAGGCCGAGGGTCAGCATCCCCACCCCGTAGGCGAAGCGGACCGGCCGGGCGCGGTCGAACGCGAGCGGGAAGAGCGCGTACGAGAGCGCGTAGCCGTAGACGAGCGCCCAGAGCCCGATCAGACCGGGTGTCACCTGGTCCGCCGCCAGCAGCCGCTTCGTCACCGGGATGAGGTAGGGCAACGTGAACGCGATCGAGAAGATCGGCCACCGCACCTTGTCCGGGCCGCCGCCCCGCTGGCCGCGGGGCGGGTCCTCCCACCACGCTTCCCGGTTGTTCAGCCCGAACCGGTGGTCCGCGCCCTCGCCCTTCGCCATGGTTTCTCGTCCTTCCGGCCCTCAGACGCGGGCACTGTCCTTACGGTAACGCCTGATCACCAGCGCCCCCAGGACGACCGTCCACGCCGCGAGCACGCCAACGGCGTGGGGCAGCGACACCACCATGTCGGTGGTCACCGCGGGCCGCACCACCTGCAGCACCCAGTACGTCGGCATGATCTGCGCGAGGTCGTGCATCCAGCCCGGCATGGTCTCCAGCGGGATCCACAGGCCGCCGAGGAAGCCCATGCCGAGGGTGACGAGCATGGTGATCGGCTGCATCGAGTCCGGCGTGCCGAACTGCCCGATCAGCAGCCCGAGCAGGACCAGCGGGAGCGTGCCGAGGAAGATGCCGGCGAAGATCCGGGCCCAGCCCGCCGCGTCCAGGCGCACGCCCTCGACGGTCACGGCCAGCAGCGGCACCAGGATCAGCGCGGGCAGGCCGACGAGCATCCCGGACAGCGCCTTGCCGCCGAGGTAGCCGAAGCCGGTCAGCGGGGTCAGCCGCAGCTGCCGCTGCCAGCCGAGCGCGCGCTCCAGGGCGAGCCGGGCGCCACTGGTGTTGGCCGCGGCGAACGTCCCGAACGTCATCATGTTGATCATGACGATGGCGGCGATCTTCACGTGGTCCGGGTCGCTGGTCTTGGTGAAGACGTTGGCCTGCAACAGGAACATCAGGACCGGGAACGCGACCACGAAGACCAGGAAGCGCGGCGCCCGGAAGTTCCGGCGGATCTCGGTGAGCAGGTAGGTGGCGTTCATCGCACGGGCTCCGCGGTCTCGTCGGCGGTCAGGGACAGGAAGGCGCCTTCGAGGCCGACGGCGCTGATCTCGACGTCGCGCACGCCCGGCACCGCGGCCTTGAGCGCCCACAGCGTGGCGTCGGAGTCGCTGCTGGAGATCGCGACACGGTCGCCGCGCAGCTCGAACTCCTTGACGCCGGGCAGCCCGGCGATCACCGCGTCGGTGGCGCCCGGCACGGCGGCGCGCAGCGTGCGGCCACCGGCCAGCGCGCGGACCTCGGCCACCGAGCCGTCGGCGACGATCCGGCCGCGGCGCATCAGCACCACGCGGTCGGCGAACTCCTCGGCCTCTTCGAGGTAGTGCGTGGCGAACAGGACCGTGCGGCCGGACTCGGTGAACGAGTACATCGACTGCCAGAACTCGCGCCGGGTTCCGACGTCCATCGCGGCGGTCGGTTCGTCGAGGATCAGCAGGTCGGGGTTGCTGACCAGGGCGACGGCGAAGCGCACGCGCTGCTTCTGCCCGCCCGACAGCTTGTTCGCGCGGCGGCCGGCCAGCTCCTCGACCCCGGCGGCGCGCAGGGCCTCGGCCACCGGCATCGGCTTGCGGTGCAGGGCCGCGACCATGCCGACGGTCTCACCGACGGTCAGGTCGTCCATCAGGGCGCCGCCCTGCAGCATCGCGCCGATCAGCCCGGCGCGGACGGCGTCGATCGGCTTGCGCCCGAACACGCGCACTTCACCGGCGTCCGGGCTGGTCAGGCCGAGGATCATGTCGACGGTGGTGGACTTGCCCGCCCCGTTCGGGCCGAGCAGGGCGACCACCTCGCCCGGGGCGATCGTCAGGTCGACGCCGTCGACCGCGTGGACGTCACCGTAGTGCTTCCGCAGGCCGGTGAGGTGGACCGCGGCCCCCGCCGCCACCGCCTGGGTGTCTGTTTCTCGCATGCCCCCAGGCTGCCGCCCGGAAGGCCCGGGTCCCCAGACCGTGCGTCACGACCTGACCGTGACAGGTGTCAGGGGTACCCGGGCCCCGGGTGGCTCAGCAGCCGATCAGGCGGCCGGCCAGATAGGACTCCAGCTTGTCGATCGCGACGCGCTCCTGGGCCATCGTGTCGCGGTCGCGGACCGTCACGGCGTTGTCCTCCAGGCTGTCGAAGTCGACCGTCACGCAGTACGGCGTGCCGATCTCCTCGTGCCGGCGGTACCGCTTGCCGATCGAGCCGGCGTCGTCGAAGTCGACGTTCCAGTGCTTGCGCAGGAGGTCCGCGACGGCCTTCGCCTTCGGCGTGAGGTCGGCGTTGCGCGACAGCGGCAGCACCGCGGCCTTGAACGGCGCCAGCCGCGGGTCGAGCTTCAGCACCACGCGCTTGTCGGTGCCGCCCTTGGCGTTCGGCACCTCTTCCTCGTAGTAGGCGTCGATCAGGAACGCCATCATCGACCGGCCGACACCGGCCGCCGGCTCGATGACGAACGGGCGGTACCGCTGCTTCGACGTCGGGTCGAAGTACGACAGGTCCTGACCCGAGTGGTTCGAGTGCGTGGTCAGGTCGAAGTCGGTGCGGTTGGCGATGCCCTCCAGCTCGCCCCACTCCTGGCCCGCGTTGAACGCGAACCGGTACTCGATGTCGACGGTGCGCTTCGCGTAGTGCGAAAGCTTTTCCTTCGGGTGCTCGAAGTGGCGCAGGTTTTCGGCCTTGATGCCGAGGTCGGTGTACCACTTCGTGCGCTCGTCGATCCAGTACTGGTGCCAGGTCTCGTCCTCGCCCGGCTCGACGAAGAACTCCATCTCCATCTGCTCGAACTCGCGCGTCCGGAAGATGAAGTTGCCCGGCGTGATCTCGTTGCGGAAGGACTTGCCGATCTGGCCGATGCCGAACGGCGGCTTCATCCGCGACGTCGTCTGGACGTTCGAGAAGTTCACGAAGATGCCCTGCGCGGTCTCCGGGCGGAGGTAGTGCAGGCCCTCCTCGGACTCCACCGGGCCGAGGTGGGTCTTCAGCATCATGTTGAAGTCCCGCGGCTCGGTGTACTTGCCGCGCGTCCCGCAGTTCGGGCAGGGCACGTCGGACAGGTCGTCCTCGGTCGTCTCCTTGCCGCTGCGCGCCGCGTACTCCTCGGCGAGCTGGTCGGCGCGGAACCGCTTGTGGCACGAGAGGCACTCGATCAGCGGGTCGGTGAACACGTTGACGTGCCCGGAGGCGACCCACACCTGGCGCGGCAGGATCACGGAGGAGTCGAGCCCGACGACGTCGTCGCGGCCCTGCACCACGGTCTTCCACCACTGGCGCTTGATGTTGTCCTTGAGCTCGACCCCGAGCGGTCCGTAGTCCCACGCCGAGCGGGTACCGCCGTAGATCTCTCCGCTGGCGAAGACGAAACCACGGCGCTTGCACAGGCTGACTACGGTATCGATGGTGTTCGTGGGCACTCCACGCTCCGGGAACTTGCGGGGACGGTCAGGACTTGGAACATCCAGGGTATCCGCCGGGACCCACCGCATTTCGCGCAGGTGAGCCTACGGCCGCGACACCAGCGACGCGGTCACGACGCGGTTGTCCTCGTACCCCTCGCTGCCGCCGACGTACTCGCCTCCGCAGGTGACCAGCAGCAGCTTGTGCGGCCCGTCCGGGGAGAACAGCTGCTCCGAGCGCCCGGCCAGCTCCGACTTGTGGATGGTCTCGGTCGCGTCGACGCGGTAGACCCACGCGCCGCCCGCGGCGTCGGTCAGCTTGACCTCCTGCCCCTGCTTGACCTGCCACAGCTCGTTGAACGGCCCCTTCTTGCCCTTCCAGTTCACGTGCCCCGACAGCAGCGCGACGCCGTGGTCGGCCCCCAGCTCCGCGCCCCACCAGGCGGCTTCGTCGAGGCCCTCGGGGATCTTCAGGGCGCCGTTCGCGTCGAGGTCCTCCTGGACCAGCTTCGCGGTGCCGCCGCCGGGCAGCGCGAGCCGCGCGGGCGCCTTGCCGGTCTCCGCCTTGGCGTCCTGGGCGGCCGGCTGGTTGGCGGCGGGCACGGGCCCGCCGGTGCCGTTCGCGACCGCGGGTTCATCCTTTCCGGTGAACACGAGCAGGGTCGCGACGATCGCCGCGACCACGAACGCGCCGGCGACGCCGACGATCCACCAGCGGCCGGGGCCCTTCTTCGGTTCCGCCGGGCTCTGCTCCTGCATGGGCTTGTGCTCCTTCGCTTTCGTGGCCACCTCACAGGCACACATGCCGCGACGGGCGAAGGAGGTTGCACCGAACCCGCTAACCGGCGGGGCGCGTCACCAGCCTGGCCGTCACCAGGCGGTTCTCGTCGTACCCCTCGGTGCCGCCGACGTAGTCGCCGCCGCAGGTCACCAGCACCAGCCGGTGCGGGCCGTCCTGCCCGAACCACCGGGCGGCCTGGGCGGGCAGCGTCTCCTTCGGCACCGTGACGATGTCGTCCACGCGGTAGACCCAGCGGCCGCCGCTCGCGTCGACGACGCTGACCTCGTCGCCGTCGCGCATCCGCCACAGCTCGTCGAACGGCCCGCGCGTGCCCTCCCAGTTCACGTGCCCCGACAGCAGGGCGGCGCCCTGCCCGGCCCCCAGCTTGGCGCCCCACCAGGCGGCGTCGCCGAGCCCGCGCGGGATCGGCAGCACGCCGGTGTCGGTCAGCTCGGTGCGGACCAGCCGGGCGGTGGCGCCGCCGGGCAGCCGGACCGTGCCCGGCCGCTGCTGCGCGGCGGACTCGCTGTCGGCGGGCAGCACGGCCGGGGCCGCGTTCTCCCCCGGCAGCGCGCCGGGCGGCGGGGCCGCCGCCGTCGGCGTGGCGGTCGGCGGCAGCCAGGTCAGCACGACGATCCCGGCCGCGAAGGCGGCCACGGCCAGCGCCGCCGCCAAGGCGGCCAGCGCGGTGCGCAGCACCTAGTCCGTCCCGGTCTTGCGCCGCCTGCCGAGCAGGAGGGCGACCGCGGCGAAGAAGACGCCGCCGAAAAGCAGGCCGATGCCGAGCGGGACGCGGGAGCCGTCACCGCCGGTGTCGGGCGCGGCCGCGCCGAGGTAGCCGGCGGGCACCTGTGTCGGCACGGCGGCCTGCGTGGCGGTCGTGCCGCCCGCCGGGCCGGCCGCCCTGGCGACGAACCCCTTCGGGACCGAGCAGCTGACCCCGCCGAGGACGATCGTGGTCCGCACGTCCTGCAGCGCGGCGCCCTGGGCGTCCTTGACGTGGGTGGTGATCTCGGCCCGCCAGCCGGCGACGGCGGTGAAGTCGCCCCCGCGCCAGCCGTCCTGGCGGATCAGCTGGTCGAAGCCGGCGACGCGGGTCAGCTTGAGGTCCGAAAGGGTGGTCTCCTTGTCGGCGCCGGTGATGTCGCCGGGCGGGCCGAGCCGCAGGTTCTTCAGCTGCAGGCCGGCGGTGCCGCCGGGCATCGGGACGATGCCGAGCGCGCCGCCCTGGCGCACCCACAGCCGCGTCACCGACGACGTGCCGGAGAGCTTGGCGGGCCCGGTGCAGTCGACCGCGGTCTTGGCGCCTTCCAGCACGAGCACGGTGTTGTCGGCCGGTTTCGCCCCGCCCTGCCAGTTGTCACGCAGCGCGTAGTTGGTCTCCGCGACGGCGGTGGGCACGGTGGTGGCCTGCAACGCGGCGACGACGTTGTGGTCCCGGCTCGCGACGCCCGGCGGGTACGGATCCTGTGACACGCTGTAGCGGCCGAGGTCGATCTGGTAGTGCCCGCCGAAGGTGGCCCGCTCGCCGTCGTCCTTGGGGACCGAGACGCGGTCCGCGCCGAGCTTCGACTGGCCGGGCAGCAGCGGTGAACGTTGCGTTTCGGTGATCAGGGCGCCGCCGTGCTGGCCTTCGTCGCCGATCCGCACCGACGCGATGTTCGCGAACGAGACCGGCCCGGTCTTCTCGTCGACCGCCTGGGTTTGCGCACCCGCCAACCCGGCCCCGACCAGCGGGAACAGCACGGCCGTCAGGGCGGCTGCCTTAGTCACGAAACGCGTCATGTCTCCCCACTGCTTTTCTTCGGGCGGCCGCGAGCGACGAAACGCTCCGCGACTACCTTGCACCGTCGGCCACGACATGCGAAGCCGCAGAGCCAATATCCCACGAACTCACCCGAACGGGGTAATACGACCAGCCGTACCCCGCAGCTCGGCGCCGGGCCGGGGCTCCCGGACGGGGGAACACTAGGATGGGCGGCACCGTTATCGGCAATGACTACGGAATTCATGGTCGCGGACGGCGGACGAGCAGCGTGGAGGCGGGAATGGCGACGGTCACCGGGAGTGGCGCCCAGCCGGGGCTCGCGGAGTGCGCGCCGGCGGCCGAAGCGGCGCCGGCGCACCCGTCCCCGTCGGTCCTGACCGACGCGGGCGACCTGCTGCGCGCCCTGGCGGCGCCGGTCCGGATCGCGATCGTGCTGCAGCTGCGCGTGGCCGACCGGTGCGTGCACGAGCTGGTGGACGCCCTCGACGTCGCGCAGCCGCTGATCAGCCAGCACCTGCGGGTCCTCAAGACCGCCGGGGTGGTCCAGGGCGAGCGCCGCGGCCGCGAAGTCGTCTACCGGCTCGCCGACGACCACCTGGCGCACATCGTCGTCGACGCCGTCGCCCACGTGCAGGAAGGAAAGCGATGAACGCCGTAGCCCCACAACCTGCCGCACAACCTGCCGCACAACCTGCCGCACAATCTGCCGCACAACGCAGCCAGGCGCCGGTGCCCGGGCGCCGATCGACCAAGCAGCGGGCCGCGGTCGTCGAGCTGCTGAGCACCGTCGACGACTTCCGCTCGGCCCAGGAACTGCACGACGAGCTGCGCAAACGCGGCGACGGCATCGGGCTGACGACGGTGTACCGCACCCTGCAGTCGCTGTCGGAAGCCGGCGAGATCGATGTGCTGCGCACGGACTCCGGCGAAGCGATCTACCGCCGTTGCTCGGCCCACCACCACCATCACCTGGTGTGCCGGCTGTGCGGCCGCACGGTGGAGGTCGAGGGACCGGCGGTGGAGCGCTGGGCGGAGAAGATCGCGGCCGAGCACGGCTTTTCGGAGATCTCCCACACGGTCGAGATCACCGGCACCTGCGCCGAGCACTGAGGCCCCGGCCGGAGCATCAGGTCCGCGGGGCTGCGGGCCAGGCCACGTCGTCGATCGCGAGCCAGGGGGCGGCCGCCACGGCCGCCGGCGTGGCTCCCGTCATCGCCATGACCTCGCGGTGCAGGTGCGACTGGTCGGCGTAACCGCTTCGCGCCGCCACGCTCGCGGCCGCGTGACCTGCGGCCAGCAGGTGCGCCGCGTGGTCGAAGCGGACCAGCCGCGCGGCCTTCTTGGGCGTCACCCCGAGCTGGACCCGGAACCGGGACCACAGGCGCTTGCGGCTCCACCCGACCTCCTCCGCCAGGCCCTCGACCCGGACGCGCCCCCGGGCGGTGACCGTCCGCCGCCAGGCGTGGGCGACCTCCGGCTCGACCGGGCGGCCCCCGGCACGCCGGCCGAGGACGTCCGCCGCGACCGCGAACCGTTCGTCCCACGAAGAGGCGGTGCGCAGCCGTTCCTCGAGCTGCCCGGCGTCGCGGCCCCAGACCTCGTCCAGGGCCACCACGCCGCCGGTGAGCTCGGCCGACGCGCCGAGCACCGCGGCCGCGGCCACCGGCGACAACCGGATCTGCAGGCACTCGCCACCGCGCCCGCCGGTCCGGACCCGGCCCGGGAGCAGCCCGGCCGCGAAACTGCCGCGCTCGCGCCGCCCACCGGCGTCGCGGACGACGCCCCCGCCCTCGCTCAGGTCGACGAGCAGGGTGACGGAGGGGTGCGCGACCATGGCGATTTCGACCGGCCCGGCGACCCGCTGCCGGAACCCGGCCATGGCGATCCCCGGCAGCAGGCCCGGCGGACGCGGCACGGCGATGTCCACGTCCGCCCACGTCCAGGCGGGTGATCCGCCGACCGAAAGCACAGCAGCAGCCTAGGCCGGGGGACGCACCGGCGGGGCGTTCCCCGCCGTCGCCGTGAAGCGCAGCAGGAGTTCGCCGGTGGTCTCGGGTGCTTCGAGGATCGGCAGGTGCCCGACGCCGGGCAGCAGCTCGACTCGCGTGTCCGGCACCGCTTCGTACCGATGGGCCGACGACGGGTCCCACCGCGGGTCGGCCGCGCCGAAGATCACCAGGACCGGGTGCCCGAGACCGGCGAGACGGCCGGGCACGCTCCGCTCGGCGACGTACGCGGCGTTGCCGCGCAACACTTTCCGGAACGTGCGGTAGGTGATGTTCCCGAGGTCCGCGATCATCCCGGCCGGAATGTCCACCGGACGCGCGGTCGTCGCGACGATCCCCTTGCGGATCATCGCGTCCGACCGCCTCGCCCAGAGAAGCGGGCCGAGCGGCGGGGCCAGCAGAGCCCGGAGGACGAGCGGCTGCGGGAGGAGCGCCCCCGGACTCGGGCCGGTGCTGATCAGCGCGAGCGACCGCACCAGGCCGGGGCGCTGTTCCGCGAGCGAGGTGGCTACGTAGCCGCCGCTGGAGTGCCCGGCCACCGCGACCTGCCGCAGCCCGAGGTCGTCGAGCAACGCGGCCACGCGGCCGGCCTGCGCGGGCACCTCGTACGAGGGCGCGGGCGGGGACTGGCCACACCCGGGCAGGTCGACCCGGATGACGTGGTGGCAGGCGGCGAGGGCCCCCGCCACCAGGTCCCATGAGGCACCCGAGGCGCCTGATCCGTGGATGAGCACGAGGGGCGGTGCCTCGCGTGGGCCTTCGCGGACCACGTGCATCCCGTGGGCGAAGTCGTGACTGACCATGCGCCGGACAGTAGGGGCGCCACCTGCCGCCGGTCTTGGACGAATGTCAGCGCCGGGACGGTCGGCTCGCGTACCTGGACCGTCGGCTCGGCATCCGACCCTCCGGGTACGCGAGCCGGCCGTCCAGGTACGCGAGCCGGCCCGATCCTCAGTATTCGTAGGGGTCTTTCGGGGCCGGGACGGTCGTCAGCGAGGCCGGGGTGAAGTCCGGCGTGTAGCTGTTGTCCCTCGTCGCCGTGCCCGGGACGACCTGGCCCGTCACCTGGATCCAGGCGTCGCTCGCGAGGTGGTCGGCTTCGCCGCCGCGGAGGCGGACCGTCACCGGGAAGGCGTCCGCCGCGCAGCAGCTGATCACCAGGCGGGCCAGCAGCGTGCTGCCGCCGGTGTGCACGACGAACCCGGTCAGGGAGACCGTACGGCCGTTGAGCGTGCCCGCCTTGTCCCAGCCCGCGCGGCTGACGAACTCGTTCACCGGCAACGTCACCACGTTCCCCGCCGGCAGCGCCGGGAACGCCGCGGAGTTGGCGGCGGCCGCGCTCGCCGGCACCCGCGCCTCGGTGCGGATCACCGAGTCCGCCCCCAGCGCGGGCGGGGCGATCAGGAACACCGCGAGCACCGGCACCAGCAGCAGCCAGGCCGGCCGGGCCGAGTGCGCGTGGCCGTCCTCCTCGTGGCCGTGGCCGTCGTCCGGCGGGACCGCGGCCGTGGCGGCCCGCGCGGCGAGCACGTCACGCACGATCGCGACGGCGCCCAGCACCACCATCACCAGGCCGCCGGTGATGATCCACGGCTGCTGCGCCGGCTTGACGTACCGCAGGTAGTCGCCGTTGACCGCGATCTTGACCAGCGCCCCGCCGAGCAGGATCAGCAGGATGTTCTGAGTCTCCCGTTTCACGCGACCCCCACCAGCACCCCGGCCACGACCGCGCAGGCCACCGCCACCACGAACGTCGCGGGCGCGAACCGCACCGCGAACGACCGGCCGAACGTGCCCGCCTGCAGGGCGAACAGCTTGACGTCGACCGCCGGGCCGACGACCAGGAACACCAGTTTCGGCAGCAGCGGCAACGCGGTCAGCGACGCCGCCACGAACGCGTCCGCCTCGCTGCACAGCGCCAGCACGACCGCGAGCACCGCCATCACGACGACGCCCAGCACGATCTGGTCGCCCAGCACGCCGAACCACTTCGACGGCACCAGCACGTTCAGCGCCGACGAGATCAGCGCGCCCAGCACCAGGAAACCGCCCGCCTCGGCCAGGTCGGTCCGCGCGGTCTCGGCGAACACCCGCCACCGCTGCCCGTCCGCCACCTCGGGGAGCCGGCGCAGGGCGCGGGCGGTGATCCATTCGAGCTTGCCGAAGCGGGCCCACAGCCAGCCCATCACCATCGCCGTGGCGAGTGAGCCGGCGAACCGGGCCAGCACGAGTTCCGGCTTGCCGGGGAAGGCGACCGCGGTGGCCACCAGCACCACCGGGTTGACCGCCGGAGCCGCGAGCAGGAACGCCAGCGCCGCGGCGGGCGCCACGCCCTGCCCCATCAGCCGCCGCGCCACGGGAACCGAGGCGCACTCACAGCCGGGCAGCGCGACCCCGGCGAGCCCGGCGACGCCGACGGCCGCACCGGCCCGGCGAGGCAGCACCTTCTCCAGCACGCGGGCGGGCACGAACGCGGCGATGGCCCCGCTGATCAGCACGCCCAGCACGAGGAAGGGCAGGGCCTGCACGCAGACCGCGACGAACACGGTCGAGCCGGTGCGCAGCGCCGGCACGTCGAACAGCTGCTGCAGCCGGTCCTGGCCGAGGATCGCGATCAGCAGGATCGCGCACAGCACCTCGACCGAGCTGATCCGGAACCGGCGACGGGTGCGCCGGCCGGGCTCGGCCGCGGTGTCGGGAAGAGTGTCCACGACGGCGATGATGCCAGGGCCGTCCGGCAGGACGGCATCCGCACGGGCCGCGAACGGCGGATTACGGTCCGTTTTGGCCCCTGGTTCGCCGTTCGCGCCGAAAATTCGGCCACGCCGGCGGGTTTCCCGATGACATGAACGACTCTTTCCTGTCGTCGGAGGTCATGAACGAGTCGTTCCTGACCTCCGACGGCCGGCGGCTACTCCGGCAGGATCCCCGGCAATTCGGTCCGCAGCTGCGAAGCCGTCGACACCACCAGCATCAGCAGCGTTCCGAGCGCGGCCGGGTCCAGCCCCGCGGCCGGGAACGCGTACCGCAGCGTGACGTCGACGCCGTTGTCCGAGTGGCCGACCCCGAGCGTCCCGAACAGTCCCTGCCCCGCCCGCTCGGCGACCGCGATCGACAGTTCGGGCGCGTCCGCCAGGTCCCAGCCGACCACGCAGGTCAGCGTCAGCACCGTGAGACCCTCGCCGAGCCGGGTCGCCTGGATCACGCACGGCACGCCGCCGTGGGAGAACGTCAGCGCCCCGTCGTCGTCGACGCGGACCTCGAGGTAACGCTCGAGAGCGTCCTTCGCCTGTGTCAGCAGCTCCGCGGTCTCGGCCGCTTCGGTTGCGCTCACGAAGAAGCCGCCTGATCGACAGCGCCGCCGAAGCGCCTGTCGCGCTTCGCGAACTCCAGGCAGGCGCGCCACAGGTGCGTCCGGTCGAAGTCCGGGAACAGCGTGTCCTGGTAGACCATTTCGGCGTAGGCCGACTGCCACAGCAGGAAGTTCGACGTCCGCTGCTCGCCCGAGGGCCGCAGGAAGAGGTCCACGTCCGGCATGTCCGGCTGGTACAGGTACTTCCCGATCGTCTTCTCGTTCACCTTGTCCGGGTTCAGCTTCCCGTCGGCGACGTCCTGGGCGATCCGGCGCATGGCGTCGCCGAGCTCCGCGCGGCCGCCGTAGTTGACGCACATCGTCATGTTCAGCGCCGTGTTGTGCTTGGTCTTCTCCTCGGCCGCCTGCAGCTCCTTGATGACCGAGGTCCACAGCTTCGGCCGCCGCCCGGCCCAGCGGATCCGCACGCCGATCGAGCCGAGGTAGTCGACCTGGCGGCGGATGGTGTCGCGGTTGAAGCCCATCAGGAACCGCACCTCTTCGGGGCTGCGCTTCCAGTTCTCGGTCGAGAACGCGTACACCGAGAGCCACTTGACGCCCAGCTCCACCGCGCCGCTCGCGACGTCGATCATCACCGCTTCGCCGCGCTTGTGCCCCTCGATCCGCGGCAGGCCGCGCTGGTTGGCCCAGCGGCCGTTGCCGTCCATGACCAGCGCGACGTGCTTGGGCACCAGCTCGCGCGGGATCTCCGGCGGCTTGGCGCCGGAGGGGTGCGGATCCGGGGCCCGCAGCTCGGATCGCGACGCCTTGTTCTCGCGTCCCCTGCGCAGCACTGGGAGCCTCCCTGGATGGGTGAAACCGATCGGGTCCGACCCTACTGCCCGGACACCACCTATCTTTCGGGGGTTCGGGTGGCGGAGCCCCCGGCTCGGGGCGAAGCCGCAGATATCACCGCCGCCTGCCGGGGGCGTCGCTCGACCAGGGGAAGGGACCGGAGCTGGCGTTCCAGATGCCACTGCAGGTGCGCCGCGACCAGGCCGCTCGCGTCCCGGCGGGTGCCGGGCAGGGTCGACTCGGCCAGCGGCCATTCGCCGTGCAGGAGGGCGGTGAGCAGGTCCAGGACCTCCGGGGCGGGGTGCACGCAGCCGGGGACGCGGCAGTCCTGGCACATCGAACCGCCGGCGGCGACGCTGAACGCGGTGTGCGGGCCCGGCAGGCCGCAGCGGGCGCACTCGGTGAGCGCGGGCGCCCAGCCGGCGTAGGACATCGCGCGGAGGAAGAAGGCGTCGAGCACCAGGGAGGAGTCGCGCTCCCCCGCGGCGAGCGCGCGCAACGCGCCGACGACGAGGAGGTACAGCTTGAGCACCGGCTCGCCCTCTTCGGCCGAGAGCCGGTCCGCGGTTTCGGCGATCGCGCTGGCCGCGGTGTAGCTCTGGTAGTCGGCGACCAGTGGCAGCTGGAACGCGTCCACGGTCTCGACCTGGGTGATGACGTCGAGCGTGCGCCCGGTGTAGAACTGCACGTCGACGTGGCCGAACGGCTCCAGCCGGGCCCCGAAGCGCGACGAGATGCGCCGCACGCCCTTCGCCACGGCGCGGACCTTGCCGTGCCGCCGCGTGAGCAGGGTGACGATCCGGTCGGCCTCACCCAGCTTGTGCGTGCGCAACACCACCCCGGTGTCGCGGTAGAGGTTCACCACCCCGACATCGTCCCACTGTCGGGCGATGCCGGGGTGGACCGACCCGGGTTCAGCAGGAGTAGGTGGAGCAGTACGAGGGGATGGACGCGACCGCCGTGATCGAGACGATGATCATGATGATCGCGAAGATCCAGCCCAGCGCCCCGATGATGGTGGCGATCAGGCAGAGCGTGCGCGTGGTGTTGGAGGCCTGCTCCGCCATCGCGTAGTTGCCCTGCATCTTGTACGTCTTGACCTCGTTGGACTTCATGATCGCGAAGATCGCGAGGATCCACATGAGGAAGATGCAGCCGATCGCCCAGCCCTTGTACTCCTTGATGGCGTTGATGTCGCGGCCGGGACCGCCGTAGCCGGGGGCACCGTAGCCGGGCGCGCCGAAACCGCCGGTGGGCGGCTGGCCGTACGGCGCGGGCTGGCCGTAGGGCGCGGGCATGCCGCCGGACGGCGGGCCGTAACCGGGCTGCGGCGGCTGCTGACCGTAGGGCTGCTGCTGGCCGTAGGGATTGGTCATGAACTTCTACCCCAACTATGAGTGAACTTCCCCCGGGCAACCCCGGCGGTGTGCGGGACCGACTGTCAGTGCTGCGGCGGCTGGTCGGTCGGCGGCTGCTGCCCGTACTGGCCCGGCTGGAGCTTCTGGGTTTCCCCGGCCCCGCCCTGGCCTTCCGGACGCAGCATCTGGGTGCGCTCGGCCTGCTCGTCGAAGGCGGATCCGCCGCCGGCGTCCGGGCGGAGCATCTGGGTGCGCTCCGCCTGCTCGTCGAAGGCCGGGCCACCCGGCGGCGGGGTGGGCGGCTGCTGCCCGAAGCCACCGGGCTGCGGCGGCTGGCCGAACGCGCCCTGCTGCGGGGGCTGCCCGAACCCACCGGACGGCGGCTGCTGGGGGAACCCGCCGGAGGACGGCTGCTGCGGGAAGCCACCCGAGGACGGCGGCTGACCGAACCCGCCCGGGGCGGGCTGGCCGAAGCCGCCGGACTGCGGCTGGCCGAACTGACCGGGCTGGCCGGGCTGCTGGCCCGGCGGCGGGTAACCACCGGCGAACGGCTGTGCGCCCGGCTGGCCGAACGGGGCCTGGCCGGGAGCGGCCGACGCGTCGGCCTGCACCACCACGGAACTCACGATCTTGTCCGCGAACGTCTGGGTCTTGTCGTCCCACAGCGGCCACAGGAAGCCGAGGTAGCAGGGCAGGGCGTCGGCGATGTGGGCGAGGTCGCGGAGGAAGGCCGTGCCCACGCCGACCGGCTGCCCGGTCTGCTCGGAGACCAGCTTGATCCCGAGGACGCGCTTGCCGAGGGACTGGCCGGTGTTGCCCTGCTGGATCCACCGGTTGTAGATGGACCAGCCCAGGCCCGCGAGCGCGCCGAGGCCGTACAGGAGGCCGCCGACGGTCCGCGCGCCGCTGGCCGTCAGCACGAGCGCCAGGAGGTCGAGGACCAGCACCGGGGAGATGTCGATCAGGTAGGCACCGGCGCGCTGCCCCCAGTTCGCGTAGTTCCGCGGCGGACCGAAGGGACTGCCCTGCTGGCCGAACTGCGCGGGCTGCCCGAACGGTGCCTGCTGCCCGTAGGGCCCGGGCTGGCCGTACGGCGCCTGGCCCGGCTGCGGCTGTCCGAACGGCTGCTGGCCGCCGGGCTGCTGCCCGAAGGACTGCTGGCCGTAGGGATCGGTCATTGGGTCTCCCCCTCGCTGGTCAACTCCGCCGCACACCCGTGCGTACGGCGCGGTCCGCGGGAGCGTACTCCGTTCGGGTACGGCCGCGCTGCCCAGGCATCAGCTGTCCGGGTGAATCGCACGCGTGGCTCCGACGCGGGAACCGGCGCGCCGGTTCCCGACCGTCCGAATCAGACGTGCAGGGCCGTGAACGGCGCGAACGGCAGGTTGCGGATGACGAACCAGACGACGAACACCACGGAAAAAACCAGGGGCGTCCAGCGCCAGTGCAGCCAGCTGATCACCGCGCGCCCGCGCAGCCGTCCGGTGGTCCACGCGACCATGCTCCACACGAACAGGAGCACGACCACAAAGGACACGGCGTTGTAGTGCAGGGCCGCCGGGATGTCGCCGTGCATCAGGCTGTAGGCCATCCGCATGCCGCCACAGCCCGGGCAGTCGATGCCGAAGAGTGCCTTGGTCGGGCACACCGGCAGGAACCCGCCGGGGGTGGTCGGGTCGCCGGCCCAGACGACCGCGCAGCAGACGCCCAGCCCGGCGACGACGGCCAGCGGCGGCGCGAGCGCCCGCAGCCTGGCCTTCGCGCCGCGGGCGGGGATTCCCGTGTAGACGGTCGCGGTGGTCATCTCGGCAACCACGCCGCCGTCCCGACGAGAACGACGAAGAAAACGACGTAGAGCAGCAGGAGGATCCCCGTCGCGATGGCCGACCACATCGCCCACTTGCGGGCGTCGGCGGCGGCCTTGTGCGCCTCGGCGTGGTAGCCCTGGAACCAGAGTGAACTGACCTGGCTGGACTTCACGATCGAGACGACACCCAGGGGCAGGCAGCACAACACGGTGGTCAGGATCGCCCACACCATGTTGTTGTCCGGCGGCGGCCCGTAGTTCGGGGGCGGGTAGCCGTAGCCATAGCCGGGAGGCGGCCCGCCCGGGGGCGGGTACGGCGGCGGGTACTGGTCGGTCACCGGGGTCCTCCTGCTGCTCGGCTACGTCAGTAACGCGGCGTGGTGCCGAACGTGAAGACGCCGGCGAACGAGAGGATGGCCACCAGGACGATCCACGCGACGCCGACACAGGCGGAGATGATCGCCCACTTCTTCGCGGAGTTGGCGGTCTCCTGCGCCGCGGCGTGCTGGCCCTGCGCCCAAAGCCCGTTCACCTTCGCGGCCTGCACGATCGACACGACGCCGAACGGGAGGCAGCAGAAGAGGGTGGTGAGGATGGCCCAGACGAGGTTGTTGCTCGGCGGCGGCCCCGGCTGGTAGCCACCCGGCTGACCGCCGGGGTAGTTCGGCTGCCCACCGGGCTGGTTCGGCTGGTCGCCGGGGTAGTTGGGCATGCCCTGGCTGTCGGTCATGGTCGGTTGTTCCCCTTCGTCGTGCTCCTTGGACGACCACCGGGTCCGCTGCCGCCCCGACCGGCCGCGGTGTGGTCGAAGCCGCGACTGTAGGGGGCCGGAGGGCCGCGCGTCCGGCGTTTCCTCCCGCCGCGACCGAAATGAGATCAGGAATTCTTCCGCCGGGGGAACTCGCAGGTCAGAAGCCGAGCCGGCGGAGCTGGCGGGGGTCGCGCTGCCAGTCCTTGGCCACCTTGATGTGCAGGTCGAGGTAGACCTTCGAGCCGAGCAGCCGCTCGATGTGCTTGCGGGCGGTCGCGCCGACCTCGCGCAGCCGTTCGCCCTTGTGCCCCAGGATGATCCCCTTCTGGCTGGGGCGTTCGACGTAGAGGAACGCGTGCACGTCGATCAGGTCGTCGCGGCCTTCGCGGGGCAGCATCTCCTCGACGGTGACGGCGATCGAGTGCGGCAGCTCGTCGCGGACGCCTTCCAGCGCGGCCTCGCGGATCAGCTCGGCGACCAGGGTCTGCTCGGGTTCGTCGGTGAGCTCGCCGCCGGGGTAGAGCTGCGGGCCCTCGGGCAGCCGCTGGACCAGCAGGTCGGCCAGGGTGCCGACCTGGAATCCGTCCACTGCGGACACTGGGACGAGCTCGGCGAACTCCATCACCTCCTGCAGGGCGAGCAGCTGCTCGGCGACCTGCTGGGGCTGGACGAGGTCGGTCTTGGTGACGATGCCGATCACCGGGGTTCGCTTGGCGATCTTCGCGAGTTCGGCGGCGATGAACTTGTCGCCGGGGCCGATCTTCTCGTTCGCCGGCACGCAGAAGCCGACGACGTCCACTTCGGACCACGTCGTGTGGACGATGTCGTTGAGCCGCTCGCCGAGCAGGGTGCGGGGGCGGTGCAGGCCGGGCGTGTCGATGAGGACGAGCTGGGCGTCCTCGCGGTGCACGATGCCGCGGATGGCGTGCCGGGTGGTCTGCGGCTTGCTGGAGGTGATCGCGACCTTGGTGCCGACGAGGGCGTTGGTGAGCGTCGACTTGCCGGCGTTGGGGCGGCCGACGAAGCAGGCGAAGCCGGAGCGGTGCTCGGTCATCGGGTGAGCACCTCGAGGACTTCGCCGTTCGGGTCGGCGAGGATGATCGGCGCGTACTTCGCGAGGTCGCGAACCGCGTGCACGGACGCTCCCTTGAGCAGGCCCTGGTCGGTGACGACGGCGGCGGCTTCGATGCCTTCGGCGCCGCTGGAGAGGGCGGCGGCGACCGCGGCCTGGAGCGCGGTGAGCTTGAACGAGGGCTGGTCGACCGTGCCGGCGGCGTAGGTGCGGCCGTCGGTGTCGCGGACCGCGGCGCCTTCGGCGGCCTGGATGCGGGCGCGCGAAGACCGGGCCAGCGTGACCAGTTTCTGGTCGTCGGCCTCGAGGTCAGGCATGTTCGACGCTCCTGTCGCGTTCGTCGGGGTGGGGCAGGCGGGTCCGGCGGCGCGTCCGGTCGACGGGGTCCGTCATCGCTTCGGCGTCGGCCGGGTGCACGACCACGGTGGTGATGCGCATGCGGCCGCGCCGGTCCTTGCCCCCTTCGGCGAACAGCCGAAGGCCGGCGACCTCGGCTTCGGCCCCCGGCAGCGGGACCCTACCCAGTCGTTCCGCGAGCAGCCCGCCCACGGTCTCCACGTCGTGGTCTTCGAGGTCGATGGCGAACAGCTCGCCCAGGTCGTCGACGCTCATCCGGGACGACACGCGGACGGCGCCGTCGTCGAGCTCCTCGACTTCGGGGCGCTCGTCGCCGTCGGATTCGTCGGTGATCTCGCCGACGATCTCCTCGAGGACGTCTTCGATGGTCAGCAGGCCCGCCGTGCCGCCGTACTCGTCGACGGCGATCGCCATGTGGTTGTGCGAGCGCTGCATCTCCTTGAGCAGCTCGTCGAGCCGTTTGGAATCGGGGACGAAGGAGGCCGGGTTCATCACGGCGGTGACGAGCGTGCTCGGCCCGTCGGGGTCGAGGTAGGCCGCCATGAGGTCCTTGATGTTGACGACGCCCGCGATGTCGTCGACGGACTCGTCGATCACCGGCAGCCGGGTGAAGCCGGTGCGCAGGGCCAGCGCCAGTGCCTGCCGGACGGTCTTGGTGCGCTCGATCCAGACGATCTCGGTGCGCGGCACCATGACCTCGCGCGCGACGGTGTCGCCGAGCTCGAACACCGAGTGGATCATCTCGCGTTCGGAGTCCTCGACGACGCCGCGTTCCTGGGCGAGGTCGACGAGCTCCCGCAGCTCGACCTCGGAGGTGAACGGGCCTTCGCGGAAGCCCTGGCCGGGGGTGATGGCGTTACCGATGAGGATGAGCAGCCGGGACAGCGGGCCGAGGACCGAGCCGAGGACGCGGACGGGCCCGGCGACGTAGCGCCCGATGCGGTAGGGGTGCTGGCGGCCGAGGGTGCGGGGGCCGACGCCGATGAGGACGTAGCTGACGACGACCATGACGACGGCGGCGACGAACACGGCGAGGCCCAAGGGCGCCAGCCGGGTGCCGACGAACACCGTGACCAGCACGGTCGCGGTGAGCTCGCAGCCGAGGCGGAGCAGGAGCAGCAGGTTGATGTGCCGCCGTCGTTCGGCGACGACGGCGGCGAGGTGGCTCGCGCCGGGCAGGCCGAGCCGGGCGAGTCCTTCGGCCCGGGCCTGCGAGACGCTGCTGATGGCCGCGTCGGCCGCCGCGAACACGCCGGCCAGCAGGACGAGCGCGATCGCGAAGAGGAGCTGGTCCATGGCTGGCGCCTAGGGCGTTTCCCCGGCCGGTGGTTCGGCGGCGGCGTCGAGCCCCGCGATGCCGAGGACGCGGTCGTCGGTGCTGCGCTGGGCGTCCCGCTTCTCCAGGGCGGCGACGGCCTCCTGGTACTCGGCGAGGATGCGCTTCTGGAGGGCGAACATCTCGCGTTCCTCGGCGGGTTCGGCGTGGTCGTAGCCGAGCAGGTGGAGGCAGCCGTGGACGGTGAGCAGGTGCAGCTCGTCGATGAGCGAGTGGCCCGCGGTCTTGGCCTGGTCCTTGGCGAACGCCGGGCAGAGCACGATGTCCCCGAGCAGCGCCGGGGACGCGTCGGGCGCGTCCGGGCGGCGGGAGGAGTCGAGCTCGTCCATCGGGAAGGCCATGACGTCGGTGGGCCCGGGCAGGTCCATCCAGCGTTCGTGGAGGTCTTCCATGACGTCGAGGGTGACCAGCAGGATGGACAGCTCGGCGAGCGGGCTGACCTCCATCTTGTCGAGGGCGTAGCGCGCGGCGGAGACGATGGACGTCTCGTCGACGTCGACGCCGGACTCGTTGGCGATTTCGATGCTCACCGCCGGTTGCCCTTCCAGCCGTCGGTCTGCTGGGCGTCCTGCACGGCCTGCCACTTCTCGTAGGCGTCGACGATGCTCGCGACGAGCCGGTGCCGGACGACGTCCTGGCTGGTGAGCTCGGCGAAGTGGAGGTCCTCGACGCCGGTGAGGATGTCGCGGACGACACGGAGGCCGCTGCGCTGCCCGCTGGGCAGGTCGACCTGGGTGATGTCGCCGGTGACGACGATCTTGGACCCGAAGCCGAGCCGGGTGAGGAACATCTTCATCTGCTCGGGCGTGGTGTTCTGGGCCTCGTCGAGGATGATGAAGGCGTCGTTCAGCGTCCGGCCGCGCATGTAGGCGAGCGGCGCGATCTCGATGGTGCCGGCCTGCATGAGCCGCGGGATCGACTCGGGCTCGACCATGTCGTGCAGCGCGTCGTACAGCGGCCGCAGGTAGGGGTCGATCTTCTCGTTCAGGGTGCCGGGCAGGTACCCGAGGCGCTCGCCGGCCTCGACGGCCGGGCGGGTCAGCACGATGCGCGTGACCTGCTTGGCCTGCAGGGCCTGGACGGCTTTCGCCATGGCCAGGTACGTCTTGCCGGTACCGGCGGGGCCGATGCCGAAGACGACGGTGTGCTTGTCGATGGCGTCGACGTAGCGCTTCTGGTTGAGCGTCTTGGGCCGGATGGTCTTGCCGCGGCGGGAGACGATGTTGAGGCTGAGGACCTCGGCCGGCGAGGCGTCGCCGGTGGAGAGCATGCCGACGGTGCGGCGGACGGTGTCGGGCCCGACCTGCTGGCCGCCGTCGGCGAGCTGCACGAGCTCGGCGAAGACGCGTTCGGCGAACGCGACGTCGGCAGGCGTGCCGGTCAGGGTGACTTCGTTGCCGCGAACGTGCACGTCGGCGCCGAGGAGCTCCTCGGCGACGCGCAGGTTCTCGTCGCGGGAGCCGAGCAGGCTGAGGGCGGCGGCATCGGGGATGGGGAACCGGGACTGCGCAGCTTGGACGGCGGCATCCTCGGTCTTGGCGACGTCCCCGGGGACGTCGGGTCGGGCGGCTCCACCCGGTACGGTTCCGGCCACGTGGCCTCGGCCCTGCTTTCTCGGTGAGGGACTACGGACCCCACCGATGCTACTGGCACCCACCGACAGAACGCAGACGGGTTTCGCCTAGTCCTCCTCAGGAGCCCCGAACAACCCCAGCGGCTCCCCACCGAGAACGTGGGCATGGACGTGAAAGACGGTCTGCCCGGCATCCCCATCGGTGTTGAAGACAACCCGATACCCACTCTCCAACACCCCCTCGATCTCGGCAACCTTCCGAGCACTCAGCGCAACGTCGGCAAGCAGCTGCGGATCAGCGGCAGCAAGCTCCCCCAGATTCCGGTACCGCTTCCGGGGAACAACAAGCACATGAACCCGAGCCTGCGGCCGAATATCCCGAAAGGCAAAGGTGGCCTCATCCTGATAGACAACGTCAGCAGGGATCTCCCCACCAATGATCCGTTCGAACAGAGTCTCATCCTCAGCCATGCCCAAACCCTATCGACTCAGGTCCACGAAGGTTCAACAGCTCATCAACCCACCACCCCGAAGCCGGATTGTGACAACGGACGGCAGTACCGCGTCAAGGCGGGAAAGCGTGCCTTGACCCGGCACTACCGTCCGCGTGCAGGCTTCGGATCGGGGCGGTGGGAGGGGTCTGGGCGGAGCGCAAGTCATCCCGCAGCGTGCCGTTCACAACCCTGCCCTCAAAGGGGCCCCGAAGGGGGCTAGAAGACGCCAACCAACGCGGAGCGAGGGGCCGAAGGCCGCCGAGCAAGGAAACCCGCCCAACCCAACGAGACAACCAGCGGAAGTCGCGGGGGTCCGGGGCTCGCCCCGGCTGGGGGTCTGGGGGTTTGACCCCCAGAAAACACAACGAACGCGAAAGCGGCGTCTGCAAGGAGCGAAGCGACTGAGACGTCGTAGAAGCGGAAGACGCCGCGGGAGCGGTAGACCCTGGGGGTCGATCTACCGCTGCCGCGGCTACCGCCGGACCGAGGGGGGAGGTGCCCGGCGGGGTCCGTGTCTTCCCAGTGGCGCGCCGAAACGGTGGGTGGCGCGTTAATTAACGAGAGTAACCGGTCGGAGCGTGATCGCGCCATAACTGGGCGCAAAATCGGGTGTTTTTTTCGGTTGATCTCTCAGTGCCAGCGGCTGGTGAGGGCGCCGAGTGCGCCGAGGGCGACGGCGGCGGCCGTGGAGGTGCGGAGGACGGTCGTGCCGAGGCGGACGGGTCTGGCTCCGGCCTGCCGGAGGGTGGCCAGTTCGTCGTCGGTGATGCCGCCTTCGGGTCCGACGACGAGGAGGATGTCGCCGGTGGCGGGCAGGGGCAGGTCGGTGAGCCGGTCGGGGACGTCGGACTCCAGGACGATCGTGAGGGACATCGTCGCCGTGAGCCCGGCGAGTTCGGCGGTCGTGACGGGTTCGGTGACGTCGGGGACGTGGGCGCGGCGGGCTTGTTTGGCGGCGGCGCGGGCGGTGGCGCGCCAGCGGGTGAGGGCTTTTTCGGCGCGGGGGCCGTCTTCCCACTTGGCGACGCTGCGGGTGGCGCGCCAGGGGACGATGGCGTCGACGCCGGCTTCGGTGGCGAGTTCGACGGCGAGTTCGCCGCGGTCGCCTTTGGCGAGGGCTTGGGCGACGTGGACGCGCAGGGCGGGTGGCTCCTCGGTCCAGTGTTCCTCGACCGTGAGGGTCAGGAGCGGGTCGCGGCCGGCTTGGACGGCGTCGACGACGCAGCGGGCCATCGTGCCGGCGCCGTCGGAGAGGACGAGCCGTTCGCCCATGCGCAGGCGGCGGACGGTGGCCGCGTGCCGGGCTTCCTCGCCGTCGAGGGTCGTGCGCCCGGAGGCGGGGACCGTGGCGGCGAGGAAGACCGGCAGGGTGGTGTCGGGCACGGCTCAGCGGTGGTTCTTGGCGCGGAGCTTGCCGAACAGCCCGCCGTGCTTCGTGCCGTTGGAGGCCAGGGTGGGGACTTCCTCGCCGCGCTGCTGGGCGAGTTCGACGAGGAGTTCGCGCTGGGCTTCGTCGAGCTTGGTGGGGACGGCGACGTCGATGTGGACGTGGAGGTCTCCGCGGCCGTCGACGCGGCCGGAGGACCGCAGCCGGGGCATGCCCTTGCCGGTGAGGACCAGTTCGGCGTTGGGCTGGGTGCCCGGTTCGATGTCGAGCTGGTAGTCGCCGTCGACGAGGGTCGAGATGGGTACCGAGGCGCCGAGGGCGGCGGTGGTCATCGGGATGCGGAAGTTGCAGTGCAGGTCGTGGCCCTGCCGGACGAAGACCTCGTGCGGGGTCTCGTCGATCTCCACGTAGAGGTCGCCCGCCGGGCCGCCGCCGGGGCCGACTTCGCCCTGGCCGGACAGGCGGATCCGCATGCCGTCGCCGACGCCCGGCGGGATCTTCGCGGTGACGTTGCGGCGGGCGCGGATGCGGCCGTCGCCGCCGCACTGGCGGCAGGGGTCGGGGATGACCTCGCCGAAGCCGCGGCAGACCGGGCAGGGGCGGGCGGTGACGACCTGGCCGAGGAAGGACCGCTGGACGGACTGGACCTCGCCGGCGCCGCCGCAGGTGTCGCAGGTCTTGACCGAGGTGCCTTCGCTGGTGCCCGCGCCGCGGCAGAGGTCGCAGACGATGGCCGTGTCGACGGCGATTTCCTTGTCGACGCCGGTGGCGCACTCCTCGAGGGTGAGGCCGAGCCGGATGAGGGCGTCGGAGCCGGGCTGGACGCGGCTGCGGGGGCCACGGCCGCGGCCGTGGCCCGCGCCGCCGGCGGCGCCGAAGAACGCGTCCATGATGTCGCCGAGGCCGCCGAAACCGGCGAACGGGTCGCCGCCCCCGCCGCGCGCGCCGCCGTCCATCGGGTCGCCGCCGAGGTCGACGATCTTGCGCTTCTGCGGGTCGGACAGCACCTCGTAGGCCGTCGTGACCTCGCCGAACTTGTGCTGCGCGTCTTCCGACGGGTTGACGTCGGGGTGCAGCTCCCGGGCCAGCTTCCGGTACGCGCGCTTGATCTCCTGATCGCTCGCGTTCTTGGCCACCCCGAGGATGCCGTAGTAGTCCCTCGCCACCGTCTCTGCTTCTCCTTCTGCTCTGCCCGGCTCAGCGGCCGGCCAGGATCTGCCCCACGTAGTTGGCGACCGCGCGCACCGCGGCGATCGTGCCGGGGTAGTCCATCCGGGTCGGGCCGACCACCCCCATGCCGCCGAGCACCACGTCGTCGCGGCCGTAGCCGATCGAGACGACCGAGGTGCTGCGCATCTGCTCGTCTTCATTTTCCTCACCGATGCGGACCGTGATCGCACCGGGGTTGCGCGCGGCGGCCAGCAGCTTGAGCACGACGACCTGTTCCTCGAGCGCCTCGAGGACCTGGCGCAGCGAGCCGGGGAAGTCGGCGACGTTGCGGGTGAGGTTGGCGGTGCCGCCGAGTACCAGGCGTTCCTCCGGGTGCTCGGCCAGCGACTCGACGAGCACCGTGGTGACGCGGATGAGCGCGTCCCGCAGCTCGCCGGGCGACTTGTCGGGCAGCTCGGCGACGCGCGCCGCGGCCTCGTTGAGCCGCCGTCCGGACATGGCCGCGTTGAGCACGGTCCGCAGCCTGGCCACGTCCTCCTCGGTGACGACGTCGCCGAGGTCGACCGTGCGCTGGTCGACGCGCCCGCTGTCGGTGATCAGCACCAGCATCAGCCGCGCCGGGGTGAGCGGCACCACCTCGAGGTGCCGGACCTTGGCGTTGGTCAGCATCGGGTACTGCACGACGGCGACCTGCCGGGTCAGCTGCGCGAGCAGCCGGACCGAGCGGCGGAGGACGTCGTCGAGGTCGGTGCCGCTGTCGAGGAACGTGGTGATGGCGCGGCGCTCGGCGGCCGACAGCGGCTTGATCTCCGACAGCCGGTCGACGAAGAGGCGGTAGCCCTTGTCGGTCGGGACGCGGCCGGCACTGGTGTGCGGCTGCGTGATGTACCCCTCTTCTTCGAGCGTCGCCATGTCGTTGCGCACCGTGGCGCTCGACACACCCAGGTTGTGCCGCTCGACGATCGCCTTGGACCCGACCGGTTCCTGGTTGGACACGTAGTCGGCCACGATCGCGCGCAGCACGTCGAAGCGGCGTTCCTCCGCGTTGGCCACCGGTTCACCACCTACCTCGTTCGCTGCCCGACCCGAGTTTACGTAAGCCTGAGCCGGTCGCGCTCAACGCCGTCCGCGGACGGCGAGGTAAAGGGCACGCAAAAGGATTCCCATGCGCGGTTCTCGTCGTGAATTTTCGGGTTGATGGGGGAACCGAAAAGCGGTTTGCTGCCTCTCATCCGCATGCCCTCCCTGACTCCCGAGGTCGCCGTGAACCGCATTGAACCCGCTTCGGCCGGAATGCCCGAAATCGCCCGGCGCGCGGCCGAGGCGAAGGCTCGGCTGATGAGCATCGCCGCGACCGCCACGAGCCCGGACGGCGCCGTCACGGTCACCGTCAACACCAGCGGTGCGCTGCAGGAACTCACCTTCGGCCCGCGCGCGGACGAGCTGCCGCGCGCCCGGCTGGCGGCGAGCGTCGTGGCCACCGCGAAGCGGGCCCAGGTGCAGGCGGCCCAGCAGCTGACGAGCGTCATGGCCCCGGTGATCGGCCCCGACAGCGACGCCATGAAATTCCTTCAGGAACAGATCCCCGCGCCCGAATTGCCCGAAGAAGAAGCGCCCGCGCCACCGCGCTGGGAATTCACCGAAACTCAGCAGGAAACGCCCCCGTCTCCGAAGACACCGCCGGCCCGTCCCGCCCGGCCGCGCCCGGACGACGACGAGGACTTCGGCGGCCCGATCCTGCGCCGGGGGCTGTGATGGCGATGAAGCTCGACCTCGACGCCCTCGGCGGCCACGAGGACGAAATCCGGGAGATCGCGGACAAGGTCCAGCAGGCGCTCGACGCGGCGGGCACCGCGCAGGCCCTCGACTTCGACGCGTTCGGGCTGGTCGGGCAGGTCTTCGCGATCCCGATCCAGATCTGGCTGACCACGGCCGACGGCTTCCTCGCCGCGGCCGTCGAGGCCGGCCACGAGGTCGCGGACCGGGTGAAGACCGCGCACACGGCGTTCAGCGAGCACGAGCAGAACACGAAGGGCCTGATCGAAGGCATCGGCAAGGAGCTGCCGGCATGACCGAGACACAGGAGAACCCGCTGGTCGCGACGGCGGAGTCGCCGGGCGGCTTCTGGAGCGGCATGGGCGACGGCTCGAAGGGCGAGCTGGACAACGTCAACGCGCAGACCGGCGGCGCCGGCATCTTCAACGACGCCGCGTCGACGCTCACCGACGCCCGCAACGGCGACTGGGGCAACCTCGCCATGGACGTCGGCACCGATGCCCTCGACCTGCTCGGCGCGGCGATGGACCCGCTCGGCACCCTGGCGAGCGCCGGCGTCGGCTGGCTGATCGAGCACATCAGCTTCCTCAAGGACGGCCTCGACAAGCTGGCCGGCAAGCCCGAGGCCATCACGGCCAAGGCCGTGACCTGGACGAACATCGCCAAGCAGCTCACCGAGACGGCCGAGAGCTACGAGCAGAAGGCCAAGAAGGTCCAGGAGTCGTTCAGCGACTGCGGGTCCGCGGAGGCCTACCAGCGGACGGCCGAAAGCTACGTCGGCGTCCTGCGCGGGGCCGCGTCGCACGCCGAAGGCGCGTCGACGGCGATGAACGTCGGTGCCGCCCTCGTCGGGACCGAGCGCGGGCTGATCCGCGACATGATCTCGTCGTTCGTCGGCGAGCTGATCGTCAAGGCGCTGGCCGCGCTCGCGGCGTCGTGGTGCACCTTCGGCGGCACGATCGCCGCGTTCATCGCCGACACGGTGATCGAGGGCGGGGTGCTCGCGGAGAAGATCAGCACGCGGATCGCGAAGATCGTCGAGAAGCTGGAGAGCCTGGCGAAGGGCGCGGGCAAGTCGAAGGCGGCGCTCGAAGGGGCGGCGAACGCGCTGAAGAAGGCCGGGAAGAGCGCCGACCGGATCGTGGACCAGAGTGTCGAGACCGCCGCGAAGATCGAGCGGAAGGCGAACGACCTCAAGGACGCGGCCCGCGCGCACGGGATGTCCCACCTCGACGAATCGGTGGCCGCGAAGGCCGACCGCTGGACCAAGGGTGCGGAGGAGAAGGTGCCGGGCCGCGAGAAGGTGGAAGGTCTCGGCGAGAAGTACTCCGAAGACGGCCGCAGCTTCCTCGGCCAGAAGGCGTGGCGTGAAGGCCACGGCGAAGTGCCGAAGTGGAACACGGCGGACAGCGTCGGAGCCGCCACGGAGGCACGCCGGCAGGAGAACGAGCAGTTCGACCGGTACCACGAAACCCAGGAAGCCTACGAAAAGGAACACCCGGAGGGCGAGTCCGAGTGACCACGGCCGAGCAGGCGGAGGTGGAGCTGGCCAACCGGCAGGGCCTGCTCCACCCGTCCCAGCGGAAGACAGTGCTCGACGGCACGTTCTGGGTGGCCGCGGTCCTCGCGGCCGCCGGGCTGGTGACCGCGGTCGTCCTCCCGGTGACGGCCATCGAGACGCGGTTCGGGCCGGGCCTGGCCTCGGCCGGTGTGGTCGCCGCCCTCGGCCCGGCGATCCCGATCCTGGCCCTGGCGGTCTGGTTCGGCATCGTCTGCCTGCGCCGCCTCGCCGACGTGCGGGGCGGACGGCTGGTCGCGATCACGGGCTGGACCCACGACTTCGGCACGCAACGCCCCGACCGCGAGTACCCGGTCGTGCTCTTCACCCGGCTCAGCCGGGGCCTGAACGAGCAGCACTTCCTCAAGGCCGGCGGCAAGCAGTTTCCGCTCTACCGGAGCACGCACCTGCGCGAGCGCATCCAGCCCGAGCGCACCAACACCGTGCTCGTCACACCCCGCAGCAAGATCCTGATCAACGTCCTCCCGGCCTGAACGGTCCGCCGCAGCCGGTCGTGAGTGAGTAACGGTGGTAGAACACTGTTGCTCACTCACGACCCGCGGTCAGGAGTTGCGGGGGAAGCCCAGGTTGACGCCCGCGTGCGAGCGGTCCGGCCAGCGGGAGGTGACCACCTTCGTGCGCGTGAAGAAGTGGAACCCTTCCGGCCCGTACGCGTGGCTGTCGCCGAACAGCGAGTCCTTCCAGCCGCCGAAGGAGTAGTAGCCGACCGGGACCGGGATCGGGACGTTGACCCCGACCATGCCCACCTCGACCTCGTTCTGGAACTTCCGCGCGGCCGCGCCGTCGCCGGTGAAGATGGCCGTGCCGTTGCCGTAGGGGTTGGCGTTGATCAGGTCGAGAGCGTCGTCGTACGACGTCACGCGCGCCACCGAGAGCACCGGGCCGAAGATCTCGTCGGTGTAGATCGACATCTCCGGGCGGACGTGGTCGAACAGCGTCGGGCCGAGCCAGAAGCCGTCCCCGTCGACCTCGATGCCCCGGCCGTCCACGACGAGCGACGCGCCCTCGGTCACCCCGGCGTCCACATAGGACTCGACCCGGGCGTGGTGCGCCGCGGTCACCAGCGGCCCCATCTCCGACTCGGGGTCGCGGCCGTCGCCGACGCGCAGCCGGGCCATCCGCTCGGAGATCTTCTCCACGAGCGAGTCGCCGACCGGGTCCACGGCGACGACCACCGAGACCGCCATGCACCGCTCCCCCGCCGAGCCGAACCCGGCCGACACCGCGGCGTCGGCGGCGAGGTCGAGGTCGGCGTCCGGCAGCACGACCATGTGGTTCTTCGCGCCGCCGAGAGCCTGGACGCGCTTGCCGTGCCGGGTGCCGGTCTCGTAGACGTACCGCGCGATCGGCGTCGAGCCCACGAACGAGATCGCCTTGACGTCGGCGTGTCCGAGGAGCCCGTCCACCGCCGCCTTGTCGCCGTGCAGCACGTTGAGCGCGCCCGCGGGCAGCCCGGCTTCGGCGAACAGCTCGGCGATGAACACCGCGGCCGACGGGTCCTTCTCGCTCGGCTTGAGCACGACGGTGTTTCCGCAGGCCAGCGCGTTGGGGACGAACCACAGCGGCACCATGGCGGGGAAGTTGAACGGCGAGATCACGCCGACCACGCCGAGCGGCTGGGCGATCGAATAGACGTCGACGCCGGTGGAGGCGTTCTCGCTGAACCCGCCCTTGAGCAGCTGGGCGGCGCCACACGCGTACTCGACGTTCTCGATCGCGCGGGCGATCTCCCCGGCCGCGTCGGACTCGACCTTGCCGTGCTCGCTGGTGATGATCTTCGCCAGCTCGTGTTTGCGGGCGGACAGCAGCTCGCGGAAAGCGAACAGCACTCGCGTCCGGCCTGCCAGGGACGTCCCGCGCCAGCCCGGCAGCGCCGCCTTGGCCGCGGCGACGGCGGCTTCGACCTCGGCGTCCCCGGCGAAGTCGACGTGGGCCCGGACCTGCCCGGTGGCGGGGTCGAAGACCTCGCCGGACCGCGCGGGGGTCCCGCCGAACGGCTTGCCGTCGATCCAGTGGCTGATGCGGTCGGTCACGGCAGGCACTCCTTCACTCCGGCAACGTCCCCCCGAGTTTCCGGGCGCGCGCCACGCCACCGCCATCGGCAACGTGTACGTCAGTTGGCTCCCGGCCGTACAGTCTGTCCCTGCCGCTACTGTGCCGATGGTTACCACTCCGACCACAGTCACGGCCGAATGACTTCGCACCTCCGGTCACGTTCCGCTCGGGGGTCGGCCTACTTTTGGTCGGACTGGTAACAACGCCGAGGAGCCATGTACCCGACCGTCGCCGAGGTCCTCGCGCTGCCGGTGCTGCGCCAGGGCCGCCCGCACGTCGTGGCCGGCGCGGCCGGGCTGGACGCGCCGGTGCGCTGGGCGCACGTCGCCGAGGTCGCCGACATCGCGCACCTGCTGCGGGGCGGCGAGCTGGTGCTGACCACCGGCGTCGCGCTGCCCGACGACGGCTCCGCGCTGGCCCGGTACGTCGCCGACCTGGCCGGGGTCGGCGCCGCCGGTGTCGTGGTCGAGCTGGTCCGGCACTGGAGCGACAAGCTGCCCGCCGCGCTGGTCGACGCGGCCGAGAAGCACGGGCTGCCCTTGGTGACGCTCTCGCGGGAGACGCGGTTCGTGAGCGTGACCGAAGCCGTGAACGGCCAGATCGTCGACGCCCAGGTCGCCGAGCTGCGCGCCGCCGAGCGCGTGCACGAGACGTTCACCGCCCTGACGGTCGCGGGCGCCGAGCCCGGCGTCGTCCTCGGCGAGGTCGCGCGGCTCACCGAGGAGCCGGTGGTGCTGGAGACGCTCTCCCACGAGGTCCTCGCCTACGACGCGGCCGGCACCGACCCGGGCGAGCTGCTCGCCGGCTGGCCGGCCCGGTCACGGGTGGTCCAGGTCGGCGAGCGGACCGGCTACCACCCCGGTTCGGGCTGGCTGGTCACCGTGGTCGGGGCGCGCGGGCACGACTGGGGACGGCTGATCCTCGTCTGCGCCGACCAGCCGCCGCACCGCCACCGGGTGGTCGCCGAGCGGGCGGCGTCCGCGCTGGCCGTGCACCGGCTGGTCGCCAAGGACTCCGACAGTCTCGAAAGGCAGGCCCACCGCGCCGTCATCGTCGAGTTGCTCGCCTCGCCGTCACCGTCGGCGGAGCTGCTGGCACGGGCCTCGGCGCTCGCCGTGCCCTTGGCCGGGCGGCAGCTGGTCGGGCTGGCAGTCCGGCCCCGGCTGACGGGCACGCCACGGCCCGCGCTGTCCACCCCGCCGGTGCTGCGCGAGCTGGCCGAAGCGACGGTGCTGGCGGCGCGCCGCGCGAAGGTGTCGGCGCTGGTGACGACCGACGAGCTGGGCGTGCGGGCGCTGCTCGCGCTGTCACCGGAAGCGAACGCCGACGCCGTGCTGCACCGGCTGGCCACCGACGTCCACGACGCCCGGAGCGGCGCGCCAGGGGTGCTCGCGGTCGGCACGACGGTGTCTTCGCCCGGCGAAGCCCGCCGGACGCTGCTCGAAGCGGGGCAGGTCGCGGCGGCCGCACTGGGGGCGGGCTCGGACCGGGTGCTGCACCGGCTGTCCGACGTCCGGCTGCGGGGCCTGCTGCACCTGCTTTCGGGCGACGAGCGGGTCACCGCGTTCGCCCACCGCGAGCTGGGGCCGCTGCTGCAGCGAGACGTGGCGACGGGCAGCCGGCTCGTCCAGGCGCTGCGGCACTACTGCGAGCAGGGCGGCAACAAGTCGGCGGCGGCCGCGGCGGCACACACCTCCCGGACGGCGTACTACCAGCAGCTCGCCCGGATCGAGCAGGTCCTCGGCGTCCGGCTGGAGGACCCGGAGTCGATGCTCTCGCTGTACGTCGCCTTGCTGGCGGCGGACCTCACCCGGCCGAGCGAAGAAGACTCACCCGGACGTGGAGCACAGTGATCGACCCCGCCGTGCCGATGACACCGATATGGCCCTAATCCCCTTCGCAGCCTGTTTGATGAGCCTCGGCTGTCTCGCGCCGGCGCAACCCCCGGCGTCGACGCTGCAGCTGACGACCCACGACACCGCCAACCGGATCGGCTCGGTGACGCTCACGTGCGACCCGGCCGGCGGCACGCACCCGAAGCGCGACAAGGCGTGCGGGGTGCTTTCCGCCGCCGGCGGCGACTTTTCGCGGATCAACGCCCGCCACCAGGCGTGCACGCTGATCTACGCCCCGGTGGACGTCACGGCGGTCGGCAGCTGGCGAGGCAAGCCGGTGTCGTTCCACACGACGTACGCGAACCGTTGTGAAGCCGACCGCGACTCGGACGGCGTGTTCGCTTTCTGAGGTCTGGCACAACTTCGCAACAGCGGAACGGCATCACCCAGCCGGGCACGGCCTGCCCCGGGGCAGGCTGTGCCCATGCCACCACCGATCGCCACGCCCCGGGCCCGCGCGCTGGGGTTCGGCATGAGGAGCCCGGCAGGCGCGGAAGCTGGGAGTCCGGGAGCTGGGCCGGTTGACCGGGCTGATCGCCCAGAACATCTCCAACTGGGAGAGCGGTAAGCGGGTCCCGAAGATCGAGGAGCTGGCCACGATCCTGGGCGCGCTCCGGGCCGAACCGGCGGAACGTGCGCGGCTGGTCAACCTGGCCCGCACCGCCGCCGAGCCCAACTGGCTCGAGCAGCACGCACCTCCGATGGCGACGTTCGTCGACCACGAGCGGACCGCAACCGTGCGGCAGTCGGGACTTTGTCCGCCCCGGCCTTGAGCGAGCACGATTCCGAGCAGCTCGTCCAGGGGGTGGTCACCGGACTGGAGGCCTGAAATGCTCGGAGCCGTCTGGCGAAAGTCTTCGCACAGTGGCAGCGAGGAATGCGTCGAGGTTCGGCTCGATGGGGTGCCGCAAATCCGCGACACGAAGGACCGTGCGGGAGGCGCACTTTCCGTCACCACCCGATCGTGGGAAGCCCTGGTGGCCTGTTTGAGCGCGCGGAAGCCGCCGGGCCGCCCCCACGACGGCCCGGTGGCTTCCGCGTAACTCTTAACCACGCGCCGCGCGGCGGTCGGGTTCAGCGGCAGCCGATACCGGGTCCGAGAGGCACGTCACGTGCGTTCGAGCGGCTGAGGTTCCAGGCGGGCCAGCCGTCCGGGGCGTCGCCGCTCAGCACCTGCCGCAGCACGCACGTCCGCAGCGGCTCGTGGACCCGGGCCGAGACCACCGGGACCACGTCGGCCGAGAAGCGAGCCAGGTAGCGGTCGTCGAGGGGCTTGCCGGCGGCCACGCGGTCGAGGTTGGCGTCGGCGATGAGGCGTTCCGGGTCGAGGACGGCGAGGGCCAGCAGCGCCGCCGCGGCCGTGCCGATCGCCGCGCGGGGCAGCCATGTCGAGCGCAGCCGGACCAGCGAGGCGCCGACCAGCACGAACACCGCGCCGAACCACAGTTCGCAGACCTCGACCAGCAGCCGCAGCACGGTGAAGCCGTACGCCTCCTGGTATGTCCACATGCGACTCAACGCCGACCCCACGAGCACCAGGCTCAGCGCGCTCAGCGTCCCCAGCAGGACGCGCTGGCGCAGCCGGTCGGCTTTCGTCGAGTTCGGGGCCCAGCGCAAAGCCGCGGCGACGATGGCCAGCGTCAGCACAGTGACCGCGCACAGCTGCCAGAAGCCGCCGCGGGCGTACTCCGCCGACGTCAGGCCGCTCGTGCGCAGGACGTACTCGGTGCCGCCGAACAGCACGACCAGCCGGACGCCGACGAACAGGCCGAACACGAGGACGAGGACGGTGAGCGGGACCGTCCACTCCAGACCGTAGCCAGTCCGGTGTGGACGGTCCGCCGAGGCACGCCGCGCCGGCGCGGCGAGGAAGTAGCACGCCCCGGCGACCACCAAGGCGACGACCGCGAACACGCAGCACCACCGCAGGAGAACGTCGACGCTGAGATCGGGAACCATGGCGTTGACGACGGCGGCGAAGGCGGCATCGGCACTGGCGAGCAGGGGCACGAAAACCCCGACGAGCGCGGCGGCGGCGAGCACGGCGAGCGCGATGCGGCGGGCGACACCGTCGCGACGGGCAGCGAAGCGTCCGACGCCGCGGCCGGCCCACGGAATGGCGCGCAGGGCCTCGACCGGGAGCGCGAGCATGTCGTAGACGACGGAGTTGACGGTCCGCTCCCCGACGACGGCCAGCGACCCGGTGACGACGGCGCCGAGCACGCACAGGACGAACAGCCACCCGGAGGCCCGCACGGCACCCATGCCGAGCAGGGCGAGGGCGAGGAACGCCCACCCGGCACTGCGCCAGGTGAGGGACCCGCCTTCCTGCGCCCGCCGATCGGCGACGGCCACGGCCGCGGCGACGGCCACCCCGCTGAGCAGCCACCCGACCCCGGGCCGGTCGACGGGCAAGACGAGAGCGGCGGCCACCCCGGCAAGCCCGGCGGCGGGCAGCACGGCGGGCGGCATCGGAACGACGGCGGACTTCGGCGGCGGCAGCGGCCGCATGAGCACGGGCGGCGCAGCCACGGCCACCCCGCCACCGGACGACACACCCGCCGCCGAAGCAGAGCGAGCCGCTCCTCCCGCTGACCCACCCCCGGGCACCCCCGGAGCAGAACCAGCCACCCCACTCACCGGCTCTCCCCTGAGCACCCCCGCCCCCACCGGCTCTCTCCCGGAACCCCCACCGACCACCGCACCCCTCGCCGCGGCAGAGGCGGCCTGAGTACCTCCGGTCTCCGGCCGCGCCGACCCGGGCGCGGCTCCGGTCGTTGCCGGATCCGCCGTAGCCACTCGCGACGCGACCGAGCGCTTTCCCCGCGGCACCCCGCCACCGCCGATCTGTCCCTTGGGCATTTCGCCTCTTCCTCGAGATCTCGCGTTCGCTTTTGCGAACGTCATCGTCCGGCCGAAAGGTCATGAACGACTCGTTCATGTCGCCGGAGGTCATGAACGAGTCGTTCATGACCTCGCCGCCCGCCCCGGGCCGCGGGGAACTAAGCCGGCAGCGTCACCCGGATCCGGCTGCCCGTCCCCGGCGCCGGATCCACCACCCCGATCGTCCCGCCGTGCAGCTCGACCGCCCACCGGGCGATCGCCAGCCCCAGCCCCGTGCCCCCGCCCGAAGGCCGTTCCCCGCGGGTGAACCGCTCGAAGACCCGCTCGCGGTCGGCCCGCGCGATGCCCGGCCCCTCGTCGCAGACGTCGATGCGGACCTCCCCCGGCCGCACCTGCGCCAGCACCCGCACCTCGCCGCCGGCCGGGCCGTGGCGGGCCGCGTTCTCCAGCAGGTTCGCCACGACCTGGAACAGCCGTCCGCGGTCCGCCGTCACCAGCGCGCCCTCCGGGGAGACCGCCACCGAGAACGTCACCCCGCGGCCCGCGAACGCCGCCTCCCCCACCACTTCCGACAGCAGCGACCACAGCGAAAACGACGTCTGGTGCAGCGGGATCGCCCCCGCGTCGAGCCGTGACAGGTCCAGGAGCTCGTCCACCAGCGTCGCCAGCCGCTCGGTCTGCTGCAGCGCCGTCTTCAACGTCGCCGGGTCCGGGTCCTCGACGCCGTCGACGAGGTTCTCCAGCACGCCGCTCAACGCGGTGATCGGCGTCCGCAGCTCGTGCGACACGTTCGCGATCAGCTCCCGGCGCTGGCGGTCCGCGTCCCCGAGATCCCCCGCCATCTGGTTGAACGCCCCGGCCAGCACCCCGACTTCGTCGCGCGTGGTGGCCCGGATCCGGCGGCTGTAGTCGCCCTTCGCCATCGCCCGCGCCGCCGCGGTCATCTCGCGCAGCGGCCGCGTCATCCCGTGGGCCAGCACCTGCGACAACACCAGCGCGAGCACCATCGCGGTGACCGTCGTCTTCGGCGGCAGCCAGCCGATCTGCCAGTTGAAGAACGCGAACGCCACCCCACCGGAGGCGACCATCAGGATCGCCAGCTTCAGCTTGATCGACCGGATCCGGTCGAGCGGCCGTGGCACGAGGTTCACGAGCCCGCCTCCAACGCGTAGCCGACGCCGTGCACCGTGCGGATCAGGTCCGCGCCGAGCTTCCGCCGCAGCGCCTTGATGTGGCTGTCCACCGCCCGCGTCCCCGCCGAGGTGCCGTGGACGTCCCAGTCCCACACCTCCGAAAGCAGCCGTTCCCGCGGCTGCACCACCCGCGGCCGCCGCGCGAAGTGCACCAGCAGGTCGAACTCGATCGGCGTCAGCTGCGCCGCGACACCGGCCCGGGCGACGCGCCGCTGGTCGACGTCGATTTCGAGGTCGCCGAGCACGATCCTGGCGCCCGCGACGGAGGCCGAGCGGTCCACCCGCCGCAGCAGCGCGTGCACCCGGGCGGTGAGCACCCGCATCGAGAACGGCTTCGTGAGGTAGTCGTCGGCGCCGACCCCCAGCCCGACCAGCATGTCCGTCTCGTCGGCGCGCGCGGTCAGCATGAGCACCGGCACCGGACGCCGTCCTTGGATCCGGCGGCAGACCTCCAGGCCGTCGAACCCCGGCAGCATCACGTCGAGCACCACGAGGTCCGGCTCCGCGGACGTGTCCGCCTCGACGGCGGCGGGCCCGTCGTGGGCGACGTCCACGGTGAACCCCTCGGCCCGCAGCCGGGCCGCGATCGACGCGGCGATCGTGACGTCGTCCTCGACGACGAGCACCCGCCGCCCACCCAGTTCCATGGCCACGACCTTAAGCACCCCCGGTGGAGACGGTTCGCGTGAACTGTGAAGATCTTGTGGAGACGTTTCAGCCGCTTTGCCGGTTCGTGACGACGAGATGTGTGACACAGGTCATGCACTCCGGGGCCCCTCCGCGCAATCGACAGACTGCACTCCTGATCAGGGAAGAGTGAACAGACTGCCGTTGCCCCGGCGATGACCAGGCGCGCAGGATTCCGCAATGGCGCCGACACCCGCAGACCAGCGCGTGCACGACGACGGCCGGGTCGAGCTCGACCCCGCCGACGTCAGGTCTCTCGAAGGCAGCCGGTTCTTCAACGAGGAACTGGCCCCCGTCCCCGTCGAAAAACGGACCTGGACCACCTACAACTACTTCGCGCTCTGGATGGGGATGGCGCACAACATCCCCAGCTACGCCCTGGCCGCGTCGCTCATCGCGCTCGGCATGAACTGGGTGCAGGCGCTGATCACCATCACGATCGGCAACCTGGTCGTGCTGGTCCCGATGCTGCTCAACAGCCACGCCGGCACCAAGTACGGCATCCCGTTCCCGGTGTTCGCCCGCGCGTTCTACGGCCTGCGCGGCGCCAACCTGGCCGCGCTGCTGCGGGCGTTCATCGCCTGCGGCTGGTTCGGCATCCAGACCTGGGTCGGCGGCGAAGCCATCTACGTCATCCTCGGCCGCCTGCTCGGCGCGGGGTGGCGCGACTCCGCCGTCATCGCCGGGCAGCACTGGACACTGTGGCTGTCCTTCGTGGTCTTCTGGATCGGCCAGATGCTCATCATCTGGCGCGGCATGGACGCGGTCCGCCGGTTCGAGAACTGGACCGCGCCGCTGGTGTCGGTCGGCTTCCTGATCATGCTCGGGTACGTGCTGGTCAAGGCGGGCGGGCTCGGCCCGATCCTGGCCGACGGCGGCAAGCTCGGCTGGGGCCCGGACTTCTGGAAGGTGTTCGCGCCGTCGCTGATGGCGATGATCGCGTTCTGGTCGACGCTGTCGCTGAACATGCCGGACTTCACCCGGTTCGGCGGGAGCCAGCGCAAGCAGGTCCGCGGCCAGATCCTCGGCCTGCCGACGACGATGACGTTCATCGCGATCGTGGCCATCCTGACGACGTCGGGCGGGCACGTGCTCTACGGCCAGGACATCTGGGACCCGGCCCAGCTGGCGGACAAGTTCTCCAGCCCGGCCGTGGTCGTCGTCGCGCTGGTCGCGCTGGTGCTGGCGACGATCTCGGCGAACCTGGCGGCCAACGTCGTCAGCCCGTCCTACGACTTCTCGAACGCGTTCCCGAAGCGGATCACGTTCGCGATCGGCGGCGGCATCACCGGCGTCATCGGCATCCTCATCCAGCCGTGGCGGCTCTACTCCGACCCGAACATCTACATCTTCGCCTGGCTCGGCTTCTACGGCGGCCTGCTCGGCGCGGTCGCCGGGGTGCTCGTCGCCGGCTACTGGCTCGTCAACCGCACGAAGCTGCGCCTGAGGGACCTCTACACACCCGATGGGGTGTATTGGTTCAGCGGCGGCTGGAACTGGCGCGCGCTGGTCGCGACGCTGGTGGGAGCACTTCTCGCGGTCGGCGGCGCGTACAGTGCCGCCGATACTGGCCCGTTCCCCGCCGACGGCATCATCCCGATCCTCAAGCCCCTTTACGACTACAACTGGGTGGTGGGCCTGGTCGGCGCGTTCGCCGTCTTCGCCGCCCTCTCCCTTCCCGCAACCAAGGAGGAAGCAAGTGAGCGTCGTCCGAGCCGGATTGATCCAGCAGCGGTGGACGGGTGACAAGGAGTCCATGATCAAGGCGGCGGTCGACCACATCGCCACCGCCGCCTCGCAGGGCGCCCAGGTCGTCTGCCTCCAGGAGCTGTTCTACGGGCCGTATTTCTGCCAGGTGCAGGACGCCGACTACTACTCCTACACCGAGGCCATCCCCGACGGGCCCACCACGCGGCTCATGCAGGAGGTGGCCGAGCGCCACGGCATCGTGCTGATCGTGCCGATGTACGAGGTCGAGCAGCCCGGCGTGTACTACAACACCGCCGCGGTGATCGACGCCGACGGCACCTACCTCGGCAAGTACCGCAAGAACCACATCCCGCAGGTCAAGGGGTTCTGGGAGAAGTTCTACTTCCGGCCCGGCAACCTCGGTTACCCGGTGTTCGACACGGCCGTGGGCCGCATCGGCGTCTACATCTGCTACGAGCGGCACTTCCCCGAGGGCTGGCGCGCCCTCGGCCTGGCGGGCGCGAAGATCGTGTTCAACCCGTCGGCGACCAGCCGCAGCCTGTCGCAGTACCTGTGGAAGCTGGAGCAGCCGGCGGCCGCGGTGGCGAACGAGTACTTCGTCGGCGCGATCAACCGGGTGGGCGTGGAGCCGCTGGGCGACAACGACTTCTACGGCCAGACGTACTTCGTCGACCCGCGCGGTCAGCTCGTCGGCGAAGCGGCGTCCGACACCGACGACGAGGTCGTGGTGCGCGACCTCGACCTGGGGCTGCTCGACGAGGTCCGGAACCAGTGGGCGTTCTACCGCGACCGCCGCCCGGACACCTACGGCCCCCTCGCGGAGGCCTGATGACCACGCTGATCCAGGGTGGCCAGGTCGTTTCGCCGTCCGGTGCTCTCCTGGCGGACGTCCTCGTCGACGGCGAAACCATCGCCGCCGTCGGGGCGCCCGGGACGCTGACCGGCGACGAGACGATCGACGCCACCGGGAAGTACGTCCTGCCCGGTGGCATCGACGCCCACACGCACATGGAGATGCCGTTCGGCGGCACGCACTCCGTCGACACGTTCTCGACCGGCACGACGGCGGCCGCGTGGGGCGGCACGACCACGATCATCGACTTCGCCGTCCAGGCCAAGGGCACGTCCTTGTTGTCCACTTTGGACAAGTGGCATGCGAAGGCCGACGGCAACTGCGCGATCGACTACGGCTTCCACATGATCGTCTCCGACGTCAACGACCAGTCGCTGAAGGAGATGGAAGCCTGCGTCGGCGCCGGGGTCGGCAGCTTCAAGATGTTCATGGCCTATCCGGGGGTGTTCTACTCCACGGACGGGGAAATCCTGCTGGCGATGCAGAAGGCGCGCGAAATCGGCGCTACGATCATGATGCACGCCGAAAACGGCATCGCGATCGACCAGCTGGCCGCGCAGGCGTTCGCCGCGGGCAACATCGATCCCGTGCAGCACGGCCTCACCCGGCCGCCCGAGCTGGAAGGAGAGGCGACATCGCGGGCGATCCAGCTCGCCAAGGTCACCGGTTCGCCGCTGTACATCGTCCACCTCTCGGCGGCGCAAGCGCTGGCGGCGGTGGCGGAGGCGCGCAACGAGGGCCAGAACGTCTTCGCCGAGACGTGCCCGCAGTACCTCTATCTGTCCATTGAGGACCTGGCGAAGCCGGACTTCGAGGGCGCGAAGTACGTGGCTTCGCCGCCGCTGCGGGAGAAGTCGCACCAGGCCGATCTGTGGCGCGGGCTGCGGACGAACGACTTGTCCGTGGTGTCGACCGACCACTGCCCGTTCTGCTTCAAGGACCAGAAGGAGCTGGGCCGCGGCGACTTCCGGGCCATCCCGAACGGGATCCCGGGCGTCGAGCACCGGATGGACCTGCTGCACCAGGGCGTTGTGGCGGGCGAGCTGACGCTCGGGCGCTGGGTCGAGACGTGCTCGGCGACGCCGGCGCGGATGTTCGGCCTGTACCCGCGCAAGGGCGTCATCGCGGCGGGTTCGGACGCGGACATCGTGATCTACGACCCGTCGGCGACGCAGACGTTGTCGGCCGAGACGCACCACATGAACGTGGACTACTCGGCGTACGAGGGCCTGGACATCACCGGCCGCGTGCACACCGTGCTGTCCCGTGGGCGCGTCGTCGTGTCGCCGGACGGGTTCACCGGGTCGACGTCGCACGGCAAGTTCCTGTCCCGTTCGCTGAACCAGTACCTGAACTAGGGGGCGGGCCATGGACTTCGGGATCGTGCTGCAGACCGACCCGCCCGCACGGGACGTCGTGCGGCTGATGAAGGACGCCGAGGACTGCGGGTTCCGCTACGGCTGGACGTTCGACTCCTGCGTGCTGTGGCAGGAGCCGTTCGTCATCTACTCGGCCGTGCTGGCCGCGACGTCGTCCCTGGTGGTGGGACCGATGGTGACCAGCCCCGGGACGCGGGACTGGTCGGTGATGGCGTCGACGTTCGCGACGCTCAACGACATGTACGGAAACCGGACGGTCTGCGGCATCGGCCGCGGCGACTCGGCGCACCGGGTGGTCGGGCTGCCACCGTCCACTTTGGCCACTGTGCGCGACTGCATGCGCGTGGTCAAGGACCTGGCCGAGGGCCGCGCGGTGACGATGAACGAGAAGACCGTGCAGATCCCGTGGGTCCGGAACGGGCAGCTCGAGATGTGGATGGCCGGGTACGGGCCCAAGGCGCTGAAGACGGTCGGCGAGCACGCCGACGGCTTCATCCTGCAGTGCGCGGACCCGGCGATCGCCCGCTGGACGATCGGCGCAGTCCGCGACGCGGCCCGCGCGGCGGGGCGGGACCCGGGCGGTATCAAGATCTGCGTCGCGGCTCCGGCGTACGTCGGCGACGACCTGCCGCACCAGCGCGAACAGCTGCGCTGGTTCGGCGGGATGGTCGGCAACCACGTCGCGGACCTGGTCGCGCGGTACGGCTCGTCGGGGGCGGTACCGCGGGAGCTGACGGACTACATCCGCGAGCGCGAGGGCTACGACTACAGCCACCACGGCAAGGCGGGCAACCCGTCGACGGAGTTCGTCCCTGACGAGATCGTCGACCGGTTCTGCCTGCTGGGCCCGCCGTCCGCACACGTCGAGAGGTTGCAGGAACTGGCGGAACTGGGCGTGGACCAGTTCTCGCTGTACCTGATGCACGACGACCGCGAAGCGACCCTCGCCTCCTACGGGTCACAGATCATCCCGAAGCTCACCACCTGATCGAGTTGCGGTTTACCCCACCCCGGATTCGGTGGCTCACCCCAATGCGCAGACCGGGTCCGGGGCGGGACGATCTTTCCCATGACCTCTCGAAAATTCCGCGCTGCGACGGCTCTGGGGGCCGCCGCGCTCGCGGTGGGCGCCCTCGCCCCCGCGGCCGTGGCGAGCCCCGCCGGAATCGTCTGGGAAGCCTCCTGTACCCCCGGTTACGAATGCGGCCACCTCGACGTCCCACTGTCCTATCAGGACCCATCGTTGGGCACGGCGCGGCTGGCGATAGCGCGGCTGCCGGCCACCGACCAGGCCGCCAAGCTGGGCACGATCTTCTCCAACCCGGGCGGCCCAGGGTCGTCCGGCCGGTTCGCGCCGGCGTTGACACCCGCGTTGCACGCCCGCTTCGACATCGTCGGGTTCGACCCGCGCGGCGTCGGCGCGAGTTCGAAGATCCACTGCTTCACCGACCCGTCGCAACTCGAAGTGCTGCAGCGAGCACTCGGCACGTTCCCGTTGACGCGCGCGGCCGAACAGCAACAGATCGCGGACACGCGCACGGTCACCGACCTCTGCGAACAGAACGCGGGCCCCTTGGCGAACCACCTGTCGACGGGCACGATCGCCCGCGACCTGGACCGGCTGCGTGCGGCGTTCGGCGAGCCGAAACTGCGGTACTACGGGAAGTCGTACGGAACATATATCGGCGAAACGTACGCGAACCTGTTCCCCGCCCGGGTGGGTTCGCTCGCGTTCGACGCCGTCGACGACCCGGTCCGCTGGTCGACCGGCCCGGACCCGATGAGCTACCGCCTGCGCGGCTTCGAGGACGCCCGGCGGGCCCTCCAATCCTTTTTGGACATTTGTGCTTCGCGCTGCACCTTCGACTATTCCGCGATCCTCGACCGCTTGACGGCCGGCCCGATCACGGTGACGGACACAACCGGACGGCAGACGGCCGTCACCTACCAGGGCGCCATCGCCCGGATCCACGGCTACCTGACCGACGCCCGGTCCGCGCCCCAGCTGGCAGCGTTCCTCCAGGCCCTGGCCGACCCGGCTTCTCGCGCCCCGGCCGCGCCGGACGGACCACCGGACATCGACTCCATCCTGGGCGGCGGCGCAACACTCTGTTCCGACGCGGCGAACCCCCGAGACCCGGCGGCCTGGTGGGCCTACGCCCAGCGCGCGGACCGCGTCGCCCGCGGCTTCGGCCCGTACGACGTCTACAAGACACTGCCGTGCGCCACCTGGGACGTCTCGGACACGGGCCGTTACACGAGACCATGGAACCGCCCGACGGCCCCGATCCTCCTGCTCGCGAACAGCCAGGGCGACCTGGAGACACCGTACGCCGGCGCGCAACGAGCAGAGCACCTGCTCGGCAACGCGCACCTGCTGACCCTCGACACATACGGCCACGGTTCCCGCGGCAAGAGCGCGTGCATCGACGCGTGGCTGGACCGCTACTTCGTCAGCGGTGCGGTGCCCGGCCGAGGCACAATCTGTTCTCCGGACTGAACGTCGTCGAGGTACCTCACCGCTGCTTCGGGATCCCCGAGCCGGCCTTCGTAGTCGGCCGGGTTTCCCGCTGCGCCCCTCGGCGTGTTCGACGAAAAGGTCGAAACTCGTCTGCCGATCGCCACGGTCGAGGGCATCTACCAGCACGCCGCCCATCCGCGGAGCACGGTGGCGAGGTACCTCACCGCCGCGGGCCCGCAGGTGGTGACCACCGAGCCCGCTCAGTCCACCAGCGCCTGGTAGACCAGCTGCCGCAGCTGCGGTCGCAGCCGATAAGTGCTCGACGGCAGCAGCTGCGTGTAGAACCCGACCGTCAAATCCTCGTCCGGATCCACCCAGAAGGCGGTCGAAGCCGCCCCGCCCCAGGCGAACTCCCCTGCCGACGACAACGTCCGCGCCTTCACCGGGTCCTCCAGCACCGAGAACCCGAGACCGAAACCGAAGCCGTCGAAGGGCATCTCCGCGAACAGCGGCCGCCCGAAGGCCTCCAGGTCCACGTGGCCCGGCAGGTGGTTGCTCGCCATCAGCGAAACCGTCCGCGGGGACAGCAGACGCACACCGTCCAACGAGCCGCCGCGCAGGAGCATCTCCGTGAAACGCCAGTAGTCCGAGGCGGAAGACACCAGACCGCCGCCGCCCGAAAGGCAGTCCGGGCGGGACGTGCCCAGGCGGCCGAACGCGTCGTTGCGGGCCAGCCCGTCCGCCGACGGAATGTACAACGCCGCCAAGCGGGAAACCGAAGAGGCCACGAAACCCGTCTCCGTCATGCCCAGCGGCGAGAAGATCCGCGACGAAAAGAACTCGTCCAGCGGCAGGCCCGACACCACCTCGACGACCCGGCCGAGCACGTCGGTGGCCACCGAGTAGTTCCACTCCGTGCCGGGTTGGAAGAGCAAGGGCAACGCCGCCCACTGCGAGCAGCACGCCGCCAGGTCCGCACCCCGCGGCGTGCCCCACTCGAACCCCGCCGCGCGGTAGATCGCGTCCACCGGGTGGCCGTGGTGGAAGCCGTAGGTCAGGCCCGCCGTGTGCGTCAGCAGGTGCCAGACGCGGATCGGCGAAGTGGCGGGCTCGGTGAACGGCTTGAGCGCCGACCCCTTGACGAACACCCGCGGTGAGGCGAATTCCGGCAACCAGCGCGAAATCGGGTCGTCCAGCTCCAGCAAGCCCTCTTCGGCCAGCATCATCGCGGCGACCGACGTGACCGGCTTCGTCATCGAGAAGATCCGCCACAACGTGTCGGTCTCCACGGGCGTCCCGGCCTCGACGTCGCTGTACCCGCCGCGGCCGACGTGCACGATGCGGCCGTGCCTGCTCACCACCGCGAGCCAGCCGGGCAACCGTCCATTCTCGACATACCGGTCGAAGTGCTTGTCGATCCGGGAAAGCCGGTCCGCGTCGAACCCGGCCTCGGCCGGGTCGACGTCCACCTTGAGCTCCGCCATGCGGCGAGGTTACTTCTCCCGCGCCCGCTCGGCCGCCTTTTCTTCGCGCCAGGCCTCGTCGTTCTTCCCGTAGCGCCAGTACCCCGAGATCGACAGCAGCTCGCGCCGCACCCCGCGCTCGTCGAGCAGGTAGCGCCGCAAGTCCCGGACGAACCCGGCCTCGCCGTGCACGAACGCCTGCACGACGCCGTCGCGCCACGGCAGCGCGCGCACCGCAGAAGCGACGTCGCCGCCGGAAGCCCGGTACAGCCAGGTGATCTGCGCGTCCGCCTTGGTGACCAGTGGCTGCTCCTCGTCCGCGTTCTCGACGAGGATCACCGCGTGGGCGGGGACGCCGGCCGGGAGCGCTTCGAGCGACGCCGCGATGGCCGGCAGTGCGCTCTCGTCCCCGGCCAGCAGGTGCCAGTCCGCCTCGGGGCCCGGCGCGTACGCACCGCCGGGGCCGGACAGCAGCAGTTCGTCACCCGGCTTGGCCGACGCCGCCCACGGGCCGGCGATGCCCTCGTCGCCGTGGTGGACGAAGTCGAGGACCAGCTCGCCGGCCTGCGGGTCGAAGGCGCGAACCGTGTACGAGCGTTGCCGCGGCCAGTGCTCTCGCGGCAGCGTCGCGCGGCACTCCTGGACGTCGAACGGCTCCGGGTACTCGACGCCGGGCACCTTGAACAGCACCTTCACGTAGGCGTCGGTGAACGCGTTGGGCGCGAAGCCGGCGATGCCCTCGCCGCCCGCGACGATCCGGATCATGTGCGGGGTCAGGCGCTCGCTGCGCAGCACCCGCAGCCGCACCGCGGGACGCCCGGACCGCCGGGGTGCTTCAGCCATTACCACTCCCCATGCTCGCTAAGGCTTACCTAAGTCACCCTACGCGCGAAAACCGGCGCACGGCTACCGCGGGGTACCCAGTTCCTCGAGCATCCGTGCAAAAGCGACAGCCGTGCGAGCCCGGAACCCGATGAAGAACCGGTTCGCCAGTGGCACCGCCCACCGCGCGCGCGAGGCCACGTTGAGGACCCGGTACTCGATGCGCGCGCCGCCTGACCGAGCAGCCCCCGTTTTCCACGCTACCGGTGGGCACCGACAGTTTCGGGCCGCCGGATCCGGCGTGACATCCGGCGTGACGCGGTACTCGGCGCGGTACCACCAGCCGCCCTGCACGGCGAGGAACCCGCGCTCGCGGTCGACGTCCATCCGCATCGGGTACGGACCTCCGGCGAGCGTGCGCCGGAGCCACTCGAACACCTCGCCGGGTGGCCGCGCGACGACCCCGGTGGCCTCCGCAAGCGTTTTCACGAGCGCGGATCCGAGACGCGCGTGTTCTGGAACGCCGTGATCAGCCACTCGCCGCCGTCGTGGACGAGCACGAAGCTCACGGTCGACTCGCGCCCCTCGTCCGCGGTGTCCGCGCCGGTCAGGGACGAGCCGCCGCCGACGACGGCCACGGCGACGTCCGGCCGGACGAACCGCACCTTCGCCGCCGCGCCGAGCCGTCCGGTCAGCTTGGAGCCCTTGAGCGGGCCTTCGAAGAGTGCGCGATGGGATTCCTCGATCGCTTCGCGGCCCGGAAAGTTCAGCCCGAAGAACGTCACGTAGTCCGCGTCTTCGGTGAAGAGCCGCCCGTAGGCGGTGGCGTCGCCGTCGTTCCAGGCCTGAGTGAGCCTGCTGAGCACGGCACGGACGTCGGCTTCGGCAGTGGTCATGAGATCCCCCGTTTCGAACGCTGTTCGTTTCACGAACACCGTTCTACATACGAACGCAGTTCGCGTCAAGTACAGTGTTCGCGTGACCGTTCCCCCGCCGCCGTGGCGCCGTCCCCCGGGCCGCCGCGCCGCGAAACCCGCGCTCTCCCAGGAGCTCGTCGTCAAGACGGCACTGGACGTCCTGGCGAAGGAAGGCTTCGACGCGGTCACCATGCGGCGGATCGCGCAGGAGCTCGAAACGGGGCCCGCGTCGCTGTACGCGCACGTCTCCAACAAGGACGAACTGGCGGAGCTGATGCTCGACGCGGTGCTCGCCGAGGTGCCCGTGCCGGAGCCCGATCCGGCGCGCTGGGACGAGCAGGTGAAGGAGCTCGTCCACGCCCAGATCCGGGTGATGGTCGCCCACCCCGGGATCGCGCGCGTGGCGTGGGACATCGCCGTGCCGGTCACGCCCAGCTCGCTGCGCTTGGGCGAGGCGATGCTGGCCCTGCTGCGGGCCGGCGGCCTCGAACTCAAGCAGGCGACCTTCGCGGGCGACGCGCTGGGCCTCTACGCGAAGGCGTACGCGTACGAAGCGAGCGGCTGGACCTGGGGCGAGATCGACGCGGCCGAAGTCACCGAACGCGGCAGGCAGATGGTCGACTACATGCGCTCGCTGCCCGCCGAAGCATTCCCGAACATGCTGAGGATCGGCGAATTCTTCTCGGCCGAGACGGCGGCCGAACGCCTCGGCTTCGCGCTCGACACGTTCCTCGCCGGGCTCAAGGTCATGGCAGCGACGAAATAGCCGGTTGCGTTCCACTATGACTGGCGTCACGCACCCAAGTCGACAGAGAGGGTTCCCGATGGCCGTCCGGCACATCAACCCCGAGGGACTCCACCGCAGCCCGGCCTTCAGCCAGGCCGTCGTGGTCGAACAGCCCGCGAAGACGATCTACATCGGCGGCCAGAACGGCGTCGACGCGAACGGCGAGGTCGTCGGCCCCACCGTCGGAGAGCAGGCCCTGCAGGCGTTCCGCAACCTCGCGACCATCCTGGAGAGCGAGGGCGCGACCCTGGCGGACATCGTGCACTGGCGCATCGCCGTGGTGGACGGCCACACCTTCGACGAAGGGGTGGCCGCCTTCCAGTAGGTCTGGAACCGCGCCGACCCGCCGCCGGCCATCACGGTCCACGTCGTCGCCGGCCTGGCGCCGGGGTTCCTCGTGGAGATCGACGCGGTGGCCGTCGTCTGACGCTACGGCCGCAGGACGATCTTGCCGCGTGTGTGCCGCTTCTCCAGCTCGCGGTAGGCCTCCCGCACTTCGTCCAAGGGGTACACGCGCGCGACCGGCACCTCCAGCAATCCCTTCTCCACCAAGGTCGCCAGGTCACGGAGGACCTCGGCCGACGCGCCCGCCGTGTTGCCCTCGGTCTTCACGTTGTACTTCTCGGCCGCGGCCCAGTCGATGATCGTGTCGATCCGTCCGGGGTGGATGCCCAGGTGCAGGGCCAGTTCGACGTATCCGGAGCCGAAAGTGTCGACGAACGCGTGCACGCCGTCCGGGGCGGCTTCCTCGATCCGCTCGAGGACGCCGTCCCCGTAGGCCACCGGGATCACGTCGAGTTCGCGCAGCCACGCGTGGTTGGCTTCGCCGGCCAGGCCGATCACCGTGGCGCCGGCCAGCTTCGCGAGCTGCATGGCCAGCGAGCCCACTCCGCCGGCGGCACCCGAGACGACGACCGTCTCCCCTTCTCGCGGGCACACCGCGCGCACCGCGGCGTACGCGGTGGTCCCGGCGACGAACAGCGAACCGGCGGCCTCCCACGGCACCCCGTCAGGCCGCGGCGTGAGGTTCGAAGCCTCCGCGACGACGAAGTCGGCGTGGCTCGAGCGTGTGTCGACGAAGCCGATCACCTCGTCGCCGACGGCGATCTCTTCGACGCCGTCGCCGAGTTCGGCGACCACGCCCGCGAAGTCACTGCCCTGGCCCGACGGGAAGGTGGCCGGCCAGCGGTCGTGCAGGAAACCCTGGCGGATGTACCCCTCACCCGGGTTGATCCCGGCCGCCCGGACCTCGACGAGCACTTGTCCCGGTCCCGCCACCGGCCGCGGGACGTCTTCCACCCGGAGGACATCCACGCCGCCGTACTCGTCGAACCTGACCGCGCGCACCATGGAGCCTCCTCGAACGTCGTTGCTTGATACAAGTAACGACGTCGGCCGGAGTTTTAATCCCGGACGGGTTCAGCCGGCGAGCCGGCGGACCACGCCGTCGGCGAGCAGCCGCCCGCGGTCGGTGAGCACCGCGCGGCCCCGGGAGTCCAAAGCGGACGGATCGAGCAGGCCTTCGGCCGCCGCCGCGCGAGCCTCGGCGAGCCCCGGACCGTCGAGGACGTCGAGCGGAAGCCCCTCGGCGACGCGGAGTTCGAGCATGATCCGTTCCAGGTGCTGGTCGTCGTCGCTGAGCACCTCACGCCCGCCCGCGGGCGAGGCGCCCTCGGCGAGCAAGGCGGCGTAGCGCGCCGGGTGCTTGACGTTCCACCAGCGCACCCCGCCGACGTGGCTGTGCGCGCCGGGACCGGCGCCCCACCAGTCGTCGCCTCGCCAGTAGCCGAGGTTGTGGTGGCAGCGGGCCTCGTCGGACGCCGCCCAGTTCGACACCTCGTACCAGCGCAGTCCCGCCGCCGACAGCGTGGCGTCGATCATCTCGTAGTCCGCGGCCAGCACGTCGTCGTCCGGCGCGGGCAGCTCGCCCCGGCGCACGCGGCGGGCCAGCGCCGTGCCCTCCTCGACGATCAGCGCGTACGCCGAGACGTGGTCGACCCCGGCGGCCAGCACGGCGTCGAGCGTCGCGCGCAGGTCGTCGGCGCGCTCCCCCGGCGTGCCGTAGATCACGTCGAGGTTCACGTGCTCGAAGCCGGCCGCGCGGGCTTCGGCGGCGGCCGTCCCCGGACGGCCCGGGGTGTGCACGCGGTCGAGGATCTTCAGCACGTGCGGCGCGGCCGACTGCATGCCCAGCGAGACCCGCGTGTAGCCGGCTTCGCGGATCCCGGCGAAGAACTCGGGCGACGTCGACTCCGGGTTCGACTCCGTCGTCACCTCGGCGCCCGGGGCGAGCCCGAAGACGTCGCGGACGGCGTCGAGCACCGAGCGGAGGCCGTCGGCGCCGAGCAGCGACGGCGTGCCGCCGCCGACGAACACGGTGTCGGCGGCCGGGGGCACGACCAGCACGCGGGCCGCGAGCTCCAGTTCCCGCCGCAGTCCTTCCAGCCAGGACTGCGGCGACGAACCGGAGTCGAGCTCACCCGCGGTGTAGGTGTTGAAGTCGCAGTAGCCGCAGCGCGTCGCGCAGAACGGGACGTGCACGTAGACCCCGAACGCTCTGCTCCCGAGCCCCTTCAGCGCACTTTCCGGCAAGGCGGGGTCGATCGGGGTGGCGGGGTCGGGACGCAGCTCGGGCACCCTGGGATTGTCCACCCCGCCACGCTCGGTCGCGGCGGGAGGCCGATCGGGTGAACACCTGTTACGACGCCGGGACGTAGTGGTTCGCGGGGCGGAAGAGAGCGTTGACAGGGCCGGAAGTCGCCACCGGTCGCCCGGACTCGCAGGTCGCGGCCCTGCCGATCGACCGCATTCTCCCAGGCGAGTGACCCTTCTCCCACCATCCGGGCAGCCCTGGACCACATTGTGGACGCGTGGCACGCTGACGCCGTGACTCATGCCGGTGTTCTCCTCGTGGCCCGTCGCCACGTCGACCTGCTGCGGGTCGCCAGCGCCCTCTGCGTACCCGTTCGCTGACTCCCCGCCCCACCACCTGCCACGAAATCTGGACAGCCGGCGCCGGAGGACACACCCGCGAGCCGGTGGTCCTCCGCTGCCACGAAAAGCCTCTCGGAGGACGCCGCCATGGCCACGCCCCAGACCCCAGCCCGCCCCGCGCGCGCCAAGCAGAAGCGCGGCGAAGGGCAGTGGGCGCTCGGTTACCGGGAGCCGCTGAACCCGAACGAGCGATCGAAGAAGGACGACCACCCGCTCAACGTGCGGGCGCGGATCGAGAACATCTACGCCCACCGCGGCTTCGACGCGATCGACCCGGGCGACCTGCGCGGCCGGTTCCGCTGGTTCGGCCTCTACACCCAGCGCAAGCCGGGGATCGACGGCGGCCGCACCGCGACGCTGGAGCCCGAAGAGCTCGACGACCGCTACTTCATGCTGCGGGTCCGGATCGACGGCGGCGCCTTGACGACCGAGCAGCTCACCGTGCTCGGCGAGATCTCGCAGGCGTACGCGCGCGACACCGCCGACATCACCGACCGGCAGAACATCCAGTACCACTGGATCCGGATCGAGGACGTCCCGGCGATCTGGGCCAAGCTCGAACAGGCCGGCATGACCACGATGGAGGCCTGCGGCGACAGCCCGCGCGTCATCCTCGGCTCGCCGGTCGCCGGCATCGCCGCGGCCGAAGTGATCGACGGCACTCCGGCGATCGACGAGATCAAGCGCCGCTACATCGGCAAGCCGGAGTTCGCCAACCTGCCGCGCAAGTTCAAGACCGCGATCTCCGGCCAGCCGGACGTCGCGCACGAGATCCACGACGTCGCCTTCGTCGGCGTCGACCACCCGGAGCACGGACCCGGCTTCGACGTCTGGGTCGGCGGCGGCCTGTCCACCAACCCGATGCTCGGGCAGCGCCTCGGCGCCTGGGTGCCCCTCGACGAGGTCCCGGACGTCTGGGAAGGTGTCATCTCGATCTTCCGCGACTACGGCTACCGGCGGCTGCGCTCGCGCGCCCGGATCAAGTTCCTGGTCAAGGACTGGGGCGCGGAGAAGTTCCGACAAGTGCTTCAGGACGAGTACCTCAAGCGCGAGCTGATCGACGGGCCGCCGCCGGTGGACCCCGCCGTCCCGATCGACCACGTCGGCGTGCACCCGCAGGTCGACGGCAAGTTCTACGTCGGCGCCGCGCCGATCGCCGGCCGTTCCAGCGGCGGCACGCTCGTCGCCGTCGCCAAGGCCGCCGAGCGGGCCGGGTCCGGCCGGGTGCGGCTCACGCCGCAGCAGAAGCTCGTCGTGCTCGACGTCCCCGAGGCCCAGGTCCCGGCGCTTTCGGCGGAGCTGGCCGAGCTGGGGCTGGAGACCAAGCCGTCGCCGTGGCGGCGCGGGGTGATGGCCTGCACCGGGCTGGAGTTCTGCAAGCTCGCCATCGTGGAGACGAAAGCCCGCGCGCAGCAGCTCGTCGCGGACCTCGAGAAGTCCCTCGCCGACATCCAGGACGGCCTCGAGACGCCGGTCACCGTGCACCTCAACGGCTGCCCCAACTCCTGCGCGCGGATCCAGACGGCGGACATCGGCCTCAAGGGCCAGATCGTCACCGACGCCGAAGGCAACCAGGTCGAAGGCTTCCAGGTGCACCTCGGCGGCGGCCTCGGCCTCGACGCCGGGTTCGGCCGGAAGCTGCGTGGCCACAAGGTGACTTCGGGTGAGCTGACCGGGTACGTCGAACGCGTCGTGCGGGCCTACGTCGCCGGGCGCGAACCCGGCGAACGGTTCCCGCAGTGGGCCGCGCGCGCCGAGGAAAGTGCCCTGCAGTGACAGCGCCGACGCACTCTTCCCCGCGGAGGCGCCAATGAGCACCGACGAGCGCGCGGCACCGTACTACTGCCCCTATTGCGGCGACGAAGATCTGCGGCCGGAAGAGAACGGCGGCTGGCTGTGTTCCAGCTGTCGCCGGGTTTTCTCGGTCAAGTTCCTCGGCCTGTCCCTCCCGGAGGTTTCCCGATGACCGCCACCGCCGACTACAAGACCCTCGCCGAGCGCGCTTCGAAGGAGCTCGCCGACGCCACCGCCGAAGAGGCGCTGCACTGGACCGTCGACACGTTCGGCGACGACTTCATCGTCGCGTCCAACATGCAGGACGCCGTGCTCATCGACCTCGCCACGAAGGTGAAGTCCGATGTGGACGTTCTCTTCCTCGAGACCGGCTACCACTTCCCGGAGACGATCGGCACGCGTGACGCCGTGCAGACGGTCTACCCGGAAGTGAAGATCGTCAACGCCCAGGCCGAGCAGAGCGTCGCCGAGCAGGACGCCCAATACGGGGCGAAGCTGCACGACCGCGACCCGACGCTCTGCTGCAACCTGCGCAAGGTCGTCCCGCTGCGCAAGACACTGGCGAACTACTCGGCGTGGGTCACCGGCGTCCGCCGGGTCGACGCGCCGACCCGCGCGAACACCCCGATAGTCACCTGGGACGACCGCAACGGCCTGGTCAAGGTCAACCCGATCGCGGCGTGGACCGACGACGAGTTCAAGGGCTACATCCACGAGCACGGGATCCTCGAGAACCCGCTGGTTTCGATCGGCTACCTGTCGATCGGCTGCGCCCCCTGCACGGCTCGCGTGGAGCCGGGCCAGGACCCGCGCAGCGGCCGGTGGGCGGGGCAGAGCAAGACCGAGTGCGGACTGCACGGCTGAGGAAGGGACGCATGACGACCTTGGAGCCCGCGACCGATGCGGCACAGGACAACCTGGCCGCGCTCGAGTCCGAAGCCATCCACATCTTCCGGGAGGTGGCGGGCGAGTTCGACCGCCCGGTGATCCTGTTCTCCGGCGGCAAGGACTCGACGCTGCTGCTGCACCTGGCGATCAAGGCGTTCTGGCCGGCGCCGGTGCCGTTCCCGCTGCTGCACGTGGACACCGGGCACAACTTCGACGAGGTCATCGAGTTCCGCGACCGCGTCGTCGAGCAGCACGGGCTGCGCCTGGTCGTCGCGAAGGTCCAGGACTGGATCGACGACGGGCGCCTCGAAGAGCGCGCCGACGGGATGCGCAACCCGCTGCAGACCACGCCGCTGCTCGACACGATCGCCGAGAACAAGTTCGACGCCGTCTTCGGCGGCGGCCGCCGTGACGAGGAGCGCGCCCGGGCCAAGGAGCGGATCTTCAGCCTCCGCAACTCCTTCGGCCAGTGGGAGCCGCGGCGGCAGCGGCCCGAGCTGTGGAACCTCTACAACGGCAGGCACCGCCCGGGCGAGCAGGTCCGCGTCTTCCCGCTGTCCAACTGGACCGAGGCCGACGTCTGGAACTACATCGCCCGCGAGAAGGTCGAACTGCCGTCGATCTACTACGCGCACCAGCGCGAGGTGTACCTGCGGGACGGGATGCTGCTGGCCGAGGGCCCGTGGGGCGGCCCGCGTCCGGGCGAAGAGGTCCGTGAGCGGACCGTCCGCTACCGGACCGTCGGCGACGGCTCGTGCACCGGCGCGATCGAATCCACCGCGGCCACCGTCGAAGAGGTCATCGCCGAGGTGTCGGCCTCGCGGCTCACCGAGCGCGGTGCCACCCGCGCCGACGACCGGATGTCCGAGGCGGCCATGGAAGACCGCAAGCGTGAGGGGTACTTCTGATGTCCAGCCTGTTGCGGCTCGCGACCGCGGGCAGCGTCGACGACGGCAAGTCCACTTTGGTCGGACGGCTGCTGTACGACACCAAGTCGGTGCTCGCCGACCAGCTCGACGCCGTCACTCGTGCCTCCATCGACAAGGGACTGTCCACACCAGACTTGTCCTTGCTCGTCGACGGCCTGCGCTCGGAGCGTGAGCAGGGCATCACCATCGACGTCGCGTACCGGTACTTCGCCACGCCGAAGCGGTCGTTCGTGCTGGCCGACACCCCGGGGCACGTGCAGTACACACGCAACACGGTGACGGGCGCGTCCACCGCGCAGCTGGCCGTGCTGCTGGTCGACGCACGCAAGGGCGTGATCGAGCAGACGCGGCGGCACGCGGCCGTGCTGGCCCTGCTCGGCGTGCCGCAGCTGGTGCTGGCGGTGAACAAGATCGACCTCGTCGGCTACGACGAGGCGGTGTTCACGGTGATCGCGAAGGAATTCGCTTCGCACGCCGAGACGCTGGGCTACCCGCGGGGCTCGGTGCTCGCGATCCCGGTGTCGGCACTGGAAGGCGACAACGTCGCGACGCGCTCGGGGCGAACGCCGTGGTACAGCGGCCCCAGCCTGCTGGAACACCTGGAGGAGGTGCCGGTCGCGCCCGACCCGCACGACTCGGCGCTGCGGTTCCCGGTGCAGTACGTGATCCGCCCGCGCACGCCCGAGTACCCGGACTACCGCGGCTACGCGGGCCAGATCGCCGCCGGCACGGTCCGGCCGGGCGACGAGATCGTGGTGCTGCCGCAGGGCATCCGCAGCCGTGTCGAACGGATCGACACCGCGGACGGCCCGCTCGAGGAAGCCGGCGCCGGGACTTCGGTGACGCTGCTGCTCACCGACGACATCGACATCTCCCGCGGCGACCTGATCGCGGCCGCCGACGCGCCCCCGCGAGTCACCGACGAGATCACCGGCACGCTGTGCTGGCTGTCGTCCAAACCGCTGAAGCCGGGCGCGCGCGTGCTCGTCAAGCACGGCACCCGCACGGTCCAGGCCCTGGTCGACGAGCTGCACGCCCGGTTCGACGAGCAGGCACTGTCCAGCGTGGACTCGCCCGCGTCGCTCGAGCTCAACGACATCGGCCGCGTCACGCTGCGGCTGGCGGAGGAGCTGGGCGTCGACGACTACGGCGTCAGCCCGCGCACCGGCGCGTTCCTGGTGATCGACCCGAAGGACGGCGACACCCTGGCCGCGGGCATGGTCGGTGAGCGCTTCTCGTGACGCCTCCCCTGGTGGCCGTCGCGCACGGCAGCCGTGACCCCCGCTCGGCGGCGACCGTGCGGGCGCTCGTCGACGTCGTGCGCACGCAGGCACCGGGCCTTGCGGTCCACGAGTCCTTTTTGGACCTTTCGGAGCCCCGCGTCACCGACGTGCTGCGGTCGCTGTACGCGGCCGGGCACCGGGCGGCGATCGTCGTGCCGCTGCTGCTGGGCAGCGCGTTCCACGCCCGGGTCGACCTGCCCGCGCTGATCGACGAGGTCGTCGCGGCGTGCCCGGGGTTCCGCGTCCAGGTGTCGGACGTGCTGGGCGCCGACCCGGCCCTGGAAGCGGTCGCCCTCGACCGGCTGGCCGCCGCGCCCCGCCGCCGTGGCACGGGCGTGCTCGTCAGCGCGGTCGGCTCGTCGAACGCCTCCGCCAACGCGGTCGTCGCTTCGCTGGCGGCGCGCTGGGAAGAGCGGCTCGGGCTGCCGGCGTGCGAAGCGTTCGCCAGCGCCACCCAGCCGGACATCCCCGCGGCCGCCGAAAAGCTGCGGTCGCGCGGGGTGCGTCACCTCGTGGTGGCGTCGTGGTTCCTCGCGCCGGGCCTGCTCCCCGACCGGATCGCGCGGCTGGCCCGGGAAGCCGACCCGGGTGCGTTCATCGCCGCGCCGCTGGCGGACGACCCGCGCGTCGCGGACGTCGTCGTCGCCCGGTACGCCACCGCGGTCACCGGACTCCTGCGCTCGGTTCCGGTGTAGTGAATGACTCGTTCATGGCGCCAGGCGACATGAACGAGTCATTCACTACACCCGCTCAGCCGGCCGCGACGATCCGCCACCGCTGGTTGCCGCTGCTGCTGTCGGCGTACTGGCCGAGATCGGCACCACTGCTCGTGCGGCCCATGCCGTCCAGGTATTCGCCGGTGGCACCGTTCTTGATGCGCACGTTGTCGGCATCGGTCAGCACCGACCACTGCTGGTTGGCACTCCCGCTCGCCGCGTACTGGCCCACCGCCGCGCCGTTGGCCGTGCGGCCCGCGCCGTCGAGATAAAGCCCCGTGGCGCGGTTCTTGATGCGCACCCGGTTCCCGGAGTTCTCGATGACCCACTGCTGGTCGTAGCGGCCGGGGTCGCCGCTCGCCTGGCCGGCGGCGGAACCGCCGGCGGTGCGGCCCAGCCCGTCGATGTACTGGCCGGTGGCGGCGTTGACGATCCGGACGTACGTGCCGCCGCCGGTTCCGGTGCCCCACGCGTACTGCAGCCGCGTCAGGCCGCTGGGGTTGCTCAGGGTCAGCTTGAGGCCGGAACCCGTTCCGGACCTGGTGGTCAGGCTGTACCAGTCGCCGTCGCGCAGGCCCGGCCAGTACACGCTGCCGACGCCGAGGCTCCGCATTTTCTCGCTCACACCCCGGATGTAGTCGGCGAAGAACGATCCGCTCGGGATGCTGTAGTCAATCGTGTTGTAGTGGACGCCGTTCTTGCTGCCGGGTGACATCGGGCCGCCCCACTCGGTGACGACCGTGCGGTCCGCGTATCCGCCGATGTAGCCGCCAATGTGGTTCGCCCACTCCGTTTCACTCTCGTAGCCGGCGAAGAACGAGTAGTCGTGGGCCGCCAGCAGCGTCCCGTCGAGCCGGGAGTCGCTGCCGACCGCGGGCACGTTCTGGGCGTAGCCGGTGCCGTCGAGGACCACCCGGCCGCGCGGCACGCCGGGGTAGCGGGCCAGCCAGGCGCTGTAGAAGTTGTTCAGGTCGCCGGCGCTGTAGCTGTAGGGCTCGTTGATGACCTCGAAGTAGGCGTTGGGGTTGCCGCCGTACTTGCCGACGACCTTGTCCCACATCTGCTGGAACCCGGCCGTGCTCGCCGGTTTGCCGCCGCTGTAGGCCCAGTACGCCAGGATCACCTTGCCCTTGGCGAGCGCGGTGTCGATCGCCCCGGTGTAGGTGCCCCAGTAGTCCGACACCGTCGGCTCGTTGATCGGCATCCGGACCGTGTTCGCCCCGGTGATCGAATACAGCTGGCCGACCACCCCCTCGGCCGTCGCGGCGGCCGAGGAGTACGTGTCCGAGGAGGTCAGCCCGGACACGTACAGCACGCCGTTGACGAAGTTGTCCCGCGTGTCGGCCCAGTTGACGCCCCGGAACCCGGCGGTGGACGCCTGGGCCTGCGTCGGGACGGCGGTCAGCAGGCCGCCGCCGAGCACGAACAGCGCCAGCAGCCTGAATACCATCGACAGCGTTCGTGCTTTCATCGGCTCGTTCCTCTCCGCTGAGGTCATCCGAGTGACACAGGTAACAAAGCCGGCGCACGCTGGCCAGAGTTCCGAAGCGAACCGGTCAGGATCGATCGGAGACGAACAGGCGGATCCGGGCCCCCGGACACGCAGCGGCACCACCACCGCCAAAAGGTGACAGATATTCACATTTGCCGGTCACCCTGCGCGTATGGGAACAGTGAATCCTTGACGCGCTAGTTAACTTGCCGGTAACTATCTAAGCGCTGCGCAGCTTTCTCCCTCCCCCTCGTGAAATCGCAGGTAGGTGGACTCAGATGAAAGCTCTTCAACTTTCCCGGCTGGCCGCGCTGACCGCGGCCGCGGCTCTTCCGATCGCCCTCGCCGCCCCGGCCTCGGCGGCCACCGCCGTCACGTTCGACTGCCAGGCGAACGCCCCGATCGTCGGACCGCAGCACGTGTCCCTGAACCAGGACACCGACGTCACCGCGCCCGCCACGGTCGCGCCCGGCGCCGCGTTCGACATCGTCATCGACCCGGCGCCGAACACCGTGCCGGCCGAGGTCAGCGGGAACAAGGTCAAGAACATCAACACGTTCGCGCTGAAGATCCCGATCCCGGCCAACTCCAGCTACGTCGGCGCCGACCTCACCGGCGGCTCCGGCCTCGGCTCGACCCCGCCGGCCATCTCGGTCGCGAACGGCGTCGCGACGCTGAGCTTCCCCGGCCCGATCGCCGGCGGCTCGACGTTCGAACTGCCCACGGTGACCGCGCACCTGACCGCGGGCAGCTCCGGCACGATCGAGACGAAGCTGGCCGGCACCAGCTACAGCGACCCCGGCCTGACGTTCAACGCGGTGGCGAGCACCATCATCGGCGACCTCACCGCGCCGACGGCCTGCTTCCCCAACCCCAGCCCCGTCTTCACCACGACGACGATCGGCTGAGCGCCGGCCACCCTGCGGACGCCGTCGCGCCCGTAGGGTGGCCGCATGGGGAACTTCGAACTGGCCCAGGTCAACATCAGCCGGATGAAGGCACCACTCGACGACCCGTCCTTCCGGGACTTCGTCGGCGCTTTGGAGCCGGTCAACGCCATCGCCGACCACACGCCAGGATTCGTGTGGCGGCTGCAGACCGAGGACGGCGACGCGACGTCGATCCGCGCCTTCGAGTGGGACGTGCGCGGCACCTCCGGGATCCTGGTCAACATGTCCGTCTGGACGTCGGTGGAAGCACTGGCGGACTTCGTGTTTTCCGGCGAGCACCTGACGGTCCTCAAGCGCCGCCGCGAGTGGTTCCACCGCGTCCAGGACGTGATGACCGCGCTGTGGTGGGTGCCCGCCGGCTACCGGCCGACGACCGCGGACGCCGAGGAGAAGATCAAGCACCTGCGCGTCTACGGGCCGACGCCCGCGGCGTTCACGCTGAAGCACCACTTCCCGGCCCCCTCTTCGGCCGTCGTCGAGGCCCGCGAGGGTGATCCCGGCTGGCTGTGCCCCGCGTAACACCGGGCCGCGCGGCACGTGTGCAAGGGTGTCGGCATGGCTGACGAACTGGTGCACTACGACGTGGTGGGCGGCACCGCCACGATCACCCTGGACTCCCCGCACAACCGCAACGCGCTGTCGGCACAGCTGCGCGGCGAACTGTCTTCCGCGTTGGCCACCGCGGCCGCCGACGACGCCGTGCGGGTGATCGTGCTGACCCACACGGGCCCGGTGTTCTGCGCGGGGATGGACCTCAAGGAGGCCCGCGGAGCCGGCGCGGGCGACCAGGGCGTGAACGAGTTCCCCCGCATTCTCGAGCAGCTCTGGACCAGCCCCAAGCCGGTGGTGGCCCGCCTGGCCGGCCCGGCGCGCGCCGGCGGCATCGGCATGGTGGCGGCGTGCGACATCGCCGTGGCAGTCCCGGAAGCGACGTTCGCCTTTTCCGAGGTCCGCATCGGCGTGGTCCCGGCGATCATCTCCCTGACGGTCCTCCCGCGGCTGAATCCGCGCGCGGCGCACGAGCTGTTCCTGACGGGCGACACGTTCGACGCGCGCCGCGCGGTCGAGATCGGCCTGCTGAACTCGGCGGTCCCGGCGGAGAAGCTCGACGCCGAAGTGGCGCGGTACGTCAAGGCGCTGGCCGCCGGCGGGCCGAAGGCGCTGGCCGAGACGAAGGCGCTGCTGAGCCGTCCCCGCCCGGCCACGCCGTCGGAGGGGTTCGAGGACATGCTCGCGCTGTCGGCGAAGTTCTTCGCGAGCGACGAAGGCCAGGAGGGCATCCTGGCCTTCGCCCAGAAGCGCAAGCCGAACTGGGTCCCGCAGGACTGAAGCGCCCCAATGTGGCGTTGGGTGCATCCAACGCACCCAATGTGGCGTTCGGTGCGTCCAACGCACCGAACGCCACATTGGGGCGCATGAGCCAGGACGTCCCAACCGGGTGATTGCGGCCGAGAAAGGGCACCAACGGACCGTTCGCAACGCCTTGAGCTGGCTTTTTGCCGCCCATCGTGGTGATCCTTGAAATGTGAAGAGGGGGACCTGGGCCCGGCATCCGCTGGTTGTCGGCCACAAAGCCAATCCGGACGTGGTGCGCACCGCCGAGCTTGAGGAGATCGGCATGCAACGCAGCAGTATCTATCGCCGCTGCCTGCCCGGCGGCCCGTGGCGGAGGTTGCTGCCGGGAATCATCCTGTTGCGCCCCACTGAACCGACCGACGAACAGCGCTTGCGGGCGGCGCTCCTGCGCGGCGGCGGTACCGCGGTGCTCACAGGCCTGTGGGCGCTGCGACGACACGGGCTGGAGCAGTTCCCCGAGCCCGGCGACGTGCACATCCTGGTCCCGGACGAGCGCGAGATCACCAGCAGCGGCTTCGTCCTCGTCGAACGCACGACCCGGCTGCCCGTCCCCATCACACGAAGCGGCCTGCCCGTCGCACCGGTGTACCGCGCTGCCCTCGACGCGGCACGCAGGATCCGGGATTTCGACACCATACAAGCCTTGCTCACCGAGGCTGTCCAACGGAATCGCTGTACGCCGGATCAACTCGACAAGGAACTCCGGCTGGGCAGCCAACGCGGCTCGGCACTGCCCCGCCGCGCCCTGCAAGCCATCCTTTGTGGGGCGGAATCGGTCGCCGAGGCCGACGCTTGGGAGATCTGGAAGCTCGCCGGCCTGCCGCCGGCCGAATGGAACGTCCGGGTCTTCGACGAGCAGGGCACCTTCGTCGCCAAACCCGACGCCTGGTGTGACGACATCGCATTCGCCTGGGAAATCGACTCCCGCACATGGCACGGCGAGGGAGACGGCTATTCGGACACTCTCGCCCGCAATGCCCGCTACGCCGCTGCCGGAATCGCCTTCCTGCAGACCTTACCGATCCATCTGCGCACCCAGCCGGACCGCGTGATCGCCGACCTCCGCTCGGCTTACGCCGCTGCACAGCGGCGACCGCGCCCTCCGGTGAGCTGCCGCCCGTAGCCGCAACAAGCGCCCCAATGTGGCGTTGGGTGCGTCCAACGCACCCAATGTGGCGTTCGGTGCGTCCAACGCACCGAACGCCACATTGGGGCGCATGAGGCTCAAGTCGAAACCGGGATGCGGGCCTGCTTGCGCGGAACGAGCGCGAGCAGGCCCGTAACCCCGCCGCACACCGCGGCGACCACGTACACCGGCGTCAATCCTCCGGCCTGGTAAGCGATCCCGAGGACCGCCACCCCGAGCGTCTGCCCGAACTGCCGGGTCGTCGTCAGGATGCCCGCCGCCATTCCCGCCCGCCCCGGCGGTGCCGCGGAAGCGATCGCCGCGCCCATCGCCGGCCCCGCGATGCCGACGCCGATCCCCGTCACCGCCAGGCCGACGGCGATCCCCGCCACCAGCAGCAACAGGCAGCCGAGCGCACCCAGCAGCACGCCCGTGCCGAGCAGCACCCGCGGCGGGAACCGGTGCAGGACCTTCCCGAGCCCCATCGAAGTCAGGAACGACGCCACCGCCAGCGGCGCCAGCGTGAGCCCGGCCGCCACCGGTCCCAGCGAGCGCCCGGTCTGCAGCCAGAGCGACACGTACACCAGCGCGGCGAAGGTCAGCGTCGACGCCGCCGCGCACGCCACCAGTGCCGCGAACCCGCCGTCCCGGAACAACCCCAGTTCCAGCATCGGTTCCGCCCGGCACCGTTCCACCACGACGAAAACGGCGAACGCCACCACCGAAACCCCCAGCGCCCCCACCGTGACCGGCGAGGTCCACCGTCCCGAGCCGCCCTCAGTCAGGCCGTGCACCAGGCTCGCGGCGAAGACCGCGAACCACACCGCACCCGCGACGTCGAACCGGCCACCGCGGACCGGGCTGTCCGCTCGCAACGCCAACACCGCGAACATCGCCGTCAGCAACGCGAGCGGGACGTTGACGAAGAAGATCGCCGCCCAGCCGAAGTATTCGGTCAGCACGCCGCCCACCAACGGCCCCGCCGCCGCGCCGAGCCCGTTCACCGCGAAGAACACGCTGATCGCGGTTCCCCGCGCGCGCCCTTCGTAAGAGGCGGCCAGAATCGCGAACCCGGTCACCGCCAGCGCCGCGCCCCCGACCGCCTGCACGCCGCGGGCGGCGATCAGCGTCCCGATGTCCGGCGCCAGCCCGCAGGCCAGGGACCCCAGGCCGAATACGGCCAGTCCGGTGAGGAACACCCGCCGCAGACCCCAGCGGTCGGCGAGCGAGCCCGCCGCGAGCATCAGCACCGCCAGGACGAGCGTGTAGCTGTCGGGCACCCACTGCAGCTGCCCGACCGACGCCGTCAGGTCGGCGCCGATCCGGGGCAGGGCCACCGTGACGACGGTGGTGTCCAGCAAGAACAGGAACGAGCCCGCACAGACCACGATCAACGGCCACCACTTGCGCATCGAATCTCCCTTCGTGTGCCCCGGAGAGTGCTACGACGCGCCAATCGCCACCAGAAAGTGAGCCGAATCCGCCGGATACCGTCATCACTTACCCTGGATGCATGGAAACCGTCACCCTGGACGACGTCGACCGCGGTCTGATCCACGCGCTGCAGCTCGACGGCCGCGCCCCGATGCGTGCCATCGGGCACGTACTCGGCGTCTCGGAGAACACCGTGGCCCGCCGGTACCAGCGGCTGCGGACCGCCGGGGTGCTCAAGATCACCGGCGCGCTCAGCGGCGGCGAAGCCGGCTACACGACGTGGACCCTGCGCCTGCGCACCACACCCGACGCCGGGGCCGCCGTCGCGGACGCACTGGCCGACCGGCCCGACGTCTCGTGGGTACACCTGCTCTCCGGCGGCACCGAGATCTCCTGCACCGTCCACGCGCCCGACACCGCCGGGCGGGACGACCTGCTGCTGCACAAGCTTCCGCGGGCGAGCCGGGTCACCGCCGTCTCCGCCCACGAACTGCTCCACACCTTCGCCCTGCCGGACGGCTGGAGCGGGCTGCACTGCCTGTCGCCCGAACAGGTCGAACACCTGCGGCCACCGGAGCCCGAGGGCACCCCCGTCCCACCGGAACCCGGCGACCAGGCACTCTTCGACGCGCTGGCCCACGACGGGCGCGCGAGCTACACCGCGCTCGCCGCGGCGACCGGCTGGTCGGACTCGACCGTGCGGCGCCGGATGGACGTGCTGCGGCGGCACGGCACCCTGACCTACCACCTCGACATCTCCCCGGCCCGGCTCGGCTTCCGGTCCGAAACGCGGCTCTGGTTGACCGTCTCGCCCGCGCGGCTGGCCGAGACCGGTGAAGCGCTGGCGAGCCACCCGGAGACGTCGTTCGCCGTCGCCACCACGGGGACGACGAACCTCACCGCGATGGTGAACTGCCGCGACGGCCGGGATCTCTACCGCTACCTCACCGGCCGCGTGGCCGGGATCCGAGGCGTGCAAACCCTCGAAAGCGCGCCGGTGATCCGCACGGTCAAGCGCGCGGGGACGCCGCTCAGGCGTCCGGCAGCACGACCGTGAGCCGCCACGAACCGGTGCCGGTGCCGGGCCCGAGCGCTCGCTGCGCGTCCGAGAGCACGCTGCGGATCGCCAGGTACGTCTTGGGTTCGGCCTTGCGCAGCGCGTCCGAGCCCGGCCAGATCAGCACGTGCTCCCCCGGCGGCAGCCACGACAAGTCGGTCAGGCAGTCGTAGAGCGCGTCGAGGTTGTGGCCGAAGTAGTCCGGAAAGGACAGTGCGTCGGCGAACGCGCTGAGCGTGCTGGCCTTGTCGACGGTCGGCCGCGAGTTCACCAGGTGCGGGTACGCGCCCCTCGTGAAGGCTTCTTCCGCGGCGGCCTTCGCCTGCTCCGAGGCGCTCATCGGGCCGCGTCCACGACGACGAACGACGCGTAGTGGTCGCCGGTGTAGTACAGCTCGTGCGCCTGCCCGGTGATCAGCCGCCGCGCGCCGCGGTCGGCGCTGCCCGGCGTCTTCACCGTGTACTCGTGGTAGTAGCCGGACTTCTTGGCGGGCAGGCGTTTCTCGCGGTTTTCGAACACGACGTCGTCGTTGCGCGGGAACGGGTACGGCCCGCCCTTCTCGATGAGCTTCCACGTGTCCGTGGCCTGCGGCGGCAGCGCGGAAAGCGCCTTCACCGGCAAGCCCGAGTCCGCGCCCGGCACGGCGCCGCCGCCGCGCGCGGGAGCACTGGCCGAAGTACTCGGCGCGGGCGACGACGGCGAGCCGTCGCTGAGGACGTCCTTGACCAGCCAGCCCCCCAGCACCAGCACGAGGAGCCCGATCAGCGCGGCGGTGATCCGCCTTCGGTTGAACATGGTGCGCGAGCCTATGCCGGGGTGTCGGAGGAGTCGTCGTCACGTCCCGGGGTCAGCCGGCGGGCGAAGAGGCCCACGAGCTTGTCGAGCACCCACGCGGCGGCCAGGCACAGCGGCACGACGACCACCATGACCAGCACGAACTGGACCGGGAACCAGGCCTGGGCGAGCCACAGCTCGACCCCGTCCCACCAGTCGGCAAGCCCGTTGAACACGGTGTGAGCCTACGCGCGCCCTGCTGCCGCCGCGTGCCAGGGGCGGTACGTTGCAGGACATGTTCGCCGTGTACGCGCAGGAACCCAACGCCGACAGCCCCCTGGACGCGCTCGTCGTGGGCGAGCGCCCCGAGCCCGAAGTGCCCGACGGCTGGGTCCGCGTGCACGTCAAGGCGGCCAGCCTCAACATGCACGACCTGTGGACGCTGCGCGGCGTCGGGATCAAACCGGACCAGTTCCCGATGATCCTCGGCTGCGACGGCGCCGGGACCCTCGACGACGGCTCCGAGGTCGTGATCCACTCCGTGATCAACGCGCCGGGCTGGCAGGGCGACGACACGCTCGACCCGAAGCGCACGCTGCTCACCGAGAAGCACCAGGGCACCTTCGCCGACCAGGTCGTCGTACCGGCGCGCAATGTCGTCCCGAAGCCCGCGGCGCTCAGCTTCGCCGAAGCCGCCACCATGGGCACGGCCTGGCTGACCGCCTACCGGATGCTCTTCGTGAAGTCCGGGCTGCGACCGGGCCAGACGATGCTCGTGCAGGGTGCCTCCGGCGGCGTCTCGACGGCGCTGGTGCAGCTCGGCCGCGCCGCCGGGTTCCGGGTCTGGGTGACCGGCCGCAGCGAGGAGAAGCGCGCCCTCGCCACGAGCCTGGGCGCGCACCAGGCGTTCAAGTCGGGCGCGCGGCTGCCCGAGCGCGTCGACGCCGTGTTCGAGACCGTCGGCAAGGCGACCTGGTCGCATTCGGTCAAATCGCTCAAGCCGGGCGGGATCATCGTGGTCTCGGGCTCCACGAGCGGCCCGGACGCCCACGCGGAGCTGCAGCGCGTCTTCTTCCTCCAGCTGCGCGTCGCCGGTTCGACCATGGGTACCCGCGACGAGCTCGCGGACCTGCTCGCCTACCTCGAACTGACCGGTGTCCGGCCGCAGATCGGTGCGGAACTTACATTTTCCGAAGCGCCCCAGGGTTTCCGGGCGATGCTCGACGGGGAAACCGCCGGCAAGATCGTCTTCACCCGCTAGACCGCCGCCGAGCTGGGCGGACGCGCCATCCGCCCGGCACGGAAACCATTCCGACATCTCGTGAATCTTTGACGTCCTCAGTTCGAGACCGGGTCGTTAGCACCGAAATTCCACCAAAACCCGATCCCGGCCAGGTAATCTGTAGTCATGACCGCGACGCAGCGGCCCGCACCGGCTGTACCGGGCGGCCGGCCCAGTGACCCGGACCCCGTCCGGGTTTCCTTCCGGCGTTACGCCGGTGTCCGCACCCGGGTGCTCGAAGTCGGCGACCCCGAACCGGAGCAACCCTCCGCGCGTCGCTCGCTGCGCCGCCGGGCCGCCGTCCCGCACGTCCGGCCCACGGCACCGCGCCTGGTGTTGCTGCACGGCTACTGCGACAGCGCCGACACCTGGCGCCCAGCCCTGGAACAGCTCGCGGCCGCCGGGATCCCGGCGGTCGCGGTCGATCTGCCGGGTTTCGGCGACGCCCAGCCGCTGCGGCCCGGCCCGATGCTGCCGCAGCTCGACGCGTTCACCACGGCCGTCGTCCGCGAACAGGCGGTCCTCGGCTCGGTCGTGCTGGCCGGCAACTCCCTCGGCGGCACCATGAGCCTGCGCGCGGCGCAGAACAGCAGGCTGCCGATCTCGGGCGTCGTGTCGATAGCCGCGCCGGGGTTCGTCGACTCGTGGCTGATCCGCACGGTCGCGCGGTACCCGTTGCCGCTGCGGCTGTACTCGTCCCTGCCGGTCCCCGTGCCGGGCTTCGTGGTGCGCAAGGTCGCCGAGCAGGTCGTCCCACGGCTGCTCTACGCCGACTCGGGTGCGGCCGACGCGATCCAGGTCCAGCGCTTCACCGCGCTCTTCCCCGACTACCGCGCGACCAAGAGCCGCCTGGAGCAGGCCCGGCAGCTCGTCGCGGAGCTCGCCGACGCCTACCGCCTCGACTCGGTGAAGGTGCCGCTGCTGGTCGTCGCGTGCGGCAAGGACAAGCTCGTCACCGCCGCGTCCGGGCGCCAGCTGCACACGCTGGTGCCGCACAGCAGGCTGCTGGTCCGCGAGGACTGGGGGCACTGCCCGCAGCTGGACGATCCGGTCGAGATCTCGGAGCTGCTCACCTACTTCGCCGCGAGCGCGGTCCGGACCACGCAGGCCAAGCGGGCCGCCGCGACGGCGTCGGAGGCCGTGAACGAGGACACCGCGGCGGGCTGACGCGCTCACGCTGTCCGCACCCGGAGTTGGCGGTAGGTTCCCGCGGTAGGTCCGTGATCCGGGCTCCCCACCGACCGTTCGGGAGGCGATGATGTCCGCTCCAGAAGGCTTGGGTTCGAGTTCAGGCCTCTTCCGGCGCAAGCCGATCGACCAGATCCAGGACGTGAGCGAAAGCGGTGGCTTGAACCGCACCCTGGGCCTGTGGCAGCTGACCGCCATCGGCATCGGCGGCATCATCGGTGCCGGGATCTTCGCCCTCGCCGGCAGCGTCGCGCACGGCGACGACGCGGCGGGCATCCCCGGCGTCGGCCCGGCCGTGCTGATCTCGTTCCTCATCGCCGGGGTCGCCAGCGCCGCGGCCGCGTTCTCCTACGCCGAGTTCGCCGGCCTGATCCCGAAAGCGGGCTCGGCCTACACCTACGGCTACGCGGTGCTGGGCGAGATCGTCGGCTGGTTCATCGGCTGGGACCTGCTGCTGGAGTACACCGCGATCGTGGCGGTGGTGGCCATCGGGATCTCCGGCTACTTCAGCTTCCTGCTCGGACAGCTCGGCCTCGACCTGCCCGCGTGGATGCTCGGCGCGCCGGGCACGGGACCGGGCCACAAGGTCGACCTGTTCGCCGCGCTGCTGTGCCTGCTGATCGCCTACCTGCTCAACCGCGGCATCCGCAGCGCCGCCCGGTTCGAGACGGCGATGGTCGGCATCAAGGTCCTGATCGTGCTGGTGGTCATCCTCGTCGGCTTCTTCTACGTCAAGACCGGCAACTACACGCCGTTCGCCCCGGCCGGTTTCGGCGGTGCGGTGACCGGCGCCGCCACCGTGTTCTTCGCCGTCTTCGGGTACGACGCGATGTCGACGGCGGCCGAGGAGTCCAAGGACGCGCAGCGGCACATGCCGAAGGCGATCCTCTACTCGCTGGCGATTTCCATGGTGCTGTACGTGCTGGCCTGCCTGGTGCTGACCGGCATGCAGAAGTACACCGAAATCGACCCGAAGAGCGGCTTCTCGACGGCGTTCAAGTCGGTCGGCCTGTCCGGGCTGGCCACGGTGATCGCGATCGGCGCGATCGTCGGCATCCTCACCGTGCTGTTCACGTTCCTGATGGGCGCCACCCGCGTCGGCTACTCGATGAGCCGCGACGGGCTGCTCCCGCCGTGGCTGGGCAAGACCCACCCGCAGCGGCAGGTGCCGAGCCGGATGACGTGGATCCTCGGCGGCGCGTCCGCGGTCATCGCCGGGATCCTGCCGATCGGTGAAGCCGCGGAGCTGACGAACATCGGCATCCTGCTCGCGTTCGTCGTGGTCTGCGTCGCGGTGATCGTGCTGCGCTACAAGCAGCCCGACCTGCCGCGGACGTTCAAGACGCCGGGCATGCCGGTGGTGCCCGCGATCGGCGTCGTGTTCTCGCTCTGGCTGATCACGTTCCTGCAGCCGGCGACCTGGATCCGGTTCGGCGTCTGGTTCGTGATCGGCCTGGTCGTCTACTTCCTCTACAGCCGGCGGCACTCGGTGCTGAACCGCACCGGCGCCTAGCGGATCCGGTCGAGGCGCGCGGCGGCGTCGCGCGCCTCGACCTTCAGCCGCTCGATGATCACGGCGGCCGAGGCGTCGTACGCGAGCGGGTAGGTCTGGCCCGCCCACAGCGAAATCGCTTCCGGGTCCCCGGCCTTCGCCGACGCCTTGCGCACCGGCCCGGCGAGATTGTTGAGCTGCGGGTACGCCGCGGGCGCGCCCTCGGACAGCGCGTCCATGAACTTGTTGACCAGCCCGCGCGCCGGACGTCCGCTGAAGGCCCGGGTGAACGTGGTCTCGCGCTCGGCGAGCGCGAGGGCCTTGCGGTGCGCCTCGGACGTCCCGGCTTCGTCGGCGCGCAGGAACACCGTGCCCAGCTGGGCGGCCACGGCGCCGGCGGCCAGCACGGCCGCGACGTCCGCGCCGTGCACCAGCCCGCCGGCGGCGATCAGCGGCAGGTCGACGCGGGCGGCGACGAGCCGCAGGAGCGCGAGGACGCCATACTCGGCCCCGCCGCCGGGCAGGCGCGGGTCGTCGGTGAACAGGCTCCGGTGCCCACCCGCTTCGAAACCCTGGAGGACGAGCGCGTCGGCGCCGAGGTCCGCGGCCCGCTGCGCGGCCTCGGGCGTGGTCACGGTGACGACCGCCTTGCTGCCGGCGTCTTTCAGGCGCAGCACGTCCGAGGGCGACGGCGGGCCGAAGGTGAACGAAACCACCGGGACGCGCTTCTCGAGCACGACGTCCAGCTTCGCCGGGTACGCGTCGTCGTCCCACTTCGGTTCGCCGAGTTCGACGTCGTACTCGCGGGCGAACGCCTCGAGCCGCTCGCGGTGCGGGCCGATGTCGGCGCCGGTGTCCGGCTGCGGGACGAAGAGGTTGACGCCGAACGGACGCCCGGTGAGCTCGGCGGTGCGGTCGATCTGCGCCCGCAGCGCCGCGGCCGTGAGCATGCCCGCCGACAGGAAGCCGAAACCGCCGGCCTCGGTCACCGCGGCGACCAGCTCCGGCGTGGTGGGACCGCCCGCCATCGGCGCGGCGACGACCGGGAACGTCAGCTCGTCGAACATGAAGACGAGCGTAGTCCCGGCCACGCGATCGCGGGATGTGACGCCGATACCACCCGAGTTGGTCTAGACCATGACGGGGAGAAGTGCGACGATCCGCCGAAGGTGTGACGACGACGTCGCGCCCTTCCCGCCAGGAGGTCCCGGTGAAGTCTCCCCTCGCGCGGCGGTTCGGCCGCGCGCTCGCCGTGCTGGCCCTGATCGGCGCCGGCACCACCACCGCCCAGGCCGCCGCGGCCACGCCCGCGCTGCAGTCGATCGTCCCCGTGCCGGTCTCGGTTACGCCGTCGGCGGGAGTCGCCTTCCCGCTGGTCTCGACGACGAAGATCGTCACCGAAGCGGGCTCGGCGCCGGCCAGGCAGGTCGGCGACTTCCTCGCGGGGGTGCTGCGCCCGTCGACCGACTACGCGCTGCCGGTGTCCGACGCCCCGGCGTCCGTGCCGTCCGACAGCATCGCGCTGCTGCTGAGCGGCGCGCCGGCCTCCGTCGGCGCGCAGGGCTACCAGCTCGTGTCGACGGCGTCGTCGGTCACGGTGCGCGCCACGACCGCCGACGGGCTGTTCGCGGGCGTCCAGACCCTGCGGCAGCTGCTGCCGGGCCGGGTCGAAAGCGCGTCGGCGCAGGCCGGGCCGTGGACCATCCCCGGCGCGACGATCGTGGACTACCCGAGGTTCGCCTACCGCGGCGCGATGCTCGACGTCGCGCGGCATTTCCACCCCGTGTCGACGGTCAAGCGGTACCTCGACCAGCTCGCCCAGTACAAGATCAACAACCTTCACCTGCACCTGGCGGACGACCAGGGCTGGCGCATCCAGATCGACAGCTGGCCCCGCCTGGCGACGTACGGCGGCAGCACCCAGGTCGGCGGCGGCGCGGGCGGCTACTACACGAAGGCGCAGTACACGGACATCGTGAACTACGCGCTTTCCCGGCACATCACGATCATCCCGGAGATCGACATGCCGGGGCACGTGAACGCGGCGCTGGCGTCGTACGCGGAGCTGAACTGCAACGGCGTGGCGCCCGCACTGCGGACGGACACGGCGGTGGGCTACAGCTCGCTGTGCATCTCGAAGGACGTCACGTACACGTTCGTCGCGGACGTCCTGCGTGAGCTGGCGGCGCTCACACCGGGCCCGTACCTGCACATCGGCGGCGACGAAGCCTCGGCGACTTCCCAGGCGGACTACCTGAAGTTCATGAACAAGGTGCTGCCCCTGGTCGCGGCCACGGGGAAGTCGGTGGTGGGCTGGCACGACATCGCGAAGGCGACGCTGCCCGCATCGGCCACCCCGCAGTTCTGGGGCACGACGACGTCCGACGCGGGCGTTTCGACGGCGGTTTCCCGCGGCAGCAAGGTGATCCTGTCCCCGGCGAACAAGGCGTACCTGGACATGAAGTACAACAGCTCGACGCCCATCGGCTTGTCATGGGCGGGCTACATCGAGGTCCAGGACGCGTACGGCTGGAACCCGGGGTCGTATCTGTCCGGGGTGGGCGAGGCCGCGGTCCGCGGGGTGGAATCACCGCTGTGGACGGAAACGGTCGTGACGCCGTCCGACATCGACTACCTGGCGTTCCCCAGGTTGGCGGCGCACGCGGAACTGGGCTGGTCACCGTGGTCGACCCACGACTGGACGACGTTCCGGACGCGCCTGGGAGCCCAGGCCCCGCGCTGGGTGGCGCAGGGCATCGGCTTCTACCGCTCGTCCCAGGTTTCGTGGGACACGGGCGGAACGAACCCGGGCACGTGCACGGCACCGGAGTGGAGCGCTTCGCAGGTGTACACGGGCGGAAACGTGGTGTCGCACAACGGCCACAAGTGGACGGCGCAGTGGTGGACCCAGGGCGAGGAGCCGGGAACGACGGGCCAGTGGGGAGTCTGGACCGACAACGGCGCCTGTTGACCGGCGGCCGGGGTCGCTTCCCACCCGGAGACGGCCCCGGCGTCGCCCGTGGCACAGTCGACGGGTGAGCAAAACGCCCGCACGACCGGCCGGCGACGCCCTGGAGCGGACCGAGCCGGTCAGGCCGCGCGACGAGCGCCTCGGCAAGGTCCTCACGACCCGGGCGATCGTGCTCGCCGGGCCGATCGTCGCGGTGGTCGCAGCCGGGACGCTCTGGCTGCCGCTGGCGCTGTTCGGAGCCGGCACGCCGGCGGACCAGGCGCAGCTGGACGTCTTCCGCGCGACCGGGAACGTCGTGCTCGGCGCGGGCGGAGCCGTCGCGCTGCTGCTGGCCGCGACGGCAGCGCCTGGGCAGCGGCAGACGATCGTCAACCTCTCTCGAGACCCGGCGGCATGTCGCCGTGCTCGACGGGCTCACCGAGCCCGAAGTTTTGGCCGTTGCGCGGGCGGCCTGGACCGGCGCCCGCGCGCTGCGGGCCGAGCTCGCGCCAGAGGCAGTGCACTCCGCCGTCGCCGGGCTCGCCGTCCCCATTTCCACCAGGTCACCGCTCTGTGCGGACCGTTAAGAGCGCATTTCGCTCGGTGAAATCCGGACATCCGGCGCGCCCGGCGCGTTAGGTTGAAGCCATGAGCGCTGATCTCGAGCAGGTCCGGACGCTGTCGCTGCAGGAGCACGGCCTCGCCACCGTCGCCACGACGCGCGCGGACGGCACCGTGCACGCCTCCGTCGTCAACGCCGGCGTTTTCGGCGATCCGGTGACCGGTGCCCCGGGCGTCGCCTACGTGGCTGTCGGCAAGGCGCACAAGCTCGCGCTGCTGCGGCGGACCGGACACGCCACCGTGACCTTCCGCCGCGGCTGGAACTGGCTCTCCGTCACCGGGCCCACGCACCTCATCGGCCCCGACGATCCCGACCCCGCGTTCGACCCCGCCGGCTTGCCGCAGCTGCTGCGCGATGTCTTCATCGCCGCCACCGGGACCCATGACGACTGGGCCGAGTACGACCGCGTGATGGCTGAAGAGCGCCGGGTCGCGGTGTTCATCCGGGCGGACCGGATAATCGGCAACCCCTGACCCGACCGGCCCCAGGAGTCGTCCCGTTGTCCGAGTCCCCGCTCCGCGTCACCACGCCGGTCAAGGTCCTGATCGGCGTGCTCGCCGTCGCCGACGCCGGCTTCGGCGCGGCGCTCGCCCTCGGCCTGCTGCGCGGCCTGTCGCCGTGGCTGATCGGCGGGGCCTACGCGGCGACCGTGCTCATCGCGGTCATCGCCTTCCGGGTGTCCCGCGCCCGCGAGCTGAAGCGCGGGTTCGACGGCCTCCGCGATCTCACCGTCGGCGACGAGGGCATCCGCCTGCCCGCGGGCACGCTCAGCACACGGCTGGTCCCGTGGCCGGAAATCGCGGACGTCACCGTCCGCCGTTCGGCCCGCTTCGGGGACGGCTACCTGCGCGACGCTCTCTGGGTCGACCTGGTCACCGGCGGAGGCGTCGAGAGTTCGGTGCAGCGGTACGCGCCGCGCGGCAAACTCCAGCCGGCCCCACCCCAGCGGAGGCAGTTCGAGCAGACCGCGATCCTCGCCCCGAACCTGTTCGACGCGGTGGTCGAACGGCTCAGGAAGGAACTGCGGCACCGACAACTGCACGCCCAGCTCCGCGGCACACCCCGCGTCCGGCGTGCCGACCGGTGGCACGGTTCAGCCGAGACGCCCCAGTAGGTCCCGCGGGACGATCCGCACCGGAAACGGCCTCTCCGCCTCGAAGACCTCGTCGCCCGTTATCTGCTCTTCGCACCAGAGCAAACCAGAGACCACCGACAGAAACCGCATCGAACACGGGTTCGGCGCCCATATTCACACCAAGGAGCGAATATGGGCGCCGCTGTCACATCAATGAAACAGTCACGCCAAGGAAACAGTTACTTCTTGTTCTTGCCGGAGTCCTCAGTGGACAGTGCGGCGACGAAAGCCTCCTGCGGGACCTCGACCCGGCCGACGGTCTTCATCCGCTTCTTGCCTTCCTTCTGCTTCTCCAGCAGCTTCCGCTTACGCGAGATGTCACCGCCGTAGCACTTGGCGAGAACGTCCTTGCGGATCGCGCGGATCGTTTCGCGGGCGATGATCCGGGCGCCGATGGCCGCCTGGATGGGCACCTCGAAGTTCTGCCGCGGGATCAGCTCGCGGAGCCGGTTCACCATGCGGTTGCCGTAGTTGTAGGCGTCGTCCTTGTGCACGATCGCGGAGAACGCGTCCACGCCCTCGCCCTGCAAAAGGATATCCACCTTGACCAGATCCGCCGCCTGCGTACCGGCCTCTTCGTAGTCCAGCGACGCGTAGCCGCGCGTACGCGACTTCAGCGTGTCGAAGAAGTCGAAGATGATCTCGCCCAGCGGCATGTTGTAGCGCAGCTCGACCCGGTCCTCGGACAGGTAGTCCATGCCGAGCAGCTGACCGCGCTTGTTCTGGCACAGCTCCATGATCGTGCCGATGAATTCGGACGGCGCCAGGATGCTGACCTTGCTGACCGGCTCGAGCACCTTGTCGATCTTGCTCCCGGTCGGCCAGTCCGACGGGTTGGTGACGTGGATTTCCTTGCCGTCGTCCAGCACCACGTCGTAGACCACGTTCGGCGCCGTCGAGATCAGGTCGAGGCCGAATTCGCGCTCGAGCCGGTCGCGCGTGATCTCCAGGTGCAGCAGGCCGAGGAAGCCGCAGCGGAAGCCGAAGCCCAGCGCCACCGACGTCTCGGGCTCGTAGTCGAGGGCGGCGTCGTTCAGCTGGAGCTTGTCCAGCGCCTCGCGCAGCTCGGGGTAGTCCGAACCGTCCACAGGGTACAGGCCCGAGTAGACCATCGGCTTCGGCTCGCGGTAGCCCGCCAGCGCTTCCTTGGCGCCGTGGCGCTCCGACGTCACGGTGTCCCCGACCTTGGACTGCCGGACGTCCTTCACCCCGGTGATCAGGTAGCCGACCTCGCCGACGCCGAGGCCCTTGCTGGCCTTGGGCTCCGGCGAGATGATCCCGACCTCCAGCAGCTCGTGCGTGGCGCCGGTGGACATCATCTTGATGCGCTCGCGCGGGGTGATCTTGCCGTCGACCACCCGGATGTAGGTGACGACGCCGCGGTAGGTGTCGTAGACCGAGTCGAAGATCATCGCGCGGGCGGGTGCGTCGGCGTCGCCCTGCGGCGCCGGGACCTGCTTCACGACGGCGTCGAGCAGCTCGCCGACGCCCATGCCGGTCTTGGCCGAGACCCGCAGGACCTCCTCGGGCTCGCAGCCGATGATGTGGGCGAGCTCACCCGCGTACTTGTCGGGGTCGGCCGAAGGCAGGTCGATCTTGTTGAGCACCGGGATGATCTGGAGGTTGTTCTCCAGCGCGAGGTAGAGGTTGGCCAGCGTCTGGGCCTCGATCCCCTGCGCGGCGTCGACCAGCAGGACAGCGCCTTCGCACGCCTCCAGGGCCCGGGAGACCTCGTAGGTGAAGTCGACGTGGCCGGGGGTGTCGATCATGTGCAGGACGTGGTCCTGCCCGTCGACCTGCCAGGGCAGCCGGACGTTCTGCGCCTTGATCGTGATGCCGCGCTCGCGTTCGATGTCCATCCGGTCGAGGTACTGAGCGCGCATGGCCCGCTCTTCCACGACGCCGGTGAGCTGCAGCATGCGGTCGGCCAGGGTGGACTTGCCGTGGTCGATGTGCGCGATGATGCAGAAGTTCCGGATGAGCTCCGGAGGCGTGAAGGTGGTGTCGGCGAACGTCGTCACTCGAATGAGTCCTCGGAAAGTCGGGGATGGCCACCTCTATGGTCCCATGGCCCTCCGGGTGCGGGTGGGGGTCATCCCCGATGCGAGCTTTCCCGAGAAGTGGTGCCCTCGAAGTATGAGCACTTCGCACCAGCCGGCACCCCCTCCCCAGCCGGATCCAGGCGGCTTCGCCCGCGTCCTCGACCGTGCTTTCGGTCACCCTTCGGGAGCGCTCGGCCGCCTCGGCGGCTGGCTGATGGCCCGCGGCAACGCCGCCACCGAACACCGCGTCGTCGACCTGGCGAAGATCGAGCCGGACGAGACCGTCCTGGTCGTCGGGCCCGGCCCCGGCGTCGGGCTGGACGCCGCCGCGCGCCTGGCCGGGCGCACCGTCGGCGTCGACCCCTCCCCCGAGATGCTCGCCCTGTGCCACGAGCGCTGCGGCGACCGCGTCGAGCTGCGCGAGGGCTCGGCCGCCCGCACGGGCGAGCCGGACGGGTCGGCCGACGTCGTCCTGAGCGTCAACAACGTCATGCTCTGGGACGACCGTGCGGCAGGCTTCGCCGAGCTGTTCCGGGTGCTGCGCCCCGGCGGGCGGCTGCTGCTGTCCGCGCACGAGAAGTGGCTGCCCGTGAGCAGGCACGTGCTGGCCGACGAGGCGGCCTCGGCGGGGTTCACCGACTTGCAGACCTGGACCTGGGAACCGCCGGGCTTCGCCGCGCTGGCCGCGCAGCTGCGCGCCGTCAAACCGGCCTAGCGGGTGTCCGTGCGGATCGGGTGGCCCTCGGGTACCTCGACCAGCACGATGCGCGTGCCGTCCGGATCGGCGATCCAGGCCTCGTCGAGGCCCCAGGGCTCCCGCCGGGCGTCCCGCACGGGCTCCAGGCCCTTCGCCTCGAGGCCGGCCAGCGTGCCGGCCAGGTCGCGGACCTGCAGCCAGAGCACCAGGTCGGGCGAGGCCCCCGCCTCCCCCTGACCGGAGACCTCCAGGGACCCGTGGCCGAGGAAGAACACCGTGCCGCCGGGGAACTCCCGCTCCACGGCCAGGCCGAGGGTCTCGCGGTAGAACGCCGTGGACGCCGCGGCGTCACGCGGGCGGATCAGCAACCGGCTCTTCAGGATCTCCATCCGACATCCCTACCGGACGGGCTCAGGCCGCCGCAATCGCGACGATCCCGGACAGCACGATCGCCGACCCGGCCAGGCGGCGGACGGCGTCCCGCTCGCCGAGGACCAGCCACGCGGCAAGACCGCCCAGCACGATGCTCAGCTCCCGCGCGGGAGCGACCAGGCTGACCGGTGCCATCGTGAGGGCGAACAGCACGAGGATGTAGGCGAGCGGCGACAACAGCGCGACGAGCAGCACTTCGCGGCGCTGCTCCCGCCAGATCCGGGCCACCTCGGCGCGGCCGGCCAGCGCACCGGGCACGAGCATGACGCTCTGCAGGAGTGAACCGAGGCCGAAGTAGACGACCGGCGGCACGCCGACGCCGGTCACCGAGTGCGCGTCCCAGAGCGTGTAGCCGGCGATGACGGCCCCGGTCAGGAGGCCGTAGAAGATCCCGGCTTTCACCGCCCGGGGGTCGTCCGCCTTGCGCCCGGTGCTGATGACCAGCACCCCGGTGATCACGAGGAACCCGCCGAGCAGGCCCAGCCACCCCGGCCGCTCGCCGAGCACGAGGACGGCGGTCAGCACCGAAAGCAGGGGCCCGGTGCCCCGCGCGACCGGGTAGACGACCGAGAGATCGCCGACCCGGTACCCCCGCTGGAGCACGATGCCGTAGGCGACGTGCAGCACCGACGTGCCGGCGGCGGCGAGCAGCCAGCTCCACTGTGGACGCTGCGGCTCGACGGCCAGCAGCACGACCGTCACGGGCAGCAGCACGACGGCGGAAACCGTGTAGTAGAGCCAGACGAACTGGGTGCCCCCGGAGGAGATCCGTTTCGCGGCCAGGTTCCACGCCGCGTGCACGACGGCGGCGACGAGGACGAGCGACAGCGCGGTGGCGTTCATGGGACCCCTTACGAGAAGTTTCCGCGCGCACGGAAACCCGGTCCTCCAGGCTTTCCCCCCGTCAGATGAACGACCGGCCGTCCGGGCCCGCCGACGGTGCCGCTCGGACCAGGCCCGCCGGTCCTGGTTGTGTCGTGCTCGGGTGTGTCGGACCGGCGGCGGAACCTGGGCACTACCGTGACCGACGGTACTCCTGGTGATCGGATCCCGGCGCGAGCCGCCGCGAGCTGGGCTGTTAGAGTGGTCGCTCGCTGCCCGTGCGGCATTCCGTCATGGAGGAAACCCGGTTTTACCGGGGCCACTTCAGCGCGGCGGCGATCTCACCGAGTGAAACAGGAGTTGCCCTATGGCCAACATCAAGTCGCAGATCAAGCGCATCACGACGAACGAGAAGGCGCGTCAGCGCAACCAGGCGATCCGGTCCTCGGTGAAGACCGCGATCCGCAAGGTCCGCGAAGCCGCCGAGGCCGGCGACAAGGCCAAGGCCGTCGAGCTGCAGCGCGACGCCGCCCAGAAGCTGGACAAGGCCGTCTCGAAGGGCGTCATCCACGCCAACCAGGCCGCCAACAAGAAGTCGGCGCTGGCGAAGCGCGTCAACGCGCTCTGAGCCGCACGATTTCTGGGAAAGCCCCGGCTTCGGCCGGGGCTTTCTTCGTATCTGGAGGTCGGTGGGCGGCCGCGACCGCTGGGGCGGGGACAGCGGCTCCGCATGGCGATTGGAGGCCGCTCGGCCCGCCGTGGAGGCAGCCAGGGCCGTTGCCTCGTGGACCCGGCCGCTTGGGCAGCCACCGCGAGGTCGGCAGGTTGTCGAGTCAGCCGTCGCGGCGGAGCCGATGGTCCTGGCGACCGCCGCCAGCCCACCAGCGGATGATCAGCCAGCCCGGCTTGCCCGCCTCGGTCAGCGGTCGCCCTTGGCCGCGGCTACCTCGAGGACCGCGCGCTCCAGCGCGTAGCCCGGGTCGGCCGCCACGCCCTTGACCTCGGCGTTCAGCCGCGCGACCACGCGCATCGCCGTGGCCAGGCCGTCGGGGTTCCAGCCGCGGGACTGCCCCTGCGCCTTGCGGATCTTCCAGGGCGGCATGCCCAGCTCGCCCGCCATCTGGTTCGGGTTGCCCCGGCCCGCGCCCGAGACCCGCGCGATGGTGCGGACCGCGTCGGCCAGCGCGTCGGCGACCAGGACGTGGGGGACACCGAGCTGCATCGCCCACCGCAGCGACTCCAGCGCCGCCGCGCGGTCACCGCTCACCGCCTTCTCCGCGACCGCGAAGCCGGTGACGTCGGCTCGGCCGCGGTGGTAGCGGCGGACCGCCTCGGCGTCGACGGTCCCGCCGGTGTCCGCGACCAGCTGCGTCGCCGCCGAGGACAGTTCCCGCAGGTCGGAGCCCACGGCGTCGAGCAGCGCGGCCACCCCGGCCGGGTCGATCTTGCCATTCACCCGACGCACCTCGTGGCGCACGAACTGCTCGCGCTCGGCCGGCTTGGTCAGCTTCGGGCACTCCGTGACCTCGGCGCCGGCCTTCTTCAGCACCGCCGGGAGCGTCTTGCCCGCCTTGCTGCGGCCGCCGCCGGTGTGCACGACGACGAGCACGACCCCGTCCGCCGGGTCCTTCAGGTAGGCCGCGACGGCGTCCGCCAGCTCCTGCGAGATGTCCTGCGCCGATTCGAGGACGATCACCCGGCCTTCGCTGAACAGCGACGGGCTGACCAGTTCGGCCAGCTCGGGGGCTGTGAGATCGGACACCCGGGCGCGGGTCAGCTCGGCCGTCGCGTCCATCGCGCGGGCGGCGGCGAGCGTTTCGCGAACGGCCCGCTCGATCAGCAGTTCTTCCTCACCCAGCACCAGGTGAAGCGGGGCCGGGGCGGTGGCTTGCGCGGTCACCGGTGAATCCTCTCACTTGCGCTGTCGTGCCCCCGCTCCGGTGATGTCGAGCGGGCACCGTGGCACGGCGCAAGCGCCATGTCGTACGGTGTAGCCGAGGCAGCCGCCCCGGACTTCCGGTGGCCTGCGCCGACAACCGAATACCGCTCATCCAGAGGGGCAGAGGGAACGGCCCGACGAAGCCCCGGCAACCGGCGTACAGCCCGTCATCCCGCGATCGCGGGATAGCTGACGACCACGGTGCCAATTCCGGCCCGCTTCGGCGGGGCAGATGAGGAAGGAACCTCGTGATGACCGCAACCCTCGGCACGTCCTCCACCACCAAGACCCCGGATCTGGGTCCCGCCGTCGAGCTGGTGTCGAAGGAAGAGGGCCACCGGCAGCCGCTCGCTCCCGAATTCGTCTCCGCCGAAGACTTCTCGCCGCTCGAGGTCGCCTACGACTTCGGCCGCGTCCGCCGCGAAGACATCGAGGCCGGCCCCAAGAACATCTGGCGCTACAAGAAGCTCCTCCCGGTTCCGTCCAACGTCGAAGAAATCCCGAACACCGAGCCCGGCGCGACCCGGCTGATCCGCGCCGACCGCCTCGCCAAGGAGCTCGGCCTCAAGCGCGTGTGGGTCAAGGACGACACCGGCAACCCGACGCACTCCTTCAAGGACCGCGTCGTCGCCGTCGCGCTCGCCGCCGCCCGCGAGTTCGGGTTCGAGGTGCTCGCCTGTCCGTCGACCGGCAACCTGGCCAACGCGACGGCCGCCGCCGCGGCCCGCGCCGGCTGGCGGTCGGTCGTGCTGATCCCGAAGACCCTCGAGCGCGCCAAGATCCTCACCACCGCCGTGTACGACGGCGACCTCATCGCCATCGACGGCAACTACGACGACGTCAACCGCCTGGCCACCGAACTCGCCGGCGAGCACCCGAAGTGGGCGTTCGTCAACGTGAACGTCCGGCCGTACTACTCGGAAGGCTCGAAGACGCTGGCCTTCGAGGTCGCCGAGCAGCTCGGCTGGCGCATCCCGCCGCAGATCGTCGTGCCGATCGCCTCCGGTTCGCAGCTCACCAAGGTGGACAAGGGTTTCCGCGAGCTGGGTCAGCTCGGTCTCGTGGACGCCAGCCCCTACAAGGTGTTCGGCGCGCAGGCCACCGGCTGCTCGCCGGTGTCGGCGGCGTTCCGCGCCGGCCAGGACGTGGTCCAGCCGGTGAAGCCGGACACCATCGCCCGCTCGCTGGCGATCGGCAACCCGGCCGACGGCCCGTACGTCCTCGACATCGTCAACCGCACCGGCGGCGCGATCGAGGACGTCACCGACGAAGAGGTCGTCGAAGGGATCCGGCTGCTGGCCCGCACGGAAGGCATCTTCACCGAGACGGCCGGCGGCGTCACCGTCGCCACGGCGAAGAAGCTCGTCGAGACCGGCAAGCTGGACCCGGACGCCGAGACCGTGCTGCTCATCACCGGCGACGGCCTCAAGACCCTCGACGCGATCGAGAGCCACGTGGGTCCCAAGGCGGTCCTGCCGCCGTCGGCCGCGGCCGTGAACAAGGCACTCGGCTACTGATCATCCGCTGTTCGGGGGCGAGCGAAGCGGCTCGCCCCCGAACAGCAATTCCCCCTTCCGCACTTCAGGGCCGCTAAGGTCGGCATCCACCAGTGGGTCGACTCGTTCGCGGAGGTTCGGGGTATGCGGTGGGCTGCGGACACGTCCGGCGATCTGGGCACGCACTGGATGATCACCGCCGAGCGTGATGGCCGGCAGCTGCCGGTGACGGTCGTCGCGAAGTGGCGGTGGTACAAGACGGGATCCCGGCGAGACCGGCTGAGATACGCGGTCATCGAAATCGCCGCTCTCGCCGGTTCGGCCGCGATCCCGGTGGCCGCCGCCGCCCATCTCGACTCCGTCGTCATCGCCGCGCTGGGCGCGTTCGTCCTCATCGCCACCGGGATCCGGACCACCTTCGGTCTGCACGAGAACTGGGTGGAGCACAGCCAGATCGGCTATGCGATCGAGCGTGAAGCCGCATTGTTCCTCCATTCGTCACCGCCTTACGATCGCGCGGACGCCGTCCAAGTGCTGGTCGCCCGGGTCGAGACCCTGTCGGACGAGGGTGGGCAGCAGTGGGCTCGACGTCGGATGAGCGTCGAACGCAGCCGCCAGGTCCAAGAGACCCCGCGGAAGCCCGTGGAGTGACGGCCTCCTGGTCACCGGCGGGGCGGCCCACGCGGCTCACCCCGGCGGACTATCGCCGTTCCGGTGACCACCGCCGTGTCTCCGTCGACGTCCGTCCGAGTCACCCGCGCGCCGAGCGCAGCCAAGGTGTCCATTGTGGACTTGCTGGGGTGCCCGTACGTGTTTCCCGCGCCCACGCTGACCAACGCCACCCGCGGCGCCACCGCCGCGAGGAACGAAGGCAGCGAGTACCGCGAGCCGTGGTGAGGGACCTTCAGCACCTCCGCCTTCAGATCTCCGATGTCGGCCAGCAGGTCGGCCTGCGCGGCCAGTTCGACGTCGCCGGTCAGTAGGACCCGGCCGACCGGGGTTTCCGCACGCAGCACCACCGAGCTGTTGTTGATCGTGGTCCCGTCCTGCAGCCCGGCCGAGCGAGCCGGCACGTACCGCGGGCCGAGCACATCCAGCGCGAGTCCCGGCCACTCCAGCCGTTCGCCCGGGTTCAGCTCGACCAGCGGGACCGCCTGCCGGACGGCCTCCTCGGCGACCTGCCGCCACGCCCACGCCGGCGCGCGTCCCGGTCCGACGGCGATCCCGCCGACCGCCCGGCCGTCGAAGACCGACGTGAGCCCGCCGATGTGGTCGGCGTGCAGGTGGCTCAGCACCAGCAGCGGGATCCGGTCGACGGCCAGCCGGTGCAGGCACTCGTCGACCGGCCCCGGCTCCGGCCCGGCATCCACGACGACGGCCCGTCCCGGCTCGGCGGTCGCCAGTACGACCGCGTCACCCTGGCCGACGTCGCACTCGACCATCGCCCAGTCCCGCGGCGGCCACGCCGGCGCCAGCACCCGGACCGGCACGAACACCAGCAGCGCGCCGACGACCAGGACCGCCATGAGCAGCCGCGCGCACCTGTACCGGGCCGCCAGCACGAACACCGCGACGACGGCGGCGGCGAGGAGCCCGCCCACCCAGCCGCCGGGCCAGGCGACGACCGCGCCCGGGGCCCGCGCGCCGTGCCGGGCCACCGTGATCAGCCACCGGGCCTCCGGGTCGGCCAGGTGCACCAGGACCTTCCCGGCGTCCGGCCACCACGGGCCGGTGACCGTCGCCAGCACGCCGAGCACCGTCGCCGGAGCCACGACGGGCGCGGCCAGGACGTTGGTCACCACGGAGACCAGGCTCACCGAGCCCGCCATGCCCGCGAGCACGGGCGCGGTCACCAGGAAGGCCGCCAGCGGTATCGCCAGCCCGTCCGCGAACCCCGGCGGGACACCGCCGCGGACGAGCGCCCCGGCCCAGCGGGGCGCGAGCAGGACCAGCCCGGCGGTGGCGAACACCGACAACGCGAACCCGAAGTCCGTGGCCATCGCCGGATCCGCCACCACCAGCACGCCCACCGCGAACGCCAGCGCGGGCAGCGCCGAGCCCCGCCGGCCCAGTGCCAGTGCCAGCAACGCCACCGCCGCCATGACTCCCGCCCGCAGCACGCTCGGCTCCGGGCCGACCAGGACGAGGAACCCGGCCAGGCACACCCCGGCCGCCACCGCGGACAGCCGCGGCCCGAGCCGGAGCAGGCGCAACAGGAGCAGCACCGCGCCGCAGGCCGCGGCCAGGTTGCCGCCGCTGACCGCGGTGAGGTGGGCCAGGCCCGCGGTGACGAACTCCTCTTCGACACGCGGGGACAACGCGCTCGTGTCGCCCAGGACCAGTCCCGGCAGCAGGCCCGCCGGTTCCTCCGGGAGGGACGACCGGCACAGGTCATGGAGACCGGCGCGCAGCGTGGCCGCCGCCCGCTGCCACCACGGCGCCGGGCCGGGCTCCCCTGGCGGGCCGCGTACGGACAGCACCGCGACCGTCAGGTCCGAGCCGCGCGGTGACATCAGCAGGCCGGTCACCCCGACCTCTTGACCGGGGAGAAGCGCCGACCACTGCGCGACCGGCGCCAGCAGCAGGACACGTCCGGTCGACGAGACGGGCCGGCCGTCGACCGACGCCGTGCGCACGTCGGCCGCCAGCACCACCGACCGCGCACCGGCCTGCCGGTCGGCGTACCCGGCACTGCGCACGGGCTTCGGGCGTTCGGCGACGACCACGCGCAACGCCGCGGAGAGCCCTTGAGCCGCGGCGGCGCGCAGTTCGTCACGCTGGGCGTCACGGATCTGCCAGGCGACCGGACCCGCGGCGACGAGCCCCAGCACCAGCAGGGCCGCCGCCGCGCCGACGACCCGGGGACGGCCGCGCGCCCGCCAGAGCACCAGCCCGGCGACCACGGCCGAAGCGAGCCCGGCGGCGACCGCCGTCCACCAGCCGAAGAGCAGGCCGGCCAGCGCGGCGAGCCAGCACACCAGCGCCGCCGGGACCAGCCGCATGTCCTGCCGGGTGTCGGTCGTGGGAAGGGTGCTCATCCGACAGTCACCTGCTCTCTCAGTCGTTCGAACTTGTTTTCGCCGATGCCATCGACATCGCGCAGCTGCTCGACCTTCGTGAAGCCGCCGTGGTCGGTGCGCCACTGGACGATCCGCTTGGCCATCACCTCGCCGACGCCGGGCAGCGTGTCCAGCTGGTCCGCGGACGCCGCGTTGAGGTCGACCTTGCCGCCCGCCGGCGCACCGGAAACCGCGGCGGGAGCGGGGATCCCGACCACGAGCTGTTCCCCGTCGGTCACCTTGCGGGCGAGGTTCAGCGCGCCGAGGTCCACGCCGGGATCGGCGCCGCCCGCCGCGCGCAGCACGTCCGCGACCCGGGTGCCCGGGGACACGGTGACCAGGCCCGGGGACCGGACGCGGCCGATCACGCTGACGACGAGTCCGGTCGGAGGCGCCGCCCGCGCCTCCCCCGCCGGTTTCGCGCTGGGCAACGCGGGCGGCGGCTCGGCCGCCGGACGGCCGCCGGCGAGCGCGACGGCGCCGAGGACGATCACCACGACCGCCGCCAGGACGCCGGCGAACGCCCACCGGCGGCGGACGGCACCGGACGGTCCGGCCGGCAACCAGCGCCGGACCAGCCGGCCGCCGGGCCCGACCGTGCTCGCGTCGGGCGAGAGCTGGTCGGCCAGCCGGGCGAGCCGGTCGTTGACGGAAGAGCCCGGATCACGGGCGGACTGCTCGAACACACGATCGACGTTAGGGCCCGCGGGGAGGCGTCCGACAGGGGTGCCGCCGCGTCCTGTGGACAACCGGGGTGTTGTGGACGGATTCGCCCGGGACGGCCGGGACCGGCCGTTTCCGTCGTACCCGGGTGGCATGCTGGAGGGTTCGGCGCGCCACCCGGCGCCGGCTAGCTCCGGGACGGAACAGTGCGCTGGACGACCACGCCGAGCACCCCGGGACCGGTGTGCGCCCCGATCACCGCCCCCAGCTCGGAGACCACGCAGCCGGCCGAGCGCGGCACGGCTTCTTCGAGCCGGTTCGCGAGTTCGACCGCCCGCTCCGGCGAGGCGAGGTGGTGGACGGCGAGCTCGACGTCGTCGTCCTGGGCGGCTTCCGCGGCCAGTTCGACCAGCCGGGCCATCGCCCGGTTCATGGTGCGGACCTTCTCCAGCGGGATGATCCGGCCGTCGGCCATGTGCAGCACCGGTTTCACGGCCAGCGCCGTGCCGAGCAGCGCCGCCGCCGGGCCGATCCGGCCGCCGCGGCGCAGGTGCTCCAGGGTCTCCACGACGAACAACGTCGACGAGCAGCTCGCCGCGGCCATCGCGGCGGCTTCGACCCCGGCGGGGTCCTTGCCCGCGGCAGCGGCGTCGGCGGCGTGCAGGGCGGCGAACCCGAGGCCCATCGCGGTCGTCCGCGAGTCGACCACGCGGACCCGGTCCGGTCCCACTTCCTGCGCCGCGAGCACTGCCGCTTCCCACGTGCCCGACAGTTCGCGCGAGAGGTGGACCGACACGATCGCGTCCGCGCCGTCGGCGAAGGCGGCCCGGTACTCCTTGACGAACTCGGTGGGCGTCGGCCGCGACGTCGTGACGATCTTGCGCTGCTTCATCGCTTCGGCGACCGCCGCCGGGCCGGTCTCGACACCGTCGAGGGACACCACGCCGTCGACCAGGACGTGCAGCGGCACCACCCGGACCGCGTGCCGTTCGGCGAAGCCCTCCGGCAGGTGGGCGGTGGAATCCGTGACTACGGCGACCGACACGCCGTCAGCCTACGTGGCCGGGGGCCGGCGCCGGCGCCATCAACACGGACATCGCCTCGCCCACCGCGGCGTGCCCCGGCCAGCCCCAGTGCATGCCGTCCGGGTTGCCCGCGCCGCTGAGCACGTGCTCCCCGACGACCCTTTCGAGGTCCAGCAAGGGAACCCCCGCCCGCGCGCCCCAGGCCGCCATCGCGGCCGCCGCGGCCGGCCGCGCGGTGTGCACGTTGCCGTAGGCCGCCGCCCGGTGCACCGACGGCAGCCAGCCGAAGATCGGCAGCTCGGGCCGCAGGACGCGCAGCGCGCTCACGGCCGTGTCGAGGTACTGCACGGTGAGCTTGGCCGGCAGCACGGCGGGACGGCCGCGGAAGGCGACCGACAACCGTGGCTGCGCGGCGAGGTAAGCCTTGCGCACCACCCGCCGCACCGGGTCGGGCCGCAGGTAGCGCAGCCCGGTGCGCAGGTAGGTCGGCAACGGCGAAGGCAGCGTGTCCATGCTGCCGACCGCCAGCACGACCGCGTCGACGTGGTGGAGGTCGGCCCAGACACGCGGATCGCCGGTCAGCGACCACCAGGCGTCGCGCGCGGTCCAGCCGATCCCGGCGACCAGGTCGGCGGTGCCGCCGAGAGCGGCGGCCGCGATGTTGGGCCACAACCGCGGCTCGTCCGCGGCGCAGGGTCCTTCGGGACCGTGAAAGCTCAGCGAATCGCCGAACACCAGCAGGCGCGGCCCCATCGGCTAGCCGTGCATCCCCGCGTTGTAGGCCTGCAGCCGCCACTTGCCGTCGCGGCGGCCCAGCTCGACCCAGTGGCAGTTCGCGATCCCGCCCAGCGACGGCCAGACCTCCACCGGCAAGGTCAGCAGCCGCGCGGTGAGGGCGACGATCAGCCCGCCGTGCGCGGCGAGCAGCACGGTTTCGCCCGCTTCGGAGTTGGCCTGCAGCAGGTCGGTGACCACCTCGCCCGCCCGGTCGGCGACGTCGACGCGGCTCTCCCCGCCCGGCGGCGCCCAGGTCGCGTCGGTGCGCCAGCGGTCGCGTTCGCCGGGGTAGGCCTGGTCGACCTCCTCGCCGGTGCGCCCCTGCCAGTCACCCAGGTGCGTTTCGCGCAGCCGCTTGTCGATGCGCAGCGGGACGCCGATGGCGTCGGTGAGCACGGTGGCGGTGTCGGTGGCACGGCGCAGGTCGGAAGCGATGACGAGGTCCGGGGAGAAGCGGGCCAGCGCGGGCACCGCGAACCGGGCCTGGTTCCAGCCGCGCGGGGTCAGCGCCGAGTCGAGGTGTCCCTGCATCCGCCCGGCGGCGTTGTAGTCCGTCTCGCCGTGGCGCCAGAGCACCAGCCGCCGCGGGCTCACGGTACGTCCGGGTCCTCGTCGGCGGGTGGCTCCTCGAGTCCGGCCACCTCGATGCGCGGGCAGTCCTTCCACAGCCGCTCGAGGCCGTAGAACGTGCGCTCCTCGACGTGCTGGACGTGCACGACGACGTCGACGTAGTCGAGCAGCACCCAGCGTCCTTCGCGGGCGCCTTCGCGGCGGACCGGCTTGTGGCCGCTCTCCCGCAGTTTTTCTTCGACGTTGTCGACGATGGCGCCGACCAGGCGCTCGTTGGACGCGGAGGCGATGACGAAGGCGTCGGTGATGACGAGCTGCTCGGACACGTCCAGCACGACGACGTCGCTGGCCTTCTTGTCCGCCGCCGCGTGTGCGGCCGCTACGGCCAGCTCTCGTGCCTCGGACGTGGCTGCCACGGTGCTCCTTCACAGATCGGGTTCGCCCGAGAAGGGTACCCGCCGGGACCAGCGGTGCTTCAGTCGCTCTTCCGGTACAGGTCGTTCTTGACGATGTAGCGGACGACTCCGTCCGGCACGAGGTACCAGACCGGCTCCCCGCGTTCGACCCGCTCGCGGCAGCCGGTGGACGAAATCGACATCGCCGTGACCTCGACCAGGCTCACCTTGCCGCTGGGCAGGTGGTGCGAGTTGAGCCGGTAGCCGGGGCGCGTGACGCCGATGAAGTGCGCGAGGTCGAACAGCTCGTCGGCCTTGTGCCAGGTCAGGATCTGCTCCAGCGCGTCGGCGCCGGTGATGAAGAAGAGCTCGTCCTCGGGGTGCTCGGCGCGCAGGTCGCGCAGGGTGTCGACGGTGTAGGTCTGGCCGCCGCGGTCGATGTCCACGCGGCTGACCGAGAACACCGGGTTGGACGCGGTCGCGATCACCGTCATCAGGTAGCGGTGCTCGGCCTTGGTCACCTGGCGGCTGGTCTTCTGCCACGGCTGCCCGGTCGGGACGAAGATCACTTCGTCGAGCCCGAACCGGGACTGGACCTCGCTGGCCGCGACGAGGTGGCCGTGGTGCACGGGGTCGAACGTGCCGCCCATGACCCCGATCCGCCGTGGTGACATGACCGGAGAGCCTATACAGCCGGGCCATGGGACGCGGGGCGCGCTCAGTCAGACTTGTGATTCAGGTCACATTACCACCCGTATTCGTCGCGAACGGTCCGTTCGTGACGCCGCCGATTCCCGGTTCGTCGGTGCCATGGGGTAGACGTGGGGACGTGGACACGACCAGCACCACCCCAGCCCTCCGCGACCGCGCCGAGACCCTCCTCCGGGCATTGGCCGGCGATGCGGCGAAGCTGCGCGAAGACCAGTGGACGGCCATCGAAGCCCTGGTCGCGCAGCGGCGTCGCGCGCTGGTCGTGCAACGCACCGGGTGGGGCAAGTCGGCGGTGTACTTCCTGGCCACGGCGTTGCTGCGCGAGCAGGGCAGCGGGCCGACGGTCATCGTCTCGCCGCTGCTCGCCCTGATGCGCAACCAGATCTCGGCGGCGGCCCGTGCCGGGATCCACGCGGCGACGATGAACTCGGCGAACCCGCAGGAATGGGACCAGGTCCAGGCCGCGGTCGCGGCGGGCGAGGTGGACGTCCTGCTGGTCAGCCCCGAACGGCTGAACAACCCGGACTTCCGCGACAACGTGCTGCCGAAGCTGACCGCGAGCACCGGGCTGCTGGTGGTCGACGAGGCGCACTGCATTTCGGACTGGGGCCACGACTTCCGGCCGGACTACCGGCGTCTGCGCACCCTGCTGGGTGATCTTCCGGAAGGCGTGCCGGTGCTGGCGACCACCGCGACGGCGAACGACCGCGTGGTCACCGACGTCGCCGAGCAGCTGGGCCTCGGCAGCGGCGCGAACACGCTGGTGCTGCGCGGGAGCCTCGACCGGGAAAGCCTGCGGCTGTCGGTGTGCCGCCTGCCGACTTCGCAGGCGCGGCTGGCGTGGCTCGCGGAGCACCTGGCCGAGCTGCCCGGTTCCGGGATCATCTACACCCTGACCGTCGCGGCGGCGCACGACGTCGCGTCCCTGCTGAAGGACCGCGGCTACCCGGTGGCGGCCTACACCGGGAAGACCGACCCGGCCGACCGGCAGGCGGCCGAGGACGACCTGCTCGGCAACCGCGTCAAGGCCCTGGTGGCGACGTCCGCGCTGGGCATGGGGTTCGACAAGCCCGACCTCGGGTTCGTCGTGCACCTCGGCGCGCCGTCGTCGCCGATCGCGTACTACCAGCAGGTCGGCCGCGCGGGGCGTGGTGTGGAACGCGCCGAGGTCGTGCTGCTGCCCGGCGAGGAGGACAAGGCGATCTGGGCGTACTTCGGGTCGCTGGCCTTCCCCGACGAACTGCGGGTGACCCAGGTGCTGAACACGCTCGCGTACGCCGACCGTCCACTCTCGACGGCCGCGCTCGAGCCGTCGGTCGAGCTTTCGCGGTCCCGCTTGGAAATGGTGCTCAAGGTGCTGGACGTCGACGGCGCGGTCCGGCGCGTGAAGGGCGGCTGGGAGAGCACGGGCGGGGACTGGGAGTACGACCGCGGGCGCTACCGGCGGGTCGCGGAGGCGCGTGACCGCGAGCAGGACGCGATGCTCGGGTACCTCGCGACCGACGGCTGCCGGATGGAGTACCTGCGGCGTCAGCTCGACGACCCCGAGGCGGTGCCGTGCGGCCGCTGCGACAACTGCACGGGCCGGCACTGGGACACGTCGGTGGCCGACGAGGTCGTCGACGCGACCCGGGAACGCCTGCAGCGGCCGGGCGTGGAGGTCGCGCCGCGGAAGCAGTGGCCGACCGGGATGTCCTCTTTGGACGTTCCGGTGTCCGGCCGGATCTCCGCCGACGACCAGGCCGAGCCGGGCCAGGTGCTCGGGCGGCTCACCGACGTCGGCTGGGGCAACCGGCTGCGGGAGCTCGTCGGTCCCCAGGCGGCGGACGCCGAGGTGCCCGACTCGGTGTTCAAGGCGTGCGTGCAGGTGCTCGCCGGGTGGCAGTGGGCCCAGCGGCCGGTGGCGGTGGTGGCGGTGCCGTCGTCGACGCGGCCACAGCTGGTGTACAGCCTGGCGACGCGGCTGGCCGAGATCGGCAGGCTGGACTTCCTCGGCGCGCTCGACGCGGACGGGCCGCCGCCCCGCCGGGCGAACAGCGCGCAACGGCTGGCCGACCTTTGGCGGCGGCTGAGCATGCCGGCCGACCTCGCGGCGACGCTGCCGCCCGGGCCGGTGCTGCTCGTGGACGACGTCATCGACACCGGCTGGACGATGACGCTCGCCGCGCGGCTGCTGCGGCGGGCCGGGGCACCCGCGGTGCTGCCGTTCGCGCTGGCCAGCACGGCCTGACTCCCGGCCGGCCGGGCGCCGGTCCGCGGCTCGGCGGGACCGGTTCGGGCGCAAGCCGCAACTGTTCAGCACCGTCTCGCAGACGCTCCGCTTCTGGTACGTCACCGCCGGCGCCACGATCGCGTTCGCGGTGATCCTCACGCTGCCGGAGACCAAGGGGCAGCAAGCTGCGGTAAACCCTTCGTCACCGGCCGGTCACGCTCGCTAGGCTGCGAGTTCCGCGACCGAGCCGAAGGAGGGAAACCGTGCAGACCGCCGACGTTACCGAGGAGCTGGCGCGCCGCGTGGTGGCCGCCGCCGGCCGGGCGCTGGACGTGGAGCTGACGCCGGACCAGGCGCTGATCCAGGCGTCGCCGCGCGAAGGCGTCGACTACCAGGGCAATCTCGCGATGAGCCTGGGCAAGCGGCTCGGCCGCCCGCCGCGCGAGGTCGCCGGGCTGATCGCCGGGGCGCTGGAGCTCGGCGGGATCGCCGATCCACCCGAAATCGCCGGGCCGGGATTCCTGAACTTCGTGCTGCGCGGGGAATGGCTCGAAGCGCGCACCGGCGCGCTGCTCGGCGATCCGCGTCTCGGCGTGCCGGAAACCGCGGCGCCGCGGCGGGTCGCGCTCGACTACAGCAGCCCGAACGTGGCGAAGGAAATGCACGTCGGGCACCTGCGCTCGTCGGTGATCGGCGACGCGCTCGCCCGCCTGCTGCGGTTCGCCGGGCACGAAGTGCTGCCGCACAACCACCTCGGCGACTGGGGCACGCCGTTCGGCATGCTCATCGAGCACCTTCTCGACGTCTCCGCCGGGCAACGCGCGATCGCCGACCTCGACGCCTTCTATCGCGAAGCACGCCGGAAGTTCGACAGCGACGAAGCGTTCGCGACGCGGGCACGCACGCGCGTCGTCAGGCTGCAGAGCGGCGACGAAGACACTCTCGCCGTCTGGCAGGAGCTCGTCGACGAATCGACACGGCACTTCGACGAGGTCTACGCGCTGCTCGGGATTTCCCTGACAGACAAGGACATCTACGGCGAAAGCTTCTACAACCCGTACCTCGCTTCGGTGGTCGAGGACCTGGAAAAGGCCGGTCTCACCGACGTCAGCGACGGCGCGGTCTGCGTGTTCCCCGAAGGGTTCCGCAACCGTGAAGGCGACCGTCTACCCCTGATCGTCCGCAAACGCGACGGCGGCTACGGGTACGCCGCCACGGACCTGGCGACGGTCCGGTACTGGACGGCCGAGCGGGGCGCCACCGACCTGGTCTACGTCGTCGGAACGCCGCAGGCGCAGCACTTCGCGATGCTGTTCGCGATCTGCCGCGAGGCGGGCTGGCTGACCGGGCACGCCGAGCACGTCGGGTTCGGGACGGTGCTGGGCGCGGACGGCAAGACCATGCGCACCCGCGCAGGCGAGACGGTCAAGCTGGCCGACCTGCTCACCGAAGCCGTGACGCAGGCGGCGGCGGTCGTCGCCGAACGCAGTGAGCTCGACGCGGCGGTGCAGGCGGAAGTCGCCCGCGCGGTGGGTATCGGCGCGGTCAAGTACGCGGACCTGTCCGGCGACCGGGAGCGCGACTACGTCTTCGCGTGGGACCGGATGCTCGCCAAGGAAGGCAACACTTCGGTGTACCTCCAGTACGCGCACGCCCGGACGCGGTCGATCCTCCGGAAGGCGGGCGGCCTGCCCGGCGGCACCGACGTACTGCTGGAGGCGCCGGAGGAACGGGCGCTGGCGCTGAAGCTGCTCAGGTTCGGCGAAGCGCTGAAGGCGGCGACGAGTGGCTACGCGCCACACAAGCTCTGTACGTACCTGTACGAGACGGCGGTCATTTTCTCGCGGTTCTTCGAGGAATGTCCGGTGCTGAAGGCGTCTTCGCCGGAGTTGCGGGATTCCCGGCTGAGGTTGACCGAATTGACGTCGCGAACGCTCGCGCTGGGACTCTCGCTGCTCGGCATCGAAGCGCCCGAACAGCTTTAACGGGCGCTGAGGAGCGCCACCAGTTCGCCGGCCAGGCCGCGGCCGACCGGTTCGCGCGTCGCGAGGAGCCGGTACCAGAGCGTGCCGAACACGACGTCGATCACCGTGCCGGAGCCGACGCCGGCCGGGAGTTCGCCGCGCTCGCGGGCGCGGTCGACGATCCGGCCGAGGGCGTCGCGGCGGCGGAACAGGAACTCTTCGCGGAACCGCTTGCCGAACTCGGGGTCGATCTGCGCTTGCGCCATCAGCGCCCGCAGCGTGTCCGCGACCGGGGATTTGTCGCCCAGCTCGAAGGTGCGGCCCAGGAACCGGGTGAGGTCGGCGCGCAACGATCCCTCGTCGGGGATCGGGATCTGCAGGTCCGCCTTCGTCGCCAGGGCGTCGAGCAGGACGTCGGCCTTCGACGGCCACCAGCGGTAGATCGTCTGCTTGCCGACGCCCGAGCGCGCCGCGATGCCTTCGATGGTCAGCGCGCCGTAGCCGGCCTCCGCGACCAGTTCGAGCGTGGCGGCGAGGATCGCCAGCCTGCTCTGTTCGCTGCGCTTGCGGCCGGGGCGGGACTGGTCGGTCATGGGATCCGATGGTAGCGTCAATTTCGAAACGATACGTACCGGTTCGAAATGAGGAACAAGCATGAGCATCGCTCTCGTCGCCGGCGGCACTTCGGGCATCGGCCTGGCGACCGCGCGGCGACTACAGCGGCAGGGATACGACGTCCACGTCACCGGGCGCGGCAAGGAACGCCTCGACGACGTCGCGGCGAGCGACCCGCAGCTGACCGGGCACCAGGCCGACGGCGGCGACGCCGAAGCGATGGCCGCGCTGGCCGGATCGCTCGGGACGGTCGACGTCCTGGTGGTGAGCCTCTCCGGCACCGAAGGCATGGGGCCGATCGATTCACTGGACCTCGCGATGCTGCGGCGGGCGTTCGACGCGAAGTTCTGGGCGCACCTGACCACCATCCAGGCCGTGCTGCCGCACCTGGCCGCGGACGGCTCGATCACGCTGCTCAGCGCCATCACCGCCCGGGCGGCGATGGCGGGCACGGCCGGGATCGGCGCCCTCAACGCGGCGGTCGAAGCGCTGGTCAAACCCCTCGCCGTCGAGCTGGCGCCGCGGCGGGTCAACGCCGTTTCGCCGGGCGTGGTGGACACGGCCTGGTGGAGCGGGTTCCCGGAGGAGATGCGGGACGGGTTCTTCGCGCAGACGGCGGCTTCGATCCCGGCCCGCCGCGTCGCGACGGCCGACGACGTGGCGGAGGTGGTGACGCTGGCGGCGACGAACCCGAACCTGACCGGCACGGTCCTGGAGGCCGACGGCGGCGCCCGGCTGGTCTCCCTGGGCTGAGCCCGGGCCGTCAGCCGGACTCGAGGGGAATCACTTGTGTGCCGAGAGGCATCGCCCGTGACGGAGCGGGCATCAGCCGTGATTGAGGAGGCATGACGCGTGATTGGAGGGGCATCACACGTGATTGAAGGGCCGACACGGCCGATCACGAGTGGTGCCCCCGCGATCACCGGTGATGCCCCTTGGTGCACAAGGGGTGCGGGTCAGCGGCGGAGGGGGACCAGGTCGTCGGCGTGGACTACTTCGCGGCGTTGTTCCGCCGGGAGTTCGGGGGTCGAGTGGCCGATCAGCTCCGGGAGCTCCGTCGCGTCGAAGGCCACTACGCCACGGGCCACCGGGCGGTCCTTCGCGTCCACCAGGTCCACCACGTCACCCGCTTGGAAGTCGCCTTCCACGCCCGTGATGCCGGCCGCCAGCAGGGATCTCCGGCGGCGGACCACCGCCGTCACCGCGCCGTCGTCCAGGCGGAGCCTGCCCGTCGTGTCCGCCGCGTAGCCCAGCCAGAACCGGCGGGCCGACAGGCGGGTGTCCGCCGGGGCGAACGCTGTTCCCGGGGAAGCGGAAGTCAGTGCCGCCGAGGCTTCGGAAGCCGCTGCCAGCAGCACGGGGATGCCCGCGCCCGCCGCCGTGCGGGCCGCCGCCAGCTTGGACACCATGCCGCCCGTGCCCAGGCCCGAGCTGGACATGCCGACCGAGATACCGTCCACATCGGACTCGGACAGGACCTCGGTCAGCTTGCGGGTGGCTCCGTCCCGCGGGTCACCGTCGTAGAGACCGTCCACATCGGACAAGAGAATCAGCGCGTCGGCGCCGATGAGGTGGGCCACCAGCGCCGCCAGGCGGTCGTTGTCGCCGAAGCGGATTTCTTCGGTGGCCACCGTGTCGTTCTCGTTCACGACCGGGACCGCGCCCAGCGCCAGCAGCCGCGAGAACGTCCGCTGCGCGTTCCGGTAGTGCGAACGGCGGACGACGTCGTCGGAGGTCAGCAGCACCTGGCCGACCGTCAGCGCGTACCGCCCGAACGACTCGGCGTACGCGTGCGCCAGCGCCAGCTGGCCGACGCTCGCCGCCGCCTGCTGCGTCGCGAGATCGCGAGGACGCTTGCCCAGCGAAAGCGGGGCCAAGCCCGCGCCGATCGCGCCCGACGACACCAGGACGATCTGGGTCTCCCGGGCGACGCGCTCGGCGATCGCGTCGACCAGCGCGTCCAGCCGGGCCGGGTCGAGCCCGCTGCCCGCGGTGGTCAGCGCCGACGAGCCGACCTTGACCACCAGCCGCCGCGCGGCGGCGATGGCTTCGCGAGTGCCGCTCACTCGTCGGCGTCCAGGTCGTCCTCGAACTCGTCCGTGCCTTCGCGCCGGATCCGGCGGGCTTCCTTGCGCTCGGTCGCGCCGATCCGGTCGTTGCGTTCCAGCCGGACGTCGGTGCCACGCCCGGACAGGTGCATCGCGACGCTCGGCGTCGACGGCTCCCACTCGAACTGGACGTCGCCGATCGTGACCGGGCTGCCGGGCCGCGCGCCGAGCTTCGCCAGCTGGTCCTCGACGCCGAGGCGGTTGAGCCGGTCGGCGAGGTAGCCGACGGCTTCGTCGTTGCCGAAGTCGGTCTGGCGGATCCAGCGCTCCGGCCGCGCGCCGCGCACGATGAACGCGCCCTCTTCCTCGGGGTCGGCCTCGACGGTGAACCCGGAGTCGTCGACGGCCAGCGGCCGCAGCACGATCTTCTCCGGCTCCAGCACCGGCTGCGCCTCGCGGTACTTCTCGACGATCGCCGCGAGTGCGAAGGTCAGCTCCCGCAGGCCCTTGCGGGACGCCGTCGAAACCTCGAACACCGGCAGGCCGCGGGCTTCCAGCTCCGGCCGGACGAACTCGGCCAGCTCGGCCGCCTCCGGGACGTCGATCTTGTTGAGGACGACGACCCGCGGCCGCTCCTCGAGCTTCCCGCCGAGGCTGGGCGTGTACTTGGCGAGCTCGGCCTCCAGAGCGTCCACATCGGACAGCGGGTCACGGCCGGGGTCGAGCGTCGCGCAGTCGACGACGTGCACCAGCACCGCGCAGCGCTCGATGTGGCGGAGGAAGTCGAGGCCGAGGCCCTTGCCCTCGGACGCGCCGGGGATGAGGCCGGGCACGTCGGCCATCGTGAACACCGTGTCGCCGCCGGTGATGACGCCGAGGTTCGGCACCAGCGTGGTGAACGGGTAGTCGGCGATCTTCGGCTTGGCCGCGGACAGCACCGAGATCAGCGACGACTTGCCGGCCGACGGGAAGCCGAGCAGGCCGACGTCGGCGACCGAGCGCAGCTCCAGCGTCAGGTTCCGGGTCTCGCCCGGCTCGCCGAGCAGCGCGAACCCGGGTGCCTTGCGCGCCTTCGACGACAGCGAGGCGTTGCCGAGACCGCCGCGGCCGCCCTGGGCGGCGACGAACGTGGTGCCCGGGCCGATCAGGTCGGCGACCAGCTCGCCGTCCTCGGTGAACACGACGGTGCCGGACGGCACCTTCATCGTCAGCGTCTCCCCCGCCGCACCCGCGCGGTTGCCGCCCTGGCCCATCTTGCCGTTGCCGGCCTTGGCGTGCGGGCGGAAGTGGAAGTCGAGCAGGGTGTGCACGTTCGGGTCGACGACCAGCAGGACGTCGCCGCCGTTGCCGCCGTTGCCGCCGTCCGGGCCACCGAGGGGCTTGAACTTCTCGCGGTGCACCGAGGCGCAGCCGTTCCCACCGTCACCTGCGGTCAGGTGGATCACCGCACGGTCCACGAACCGGGACGCCATGACTTGCCTCTTTCACCTGCGGAAGATCGGACACAAAAACAAACGAGGGGTGGCACCGGATATTCCGGCCCCACCCCTCGTCAGAGGTCTAGACAGAAGCCGAATCAGGCTTCCGACGGCACGACGATGTTGACCGTCTTGCGGCCACGCTTCTCGCCGAACTGGACCGCACCGGCGGCCAGGGCGAACAGCGTGTCGTCGCCGCCACGGCCGACGTTCACGCCGGGGTGGAACTTGGTGCCGCGCTGGCGGATCAGGATCTCGCCCGCGTTGACTTCCTGGCCGCCGTAGCGCTTGACGCCGAGGCGCTGCGCGTTCGAGTCACGACCGTTGCGGGAGCTGGACGCACCCTTCTTGTGAGCCATAGCGAAAGCCCTTCTTGAAAAATCTCAGCCTGAAACGAAGATCCGGAGAAGCCCTTACAGGGAGATGGCGGTGACCTCGACGCGGGTCAGCTTCTGCCGGTGACCCTGGCGCTTGTGGTAGCCCGTCTTGTTCTTGAACTTGTGGATCCGGATCTTCGGACCCTTGGTCTGCTCGACGACCTTGCCGGTGACCGAGACCTTCGCCAGCGCGTCGGCGTCCGTGGTGACATCGCCACCGTCGACGTACAAAACGGCGGGGAGGATGTGCTCGGTGCCCGGCTCGCCCTCGAGCTTCTCGACCTCGACGACGTCGCCGACGGCCACCTTGTACTGCTTGCCGCCGGTCTTGACGATCGCGTACGCCGACACGGAAGTCTCCTGCATTACTCGACAATGGGTGGGGGCCCGCGCGATCGGCCCACCTGATGGAACGGCGGTCCTGGACTCGCGCAGCGACCTGCTCTGGTGGCAGGCCGTACTACAGGTTACGTGGGGTGCCCCGGTGCGTTACCACCGGGGTCCCCCTAGTCGTTCACTGACTCTGATCCGAGGCGTGCACCGGCGGGCCCGCCGGCCGCGACGCCGCCCGGCGCGGACGGCGCCGGGTGGAGCGCACGGCCGGTTCGGGCACGCTGACCTCGGGTTCGGCGACCGGCTGGGCCGGCTCCGAAGACTCGTTGACGGGCTCTTCCGCCGGCTCGGGAGCCGACGACGCCTCGACCTCGGGCTCGTCTTCCTGCGGCACCGGCGCCTGGTCCGCTTCGGTGGTCACCGGGGTGCCGGCGACCTCCTGGGCGGGTTCCGCGGGCGGTTCGGCCGCCACCGGCGTCTCGTCCGCCTCCGTGGTCGCCGGGACGTCCGCGACCTCCCTGGCGGGCTCGGGGACGTGCCCGTTCAGGGTGCCGTGGTCGTGCTCCTTGGCGACCTTCGAGGCGTTCGCCATCGCCGCCACCGCGGACGCGATCGACTCGCGCTTTTCGGGCGGCGGGACCGCGTGCACCTCGGCCTTGACGGCGCCCTCGGCCTCCGCCTTGGCGGCTTCGTCGCCCTTGCCGCGGCCGCGCGACCGGCGGGAGCTCTTCTCCCCGCCACCGCCACCGCCGCCGTTCCCGCCGTTGCCGTTCCCGCCCTGGGAGGGCGAGCCGCCGTTCGTGCGCTGCACCTCGGTCGAGACGAGCACGCCCCGGCCCTTGCAGTGCTCACACGGCGTGGAGAACGCCTCCAGCAGGCCCGTGCCGATCTTCTTGCGGGTCATCTGGACCAGGCCGAGCGAGGTGACCTCGGCGACCTGGTGGCGCGTGCGGTCGCGGCCGAGGCACTCGGTGAGGCGGCGCAGCACCAGCTCGCGGTTGGACTCGAGCACCATGTCGATGAAGTCGATCACGATGATGCCGCCGATGTCCCGCAGCCGGAGCTGGCGGACGATCTCCTCCGCCGACTCCAGGTTGTTGCGGGTCACCGTCTCCTCGAGGTTGCCACCCGAACCGGTGAACTTGCCGGTGTTGACGTCGATCACCGTCATCGCCTCGGTGCGGTCGATGACCAGGTAACCGCCGCTCGGCAGCCAGACCTTGCGGTCGAGGGCCTTGGTGATCTGCTCGTCGATCCGGTGGTCGGCGAACGCGTTGCCGGTGCCGACGTAGCGCCTCAGCCGGTCGGTCAGCTCCGGCGCGACGTGCCGGACGTAGTCGTTGATCGTCTCCCACGACCGGTTGCCCTGGATCTCCAGCTTGGTGAAGTCCTCGGTGAACAGGTCACGCACGACCTTGACCAGCAGGTCCGGCTCTTCGTAGAGCATGGTCGGCGCGCCGCCCTTCTTGCCGGAACCGGCGGCGGCCTTCTCCTTGATGACGTCCCACTGGGCCTTCAGGCGGTCGACGTCACGCCCCAGCTCCTCCTCGCCGATCCCCTCGGAGGCGGTGCGGATGATCACACCCGCGTCCTCCGGGACGATCCGCTTGAGGATGTCCTTGAGCCGGCGACGCTCGTTCTCCGGCAGCTTGCGGGAGATGCCGGTGGCGCCGCCCGCGGGCACGTAGACCAGGAAGCGGCCGGGCAGCGAGATCTGCGTGGTCAGCCGGGCGCCCTTGTGGCCGACCGGGTCCTTGGTCACCTGGACCAGCACCGAGTCGCCGGTGGACAGCGCCTGCTCGATCTTGCGGGCCTTGCCCTCCAGGCCGGCGGCGTCCCAGTCGACCTCGCCGGCGTACAGGACGGCGTTGCGGCCGCGGCCGATGTCGATGAACGCGGCTTCCATGCTGGGCAGCACGTTCTGGACGCGGCCGAGGTAGACGTTGCCGACGATCGAGCCGGAGCCCGACTGCGTGACGAAGTGCTCGACGAGGACGCCGTCCTCGAGGACCGCGATCTGGGTGGAGTCGCCGTGCTCCGCGACGACCATGGTGCGCTCGACCGACTCGCGCCGGGCCAGGAACTCGGCCTCGGACAGGATCGGGGCGCGGCGGCGGCCCGCCTCGCGGCCGTCACGGCGGCGCTGGCGCTTGGCCTCCAGGCGGGTCGAGCCGCGGACGCTGCGCACCTCGTCGCGCGCCGGGCGCTCGGCGGCCTCGGCCTTGGCCTGGCGGACGTGCGTGACCGTGTTCGGCGGGTCGTCGGTGCCGGTGGCCTCGGCGTCTTCGCCGTCCGAGCCCTTGCGGCGACGGCGGCGGCGACGGCGCCTGGTGCCGCCCTCCCCTTCGCCCTCGTCGGCGTCGGCGTCGGTCTCGACGGCGGCTTCCTCCGCCTCTTCGGTGTCCGCTTCGGGCTTTTCGTCCCCGTTGCGGCCCTTACGACGCGGCTCTTCGACCTGGTCGTCCTCGTTCTCGGTGGTCTCGTCGCCGCCGTCGGCGCCCTTGCCCCGGCCACGGCCGCGACGGCCCCGGCGGCGACGGCGCCGGCTGCCGGCGTCCTCGTCGTCGTCGGCGCCCGGGTCGGTGACCGGCGTCGTGTCCTCCGCCTCCGCTTCCTCGGCCACCTCGGGCTCCGGGCGGGACGGCGGCTCCGCGAACGGGTCGACCGGCTTCCGGGACGGCTTCGCGGCGGGCGGCTCCGGCGGCAGGAACACCGGCGAAGGCGCGGCGAACACCGGCAGGTGCGCGCGGGTCTTCTGCCGCGGCCGCGGCTTCTCGGCCTCCGCCGACGACACCGACGACACCTCCGGCACCGGCGGCACCGGCGGGCGCTCGGGCTGCCGAGACGCCTCGGCGGGGGCTTCTTCTTCGACGTCGCCGGGCGTGAAGGCCTCGGCCACCTTGAGCGCCACTTCCCTGGTCACGCTCGACTGCGCGCTCCGGACGCTTTCGCCCAGCTCGGCCAGCTTCGCGAGGACGTCCCGGCTGTGCGACTCGAGCAGCTTGGCCAGCGCGTGCACCCGGATCCGGGCGGGCAGGTCGGCCAGCGGGCCGGTCGTGGGTGTGGCGGGATTCCCGCCGGCGTGCTCGGCGGGTGTTTCCGCGTTCGACATATGTCTCCTCCGCCCCCGGGCGCGTCTGCCGGTGTTCACCGGCAGGGACGCGGCCGCGCAGGGGCCCCTTTCTGTTCGTTCCGCCGTGGTGGTCACCAGCGGCGGGAATCCTGGCCCGACGACCGGGCGCCACGCACCACCGGTTCCGGCGGGGCGCAACCCGGTCAAAGGTCTGCTCGGCGGCGTGCATAAGGCACTCGCGGCCCCCGGACCGCCCGCCACGTCGTCCAGCCACCCGGTTCGCGGGCGGCGACGCGCGCCGCGGAAGATCATGCACATCACCGGGCCACAACGCCGCAGGCAGCACCTCTCACATGCGCCCCGCGGCCCAGTGGCCTCCCCGAGTATCCCACACCGGGTGACTGCCCGGGTGTACTCGGTACCTCCGCCCACGCCGCCGGGCGCGCCGTGCCGCCTCCCACCCGCCCACCGGCCGGGGGGAACTTGGCCGCAGCGCTTGTCCGCCGGGCACACGGTGGCTACCGTGCGGCTCGGGGTGACCGGGATCTCGCGCGCCGGTCCCCGCGGTCCCTGCATCCGGTGGGAGGTCCGGTGTCCCTGCTGGCGCGGCCCCTGCGGGCGGCCGTGTGCACCGTCCTGGCGCTTTCGGGTTGTGTCACCGCCGGTCCGGCGGTGGCAGGCGAACCCGGCTGCGGCCACGGGCGGTCCCTGCGCTACGTCGTGACCTTCGACCGCGGCACCGACGAGGACGAGGCCCGCGCGCGGATCGCCGGGGCCTGCGGGACCACCACCGTCTACTACCCGCAGATCGCCGTCGCCATCGCCACCTCCGGTGACCAGGGCTTCGGCGGGCGGATCGGGCTCGACCGGGCGTTCAGCGCCCAGGCCGAGCGGCTGGCCGCGCAGCGCGCGACGGACTCGGCCAAGCCGCAGCCGGCCCGGGCGCTGCTGCCCCGGACCGATCCCGCGAAGGTCCCGGCCGCGGACCTGAGCGCGCGGCAGTGGGACATGCGGATGATCGACGCCGGCGAGGCGCGCGGGGTCGCGGGCGGCCGCCGCGACGTCGTCGTCGGTGTCCTCGACTCCGGGATCGACCCGGACCACCCGGACCTCGCCGAAGCCCTCGACGCGGGCGACTCGGCCGGCTGCCTGACCGGCGCCCCCGACCGTTCGCCGTCCGCGTGGGCGCCGACGACGTCGGTGCACGGCACGCACGTCGCGGGGATCATCGCCGCGGCCGACGACGGGCGCGGGGTGACGGGTGTGGCTCCCGGGGTTCGCGTGGCGTCGGTGAAGGTGATCGACGACCGCGGCTACGCCGACCCCGAAGCCGCGGTCTGCGGGCTGATGTGGGCTGCCTCACGGCACATGCGGCTGACCAACAGCAGCTACTTCGTCAACCCGTGGACGCTGTCGTGCATCCGCGGCGACGACCGCGGGGTCGTGCACGAGGCGCTGGCACGCGCGGTCGAGTACAGCACTTCGGCGGGCACGCTGAACGTCGCGGCGGCGACCAACGAGGCCGTCGACCTGCAGCCGTCGGCGCGGTCCGGCACGCCCGGCGCGGGCACCGGCTGCGAAGCCCTGCCGGCCGGGCTGCGGGACGTCGTCGCGGTGTCCGCCGTCGGCGCCGACCGGGTCAAGGCGGGCTACAGCTCGTACGGCCTCGGCGTGATCGACGTCACGGCGCCGGGCGGGGAAGCCGGCGAGTGCGTGCTCTCGACGGTGCCCGGCGGGTACGCGCCGCTGTGCGGCACGTCGATGGCCGCGCCGCACGTCACCGGCGTGCTCGCGCTCCTGGCGTCCGCCGCCCCGGACGCGCGGCCGCGGCAGCTGCGCCGGACGCTCGAAGCGCAGGCGATGCCGATGCCGTGCCCGGCCGACTACGACCTCACCGGCGACGGGACCCAGGACGCCTACTGCGCGGGGTACGAGGGCTTCAACGGCTTCTACGGGCACGGCATGGTGGACGCGCTCGCCGCCGTCGCGCCGCCGGCCGGGCGGCCCGATCCGGCTCGGTGACCTCCGGCGTCACGTCAGGAGCAGCTTCGCGATCCGGCGCGTCGAGGCCCACAGGCCCACCACGCCCAGGACGAGCAGGTAGGCCAGGTTGACCAGCATGCCGCCGGACAGCAGGCCCGTCGCCAGGCCGCGCATCAGCTCGATCCCGTGGTAGAGCGGAAGGCAGCGGACCACCCACTGCAGCGGCTCCGGGTACACCGACAGCGGGAAGAACGTCGTCGCGAACAGGAACATCGGGGTCAGGCCCAGCTGGATGTAGTCGAACTGGGAGGTCGACTTCAGGAACGTCACCAGCGCCATGCCGATCGCCGCGAAGGCCAGCCCGATCAGCAGCGCCGCCGGGACCATCAGCAGTGCCCACCACGAGGTCACCAGCCCCATCGCCGCGGCGATGGCCAGGAAGGCCACCGCGTAGATGCCGCCGCGGGTCATCGCCCAGCCGAGCTCGCCGAGCGCCACGTCCAGCGGGCCGATCGGTGTCGCCAGCATCGCGTCGTACAGCTTCGCGTAGCGCAGCTTGAAGAACAGGTTGTACGTCGATTCGAACACGGCGCCGTTCATCGCCGACGTCGCCAGCAGCGCCGGCGCCACGAACGCGACGTAGCTCATCGGGTGCCCGCCGGGCCCGGCCACCTCGGTGACCAGCCTGCCGAACCCGAGCTGGAACGCCAGCAGGTAGAGGAACGGCTCGGCCGCGCCGGACAGGAAGATCAGCCAGCTGCCGCGGTAGACCATGACCGAGCGCTCGACGAGCATGCGCGCCCGGCCCGCGTACAGCCCCGGCGGGAGGATCCGCAGCAGCAGCCCGGCACGGGCCTCGACGGCCGTCATTCAGACCACCAGCCTCCGGTAGAAGGCCCGGTGCGCCGCCGCCCACCCGGCCGCGAACAACGCCACGAGCACCGCGAAGTGGCCGAGCACCGCCCAGCCGCCGACCCCGCCGACGCTGACGCCGCGGGCCAGCTGCGTGCCGTGCCACAGCGGGGAGAGCCAGGCCAGCCAGCGGATCGCGCCGGGCAGCTGGGAGATCGGGAAGAACGTGCCCGAGAACAACGTCATCGGCATCACGACGAAGCGGAAGATCAGCCCGAACCGCTGCCCCTCGTCGAAGGTCCGCGCCGCCAGCGCGGCCATCGGCGTGGTGCAGGCGAGCCCGGTCACCGTGCCCGCGAGGATCACCAGCAGGACCCCCGGCCCGGTCCAGGCGCCGAAGAAGAGCGCGACGAACGCGTAGATCACGCCCGCCAGCGTCAGCCGCAGCGCCGACCAGATCAGGTGGCCGCCGAAGACCTGGCCGGGCGACACCGGCGTGGCCGTGACCGCCAGGTAGTCCTTCTGCCACTTGAAGCCGGACAGCACGGGGTAGCTGGACTCGCCGACCGCCTGCTGCGCGGCACCGGCGGCGAGCAGCGCGGGCGCGATGTACTGCAGGTAGGACAGGCCGCCGGTGACGGCGCCCGGCCGCACCTGCGAGCCGAAGCCGAGCCCCATCGCGGCCAGGAAGAGCACCGGCTGCAGCCCGGTGGAGTACAAAGTGGACAGCCAGTGCCTGCGGTACCAGGTCCAGTGCCCCTCGACGCGCAGCCAGGCGCCCTGCCACTTGCCGACCACCCGGCCGGTGGATTCGACGGTCGTCATGCCCGCCTCCTGCAACCCGGCCGGAGCCGCGGGCGGCGGCCGGAGGTCCCGGGATCCGCGCCCCTGACGAGGGTCATGGACGAGCACTTTCCGCGCGCACGGTTCGTCTCCCTCACGAGTCAGTCCACCAACGTCCGGCCCGTGAGCCGGAGGAACACGTCCTCCAGCGAGCTCCGGCGCACCAGGCTCGACAACGGCCGCACGCCGCGGGAATGCGCGCGTTCCAGGGTGTCCTCGCCGTCGTCGCTGTACAGCAGGACCCGGTCCGGCAGCACCTCGACCCGCTCCGCCAGCCCATCCACCTGCCGGGCCGCCGAAACCTGCTCGCCGGACGCGAACCGCAGCTCGACGACCTCGCGCGTGGAGTACCGCCTGATCAGCTCGGCCGGCGAGCCCTCCGCGGCGATCCGGCCGTTGTCCATCACGACCAGCCGATCGCACAGCTGCTCGGCTTCGTCCATGTAGTGCGTCGTGACGATCAGCGTCGTGCCCTGGGCCTTGAGCCGGAACAGCCGGTCCCACAGCAGGTGCCGGGCCTGCGGGTCGAGCCCGGTCGTCGGCTCGTCGAGCAGCAGCAGCTCCGGGTCGTTGACCAGTGAGCGCGCAATGGTCAGGCGCCGTTTCATGCCGCCCGAGAGCGGGTCGACCTTGTCCTCGGCCCGGTCACCCAGCTGGGCGAACTCCAGCAGCTCCTCGGCCTTGCGCCGGGCCGCCGCCCGCGACAGCCCGAAGTACCGGCCGTAGATCAGCAGGTTCTCCCGGACGGTCAGCTCGACGTCCAGGTTGTCCTGCTGCGGCACCACGCCGAGCCGGGCGCGGATCCGCGGCCCGGCGACGTCCGGGTCGAGGCCGAGCACGCGGAGGTCGCCGTCGCTCCTCGGCGACACGCACGCGATCATCCGCATGGTCGACGACTTCCCGGCGCCGTTCGGGCCCAGGAAGCCGAACGACTCCCCGCGCCGCACCTCGACGTCGATCCCGCGCACGGCCTCGAACTCGCCGAAGCGCTTGACCAGTGCCTTGGCCTGCACCAGTGCCGGTTCCCGCTCCTCCGATTCGTCCACGCTTCGCACCATAGGACGCACCACCGACAAAAACCGAACGGATTAGCCGCCACGGCACACCGGGAGATGGTGTCCCCGTCAGCCGCGCACGGTCACGACCAGCGTCCGGGTCACCCCGTTGACCGTCACGGACAGCCGCGCGACGCCCGGCCGCAACGCCGTCAGGACGCCCGTCGGAGGGTCGAACGCGACGACGCCGCGGCCGACCTGCCAGTCCGCGCTCACGGGATAGGACACCGGCACGTCCCGCGCCCCCTGCCGCACGGAAGCGCGCACCTCCGCGCGGTCGCCGGGCGCCATCGACGACGGCCCGGTGAGCGTCAGCGAGTCGACGTTGGGCCGCGTCTCGAACCGCACCGGCAGGGCGCGGTCGGCGGGGTCGACGCGCAGCAGCGTCCAGCCGACGAAGCCGCCGTCGCCCGGGGCGGCCGCGGGTGTCTTGCCCGAGTTGCCGTTGACCAGGTACGGCACCCCGTCGACGCGGGACAGCGAGAACACGCCCGCGTGCGAGGCGACGGCGGCGGCCGGTTTGCCGGACGACTGCTCGAACCCGGTCAGCCACTGCGTCAGCAGGGCCGCCTCCTTCCGGTCGCCGAGCTGGGAGTTCCCGGTCGGGCTGGGGTCCTTCACCGGGTGGTGCATCGCGACGACGACTCCGCGTACGGATCGGTCGGCCGCCGCCGAGTCGAGTGCCGAGCGCAGCATCCGGACCTGGTCGAACCCGCCGGCCCGCAGCGAGCCGCGCGAGGAGTCCAGCAGCACCAGCCGGATGCCGTGGACGTCGACGACCCGATGCGTGACGCCGAAGACGGCCTGGAAGTTCGAGAGCCCGTTGCCGGCCTCCGCCTCGTGGTTGCCCGGCACGTAGTACCAGGGCACCTTGCCGTCGAGCTCTTCCGTGATCACCTGCCGGGCCAGCGCGAAGTCCGGTGCCGTGCCGCGGTCGACGAAGTCGCCGTTGATCAGCACCAGGCCGGGTTTCGCCGCGACGGCTTCCCGCAGCGCGCGCCGGGCCTGGGCGACCAGCGGCCCGGCCGGGTCGTCCGCGGTGAACTGCGCGTCACTCACCACCGCGATGCGCAGACCGCCCGCCAGGGAGCCGTCCGTGACCAGCGCCGGGTCGTGCGGGGCCGGGTCGGCGGGCACGGCCGTCGCCGGCGCCACCTCGAACGTCAGGTCGTCGAACACGAGCCGGCCCTCGTACTGCTGGTCCGGCACGTTTTCGACGGCGTAGAAGCGGGCCAGGCGCTGTCCGGCGGGCAGTCCGGCGGGCACCGTGGCGGTGACGTACCGCCAGCCCGTCCAGTCGACGCTCAGCGAAAGGTCCACAATGGACGCGACGTTCGCCGCGTCGCGCAGCTCGGCCCGCAGCCAGGCGCCCTTGCCGTCGCCGTTCACCCACAGCCCGATCTTCTGCGTGCCGTCCGGGAGCGGCAGTGGCGAAGACGGCGTGACGTACGCGGCGCGTGTGGCAGTCGTGCCGGTGAGCCGGTAGTCGAGCGCGAGCCCCTGGCCGTTCCGCCCTGGTGCCGCCGACAGCGCCGCGCCGACGACCGCCGGGTACACCGTCGCCGTCCAGCCCGCTGGACCGTCCAAGGGGGACGCCACCCGCGCCATCGTGCCCGCCGAAACCCCCAGGTGAGTGGTGAGACCCGCCGCCGCCGCGGTGATCGCGCTCGCGCCGGAGGAGGTCAGCGCGGTCACCGTGAACCCGTCGCCCGACGGTTCGATCCGCACGACCGAGTGGTCGTAGTCCAGCTTGACGTCGTCGGGTTCCAGCCAGGTGCCGTAGCCGTCGGCGTCGTAGCCGTAGACCTCGAACGTGCTCTTCGCGCCCGCGGCCGACAGCGCGACCTGCTCGGTGCTCGTGCCGAGCCGGACCGGCTCGCCCAGCACCGAAAGCGCCGCCTTCCCCGACACCCGGCCCGAGCGCGCGACGACGTCGACGACGCCGCCGCCCGGGCCGTGGCCGGTGACGACTCCCCGCGTCACGGTCGCCCGCCGCGGGTCGGAGGTGCTCCAGCGCGGGTCGGCGGCGACCGCGGCGCCCGTCTCGTCGTGGCCGTCGGCGACCAGGTGCCGGGTGAGGCCGGACAGCACGCGGTCCGCGCCGTCCGCCGCCACCGCGGGAGCCGGCGCGAAGCCGGTGATCTTGCCGCTGCCGGGCACGGTCGCGAACCCGATTCCGTTGGGCACCAGGCGTTCCCCGCCGTCGGACGGCGAGTTCCGGACACTCGGCGCGGCTTCGCCTTCGTTGCGCGCCAGGAGCGTCGACGACCCGCCGCCGTCGAGATTGATCGCGTCGTCGGCGCCGAGGCTCTTCATGTGCCGCGCCAGTTCCAGCTCGGTCATGCCCCGGCTGTCGGACTGGCGACCGTCCACAGTGGCCAGCCACATCCGGCGGCCGTCGACGGAGAAGCCGACCGCGGTCCGCGGGTGCAGGGCGACGTCGTCGACCGGCTGGACGACGCCGTCGCGCAGCAGGACTTCGTTGCCGCCCACCGCGACCGCGATCTTCCCGGCGTCCGTACGCGGCGCGTAGGTGACGCCGACCGCGTCGCCCGGCTTGAGCGCGGCCAGTGCGTCCGCCCCGGCTTCGCGCGCCAGCAGCATCGTCGTCCCCGCCGCGATCGGGCCGTCCGCGGGCGCGGTGCGGACCTGCGTGACGACACCGCCGCGCAGTTCCACCTCGAGCACGCGGGACGCGCCGGCCACCGAAGACCGCCGGGCCGAGGCACCCCACGACGGCGTGTAGACGCCGATCGCGTCCGTGTCGAGGACGGGACTGTTGAAGTTGGTCGCCTTCACGGTGCCGCCGGGCAGCGTCACGCTCGCTTCGAGGAAGACCGAAGCCAGCCGCGCCTTGCCCGCGTCGGTGATCGACGCGGTGAGGTTGTGCCCGGCCGCGGGGGCGGTCTGCAGCTGCCCGCGGTCGATGCCGACGCCGATCGGCGCGCCGGTGGCGCTGATGTCGAAGAAGTCGCCGTTCACCCCGGCCACCGCGCCCGCACGGGCGGCCTGCTGCGACAACGGCGTGCGCGCGGAGACCGTCCCCGGGCTCAGGTAGGTCGGCTTGAGCACCTTGCTGCCCAGGTCGACGGCGAGGGTGTCGCCGCGGATCCAGCCGGCCGGGTCGAACCGGTCGAACTGGGTGAGGTTCAGCCCGGGCGCGACCTCGGTGGTCGCGCTGCCGGTGACGAGCCCGTCGTCGGGACCGGCGGCGGCGAAGCCGGCCGGGCCTTCATGGGCCGACGACGCGGCGGGCGCGGCCTCGACCGGCGGCGTGCCGAGCGGCGCTTTGAGCGGGTCGGCGTGGGCCGGGGCGACGAACACCGACGCGAACAGGGCGACGAACGGCAACGCGATGCGTGACTTCTTCACCAGGTACCCCAGTATCGAGTGAGAGCGAGCCGGACCAGCACAGCGCAGTGGCACGGCCGGGGGAAGACTTCCCGGTGAACGCCGCCTGAATGGTCTAGAACACCATCAGGGGGTGAGGGATGCGGCGAGCAGCGTTTCCGCGGCTTCCCCGGTCGCGCGCGGGGCCGGGACGGTGCGCTTCCACAGGCACAGCTGGAGATCACGCGCGGGGGCTTCGACGGTCGCGGCACCGGAAGCGGCCGGGCCCAGCGCGGGCGGCTCGCCGGGGTGCACGGTCCAGACGTCGCCGGTGTCGGTGGCGCGCAGCGAAACCGGCCCGGGCAGCCGCGGAACGGCGTGCCAGCGCGTCACACGCGGCAGGAGCGTGCCGAGGACCTCGTCGACGCCGTCCGCGGCCACGGCCGGGTCGAGCACGTGGTCGCTCCCCGAGTCGGCGAGGTGGACGGCGGTTTCGTGGACCTGGCGGCGGAACCAGAACGCCTTCGTCTTCGCGGTGCCGCCGAAGTGCCAGCACGGGTCTTCGGGCGTGGCTGCGTCGAGCGCTTCGAGCAGCAGCTGGGCGCTCTCGGCGTACCAGTCGGCGCCGCCGGGGCCGTCTTCGAAGTTCTGCGGCTGCACGTCCCCGGTGGTGACGATCGTCGCGGCCCAGCGGTGCACGTTCCCGAGGTGGGTGCCGAGGTCGGCCAGCGTCCAGCCCGCGCAGTCCGGCACCGGAGCGGCCGGGTCGCCGGTGCGCAGGGCGTCGGCGAACGCGCCCGTCAGCTCCCGCAGCACGGGCAGGTAGTCACGCGCCGGGAACGGCATCGTCGTCATGAGGGCTCCGGAGAGTGGAACCGGGGCCACGCGAACGTGGCCCCGGTGCCGGTCACAGGTCGGGGAACCAGAGCTTCAGCTCGCGCTCGGCCGACTCCGGCGAGTCCGAGCCGTGCACCAGGTTGTACTGGGTCTCCAGCGCGAAGTCACCGCGGATGGTGCCCGGGGTGGCCTTCTCGACCGGGTCGGTGCCGCCGGCGAGCTGGCGGAACGCGGCGATGGCGCGCGGCCCCTCGACGGCGATGGCGACGAGCGGGCCCGAGGTGATGAACTCCAGCAGGTCACCGAAGAACGAACGCTCCTTGTGCTCGGCGTAGTGCTCCTCGGCCAGTGCCTGCGGAACGGTCCGCAACTCGAGGGCGGCGAGCTTCAGGCCCTTGCGCTCGATCCTCGAGAGGACCTCGCCGACGAGGCCGCGCGCGACGCCATCGGGCTTGACCAGGACCAGCGTGCGTTCAGTCACGACGGTGTTTCTCCTTACTACTGTTTTCGGGGTCCGGGCGGCGGAGCCCCCGGCTCGGGACGAAGCCCCGGATGTCATTGTGCGGGTGGGTGTCGGTGCGCGTGAGCGTAGCCGACCCTGCTCAGCGGCCCTGCGGGTGCAGCTTCTTCGACCACAGCGACGCGCCGGTGGCGTCGCGCAGGTCCACCGTCAGGTCCCCGCTCGCGCCGTCGATGTTCAGCTCGCCGAAGTGCTGGAAGCCGTCGATCGGGGCGGTGTTCGCCGACGGCGGGGCGTGCACGAACACCGCTTCGGGGCCGAACGTCGGGTCGAGCTGGTTGGGCCCGAACGCGCCCGCGTTCAGCGGCCCGGACACGAACTCCCAGAACGGGTCGAAGTCCTGGAACGCCGCCCGGTCGGGTGAGTAGTGGTGCGCGGCCGTGTAGTGGACGTCCGCGGTCAGCCAGACGACGTTGCGCACGCGGCGGCGCTGGATCTCCCGCAGCACCCAGGCCAGCTCGGTCTCCCGCCCACCCGGCGCGCCCGGCAGGTTGTTCGCCACCGCTTCGATCGCGGTGCCGTCCGGGACGACCAGGCCCAGCGGCATGTCGGCCTGGACGATCTTCCACGTCGCGGTGCTGCGGCCGAGCGCGTCGGCCAGCCAGCGGGCCTGCGCGTCGCCGAGGATGTAGCCCGGCTTGGTCTGGTCCGCGGTGTTGGCGTTGCGGTAGGTCCGCATGTCCAGCACGAAGATTTCGGCCCGCGAGCCGTAGCGGAAGCTGCGGTAGACGCGCCCGTCGACGGCCTGGCGGGCGTCGATCGGGTGCCACTCGTGGAACGCCTGGTACGCCCGCGGCGCGAGGACGTCGACGCGCTTTTCGGTGTAGGCCGGGTTGTCGAGGATCTTGCCCGGGTACCAGTTGTTCAGGACTTCATGATCATCCCACTGGGCATAGACCGGAACCTGCGCGGCGAAGCGCTTGAAGTTGTCGTCGAGCCGGTTGTAGGCGTGCTGGCCGCGGAACTCGTCGAGCGTCTCGGCGACCTTCGACTTCTCCGGCGTGACGACGTTGTGCCAGGTCCGGCCGCCGGGGAGGGTGACGGTTTCGGTCAGCGGGCCGTCGGAGTACACGGTGTCGCCGCTGTGCAGGAACAGGTCCGGGCAGCGGTTGGCCATCGCGGAGAAGATCGTCATCCCGCCCAGTGCCGGGTTGATTCCCCAGTTCTGCCCGGCGACGTCGCCGGACCACACGATCCGGGTGTCGCGGCGGCCCACCGGCGCGGTGGCGAACCGGCCGGTCAGCGGTTCGCTCGTGGTGCGCCCGTCGAGTGCTTCGGCGGTGACGCGGTAGTGGTACTCGGTGCCGGGCTGCAGGGCGGCGACGCGCACGCTGCCGGTACCGCCGCTGTCCGGGCCCGCCACCGGGCCGGGCACCCGGCGGGCGTGCCGGAACGACGGGTCCCGCGCGATCTCGACGACCAGCCGCGACGGCCGGTCCGCCCGGGACCAGACGATCGCCGAGCCGGGGGTGACGTCCCCGGACTGGACGCCGTGGGTGAGGGCGGGCCGTCCGGTGCGGACGAGCGGGACCGCGGCGAAGGCCGTGGACGGCAGGACGAGGCCCGCGGCGACGGCGGAAGCGCCGGTGAGGCCGGCCTTGAGTAGCGAACGGCGGGAAGGGGTCGGTTCGGTCATGCGCGGTTTCTATCCCGCCGCGGCCAACGCGGGTTTGCGCGCGGATGAACGAATACTGGGGTTTTCCCCCATACCCGCAGGCGATCGCCGTCGGTAGCGTGGTGATCACGACAAGGGGGTACGAATGACACTCTTCAGGAAAGGCTTGGCCGTTTTCGCGGCGGCGCTGTCGGTGACCGCGCTCGGCACCGGGGTGGCTTCGGCGGGCGAAGACGGCGCGAAAGCCGTTGTCCGCTATACCGAACACGGCATCCCGCACATCGTCGCCAAGGACTTCGGCGGCCTCGGCTACGGGTACGGGTTCGCCGCGGCGACGGACAACGTCTGCGAGCTCGCGAAGATCTACGTCACGGTGAGCGCGCAGCGGTCGCGGTACTTCGGCCCCGACGGCGAGGGCTACGAGTCGCTGTCCGAGGCGGACAGCAACCTGCACAGCGACCTCTTCTTCCAGCAGCTCAACGATTCGGGGATCGTCGACCGGCTGGTCGCGCAACCCGCGCCGCAGGGCCCGCGGCGCGAAGTCCGCGAGATCGTGGCCGGCTACGTCAAGGGCTTCAACGCCTACCTGGCGCGCACCGGCCGGTCCGGGATCTCCGATCCGGCCTGCCGCGGCGCGGACTGGGTCCGGCCGATCACCGAACGGGACTTCTACCGGCACTTCTACGCGATCGCGGTCACCGGTGGCCTGGGTTTCGTCACCGAAGGGCTGTTCGCGACGCCGCCGTCCGGTGCGCCTTCGCCGGCTCCGGGCACGGCCGCACAGCTGTCCGCGAGCCTGCGGGACGGGCTCGGCAAGGGCGGCCTCGGCAGCAACGGCATCGCCATCGGCAGTGACGGGACCGCGGCGGGCCAGGGCAGTGTGCTGCTCGGCAATCCGCACTACCCGTGGCACGACGGACGGCGGTTCTGGCAGAGCCAGCTGACCATCCCGGGCCGGGTCGACGTGGCCGGGGCGAGCCTGCTCGGCATGCCGTTCGTGATGATCGGGCACACCGCGGACGCGGCCTGGACGCACACGGTGTCCACACCGGTCACGTTCGGCCTGTTCGAGGTGCCGCTCACGCCCGGCGACCCGACGACGTACCTCGTCGACGGCAAGGCCGAGAAGATGACCTCCCGTGACGTCACGGTCCAGGTGCGCCAGGCCGACGGCTCGCTGAAGCCGGTCCGGCAGACGTTCTGGTCGACGCGGTACGGCCCGGTGCTGAACGACGTCGACGGGTTCCCGGTGCCGTGGACGGCGAAGTCGGCGTACGCGCTGCGCGACGCCAACGCGACCAACCTGCGCGGGCTGAACACGTGGTTCGAACTCGACCAGGCCCGCAGCACGGCCGACATCGCCGGCGCGCTCAGCCGTACGCAGGGCGTGCCGTGGGTCAACACCATCGCGACCGACCGGGCGGGCAACGCGCTCTACGCCGACATCCAGGTCGTCCCGCACGTCACCGACGAGCTGGCGGAGAAGTGCAGCACTCCCTTGGGGCGCCAGACCTTCCCCGGCGATCAGCTGGCCATTTTGGACGGTGGGAAGTCGTCCTGCCAGTGGGGTTCCGACCCCGGCGCGGTGGAACCGGGCATCTTCGCGCCGTCCCGGCTGCCGCAGCAGCAACGCCGTGACTACGAGCTGAACACGAACGACAGCGCCTGGCTGGCGAACGCGAAGGCGCCGATCACAGGGTACCCGCACATCGTCGGAGACCAGGCCACCGAGCGCAACCCGCGGACCCGGGAAGCACTGCTCACGGCCGAAAAGGGCGGGTTCACCACGGACTCGATGAAGCAGATGCTCTTCGCCGACCACAGCCTGTTCGCCGACCTGGCGGCGGCGGATCTGGCGAAGCTGTGCGCGTCGTTCCCGGACGGGCAGGCACCGTCGTCGTCCGGCCCGGTGCCGGTCGGCCCGGCGTGCACCGCGCTGGCGAATTGGGACCACACGTATTCGCTCGACAGCCGTGGTTCGCTGCTGTTCCAACGGTTTGCCGTGCGGCTCGGCGGGGTTGCCCGGTTCACCGTGCCGTTCGACCCGAAGGCGCCGCTGACCACGCCGAACACGCTCAACGTCGGCGACGCGGGTGTCCGGCAGGCATTCGGGGACGCGCTCGCCGAGCTTCGCGCGGCGGGACTCGCCCCGGACGCACGCTTGCGCGACGGCCAGTCCGTCACGCGGAACGGCGAGCGCATCCCCATCCACGGCGCGCAGGGCCTCCTCGGCGTGCTCAACGTGATGACGCCGCAGTGGGACCCGGCGCACGGGAACACCGAAGTCGCGCACGGCTCCAGCTACATCCAGGTCGTCGGGTTCAGCGGGCGCGCGTGCCCGGACTCCTCGACGCTGCTGACGTACTCGCAGTCGGCCAACCCGGAGTCGCCGTACTTCAGCGACCAGACGAAGCTCTACAGCCGCGGTGAATGGGTGAAGGAACGCTTCTGCGAATCCGACATCCTGCGCTCGCCCGCGCTGCGGACCGTCGTGCTGCACTAGCACTATATCCGGATATGCGGATATAGTGCGGGCATGCGCGTTCTCGTGGTGGGGCACGGCCCGGTGGCCGGGGTGCTGGCGACGTCCATGGCCACCGGGCACCGGGTCGGGTTCGCGGTGCGCGAGCGGACGGCGGAGTCCCGGCTCGTCGGGACCCGCCGGCTGCGCACTGCCCGGCGGGTCGAGCGGCGGAGCGTCGAACTGGTGACGGCCGGCGAGCGGGCAACGGGCTGGGACATGGTGATCAGCACGGCCTCGCCCGCCTCGCCGGGCGTCGCCGAGCTGCTCGGGCAGTCGCCGATCGTCGCGGCGGTCACGCAGGTGCCGTCGGAAGTGGAACTGCTTCGCGAACTGGCGGGCGACCGGCCGTGGGGCTTGGTGGTTCCGGAGTTCTTCGCCGGCGGTGCCGATCCGACGTGGTGGTGGCCGCCCGCGCGGGTCCGGTTCACGGTCGCCGGTCCCGCGTCGGCGTCACTGCGGTCCTTGTTCACCCACCCGCGGTGGTCGCGGACCGCGCCGCTCTGGGCTCCCCTGGTGTCCGCGGCGGCCACGATGCCCGTCGTGGCCGGGCTGCATGCCGAGGACTTCGACCTCACGGCTGCCCGCCGGTCCTCGCGGCGGCTCGCGGCGGCCGCGACTCAGGCGCGCAACGCGGTCGCGGCCGAATTCGGGGCCCCGGCGCCGCGTCCGGTGAGCCCGCACGCGGTGCGCGTGGCACTGGCGGTGCTCCCCCGGCTGGCGCCGTTCGACGTGCCGCACTACCTCCGCGGCCACTTCGGCGGGCACGGTACGCAGACACTCCGGATGCTGCGGGACTGGGTCGAACTCGGACGTCGGCACGGCCTGCCGGCCGACCGGATCGAAGACCTGCTGGAGCGGGTGAGCGCGTGATCCAGGACGCCCTGACCACGGCCCTGCCCGTGCTGCGGGCCCTCGGCGAAGCGACCCGGGTGCAGATCGTCGGGGTGTTCCTCGACCGCGGCGGGGCCGCCACGGTCGGCGAGGTGCAGTCCGCGCTCGGACTGCCGCAGTCCACCGTGTCGCGGCACCTGCGGATCCTGCTCGACGCCCGCCTGCTCGCGGTGAGCCGGGCGGGCCCGCACCGGATCTACCGCCTCGACGTCCCGGCCGCCGCCCTCGACGCCCTCGAGGCGCTCACCACCGAAGTGCGGGCCTGCCAAGCGGCGCCGCACCCGTGAGTCAGGGCTGGGGCTGCTGGCTCGCCAGCGTGCCGGCCGCCATGCGGCGGGCCACGTCGCGGCGCAGCCACAGCAGCCACAGCCAGACGGCCAGGAAGATCACGCCGAGCACGGCGATCGCGGGCAGCCAGAACACCAGCGCGATGAGCACCGCCTGGAGCGCGAGGATGAGCGGCACCGCCCACGTCCGCTTGACGAACCCGCAGGTCAGGAGCAGCACGACGGCCACGGCGATGACCGTCCAGCCGGTGCCCGTGGAGATCCCGCCGCCGAGCTTGTTGACCACCGGGAGCGCCAGGGCGACCGTGATCGCCTCCATGATCAGCGTCCCCGACATCACGCCGCGGAAGCCCTTCATCGGATCCTTCGGCTTCGGTGCGTCCTGCGCGGTCACGCCGGCTCCTTCCCGAACAGCGTGCGCGCCTCGCCCGCGGTGACCACCGAGCCGGTGACCAGCACGCCGCCGCCCGCCAAGGGCTCTTCGGGGTCGTCGCTGGTCTCCACCAGCGCGATCGCCGTCTCGATCGCCGTCTCCAGGTCCGTCTCCGCGACCACGCGGTCCTCGCCGAACACCGAGATCGCCAGCTGGTTCAGCTCTTCCAGCGGCATCGAGCGGGGCGACGAGTTCCGCGTCACGACGATGTCGGAGACCACCGGCTCCAGCGCGTCGAGGATGCCGTGGGCGTCCTTCTCGGCCATCACGCCGACCACCGCGACCAGGCGGCGGAAGGCGAACTCCTCGGCCACGGTCGTCGCGAGCGCGCGGGCGCCGTGCGGGTTGTGCGCCGCGTCGAGCAGCACGGTGGGTGCCGAGCGGACGCGCTCCAGCCGTCCCGGCGTCTCGACTTCGGCGAACGCCTCGCGCACGGCCTCGACGACCAGCTGCCTGTCCTTGCCGGCGCCGAAGAACGCCTCGACCGCGGCCAGCGCGAGCGCGGCGTTCGCGGCCTGGTGGGCGCCGTGCAGCGGCAGGAAGATCTCGTCGTACACCCCGCCGAGGCCCTGCAGCTTCAGCAGCTGCCCGCCGACGGCGATCTCCTTCTCGAGCACGCCGAACTCGCTGCCCGCGCGCGCGACCGCAGCGTCGACCTCGACCGCGCGTTCCAGCAGCACCTTCAGCACCTCGGGGTCCTGCTCGCCGATGACCGCGACCGAGCCGGGCTTGATGATGCCCGCCTTTTCGCGCGCCGCGCCGAGGATGTCCGGGCCGAGGTACTCGACGTGGTCGAGGCCGATCGGGGTGATGACGGCGACGTCGGCGTCCGCGACGTTCGTGGCGTCCCAGGCGCCGCCCAGGCCGGCTTCGAGCACGGCGGCCTCCACCGGCGCGTCGGCGAACGCGGCGAACGCCATCCCGGTGAGGATTTCGAACTTGCTCATCGCGACGCCGTCCGCGGCCGCACCGTCCACCATGGACACGTACGGCGCGATGTCCTGCCACAGCTCGGCGTAGCGCGCGGCGGAGATCGGTCGTCCGTCGAGCGCGATCCGCTCGGTGACCAGCTGCAGGTGCGGGCTCGTGTAGCGGCCGACGCGCAGGCCCATCCGGGTCAGCAGCGCGTCGATCATGCGGGCCGTCGAGCCCTTGCCGTTCGTGCCGGCGACGTGCAGCACCGGATAGCCGCGGTTCGGCTCGCCCAGCAGCTGCGTCAGCGCGGAGATGCGGGTGAGCGACGGCTCGATCTTCGTCTCCGGCCAGCGCTGGTTCAGCTCGGCCTCGACGGCCAGCAGCTCGCGGCGGGCCTCGGGGCCGTCCGGGCTGCCGTAGACCTCGGGTTCGCCCTGGTCGTCGAGCTCGTGCAGCTCGGTGTCCTCGGGCACGGTCAGGTCGGGCACCGGTCCGGTGGCGAGGTTGTCGCCCAGCTGGCCGACGCCGCCGATCCCGCCGCGCGCGCCGCCGCCCGCCTCGAACGCGGTGTCGCGGACGTCCAGTTCCGGGTCGTGGTCGTCGGACTCCTCGTAGCCCGACGACCCCAGTTCGTCGACGCCCGCGAAGCTGTCCAGATCCGACAGGTCCGGCCTGCGACCTGTCTCATCCTGCGGCACTGACTCTCCTCCGGACCGGGATTCACCTGACCAGACGAGTCTACGTGCGCCGCCGGTGGCACTCTCGACGCATGCCGTTCAACCACAACGACCACTACCACCCGCTGCTGCTGGATCTGCTGCCGCCGGGCCCGGGGATCGCGCTGGACGTCGGGTGCGGCACCGGCCGGTTCGCCCGGCGGCTGGCCGCGACCGGCATGGCGGTGGAGGCGGTCGACGTCTCGGCCGCGATGGTCGGGGCGGCGGCGGGGCTGGGGTCGCCGGGCCCCGGCGAGATCGTCTACCGGCAGGCCGACATCACCACCGACGCCCTGCCCGAGCGGCACTACGACTACGTCTCGTGCCTGGCCTCCCTGCACCACATGCCGTTCGAGACGGTCACCAAGCTGCGCCGCGCGCTGGTGCCGGGCGGCGTGCTCGTGGTGCTCGGCCTGGCGAGACCCAGCACGCCCGCGGACTGGGCGCGAGCTGTCGCGGCGGTCCCGGTCAACGCGCTCGCGCGGCTGGTGGTCTACGCCGGAGAGCGGCTGAACGGCGGTCCCGAAGAAGGCCCGAAAGCCCCGGTCGTCGACGACTTCCCGACCCTGGCCGAGGTGCGCCGCGACGCGGCCCGCCTGCTGCCCGGGAGCACGGTCCGGCCGCTGCTGTTCTGGCGGACCTTGATCACTTACCGTGAACACGGTGACGATGACCCGACTGACGGGTGAAGTCCGGCCCCGAGCCGTCCGGTGCTCGCTAGATGTGGAAGGAGCGTAACCGGAACAGAACGGGGTCTTCATGCGCATCACCCGGCTGCTCGTCGCCGTCTCCTCGGCAGCCATCCTCCTCACCACCACCGCGGCCACCGCGTCGGCGGCGGGGTTCCACCACTACGTCGCCCTCGGCGACTCGTACACCTCCGGGCCGTTCATCCCGGCCCAGCGGCTCGACCCGCTGGGCTGCGGGCGGTCGACGGCGAACTACCCGTCGGTCGTGGCGGCGGCCCTCCACGTCGGCGCGTTCACCGACGTCAGCTGCGCCGGCGCCGACACGACCGACCTGACGCGCCCCCAGCGGGTGCCCCTCAACGGCACCAACGCCCCGCAGCTGGACGCCCTGCGCCTCGACACCGACCTGGTCACCCTCGGCATCGGCGGCAACGACTTCGGCCTCTTCGACCGGCTGGTCACGACGTGCCCGGGGCTGCGGCCGGGCGACCCCACCGGCAACCCCTGCGAAGCGCACTTCACGACCAACGGCGTCGACACGGTGAAGACGGTCATCGGCACCATCCGGCCGCGGATCGACGCCGCGCTGGCCGCGATCCGCCAGCGCTCGCCGGGCGCGCGGGTGCTCGTCGTCGGCTACCCGCGGATCGCCCCGGAGAGCGGCTACTGCCCGGACGTCCTCCCGTTCGCCGACGGCGACTACGCCTGGCTGAACCAGGTCGAGCGCGACCTGAACCAGGCCCTCGAAGACGCGGCGGCGAACGGCGACGCGGAGTTCGTGGACGCGTTCGGCCCCTCTCGCGGCCATGACGCCTGCGCACGCGGCGGGTCGGCGTGGATCAACGGCAAGGACCAGGACGTGTTCGCCGCGGCCGCCTACCACCCGGTGAAAGCCGGGATGGCCGGCGTGGCGGCGATCGTGCTCAAAGCCCTGCACTGACGAAGTCCAGCACGAGCCGGGCGAACTCGTCCGGCAGCTCGGCCGGGGCGCCGTGCCCCGCGTCGATCTCGGCGGCGCGCGCGTCCGGGATCGCGGCGGCCAGCGCACGCTGCTGGTCCGCCGTGACGATCCGGTCGTGCGCGCTGCCGAGCACCAGCACCGGCGCGGTGATCCGCCCGAGCACCGGCCGCAGGTCGACGGCGCGGTCGGCCTCGATCTGCCGGTCCGCCCCGGGCTGGACCACGTCGGTGAGCGTCTTGACGAGCTGTTCGTTGCTCTCCGCGGTGGCCTGCTCCCAGTAGCGCGGCCCGAAGGCCATCAGCGGCAGCATCCGGGCGAAGGTCCCGGTTTCGAGCAGCTCGAGCCAGTAGCGGAACTCGGCGTCCTGCCGGACGTCGGTGACCGGCCACGCAGCGTGCAGCACCGCCGAGCGCACCCGGTCCGGGCGGGTACCGGCGAAGTGGGCCGCCACCACCCCGCCGAGCGAGTGCCCGGCGACGTGGGCGGTTTCGAATCCGGCGTGGTCCAGGACGGCTTCGGCCTGAGCGGCGAGGCCCTCGACGGTGATCGGGCCGCCGTCGTCGGTGGTCAGGCCGGAGCCGGGGAAGTCCGGGGCCAGGACGGTGAACCCGCCGGCTTGCGTTGTAAGCGGCCCCCACTGTTCGCGGGACGCGGCGGTGCCGTGCAGCAGGAGCAGCGCGGGGCCGTCGCCGGTCCGGTCGTAGTGGACGACGGCGCCTGCGAGGGTGACTTCGGGCATTCTTGCTCCTTCAGGCGATCTCGCGGAGGGCGGCGGTGAACGCACGCGGGTTTTCCTGGTGCGGGACGTGCCCGCAGCCGGCGAGCACGTGCACGCGGGCGCCGGGCGTTTCCGCGGCGCAGGCGCGCGGCACTTCGAGCGGGATCTGCGCGTCCAGCTCGCCGTGCAGGTACGTGATGGGGACCGCGAGCTCCTTGAGCCGGGGCCGCGGGTCGTAGGCGGTGCACTCGGTGAACAGCTCGTCGATGTAGACACCGGAGTCGAGCAGCTGGCGGATCGTCCAGTCGACGAGCTCGCGCGCGGCGCCCGCGGCGAACCAGCCCGGCACCCAGCCCGCCACCGTGCCGGCACGGTCGTCGACGAGCTGCCGGCGCAGGTCGCGGACCTGCTCGAGCATGCCGGTGCTCGGCCAGTACCCGGGGCTGTCGACCGCGACGACCCGCTCGACCAGCTCCGGCCGCGCGAGAGCCAGCTCGGTGGCGAAGATGCCCCCGATGCTCGACCCGACGACGGTGGGTTTCACGCCGAGCTCTTCGATGACGGCCGCGAGGTCGGCGGTGACGCCGCCGATGGTGTTCCCCTCGACGGGGTGGTCCGAGCGGCCGCACCCGCGCCAGTCGAGGGTGATGACGCGGTGGTCGCGCACGAGATCGGGCAGGCAGGAGTACCAGACGCGGCCGCTGGTCCCCCAGCCGTGCAGGAGCAGCAGCGCCGGGCCGGTGCCGGCGTCTTCGTAGTGGAGGCGGGTTCCGTTGACTTCCAGGTGGGCCATGCCGTTCAGGGAACCTTCCGCGCCGGGCGTTTTCGATGAGCAGTCCGCTCCTACACTGATCACGGAACCTGATGAATGGGGGCGTGGTGGAGCTGCGTCAGCTGAGATATTTCGCGACGGTGGCGGAGGAGCTGCACTTCGGCCGCGCGGCGGAGCGGCTGCACATCGTCCAGCCAGCGGTGAGCCAGCAGGTCCGGCGGCTGGAGCGGGAACTGGGTGTCGAGCTGCTCGAGCGCACGACGCGCAGCGTGTCCTTGACGGAGGCCGGCCAGCGGTTCCTGCCGCACGCACGGGCCGTGCTGGCGGCAGCGGACCGGGCGGTGGACTCGGTCCGGGAGTTCCGGCCGTCCGGAGCTTTGGTCCGGCTGGGGACGAGCGAGGGTCTGGGTGACCGGCTGGAGGCGTTGCTTCGCGCTTTCGCGCAGCTTGCGCCTTCGGCTTCCCTCGAGCTGGTCCACGCGCCGACCACCCAACGGCTGCAACGAGTCCGCGACGGCTCGCTGGACGCGACCATCGTGCGCGGCTCGTGGCCCGCTTCCGGCCTCGACTTCACTCCTTTGTGGACGGACGAGGTCTGGGTGGCCCTGCCGGATTCCCATCCACTGGCCGCTTCGGACGTGGTTTCGTTCGCGTCGCTGGCGCCGCTGCCGCTGCGGCTCAGCTCACCGGAACGGAACCGGCCGCTGGCCGACCTCGTGCTCTCGTGCTGCCGGGAAGCGGGCTTCGAGCCGGTGCTGGGCAAGGAGTTCACGACGGCGCAGGACACACTGGGCACACTGGGCTTCGGCCGTCCACACTGGACGGTGTTCTACCGGGCCCACGCCAAGCTGCTGCCGGTGCCGGGGGTGGTGTTCCGGCCGTTGCGGGACCCGTCACCACGCATGCCGGCCTACCTGGCGACCCCCGCGGACCGGCGGCTGACGCCGGAACTGGTGGCGCTGATCGAAGCCGCGCGGGCCGTGGAGGCCGGCTGAGCAGCCTTCGCGGCGCGTTGCCCGGATCCGGAGTCCCCGATGGGCCATCATGTCCGGGTGGCCGACGCCGAGCCGGGCAGCAAGCCTGCCGAGAAGGAGCAGAAGCCGCCCGAGGCCTTGTCCCAGTTCGTCGGCAAGGTACTCGCGAGCGCCCGCGGGTACTGCACGACTCTGCGGGTGATCTTCTCGACGGAACCCGGCTCAGTTCCCCGGGGGTGAGGACAGTTTCATCGGCCGCTTGTGCTTGGGACAGTCCGGCTTGCCGAAAGAGCTCTTCCGCTCCTTGCAGCCCGGCACCCTGCACTCGTACTGCTTCATGCGCGGCCCAGGTGTGCCAGGAACCCGGTCTTCGACCACCGACCGACTCTGCCCCGGTGCAGGGCGGCTTGTCAACGCGCCGATCGGCGGCAATAGCCGCCCCGACCTCGGCACTTCCTGTCCGGCTTCACAATCCCGGACACGACGAAGCCCGGCACTCCGCGACAGAGTGCCGGGCTTTCGTCAACAGCCTCAGGAGGCCGGGAGCGCCGCCAGGCGGGCCGTGATGCGGTCGATGTCCGCGACCGCCGTCTCCTTGCGGGCCTTGATCTTCTCGATCACCGGCGCCGGGGCCTTCGCGATGAACGCCTCGTTGCCGAGCTTGGCCTCCGTCTGCGTCAGCTCCTTCTGGGCCGCCGCCAGGTCCTTCTGCAGGCGCTTGCGCTCCGCCTCGACGTCGACCGTGCCCGACAGGTCCAGCTCCACCGTCACCACGCCGTCCGCCAGGGCCACCTCCAGCGACGCGCTTGCCGCGAACTCGTCCGAAGGCGCCGTCAGACGCACCAGCGAACGGACCGCCTCTTCGTGGCCGCCGGTGTACCCCGCCAGGCGGGCCGCCACCTTCTGGCCCGGCTTCAGGCCCTGGTCCGCGCGGAAGCGGCGGATCTCCGTCACCAGCTTCTGGACGTCCGCGATCCGGGCGTCGGCCGACGAGTCCGCGTAGCCCTCGAAAGGAACCGGCCACGCGGCGACCACCAGGGACTCGCCGCCGGTCAACGCCGTCCACAGCTTCTCGGTGATGAACGGGATGAACGGGTGCAGCAGCCGCAGCACCGTGTCCAGCACGTGGCCCAGGACGGCGCGGGTCGCCGCGACGCGCGAGGAGTCTCCTTGGTACAGCTGGACCTTCGCCAGCTCCAGGTACCAGTCGCACAGCTCGTTCCAGGTGAACTGGTAGAGCGCGCCCGCCACCTTCGCGAACTGGAAGTCCTCGAACAGTCCGTCCACTTCGGACACCAGCGCGCCCAGGCGGCCCAGGATCCAGCGGTCCGCTTCCGTCAGCTCCGCGGCAGAAGGCAACGGGGCGGCGACCGAAGCGCCGTTCATCATCGCGAACTTCGTCGCGTTCCACAGCTTCGTGCAGAAGTTGCGGGAGCCCGCCGCCCACTCGTCGGCCAGCGCCATGTCCGCGCCCGGGTTCGCGCCGCGGGCCAGGGTGAACCGGGTCGCGTCCGCGCCGTAGGCGTCCATCCACTCCAGCGGGTCGATCACGTTGCCGCGCGACTTGGACATCTTCTTGCCCTGCGCGTCGCGGATCAGGCCGTGCAGGTACACGTGGTCGAACGGCTGCTTGCCGTCCATCTGGTGCACGCCGAACATCATCATCCGGACGACCCAGAAGAACAGGATGTCGTAGCCGGTCGAAAGCACGCTGGTCGGATAGAAGCGGTCCAGGTCTTCCGACGACGACGGCCAGCCCAGCGTCGACATCGGCCACAGGCCCGACGAGAACCACGTGTCCAGCACGTCCGGATCCTGCGTCCAGCCGTCGCCCGAGGGCGGCTGCTCCTCCGGGCCGACGCACACCACTTCGCCGTCGGGGCCGTACCAGACCGGGATGCGGTGACCCCACCACAGCTGGCGCGAGATCGTCCAGTCGTGCATGTTGTCGACCCAGTCGAAGTACCGCTTGCCCAGCTCCGGCGGGTGGATCTTCGTCCGGCCGTCGCGGACCGCGTCGCCTGCCAGCTTGGCCAGCTCCTCGACCTTGACCCACCACTGCAGCGACAGCCGCGGCTCGACGACCGTGTCACACCGCGAGCAGTGCCCGACCGCGTGCACGTACGGCCGCTTCTCGGCGGCGATCCGGCCGGCCTCCCGCAGGGCGGCGACGACCGCCGGGCGCGCCTCGAAGCGGTCCAGGCCCTCGAACGGCCCGGGCGCGGTGATCTCGGCACGCTCGTTCATGATCGTCAGCATCGGCAGGTCGTGCCGCCGGCCGATCTCGAAGTCGTTCGGGTCGTGCGCCGGGGTGACCTTCACCGCACCGGTGCCGAACTCGGGGTCGACGTGCTTGTCGGCCACGATCGGGATGCGGCGGCCGGTCAGCGGCAGGTCGACCTCGGTGCCGACCAGGTGCGCGTACCGCTCGTCGTCCGGGTGGACGGCGACCGCGGTGTCGCCCAGCATCGTCTCCGCGCGGGTCGTCGCCACCACGATCGCGCTGTCGCCGTCGCCGTAGCGGATCGACACGAGCTCGCCGTCGTCGTCGTTGTGGTCGACCTCGATGTCCGAGAGCGCCGTCTGGCAGCGCGGGCACCAGTTGATGATCCGCTCGGCCCGGTAGATCAGGCCCTCGTCGTAGAAGTTCTTGAACACCGTCTGGACGGCCTTCGACAGGTTCTCGTCCATGGTGAACCGCTCGCGCGACCAGTCGACGCCGTCACCGAGGCGCTTCATCTGGCCGAGGATCTTGCCGCCGTACTCGGCCTTCCACTCCCAGACGCGCTCGACGAACTTCTCGCGGCCCAGGTCGTGGCGCGAAAGGCCCTCGCCGGCCAGCTGGCGCTCGACGACGTTCTGCGTCGCGATGCCGGCGTGGTCCATGCCCGGCAGCCACAGCACCTCGTAGCCCTGCATGCGGCGGCGGCGGCTCATCGCGTCCATCAACGTGTGGTTGAGGGCGTGGCCCATGTGCAGGGAACCGGTGACGTTCGGCGGCGGCAGTACGATCGAGAACGGCGGCTTCCCCGACGAGGCGTCGGCCGTGAAGTACCCGGCCGCTACCCAGCGGTCGTACATCGGTGCTTCCTCGGCGGCCGGGTCCCAGGCACCCGGAAGGTCGGTGGTCTGCTGCGGAGCGTTCTCGGTCACAATGGACAAGTCTACGAACCCGTCACGGCGGGTCACCCAGGGGGAAGGCACTCGGGATGGCAGAGCCTCAGCAGCCGCAGGATCCGGACGACCGGCGCCTCGAGACGCACCCGGACCTGATGAACCCGGACTGGCAGAAGTACGCCGCACGGGACGCCTGGCTGGGCGCGAAGAAGGACCTGAAGAAGCGCCGCAAGCGCGAGCGCCACGCGGGCGGCCACCCCCGGCCGGGGCAGAGCCGCTGGCCGGGCGTGCTGGCCCTGCTCATCGTGGTCGGGCTGGTCGCGGCGGCGGTCATCGTGCACCAGCTCCAGGGCGTCGGCGTCAACGAGTTCGCGTTTTTCGGCTAGGCCCGTAACGCTCGTCCCCCGCGGTCGATGATCAGACGTCGGCTTGGGGGGACACATGGACGAAGACAACCTGCTCGACTCGCACCCGGACCTGGCGGACCCGGAGTGGCGCAAGCACGCGCAGACCGACGCGTGGCTGGGCTCGAAGAAGGACCGCAAGCAGTTCCGCAAGCAGCAGCGACGCGCCGCGCGCGGCCCGCGCCGCCGCTGGTGGATCTTCGCGGTGCTCGTGGCGATCCTCGCCGTGACCACGGCGGCGATCGTGCTCATCGGCCGCCGGCCCGTCCAGGACGCCGCACCGCCGAACCCGACGTCGGTGCCGGAGGTCGCTCCCGTCGACCTGGCCCGGCCGTACGCGCACACCCCCGCCGACACCTGGCCGAAGGGCCTCGACGGCGTCACCTCGCCCGCCGCGGCCGCGGTCGGGCCGTTCAAGGCCAGTGCGGTCGCGGCCGCCTACGCGCAGGTCCGGCAGGCCATCACCGCCGCGAACCTCGACCCCGCCGTGCTCTACTCGCACGATCCGAAGGGCTATCTCGCGCTGTTCGCGCCCGACCAGCGCGACCAGCTGGCGCCGCGGCTGACCCGGAAGCCGACGAAGGACGAAGGCGGCTTCGACTCCTACGTGACCGAAATCGCCGACGGCTACCACCTCCTCGACGCCGGTCCCCGCACGTTCGGCACGCTCACCGCGCGCGCCGGCGACAAGCCCGGCGAGCTGGCCGTGGACGCGAAGTACGTCGTCGCGTACGCGTTCGACGACGCGCACCCCAAGACGCTGACCAGCCCGAACGAGATCGTCAGCTTCCTGCGCGTCGACGAGACGTACGTCGTGCGCAGCGGCTCGAGTTTCGCGAAGCGCAGCCTGGGGCTGTGGCTCGACACCGGCCAGAGCGCGCTCTCGTCGGTCGGCTGCGCCGCCGCCAAGGAGGGCTTCCTCGCCCCCGGCTACACGAACCCGCCGGTCGCGGCCCCTCCCAGCGGTGACCAGGAGGCGCCGGGTTACTACGACCCGAAGTACCCGATGCCGACCCTCGACGGCTGCCACGACTGAACCGCCGCCCGGATGCACAGTCTGGACTGAACAGTTAGACTGTGTGTATGGGCGAAGTATCTCCGCACGTCGCCGAGAGCGCCGGCTGGATCCGCGCGGTCGTCGGGCAGCTGCACCGCCGGCTGCGCCAGGTCGACAACGCCGGCATCCTCACGCCTTCGCAGTCCGCCGTGCTCAACCGGCTCTACCGGGAAGGCCCCGCCACGCAGGGCGAGCTGGCCGCCGCCGAGCACGTCCGGCAGCAGTCGATGGCCGCCACCCTCGGCGTCCTCGACGAGCTGGGCTACCTCGCCCGCACCCCCGACCCGGCCGACCGGCGCCGCGTGGTGATCAGCCTCTCGGACGACGGCACCGACACCGTGCGCGGGATCCAGCGGCATCGCGACGAGTGGCTCGCCCAGGCGCTGGCAGACGAGCTGTCCCCCGCCGAGCTCGACGCCGTCACCCGTGCCCTGCCGCTGCTGCAGCGCGTCGCCCAGCACTGAACCCAGTCGGCCTGTAAAAACAGGGAGTCCTTACGACCACCGCCACCGCCCCCGCCAAGTTCGGCGCCCGCCTGGTCACCCCGCTGGTGGCCGGCGCGGTGCTCAACCCGATCAACTCCACGCTCATCGCCGTCGCGCTCGTGCCGATCGGGCGCAGCTTCGGTGCCGGTCCCGGCCAGACCGCCTGGCTCATTTCGGCGCTGTACCTGGCCACCGCGGTCGGGCAGCCGGTGGTCGGCCTGCTGGTCGACCGCTACGGCGCCCGACGCGTCCTGCTCGGCGGCGCGACGCTGGTGATCGTCGCCGGGATCGCGGGCATGATCCCGATCTCGGTGGGCTGGCTGACCGGCGTACGCGTCGTGCTGGGCCTGGGCACGTGCGCGGGGTTCCCGGCGGCGATGGCGGTGCTGCGTCACCACGCCGAGGCGACCGGCCAGGGCGTGCCCGCGCGTGTGCTGTCGGTGCTGTCCATGTCCGCGCAGACGGTGATGGTGATCGGCCCGACGCTCGGCGGGGTGCTCATCGGCCTCTTCGGCTGGCCCGCGATCTTCGCCGTGAACATCCCGCTCGCCGGCCTGTCGCTGGTGCTGGCGCTGCTGTGGGTGCCGAAGGACGACCGCGGCGAGCGCACCGCCACCCGGATCGACGTGCTCGGCATCGCACTGTTCTCCGCGACCCTCCTCGCGCTCCTGTTCTTCCTGATGAACCCCGGCGCCGAGGCCTGGCTGCTCGCCGTCGTCGCCGCGGCCGGGACCGCCTTCACGCTCGTGGAGCTGCGGCGCGGTGCCCCGTTCCTCGACCTGCGGATGCTCGCGGCCAACGGGCGCGATCCTGCGCACCTACCTGCGGCAGTCGCTGAGCTTCATGGCCATCTACGCGATCATGTTCGGCTACGTGCAGTGGCTGGAGACCGCGCGCGGGCTGAGCGAAGAAGCCGCCGGGCTGATGCTGCTGCCGATGTCGGGCACCGCCGTCTGCGCCGCGGCCTTCTCCGGGCGCGCGTCCGGGATCAAGGCCCGGCTGGTCACCGTCGCCGTCGCGCTGGCCGTCGGCTCGGCACTGCTCCTGTTCGTCCACGACGGCACCGGCGTCGTCGCGCTGCTGGCACTGGCGGCGTTGTTCGGCCTGGCCCAGGGCCTGACCAGCGTCGCCAACCAGACGACGCTCTACCAGGAAGCCCCCGCCGACCAAATGGGCACGGCGAGCGGCCTGTTCCGCACCGCCCAGTACCTCGGCGCGATCGTCGCCTCCACGCTCATCGCGCTCTGCTACGGCCCGCACGCCGACTCCGCGGGCCTGCACCGGCTCGCACTGGCCCTGATCGCCATCACCGGGCTCCTGTTCGTGGTCACGGTCGCCGACCGGGGACTGCGGACCGCCGAAGCCTGACCCCTCCTGGCGGGCACGATCATCGAGGCGGACGATGAACGCATGACCCGTGAAGCGCCGGCACAGGACGTGGACGAAACCCGCCTCGAAGTGGGCAAGCCGAAAGGCTGGGCGGCCGGGATACCGGGCGTGGCCGTGTCGCTCGCGCGCAGCGTCGAACAGATGGGCACCGGCCGGACGATCAAGGCGCTGCGGCTGCTGAACCAGCGCGAGGGCTTCGACTGCCCCGGCTGCGCGTGGCCGGAGCCGCGGGAGATCGACGGCGAACACCGCAAGCTGGCCGAGTTCTGCGAAAACGGCGCCAAGGCCGTCGCCGAGGAGGCCACGAAACGGCGCGTCGGCCGGGAGTTCTTCGCCGCCCACCCGGTTTCCGAGCTGCGGGGGAAGACCGACTACTGGCTGGGCCAGCAGGGCCGGATCACCGAACCGTTCGTCCTGCGCGAAGGCGCGACGCACTACGAGCCGATCTCCTGGCACGACGCGTTCGAGCTGGTCGCGGGTGAGCTGAAGGCGCTGACCGACCCTAACGAGGCGATCTTCTACACCTCGGGCCGGACCAGCAACGAGGCCGCGTTCCTCTACCAGCTGCTGGTGCGCTCCTTCGGCACCAACAACCTGCCGGACTGCTCGAACATGTGCCACGAGTCCTCGGGCGCGGCGCTGTCGGCCACCACCGGCGTCGGCAAGGGCTCGGTGAGCCTCGCGGACATCCACCGGGCCGACCTGATCGTCGTCGTCGGGCAGAACCCGGGCACGAACCACCCGCGGATGCTCTCGGCGCTGGAAGAGGCGAAGGGGAACGGCGCGAAGATCATCGCGGTCAACCCGCTGCCCGAGGCCGGGCTGATGCGGTTCAAGAACCCGCAGAACGTCCGCGGCGTCGTCGGCAAGGGCACGCCGCTGGCCGACGAGTTCGCCCAGATCCGCCTCGGCGGCGACCTGGCGCTGTTCCAGGCCGTCGGGCACCTGCTGCTGGCCTGGGACGCCGAAGCGCCCGGCGCGATCATCGACCGCGAGTTCGTCGAGCAGGCGACCGAAGGCTTCGACGACTACGCGAAGCACCTCCGCGAGATCGACTGGCCCGAGGTCGAGCGCGCGACCGGGCTGCCGCGCGAGCAGATCGAACGCGTCGCGCGGATGATCGCCTCCTCCGAGCGCACCATCTACTGCTGGGCGATGGGGCTCACGCAGCACAAACACGCCGTGCCGACGATCTCCGAGATCGCGAACCTGGCGTTGGTGCGTGGGATGATCGGCAAGCCCGGCGCGGGATTGTGCCCGGTGCGCGGGCACTCGAACGTCCAGGGCGACCGGACGATGGGCATCTGGGAGAAGATGCCGCAGTCGTTCCTCGACGCCCTCGCCGCCGAGTTCGGCATCGACGTCCCGCGCGAGCACGGCTGGGACACCGTCGACGCGATCCGCGCGATGCGCGACGGCCGCGGCAAGGTGTTCTTCGCCGTCGGCGGCAACTTCGCGTCGGCGACGCCGGACTCGGCGCTGACCGAGAAGGCGCTGAGCTCGTGCGCGCTGACCGTGCACGTGTCGACGAAGCTGAACCGCTCCCACGTCGTGCCCGGCCGCACCGCGCTGATCCTGCCCACGCTGGGCCGCACTGAGCGCGACGTCCAGGCGAGCGGCGAGCAGTTCGTCACGGTCGAGGACTCGATGTCGCAGGTGCACACCTCACGCGGGCGCCTGGAGCCGGCGAGCGGGCACCTGCTGTCCGAGGTCGCCATCATCTGCCGGCTGGCCGAGACGCTGTTCGGCGCCGGGCACGCCGTGCCGTGGCGGACGTTCGAGACCGACTACGACCTGATCCGCGACCGGATCTCGCGGGTCGTGCCGGGCTGCGCCGACTACAACCGGCGCGTCCGCGAGCCCGACGGCTTCGTGCTGCCGCACGCCCCGCGCGACTCCCGCGAGTTCACCGGCACCGCCAACGGCAAGGGCAACTTCACCGTGTCGCCGCTGGAGTACCCGCAGGTGCCCGAGGGCAGGCTGCTGCTGCAGACCATGCGCAGCCACGACCAGTACAACACCACGATCTACGGCCTGTCGGACCGCTACCGAGGCATCGAGAACGCCCGGCGCGTGGTGCTCGTCAACCCGGACGACCTGGCCGAGCTGGGCCTGGCCGACGGCGCCGTCGTCGACCTCGTGTCCGAGTGGCGCGACGGCGACCGCCGCGCAGCGGCCTTCCGGATCGTCTCGTACCCGACGGCGCGCGGTTGCGCGGCGGCGTACTTCCCGGAGGCGAACGCCCTGGTGCCGCTGGACTCGGTCGCGGACAAGTCGAACACGCCGGTGTCGAAGGCGATCGTGGTCCGGCTCGAACCAGTCCGGGAAGAGCCAGTCCGGGAAGAGCCAGTCCGGGAAGAGCCTCAGCCCTGATAGTCCCGCTGCAGCGTGCTCGCCATGTCCGTGACCACGGCCTGCACGTTGTCCAGCGTCGCGGGCGGGATCAGCGCGGCCTCGGTCCCGCCGTCGGCGACGACCAGGCCCAGCACGACGTTGCCGGTGCGCACGGCGGCCCACTGCTCGGAGAACCCGGCCTCGTCACCGACCCCGGTGGCGAGCCGGACGCCCGAGTGGTCGCCGAGCGCGTCGGTCATCAGCTGGCTGGCCTTGGCGGCCGCCTGGTCGGCGTCGGGGTCGGTGAACCGCACGACGGCGATCGTGACGAGCCGGTAGTCCTGCAGGTCGGGCTTCCCGCCGCCGAGGTCGCGGGCGAACAGGCGCTTGCAGCCGGTGATCTCGTTGCCGTCACCCGGCTGGTCCTCCGGCACGACCTTGGCGTCGGCGGTCTTGATCGAGTCGGGCGGGATCTCGACGGTCCCGGGCGCGAGCTGCGCCCGCGCGTTCGGCCCGGGCAGCCGGCAGGCGTCTATCGCGCCGGGGTAGTGCACCGAAGCGGACGCCGACTGGCACCCGGCACAGAGAACGGCTGAAGCGAGGATCGACAAGATCCACCCATGGCGGGTGACGGTGCTGCGCATAAATTCCGGACTTTCCGTATTCCTTGAAATTGTCTTTCCGGAGCGCTCACCGATCGGGTGAACTTCCCGCGCCGCCGGCCGGTACAACCGCCGACGGTCCCCGCACACTGCCTCACCAGGGCCGCAGCGTCAAGACCAGTGACCCGCGTGGTCCACCGTGGTCCAGCGGGCCGGAAAGCGGCTCGGGTCCTCGCGGAAATCCGTGCGCATTCGTGGAATCAAACGGAAAGGGCGATGATCAATTCACGCAGACGACTCCGTCCGAAGTGATCGGTTCGTCCCCGGCGCCCGCGGGCGCGCCGCCGCCGGCGGCCACGCCGGGACCGGAGTAAACCGTGCCGAGGATCACTTCGATGTGCCCGGCCGGGACCGCCGCGGACTCCTGCGTCGCCAGGCCGCCGAGCAGCTTGGCGACCTCGGCGCCGCGCGTGGCGAGGTCCGGGCCGAAGCGCACGAGCGACGTCCGCCGCGAGCCGGTGGCTTTGGGCGTGCCCTGGGTGAACCCGTGCTGCTCCAGGAACCCGCCCACCCGGGCCGCCAGCCCCTCCTTCGGGCCCGCGTTGGAGACGTCGACGGTCACCGGGGCGGCGGCCGGCGTCTTGGGCGCCGCGGAGCCGATCAGGCTCGCGGCGAAGGACTTCACCGCGGCCGGATCCACCTGCACCGCCGTGGCTTTCGGGTTGGCCGGGTCGTACCGGTAGTCCACGTTCGCCACGGGGATCGTCGCGAACTGGATCCCGCCGCCGCTGACTCCGCGCATCTGGGCGACGAAGTCGAGCAGGTTCCACGAGTCGTCCAGCACCACCGAGCGCTTCACCGCGTCGATGAGGTCCGAGAGCCTCCCCGGGTCGGCCAGCGTGCCCGCCGACAGCACCTGCCGCGCCAGCCCGGCGAGGAACACCTGCTGGCGCCGGACGCGGGCGAGGTCGGTGCCGGGAAGACCGTCGCGCTGCCGGACGAAGGCGAGCGCGTCCGCACCCGAGATGCGCTGGGGACCGGCCTGGAAGTCCGCACCCGAGTTCTCGTCCTTCGTGGCTTTCTTCAGGCAGACGTCCACGCCCCCGACGGCCTTGCTGATCTCGTAGAAGCTGAGCAGGTTGACCTCGGCGTAGTGGTCGATCTTCACTCCGGTGAGGTCCTCCACCGCCTGGCGCGTCGCCCGCCGCCCGGCCGTGAGCGCGGCCTGGTCGATCTTCGCCTTGTCGGTCTCGCCCGCCTTGCGCAGCCGCGCCGCTTCGGCCGCCTTCGCCCGTCCGAACGCGGAGTTGATCTTTCCCTTGCCGCCGGGCATCGAGACGTAACTGTCCCGCGGCACGGAAAACCCTTTCACCTCCTTGGTGCCATTGGGGATCCGCAGCACCATCAGGGTGTCGGTGAGGTCGTCGCCGTTGGCGCCGACCCGCAGCTCGCGCAGCATGTCCGCCGGCAGCGGCTTGCCCTGCTGGTCGTTCCGCGAGTCGCGCCCGACGAGCAGGATGTCGAGCGAGCCGTCGGCGGGCTGCTCCCCCGGCTTCGTCTCGCCTTCGGCGTCGATGACGCTGTCGCGCGTCACTTCGTCGAGGGAGCGGAGGTTCGCGTAGCCGTACGCCGTGCCGCCGAAAACGACCAGGGCCAGCCCGGCGACGACGATCTTCCCCAGTGGATGCACGCCCTACCGACGCCTGGCCGCCGTGGTCTGCTGCATGAGTGAGGCAGGTCACAGACCCCCGGACGCCGTGAAGGCCACCTCGATGACCTCGAGGTGGCCTTCACGAACCCGGGCTATCCGAAGAGCTGCACCAGTTTCAGGAACAGCTGGTAGACGCCGTAGCCGAACGGCAGCACGACCCACGCCCACGCCAGCACCATCAGCGGCACCCGGTTCGGGCCGGTCTCCTCCTCCGCCATCACGCCTCACTCCTCACGGCCGCGCCCGCCGGCGCGGGCTCGTGGAACTTCTCCTTCACCGGCCGTACCAGCTCGTTGGCGACGAAGCCGACGACGAGCAGGCCGATCATGATGTAGAACGACATCGTGTACAGGTCCGGGCCGGACTTGCCCGCCGCCTTTTCGCCGTCGGCGATCCGGTTGACGATCAGCGGGCCGAGCACGCCGGCCACCGACCACGCGGTGAGCAGCCTGCCGTGGATCGCGCCCACCTGGTAGGTGCCGAAGAGGTCCTTGAGGTAAGCCGGGACCGTCGCGAAACCGCCGCCGTAGAACGACAGGATCACCATCGCGCACAGGATGAACACGAGCTTCGACGAGTTCTGCGTCAGGGCGATCACCAGGTACAGCACCGCACCGAAACCGAGGTAGGTGCGGTAGATGTTCTTGCGCCCCACCAGGTCCGAAGTGGACGACCAGACGAACCGGCCGAGCATGTTGCAAAGCGACAGCAGCGCGACGAACCCGGCCGCCGACGCCACGCCCACCGGCGTCGACGTGCCCTTGAAGAAGTCCTGGATCATCGGCGACGCCTTCTCCAGGATGCCGATGCCCGCGGTCACGTTGAAGCAGAGGACGACCCAGAGGCACCAGAACTGCGGCGTCTTGATCGCATTGGCGGCCGAGACGTTCGCGGTGCTGATCATGGCCTTGCCGTGGTCGGTCTTCGGCTCCCAGCCCGCCGGCTTCCAGCCGTCGGCCGGGACCCGCACGAGCAACCAGCCGAGCGACATGAACACCGCGTAGACGAGACCGTGCACGAGGAACGCCGTCGCGATGGTGCCCGCGTCTGGCGAGGTGCCGAGCATCGAGGACGACCACGGCGAAGCGATCAGCGCGCCGCCGCCGAAGCCCATGATCGCGATGCCGGTGGCCATGCCCGGCCGGTCGGGGAACCACTTGATCAGCGTCGACACCGGCGAGATGTAGCCGATGCCCAGGCCCACACCGCCGATGCCGCCGTAGCCGAGGACGACGAGCCAGTACTGGCCGGTGGCCACGCCGAGCGCCGAGACGAGGAAGCCGGTGCTGAAGCAGCACATCGACACGAACATCGCCCACCGGGGGCCGTTGCGCTCGACGAGCGTGCCGCCGAAGGCCGCCGACAGCCCGAGCATCACGATGCCCAGCTGGAACGGCAGCGCGCTCTGCGTGCCGGTCAGGTGAAGCGTTTTCTCCAGTGGCGGTTTGAACACGCTCCACGCGTAGGCCTGGCCGATGGACAAGTGCACCGACAGGGCCGCCGGCGGCACCAGCCAGCGCGTCCAGCCCGGCGGCGCCACCGTCCGGGATCGGTCCAGGAAGCCGAGAGCCATCGAGTCCCCTCCGTACTCTCATGAGTGATGCTGGGAATGTATTACCAAAAACCCGGTGTTGCACCATACGAGTGTCAAACTTTCGGGCAGGGAAAGGTGTGCCGATGGGCAGGGTGACCGTGCGCAGGCCGGTGCGGCGGATTTCCGCGACCGGGGACCAGCGCCGCCCGGACGCGCTCGCGGCCGAAGAGCCGCTGGAGCTGCGCGTCGGCGGCAAGGCGCTGGCGGTCACGATGCGCACGCCCGGGCACGACGTCGAGCTGGCCCACGGCTTCCTGCTGTCCGAGGGCGTGATCGGCGGCCGCGAGGACATCGCCGTCGCCCGCTACTGCGACGGCGTGGACGACCAGGGCCGCAACACCTACAACGTGCTCGACATCGCGCTCGCCGACGGCGTGCCGCCACCGGACACCGGCGTCGAGCGCAACTTCTACACCACCTCTTCGTGTGGCGTCTGCGGCAAGGCCGCGCTCGACGCGGTCAAGCTCCGCACCCGCTTCCCCCCGGCTGGGGCCGCGTTCGCGGTGAAGAGCGAAACGCTTTCCGGCCTGCCGGACGCGTTGCGCGCCCGGCAGAAGGTGTTCGCCAGCACCGGCGGCCTCCACGCGGCCGCGCTGTTCACCCCGGACGGCGAAATCGCCGTCGTCCGCGAAGACGTCGGGCGGCACAACGCGGTCGACAAGGTGCTCGGCTGGGCGGTCCTCGAAGGCCGGATCCCGGCGCCCGGTCACGGGCTGCTGGTGTCCGGGCGCGCGTCGTTCGAGCTGGTGCAGAAGGCGGCGATGGCCGGAATCGGGCTGCTGGCCGCGGTGTCCGCGCCGTCGTCACTGGCCGTCGAGCTGGCCGAGGAGAACGGCATGACGCTGGTCGGCTTCCTGCGCGGCGACTCGATGAACCTCTACACCGGCGACCACCGCATCCTGACCTGAGCCCGGCCCGGCCGCCGTCGTGTCGTCTCCCCCATCACGCGTGTCGTCTCTCCGATCACGCGAGTCGACCCTTCGATCACGGGTGTCCGCGGCCCGACGCGCCGAGCGCCGTGTCCGGAGGGTCGACATGCGTGACTGGAGAGTCGACACGCGTGATTGGAGGGTCGACACGGTTCAGGCGGGCACCCAGTTGCCGTGGAAGCCGTGGGGCACGCGGTCCGGCAGGTGGATCGCGGCGACGGTCTCCAGCGTGCCGGCGTCGAGCAGGGTGAGGTCGCTGCGCTGCGTCGCCGGGTCGAAGACGAAGCCCAGCAGGACCCCGTCGTCCTCGGCCGCCTCATCGTGGCGGGGGACGAAGACGAACTCGCCGGGCTGCCGTCCCGCGCCGAACGCGCGCTCGGCCCGTGCGCCGGTCTCGAGGTCGTGCTTGAACAGGGAGCCGCCGGGCTCCGCGCCACCGTCGGCCGACATCGCGTAGCCGTAGCGGTGGCGACGGCCGACCAGGCGCTCGTCGACGCGCGGGAACTCCTGGCCACGGTCGTCGAGCCGCTCCTCCAGCACCTTGCCCGCGGCCAGGTCGACGGTCCAGCGGTCCAGCGTCGGGCCGCCCTCGCCCGGGCCGTGCAGCTCGGTGTCGAACATCTTCGGGTGGCGCACGACGTCGAGCACGATGCTGTCGCCGTCGTCGTAGGCGTTGAGCGGGTGGAAGACGTAGCACGGCTCGACGTCGAACCAGCGGACGTCGCCACTGCCGCCCTCGCCACTGCCGCCCTCGCGGGGCATGACGCCGATCCGCGCCGGGTACTTCGGGTTCCAGCGGTAGGGCAGGCCGCCGTTCGCGCCGATCTTGCCTGCCATCATCGCGGTCACCGGGTCCGGCACGCGGACCTTGCCGACCATGGCCGACACCACCAGCTTCGCCGGCGTGCGCAGCGCGGCCGGCACGCCGGCGGCGACCGCCATCTCGGCGTTGAACGTCACCGGCAGGTCGTAGAAGACGACGTGGTTCTCGGTCAGCGAGAAGTCGTGCATCATCGGCGAGCCGGTCACCTCGACGTCGACCGTGCGGCGGACGTGGCCTGCCGCGTCGATCACCGAGTACCGGACCTTGTTCCCCAGGCCGAAGAAGTACGAGACGGCGTGCAGTTCGCCGGTGCGCGGGTCGCGTTTGGGGTGGGCGGTGTAGCCGCCCGGCAGCGTGCCGTCGAAGTCGCAGCGGCCGACGGTGTCGAGCTCGTCGGTCAGCTCGTAGATCGGCGCGCCCGCTTCGACCAGGGCGAGCGTCTTGCCCGCGTGGCCGATGACGTTGGTGTTGGCGCCGAGCGCGTCCAGCCCGCAGAACCGGCTCGCGTCCTCGCCGTTCAACGCCGCCGCGACGGCGGGGTTGCGCACCCACCGGTTCCGGTACCACTCGGCCCTGCCGTCGCGCAGGCGCACGCCGTGGACCATGCCGTCGCCCATGAACCAGTGGTAGGCCGCCGGGTCCACCTCGGACAGCGGGTTGGGGCCGTTGCGCAGGTAACGGCCGTCGAGGAACTCGGGGATGCGCCCGGTGACGGCGAGCTCGGTGATCGTGTGCTCCCGGCTGACCGGGGCGAAGTTTCCTTCGAGGAACTTGTTGCCCATGCGTGACCCCTCGACAGCTTCCATAACTCGGTTATGTCTCCATGTATAACAGGGTTATGGGATACTGGCAAGCATGAGCCCGAAACCGCGCGCCTCCGACGTCAAGGCCCGCCTGGTCGAGGCCGCCATCCGGCTGATCGACGACGGCGGCCCCGAAGCCCTGCAGGCGCGGAAGCTGGCGGCCGAGGTCGGCGTCTCGACGATGGCGGTGTACACGCACTTCGGCGGCATGGCCGCGCTGGTCGACGAGGTCGCGCGCGTCGGCTTCCTGCGCCTGTCCGAGCGCCTGGCCGAGGCCGGGGAGACCGACGACCCGGTGGCGGACATCTTCACGATGGCCCGCACCTACCGGCAAGCGGTCGCCGAGCAGCCGCAACTGTTCGCGGTGACGTTCGGCCAGACCGCACCCGGCGGCAAGCGGGCGACGCTGTCCGACCTCACCACCGCGGAAGGCCGCGAAGCCGCCCAGGAGGGCCTGGAGGCGTTCAGCCACATCGTCCGGGCGACCGAGCGGGCCATCCGGGCGGGCCGGTTCCGGCCGGCGGACGAGTACCAGGCGGCCGCTCAGCTGTGGAGCGCCCTGCACGGCTTCGTCACGCTCGAGGCTTCCGGCCACTTCGGCCCCGGCGAACAGGGCATAGACCACATTCTGGTACCCCTCGGGATCACCCTCGCGGTCGGACTCGGGGACACTGTGGAGAGGGCGGGACGCTCGGCCGAGGCCGCGAAGGCGGCTTGGCGGGCGAAGACCCGAAACGCCGGGCAGGGTGATAACGAATAACCCGGTGAACGGGGCGCGAGGGAACGCGGAGCGGGTGCGCGGCGTCCTTATCGAGGGGCCAGGGGGACGGAGACAGGGTGAACGAGCAAAACGGGGACGCGGAGCCCGCCAGGGCGGTCGTCGAGGCGGTCCAGGGCGCCCGGCGGTGGCTCAGCCGCCGTTCGGTGCTCATCGCGGGCGCGTCCGGGCTGGCCGTGACCGGCCTCGCCGTCGGGACCGCGACCGGCACGCTGCCGTTCAGCCAGGCCCTGCAGCGGACGCTGGGCGTCACGTCGTCGAACCCGACGACCCAGCTGGGCAGCACCCGCGTCGAGCGCGTCTACTCCGCGGCCCGCGGCCGGATGGTCGACCTGGTGTTCATCCTGCCGTCGAAGACCCCGCCGAAGGGGCTGCCGATGTCGCTCGCGCTGCACGGCCTGCACGGCAACGCCCGCAGCGCCGTGCCCACCGGCACGCTCAAGCAGCTCGCCAGCGACGTCGCCCGCAAGGCCGTCCCGGCGTTCGGCTTCGTGGCCGTCGACGGCGGCGACAACTACTGGCACCAGGTGCACCCGGGCGACGACCCGATGGCGATGCTGCTGGAGGAGGTCCCGCAGTGGCTGCGCGCCCGCGGCTTCGCCGGCCCGACCGGCCAGCCGTTCGCCTGCACGGGCATGTCGATGGGCGGGTTCGGCGCGCTGGTCTACACGCGCCGCCGGGTCGAGCGGCGCCAGCCGCCGGCCGCCGTCGCGACGCTGGCCCCGGCGCTGATCACGTCGTGGGACGAGATGGCCAAGCGGCACATCTTCACCGGCCTCCAGGACTGGACCGCGCTCGACCCCCTGCGGCACATCGACGAGACGAAGAGCGTGGCCAACGGCATCTGGTGCGGCACGGAGGACTCGTTCATCACCGGCGTCCGCCGCTACATCGAGGCGGCGCACCCGGCGGTGGCGCACACGGCGCACGGCAAGCACGGCGACTCGTTCAACCGGACGGTGGTGCCCAGCCTGATCAGCTTCCTCGGCAAGCACGTCCCCCGCGCCGACTGAGACCCGCGCCGGCCCGTCAGCGGGCGAAGTGGACGCGGGTCGTCGTGCGGCCCGGGACCCAGTACGTGCGGACCAGGTCGGCGAGCCGGTTCACCAGCAGCAGGCCGCGGCCGCCCAGGGTCGTCGGCGACGGCGGGATGCGGCCGGCCAGTGGCTCGGCGATCGTCCCGCCGTCGCTCACCTCGCCGACCACCTGCGACGGCTCCGCCCACAGCCGCAGCACGCCGGTCCCGCCGCCGTAGAGCACGCTGTTCGTGGTCAGCTCGGCGATGGCCAGGGCGAAGTCGTCCCGCCGCGGCCGGCGCAGGCCGTGCCGCGCGGCCCAGATCTCCGCGAAACCGCGCAACGACCCCAGCTGCCCCAGGTCGAACCGGCGCTCGACGACCCCCGCCGGCGGCACGAGCGGCCGCGTGAAGTCCCTGCGCACGCCGTCGGGGTCGAAGCGCGGGCTGACGAACGGCCCGGCCAGGCCCCACAGCTCCGGGTGCGTGCGTTCGGCGTCGGCCAGGACCGGCGGCGGCAGCGCCCCGACGTCGTACGGGCAGAGGACGGCCAGGTCGCGGCCCGCGAAGGCGTTGTTGATGAGCGCTTCGTGCACCACGCACGCGGGATATTCGACGTCGCTGCGGCCGGCCCAGATCGGCTCGCCCACGATCCGCACCGGGCCCGCGTGCCCGCCGGCGAAGGCGTGCAGAACCGACGGCAGGATGGCCCCGGGGTTGCGGCCCGCCTGCTGCATGTCGATCAGGCGGACTTCGTTCGCGCGGTCTTCCAGCGCCTTCTCGATGAGCAGCAGGTTGCGGCCGGGGACGGCGACAGCCACCGGCTCACCGCGGTCGAGACCTTCGAGGAGGAACGGAACGACACCGTCGACGTACTCGGTGTCACCGCGATAGAAGAGCGCCGGATGCCGGAACGGCCTGAGGGCATCTACCACGCAAGCGGCTTACCCCACCATCGGCCGGTTCAAACGCGGCTGATGGCGGGAATTCACTCCACCCAACGGCCCACGACGGAGATCAGCCAGAAGCCGACCATGGTCGCGAGGGCGAACAGCAGCACCCAGTTGAACAGCTGACGCCGCGCGGTCACCCCACGGGCCTGCCACAGGCCGTAGCCCGCGACGACGAACAACGGGACGGGAATCAGCGGCAAGGGCGACAACCGCGCCACCACGGCCACGACGCACGTGCCGGTGAACACGGCCAGCATGCCCATCAGCACGCGGTTCAGCCACGGGTACCGGTCGACGACCGACGCGATCACGCGCTCGCTCAGCTCACGGAACCCCAGCACCGTCCCCGCCGGGGCATCCCCGGTGGGCACCGGGGCCGGTGGCGGGGGCGCCTGCACGCCTCCGCCGGAGGCGGTGCCCCCGGGACCCGGGAAAGAGTCAGCAGTCATTCAGCTTTCCTGTCGGGTCTCCGGGCCCGTGCGGCCCGGAGAGTGCGCTAGTGCATGGCGACGATCCGGCGAAGCCAACCACACCCGAACCCGGCCCGGCCGACAGGCCCCGCGATCGCGCCGCCCAGGGCGACGCGATCGCGGACGCGGGTTCGCCGACAGACATCGTGACGCTCCGGGTCAGGCCGACTTCTCGCCGCGCTCACTGCGCGCGCGCCGCGTCGGCTGCCGGGCGACGATCGTCGGGTTCACGTTCTCCCGGACCGTCTGCTCGGTGATGACGACCTTCGCCACGTCGTCGCGGCTCGGGATGTCGTACATGACCGGCTGCAGCACCTCTTCCATGATGGCGCGCAGCCCGCGGGCACCCGTGCCCCGCAGGACCGCCTGGTCGGCGATGGCCTCGAGCGCGGTCTTGGTGAACTCGAGCTCGACGTTGTCCATCTCGAAGAGCTTCTTGTACTGCTTCACCAGGGCGTTGCGCGGCTGGGTGAGGATGCTGACCAGCGATTCCTTGTCCAGGTGGTTGACCGTCGCCACGACCGGGAGCCGGCCGATGAACTCCGGGATCAGCCCGAACTTGATCAGGTCCTCCGGCATCGTGTCGGAGAAGACGTCGCTCTCCTCGATCTCGGACTTCGTGCGGATCTCCGCGCCGAAGCCGAGGCCGCGCTTGCCGACCCGCTCGTTGATGATCTTCTCCAGCCCGGCGAACGCGCCGGCCACGATGAACAGCACGTTCGTCGTGTCGATCTGGATGAACTCCTGGTGCGGGTGCTTCCGGCCGCCCTGCGGCGGCACGGAGGCGGTCGTGCCCTCGAGAATCTTCAGCAGCGCCTGCTGGACGCCCTCGCCGGAGACGTCCCGGGTGATCGAGGGGTTTTCGCTCTTGCGGGCGATCTTGTCGACCTCGTCGATGTAGATGATCCCGGTCTCGGCCCGCTTGACGTCGTAGTCCGCCGCCTGGATGAGCTTGAGCAGGATGTTCTCGACGTCTTCGCCGACGTAACCGGCCTCGGTGAGCGCCGTGGCGTCCGCGATCGCGAACGGCACGTTCAGCAGCTTCGCGAGCGTCTGCGCGAGGTAGGTCTTACCGCACCCGGTGGGGCCGAGCATCAGGATGTTCGACTTGGCGAGCTCGACCGACTCCTCCTTGGAGTCCTTCGGCCCGGCCTTGTCGTCCGCCTGGATCCGCTTGTAGTGGTTGTAGACCGCTACCGCGAGGGTCCGCTTGGCGTCTTCCTGGCCGATGATGTACTGCTCGAGGAACTCGTGGATGTCGGCGGGCTTGGGCAGCTCGTCGAGCTTGACGTCGCCGGCCTCGGCCAGCTCCTCCTCGATGATCTCATTGCAGAGGTCGATGCACTCATCGCAGATGTAGACCCCGGGGCCGGCAATGAGCTTCTTCACCTGCTTCTGGCTCTTCCCGCAGAAAGAACACTTCAGCAGGTCTCCGCCGTCACCGATCCGTGCCATGGCCGTTGACCTCGTCCCCTCCGGCGCGGGTTTCCACGCCTGACTGTGTTGCGACGGTGCGGCCCTGCCGCACTGTGGATACGAGCGGGGCCTCACGCATTGCCACTGACGGTACCCGTCCGATGCCGTGAGCGGGAACACCCACGGGCTTCGGGCAGCACGTCAGAGGACGACCCTAAACCAGGATGCCGGTGTGTGTCGTCTTCTCGGCACACACCGGCCCGGCGGATCGCTACAGAGCCGACGCCTTGCGGTACGGCAGCACCTCGTCGATGATGCCGTACGCCTTGGCCTCCTCGGCCGTCAGGATCTTGTCGCGCTCGATGTCGGTCCGGATCTGGTCCGGGTCCTTGTTCGTGTGCTTGGCCAGGATGACCTCCATCTGGCGCCGCACCCGCTGGATCTCGTTCGCCTGGATCTCCAGGTCGGAGACCTGGCCGTAGGTGCCCTCGGTGGCCGGCTGGTGGATCAGCACGCGCGAGTTCGGCAGCGCGTAGCGCTTGCCCGGCGTGCCGGCCGCCAGGAGCACCGCGGCCGCCGAGGCGGCCTGGCCCAGGCAGTACGTCTGGATGTCCGGGCGGACGAACTGCATGGTGTCGTAGATCGCCATCAGCGAGGTGAACGAGCCACCCGGCGAGTTGATGTAGACCAGGATGTCGCGGTCCGGGTCCTCGTGCTCGAGGTGCAGCAGCTGGGCCATCACGTCGTTGGCCGACGCGTCGTCCACCTGCACGCCGAGGAAGATGACCCGCTCTTCGTACAGCTTGTTGTACGGGTTCGACTCTTTGACGCCGTAGCTGGTGCGCTCGACGTAGGACGGCAGAATGTACCGCGACTGGGGGATGTTCGGGGCCCGGAAGTCACCCGGGAGCCTGAAGTTGCTCATCGAAAGTCTCCTTGGTGCTTCGGGCTCAGCGGGAGCCCGCGCGGGCGATGTCGGCGGTCAGGACGTGGTCCACGAACCCGTAGTCCTTCGCCTCCTGGGCGGTGAACCAGCGGTCGCGGTCGCCGTCCTTGATGATCTGCTCGACCGTCTGCCCGGTCTGGTCCGCGGTGATCCGGGCCAGTTCCTGCTTCCACTTGTTGAACAGGTCGGCCTGGATCGCGATGTCCGACGCCGTACCGCCCACACCGGCCGACGGCTGGTGCATCAGGATGCGCGCGTGCGGCAGCGCGTAGCGCTTGCCGGGCGTGCCCGAGGAGAGCAGGAACTGCCCCATCGAGGCCGCCATGCCCATCGCGTAGGTCGCGACGTCCGGGCGGATCAGCTGCATGGTGTCGTAGATGGCGAACCCGGCGGTGACCGAGCCACCCGGCGAGTTGATGTAGAAGCGGATGTCGGACTCGGCGTCGTCCGCGTCGAGCAGCAACAGCTGCGCGGTGATCCGGTTGGCGATCTCGTCGTTGACCTCGGAGCCGAGGACGACGATGCGCTCCTGGAGCAACCGCTCGAACACCGAGTCGGTGAGGGTGAGCCCTGCGGTACCGGTCCGCGCCTCGGGCGTGTGCTGCGTCACGTCTGCCTGCCTTTTCGCCGGCGGCGGCCCGGTGCTGACGGCCACCGCTGTCGTTTCAGATGCTTGAGATCTTGTAACCGACCCTAACGAACTTGGGCGGCGCGGAATGCCCGACACCGCCCAAGTTCGCTCACAGCTTCACTCCGCCGGAGTCTTGGCCGTTTCGTCGGTGACCTGCGTCTCCTCGGCTGCCGGCTCCTCGGTGCCGAACAGCTCCGAGAGGTCGACCTCGGCGCCGGAGCCGTCGGTCACGGTGGTCTTGCGGACCACGGACGCGAGGGCCTTGCCGCGCCGGACGTCGGCGTAGATCGCGGTCAGCTGGCCCGACTGCTGGGCACGCTGGACGTACTCGTCCGGGCTGATCCCGAAGCGCTGGGCCTGGTAGATGATCCGCTCGGTGAGCTCGCCGTCGTTGACCGACACCTCTTCCTTGTCGGCGATGGTGTCCAGCAGCAGCTGCGTGCGGACGGCCTTCTCCGACTCGGTGCGGGTCTCCGCGTCGAACTCCTCGAGCGTGCGGCCCTCGGCCTCGAGGGCCTGCGCGAACTGGGCCTCGTCGTGGTCGAACGGGTGGATCGCGTCGTGCTTGCGGTTCTCGATCTCGGCGTCGAGGACCTTCTCCGGGATCGGCACCTCGGTGCGCTCCAGGAGCTCGTCGAGGACCTTGTCGCGGGCTTGGACGCCCTGCTGCATTTTCTTGACGCGGGCGAGGCGCTCGCGCAGGTCGTTCTTGAGTTCTTCGATCGTGTCGAACTCGCTGGCCATCTGGGCGAACTCGTCGTCCGCCTCGGGCAGCTCGCGCTGCTTGACCGACTGGACGGTGACGGTCACCTCGGCGTCCTTGCCGGCGTGCTCACCGGCGACGAGCTGGGTGGTGAACGTCTTCGTGTCGCCGGCGTTCGCGCCGACGATCGCCTCGTCGATGCCGTCCACGAGCTGGCCGGAGCCGATCTCGTAGGACAGCCCCGAGGTGGCGGCCTCCTCGACGGCCTCGCCGTCGACGGTCGCGGCCAGGTCGATCGAGACGAAGTCGCCGTTCTCGGCCGGGCGGTCGACGCCGGTCAGCGTGCCGAAGCGGGCGCGCAGCTCGTCGAGCTGCTCGTCGACCTCCGCCTCGGTCAGCTCGACGTCGTCGACGGTGATCTCGAAGCCCTCCAGGTCGGGCAGCTCGATCTCCGGGCGCACGTCGACCTCGGCGGTGAACTCCAGGACGTCGCGGTCCTCGAGCTTGGTGACGTCGAACTCGGGGTTGCCGAGCGTGCGCACCTCGTTCGCCCGGACGGCCTCGATGTACTTCGCCGGGATGGCCTCGTTGACGACCTCGTCGAGCACCGGGCCGCGCCCGATCCGGCTTTCCAGGACGCGAGCGGGCGCCTTGCCGGGCCGGAAGCCCGGGATGCGCACCTGCTGGGCGATCTTGCGGTAGGCGCGGTCGAAGTTCGGCTGAAGCTCGTCGAACGGCACCTCGACATTGATCTTCACTCGCGTCGGGCTGAGCTGCTCGACGGTGCTCTTCAAGGTCTTCTCCTCGAGCGGTAACGATTGTGCTGGACAATCCTGCGGAAACGTCCCCTGGTCGCCTTCGGACCGGGACGTCCGAGTCTAGGCCAGTGGCCTCGGCCGCCGGGGCGGGGGCTACCTGCAGCGTCAGGCGCCGAGCATCCGGCCGATCACCCAGCGCATCTGCCCGGTCGCGTGTTCGACCGACCCGCTCGGCTGCACCAGGTGCGACAGCAGCAGCCGGACGATGGCTTCGACGGCGACCGTCCATTCCGACGGGCTCAGCCGCACCTCGGGGTAGCACCGGGCGAACACCGCCGCCACGGTGTCGACGGACCGCTCGAGCACCCCCTCGGACCGGGTGGTGAGCAGCGGGAGGAAGTCGTCGCGGCCGCCCTTCGGGCAGCCGAGCGCGACCACCAGCAGCGGGTTGCCCCTGGCGGCTTCGAGGGTCTGGCCGAACGCGGCGGTGACGCCGTCGACGGGATGACCCGGGTAGGCGGCGACGACCTCGGTCACTCGCTCGGTGAAGCGGCCGGTCTCACGCAGCACGAGCGCCTCGGCGAGTTCGGCCTTGGAACCGAGTTCGTTGTACACGGTCTGCCTGCTGACGCCGACGTGCGCGGCCAGCTTGCCCATCGTCACGGCGGCCCAGCCCTCCGCGGCGATGAGGTCGGACGCCGCGGCCAGCAGCCGTTCCCGGGTGCGCACGGGGGCGGGAGGGGTGGCGACGTTCACAAGGCAAGCTTACCCGCCGCTTGCATTCAGGCTGGCGGACACCTTTTTTCGAAGCCTGCCAGAACGTTTACAAACATCCCGGGGTTGTCTACGGTGACTCCCGCCTCGCCAGGAGCTTCTCGACCGAGGAGACCGCTCGATGCCCGTCGTCGATACCCCGCCGCGTGGCTCCGGGACGTCCGCACCGTCCCCGGCGCCCGCGACCGGCGTGCCGGCCTCCCCCGCGGTGCCTTCGCCCCGCATCCCGCTGCCCCGCGTGTCGGTGCCGACCCTCCTGCTGTTCGCCGGCGGCGTCGCGTTGTGGGTCACCGCGACCTGGCTGCTGCTCGCCGGAGTGGCGCCTGCTGTGTTCACCGTGCCCCTGCACGCGATCGTCACCTTCACGATGTTCACCGTGGTGCACGAATCCGCGCACCACGCCGCAGGAAAGCTGACGTGGGTCAACGAGACACTGGGCAGGCTGGCGATGCCGTTCGTCGCCGTCTACGCGTCGTTCCCCCTGCTCCGGTTCATCCACAGTGAACACCACCGCAACACGAACGCGGACTCGCACACCGATCCGGACGCGTGGACGTCGCAGGGATCCTGGTGGTCGCTGCCGTTCCGCTGGCTGACCATCGACTTCTGGTACGCCCGCTTCTACACGGCTCGCGTGCGCAGCCGCCCGGCATCGGAACGGGCGGAGACGATCCTGGTGCTGTCCGTGGCGTTCGCGGCGGCCGCGGCGCTGCTCGCCTGCGGCCACGGCCGGGCACTGCTGCTGGGGTACGTGCTGCCGCAGCGGATCGGGCTCGCCGTGCTGGCCTGGTGGTTCGACTGGCTGCCGCACCACGGCCTGCCCGCCGCGAAGCCGCGGGACAAGTTCGGCACCACGCGGGTGCGGGTGGGGCTGGAATGGCTGATGACGCCGATGATGCTGTTCCAGAACTACCACCTGGTGCACCACCTCCACCCCGCCGTGCCGTTCTACCGCTACCTGCGGGCGTGGAAGGACAACCGCGAGGCGTACCTGGCCCGCGACGTCCCGATCATCACGGCGTGGGGCCGCGAGCTGACGCCGTCGGAGTACCGCGCGTGGCGGCGGCTGACCGAGGACCTCGGCTGCCCCGAGGCCTCCCCGGAACTGCCGCCGCTGGGCCCCAGCCGGTTCCACCGGCTGCGCGTGCGGCGGGTGCGGGCGCTGACCGCGGACGCCGTAGAGATCACCTTCGAGGTGCCGGAGCACCTGGCGCCGGAGTTCCGCTTCCGCCCGGGTCAGCACGTGGCGGTCCGCGCGGTGCTCGACGGCAACCCGGTGCGGCGGACGTACTCGATCTGCGCGCAGGCGGGCTCGGGTGAGCTGCGGATCGCGGTGAAGCGGCGTCCCGGCGGCGCGTTCTCCGGCTTCGCGACCACGACGCTGGCCGCGGGCGATTTCCTCGACGTCCTGCCGCCCTCCGGCGCGTTCACGTTCACCCCGGAGCCAACGCGGGCCGCGCACCACGTCGCGCTGGCCGCCGGCAGCGGCATCACGCCGGTGCTGTCGATCCTGGTCAGCGCGCTGACCGAGGAACCGCACAGCCGGGCGACGCTGCTGTACGTCAACACCTCGGGCGCCACGACGTTGTTCGCGCCGGAGCTGAGCGCGCTCGCCGAGGGCTTCGGCGGACGGCTGCACGTCGTCCACTACCGCACCGACGAGCGCGACCCCGACCTGCACACCCACCGGCCCCGGCACTTCGACACGATCGGCGAGGCGCTCGCCATTTCGCACGAGCGGTACCAGCGCGGGCGGCTCGACGCGACCCGGTTGCGCGCGCTGCTCCAGAACCGGCTGCACCCGGCGAAGGTCGACGAGTGGTTCCTGTGCGCGCCGCGCGGCCTGGTGGACCTCGCCCGGCGCACCCTGGCCGACGCGGACGTCCCGGAGGAGAACGTCCACTTCGAACTGTTCCGCGGCGCGGCGCCCCCGCTCGACCCGGCGGGCACGGCGGCCCGGGTGGCGGTGACGCTGGGCGGGACGACGACGTGCGTACGCGCCGAAGCCGGCGAAACGGTGCTGGACGCCGCGCTGCGGGCGGGGTTCGAGGTGCCGTACTCGTGCACGGGCGGCGCGTGCGGCACCTGCCGGGCGACGCTGCGGCACGGCCAGGTCGACATGGACGTCCGCTACGCGCTGACCGAGGACGACGTCGCGGCGGGCCGGATCCTCACCTGCCGCTCCCGCGCGACGACGCCGGAGGTCACGGTCGACTACGACCGCCGCTGACCCGCCTCCCTTGCCTGCGGCGCCCCGGATGTCATGAACGACTCTTTCCTGTCATCCGGCGACAGGAAGAGTCGTTCATGACGTGGGGCGCCGGGCTCAACCGGTCCGGGTGGGCGCTCCCGAGGGCGGGGTGCCCTGGCCGCCACCGGGTGCCTGGGCGCCGGTTTCCCCGTCCGTCACCGACGTCGCCGTCGCCGTGCTGCCGGACTCCGTGGCCACCACCGTGACGGTGTCCCCGGTCGCCAGGCCCGTCGCCTGCGCCGACGTGATCGTGTACGTCTTCGAGAACCCGTCGTCGCTCTTCGCGGTCAGCGATGTCGCGCTCAGCTCCGTCACCTCGCCCGTTTGCATGATCTTGGTGACGTAGCCGCCGTTTCCGTCGGACGACACGTATTCCCCGTGCAGTGCCGAGCCCAAGCCGCCGGCGCCGCGCGGGCCGCCGGTCATGCCGCCCGGCCCCGCCTGGGAATCCGTCGCGGCCGACGACGACGAAGCGGCCCAGACCGCCGCTCCCCCGCCGGCCACGATCGCCGCCGCGACGGCGCCCGCGGCGATCTTCTTGCCCGGCGACCAGCCCGGCCGCGGGGCCGTGCCCGGCGCGGGCGCCGCGCCCCACGTCTGTTCCGGTGTGGACGGTGCGTGCGGTGTGGTCATGATGGTGCTCCTCAACGAGATCGTTCGGTGCGATCCACGGTGGAGTCACCGGCTGTGCGCGGACTGTGCCTGCCGTCAGCCGTTCCTGTGACCGGAGAATTCGGGCACCGGCCGGTCACAGCGGCCTCACAGGCAGCACACAAGCCGCACACACGGCACGGACCGACGCTGGATCCATGGCCGCGCGAACCGTCCCGCCACGCCCCCGCCGGGGGCGGCTTTCGCTGCGCGCGAAACTGACCGGCTCGATGGTCGTGCTGCTCACCGTGGTGTGCCTGATCATCGGGGTCGTCAGCGAGTTCGCGCTCGACGTGTTCCTCACCCGCCAGGTCGACCAGCAGCTGTCGGCCGCGGCGAACCGCTCGCTGGTCTTCGCGAGCAACGCCCCGCCGCAGAACCTGGGCCCGCCGCCGGACCAGCTGGGCCAGCACCCGCTCGGGCAGAACGTCGGCACGGTGAGCGCCACCTTCTCAGGGCAGCTGCTCGTCCGCGACGACAGCATCTCCGAACACGGCGGATGGCTGGACCTCAGCCCCGCCCAGCAGGCCGTCATGCTCTCGGTGCCCGCCGACGGCAAGCCGCACACGATGTCCTTCGACGACCTTGGCGAGTACCGGCTGATGGCGCTGCCGGTCACCGGGACGTCCGATGTCGTCGTGACCGGCCTGCCGATGAAACCGGTCGACGACACGCTGCTCACGGTCGGGCTGATCCTGTTCGGCGTGGCCGCCGCGGGCGTGCTCGGCGCGGCCTTCCTCGGCGCGTTCGCGGTCCGCCGCACGCTGCGCCCGCTCGACCGCGTCGCGGCCACCGCCGGGCGCGTCACCGAGCTGCCGCTCGACCGCGGCCAGGTGGCGCTGTCCATCCGCGTCCCCGAGGCCGACACCGACCCGCGGACGGAGGTCGGCCAGGTCGGTTCGGCCTTGAACCTGATGCTCGGCCACGTCGCGCAGGCCCTCGAAGTGCGCCATGACAGCGAAATCCGCGTCCGGCAGTTCGTCGCGGACGCCAGCCACGAGCTGCGGACGCCGCTGGCCGCGATCCGCGGGTACGCCGAACTGGCCGCCCGCGGCAGCGCGCTGGTGCCGCCGGACGTCGCGCACTCGATGGGCCGGATCCAGTCCGAAGCCGTCCGGATGACCGCGCTCGTGGAGGACCTGCTGCTGCTCGCGCGGCTCGACGGGGGCCGCCCCCTGGACGTGCGGGAGGTCGACCTCACCCGGCTCGTCGCCGACGCCGTCGGCGACGCCCAGGTCGCCGGGCGCGGCCACCGGTGGCTGCTCGAGCTGCCCCCGGAGCCGGTGCTCGTGCTCGGCGACGTCCAGCGCCTGCACCAGGTGCTGGCGAACCTGCTGGCGAACGCCCGCACGCACGCCCCGCCCGGCACCACGGTGGTGACCGCGCTGGCGCGCTCGGCCGACGGCAGCAGCGTGCTCACGGTGACCGACAACGGACCCGGCATCCCGCCGGACCTGCTGCCGGACGTCTTCGAGCGGTTCGCCCGCGGCGACTCCTCGCGCTCCCGCACCGCCGGCAGCACCGGGCTGGGGCTGGCGATCGCGTCGGCCGTCGTCGTCGCCCACCACGGCACGATCGAGGTGCACAGCCGTCCCGGCCGGACCGAGTTCGCGGTGCGCCTCCCCGTGGCCGTTCCCGCACAGCGGGTGCACAGCATCGGCACAACCCGGCCCCAGCTCGGCACCGGAAGCTGATCTCATGACCGCTGTGACATCCGGGGCTTCGCCCCGGGCCGGGGGCTCCGCCACCCGGAACCCCCGGAAAGCCGCTCTCGCGTCCCGCGAAACCGTTGTGGCTCCTTCAGCTCCCGCCCGCTCTTCGTGGCACCGCCCGGCTTTGGCCGTCCTGCTGCTCGGAACCGCCGTGCTCTACCTGTGGGGCCTCGGCGCCTCCGGCTGGGCCAACGCGTTCTACTCCGCGGCTGCCCAGGCGGGCTCGCAGAGCTGGAAGGCGCTGTTCTTCGGCTCGAGCGACGCGGCGAACGCGATCACGGTCGACAAGACCCCGGCGGCGCTGTGGGTCATGGGCCTGTCGGCCCGGCTGTTCGGCGTCGACGCGTGGAGCATCCTGGTGCCGCAGGCGCTGATGGGCGTGGGCTCGGTCTGGCTGCTGTACGCGACCGTGCGCCGCACGTCCGGGCCGGCCGCGGGGCTGGTCGCCGGGCTGGTGCTGGCCCTGACGCCCGCCGCGGCGCTGATGTTCCGGTTCAACAACCCGGACGCGCTCCTGGTGCTGCTGCTGGTCGCGGGCGCGTACTGCGTGGTCCGCGCGCTGGAGAAGGCGAGCCCGCGCTGGCTCGCGCTGGCCGGCGTGGCCGTCGGCTTCGGCTTCCTGGCCAAGATGCTGCAGGCGTTCCTCGTGCTGCCCGCGTTCGCGGTCGCCTACCTCGTCGCCGCGCCGGTGTCCCCGGGCAAGCGGTTGCTGCACCTGCTGGGCGCGCTTGTCTCCACATTGCTGGCGGCGGGCTGGTACCTGGTGGTCGTCGCACTGTGGCCGGCGGCTTCGCGGCCCTACATCGGCGGATCCCAGACGAACTCGCTGTGGGAATTGGTCTTCGGGTACAACGGCTTCGGCCGCATCACCGGCGACGAGGTCGGCAGCGTCGGCGGCGGCGCGGGCCGCGGCTGGGGCTCGACCGGGCTGACCAGGCTGTTCGGCAGCGAGATGGCGGGCGGGATCGCCTGGCTGATCCCGGCGGCGCTGCTCGCGCTGGGCGCGGGCCTGTGGTTCACCCGCCGGGCCCCGCGCACCGACCGCTCCCGCGCGGCGCTCCTGCTGTGGGGCGGCTGGCTCCTGGTGACGGCGCTGGTGTTCAGCTACATGAGCGGCATCATCCACCCGTATTACACGGTGGCACTGGCCCCGGCGGTGGGCGCGCTCGTCGGTACGGCAGCGGTCCAGCTGTGGCGCCTCCGCTCGCACGCGTTGGCATCCGGCCTGCTCAGCGGCGGCGTCGCACTGACCGCAGTGACGACATACCTGGTGCTGTCGGGGTCGTCTTGGCAGCCGTGGCTGGCACCGACGGTGCTGGTGGGCGGGCTGCTCGCGGCGGTGGCGCTGTTCTTCGCGGCGCACCTGACGCGTTGGGCGGCCGGTTTCGTCGCAGCGCTCGCGCTCGTGGTGCTGCTGTCCGGCACGGGCGCGTACACACTGGCCACAGCGGCGACCACGCACAGCGGAGCGATCCCGTCGGCTGGGCCTTCGTCCGGCTTCGGCGGCCGCTTCGGCGGCGGCCCTGGCGGCTTCGGCGGCGGTCGTGGCGGCGGCCCTGGGGCCCTGCTGTCGACGACCTCGCCGGGCGCTTCGCTCGCCGCGTTGCTCCAGCAGGGCGCGTCGCATTACAAGTGGGTGGCCGCCACGGTGCTCTCGAACGCGGCAGCGGGGTATCAGCTGGCCAGCGGGGCGCCGGTGATGGCTGTGGGCGGGTTCAACGGGACGGATCCATATCCGACGCTGGAGCAGTTCCAGCAGTACGTCACGGCCGGGCAGATCCACTACTTCCTTGGCGACGGCATGACGATGCAGGGTTCGAGCGGCTCGGACGCGGCCCAGCAGATCGCCGAGTGGGTGGCTTCGCGCTTCCCGTCGTCGACGGTCGACGGTGTAACGGTTTACGACCTCACCGCGACCGTGTGACACACGACGAAAGCAGGGTGTGACGGCTCCGACCTGGTCAAAGACCGGCTCACTCCGGCAGACTGGTCGGTGCGGCGCCCAGGCGAACAGGAGTCACGGCGATGACCGAGCTCTACATACGGTCGGCCTGCTCCGCGGACCTTGAACCCTTCGCCGCGGCCTTCGGTGACCACCGCTACTTCACCGATCGGCTCACTCGTCAGAAGAATGGCCGCGGCGTGCTGTTCCTGGCGTGGCTGGACTACAGCCTCGCGGGCAACGTCTACCTGTGGCTGGAAGAGGCCGAAGAACGGCCGATCCGCGAGCAGCTGCCCGGCGTCGCGTTGCTGACCCACCTGCAGGTCCGCGACGAGCTCCGCAACCGCGGCGTGGGACAGGCCCTGGTCGCCGCGGTCGAGCGACGGCTGGTGGAGGCGGGTCGCGACCGGGTCGCCTTGGCCGTCCTGACGGACAACCACGACGCGGCTCGCCTCTACGACCGGCTCGACTACCGGGACTGGGGCCACGGTGAGGTCATTTGCTACGCCCAGAGAAGGCTCCCTGGCGGCGGGATCCTTGAAGAACCTGAACGGTGCCATGTGCTGACGAAAGACCTGGCGAAGCCTTCGGCGCCGCCCCCTCGTACCGAGTCGAGCGTGGTCGGCGTTTCCCGCCAGGGGTGATCCGGCCGTCGATGCCCGGCTGGGCGAAGCCGGCGATCCCCAACATGGCGAGGGTGTGCTCGATATCGGCGCGCTCACCGTAGTCCCGCCGGAGCCAGGTGACGTGATTGCGCCACCGCACGCAGTCCGCTTGCCAGGCACGCAGGTACCGCACGCAGAGGTCCGGCGTGATCTCCTTACTGCTGCTGATCGCCGCTTCGAGAGCGCGGGCCATCTTCGCCTTCTCCGCCGGGGCGATCGCCGAGTCCCGGATCCGGGCCACTGTCGTACTGATGGTCTGCCGCCGGTGGGCCAGGAACTCGGCCCAGTAGACGTCATTCGCTTCGGCCGGCGCACGACCGCTGTGCAGCAGGCCGTAAACCCCCTCGGCCAGCGTGTCGCCCAGTTCCTCCGCGCGGGCGCGCCGGGGGTTGTAGGGATCGTAGGGACGCTGGATCGCCGTTCCGGTCACCGCCGGCGACCGGAGAGTCCGGCCGTCGAGCAGGAAGAACCAGTCCTCGTTGTAGATGTTGGGGAAGAACGAACTGAAGGCCTCTTCCCCGACCACGAGCGCGCCACCGCCGATGAACGACTCCTGGGGCGCGCCGACGCCGCGGAGCGCGTGGCACACGACCGAGTTGTCCGGCATCCCCGCGTTCCGGAGGCCGACCACCGGGTGATCCCGCAGCAATCCTGCCGCCGCGGCCAGGTCCTCGGGCTCGGGCAGCACGATGTCGTCGTCGAGGAAGAGGATCCGCTTCCAGCCGGTGAGGAGCGCGATGAGCAGGCCGAGGTTGCGCTTGAGGCTGGTGTCCACTTTCCGGTGGAACTCGGTGCCACGGAGCAGTTTGTCGGTCGCGAACGCAGGCACGAGCCACCGGGGCAGAAGATCGGTGTCAATCGCCGTCACCCGGACGCCGGCCTGCCTTGCGGCCAGCGCGGCGCTCAAGGCGTTGGCCTCCAGGCTGCACAGCAGCACCAGGTGTGCGTTGGCCTGCCTGGCCGCGCTGATGGCCGCCGGCAACTCGGAGACGGCGCGTCCGTGGGGCACGATGATCGCATCCAGGACGGCCCGCGGGGCCTCGCCGGCCTCGACGCTGGTCAGCAGGCCGGCGTGCGTTCGGTGTTGCCGCGCGTTCACTCGGCCTCAGGCCACTCGTGCAACCGGTTTTCCTCGAGTGTCCAATCGGGAGTCAATCCCTGACCGGCCACCACCGGAACCCGGCTGATGATGCTGAACGACTCGGCCTCGCCGAACCGTTTCCGCAGGTATTCGCGGTTTCGATCACGAAACCGCTCGTCCGTCAGCGCGCGGACCGCGCCGAGCGTGCCACGTCCGTACATACCATTGCATACGGTCACGGAGCGCTTTCGGTTGAACGGACTCACCCCGCGGTAGAAATGTGCCACGTCTTCCAACAGGTGACCCTTACTGTCCAGCTGAGGTGGGAAGAGCACGGACCCGCTCTCGCGCTGCACCAGGAACCCGCCGGGCTCACTGGTCGGCGCATCGTCGTTCCGGACGACTTGTTCCACCGGGAGGTCGACGCGCTCGATGACGTCGCGGGTCACGGTGTTCCAGTCGACGCCACCGAGGAGTACGAGGTGGGTCGTGTAGTGGTCCGGGGTCAGCTGGTCCGTCGTGTGGAAGCTGACATGGTTCTTGGGGTTGACAGACCTGATGTGTCCGAACAACTCGATCAAGGCGTCGGGATCGGCGTAAGTGTACAGAGTGGTGAAGTCCGCACTTTCCGGGTCCGCATAGGACAGATGCTGCCGCAGTACCGCCGGGAGCAGGGCGCAGACGATCGTGACGTCCTCGTTCTCGGGGAACCGCCAGACGTCCAGTTCAGGCTCGGCGGTGTGCTCACGTCCGTCGCGGAGCCACAGCAGCTCCTCGAGCAACTCGTCGTGCCGCTGCCGCTCGTCGTCCGTCAGCTCATCGAGTGAAAGGACATGCACGGACGTCCCGCTCACGGACCGCCGTGTGGCGAACAGCAGCGCGTAGGCGTTCAACCGCCGGACCGGTGGGGCGACAGGCCGGTCGGTGTTCTCCCACGAGGAGATGAGCGAGACGCTGAGGGGCCTGCTCCCGCCGAGCGCCTGGGCCAGCTGCGCCTGGGTGATGCCCGCGTCGGGCCACTGCTCCTCCCTCAGCGCACGCAGACGCCGAGCGAGCGCAGGCCGGCGCGACTCGGCTGGGGACACGGCTGAGCCGCCCTTCAGTAAATTTCAGTAACGTGAGCAGAGGCACAATTGTACACGGATGGACGAGTTTCGCTCGAAGCCGCATCGCGACCGTAACCGAGCGCTGGTGACTGCGTGTTTTTCCGGCAGCGAACCAGTAACACTGGCGTCCTCCGCATTGCTTACAGCTCAGTTCAGCACCTACAGTCTAGGGACTGAAATTGAGTGAAGGTGGGCCGAACGGCCGCAGGGCGGATGCCTCTCCTGCGCTCCCTCGGCGACTGGCGGACTGAAAAATCCCGCGTTGTGTGTCAACCGGCATACGGGACGGGACGACCCGGAGGTTTCCTGGATCCACAGCAGAGGGAGGCGTACCTCATGGACCCCTATACCCCCGCTCCGCGCAGCCGCTGGCGCCGGGGCGTCTACGCGGCCGGTCTCGTCATTCCCTTCACCGCCTCCCAGCTGTGGGCGCTGCTGGTGCTGCTGCGCCTCGCACCGCTGGACGGGCTGGTGGGTCAGGCCTTCGTCCTCGTCCTGCTGGGTTCCATCGTCGCGATCTGGGCCGGATGGCGCTGGGCCTGGCGGCTCGGCCGTAACCGGGACGGCTGGCCCGAGCCCGCCCCGAAGACCCGGATCCCGACATGACGTCCGCGCCGGCGATCGTCGCCGCCCTCGTGCTGGGCATCGGTGCCGGACGTCTCTCGCGCCACCTCGGCGGCCTCCTCCGCCGCCGGGCGACCGGAAGGAGCACGGAAATGACCAGCAGGCAACCGGCCTTCCCGCTGAGGCTGTACCACTGGCGGTGGGAAATCCTGGCGGTGACGCTGCTCCCCTACGGCGTGGTGACCTTCGCGCTGTGGGCCGGCCCGCTGTGGGCGTCGGCGGTCTTCGCCACCGCTGCCGGCTTGGCGGTGCTGCGGCGCCGCCAAGTGCGGACCCGGATCCACGCGATCCGGCTGCAGCACCGGCTGCGGGCGGCGTTCCCCGCACTGAGCCTGCCCGGCGGCCGTCATCCGGCGATCCTGTGGAGCCGTCCCCGCGGCGGTGACATCGTGGTGTCGCTGTTCTGTCGCGAGGCGTTCGAGCACCTGCACCGCCACCGCACGGTCCTGGCGGCGGCGTGCTCGGTTCCGGAGGTGTACGTGGACCGCCACCCGCGGTACGCGAGCCTGGTGACGCTGACCATCAGCCCGACCGAGGCGCACCACGAGCCGGGACGCGCTTCCCTGCCGAGCAACGTGGTTCCCCTGCGCGCCCACAGCTAAGCCGGAACGCTCAGCACCTCGGGCACCAAAGTGGACAACTCACCGCCGTGCCACGAATTCGCCGAGAACCGCTCCTGCGCGATCCCGCGCCAAGGAGCGGTTCCCGCGGTGAGCCCCGCGTCCGCCGTGAGCGTCCCGATTTCCTGTACCGCAACGCCTTCTTCGCGCAACATCTTCGTGGCCAGCCCGACGTCCTCGGCCCGGACGGCGACGACGAGTCCCCAGTCGCCCCAGGTCTGGGCCAGGTCGAACGGCCGGAGGCCGGCCTGGGCGCACACCCGCGCCAGCGGTTCGTCGAGGTCGAACTCCCCGGTGACCGCCGCGCCGAGGCCGTTCGCCTCGCCCAGGGTGCGGACCGTGGCGAACAGGCCGTCGGAGACGTCCATCGCCGCCCGCGCCAGACCGTTGGCCGCCAGCACCTTTCCCGCCTTCAGCTGAGCCATCGGCCGGCAGGCGCGTTGCCAGATGTCGTCCCGCTCCGACGCCGGGAGCGTCGCCCGCCCCGTCGCCAGCAGGGCCGCGGCCCAGAGGTAGCCGGGGGAACCGGTCAGCAGCAGGCGGTCCCCGGCGCGGGCCCCGGACCGCCGCAACCTGCTGCCCGGAACACAGCTGCCGACCGCGGTCGCCGTCAGCTGCGTCGCGGCGCCGTCGCGGAGGTCGCCTCCGACGACCTTCGTGCCGTGCTCGGCGCAGCAGTCGTCGACGCCGTCGAGCAGCCGCTCGAACTCCCCGACTGTGGTCGCCTTGGGCAGCGTGTAGTTGACGACGAGGCCGAGCGGCTCGGCGCCGGCGGCGGCCAGGTCGGACAGGTTGATCGTCGCCAGCAGCCAGCCCGCGTGGTACAGGTCCGGTTCGCCGAGGAGGTTGACCACCGGGGTCGGACAGCTGTCGGTCGTCGCGACGAGCTCGCTCGGCGTGGTGACTGTCGCCAGGAACGCGCTGTCGTCGCCGAAGCCTTCCGTGTCGCCGTATCTCGGCCGCAGGACGTGTTCCTGGATGCCCCGCTCCCCCAGGTCTCCGAGGTGAAGCTCAGTTGTGCCGGACATGATCCGCCAATCGGGACGCGACGACCGCGTGGTCGCTCGAGTAGTTGTGCGGCATTTCGCCGTAGGGCAGCTCGCTCCCGCTCGAAGCGAACAGCATCAAGTTGCAGATCCGGGTCCCGGGATACAACAGCACGGGGTGCCGGAGGTGGTTGACGATCTCCAGCGTGATCACCGCCAGCTTGCCGTGGCCGAAACCCGGGCTCACCTGACCGCACAAGACGACGCTGATGCCCAGCCGCGCGTAGTCGCTGGTGCCGTCGACGAGGCCGACGAGATTCTCGGAGAGACCGATCTTCTCCAGGGTAGGGGCCAGCACGACTTCGCCTGGTTCGACGACGAGCCTGCCGCGCGGATCCGGTTCCTTGCGCACCAGCCCGGGATAGGTCGATCGATCGGCGATGTCGACCGGACCGTGGGTGACCAGGCTGAACGCCTCGTGCCCGAGCCTCAGGCTGAGCGCGGCCGGGCGGACGAGGGCCGCGTCGAAGGGCTCGATGCGCAGCTCGCCGCTACTATGCGCGCGCCGGATGGCCCGGTCGGTCAGCACGCCGCGACGGGCGCGCCACAGCGGGATCCGGCGCTTCTTGACCTGGGGTTCCGGCTGCACCGACGTCATGATGAGACCGCCCGGTCGAGGCTCGAAAGGACTTCGCTCACGAGTTCTCCGAAATCGGCTTCGGTGAGGTCGAAGTTCGGCTGGTCGTCGCTTTCGCCGGGCGCGCAGTAGACGACCGTCGTAGGAGTCCGGCGGGGACCCTGGACCACGACCGTCGCGGTGAGCCCGCCGTCGATCGGCCGCACCGTGTGCACGATCGACGTGCCGCACGCGTAGACGTCGCCGCCTTGGACGTGCGGGACCGCGCGGCGCTTGAGCCGCACCTCGCCCTCGGCGGTCAGGGCTGCCGGGTTCGCGGGGTCGGCGCCGTAGCGGTAGCGCCGGAAGGGCTTGCCGCCTTCGGCGGTCTCGGTGAACTCGACCATGTGCATCCCGGTCCCGGCCAACACGTGAGAGGCGAACTCCCAGCGGTGGCTGTGCGGGTTGGACTCGCCACGCGACGGTGTCTCGCTCTGCGGCCAGACGTGCAGGCGGACGCGGAACTCCGGCTCGGCGCCGGTGTGGAGGACGATCTTGGCGAAGCCGTTGGGGTGCCAGTACGAGCGTTTCGCGATCTCGGCCACCGCGGCCGGATCGGCGGCCAGGTCCCGCAGCCAGGCCGCGAACGCGCCGCGGTCGGCGCGGAGGTACTCGGCCGCCGCTTCGAGCTCGGCCAGGCCGGGACGGGAACCGTTGCCGCCCAACGCTTCCGCGAGCCGCCGCGGGAAGGGGTGACCGGCCGTGCGCTCGGCGGCGACGGCGGAAAGAGCTGTGCTCATCGTGCTGGAGCTTCTCTATTCTGCGACTGGAGGCGGAAGTAACGGAGGCGCCGCGAAGGCCAGCGCAGCCGAGCGCAAGGCCGTGACGGCGTCGAGGGTCATCCAGATGGGAAGGTCGCCGCTGCCCCAGGCCCAGAGGCCGCGCCCGGGTTCGTAGCGTTCCCACAAGGAATTGAGCGCGCGGCCCAACCTGGCCAAGGGCACCTGCGGCGCCTCGGCCAGCGCCTGGAGCACCCAGGCGGACGTGAAGTGCCTGATCGTGAGCCGTACCTGCGGCAGGCCGTCCGGCTGGGGCAGGGCGAGATCTTCGGACACGCCGTCGTCCGGATGGGTCCGCTCGATGAGCCACCGCGTGGCCACCTCGACGGCTTCCCGGACGTCTTCGCCGCCGTGCCCGGAGCGCAGCAGCTCGCGCAGCGCCACCACCGCCCGCGCGGTGTGCGCGGTGGACGGCTCCGGCGCCACCAGCCCCGGCTCCTTCTTCTCGCCCCAGAGCGGGACGTCGCCGAAGTCGAGCCGCGCCGCGAGGAGGTCGTCCGTGAGGCGCCGGGTCAGCGGGGCGTCCGGCCGGAGCCGGACCGACGTGCGCAACGCGGCCGAGAGCAGGAACGGCCGCGTCCGGCTGTAGTCGTCGAGCGAGTGCTCGAGGTGGTCCAGCCCTTCCTCGGCCGAGAGGACGGTGCTGGCCTGGAACAGCGCGTCCACCACCGCCGCCGTGACCTCGGGGCGGCGGCCTCCGGACCGGCCCTGCCAGCCGAACTCCGAACGCTTGGCGTAGAGGTCTTCCACGACCGGATGTAGGTCGATGTAGGGCTCGCCTGCCACGACCATCGCGGAGATGCCGTAGGCGGTGGCCAGCGTCGTGTGCTTGCCCCGCTTCTGGAGGTTGTGCCGCCAGCCGACCGCGCGACCGCTCCCGTCGCGGATCAGCTCACTGGCGAGACTCTGGCCCGCCCGCCGGAAGACTTCGAGCAGGGAGCCGCCGGTGGACAGGGCCCCGCCGGCCACCGGCGCGGGCGACCGGGCCGCTTCGGTCAGCTCGACCAGCGCATTCGCCGCCCGGAAGTGGTCGTCGAGCAGCCGGGCGTTCTCCGCCGACGGCAGGTAACGCCCGGTCTCCCACTGGGTCAGGTTCGCCCGGCTCACACCGACGATCCGGGCCACGTCGGCCTGGGTCTGCCCGGCCGCTTTGCGCAGCCTGCGCAGCTCCGCCCCGACCAGTTCAGCCTCTGTTACCACATCAAGACCTGCCGATTCCGCCTTGGCCGAATACTATGTAGGTAGGCGCTTCGCGCCGACCTTACCTACCCAGTAGGCGAGTGTAGGAGGTGACAATATGTGGACACGGAACGCAGCCTATCCCACCCCCCTCGCTCTGCGGTTGCGAACTCGCCGCGACTCGCCCGAACGGGTTGGATCCGCAGCTCGCGCGCCCCCTGTTCGGCCGAGTAGCCACGACCACGCGCGCCTGGGGCACTACCCAACGTGTCCGGCGGCTTCCCCGAGCCGCCCGCGGGCCCCCTCCCGAGTGGGCGCCTTCCGAGTCCGTGCGTTCTTCCGGGGGTGTCACGATGGATCACAACTTACCTACGTCCGGCCAACGCGGTTGGTTCGATCGTTTGCTGGACCGACTCGGCGAGTGGCTCTTCGCCGCCGAGGAAGACGCCCGGGCCCAAGCCCGCGGCCTTGAGGTCCGCCGCGGGCCCCGCGGCACCCGCACCTATCGCGATCCCCGCTGGGACACCGTCCACGCCTGCAGTTCCTGCGGCGGCCACGGGCTCAGCCTCACCGACGGCGCGGCCTGCCCGGCCTGCGCCGGTACCGGAGTCGTCCGATCGACGCCCGCGGCCGCCGTCCCGGTCGCCGACGGCAGGAAAGGAGCACGGACATGACCCGCAGGCGGACCCCCGACCACCAGATCACCGAACTGGCCCGGCAGCTGACCCACGTCAAGCGGCCCAACCCGGTGCTGTGGCTCTACCACTGGCGTTACGAGATCCTCGCCGCGACGCTCCTGCCCTACGCCCTGGTGAACCTCGTGCTGTGGCTCGGGCCGATCTGGTCGGTCGTCGCGTTCATCTCGGCGTTCAACTGGGTCTTCTACTGGCGCGCCGCCCGCCGGCACGTCCGTGGCCGGCTGCGCGCGATCGTGGTGCAGCACCGGCTCCGCACGGGTTTCGCGGGCGCCCGGATCTGCACGATGGACGGCCGCCGCCCGGCGATCCTGTGGACCCGCCCGGTCGACGGCGACATCGTGGTCTCGCTGTTCTGCCCGGCGGGCATCGGGTTCGAGCAGATCCACGCCCGCCGTGACCTGCTCGCCGCGGCGTGCTTCGCCACGGAGGTCTACGCCGACCGCCACCCGAAGTACGCCTCGTTCGTCACGCTGACCGTCTGCACCACGCCGGCCCGGCACGAGCCCGGCCGGGCCGCGTCGCCCGGTGAGGTCGTGCCGTTGCGGGCGCACAGCTGAGGTTTCCGGGCCCGGCGTCCACCTGGTGGGCCCGGGGCCCGGCACACAGCAAGTGCACAGAGAGATCACACGGTCACCAAAGCGGCGCCCGCGACGGTAGACGGCATGACAGCCACCGCCTCCGCATCGCGGCCCGGGACCGTCCCGGTCGATCTGGCCGGCCCGCGGCCGGTTCTCGACGTCGTCATCCCGGTCTACAACGAAGAGACCGACCTCGAACCGTGCATCCGCCGGCTGCACGACCACCTGGCCGAGCACGTCTCCTACCCGTACCGGATCACCGTCGCCGACAACGCGAGCACCGACGCGACGCTGCAGGTGGCCGAAAGACTCGCCCGGGAGTTCCCCGAGGTGGCCGTCCACCACCTCGACGAGAAGGGCCGTGGCCGCGCGCTCAACGCCGTCTGGCAGGCCTCCGACGCCGCCGTGCTCGCCTACATGGACGTCGATCTCTCCACCGATCTCGCCGCGCTCGGGCCGCTCGTCGCGCCGCTGCTGTCCGGGCACTCCGATCTCGCCATCGGCAGCAGGCTCGCCCGGGGGGCGCGAGTGGTGCGTGGCCCGAAGCGCGAGTTCATCTCCCGCTGCTACAACCTGATCCTCCGCTCGACGCTCGCCGCGAAGTTCAGTGACGCGCAATGCGGCTTCAAGGCCATCCGCGCCGACGTCGCGCGCGAGCTGCTGCCGCACGTCGAGGACACCGGCTGGTTCTTCGACACCGAACTGCTCGTCCTGGCGCAACGGGCCGGGCTGCGGATCCACGAGGTGCCGGTCGACTGGGTCGACGATCCGAACTCTTCGGTCAACATCGTCAAGACGGCGACCGCGGACCTCAAGGGCATCGCGCGCGTCACCAAGGCGACGTTCACCGGGGAGATCCCCATCAGCAGGCTGCGCGAACAGCTCGGCAGGCAGCCGATCGGCGTCGAGGCGCCCGGCGTGCCGCCGCGGCTGGTGACGCAGCTGGTGCGGTTCGCCGCCATCGGCGTCAGCAGCACGCTCGCCTACCTTCTGCTGTTCCTGCTGCTGCGGACCGCCGTCGGCGCGCAGCCGGCGAACTTCGCCGCGCTGCTGGTGACCGCGGTCGGGAACACCGCGCTGAACCGGCGGCTGACGTTCGGCATCCGCGGCCGCGCCGGCGCCGGGCGGCACCAGTTCGAAGGGCTGCTCGTCTTCGGCCTCGGGCTCGCGCTCACCAGCGGGTCGCTCGCCCTGCTCAACGGCTCCACCACCCCCGGCCTCGTCCTGGAGATCACCGTGCTGGTGCTGGCGAACCTCGCCGCCACGGTGCTCCGGTTCCTGCTCCTGCGCGGCTGGGTGTTCAACCCCCGCCGCCAGGCCACCACCCAGAAGGAGTACTGATGACCACCGTCCTGCCCGCCCCGGTTTCCGAACCCCGGCACCGCGAGGATTCCGGTGCGCACGCGCCACCGCGCTGGGTCCGCCCGGCCGCGTTCGGGCTGCTTGCCGCGACCGCCGTGCTGTACTTCTGGAACCTCACCGCGTCCGGCTACGGCAACTCGTTCTACGCCGCCGCCGTGCAGTCCGGGACGCAGAGCTGGAAGGCCTGGCTGTTCGGGTCGCTCGACTCGGGCAACGTGCTGACCGTCGACAAACCGCCCGCGGCACTGTGGGTCGGCACGGCCTTCGCGCGGATCTTCGGGTTCTCCAGCTTCACCGTGCTGGCACCGCAGGCGCTGATGGGCGTGGCGTCCGTCGGGATCCTGTACCTCACGGTGAAACGGACCGCCGGCCCGGTCGCGGGGCTGATGGCGGGCGCGATGCTGGCGGTGACGCCGGTCGCGGCGCTGATGTTCCGCTTCAACAACCCGGACGCGCTGCTGGTGCTGCTCATGGTCGCGGGCGCCTACTTCGTCGTGCGCGCCACGGAAAAGGCGAGCCCGCGCTGGCTGGCGCTCGCCGGGGTCGCGATCGGGTTCGGCTTCCTGACGAAGATGATGCAGGCGTTCCTCGTGCTGCCGGCGTTCGGCCTCGTGTACCTGATCGCCGCGCCGACGTCATGGGGCAAGCGGCTGCTGCACCTCGGCGGCGCGGTCGTCGCGCTGGTCGTCTCGGCGGGCTGGTACATCGCGCTGGTCGACCTGTGGCCGACGTCGTCGCGGCCGTACATCGGCGGGTCCGAAGGGGACAGTCTGCTCGAACTCGCGTTGGGCTACAACGGTTTGGGCCGCATCTTCGGCGGCGGTGAGGGCGACGGCCCCGGCGGTGGCGGGGGCGGCGGGAACACCGGCTTCGGCGGTGCGTCCGGGCTGTTCCGGATGTTCGGCTCGAGCTTCGGCACGGAGGTCTCGTGGCTGCTGCCCGCCGCGCTGATCGGCCTGGTCGCCGGCCTGTGGTTCACTCGCCGGGCGCCGCGGACGGACCGGATGCGCCTGGCGCTGGTCCTGTGGGGCGGCTGGCTGGTCGTCACCGCGCTGGTGTTCAGCTTCATGAGCGGCATCGTGCACCCGTACTACTCGGTGGCGCTGGCGCCGGCGATCGCCGCGCTGGTCGCGATTTCCGGCCGTGCGCTCTGGCAGGGCCGGGCGAACCTCGCGCCGCGGGCGGCGCTGGCCGGGATGGTCGTGGCGACGGCGGTGTGGTCGTTCATCCTGCTCGACCGGACGCCGGAGTGGTTCCCGGCGCTGCGCTGGATCGTCGCGGTGCTCGGTGTGCTGGCCGGGACGGTGCTGGTGATGGGCGTGCCTTCGCTCCGGCGCGCCGCGACGGTCGTGGCGGCCGCGGTGGTCTTGACGATCGGCGTGTCGTCCGCGGCCTACGGCGTCGAGACGGCGTCGGTGGCGCACAGCGGGTCGATCCCGACCTCGGGGCCGACGTCGAGCGCCATGGGTGGCTTCGGCGGCTCCGGGGACGACTCCTCGTCGAGCGAGATCGGCTCCCTGCTGGCGAAGACGACGACGAAGTGGGCGGCGGCGACGTCGGGTTCGCAGAGCGCGGCTTCGCTGGAGCTGGCGAGCGGCAAGGCGGTGATCGGCATCGGCGGCTGGAGCGGTTCGGACCCGGCACCGACGCTGGACGAGTTCAAGGCGTACGTCGCGGCGGGCGAGGTCAAGTACTTCGTCGAGGGCGGCCGAGGAGGTGGCCCGGGCGGCGGTTCGTCGGAGATCACGGAGTGGGTGACGGCGAACTTCACCGCCACCACGGTCGACGGCCAGACGGTCTACGACCTGCAGAGCTGACGGCCGGTGCCCGGGCTTCCCCCGAAGTCCGGGCATCAGCCGGTGGTGACCGAGGGGTCTTTACAGAGAAAGTATAGAAATCTTCCGTACCTTGGCGAGCGAACGGCGGCAGGGGGCCGCCGCGCCAGGGGGTGCACCATGGATCGCCGTAGTCTGCTCAAAATCGGGGTTGCCGCCGCTGCCGGGGCCGCCGTGCTCGGCGGGACGGGGACCGCCTTCGCCGATACCGGGCTTCTGCCCGTTCCCGGGATGCTCGGGGATCGCCGCGCCAACGAACTCTGGTACCAGCTCGACGAAATCGCGCTCTACCACCCGTCCCAGGAAGTCCAGGACGCCTACGCCGCCCTCTTCCCCTTCATCCAGGAGAACGCTCCGGAAGGCCTGTACGAAAAGTGGCGCGAGCTGAGCCGGGAGCCGGCGTACCCGAAGAACTACGCCGAGTTCGTCAAGCCCGTCGAACAGCCGCTGCAGGTGCTTTCGAAGCTGCAGCTCGACAACTTCGACCGCTTCTACCGCGGTGACGAGGCCGGCCTCGTCACCGCCTTCGCCGCCTTCGGGCAGGGGATCCTCTTCGACCCGCGACGGGAGCCGGTCGAGTCGGAGGTGCACACCATGAACGGCAACCCGCCGAACGGCTACCACTTCTGGCACGCCATTCTGCGCGGGCAGATGTTCCTCGGCATCGACCGGCACCGGTGGGCGCGGATCGACCCTTGCTCGGCTTCGCCTGGGCGCTGCAGTCCATCGCCAAGCCCGGCCAGCGGCACGTCAACCCCGGCCTGCCGCGCGAACAGGTCCGCGCGCTGGCCCGGTACTGGCTGCCGCGCTCTCCCGCCCAGCTCGACCAGGACTTCCAGTCGGCTCCTTATCCGGCCTGAGCGTCCAGCACCCGCTGGTACGCCGCCCGCAGCGCGGGGCCCGGCGCCATCCCGAGCCGCTCGTCGAGGAGGCGGCGGCCCCGGTGGTACACCGCCACCGCGTCCGCCGGCCGTCCGCTCGCGCAGAGCGCGGCCATGAGCAGGGCCCGCGCGCGTTCCCGCAGCGGGTGTTCGAGGACGAACGCGGTCGCGTCGGGCACCGCGCGCAGGTGGTCGCCCGACGCGATCTCGGCTTCGATACGGCCCTCCAGCGCCGCCAGCCGCAGTTCGTCGTACCGCGCCGCCTCGCCCGCGCGGAGCGGTTCGGCGACGTCGGCGAGCACCGGACCGCGCCACAGCTCCAGTGCGGCGCGGAACAGCCCCGCCGCGCGGGCCGGCCGGTCCGCGCGCAGCTCGTCGTGGCCCAGGTACGCCAGCCGGGAGAACTCCTCGGCGTCGACGGTTCCGCCCGGCGTCAGCAGGTACCCGCCGCCGGTGCGCACCAGCCGCGCCGGCCGTCCGAGGGCCTTGCGCAGCCGGGAGACGTAGGTGCACACCTGCGCGTCGACCGTCGACGGCCGTTCGCCGTCCCACAGCAGCGAAACCAGCCGTTCGTCGGGCACCACCCGGCCGCGGGCCAGCAGCAACGCCGCCAGCAGCGTCCGCGGCTTGCGCCCGCCGAGCGCGGCCGGGCGGCCATCGGCGCGCGACACCGCCAGCGGCCCGAGAATCCGGAACTCCATGCCCCACCCCGTTCCCACGGTACGCGGGGACCGACACCGCCGGCACAGGAAAGTCTCAGCCGCCCCTTAGGTTCGGCGCGGATCATGGAGGTCAGAGGGGACGAGGAGGCCGCGATGATCACCACACGTCCGGGTTACCCGCGGTGGCACACCGCGAGCGCGCAGGGGCCGCGCTCACTCAACGCCGATGCCGTCGGCGCGTATGCCGCCGCCGGCGGGCCAGGCATCGTGTTCGCTCTCGCCGACGGGGTCGGGGATGATCCCGCCGCCGCACGGGCCGCCCGCACCGCCGCCGCGGCCGCCGCGCGCACGGCCGTCCACAAAGGACCTGTCGAGGCCGTTCTCGCCGCGCAGCGGGCGGTTCGCGAGCAGACGACCGGGGACGCCGTGCTCGTCGTCGCCATGCCCGCCGAGCACGGCGGGTACCGCATCGCCTGGGTCGGCGACGCCCGCGCGTACACCTGGGACGGCACCGCGCTGACCCAGCTGACCACCGACCACACGCTCGCCGAGTACTTCCGCGCCCACCACCAGCCGGTGACGCCGCGGATGGAGCACGTGGTCACGACCAGCGTGCGCACCACCGAGCCGCACGAGATCGGCACGGCCGAGACCACGAGCGCGGGACTGCTGCTGACCAGCGACGGCGTCCACAAGCCCCTCGCCGGCGGTGGGATCCGGGCCGTGCTGGCGCAGCCCGGCACCGGCGCCGCCGAGCTCGTCGACGCCGCGCTCGCCCGCGGTGGCTCGGACAACGCGACCGCCATCTACGTCGAACCCCTGGAGGCGGCCGACAGCACCACGGTCCGATTTCCCGTCGCCGCGTAGCGCCGCAGAAACTGCCGCAAAACCTAGCTGGCCCGCTTCAGCTGACGGTACTCGCGCAGCACGAGAACGATGATCACGACGTCGAGCGCGGCGAAGAACGGCAACGCGATCGAGTGGGTGTGCACCGCGCGGAAGATCTCGTAGACCACGAACGCGGCGAGGATCACCGCCGCGACCGGGTAGGCGCGGACGATCTTGCGGGCCAGCGCCCACACCAGGCCGAGCTTGATCAGCCCGTGGGCGAGCAGGTACGCGACGGCGAAGGTCTTCGTGTCGCCGTGGAGGAAGTTCTCCGTCGCCGACTCGAGGTGGCGCGCCAGCGTGCCCGACGGGTCGCCGAGCAGGTCGCGGGTGATCACGGCGTGGGTGAACCCGCTGACGGCCGCCGCCGGGACGAAGGCGAGGATCAGCGCACCGACGACCTGCAGGGCGCCGTCGAGGCCTTTGACCGCGATCGCGACCCGGAAGAACTTCTCGGTCGCGGTCGTTTTCGTGTCGGACATGCCTCCAGCTCAGCAGAAACTCCGGGTCAGCGCACGTGGAGGCCCATTTCGCGCCGTTCGTGCCGAGCTGTCCGATTGACCTTGCCTTACATGGCGGGTGGCGCCGCCTTCGTGCCCCAGGTGGTGGGGGTGTCGCTCAGGGAGAAGCGGATCGTGCCCGCGCGGAGCAGGTCGGCGTGGGAGATCCAGCCGCGGTCGTAGCCGCGGTGCCCGATCCGCACGTCCTTGGTGTACTGGAGCTTGGCCGCGCTCGCGCCGGGCGCCTCGATCTCGATCTCGCGGCCGCCGGCCGGGCGGATCTCGACCTTCTCGAACATCGGCGTGCTCAGCAGGTACGTCCCGGAGCCCGGCTGGGCTTCGAAGACGCCGGTCATGCCGAAGACGAGCCACGACGAGATGGTGCCGAGGTCGTCGTTGCCCGGCATGCCGTAGGGCGTGTCGGTGAACAACGTCCGCGCCGCGCGCAGCACCGCCGACGTCTTCCACGGCGCGCCCGTCCAGCTGTACATCCAGGGCGCGTGCAGGTCGGGTTCGTTGTTCGGGTTGAAGGCGAAGTTGTTGTGGTAGTCGTACGCGCCGTGGACCCACGAGTCCTTGGCGGCCTTCGCCGGGTCGGTGAGCAGCAGGGGCATGTCGAAGAAGGTGTCGAGCCGCTTCTCCGCCTGCGCCGGGCCGCCCATCAGGCCGAACAGCTTCGCGGTGTCCTGCTGGGCCAGCCACTGGTACTGCCACGGCGTGCCCTCGTGGAAGCCGGCGGACTTCGCCGGGTCGGGGTCGCCGACGCCGGTGCCGTCCGCGGCCTTGGTGCGCGGGAACCCGGTGAAGCCGTGGGATTCGACGCCGGTGTCCCACAGGTGCGCGAAGTTGCCGCAGCGCGCCCGCAGCGTCGCGGCCTCGTCGCCGTAGCCCAGTCCGGACGCCATTGTGGACAGTGCGCAGTCGGCGAGGGCGTACTCGAGGGTCGCCGAGCCCGCCTGACGCGTGTCGCCGTAGGTGTAGCCCGGCAGGTCCTGGTAGCCGATCCAGCCGTTCTTCACGTACGTCGGGTTGCCGTCGCGGCCGCGGAAGATCGACTGGTCCTTCGGCACTTCGTTGGCGTTGCGCCACAACGCCTCGAACAGCTGACGCGCGGTCCGGTCGTCGAGGAGGCCGCGGCGGTAGTTGTCGACCACCCACGGCGTGACGGGGTCGCCGCTCATCACGTTCGTCTCGCCGCCGGCCAGCGCCCAGCGCGGGACCCAGCCACCGTCCTGGTAGATCCTGAGGACGGACTTGGTCATGTCCGCCGCCTTGTCCGGGTGCAGCAGCGCGACCAGCTGGTTCTGCGAGCGGTAGGTGTCCCACAGCGAGAACATCTGGTAGTAGGTGTCCCGGCCGCGGTGGACCTGGTCGTCGAAGCCACGGTACGAACCGTCCACATCGGACCCGACGGACGGGTGCAGCAGCGACCGGTACAGCGCGCTGTAGTAGGTGCGCTGGTCGGCGGTCGTCCCGCCGGCGACGCGCATGCGGTTCAGCTCGTCCTGCCAGGTGTCGTGGGCGGCCTTGCGCGCCTTGTCGAACGACCTGGGCTGCTCGGCCGTGCGGTTCAGGCGGGCGCCGTCGATCGAGGTGTAGGAGAGGCCGACGGAGGCGCCGACCTGGTTCTCCGCGGTGTCGAAGGTGAGCCAGGCGCCGGTGCGCTGGGCGCCGAGCTCGGCGTCGCGCTGGTTCGGCGTCAGCTTGCTGTCGGTCCAGGTGCCGAAGCTCGTGAACTTGCGGTCGAACTTGGCGCTGAAGAAGACCTTGTAGCGCTCCTTCTGCGTCTCCCAGCAGAAGTTGCCGCCCTGCAGCCAGCCTTCGACCGTGTCGTCGCCGACGACGTGGACATCGCCGGCGTAGGTGTAGCCGTTGCTCTCGCCGACCTCGATGAGCACGTTTTCGCTGGTGGCACCATCCGGGAAGGTGTAGCGGTGCTGCCCGGAGCGCTGGGTGGCGGTGAGCTCGGCGTCGATGCCGTTGCCGAGCTTGACGCCGTAGTACCCCGGCTCGCGGGTTTCGCCGGCGTGGCTGAACTTGGCGCCGTACTTCGCGGGATCACTGCTGGTGACCGCGCCCGTGGTGGGCATGAACCGGAAGTTGCCCATCGTCTGGCAGCCGACGCCGGAGAGGTGGGTGTGGCTGAAGCCGAGAGTGGTGTCCTGCGCGTAGTCGTAGGACGCGTACTTCTTGAGCTGGGTGTCCGGGCTGAGCTGGACCATCCCGAAGGGCGTGGTGGCGCCGGGGAAGGTGGTGCCGTCCCCGTTGTTGCCGATCGAAGTGTCGACGAGCGTGGTGGGGTCGCCGGCGAATCCGGGTGCCGCCCCGGCGGGGGTGGCGAGAGCCATCGTCGTGGCTCCGGCGAGCAGGGTGGCCAGGACGCGCGTGCGCGGTCTCATCCGTGTCCTCCTGACAACGTTGTCACATACACGGTGGGATCTTTTCCGTTGTCCGGTGGACAAATCAAGACCCGGGCGGCGGCTTCGGGCTTGAACCTGACGTCGCGTCAGGTTCTACGGTCGACGAATGAGCGAACGCAGGTGGAGCATCGGTGAGCTGGCCAGGGCCAGCGGCGTCACGGTGCGCACGCTGCACCACTACGACCGGATCGGCCTGGTGTCACCGGGCGAACGGACGCCCTCGGGACACCGGCGTTACGCCGAGGCGGACGTGCGACGGCTCTACCGGGTGCGGGCCTTGTGCGGGCTGGGTTTTTCCCTGGACGAGGTGGCCGTCGTGCTGCGGAACGCGGGAGACGATCTCGGCTCGCTGCGCGGCCTGCTGACCGCTCAGCTGGCCGATCTGGAGGCCCGGGCCGCGCGGATCGAGGAGTCGGCCCAGCGGCTGCGGGGTCTGCTCGCCCGGCTGGCCGAGGCGGCCATGCCGGAACCGGAGCAGTTCCTCGCCATCCTCGAGCCGATGTCCGCCGACGCCGGCCGGTACCTGTCCGGCGGCCAGCTCACGACGATCACCGAACGGGCCGCGAAGCTGGGCGGCGAGGCGGTCGAGACGCTGAAGACCGAATGGCTCGAACTGTTCGCCCGGCTTCGGCGGCACCTGCTCGACGGGACTCCGGTCGACGATCCGGCGGTGCGGGAGCTGGCCGATCGCTGGCGGGCGATGTCGGCCGCCTTCCACCCCGCCGACCACCGGTTCGAGGCCGCGACCACGGCGCTGTGGGAGGACAACCGGGCCGGGCTGGGCCGGGAGCTCGACGAGCGCATCGGCTGGTCCGGGCCGGGTGGCGCCGCCGAGGTCGTCGACTACCTGCGCAAGGCCCGTGCCGCGGGCGAAGACACCCTCGAGGAAAAGGACGAGTGAATGGACGCCGACATCACCGGGTGGTTGCGGGAGAACCTCGTCCGCCTGCGGACGCTCGAGCCGGACGGCGCCGGCTACGACGAGCTGGAGCCGTTGCGCGACATCGTCGGCGACGCCCGCGTCGTCGCCATCGGCGAGAGCACGCACCGGGTGCACGAGTTCTACCAGCTCCGCCACCTGGTGACCCGGTTCCTCGCCGAGGAGATGGGGTTCACCGGGTTCGCGATGGAGTCCGGTTTCCCGGAGGGCTGGGCGGTCCACGACTGGGTGCTCGGCGGCGACGGCGACCTGGACCGGCTCCTGCACACCGGGATCACCTACCACATGGGCAAGTGCGCGGAGATGCGTGACCAGCTGGTGTGGATGCGCGAGTACAACCGCACGCACGACCGCGAGATCCGCTTCTACGGCATGGACCTGCCGGACTCGAGCGCGTCCGCCCTGCCCGGCGTCACGGCCGCCTTGGCGTTCCTCGACGAGGCCGACCCGGCCTACGCCGCGGCGGCCCGCCGGGACTTGCTGCCGCTGTTCGGCTACCTGCCCGCCGACCGGACCGGGCTGGCCTGGGCCGCGCCCGCGATCCACGCCTACCTGGCCCTCGGCACGGCCCACCGCCACGAGCTGACCGCCCGGATCGGCGAGCTGACCGAACGCCTCCGTGCCCTGCGAGTTCCCTACTCCACTGTGGACGCGACGAGGGCCGACGTCGCGCTGCAGTGCGCGATCACCGCGAGGCACGCGGACGCCTTCCTGGCCGCCATGGCCGCCGCGCCGGGACGCACCTACCGGGGCGCCAACGTCCGGGACGCGGCGATGGCCGACAACGTCGAATGGATTCTCGGCCGGGAGGAACGCGTCGTCGTCGGGGCCGCGAACGGGCATCTGCAGCGCTGGCCGTACCGCGTACCCCCGATCATCAACGAGGAGCAGGTCATGCTCGGCCAGCACCTGGCCCGCTCGCTCGGCGACCGGATGGTGGTCATCGCGACGACCTACGACGGCGGCCGGGTGTTCGGCCACCGTCCCCTCGCCGACGGGCCACCCGGCCACACCGAGGTGTTCTACGAGGACGTCGCCCCCTTCACCGAGCCGGGCAGCCTCGACGTCCTGCTCGCGAGCACCGCCGAGCCGCTCGCCCTGCTCGACTTGCGTGCCGTCCGCGAGGACGACGCGGTGGCCCGTGGCTTCGCCGGGATCGACGGCACCCGGCAGGGACCGTACAAGCAGCTGGTGAACCCGCTCGTCGCGTTCGACGCCGTCGTGCACATCGACAAGATCACCCCCTGGCACACCTTCATCGATTCGCCGGGGCGCGGCGAGCACGCCGAACGGTGAGCTCAGACCTGGTGCGTGACGTGCCCGCCGAGGATCGTCGCCGTCACGGGCAGGGTGCGCAGGTCCGCCGGGGACAGGACCGACGGGTCCGCCGCCGTCACCATCAGGTCCGCGACGTCCCCCACGGCGACTCCGCGACGGCCGCCGGAGGAAGCGGCCAAGGCGTCGGCGAGGGAGAGCGCCTGCTCCGGGTGCCACGGCGGGCGGTCGTCGTCCGTGCGGGCCACCGCCGAGGCGATGCCGTCCCACGGGTCCAGCGGCGCCACCGGGGCGTCCGAGCCGAATTCCAGGCGCGCGCCCGACTCCAGCAGCGAGCGGTAGGGGAACGCCCGCGACGTCCGGCCGTGCCAGTGGCGGTCCGCGACGTCGCGGTCGTCGGGCTGGTGGGCCGGCTGGACCGACGCGATCACCCCCAAGGCGGCGAAACGCGGGATGTCGGCGGGCGCCAGCAGCTGCGCGTGCTCGATGCGGCCGGGGCAGCCGACCTCCTCGAACGCGTCCAGCGCGATCGTGTTCGCGCGGTCGCCGATCGCGTGCACCGCCGGGATCAGGCCGTGGTCGAAAGCCCGCTGCAGCAAGGGAATCAGTTCGTCAGGCGGCAGTTCCAGCGAGCCCGGCGAATCGCCGCCGGGGTACGGGTCGTGGCAGTAGGCCGTGCGCGTGTTGAGGGAACCGTCCACGAAGAGCTTGAACGGCCCGACCGTCAGCAGCCCGTCCGAATCCGGCAGGACGTCGCCCGTGCGGTGGCCGCGTTCGATGGTCTGGTCCAGGAGGTGTTTCGCGATGACGCAGGAGATCCGCGCGGCCGGGGCGCCCCGGCGCGTCCAGTCCGCCACCGTGTCCGCGTATTCGTAGTCGGCGATCTGCGTCACGCCCCGCGCGGCCGCCGCGGCCACCGCTTCGGCCACCCACCGGTCCTGGACGTCGATCGCCGCCGTCGGGAGCTGGGCCGTCGCGGTCATGCAGTCGCCCTCCAGCAGCACGCCGGTCGGGTGGTCGCGGCCGATCAGCTTCAGCGCCGCCGGGCTCAGCCACAGCGTGTGCAGGTCCGCGCTGAACAACGCGACCGCCCGGCCGGGCAGCGCCCGCTGCAGCAGGTCCTTGTGCGGCTTGTCCGGCCACAGCCCGTCGCGGAACCCCGCGCCGACGACGAGTTCCGTCTGCGCCGCCGGCGTCGCCAGCAGGTGCGCGAGCAGCAGCTCGATCGCCTCCCCCGCCGAGCGGGCCGCGTCCAGCGGGATCCGGCGCCGGGACGTCGCCCACTGCACGAGGTGGACGTGGGCGTCGACCAGCCCCGGCAGCAGCGTGCCGCCGTGCCCGTCGACCACGCGCGCCGCGAAACCGGCCGAGCCGGGTTCGGTGACCGACGTGACCCGGCCGTCGTTCACCCGGACGTCCGCGAGGTCGCCGCCGAGGCCGGGGCGCACGCGACGCAGCAGGAGATCATCCATGCGGACCACTGTGCCAGCCCACCCCATCCGGGTGAAACACGCGTAAGTCCTGAAATATCGGGGTATCAGAAACCGTTGTAACCATTGGCAGCCGTCGCCCGCCGAAGGGCCAGGGCCGGTCTAGGGGCGCCGCCTTCACAAGCCGCGCAGGGTTCGACTCCCTCGGTTGCCACGCGATTCTCGGGGCGAGGTCTGTGCGCGGAAAGCGCGCACAGACCTCGCTGTCAGCCCACCGGCATGTCGCGGCGGCGCAACGCCGCCAAGCCGCCGATGGCCGCCACCAACGCGATCGCCAGCAGCCAGAGCACCGGTGCGAGACTGAACGTTCCGCCCGGCAGGCGGGCCAGGTGCGAGAACGGCGAGATCCCCAGCACCACGTCGTTCCAGCGCAGTGCCGAGCCGACCAGCGAGAGCAGCAGGAACGCCGCCAGCAGCCCCCACGCCGCCGCCGCGAACCGCGGGACGAAGCCGACCAGCGCCGCCGCCAGCCCCGCCAGTACCCACACCGCCGGCAACTGGGCCAGCGCCGCCGGGACCAGCGGCACACCGGACGTCACGCCGGTCGCCCAGCCCGTCACCACCAGCACGAACGCCGGGCCGGCCACGGCGAACGTCAAGTGCGCGAGCGCCCAGCCGAGGCGGCCGACCGCCGTCGCCAGTACCGGTTCCGCCCGGCCCGCCGCCTCTTCGGCCCGCAGCTTCAGCGTCGCCTGCACCGCGTAACCCGCCGCCGCGAGGCCGAACAACGTCATCGTCCCGGCCAGGTACGCGTCCGTCACCACGCCACCGCCGCCCATCCGGGAGAACACCTCCGCGACCGCCTTGTTGTCCCGCATCATCTCCGCGACGTTCTTCGCGACGCCACCCATCAGCAGGCCGACGAGCCCGAGGCACACGGTCCAGACCAGCAGCGTCCCCCGCTGCAGCCGCCAGGCCAGCGCCAGCGGCGACCGCAGTGACGCCTTCGCGCCGGAACGCCCGGGCCGGGCCGGGAGCAGCGCCGCGCCGAGGTCCCGGCGCGCGGCCAACGCGACAGCCACGACCACCAGCAAGCCGGTCGCGACGACGGCCAAGGCGAGCACCCACCACTGCTCCCCGGCGAACGGCCGCAGCCGGTGCGCCCACCCGATCGGCGACAGCCACGCGAGCCAGCCCTCCGACGCGCTGCTGTCGCCCGCCGCGCGCAGCAAGAAGGCCGGCACCAGCACGCCGATCCCGATACCGCGTGCCCCGCCCGCGCCCCAGGTGAGCTGGGCGGCGACCGCGCCGACGCCGGCGAACACCCAGCCCACCAAGGAAAACTCGAGACCGAGTGCGAAAGCCCCCACCGCCGGGACGCCCTGCGCGGCCACACCGAAGCCCACCAGCAGCCCGCACACCGAACACGCGCCACAGGCGGCGAGCACGGCCGCCGCGAGCCCGGCGTGCCGTCCGACGACGGTCGCGCCGGTGAGCTCCCGGCGGCCCGCCTCCTCCTCGGTCCGGGTGTGCCGGACCACGGTGAGCAGCGCGATCAGGCCGACGACGACCGGGACGAACCCGCACTGCCACGCCAGGAGGTTCCCTGCGGAAGAGCCGTACAGCGGGCCGTTGCGGACCACGAACGTCGCACTCGAAGCGTTGAGGTCGTAGAAGTGCTGCCGGGACGCGGCATCCGGGTACGCGGCCTTGATCGACGACAGGTAGCCGATCGGCGCCAGCGTGAGACCGACGATCCACACCGGCATCAGCAGCCGGTCGCGCCGCAGCACCAGCCGCAGCAGCGCCCAGGTCCCGGTCATCGCCTCGCTCCGACCGGCTCGTCGTGGCGGTAGTGACGCAGGAACAGCTCCTCGAGCGTCGGCGGGCGGCTCACCAGGCTCCGCAGCCCGGCCTCGGCGAGGTGCCGCATCACGTCGTCCAGCGACGTCTGGTCGACGGACAGGTGGACGTGCGAGCCGTACGTGCTCAGGTCGTGGACCCCGGGCAGCGACGCCAGATCCGCCGGAAGCCGCGCGAGCGACGCGTCGATGGTGATCCGGCCCAGGTGCCGCAGCTCGTCGAGGGTCCCCGACTCGACGGTGCGGCCGCTCCGGATGATCGTGACGCGGTCGCACAGCGCCTCGACCTCGGAGAGGATGTGCGAGGACAGCAGCACCGTCCGGTCGCCGCGTTCCCGCTCCTCCCCGACGACCTGCCGGAACACCTCCTCCATCAGCGGGTCGAGCCCGGACGTCGGCTCGTCGAGGACGAGCAGCTCCACATCGGACGCCAGCGCGGCGACGAGCGCGACCTTCTGCCGGTTGCCCTTCGAGTACGTCCGGCCCTTCTTGCGCGGGTCGAGGTCGAAGCGCTCGATCAGCTCCGCGCGGCGAGCGGTGTCGAGGCCCCCGCGCAGGCGGCCGAGCAGGTCGATGACCTCGCCGCCGGTGAGGTTGGGCCAGAGCGTGACGTCGCCGGGCACGTACGCGAGCCGCCGGTGCAGCTCGGTGGCGCCGGTCCACGGGTCGCCGCCGAGCAGGGTGGCGCGGCCGCCGTCGGCCCGCATCAGCCCCAGCAGGACGCGGATCGTGGTGGTCTTGCCGGCGCCGTTGGGCCCGAGGAAGCCGTGCACCTCGCCGGTGTGGACGGTCAGGTCGAGCCCGTCGAGGGCCCGCGTCCGGCCGAACGCCTTGGTGAGGCCGTCGGCGGTGATCGCCTCAGCCATCTTCGTTCCTTTCTCGGCTGTCCATCTTGGACAGAGCAGCGCGGGCCTTTTCGAGCATCTCCGGCCCCGCGGGCGGGTGGGTGAGCAGGTACCCGGCGGCCGCCATGATCCGCAGGGTGGCTTCGTGGGTGTTCGGCGTTTCCCCGAGCACGTCGGCCATGGGGCCGTGGAAGACGAACAGGCCCGCGGTCATCGCGACGAGCGCGGCCGCGGAGCCGCGCGGGTCGGGCCCGCCGATGTCCGCGGCGCGGAAGTACGCCTCGGTCTCGTCGACCATCTCGGCGAACTGCCGGGCCGCGGCCTCGGAGCCGTCGACCATGGCCCGGCCCAGGTAGCGCCGCAGCAGCAGCTGGCGCTCGTCGAACGCCGGCAGGAACCCCGTGTCCGCGCCGCCCTTCTCGAGCGCCTCCATCTTGAACTTCAGCAGCTGGTCGTGGACGTGGTCGTCGCAGACCTCGCGCAGGCCGTCCTTGGACCCGAAGTGGTGCCGGATCAGGCCGCCGGAGACCCCGGCCTCCTTCGCGATGTCCAGGATCGACGTCTTCTCCATGCCGCGTTCGGTGAACAGCCGGATGGCGGCGTCGCGGATCCGGGCTCGGGCGGTGAGGTCTTCGGTGCTCATCAGTGTCCTATACGTGCATGTAGTCGACTACACGTCAATATAGCCTGCTATACGCACGTGTAGCAATGGGGCGCCCTGACCGATCCGGAGGCATTCCGGTGACCGCCTAACCGCCGAGCCGGTTGGGCCATTCGGCTCGCAACCAAGTGCGGTCTCTGGGCTAAGTGTCTGATTGCTGACGAAGATCCCACCCTGTGTACTGCACGGACGCACATCTCCACGAAGGGGTCAGTTCAGTGACACAGCACAGATCGCGCTGGAGACGGCGGGCCGGGATCACCGTCCTCGCCACCGCACTCGGCGCCTCCGTCCTCGGCATCGCCGTTCCGGTGGCCTCCGCCCAGCAGGCCCCACCGTCCAACGGCGCGGCCGACGGCAAGACGCTCGACGAGCACGACCGCGCGCTCGTCGCCGAAGCCGAGAAGGCCGGAAAGCCCGACGTCACGCTGCTGATCGCCGCGGAAAAGGGCCAGACCGGCACCGCCGTGAACGAGCTGAAGGCCCTCGGCGGGGTCGTCCAGTCCACCGACGCGAAGCTCGACTACGTCAAGGTCAGCATCCCGCCGGACAAGGCCGAGAAGGCCGCGAAGCTCAAGTCGGTGAACGCCGTCGACGTCGACGGCCTCATCGTGCGCGACGACCCGAAGCCCGACGGCGCGACCACCCCGCTGCCGCAGCCGGCCCCGGGCAAGAACACCCCGCGCGTCAACCCCTACCTGCCGACCGGCGACACCTACGCGGCGCAGTTCGGCCAGGTCCTGCCCGGCTGGGACGGCAAGGACACCACGGTCGCGGTGCTCGACTCCGGCGTCGACCTCGACTCCCCCGCGCTGGCCACCACCAGCCACGGCGAACGCAAGATCGTCGACTGGTACAACGCCAACGCCACCAACTCCGGCGACGGCACCTGGGTCAAGCAGTCCACCCAGACCTACACCGGCACCTTCACCGCGAACGGCAAGACCTGGACGGCCCCGGCGACCGGCGGTCCGTACACGTTCGGGCTCTTCGGCGAGACCGCGGGCGACCTGGGCGCCGCGGACAGCGAGACCGGCGGTGACGTCAACCGCGACGGCGACCGCGCCGACTCCTGGGGTGTGCTGCTCGACCCGGCGACCAAGGAGGTCCGGGTCGACCTCAACGGCAACGGCGACTTCACCGACGAGAAGCCGATGACCGACTACAACAAGAAGTACGACGTCGGCTTCTTCGGCACGGACAACCCGGCGACCGACGTCGCCGAGCGGATGGCGTTCGTGGTCCAGACCGACAAGCCGGGCTACGTCGGCATCGGCATCGCCGGCGCCGAGCACGGCTCGCACGTCGCGGGCATCGCCACCGGCAACGACCTGTTCGGCGGCAAGATGGACGGCGCGGCCCCGGGCGCGAAGGTCCTCGCGGTCAAGGTCTGCCTCACCGGCAGCGCCTGCACCTCCTCGGGCCTGGTCGACGGCGTCGTCTACGCCGCCAGCCACGGCGCCGACGTCATCAACATCTCGATCGGCGGCCTGCCGGCGCTCAACGACGGCAACAACGCCCGCGCGGAGCTCTACAACCGCACGATCGCCGAGTACAACGTCCAGATCTTCATTTCGGCGGGCAACAGCGGCGCCGGGGCGAACACCGTCGGCGACCCGTCGGTGGCCACGGACGCGATCTCGGTCGGCTCGTACATCACCAAGGAGACCTGGCTGTCGAACTACGGCTCGGTCACGAAGAACCCCGAGTCGCTGCACCCGTTCTCCTCGCGCGGCCCGCGTGAGGACGGCGGCTTCAAGCCGGACATCATCGCGCCCGGCGCGGCGATCTCCACCACGCCGCGGTGGGAAGCGGGGAGCCCGGTCGCCGGCACGTACACCCTGCCGGCCGGCTACGCGATGCTGCAGGGCACGTCGATGGCGGCGCCGCAGGCGACCGGCGCGGCGGCACTGCTGGTGAGCGCGTACAAGGCGACGCACAACGGCCGGCGGCCGCCGGTGGCGCAGCTGCGGGCGGCGATCAAGTCGACCGCGCGGTTCGTGCCGGGCATCGGCGCGTACGCCCAGGGCGCGGGCCTGTTCAACGTCCCCGCCGCGTTCGTCGCGCTTTCGCTCAACCCGAAGCCGGACGCCGTCTCGACGTCGGTCGAGGTGCACACCGCGCTGTCGGGCCTGCTGCCCACCCCGAACACCGGCGTGGGCATCCACGACCGCGAGGGCGTGACCACCGGCAAGGCGTACACCCGGACCTACACGATCACCCGGACCACGGGCTCGGCGCACCCGGTGCCGTACTTCGTGCGGTGGGTCGGCAACGACGGCACGTTCTCCTCGGGGTCCACAGTGGTCCTTCCGCTGAACACCCCGGTGAAGTTCGACGTCAAGGTGAACCCGAAGAACGCGGGCGTCCACTCGGCCCTGCTGTACCTGGACAACCCGCTGACGATCGGCATCGACGTGCAGACCCTCAACACGGTCTTCGCGCCGCAGGAGTTCACCGCCGGCAACGGTTTCAAGGTCGATGCCTCCGGCAAGATCGCCCGCAACCAGGCGACCACCTACTTCGTGCGGGTGCCGCAGGGCGCCAGCGCGCTGAAGGTGGACCTGGACGCCGGCGGCGGCGCTCCCGGCAAGGGCCAGGTGCGGTTCCTGCGGTACGACCCGACCGGTGTCCCGGCCGAGGCCAGCACCGCGACGACCGCGTGCTACCTGCCCGACGCGGGCGCGGGCTGCGCCGGCGGCACGCCGACCAGCCGGACCATCGCCAACCCGCTGCCGGGCGTGTGGGAGATCGTCGTCGAAGCGCGGCGGACGTCCGATGTGGACGATGCGGCGTACAAGCTGTCGGCGACGGTGCTGGGCACGTCGATCTCGCCGAACCCGGACACGATCGCCTCGGCCACGCTGAACACGCCGATCCCGCGGTCCTACACCGTGCAGAACTCGCTCGGCGCGTTCACCGGCAAGCTCAACGGCGGCACGCTGGGCAGCGCCAAGACGCAGCGGCCGACGATCACCGAAGGCACGCAGCAGCAGTACCAGATCGCGGTGACGCCGGGCTCGACGTCGCTGACCGCCACGATCGGCAACCCCGCCGTCGTGGGCACGGACCTCGACCTGGTGCTGTACAACTGCACGACCGGATCCTGCGTGCAGGCGGGCGTCAGCGCGGACGGTGACTCCGAGGAGTCGGTGACCGTGCCCAACCCGGCGCCCGGGGTGTGGGTCGCGCTCGTCGACGGGTACGCGGTGCCCGGCGGCACCACCGCCTACGACTACCTCGACGTGTTCACCAACCCGGCGTTCGGTTCGGTCGCGGTGACCGACGCGAACGCGCTGCGGGCGTCGGGCAGCTCGTGGACGGTGCCGGCGACGGTGACGGCCACGGCCGTCCCGGGCGCGGGCCGGACCCTGCGCGGCCAGCTGGCCGTGCAGACCGACACCGGCGTCACCGTCGGCACCTCGCTGGTGCAGATCACCTCGGTGAGCTAGCGCGGCTTAGGCTCGGCGCAGGTTGTCGTGAGTGGGAAACAGGGTTAGAACGCTGTTTCCCACTCACGACGCGCGGGTGACGAACGGTGCCGGATCCGCCAGGACGCGGTGGACGACCCGGCCCGCGGCGCCGAGCGTGGCCGCGTCCCCGCCGAGGCGGGAGGCCGACAACAGCGGGGGCGCGCCGCGGAGGCCGCCGAGACGGGCCGCCAGGACCTCCGCCACCGGGCCGGACAGCCACGGGTACAGCTGCGTGAACACCCCGCCCAGCACGATCCGGTCGAGGTCCAGCAGGTTCACCGCCGACGTCAGGGCGATGCCGAGGGCCCGTCCGGCCGACGCGCACGCCGCCAGCGCCGTCTCGTCGCCGCCTTCGAGAGCGGTCAGCAAAGCCGGTACCGAGACGGCGTTTCCCGCCGCCAGCAAAGCTTCCTGCCCGGCGTACGTCTCCAGGCACCCGCTGCCGCCGCAGCTGCACGGGGATCCTTCGGGCGCCACGACGACGTGGCCCAGCTCGCCGGCCAGCCCGCTCGCGCCGGAGTACAGCGCGCCGCCGACGACCAGGCCCGCGCCGATGCCGATTTCGCCGGAGACGTAGAGGAAGTCTCGTTCGCCGTCGCCGTACCAGAACTCGCCCAGGGCGGCGAGGTTCGCTTCGTTGTCCAGCTCGACCGGGACCGGCAGCCGCAGCAGGTCGGCCGGGCGGACGTCCTGCCAGCCGAGGTTGGGGGCGCTGAACAGGACGCCGTCGCCGACCGGGCCGGACACCGCGAGCACCGCGCCCGCCACCTCCAGCCCGAGCCGGTGGGTCTCGGCGAGGGCTTCCGTGGCCAGGTCCTGCAGCTCCCCCAGCACCTTCTTCGGCCTCGAGCCGCGGTTGTCGCGTTCGCGGCGCGCGGCGAACCTGACCTCGCCGGTGAGATCGAGCACGCGCACCGCGAGGTAGTCGACGTTGATCTCCAGGCCCAGCGACGCCACGCGCGCCCCGCTGAGCACGACCGCCACCCCCGGCCGGCCGCGTTCGCCGGCGCGGGCGGGCCCGGTCTCGGCGAGCAGCCCGGCGTCGACCAGGTCGCCGACGAGCTTCGAGACCGTGGACTTGGTGAGCCCGGTGACCTCGGCGAGCGCCGCCCGGGTGAGCGGGCCGCCGCGGCTGACCGCGCCCAGCACGACCTCGAGGTTGCGGGCGCGCATCTCTTCGTGCCGCACGGCCTGCGTCATCGTGACCCTCCTGCGAAGCACTTCAACCGGCCTCTTGACGCCCGGGACCCCCTCGGCGCATATTTAGTCTACAACGTGAACTAAATGAAGGGACAGTCATGAGCGACTACGCTCCCCAGCCGGCCGACAAGTTCACCTTCGGCCTCTGGACCGTGGGCTGGCCGGCGAACGACCCGTTCGGGGTCGCGACGCGGGCGCCGCTCGACCCGGTCGAGAGCGTGCACCGGCTCGCGGAGCTGGGCGCCTACGGCGTGACCTTCCACGACGACGACCTCCTGGCCACCGAGCCGGACCGCGACAAGGCGATCGAGCGGTTCCGCAAGGCGCTCGCCGAGACCGGCCTCAAGGTCCCGATGGCGACGACGAACCTGTTCACCCACCCGGTGTTCAAGGACGGCGGCCTGACCAGCAACGACCGCGACGTCCGCCGGTACGCGCTGCGGAAGGTGCGCCGCAACCTCGACCTCGCGGCCGAGCTCGGCGCGGAGACCTACGTCGTGTGGGGCGGGCGCGAAGGCGCCGAGTCCGACGCGGCGAAGGACGTCCGCGCGGCCTTGGACCGCTACAAGGAAGGCCTGGACCTGCTCGCCGACTACGTCGTCGAGAAGGGCTACTCGCTGCGGTTCGCGCTGGAGCCCAAGCCGAACGAGCCGCGCGGCGACATCCTGCTGCCGACGATCGGGCACGCGCTGGGCTTCATCTCGCAGCTCGCGCGGCCGGAGATGTTCGGGCTCAACCCGGAGGTCGGGCACGAGCAGATGGCCGGGCTGAACTTCGTGCACGGCATCTCGCAGGCGCTGTGGCAGGGCAAGCTGTTCCACATCGACCTCAACGGCCAGCACGGCCCGAAGTTCGACCAGGACCTGATCTTCGGCCACGGCGACCTCAAGAGCGCGTTCTTCCTGGTCGACCTGCTGGAGAACGCCGGCTACGACGGCCCGCGGCACTTCGACTACAAGCCGATGCGCACCGAGGACGCCGAGGACGTCTGGGTGTCGGCCGCGGCGAACATGCGGACGTACCTGATCCTTAAGGAGAAGGCGGCGGCGTTCCGGGCCGACCCCGAGGTCGCCGAAGCCCTCGCGGCGTCCCGGGTCACGGAACTCGCGACGCCGACGCTGGCGCCGGGCGAGACCTTCGACGACCTGCTGAACGACGAGTTCGACCTCGACGCGGCGGCCGCGCGCGGCTACCACTTCACCCGGCTCAACCAGCTGGCCCTGGAGCACCTCCTCGGCGTCCGCTGAAGTCCACCCCAGAGCGTCCAGCCGTGATCGCGCCCGGCTGGGCGCTCTGCGGCATCTGTCAGCGCCGGTTCAACCCGAGCTCGCGAGTCCGGAGAGCAGGGCCGCGGCAGCCCTGTCGAAAGGGGCGATGCTTCCCGCGGCGCGGCACAGGATGTGGGCGCCTTCGAGGGTGACGATCATCAGGGTGCCCAGGTCAGCGGCCTGGGACGAGTGCATTCCGGCGTCCGTGAGTTTTCCGGCGAGTTCGCCGCCCCATCCGGTGAATGCTTCGGCCGCGACAGTGCGCAGGCTGCGCTGGTCGGCGATGGCCGCACCGCCGTCGACGGTGACCGCCGCGATCGCGCAGCCACCGCCTTCGGCGGACGCCTGCACCACGGGACGGACATTGCCGAGGAACGCCTCCACGACTTCGCGTGGCGTGCGGGCCGGCAGTTCGTGCAGGTGGCCGCGGACGTCTTCGGCGTTGCGGCGGGCGGCTTCGAGGGCGAGTTGCTGCTTGCCGCCCGGGAAATGGTGATAGATCGCTCCGCGCGCGGCACCACTTTCGGCCAGGACGCCGGTGAAGGACATCGCGGCCAGGCCGTGGCGCTGCAGCAGCCCGATCGCTGCCCTGATCATGCGGGACTTCGTGTCCGCGGCCATCGAGACCCCCTTGACTAGTACGGCCATCCTAGTCCATGCTCAGCCCACTAGGACGCGCGTACTAGTCGTCGGGGCTGAACAGGCCCCCGAAACCGGAGGTTCGTGATGGGCAAGACGTTTCTCTACACCGAGATCCAGGCAGCAGTGCCGTTCGACCAGTTCGACTGGCGCCCGGTCAATGCCGCGCTGAAGACCGCACCGGGCCTGATCCGCAAGACGTGGCTGTCCGGCATCGGAACCCACACCGTCGGTGGTTTCTACGAGTTCGACAGCGCCCGGAACGCCCTGGCCTTCGCCCAGGGACCCTTCGCCGAAGAAGCCCGCCGAGCCGGAGCCCCGGCAACGACCCGGCTGTTCGACGGTGACATCGTCGAAGACGCCAGTGTCGATCTGAACTCGCCCTACTACGCGTGACACCGCAGGTGAACATCACGCGGCACCCCGAGAACACCGTGAGCTGGATCGACCTCGGCACCCCCGACATGGGGACGACGACGGCGTTCTACACCGCGCTGTTCGGCTGGACCGTCGCCCCGCCGGACGCCGACGGCTACCGGCTCTGCTCGCTGCGCGGGCAGCTCGTCGCCGCCCTGGGGCCGGCCGAGGACGCCGGCGCACCCTACTGGACGACCAACGTCACCGTGGCGGACATCCAAGCCACCGCCGCTCGCTTCGCGAACCTGGGCGCCCGGATCATCGTGGCACCCACCCGAGTCGGGACGCTCGGTCACGCCGCCGTCACGATCGACCCCGTCGGCGCACCACTGTCACTCTGGCAGCCCGGAACCCATGACGGCATGCAGCTGCACCACGAACCGGGGACCTTCGCCCGCATCAGCCTCCTCACCGACCAGTCCGCGCGTGCCGCCGCTTTCTACCGGCCGGCACTGCACTGGAACTCCGATCCCCGGCACACCAAGTTCCGGCTGCCGGACGACTCCATCGCCACCACCGGCAAGCCGCCGGGGAAACCGACACCGCAGCGATCACTCTGGCTGGTCGGTTTCGCCAGCGACAGACCGGCCGCCGACGTCGAGCGGGCCCGGCGGCTCGGTGCCACCGAAGTTCGCCAGGACCCCGGCGGAGACGTCGTCATGCGCGATCCCACCGGCGCTCTGTTCGGCCTTGCACTCACGACCGGTGGGGCGTACGGACGGCCGCCGTCAGGAGCAGGTCCTTGACCTCGGTGGCGTGGATCTTTTCGCGGGCCAGGGCCGGGTCCGAGCAGAGGAACACCGGGCCGTCCTCGGGTGCGTCGGGCAGGCGGCCGTGGCTGCCGCGCACCGGCGCCGGGTCGAGCGGGACGACCTGCATCGAGTAGCGCAGGCCGAGCTTCTTGCGGGCCAGCGCGGACGCGGCCTTGAGCTTGACCATCGGGTCGTCCGGGTCGAAGAACAGCTCGGCCGGGTCGTAGCCGGGCTTGCGGTGGATCTCGACGGTCTTCGCGAAGTCCGGCGCGCGGTCGTCGCTCAGCCAGTAGTAGTAGGTGAACCACGCGTCCGGCTCGGCGATCGCGACCAGCTCGCCCGCCCGTTCGTGGTCGATCCCGATTCCGGCCTGTCCGGAGCGATCCAGGACGACGTCCACCCCGGACAGTCCGGCCACGATGTCGCGCACCCGCGGGATGTCCGCCGGGTCGGCGACGTAGACGTGCGCGACCTGGTGGTCGGCCACCGCGAACGCCCGGGACGTCCACGGGTCGAGGTACTCCATGCCCGCCTGGACGTACACGTTGAGCAGGCCTTCGCGGCGCAGCGCCCGGTTGACGTCGACGGGCCGGCTCGCGTTGGTGATGCCGTACTCCGAGAGCGCGACGACGGTGTGCCCGCCCGCGGCCGCGAAGTCCAGCAGCGGCTTCAGAGCGGTGTCGATCTCCCGCGCGGCGGCCGCGGCCTGCGGCGCGTCCGGGCCGAAGCGCTGCAGGTCGTAGTCCAGGTGCGGGAGGTAGACGAGCGTGGTGTCCGGCTTGTCCTCGGTCATGATCTTCCGCGCCGCGGCGATGATCCACTGCGACGACGTGATCGACGCCGTCGGGCCCCAGTAGGTGAACAGCGGGAACTCGCCGAGGTCGCCGACCAGCCGGTCGTGCAGCTGCGGCGGGTGGGTGTAGGCGTCCGGGGACTTCTTGCCGTCGGCGTGGTAGATCGGCCGCGGGGTCACCGTCAGGTCGACGTCCATGCCCATCGCGTACCACCAGCAGACGTTGGCGACCTTGTGCCCCGGCTGCGCCCGGCGGGCCGCGTCCCAGAACTTGTCGCCCTGGACGAGCTTGTTGTGCTGGCGCCAGAGGAAGATTTCGCCGAGGTCGCGGAAGTACCAGCCGTTGCCGACGATCCCGTGCTCCGCCGGGGTGAGCCCGGTGAGGAACGTCGACTGCACCGAGCAGGTGACCGCCGGGAACACCGTGTCCAGCTGCGCGGTGAAGCCGGGTTCGGCCATCCTGCGCAGGTTGGGCATGTGCGGCAGCAGCCGCGGGGTCAGCCCGACGACGTCGAGGACCAGCAAACTCATTCGGAAACCTCTTCCAGGCCAAGGGTGATCAGTTCCCGCCGGGTCCACTCCAGCTCGGCCGCGATGCCCGCGACCAGCCCGGCGTCGTCGGCGGGTGCGTCCGGGAGCACCTGCCAGGTGTACGTCTCGACCTCGACGTGGTCGGTGCGCGCGGTCTCACCGCCGAACAGCTCGGCCAGGGTTCCGGCCAGTACCGGCCGGGTCGACGTCAGCGGCGGCGCCGGGTCGGCGTGCAGCGGCACGTGGAAGTGCACCCGCCACGGGGACTCGCCCGGCAGGCCACCGGCCAGCGCGAGGTCGAGGTCGTCGGCCCCGGGCGGAGCGCCTTCGTTGCTCTGGTGCAGGAACTGCGGCTCCACAAAGGACTCCAGAACCCGCCGTGTCGACGGGTCCGCCGGGTTCGCCGCCTCCAGCGCGGCCGACGCCTGCAGCTTGACGACGTCCAGCCCGGCGGCTTCGAGACGGCCCAACGCGGCCGCCGGGTCCTCGAACCCGACCGCCAGGTGGCAGGTGTCGAGGCAGACGCCCAGCCAATCTTTGTCCACTTCGGACAGCAGCGACGCCGCCTGCGCGGTCGTCTCGATGACGCACCCCGGCTCCGGTTCGAACGCCACGCGCACCGGGCGGTCCTGCTCCGCCAGCCCTTTGGCCAGCAAGTCGAGCTGGCCACGATCATCGCGCCATTCCGTCCGCCAGCCGAGCGGCAACGTCGAGACGCTGCCGCGCGCGGCGTCGTCCGGCATCAGCTCGGCCAGCAGCCGCGCCAGGTCCAGGGTGTAGCGCGTCCGCTCGGGTGTGGCCCAGTCCGGCCGGTACACCTTGTGCTTGACGACCGGGTCGTGGAAGCCCTGGTACGGGAAGCCGTTGAAGGTGACGGCTTCCAGGCCGCGCGCGGCCAGCTCGCGCTTGAGGCGGCCCACCGCGGCCGGGTCGGCGGCCAGTTCGGACGCCACCGGCCGGGCCAGCCACAGGCCGAGCCCGAGCCGGTCCGCGCCGAGGCGTTCCCGGACCGGCTCGCCGAAACGGGCCAGCTGGGCGAGCACGCCGTCGAGGTCCTCGGCCTGGTGCACGTTGGTGCAGTAGGCGAGGTGGACCAGCGAGCCGTCGCGGTGCCGGAACCTCACTTGCGCGCCCCTCGCAGGATCGAGTTGCCCGCGAACTCGGCGGGCGCGGCGTCCGATTCCAGGTCGAGGCGCCCGCTCTGGCCGTAGAACTCGACGGGGTTGCGCCACAGCACCCGGTCGACGTCGTCCTCGGTGAAGCCGGCGGCGAGCATCGCGTCGCCGGTCTTGCGGGTCTTGAGCGGGTCGCTCTTGCCCCAGTCGGCCGCCGAGTTCACCAGCACCCGCTCCGGGCCGTACTCGCGCAGGATCGCGACCATCCGGTCTTCGTCCATCTTCGTGTCCGGGTAGATGGAGAACCCCAGCCAGCAGCCGGATTCCTTGACCATGCGCACGGTCATCTCGTTGAGGTGATCGAGCACCACGCGCTCCGGCGCGATGCCCGACTCTCGGACGACGGCGATGCTGCGCTCGGTCCCCGCGGCCTTGTCGCGGTGCGGGGTGTGCACCAGCGCGGGCAGGTCGTGCTCGACGGCCAGGGCGAGCTGAGCCGCGAACGCCTTGTCCTCTTCCGCCGTCATCGAGTCGTAGCCGATCTCGCCGACCGCGACCACGCCGTCCTTCTCCAGGTAGCGCGGCAGGAGGTCGAGGACCGGGAAGCAGCGCGGGTCGTTGGCCTCCTTGGGGTTGAGCGCGATCGTGCAGTGGTGGGCGATGCCGAACTGGCTCGCGCGGAACGGCTCCCACCCGACCAGGGCGTCGAAGTAGTCGGTGAAGCTGCCGACGCTCGTGCGGGGCTGGCCCAGCCAGAACGCCGGTTCGACGAGCGCGCGGACCCCCGCGGCGTGCATCGCCGCGTAGTCGTCGGTGGTCCGGGAGCTCATGTGGATGTGGGGATCGAAGATGCGCATCAGGCGTCCTGTTCTGCCAGCAGCGGGAGGAGGTCGGCGGGCACGTCGCGGCCCGCGGCGGTGCGCTCGGCGGCGAACGACCGCAGCATGCGCCGCAGCTCGTCGTCGGCCCGGCGGTCGAGCCCGGCCACACCCGCCAGCGAGATGCCCATGAAGACGCACTTGAGGACGCCGTGGCGGTACGCGGCGTCGTCGAGGTGCGTCGCGGCGTACTCGCCCATCGCCGCGGTGACGAGCCGGGTGTCGTTGGTCCGCAGAGCGTCCGCGACCAGTTCGAGCCCGGCGTCTCCGATATCCATGACGGACAGTCCATGGAGGACCGCACGCTTCTCCGCGGCGTCGCCGTAGCGGTAGAGACCGGGCATTTCCGCGGCCGCGCCCGGCGCGGCTTCGAGCAGGCGGACGCGGGCCACGTCGTCGACCGTCCGGCCCGGGACGTCCGACGGACCGCGGCCGCAGCGGCGGCCGACGGCCGGGAACAGCGTGCGCAACGCCGTCGCGTCGGCGGCGACGTCGTTCAGTGCCTTGTCCAGCCAGAGGTTCACGCGGTCACCGCCTTGCGCAGGAACTCGAGGGACTCGCGGGCGATCCGCGGGGCCGCGTGGCTGTCCCGGGGCAGTTCCACCGCGACGAGCCCGGGGTAGGGCGCCAGAGCCGCCAGCACCGGCGGGAATTCGATTTCCCCGCGGCCGAATTCGAGGTGTTCGTGCGTGCCACGGCGCATGTCGTCGATCTGCACGTTCACCAGCCGCGGCAGGGCTCGCCGGACGCAGTCGGGCACGGACGCGGACTCGGTGCACCGGCAGTGCCCGATGTCCAGCGTCAACCCGAACCGCTCCGGGTCACCGAGCCGGCGCGCCAGCTCGAAGTAGCCGTCGAGGTCTTCGACGAGCATGCCCGGTTCGGGTTCGAAACCCAGCTTGACGTCGTGCTCGTCGGCGGCCTTGAGCACGTCGGCACAGCCGTCGGCCAGGTACGCCCAGGCGTCCTCAGTGGACAAACCCGCGGGTTTGTTGCCGCTCCAGAAGGAAACCGCCTCCGCCCCGAGGTCGGCGGCGATTTCGACCGCCCGGGTGAGGAAGTCGATCCGGCGGGCGCGGTCGGGGTCGAGGAACGTCGGCGAGTGCTTGCGCCACGGGTCCAGCAGGAACCGCGCGCCCGTCTCGATCACCACGGCGAGGCCCAGCCGGTCCAGTTCGACGGCGAGGTCCGCGACGCGGCGGGCGAGGTCCGGCGCGAACGGGTCGAGGTGCTGGTGGTCCAGGGTCAGGGCGACGCCGTCGTACCCCAGGTCGGCGAGGACGCGCAGCGCGTCCCCGAGCCGGTGGTTGGCGAAGCCGTTGGTGCCGTATCCGAACCTCATGTCGGCGACACCTTCCGGCTCAGCGCCCGCGCGATCGGGAACGCGGCCGCCACGGCCAGCGCCGAGCGCCACGCGCCGGTCCGCGCGATCAGCCCGGCCTGCAACGGGATCATGCCGTGGATCCCGGCGCCCACCGCCCGGCGGATCTTCGGCGCGGCCGGGTCGCGGACGGCGTCGTACTGCGCCCGCCCGGTCGTCAGCGCGTACGTGCCGAGCAACGCGGAAGCCAGCGGACCGACGCGGCCGGCGGCGACGCGCACCCCGGCCGTCGCGGCCAGGGTGGCGGCGGGCAGCGCGGGTTTCGCACCGTCCACTTCGGACCGCGAAAGCTGCGTGACGGCGTAGGTGTGCGCCCCGACGGTCAGGGCCGCCGGCACCGCCGCCCGGGCCCCGCCCGCCCCGAGCAGGACGTCGAGGGTGCGCGCCGCGGCCATCGCGGCCGGCCCGAACACGGTCTCCTTGAGCACGAAGTCGTACGCCCAGACGGTCGCGGCCAGCGGGAGGGCGACGCGCAGCGCACGCCGTCCCCCGGCGGCCGCGGCGATGCCCAGCCCGCCCGCGGTGAGCCCGGTGGCGACGCCCAGCGCCGTCGCCGGCTTGACCCGGCCCGACGGGATCGGCCGCTCCGGCCGCTCGATCGCGTCGAGGTGGCGGTCGGCGTAGTCGTTGAGCGCCATGCCGGCCCAGTAGATGCAGACGGACGCGCCGGTCAGCGCCAGGGTGCGGCGGCCGAACGGCCAGCCGGAGGCGGCGGCCCCGGCGACGGCGTCGCCGGGCACGGTCAGCGCGGCGGGCGCGCGGACGAGTTCGACGAGCGCCTTCACCGGTGCGCCCACTCACGCAGGGCCGCGTACTGCGACGCGAGGTCGTGCGGCCCGTCGCCGGCCGGGTCCTTGAAGAAGAACCCGAACTCGGCCACCGGACCGGCCACGCCCTCGCGGCACGCCTTGCCGGTCAGCCGGGCGAGGTCGAGCACCAGCGGCGCGGCGAGCGCGGAGTCGCAGCCCTGCCAGGTGAGCTGCAGCGTCATCCGCGTGCCGAGGAAGCCCTCGAACAGCACGTGGTCCCAGGCGGTCTTCCAGTCGCCGAGGGCGGGCACGTAGTCGATGTGCACCTCGCCGTCGACCTCCCGGCCGAGGTTCCGCGAAAGCACCTGCTGCTTGGACGCGTTCTTGCTCGACGCGGCGCCGGGGTCGGCCAGCGTCGCGCCGTCGCCGCCGCCGAGCAGGTTCGTGCCCGACCAGGACAGGACGTTCAGCGCGCGCTGGGCGAACATCGGCGCGAGCACCGACCGCAGCAGCGTCTCGCCGGTCTTGCCGTCCCGGCCCGCGTACGGCAGCCCCGCGGTGCGGGCCAGCTCGTCGAGCGCGGGCAGCCGCGCGCCCGTCGACGGCGTGAAGTCGACAAAGCCACAACCCGCGCGGAAGGCGGCGTAGGCGTACTGCGCGCTCGACGGCAAGGTGTCCAGCGCACCCTCGAGTGCGGCCAGGGACTCGTGCGCCGGGTGCGGCGCGCACGGCGGCTCGGTGGAGGAGACGTTGACGACGACGACGTGGTCCAGCCCCGCCCGGAAGGCGGTCAGGTCCGCGACGATCCGGTCGATCGCGCTCCGGCCGCCCTCGGCGGGGGCCGGGCGCAGGCGGGCCTCGGCCGCCTCCAGCTCGGCCGTCACCGCGGCGGGCAGCGTCGAGGGCAGCACCCCGGCCGCGGCCAGGTGCTCGGCCCGCTTGACCAGCGGCGTGTCCACGACGTCGTGGCCGGCGAAGACCAGGTCTTCCAGGCCGGGCAGGTCAGCCCCGGCGAAGTCCGGCAGCTCGGTCACGCACCCCGTGCGCGCGGCCAGTCCCGCGCGCATGGCGGCGGCCCCGGCGATGGCCGTCGTGGCCACCGATCCGCGGGCGCCGACCAGCCAGACACCGATCTTCCCCATCATTCCTCCAGTAATCCCGCAGTTCAGCCGCGTCGGCCGCCCCCGGCATGACGCGGTGCCCGGCCCCTGCTGCCCGCGTGACGGCGGCGGCGCGCAGAGGCCCACCCGAACTACATCGCTGTACACGATCGAGTGTTTCCAAACGATCTTCACCCGGCCCGCGGGACTCCGGTTAGTTTCGTGACCGGGGAACGGGTACCCGCCCGGGTGAACCCCATCGAAAGGAACCCCTCGTGACCAGCGTGCCCGTCATCGAACTGAACAACGGCGTGCGGATGCCGCAACTCGGCTACGGCGTGTTCCAGGTCCCGGACGACGAGACCGCCACCGCCGTGAAGGCCGCCCTCGAAGCGGGCTACCGCAGCATCGACACCGCCGCCGTCTACGGCAACGAGAAGGGCGTCGGCCAGGCGATCGCCGAGTCCGGCATCGCCCGCGACGAGCTGTTCGTCACCACCAAGCTGTGGAACTCCGCCCAGGGCTACGACTCGACCCTCAAGGCGTTCGACCAGAGCATGGCCAAGCTCGGCCTGGAGCAGCTGGACCTCTACCTGATCCACTGGCCGACGCCCGCGCGCGACAAGTACCTCGACACCTGGAAGGCGTTCGAGAAGCTCCACGCCGACGGCCGGGTCCGCGCGCTCGGCGTGTCCAACTTCCAGCCCGCGCACCTCGAGCGCCTGCTCGACGCCGCCGACGTCGCCCCGGCGGTCAACCAGGTCGAACTGCACCCGTACCTGCAGCAGCCGGAGCTCCGCGAGTTCGACGCGAAGCACGGCATCGCGACGGAGGCGTGGAGCCCGCTCGCCAAGGGCGGCAGCCTGCTCGGCGACCCGGTGATCGCGGACCTCGCGGTGAAGCACGGCCGTACGCCCGCGCAGATCGTGCTGCGCTGGCACCTGCAGCTCGGCAACGTCGTGATCCCGAAGTCCGTCACGCCGTCCCGGATCGAGGAGAACTTCGACCTGTTCGGGTTCACCCTCGCGGAGGAGGAGATGGAGTCGCTGACGCCGCTGGACCGCGGCGAGCGCACCGGCCCGGACCCGGACACGTTCAACGCCGCCTGACCCGTCGTGGCGGACCTCAGGGCTTGCGGGCGACTCCGCCCAGGGTGAGGAAGTTCAGCTCGCTCAGCGGGTGCAGGCGGGGGCCGTCGGGCCACCATTCGTGCAGGTAGACCAGGCCGGGGCGGAGGAGATCCGTGCCATCGAAGAACGAAAGGATCTGCTCCCGCGTGCGGTGGACGCTGCCCAGCCCGGTGCCCTGGAAACTGGTCTCCAGCAGCCGCGCCAGCTCCTGGCGCGGGGAGTCCTCTTCCGGGTCGAAGTGGTGCGTGAGCAGCAGGAACGACCCGGGCGCGAGGGCGTCGACGTAGGCCGCGACGATCGCCTTCGCCCGGTCGTAGTCGTCGATGTGGTGGACGATCGAGGTCAGGATCAGCGCCACCGGCCTGCTGAAGTCGAGGTACTCCGTGACGACCTCGTCGGCCAGGGTCTCGGCCGGCCGCGTCAGGTCGGCACCCGTCACGTGGGTCAGGTAGTTCTCTTCGAGCAGCGCCCGGCCGTGCACCTGCACGACAGGGTCGTTGTCGACGTACACGACCTGCGCGTCCGGGTTGTACCGCTGCGCCACCTCGTGGGTGTTTTCCGCGGTCGGCATGCCGGAGCCGAGGTCGAGGAACTGGTCGATGCCGCGTTTGCCGGCGAGGAACCGCACCGCGCGCACCAGCCACTCGCGGTGCTCCTTCGCCATCGCGCGGGCGCCCGGTGCGATCGCCAGCAGCCGCCGCATCGCTTCGCGGTCGACCTCGTAGTGGTCGTGCCCGCCGAGGAGCGCGTCGGACAACCTCGCCAGGCTCGCCTTGCTGAAATCGAGGGAGGCCGCGCCCCCTTCGGTTCCGGACCGCAGGTCGCCAGGCGTCATCGGCTGTTCTCCCACTCTGCGCGTGGCGGACGGCGCCCCTGCCCGGGCGCGCTCACCGTGTCCGGCAACGGACAGTGCTCAGACTACGACATGCGGTTCATCAAGTGAACCAGGCACAAGGGCCTTGCCTGCCAGGGATTACTACTCAAATCGGAGTTCCTGCCACGTGCTTCCCCCGTTAGTGGTCCGGTACACGGCGGAGCCGCCGTAGGCGTCCGGCTGGCCGTCGACGACCACTCCGGTACCGGCGCCGGGGAAGTCGAGATCGGTCAGCGCGAAGCCGCGGTCAGGCAGTTCGGTCGTCGTCCAGGTGCGCCCGCCGTCGCCGGTGTGGTGCAGGAAGCCGACGCCGCCGCCCACGGCCGCGACCGTCACGGACGCCGGCGAGGCCGCGTCGAAACCCTGGTTGATGCCGGCGAACGGCGCCGCGTCGTTCCCGCCGAACACCCCGCCGAGCCGTGGTGCGTGCCGCAGCTCCCGCTCGGTCGAACCGGGCTGCGGCGAGCCGGGGCTGCTGCTGCACAACGCCACGACCTGCCGTTCGCGGACCCCGGCGAGCGACGCGACCGTTCCCCCGGGGCACGGCGGATCGGCCGGCGTGAAGCGGACACCGTCACGGGAGGTCCAGTACTTCTCGGTGCCGTAGTCCCCGCCGAGCGCGACCTGCAGGCCGCCGCCGACGGCCAGGTCGCCGTAGGTGAGGCCGCCGGTGACCGCGAACCCGGGCACCGGGGCCAGCACCGGCGAGGCGGCGGTCCCCGAGTACAGCCGGGTCGAGCCGCGGCCCTCGCCGTAGGTGGTCAGCACGGCGAAGACGCGGCCGCCGGTCTCGGCGATCTTCGAGAGGTAGTACGGCTCCCGCGCCCCGGCCAGGGCGACCGGTTGCCAGGTCGCGCCGCCGTCGCGGGTCACGCGCACGTGGACGCCGTCGTTGACGTAAGCGAGGCGGGCGCCGAAGGCCTTTAGCGCGACGTGGTTGTGGTTGTCCGGCAGCGGCATCGGCGGCGCGCCCAGCCGCCGCCAGTGCCGTCCCGCGTCGGTGGTGCCCAGCAGCGCCGGGCACCACGACTTCGCGCACGGCGAGTACCCGAGAACGTAGCCGGTGTCCGGGCCGGTCCAGCTCGTCGACGCCGGCTGGAATCCCCGCGGGACCACGGTTTCCGCGGTCGCGGGCGACGCGAAGGCGGCGAGGAGGGCGAGGACGGACACCAGCAGCGCTGCGCGCCGGGGAGCTCTCATGATCACGGGGACGTCCCGCGCGGACCGGGGTTGCCCGCCCCGCGCGAGGTTCGGCCGCGCGGCTCAGCGGCCCGCGGCCAGCCGGGTGTCGAGCTCGGCGAGGTCGGCCACGAACCAGACGTCCTTGCCGCGGTTCGACTCCCGCACGACGTCGCGGAACACGGTGCTCGCCTCGACGTGCCGCCGGACGTCGCCGAGCACGACCAGCCGGAAGCCGTACTGGACGATCTTCGAGAAGAAGTGCCCGATGAGCTTGGCGCGCATGTCGAAGAACCGCGCCGGGAACCGCTCGACCGGCACGACGATGACGTCGGCGCCGAGCCCGTAGGTGGCGCCGACCAGGTCGGCGGCGTCCTGCTCGGTGGCCAGCTCCGGACCGTGCGCCGGCGCGTGCCAGACCGGCACGCCGTGGCGGACGTCGATCATGCGCGGACTCCGTTCAGGAACCCGGTGACGGCCTCGGCCCAGCCGGGGAGGAAGTGCCCGGCGTCGCCGGCCAGCCGGACGTCGGCGTCCGGGAGCGCCGCGCGCAGCTTCGCCGCCGCGTCACGCTGGTCGAGGAGGACGTCACGGGCGCCGAGGTGGACCTGCACCGGCATCTCCAGTGCGCGCAGGCGCTCGACCGGGACCACCGGGATCGTCTCCAGCCGCGGCTTGAAGTGCTCGAACGTCGCCAGGGTGAACTCGCCGACCGCGCGGCGCCCCGGTTCGGCCGGGCCGCCCCCCGCGACCATGGCGAGCGACCGGCGCCGTCCCCAGTCGCCGAAGAGGCTGTAAAAGGCGAACTTGACCAGCGGCGCGGTCCGGCGACGGCCGATCCCGGCCGGGTTGACCAGCGCCAGCGCGGCGACCCGCCCGGGCCGGCGGAGCGCGTAGTCCAGCGCCCACCAGCCGCCGAGCGAGGTGCCGAGGAAGGCCGCGCGCGGCAGTTCGAGCGCGTCGAGGACGTCGTCGAGCCACTCGGCGTAGGCCGGGGACCCGAGCGGCGGCCGGGCCTCGACGGTCCGGCCCGGTTCGCCGGGCGCGTCGACGGCGTGCACCCGCAGCCGGCCGGCGAGCGTGGCGATGTCCGGCAGCCAGTGCGCGGCGGTGCCGCCGGACCCCTGCAGCGCGACGACCGGCGGCGCGTCCCCCGGGCCGGACACCACGGCGAAGGTGCCGCCGAGCCGGGTTTCCAGCGTGCGGCGCTCGGCCGGCACGGGCCAGCGGTCCAGCAGCGCGTCGTAGCGTTCGCGGACCGCGGCCGCCCCGGCCGCCGACCGGTAGATCGCGGTCACGTCAGGTTCTCCGTGACCGAGGCCACCCAGCGCAGCAGGTCGGCGCCGGCGGCGAGGTCGCCGAGCACGATGATCTTCATGGCGGAACGCTCCCCGTCGTAGATGGTTTCGACGCGCAGGGGCCGTTCGCCGCCGTCCCGCGGCCCGTTCACCGAGGCCACGACCATGGTGGCGATCCGGTCGGCCGCGGCCCGGTCGACGCCGCCGATCTCGGCGACGCCCGACAGCTCGGCGGTCGGCGCCTCCGCCCGCTCCGCGACCGGCAGCCCGGTGAAGGCCGCCAGGTCCTCGGCCGTGATCCGGTACTGCTTGCCGATCCGGACCGCCTTGAGCCGGCCGTCCCGCACGTAGTTCCGGACGGTCCGGACGTGCAGGCCGAGCTTCGCGGCGACCTGTTCGACGGAGAAGACTTCCTGCGCCATGACCCTCCTTGCGTTCCTCAAACTACCCTATCACGCACTCATTAGGGAAGTTTGAGGAGTAAGCGGTTCGCTCACCCGGGTGACGGGTATTCCCCAGTGTTGTTCCCGCTCGCCAGATACGTCCACATCGGACAGTCGAAAGGACGCCGACGATGCCGTATCCCCCGCCCCCGGAGCCGTACGGAACGCCGTACGAGCCCGCGCCGGCCGAAGAGATCGTGGAGCGCACCCACCCGCGCATCCGGGTCGTGCGCACGATCAACGCCCTCATCCACCTCGTCTGCGCGGTGTTCGCGCTGGTCCTGGCCGTGCACATCGTGCTGGTGCTGGGTTCGGCGAACTCGTCGAACGGCTTCGCGCACCTGATCTCGGAGTGGTCGGCGGGCGTGTCGCTCGGCCTGCGCAACCTCTTCACGCCGGACTCGGAGGGGCTGCGGACGTTCCTCAACGACGGTCTCGCCGCCGTCATCTGGCTCGTCATCGGCGCGATCCTGACCGACGTCATCACCCGCATCGGCGTGCCCGGCCCCCGGCGCGTCTGGTACCGGCGCAGCTACCGCTGACGCCGAAAGAAGGCCTCCCCGACATCGACGTCGGGGAGGCCTTCTTTCACGTTCTGATCAGCGCTGCGGCTGCTCGGCGGCCGGTTGGACCGGCTCCGGCTCGGGTTCGGGCAGGGCCTGGCCGGCGGGCTCGCCGCCACGGGGTGCGGGAACGCCCTCGGCGGCGATCGCGTCGAAGTGTTCACGGCACCAGCGGCCGTAGCGCCTTGCGTGCACAGTCATCGCGTCCACCTCCTCTCCACGGGCGATCCTCGTCACACCCTCAGCGTCCTCCGCCGGGATGCCGAAAGCCAACAGATTTAAGCGGGACTTAACACACGAAAGGGTGACAGTCCACAGAGGACGCGGATCAGCCCGCGAACTCCCGCACGACTGTCCGGCAGAAGGCCGGCAGGTCGTCCGGGTTCCGGCTGGAGACCAGTCCGTTGTCCACTACAACCTCTTCGTCGACGACCGTGCCGCCCGCGTTACGGATGTCGGTACGGATGCTCGGGTACGACGTCAGCGTGCGGCCACGCACGACATCCGCTTCGACGAGCGTCCACGGACCGTGGCAGATCACGCCGACCGGCTTGCCGGCGCGCACGAAGTCGCCGGCGAACTTGACCGCGGCGGGGTCCGTGCGCAGGTGGTCGGGGTTCATCGTGCCGCCGGGCAGCAGCAGGGCGTCGAAGTCGCCGACCTCGACGTCGGCGACCTTCCGGTCCACCGGGAACCGGTCGCCCTTGTCGATGTCGCCGTTCATCGCCTGGATTTCGCCGGTGTCCAGTGACACCAGCTCGACCGTCGCGCCCTCGTCGAGGACGGCCTGGCGCGGCTTTTCCAGCTCGACCTGTTCGACGCCGTCCGCGGCCAGGATCGCGACCCGGCGTCCTTGCAGTGCGTTCGCCATGGGGCTCCTCCGTCGGAAAACTGGGTGCACGGGGGTAATTACCCCCTCGTCATGACGTCAAACCCAGTCCACAAAGGACAGTGCAATGACATCCGGGGCTCCGCCCCGGGCCGGGGGCTCCGCCACCCGGACCCCCGCAAGACGGCTTAGTCCGCACATTCCACGGCGAGCACGGCGATATCGTCATGCGCGGAGCTGCCGAGCCAGTCACGCACGGCTTGACGCAGCCGCCGCACGACCTCGCGGGCCGGCTCGCCCGCCGCGGCCGCGAGCACCGAGCGCAGCCGGTCGTCTCCGAAGAGCTCCGTCTGGTCGTGGCGGTTGCGGGCCTCGGTGATGCCGTCGGTGTAGAGCAGGCAGACGTCGCCGCGCTCGAGCCGCACCTCGGCTTCGGCGAACCGGGCCTGCGGCGAGATGCCGACCAGCGTGCCCGGGACCGTGACCTCCTCGACCACGCCCGACCGGCGGACGATCAGCGGCGCCGGGTGGCCGCCGGAGGCCAGCGTCAGGCCGACACCGCCGTCCGACGGGCGGGCCGTGCCGAGCACGAGGGTGGCGAACCGGCTGCTGCCGCCGGCGATGAGCAGCTCGTTGAGCAGCCGCAGCAGCGTGCGGCCGTCGCGTTCGACCATGGCGAGCGCGGTCAGCGCGTGCCGGACCCGGCCGGTCAGCGCGGCGGCCTCGGGCCCCTTGCCGCAGATGTCGCCGAGCACCAGGAACGCGCTGCCGTCCTCGTGGGCGAGGACGTCGAAGAAGTCCCCGCCGACCGCGAGCACACCACCGGCCGGCTCGTACCAGGTCTCGAAGCGGGCGCCGTCGAGCTCGGGCGGGTCGACCGGGCGCAGCGTGGTCTCCAGGCCGCGGGTCGCCTCCTCCTGACGGGCGTAGCGCTGGGCGTTGGCCAGGGCCGTCCCGGCCGCCTTGGCGAACTCGACGACCGCGCGGAGCTGCCCGGCACCGAACTCGGGGTCGGCGCGGCGGCCCAGCAGCAGGGCGCCGGTGACCCCGGCGCCCACGTTCGGGCCGAGCGAAACGACCGAGATGTCGGCGTGGCCGGCGAGCCGGTCGGCGACGACCGGCGGCAGCGTGGCGACCTCGGCCGCGGGCACCGGGGCGAACTGCGGCCGCCCGGTGGCGCCGAACGTCGCCGCCAGCACCGGCGCGACCTGGGGCGGGACCCGCCGGATCCGGCCGTGGCCCTGCGCGGCGGGGCGTTCGCAGCTCCACCACTCCCACCGGCCGCGGGTGGTCGGCAGCAGCACGAAGACGGTCTCGGCCAGCGCCGACGCGGCCAGCTCGGCGATCACCCGGGCGGTGCCGTGGCGCCCGCGCGCGACCGCCAGCCGCGGACCGGCCTCGGCCAGGAAATCGCCCACGTGCCGCTGCGGGATCTCCTCCGCCGGGACCGTCCAGGCGTGCCAGCCGCCGGGCAGGGCGCGGATCCGGGCCGGACGACGGTGTCCGGCCAGTTCGACGTGGCCGGAGGTCTCCGCCAGTGGGTGCAAGCGCGGAGCTGCGTCCCCGGCCAGCGCTCGCGCCGCCGGGTTGGCCCAGCGCACCGCGCCCTCGGTGTCCTGCAGGAACACCGCGTCGCGCACGTCTTCGAGGACGGCCCGCCCGAAGGCGTCGAAGCCCGGCGGCCCGCCGTCACCGGTCATCGGCGGCAGGGCCGCCGACGCCGGGGCCGGTCGTGACACCATGCACGGACCTCCTGCCTCCGGACGGCTGTCGTACGGCTACCGCGTGAGCGGGCGGACTGGCTCGAAGTGTAGGGCGAAGCATGGCACGCTGGGTCGACGACCATGGCTGGCGCACGCGTGGTGGAGAGGGTCGGCACACATGACAACGGAATCCCAGAGCGAAGCGGCCGCGCTGGAGCGGGTGCTGGTCGCGGTGCGGGATCTCGGGGACGGCAACTTCCGCCGGCGGCTCGTCCCGCACGGCGACGGCCTCTCGGCGCAGCTCGCGGTGGCGTTCAACGACATCGCCGAACGCAACCAGCGGCTGGTCAGCGAGCTGCTGCGGGTGCGCGGCGCGGTCGGGCAGGAAGGCAGGCTCAGCGAGCGGCTCGAGGGCCAGGTCGGTCCCGGCGGCTGGACCACCGCCGTCGACGCCGTCAACGGCCTGGTCGATGACCTCACCCGGCCGGCGATCGAGCTGGAGCGCGTGCTCGGCGGGGTCGCCGACGGCGACCTGTCCCAGCCGATGACGCTGACCCTCGACGGGCGCCCGCTGCAGGGCGCGTACGCCACGTTGGCGAAGACGGTCAACGGCCTCATCTCCCAGCTGTCGCGGTTCGCCGCCGAAGTGACGAGGCTCTCCCGCGAGATCGCGGGTGAGGGACGTCTCGGCGGCCAGGCGGTCGTCCCGGGCGTGTCGGGCACCTGGCGCGACCTGACCGACTCGGTCAACTTCATGGCCGACAACCTCACCGAGCAGGTCCGCAACATCGCCCAGGTCACCACCGCCGTCGCGCGCGGCGACCTGACCCAGAAGATCAACGTCGACGCCCGCGGCGAGATCCTCGAGCTCAAGAACACCATCAACACCATGGTCGACCAGCTCTCGGCGTTCGCCGACGAGGTCACCCGCGTCTCCCGCGAGGTCGGTTCGGACGGCAAGCTCGGCGGCCAGGCGCAGGTGCCGGGCGTCGCCGGGACGTGGCGCGACCTCACCGACTCGGTCAACCTGATGGCCGACAACCTCACCGACCAGGTCCGCGGGATCTCGCAGGTCGCGACCGCGGTGGCCACCGGCGACCTGACGAAGAAGATCGACGTCGACGCCCGCGGCGAGATCCTGCAGCTGAAGAACACCCTGAACACGATGGTCGACCAGCTCTCGGCGTTCGCCGGCGAAGTCACCCGCGTGGCGCGCGAGGTCGGCAGCGAGGGCAAGCTGGGCGGGCAGGCCGAGGTGGCCGGCGCGGCCGGGACGTGGCGCAGCCTCACCGACTCGGTCAACCAGATGGCCGACAACCTCACCGACCAGGTCCGCAACATCTCGCACGTGACCACCGCGGTGGCGAAGGGCGACCTGACCCAGAAGATCACTGTCGACGCCCGCGGCGAGTTCTTCGAGCTCAAGACGACCATGAACACCATGGTGGACCAGCTGTCCGCCTTCGCCGACGAAGTCACCCGGGTGGCCCGCGAGGTCGGCACCGAGGGTCAGCTGGGCGGGCAGGCGCAGGTCCCCGGCGTCGCCGGCACCTGGCGCGACCTCACCGGCTCGGTGAACTTCATGGCGAACAACCTGACCACCCAGGTGCGCAACATCGCCCAGGTCGCCACGGCCGTCGCGCGCGGCGACCTGACGCAGAAGATCGCGGTGGACGCCCGGGGCGAGATCCTGGAGCTCAAGAACACGCTGAACACGATGGTCGACCAGCTCTCGGCGTTCGCGGACGAGGTCACCCGCGTGGCGCGCGAGGTCGGTACCGAGGGGAAGCTCGGCGGCCAGGCCACCGTGCCCGGCGTCGCCGGGACCTGGAAGGACCTGACCGACAACGTCAACTCCATGGCGAACAACCTGACCGACCAGGTCCGGAACATCGCCCAGGTGACGGCGGCGGTCGCGCAGGGCGACCTGACGCAGAAGATCACCGTCGACGCCCGCGGCGAGATCCTCGAGCTGAAGACGACGCTGAACACGATGGTCGACCAGCTCTCGGCGTTCGCCGACGAGGTCACCCGCGTCGCGCGCGAAGTCGGCACCGAAGGCATCCTCGGCGGCCAGGCCCGCGTCCGCGGCGTCGCGGGCACGTGGAAGGACCTCACCGACAACGTCAACGTCATGGCCGACAACCTGACCGACCAGGTGCGCAACATCGCCACCGTGGCGAGCGCGGTGGCCAACGGCGACCTGTCGAAGAAGATCCGCATCGAGGCCCAGGGCGAGGTCGCGGCCCTGGCCGAGACGCTGAACGGGATGGTCGAGACGCTGCGCGCGTTCGCCGACGAGGTCACCCGCGTGGCGCGCGAAGTCGGCACCGAAGGCATCCTCGGCGGCCAGGCCCGGGTGCCGGGTGTCGCCGGGACCTGGAAGGACCTGACCGAGAACGTCAACTTCATGGCGCACAACCTGACCAGCCAGGTGCGCAACATCTCGCAGGTGACCACCGCGGTCGCGAAGGGCGACCTGACGAAGAAGATCGACGTCGACGCCCGCGGCGAGATCCTCGAGCTCAAGACCACGATGAACACGATGGTCGACCAGCTCTCGGCGTTCGCCTCCGAGGTCACCCGCGTGGCGCGCGAGGTCGGCACCGAGGGCAAGCTGGGTGGCCAGGCCGAGGTCGACGGCGTGTCGGGCACCTGGCAACGGCTCACCGAGAGCGTGAACCAGCTGGCCGGGAACCTGACCACCCAGGTCCGCGCGATCGCGCAGGTGGCGACCGCGGTGACCGCGGGCGACCTGACCCGGCACATCACGGTCGACGCGTCCGGCGAGGTCGCCGAACTCAAGGACAACATCAACCAGATGATCGCGAACCTCAAGGAGACGACGAGGACCAACCGCGAGCAGGACTGGCTGAAGACGAACCTCGCGCAGCTGTCGGGCCGGATGCAGGGGCACCGCGACCTGGCGTCGGTGGCCGCGCTGATCCTGTCCGAGCTGGCCCCGCTGGTGCGGGCGCAGCAGGGCGCGTTCTTCCTGGCCCGCGACGACGACCGCGACGGCACGGTGCTGGAGTGCATCGCGGCCTACGGGCTCGCGCAGTCGCGCGCGGGGCTGCGGTTCGCGATGGGCGAGTCGCTGATCGGCCAGGCCGCCGTCGACCAGCGGACGATCCTCGTCCACAACGCGCCGCCGGAGTACGCGCTGATCTCGTCCGGGCTCGGCTCGGCGGCGCCGGTGAACCTCATCGTGCTGCCGGTGCTGTTCCAGGGCGAGGTGCTCGGTGTGCTGGAGCTGGCGTCGGTCAACGAGTTCAGCACGGTCCACCAGGACCTGCTGGAGCAGCTGCGGCACACGATCGGCGTCAACGTGAACACGATCCTGTCGAACTCGCGGACCGAAGCGCTGCTGACGGAGTCGCAGCGGCTGGCGCAGGAGCTGCGGGCGCGGTCGGAGCAGCTGCAGGCCCAGCAGGGCGAGCTGCGCCGGTCCAACACCGAGCTCGCCGAGAAGGCCGCGCTGCTCGCGCAGCAGAACCGCGACATCGAGGTCAAGAACAGCGAGATCGAGCAGGCGCGTCAGGAGCTGGAGGAGCGCGCCGGGCAGCTGACGGTGGCGTCGCAGTACAAGACCGAGTTCATGGCGAACATGTCGCACGAGCTGCGGACGCCGCTGAACAGCGCGCTGATCCTGGCGAAGCTGCTGTCCGAGAACCCGGAAGGGAACCTGACGGAGAAGCAGATCCAGTTCGCGAAGACGATCTACGCGGCCGGGTCGGACCTCCAGCAGCTGATCAACGACATACTGGACCTGGCGAAGGTCGAGGCGGGCCGGCTGGACATGCAGATGTCCGACATCACGCTGCCGGAGCTGGTGGACTACGTCGAGTCGCTGTGCCGGCCGCTGACCGCGGACAAGGGCCTCGAGTTCGCCGTCCACATCGACCCGCCGGTGCCCGGCAGCGTCCACACCGACGAGCACCGCCTCCAGCAGATCTTGCGCAACCTGCTGTCGAACGCGGCGAAGTTCACCGACGAGGGCGGCGTCCGGCTGCACATCCGGGCCGCCGACCCGGCCGAGGTGGAGCAGGAATCGCTGAAGAACGCGCCGGGCATCATCGCGTTCGCCGTCGAGGACACCGGGATAGGGATCCCGGAAGAGAAGCTCGCGGTCATCTTCGAGGCGTTCCGCCAGGCGGACGGCACAACGAGCCGCAAGTACGGCGGCACGGGCCTGGGCCTGAACATCAGCCAGCAGCTGACGGAGCTGCTGGGCGGCGAGCTGCGCGTGGTGAGCGAACCGGGCGTGGGCAGCACGTTCACGCTGTACCTCCCGGTGGCGGCGGCCAACCTGGTCGACCCGGTGACGGCGTTGTCGACCCCCCGGCTGCCGGCGGTGCCGAGCACGGTCGTGGTGGCGGCCCCGGACATCGCCCCGAAGCGCTTCCACGGCGAGAAGGTGCTGATCGTCGACGACGATTTGCGCAACGTGTTCGCCCTGGCCGCGGTCCTGGAGCAGGCGGGCCTGGAGGTGATCTACGCGGAGACGGGCGTCGACGGCATCCGGGCGTTGGAGCGCAACGAGGACACGGCACTGGTCCTGATGGACGTGATGATGCCGGAACTGGACGGAAACGCGACGATCGCAGCCATCCGAGCGGAGGCGGCCAACGCCGACCTCCCGGTGATCGCGGTGACGGCCAAGGCCACGGCGGAGGACCGCGCCCGCACCCTGGCCAGCGGCGCGGACGACTACATCACCAAACCGGTGGACACGGACAAGCTGCTGGACGTGATAGCGGCGTCCCTGGAGGCGGACGCCGCTTCCCTCGATGGAGCGGGTGACGGGAATCGAACCCGCGTAGCTAGTTTGGAAGACTAGGGCTCTACCATTGAGCTACACCCGCGTGCCCCCGGAAGGACCCGGGTGCAACGCTAGCTTAGCGTGACCCGCTAGGCTGATCACACACCCCCCTGGGGGTGCACCGGGATGTGGCGCAGCTTGGTAGCGCATCCGCTTTGGGAGCGGAGGGTCGCAGGTTCAAATCCTGTCATCCCGACCAGTATTACTGCTTTGACCAGCGAAAACGGCGGGACTCCTCGTTCGCAGGAGTCCCGCCGTCTCAGTTTCCGTCTCAGTACAAGCCGTTATACGGCTCAAACCACCGCACGCAAGCCGGGCGGCTCCTCGTCGTCGTGGCCGTCCGCTGACGTCTTCGCGGCGTCCAGCAGTCGCTGCAGCTGGTCGATCAGCGAAGCGGCGTCCGGCTGCACGACGGGCGTCGGCGAGGGTGCCGGCGGCGCGTCGCTCCACAGGAAGTTCTCGACCTGGTCAGCAATCTCGGCGACAACTTCGGTCGGCACGTGCATGTACCGTTTCGCGACCGACGCGTCGCCCCAGCCCATCACTTCCATGATCGCGGGCAGCGGAACCTTCAGGACCAGCAGCATCGTCGCCGCGGTGTGCCGCGCGTCGTGGAGCCGGGCGTCACGAACATTGGCCTCGGCCAGCAGCGTCTTCCACTCGTCATGGTCGGCGCGGGGGTCAATCGGTCGGCCAGTGGGCTGGGTGAACACCCATCCGCCGTCGTGCCACTCGGTGCCGGCGAACTCGCGTTCTACGTCCTGTGCCGCCTTGTGCTTGCGCAGTAGTCCGAGCAGCGGCCGGGGAATGCCGACGGTGCGGCGCCCGGCCTTCGACTTCACGTCGACTTCGCGAAGCCCGCCGCCGCGGCGCTTCGGGCAGGAGCTGGCATGCCGTACACAGTCCGACGGACAGCGCGGCGGACAGCTGGCGTGCCGAGTGCACGTCGGCGGGCACGGTGCGACCTTGTGAAGCCGCTCACCACACCGATGCGGGTCGCCGCAGCCGTGCTTCCACTTGTACCGCTGGAGCTGGCGAGGCGTACGGAGCAGGCCAGCGTCCAAATCGAGCCGCGACCACTTCAGGCCGAGCGCTTCACCGCGCCGCAGGCCGAGCGCGAGAGCGATCACGAATCGTGCGCCGTTGCGCCGGCCTCGAGCGGCAGCCAGGACTCGCTTCGCCTCGGCCGCGGTCAGCGGGATGATCTCGTCCTCGTCGACGCGCGGCGGCTTCGCGAGCTTCGCCGGATTCTTGGTCAGGTGCCCGCGGTCGACCGCCACACCGAAGGCTGTCTTCGCTGTGCGGTGGACCTGGTGTGCCGTTCCGGGCTTCGCCCCGGCGTCGGCCATCTTCGCGTAGAGCTTCTCCAGGTGCTCCGGCTCCAGCCTGCGCAGGCGGTGTGCGCCGAGCCCGGGAATCAGGTGCTTGTAGACCGCGACGCGGTAGCCGGCGAGCGTGGTTTCTCGCACGGACGGCGCCGCCACATTCTCGACCCAGTGCGTTAGCCACAGCTCGACCGTCCATGCCCTGGAGCCAGGTTTCGGAGCGATGCCGGCGTCTCGTTGCCGCTCGAGCTCACGAACTGCGGCGATCACTTCAGCCTCGGTCTTGCGCTCGACGTGCCGACGGTCCGGCTTCCCATTGTCGAGAACTCCCATCGTGACGCGACCGTGCCACTTCCCGTCCTGACCGAGGTAAATACTGCTCGCCCCGTTCGGTGCGCGCGAACCTTCAATGCGTTTCCTGCGCGGCATGGTCAGCACCGCCCCGCTTCAGCGATAAGCCGCTCGATGTAGGCGGTCAGCTCATCGGCCGGCACTCGCCTGTAGCGACCGACCAGGACGCTGGGTACAACCTTGTCCTTCATGAGCGCGAACATGGTGGTACGGCTGACTGCGAGCCGGTCGGCGGCCTGTTCGACCGTCAACATCTCCCGAGGACCCGTCGAGCCTTGACCCGGGCTCACATCTTTCGCCACATGCAACGATGGGTGTTCTGTGTTCGACATGCAAAGAACCGTACTTTAAATCCAAAGGATTGAGGAGACTAATTCTCAGTTCATTTCTTCGCTCCAATTTCCCAATTCTCACACGTCGAACGTGTTGCTGGTAAATCGCGAAAATTTGCGCAGAGCACGCGGTGACCACTCCAGCCGTGGGGACGTCGGTCGCGGCCGGAGCGCCGACAACCAAGTGGGGGCACCCGCGGCGACCCGACCGGCTTCGCCACGGAACACCAAACGCGCAAGCTCCGCCTCGCAAAAGCGCACGTCCACGCCACTGAGATCTGCTACCGCTGGTCAGCTTGCCCTGGCCGTGATGTAGCAGTTGGAGGTGCCCAACTACTCTCACCACGTGCGAATATTCATCAAGGGTCAGCTTCGACAGCCCGCCGGTATCTCGTCTATCCACCGAGCCTGCCAGCGATGACGACTACGGACTCGGCACGCAGCGAGGACTGGCCAAGATGCGTGAAGATCCTCGGGGAGCCAGACGATCGGTGTCGTGGAGTTCAGATCGACGGCTTCGACCGCTGTCTCGCGCACCTGGACCCAACGGAACTCAACACCTTCCTCTCGGGGCTCTTCCCTGGAGCTGACCTCGACGTTCGCGGTACCGCTTTCGATTCGCAGTTGCTCAGGCAGCTCATGCAGGCTGTCACAACACACAGCTCGTCACCTCCAAGGGCGGAACTCCGTCGCTCTGACTTCCGCGGCGCGACCTTCGCCCAGGGTGCCGGTTTTGGCCGCGCGAACTTCGCTGAGGGCGCCGACTTCCGTGGCGCAACCTTCACCCAAGGCGGCTACTTCGGTGGCGCAACCTTCGCTGAGGGCGCCTACTTCAGCGGCGCAACCTTCACGCAAGACGCCTACTTCAGCGGTGCAACCTTCACCAAGTACACTTCCTTCAAAGACGCGACCTTCGCCCAGGACTCGTACTTCGACCACGCGACCTTCACCAAGAACATCTCCTTTTCCGGCGCGACCTTCACCGAGGACGCCTCCTTCTCCGGTGCGACCTTCACTAAGAACGCCGACTTCGAAGCCGCGACCTTCACTGAGGGCGGCTACTTCAACGGCGCAACCTTCACTAAGACCGCCTTCTTCAGAGGCGCGACCTTCACCGAGGACGCCTACTTCAACGACGCGACCTTCACTGAGGGCGCCTACTTTGGCGAGGCGACTTTCACCAAGAAGGTCTCCTTCAGCGGGGCAACTTTCTCCAGATGCGAACGCCTGGGTCCGCTAACGGCTGAACAGCTCGACGTCTGCGGGACGCAGTTTGGGGTCGCCGTCGTCGTCGAGGCCGAGGCTGGCGAGGTCTCTTGTCAGCGGGCGCGGTTCTCCGGAGGCGTGGAACTGCGGGTTCGACATGGCCGGGTCGACCTCGCTGAAGTCCTGTTCGGAGCAGCTTCGTCGCTCGGTCCATCAGCGTCAGCACGCGCTACAGAAGCGAAGGTCAAGAGCTGGCGTGAGAAGAACAACGCCATTGATCACCGTCCGGTACTGACGTCTCTTCGCGGGACCGACGTGTCAGAACTGGCACTTACCGACGTTGATTTGCGATGGTGTCGCTTCGCGGGGGCGCATCACCTGGACAAGCTGCGCATCGAGGGCGACAGTCCGTTCCCGCAGCCGCCGCGGCGAGTGCGAGCCTTGGGGCGGCCTAGACGGCAGGTGATATTCGAAGAGCATCCATGGCGAGCTCAGCGGATGCCGAAGTCAGGGTGGCTTGCTTCTGGCCCGTTCGACACTGAGCAGGTGGAGCAGGTTGGGCCGGGGCGGCTGGCTGCACTGTATCGCTCGTTGCGCAAAGCGCTAGAGGACGGCAAGAACGAGGCAGGCGCCGGGGACTTCTACTTCGGTGAACAAGAGGCCCGCCGACGTGCCGTCGGAACGTCATTCGTCGAGCGGGCGGTGCTCTGGGCGTACTGGTTGATCTCCGGATACGGGCAGCGTGCATCACGCGCCATTACCGCGCTTGTTGGGATAGTCGCCGTGCTGGCTGTTGTACTGATCACGTGCGGCCTGCCCGTGGCTGGGCCGACGTCGCAGTCCACGACGGTGACTCGCGCAGTACCTGGCGGTGGCCAGGAGACCGTCACTACCTCCAGGGACGTTGCGCCACAGCTGCCGCCAGGGGATGCCCGGTGGACCCTTGACCGCGTCGACACTTCGGTGCGCATCGCCCTGGGGGCGGTCGCGTTCCGGGACGCCGGCCAGAAACTGACATCAGTAGGGACCTGGGCGGTCATGGTGGCCCGCTTCGTCGGCCCGATCCTGCTCGCTCTGGCCGCGCTCGCCGTGCGCGCCCGGGTAAAACGATGACAGACCGGAATGAGCTTCTGATCCGTAGTTTTAGCGCTGACCTGCGGATAGTCGGCGGCCTGGGCATCGGGGGCACGAGTGGCAGCAAACCGGGCATGATCGGCACGGGTGCACAGCAGTTCGTGGACCAGAAGGTGGACCAAGATCCCGGCTCGCTCAGCGACCGGATTGCAGCACAGGGCGACCGTCGCCACAGCGCAAGGTTCCGCTTGACGACTGCGCGACGGTCCCGCACAATTCGAACACGCGTTCGATCAATGACTTGGATTGTTCGTGGCTTCCCGCGCGGGCGTCTCGGGTCAGAAATTAGGCGTCTACCGTGGAGAGTGGCGGGGCGAGCCGGTCCTGCAGTGTCACGTGGCGGAACTGGTAGGTGGGGCCGACGGTGCGTAGGAGGTGCCGGGCGCGCGCGTCTTCGAGGAAACGGCCGAGCAGCAGCGGCGTGCGCCAGCGGATCCGGAAGTAGATCTGGCTCAGGATGACCAGCCACGCCTCGGTCGAAAAGAGCCCCATCAAGAGCCCGAACGCCACATAGAGGCTGCGCGCAAGGATGTCAGGAAGATGGCCATTATTGCCCGCACTAACTGCCAGTCCTAGCAGCAAGCCTAAGCTGAGCTTGACGGCGAGGTCGGCTCGCCAGAGCCCATGCGGCCGCATGGCAGCGGGCGGATCGATCCAGTCCGACATGATCGCAATCACGGCACCAGCGAGGGTAATGCAGGCGAAGAGGATCCCGCGGAGCACGTCGGAAAAGATGAGTGCCATCACGACGCCGCCCATGACGTCGACGAGGACGATGGCGATAAGCCTGATGAAGATGACCCCGAGGGTGAATGTCGAGACGAAGTCGCCCCACATGGTGCGCCAACTGGACACCTTACCGACTGTCGTCGGCCTGACCCCTGGGAACCATCCCGCCGCGGCCCCGAACAGCGTGCCGAAACCGAGCCCTCCCACCGCGGCAACGAGAAACCCGTGCACGGCTGCGTCCGCGAAGCTGGAGCTGGAGCTGGAGCTGAGTGAGAGTCCCACGACGGCCAAGGTACCCACGAGAGCAGCTCCGGCCGCAGCACCAAACAGTGCGCTGATGACGATACGTTTCGGGCGTGGGATCCAGTTCGGGAGGTCCCACCGGACGAAGTCGCGGGAACCGTGGTCCCGCAGGTGGGTGGCGAGCATGGTCATCGCGCGGTGGGCGACGTCGGGCGAGTACCGGGGCGGCGGCTGCGCCGGACGGGCGGTGTAGGCGGCGGTGATGGCCTGGTCGAGCAGGTGCTGGGTGATGTCGTCCGGGCGGGGGAACCGGACGGTGTCGAGGAGTTCGTCCGGCGTGTGCCCGGCGGCCGCGACCGGGTAGACGTCGCGGACGAGGGTGATGGTCAGCGGGCTGGTCAGGGCCTGGGCGACGACGCTGCCGGGCTGGTCGGTCAGCGTGTCGATCAGCTTCCGCCAGTGGGGCGGCGCGGGGTCGGTGAGCGTCTGCACGAGGTGTTCGGCGGCGTCGGACGCGGTCAGCGGTTTGAGTTCCAGGGCGACGGCACCGGCCAGGACGTGGTCGCGGGCCGCTTCGACGAGTTCGTCGGTGCGGGTGAGCAGGACCAGCCGCGAGGTGGCCTGCCTGCTGAGGGCCTGAAGGGCCACCGAGCGCACGGCCTGTGGCATCTCGTCGAGCCCATCGAGGAACACCGAGACGCGTTCGGCGTTCAGGAGCGCGGTCGCCCGGGCCCGGCCCCGGCGGCCGGCTAGCGGAGGCAGCTCGGTGAGCTTCGTGGTGAGCCATTCCTGAAGCGGAGTGGTCGTGGGATCCCAGTCCTGCAAGGTGAACAGCACAGGGACGGGAATCGCGGCGCGGTTGACGGACTGTTCGCGGTAGCGCAGCGCGTCCAGGAGCAGCAGGACGGCCGCCGAGGTCTTGCCGCTGCCGGCGCCTCCGGCGAGGATGAGCCGTCCGGACGCGAGGCCGCCGTAGACGCGGTGCAGAGTGCGGTGTGTCCCTTCGCGCAGCTGCCGCGCGGTGACGCGTTCGATGCCGGGCAAGGGCTCGAACCCTGGCCGTCCCCCGGTGGCGGCGGCGAGCGGCCCGGCGACGGGCTCACCGCAACGCTGCCACCGGATGGGCAGCGGCGTGGCCTGGAGCAGTCCTCGTTCGACGGCGGCGTCCTGCCACTGAACCCGCACGGCCGTGGCGATGACGTCGGTGAGCCCGTCGAGGTCGTGCACGGGAGTCCGCCCGGAGCCGGCACGCGCGTTCCCGACCTGCCAGAGGGTGAGCAGAATCCCAGCGGCGGCGAGGACGAACTGCCCGTACCCGCTGGCGTTGCCGCGTTCAGTGGGGTCGAGGAGCGTCACCTGCAGGACCCACCACCCAAGCCCCCCAACGACCATGACGGCGCCGACGACCCACCACCACTTCCGCATCATGCCGGATCAGTCGCACGGCGAACGCGAGTTGTGACGCTTCGCCGGGAATTCGTGCGATCCCGAGGCCTTGGACGAACGGACGGGCGCGGCAGTCGACGCCTTCCGCCGACATACCTCGCCCGCTCGTGGGTGGATCCGAGGGGAATCGAACCCCTGACCCCGCCTTGCAAAAGCGCAGGCCTATCCCATCGGGGAACGGCTACGACTGGTCGACCTGGCTCAAGCTGTGTCTGGGCTGGCTTGACAGCATCCTCGTGACGGGTGTTCGCAGTCATCGTGATCGTCATTGATCAACTTCATGGCGACCCTCTCGCCGTGCAGGCGATGTAGCGACCGGAGGCCGTCCAGCGACTCTCAAACGTGCGAATATTGATCCGGGCACAGTCTCGGCAGCCCATCGGCTTCACACCTACCCACCGAGCCTGTCCACAATGACGACCACGGACTCTGTCGACACCGGGGGCAAGCCCCCCAGATGCGCGATAATCGTCGGGGAACCAGGCAATCGGTGTCCTGGAGTTCAGGTCGCCGGCGTCGACCACTGCCTTGCGCACCTGGACCCAACGCAACTCGACACCTTCCTTTCGGAGCTGTCCCCTGGAGCCGACCTCGACGTTCGCTATACCACCCTCGATTCAGAGTTGATCAACCGGCTCACGCAGGCTGTCACACCACCCGAGTCACCTCCAAGGCCGCAACTTGGTCGCGCTGACTTCCGTGGCGCGACGTTCACCGGAGGCGCCTACTTCACCGACACGACCTTCACTAAGAACACCTCCTTCGACGACGCGACCTTCACCGAGAACGCCTATTTCAGCAGGACGACTTTCGCCCTGCACGCCTCCTTCGACGACGCGACCTTCACCAAGAACGCCTACTTCCGCGACGCGACCTTCACCAAGAACGCCCACTTCACCAGCACGACCTTCACCAAGAACGCCCACTTCACCAGCACGACCTTCACCAAGAACGCCCACTTCGTTGGCGCGACCTTCACCAACAACGCCTACTTCGACGGCGCGACGTTCACCGAGAACGCCTCCTTCGCCCGCACAACCTTCACCAACAACGCCTACTTCAGGGGGACAATCTTTCCCCGGTGCGAGCGCCTGGGCCCACTGACGGCCGACCGGCTGGACGTCCGTGGGGCACAGTTCGGGGTCGCGGTCGTCGTCGAGGCCGAAGCCGGCGAGGTCTCTTGCCAGCGGGCGCGATTTTCCGGAGGCGTGGAACTGCGTTTCCGACATAGCCGGGTCGATCTCGCCGAAGTCTTGTTTGGCGCTGCCTCCTCCCTCGGCCCGTCAGCGACAGCACTCGCTACAGAAGCGCAGGTCAAGAGCTGGCGTGAGAAGAACAGTTCCATTGACCACCGTCCGGTATTGATGTCTCTTCGCGGGACCGACGTGTCAGAACTGGCACTGACCGACGTTGACCTGCGATGGTGTCGCTTCGCGGGGGCGCATCACCTGGACAAGCTGCGCATCGAGGGCGACAGTCCGTTCCCGCAGTCGCCGCGGCGAGTGCGGGCCTTGTGGCATCCCAGACGGCAGGTGATATTCGAGGAGCATCCATGGCGAGCTAGATGGAAGCCGACGTCAGGGTGGCTTGCTTCTGAGCCGTTCGATACCGAGCAGGTGGAGCAGGTTGGGCCGAACCGGCTGGCGGCGTTGTATCGCTCGTTGCGTAAGGCGCTGGAGGACGGCAAGAACGAGGCCAACGCCGGGGACTTCTACTTCGGTGAGCAAGAGGCCCGCCGACGTGCTGCCGGAACGTCCCCCGTCGAGCGGGCGGTGCTCTGGGCTTACTGGCTGATCTCCGGGTACGGGCAGCGCGCATCACGCGCCGTCACCGCGCTCGTCGGGGTAGTCGCCGTACTGGCTGTCGTACTGATCACCTGTGGCCTGCCCGCAGCTGGCCCGACGTCGCAGTTAACGACAGTGACTCGCGTAACCCCTGGCGGCGGCCAGGAGACCGTTACTACCTCCACAGACGTTGCGCCACAGCTGCCGCCAGGCAATGCCCGGTGGACCCTGGACCGTGTCGATACTTCGGTGCGCGTCGCGCTGGGAGCGGTCGTGTTCCGCGACGCCGGCCAGAAACTGACAACAGCAGGAATCTGGACGGTCATGGTGGCTCGTTTCGTCGGCCCGATCCTGCTCGCCCTGGCTGCCCTCGCCGTACGCGCCCGGGTAAAACGATGACAGACCGCAACGACCTTCTGATCCCTAGTTTCGCATCGACCTGTGGATAGTCGGCGACCTGGGCGTCAGGCTGCACAGGTGGCCGCGAACAGTGCAACTTAGCTCGAGCGATCAGCATTTGGTGGACCGGAACGTGAACCGAGGTCCACGTTCCGACCGCCCCTACGACTGCGTGAACCCGAGCATCGCCCGGATCCTCGCGACCGCTAGCGGTGCTCGCCGTCTGCGGACGCCTCGCGAATGGTGATGTGGATCGGACCGAGGTCGACGCGGGAAACTCCGGTGAGCAGCACCGTGCCGGCTGCCAGCCCAGCAAGCGCCCCGAAAATGACCACTGCCCTGCAGGTATGAGCGGTGCTGGTCAGGATCTGACTAGCCAAGGTAAGCAGGCCATGCCGCTCGGCGGACCGCTCATCCTGCTCGGGAAGTGCTTCGCGGACGGTACTGTTGATCTTGATTGACCGTCGGTCGCCTGACGGGGACGAGTCGCCGTGCCGCGCTGGTAACCGCGGCTTTCCTCGACGTATGCATGATCGAGTACGACAAATCGGCACCGTGGCCGAGTTCCTCGACTGGTTTGACATCGTCGTCGGGGTCCGCCGACCACCCGCCCGCCAGGGGGCCGGCGCCCGGATTAGTCCCTCGTCGTCCCCGGACACGCATCCTTAGGATGCACGGCGAACCTTCGACTACAGACGGCCTAGGCGACCGTCGTCAGCCTGACCAGCCGAGACTTCAACCCATGACGGCCGGTCGCGAAGCGTGCTCGCCGTGAGCACGCGTGCTTCCTCGAACTCACCGGGTCGACGCTCGTAGATCACGGTCATGTCGGGCAGGACGTGCCAGCGGTCGACGGCGCCGGACTGGCCGGCGACGACGTACGTGGTCGCCTCGGTGAGATCGGGCTTATCCATGTGCGTGCTACCGCCGGCGATATCGGGTGGGTTTGGGTTCGAACTTCATCGCCTTCGTGACCATGACGCGCTCCTCGTGCGAGGCGTCGGGCAGGTACTTCCCCTACCTGCCCGACGCCTGGCCGAGCGTAGAACACATGTTCGACTGCCGCAAGTTGACGCAGGTCACGACCGCCACACGTTGCGGTAGCCGGAGCGGTCCGCGTACGGCAGAGCGAGGTGCTGAATCACCGACCAGATTCCTTGGGTGAAGCATGCCCAGGGAACGCCCGGGCCCCTCGCGGAATCCGGGTTGTATCGCGGGGGCCGAGCCCCAGGCCCACGGTGCCGCCCCTGCGAGCGGTGGTTCCGTTGTCCGTGGTCATTCGCCCGCCGTAGTGCGGGTTCAAAACGCACCGAGAAGCCGGGCATCACCGCGCCGCCCCGGTCAGCCGTCAGCGCGCTACGCCGCCTGCTTTGCGCGGGCCAGGTCCAGCCCCGGGCCACTCAAACGCTCGTACGCCGCCGGGCGGCCGGTCAGCAAAAGCAAGAAGCCTGCCGCCGGGCCTCTCACCTCCGGGCCTGTGCCCACCGCCCAATCCGCGTCCGAGGCGATCAAGCGCAACCCCGCCAATTGTTTACGCGGGTTGAACGGGAACCGCAGCTTCCACAGGCTGCCCAGGCCCGCCACCGCGTCCTCCGGGGGCACCTCCGGCTCGCGGCCCAAGGCCAGCGCGATGTCCTGCGTATGCGTCAGCACGTCCATGATCGTCGAATCCGGGCCTGCACCCGGGGCCGGTGGCACTCTGCGCGAGGCCGCGTGGTCGCGCAACTGGGCCACCAGCGGGCCCGGCGGCTGGGCGGCCAGGCGCCGGGCCGATTCGCTGATCATGCGGTTGAACCTGCCCCTCGCGCGGAGCGCCTCGCGGAACCAGTCCCCCGCGCCGAACTGGGCGTTGCCCGCCAAGTGCGCGGCCACGTCGCGGATCCGCCAGCCGGTGCACAACGACGGCCGCTCCCAGTCCTGTTCGGGGAGATTCTCGAGGAGGTCCGCCAGCCGCAACCGGGCACGCTCCACTCCGGCCCACATCCGTGCTTCTTCCATGCGGAGTCCTTGCCTCGGAGGAAAACCGGCCGACATCGAGCGTACGAGCGCGCCCCGGCGGCCGGTTGTCCCCGATTGCTGACCTCAGGGCAGCCAGGCGGCCAGCGTCCCGGCCAGCAGCTCCGGCTGGTCCTCCGGCGTGTGGTGGCCCGCCACCACCGGGTGGTGCACCACCTTCAGCGACGCGAACGTCCCGGCCATCCACTCCACCATCGGCGGCGTCAACATCGCGTCCGGGCCCGGCTCGAACGTGACCAGCAGCTTCGGGATCTCCGGGGTGACACCCAGCCACTGGCCGAACGCCTCGATCCGGGCCACCACCGACGCCGGCTCGCCGCCCAGGGGCAGTGAACGCGCCCACTGCAGCAGCGGGATCCGCGATTCCGGAGTCGGATACGGGCGCGCGTACTCCGGCGGGAGCCCGGACAGGAAGTCCCCGATGAGAGACTCGCCGGACGTCTTGATCGCGCGGAACACCTCCGCGCCCGCCGGCGGGAACTCCTCCCACGTCATCGGCTTCAAGACCGCTTCGGTGAACGCCAAGCCCCGCACACGCGACGGGTGCCGCGACGCCCAGTCCGCCGCCAGCGCGCCGCCCCAGTCGTGGCCGACCAGGACGACGTCCTCCAGCGCGAGCGCGTCGAACCACTCGTCCAGGTAGCGCGCGTGGTCCTCGAACGTGTACGCGATGCCGGGCTTGGGCGAGTCACCCATGCCGATCAGGTCCGGCGCCAGCCGCCGCCCCGGCAGGGACGGCATCACGTTGCGCCACAAATAAGACGACGTCGGGTTGCCGTGCAGGAACACCACCGGTGCGCCGGTGCCCTGCTCACGGTAGGCCAGGACTGTCACTTGAACGCTCCCGCGAACCGCGCCGCCCAGTCGGTGAACGGCTTCGGCGGGCGACCCAGTACCCGCTCGACGTCCGGGCTCACCTGCTGTTCCTCGGGCGTCGGCGTGCCGAGGATGTCCAGCGTCGCGTCCGCCACGTGCGGCGGCATGAAGCCCAGCAGCACCGACCGCGCTTCTTCCCGCGTCTGAGGCACGAACCGCACCGGCTCGCCCACGGCCTCGCCGATGGCCTCCGCCTGGTCGCGGGGCGTCACCGGGGACGGGCCCGTCAGCACATATGTCTTTCCCTCGTGCGACGCGTCGCGCAACGCGGCCGCCGCCACCGAGGCGATGTCCTCCGGGTCGATCACCGGCAACGCGACCTCGCCGAACGGCGCCGCGACCTCCCGGCGGGTGCGCACGCTTTCCGCCCACTGGAAGGCGTTCGACGCGAAGCCCGCCGGGCGCAGCGCTGTCCACTTCAGACCGGATGCCCGCACCGCGTCCTCGAACACCGCCGGGAACCGTCCGGTTCCGACGCCCTGCGTCGACAGCAGCACCACCCGCGTCACGCCGGCGGCGCGCGCCCGCGCCAGCACCGGCTCCAGCGTCCCCCGGAAGTCTCCCGGCACCATCAGGAAGACCGCCGACACGCCTTCGAAAGGCAGCGTCGAAGGGTCGGCCAGATCTCCTTGGCGGGCAAGGACTCCCGCCGGCACTTCCTCGATCCGGCGGGACACCGCCGTCACTTCTTCTCCTGCCGCGGCCAAGATTCGCACCAGCGGCTGCCCGACGTTTCCCGTCGCTCCCATCACCATGATCATGGGAACGACGTTACCTTCCTGGGTATAGTAGGTACCTAGAGGAAAGTATTGGCTGGAGGCCCCGAAAGTGACCGAGACCACACCCGAGCTGGCCTGCCCGATCGCCCCGGTCGTCGACATCGTCTTCAGCCGCTGGACGACGCCGATCCTGTGGACGCTCAACGAGTTCGGGCGGCAGCGGTTCGTGGAGCTGGAACGCCGCATCGCCACGATCACGCCGAAGGTGCTCACCCAGCGGCTGCGGCAGCTGGAGCGCGACGGCCTCGTCGTGCGCACCTACCACGCCGAGGTTCCGCCGCGGGTGGAGTACGAGATCAGCGAACTGGGCCGCAGCCTCGGCCCGTTGTTCGCCGGCCTCGCCGAGTGGTCGCCCAACCTCGGCCGGGTCGAGGCGGCGCGCGCGGACTACGACGCCCGCGAACGCCGCCCCGGCCGAGCCGGCTAGCCCGACACGTCCACGTAGTCGAGGTTCGCCGGGCCGTCGGCCGTCGTCGCGGTCAGCCGGACCGTGTGCGTTCCGGCGGCCAGGTTCACCGGCTGGGTGACCGTGCTCCACGTCGTCCAGGCGCCGGTCGCCGGGAACGGCACGCCGGTGGCCACCACCGTGCCGTCGACCGAGATGTCCACCGGACGGGCCGCCGCCGTGCCGTTCGCGTAGCCGAACGCCAGCGCCGACGCCGGCCCGTTCACCTGCCACTCGACGTAGCTGCCGACGGCGTTGGCGCCGTTCGCGAAGCCGGTTCCCGAGAAACCCGCGTGGTTCGCGTCGATCGTGCCGCCGGTCGACAGGGAAGCGGATTCGGCTTCGTAGCGGGTCGAGCCACCGGCACGGGACACGCGGTACAGCACGGTCGCGTGCGAAGGCACCGAGGCGCTGATGGTGCCCGTGGTCGTCCGAGTCGCCTTGCTCCACAGGTCTTTCAGCGTGTAAGAGGACGCGCTGCCGATCCCCGTCGCCGAAGCCGAAGTGCTGATCGTCGCCGTCGCGGACGTCTCGTTGGACAGCGCCACCGCGCGGTCGCCGTTGGAGAGAACCTTGCTGTAGACGACCAGGCCGGAGTTCGCGCTCAGCACGGTCGCCTGCTTGCCCAGCGTGTCCTGGTCGAGCGCGATGACGTCGGTGTTCTTCAGGATCGCGAAGTTGTCGTCCGACACCTTCCGCAGGTCACTGCCGATCAGCAGCGGCGCCGCCATCATGGCCCAGAGGCTGAAGTGCGTGCGGTACTCCGCCGCGGTCATCCCGCCGTTGCCGACCTCGAGCATGTCCGGGTCGTTCCAGTGCCCGGGTCCGGCGTACTGCGCGAGGCCGCGGTTGGTCTGCGCCTTGCCGATCATGCTCGACCACTTGTCGGAGATGTCGCCGGTGGTGCGCCACAGGTTGCCGACCGGCGCGGCCCAGGTCCACGGCTTGTTCTGGCCCCACTCGCAGATCGAGTACGCGATGGCGCGGCCGGACTTCGCCAGCGCGTCCCGCATCGCCTTGTACCGCTGCTGCGCGTCGACGCCCTGGTTGTTGCAGTTGTCGTACTTCAGGTAGTCGACACCCCAGGAGGCGAACAGGTTCGCGTCCTGCTGCTCGTGGTCCAGCGCGCCGGGGAAACCCGCCTTGTTGCAGGTCTTCGTGCCGGCGCTGGTGTAGATGCCGAACTTCAGGCCCTTGCCGTGCACGTAGTCGGCGAGTGCCTTGATGCCGTTGGGAAAGCGTGCCGGGTCGGGCACCAGGTTGCCCGCCGAGTTGCGCGACGGCAGCGCCCAGCAGTCGTCGATGTTGACGTAGGTGTAGCCCGCGTCCTTGAGGCCCTTCGAGACGAAGATGTCCGCGATGCCCTTGATCATCGCCTCGTTGAACTCCGCGCGGCACTGCGTGGAGTTCCAGTTGTTGAAGCCCATCGGTGGCGTGCGCAGCAGGCCGTTTTCGAGGGCGAGCGCCTCGGATTGGCACACGACGAGACCACTTGCCGCGATCGCGAGCGTGGCGGCCGCGCTCGCGATGCGTCGAAATAAGGACATGCGCACTCCCGGAGGTGGAGACATCAGAGGTCTTCACCAGTTAGTAAAGAGTCCTGCCTAACCGGGAGTCAAGAGACGATGTATCAGATATGAAATCGGGTTTCCGCTGGCCGGGACGCCTACTCCGTCACCTTCCGGGCCGTGGCCATCGCGCGTTCGGTCTCCCAGAACGCCCGCATCGACGTCACCAGGCCGTCTTCGCGGACGCGGTAGACGAAGACCCCGTCGGTGTCGACGCGGTAGCCGCCCGGCAGGTACGTCGTGATCGTGCCGACGTTGGCCACCTCGTCGCCCGCCGCGTGCGAGTCGCGGATGACGAACTCGAAGCGCTCCACGTTGGCGATGGTCATGTCCCAGAACGCGCTGAGCCCCTCGCGGCCGTGGTGCCCCTTGCCCTCGGCGTCGAACATCGACGGCCCGACCGGGTCCTCCACCACCCCGTCGGGCGCGAAGAGCGCCAGCCAGGCCTCCTTGTCCCCCGCCGTCGCCGCGGTCATCGAGGCGAACGCCGCCCGCCGCGCCGGCGGCTGCTCCGCCGTGGTGTCCCAGCTGACCTGCACGCCCATGGAAGTCACTCCTCGAACTTGGCGATGATTTCGGCCCCGAACTTGCGGATCGCTTCGAGCTTCGGCCCGACCGGCGCGTCGAACCCGACGCCGTCGAACACCCACGGCATGGTGATGACGTCCGTGACGCCGGCTTCGGCCTGCTCGCGGTAGCCGTCGAGGCCGAACTTGTCGATGCAGACGGCCTGGTACTCGAACGGGTCGCCGGCGCGGCCGTGCTCGGCCAGCAGCTCCTTGAGCCGGGCGATGGTGTCGCGCAGCTCGTCGAGCTTCATCATCGCCGACGACCAGCCGTCGGCGACCCGCGCGGCGCGCTTCAGCGCGACTTCGGTGTGGCCACCGATGTAGAACGGCACCCGCGTCGGCGGCGCGGGGCTCATCTGGATCTTGTCGAAGTCGTAGAACTCGCCGTGGAACTCGACCATGCCGCCACCGAGGATCAGCCGCAGCACCTCGATCGCCTCGTCGACGCGCTTGCCACGCCGCTCGAACGGCACGCCGCAGTACTCGAACTCCTGCGGCAGCCAGCCGACGCCGAGCCCGAGGCCGAACCGGCCGCCGGTGAGCACCGCGGCCGAGCCGACCTGACGCGCCAGCAGCACCGGGTTGCGCGAGCCGAGCTTGAGCACCGACGTGTAGAAGCGGATCCGGCTGGTGACCGCGCCCATCGCCGCCGTCGCGACGAGCGGGTCCACCCAGGGCGTCTCCGCGGTCCAGAACCGGCTGCCGTCGGGCGTGTACGGGTAGTCCGTGTCCACCGTCTCGGCGTAGAAGAGCGAGTCGGGCAGGGCAATGGAGGCGAAGCCGGCCTCTTCGGCGGCCCGGGCGAGCTCGCCCAGCTGATCGAGGGGGTTCATCGCGATCGACAGGGTGAACTTCATGAGGACGAACTATAACGTGTTCTAGTTTTTTCGGCCAGGTCTTCCGGTGGCCCTGATCACCCGCCGGGAACCCACCGCGTAGCGTCCGCGTTGTCCGAATCAAAGGTGACCATTCGTCACCGAGCCGCGAACTTCCTGGGAGTTGTCCATGGGCACCGCGATCTTCCTGATCGTGCTCGTCGTCGTGATCGTCGGTGGCGGCCTCTACTTCTCGCGGCAGCGCGCCGCGGCCCGGCAGCGCGAGCTCGACGACGCCAAGGCCGACGCCCGGCGCCTCGTCGAGCGGCTCGGCGGCCAGGTGCTCAACCTGAACGGCACGGACACCGCGTCGCAGCAGGCGATGGCCGACGCCGCCGAGCGCTACAACGCGGCCGGCTCGCAGATGGAGCAGGCCCGCACGATCGAGCAGGCCCGGCTGGTCAAGGAGACCGCCATCGAGGGCCTGTACTACGTCCGCGCGGCGCGCACCGCGATGGGCATGGACCCCGGCCCGCAGCTGCCGGAGGAGGCCGAGCGCGAGCGCGCCGGCAAGGTCACCGAGCGCCGCGAGGTCGACGTCGAGGGCCAGCACTACGCCGCCTCCCCCGACGCGGGCCAGGACACGCCGTACTACTACCCCGGCGGCCGCGTCGCGGGCCGTCCGGTCCCGCAGGGCTGGTACAGCGAGCCGTGGTGGAAGCCCGCGCTCGTCGCCGGCGCCTGGGGTCTCGGGTCGATGTTCCTGTTCAGCGCGATGTTCTCCGGCATGGGCGGCATCGCGAGCGCCTCGGCCTGGGAGTCCGGTTACGACGCGGGCCAGCAGGACGCGCTCGAGTCCGGTGACATGGGCGGCGACGGCGGAGGCGACATGGGTGGCGACGGCGGAGGCGACTTCGGCGGAGACGGCGGCGGCCAGGACTTCGGCGGCGGCGACTTCGGCGGCTTCGACGGCGGCGGGTTCGACGGCGGGGGCTTCGACGGGGGCGGCTTCGACTTCTGAACTCCCGGCGGCGGCGGTTTCCCGGAAACCGCCGCCGTTTCGCGTCAGGAGCGGGGATCCGCCGCCCGCAGCGCCGGTTTGACGTGGGCCAGCGCCTCGCGCAGGTGCTCGTCCAGTGAGCCCCGCGGCACGACGAGCAGCCCCTGGCCGACGGGCTCGATCCAGCGCTTGACCGCGACCCGGGCGGCCGCCGAGACCATCGCCGCGAGCACGGCGTTCGTCAGGTCGTCGTGGCCGGTGCGGTCCGCGATGGCCACGGCCAGGGGGTCTTCGATCCCGCCGATCGTGTCGACGAACTCGGCCCGCAGGTTCGGCGCGGCCCTCAACAGCGCCAGCGCCTCCCCTGGCGGTTCGGCCCCGTACTGCCCGGCCACCGCTTCGACGACGGCGTCGGCCAGCGGCTCATCGGCCGGCCGGGCCCGCAGCGCCGCACCGATCCGCAGGGCGCGTTCGGCCGCGATCGCGGCCACGATCGCCTGTTCCCGGCTGGAAAAGTAGTTGTTGTAGGTCCGCGGCGACACGCCTGCCGCCTCGGCTATCTCGTCGACCCGCAGGTTCTCCGGCCCGCGCTCCAGCGCCAGCCGCAGTGCCGCGGCGCTGAGCGCCTCGCGCGTCGCGGCCTTCTTGCGCTCACGCAACCCACCGTTCTCGCTCATGGCCCCACCTTACCGCTTTCTTGCGCGTGCGCAATTTTGCGTGCACGCACTTTTGTGTATGCTCCGGTCTGGCACTCGGGAGGCACGAGTGCCAGCCGACCCAGGAAGAGGAACAGCCATGGCGAAGATGATCGCTTTCGACGAACAGGCGCGGCGCGGGCTCGAACGGGGCATGAACACCCTGGCCGACGCCGTGAAGGTGACGCTGGGCCCGCGGGGCCGCAACGTCGTGCTCGACAAGAAGTGGGGCGCGCCGACCATCACCAACGACGGGGTCTCGATCGCCAAGGAGATCGAGCTGGACGACCCGTGGGAGAAGATCGGCGCGGAGCTGGTCAAGGAGGTCGCCAAGAAGACCGACGACGTCGCCGGGGACGGCACCACCACCGCCACCGTGCTCGCCCAGGCCCTCGTCCGCGAAGGCCTGCGCAACGTCGCGGCCGGCGCGAACCCGCTGGAACTCAAGCGCGGCATCGAAAAGGCCGTCGACGCCGTCGCGCAGCACCTGCTGAAGGGTGCCCAGGAGGTCGAAACCCGGGAGCAGATCGCGGCCACGGCGTCGATCTCCGCCGCCGACCCGGCCATCGGCGAGCTGATCGCGGAGGCGATGGACAAGGTCGGCAAGGAGGGCGTGATCACGGTCGAGGAGTCGAACACCTTCGGCCTCGAGCTGGAGCTGACCGAGGGCATGCGGTTCGACAAGGGTTACCTGGCGCCGCACTTCGCCACCGACACCGAGCGGATGGAGACGGTGTTCGACGACCCCTACCTGCTGTTCGTGGCGGCGAAGATCGGGTCGGTCAAGGAGCTGCTGCCGATCCTGGACGAGGTCATGCGCCAGAGCAGGCCGCTGGTGATCGTCGCCGAGGACGTCGAGGGCGAGGCACTGGCGACGCTGATCCTCAACAAGCTCAAGGGCACGTTCTCCTCGGTCGCGGTCAAGGCACCCGGGTTCGGCGACCGCCGCGAGGCGATGCTGGCCGACATGGCCGTGCTCACCGGCGGCGAGGTCGTCTCCGAAAAGGTCGGCCTGAAGCTCGAAACCGCCGGGCTGCCGGTGCTCGGCCGGGCGCGGCGGGTGGTCGTGACCAAGGACGACACCACGATCGTCGACGGCGGCGGCGACCCGGAGCGGATCGCCGGGCGGGCCGCGCAGATCCGGTCCGAGATCGAGCGCAGCGAATCGGACTACGACCGGGAGAAGCTGCAGGAGCGGCTGGCCAGGCTGTCCGGCGGGGTCGCGGTGATCAAGGCGGGCGCGGCCACCGAGGTCGAGCTCAAGGAGCGCAAGCACCGCATCGAGGACGCCGTCCGGAACGCGAAGGCGGCCGTCGAGGAGGGCATCGTCGCCGGGGGCGGCGTCGCGCTCGCCCAGGCCGGCGGCGTGTTCGCCGGGCTCGGCCTCACCGGCGACGAAGCCACCGGCGCGAACATCGTCAAGGTGGCGCTGGAGGCTCCGCTCAAGCAGATCGCCGTCAACGCCGGGCTTGAGGGCGGCGTCGTCGCGGAGAAGGTCCGCGGCCTGCCGGCCGGGCACGGGCTCGACGCGGCGAGCGGCGCCTACGTCGACCTGATCGCCGCGGGGATCCTCGACCCGGCGAAGGTCACGCGCTCGGCACTGCAGAACGCGGCGTCCATCGCGGCGCTGTTCCTCACCACGGAGGCGGTCGTCACCGACAAGCCCGAAACCGGCGCGACGGCGGCACCGGAGCCGCCGATGGACTTCTGAGGCGCGCCGGTCAGGGCTGGCACTTCGGGCACCAGTAGAGGTTCCGCCCGACCAGTTCCGAGTGCGCCACCGGCGTCCCGCACACCAGGCACGGTTCGCCGGCGCGGCGGTAGACGTAGACCTCGCCGCCGTGGCGGTCGACCCGGGCCGCGCGCCCCATCGCCTCCGGCAGGTGTTCCGGGCGGACCGTGTCGATGCGGCCGACGCGGACGCCGTCCCGCATCAGGGTCACCAGGTCCGCCCACAGGTCGTCCCACAGCGTGCGGTCCAGCGCCCGCCCCGGCGTGAGCGGGGCGACGCCGTGGCGGAACAGCACCTCGGCGCGGTAGACGTTGCCGACGCCCGCGAGGACCGCCTGATCCATCAGCAACGCGGCGATCGACGTCTTGGACCGCGAAACGCGCGCCCAGGCCAGCTCGGGTTTCGCGTCACGCCGCAGCGGGTCGGGACCGAGCCGGGCCTTGATCGCGTCGGCCTGCGCGGGGTCGAGCAGCTCGCACTTCGTGGGCCCGCGCAGGTCCGTCCAATGTGTCCGGCCGGCCAGCCGCAGCCGGACCTGGCCCACCGGCTCGGACGCGGGCAGCGGGGCTTCGCCGAAGGTGCCGTAGAGACCCAGGTGGATGTGCACGATCCCGTGCGGGCCGTAGTCGTGGAACAGGTGCTTGCCGTGCGCCTCGGCGCCGACGAACACCTGACCGTCCAAACGGGACGCTTCGGCGGCGAACCGGCCCTGCGGGCTGCTGACCGCCACCGGGGCGCCGGCGAACCGGCGCTTGTGCAACCGCGCGAGCCGGTGGAGCGTGTGCCCCTCGGGCATCAGGCCTCCGGCAGCGCCGGCGGGGTGCCGGTGCGCTCGTAGTCCAGCAGCTGCTGGACCCGGCGCGCGTGCCGCTCCTCCTGCGAGACCTCCGTCGCCAGGAACGCTTCGACGATTTCGGTGGCGTCCTCGGCGGTGTGCATCCGGGCGCCGACGCCGATCAGCTGGGCGTGGTTGTGCTCCCGGCACAGCTGGGCGGTCTCGACGCTCCAGGCCAGGCCGCAGCGCGCGCCCGGGACCTTGTTCGCGGCGATCTGCTCACCGTTGCCGGAGCCGCCGACGACGATGCCGCGGCTGCCTTCGTCGGCCACCACGCGCAGCGCCGTCTCGACGCAGAACGCCGGGTAGTCGTCGGCCGCGTCGTAGACGTGCGGGCCGATGTCGGTGACCTCGTGGCCCTGCTTCTCCAGGTGAGCCACCAGGTGGTTCTTCAGCTCGAAACCGGCATGGTCGGATCCCAAGTAGACACGCACGGCTGGGAGTCTGCCATCACGCCCGGTTTCGGGCATGCTCCGGGTGGGGATCCGGGCGGGTGCCCGCCTCCCCGGTGTGACCCACGTCCCTGCCGGGGACGATCACGAGCGAAGGAGCCGAGGCATGACCGGCCGCTGGACCGAGGTCGCCGACGGCGTGCACGCGCGCCGCTACGAGGAGCTGGACCTGACGGTCGGGCTGGTCGTGGGCGCCGGGCGCTGCCTGGTCGTCGACACCCGCGGCGACGTCGAGCAGGGCACCGAGCTGGCCGCCGCCGTCCGCGAGATCACCCCGCTGCCGTGGGCCGTGGTCTGCACGCACGCGCACTTCGACCACGCCTGGGGCACCGAGTCGTTCCTGCCGTGCGAGGTCTGGGCGCACGAGCGCTGTGCCGCCGACCTGACCGGGGACACCGAGGCCGCCCGCGCCAGATGGATGGCCCACTACCGCGGCGAAGGCAAGCCGGAGATCGCCGAGGCGATCTCACGCACGACCATCACGGCCCCGGACCACACGTTCACCGGACGCGTCGAACTCGACCTCGGCGGCCGCACGGCCGTCCTGCTGCACCCCGGCCGCGCGCACACCGACCACGACGTGGTCGTGCACGTCCCGGACGCGGGGGTCGTCTTCGCCGGCGACGTCGTCGAGCACGCCGAAGCCGGGTTCAGCGCGTTTTCCTTCAGCGAGGAGACCGACCTGACCGCCTGGCCGGACGCCCTCGACGCGATCCTCGCGCTGGAGCCGCGCGTCGTCGTGCCCGGCCACGGCGACCCGGTCGACGCGGCCTTCGTCCGCCACCACCGCGACGGCTTGCACGAGCTGATCTCGCTCAAGGCGGGCGTGGGCCGCGGCGAGACGACCGAGGTGGCCGCCGTGGCAGCCTCCCGCTACCCCAGCGACGTCACCCTGGCCGCCCTCGCGACCCCCTGAAGACGGCTCAGCCGAAGTTCAGCTCACCCGTCCGGGTGCGCTTGAGCTCGAAGAAGTCCGGGTAGCTCGCCAGCGCCACCGCGCCGTCGAACACCTTCAGCGCGTCTTCGCCACGCGGGATCGAGCTCAGCACCGGGCCGAAGAACGCCACGCCGTCGATGTGGATCGTCGGCGTGCCGACGTCCTGGCCGACCGGGTCCATGCCCTCGTGGTGGCTCTTCTTCAGCGCCTCGTCGTACTCCGTGGAGTCCGCGGCGTCGAAGAGCTCGGCGGGGGCGCCGATCGCGGCCAGCGCCTCCTTGATGACCTGGTCGCGGTCCTTGTTGCCCTGGTTGTGGTAGCGGGTGCCGAACTCGGTGTAGTACTCGCGCAGCATCTCCTCGCCCTTGAGCTGCGACAGCGCCACGGCCACGCGCACCGGGCCCCAGCCCTGGGACAGCAGTTCCTTGTACTGCTCGGGCAGCTCGTCCCGGCCTTCGTTCAGCACCGACAGGCTCATGATCCGGAAGCGCAGGTCGAGGTTGCGGTGCTTCTCCACCTCCAGGATCCAGCGGGAGGTGATCCACGCGAACGGGCAGATCGGGTCGAAGTAGAAGTCGACCTTCGTGGGCTGCTCGGCTGCGGTCATCGGGGCACTCCTGGGTCACGTCTCGAGATGGGGCACACCCCCACACGACGGGCCAACACCGGGAAACGCGGGGTTGTTCCCTTATCGCCCCCCACCCCGTCCCCATGATTGGATGCGGGGAGTTGAAAACCGATACCAACGACCAGAGGTGCCTGTGCCCGCCCCCAACCTGACCCGCGACCAAGCCAAGCTGCGCGCGGATCTGCTCGAAGTCACCGCTTACGACATCGAGCTCGATCTGACCGACGGCCACGGCGGACCCGGGGAGAAGACCTTCGCGTCGAAGACGACCGTCCGGTTCTCCAGCGCCCGGGCCGGCGAATCGACGTGGGTCGACATCGTCGCCGACCGCGTGCACTCGGCCACCCTGAACGGCGCGGACGTCGACGTCACCGCGTACGTCGAGGACAAGGGCATCGCGCTGGCCGGGCTGGCCGAGGCGAACGAGCTCACCGTGACCGCCGACTGCCGGTACATGAACACCGGCGAAGGCCTGCACCGGTTCGTCGACCCGGTCGACGACGGCGTCTACCTGTACACCCAGTTCGAGACGGCGGACGCCAAGCGGATGTTCGCCTGCTTCGACCAGCCCGACCTGAAGTCGGTCTACCGGCTCACCGTCGTCGCGCCGAAGGACTGGAAAGTCGTCTCGAACACGATGGTGGAAGCATCCGGGGAGACGCCGGAAGGCGCCGTCCGGACGGTGTTCAAGGAGTCCGAGCGGCTGTCGACCTACCTGGTCGCGCTGATCGCCGGCCCGTACGCCCAGTGGCGCGACGAGTACACCGACGCCCACAAGACCATCCCGCTCGGCATCTACTGCCGCGCGTCGCTGGCCGAGCACATGGACGCCGACCGGCTGTTCACCGAGACCAAGCAGGGCTTCGGCTTCTACCACGAGAAGTTCGGCACGCCCTACCCGTTCTCCAAGTACGACCAGCTGTTCGTGCCGGAGTTCAACGCGGGCGCGATGGAGAACGCCGGCGCGGTGACGTTCCTGGAGGACTACGTCTTCCGCAGCCGCGTCACCCGCTACGCCTACGAGCGGCGCGCCGAGACGCTGCTGCACGAGATGGCGCACATGTGGTTCGGCGACCTGGTCACCATGCGCTGGTGGGACGACCTGTGGCTGAACGAGTCGTTCGCGACCTTCGCGAGCGTGCTGGCCCAGGCCGAGGCCACCGAGTACAAGAACGCGTGGACCAGCTTCGCGAACATCGAGAAGTCGTGGGCCTACCGGCAGGACCAGCTGCCTTCGACGCACCCGATCGCGGCCGACATCGTCGACCTGCACGCGGTCGAGGTCAACTTCGACGGCATCACCTACGCCAAGGGCGCGAGCGTGCTCAAGCAGCTCGTCGCCTACGTCGGGCTGGACCACTTCCTCGACGGCCTGAAGGTGTACTTCGGCAAGCACGCCTGGGGCAACGCCACCCTGGCCGACCTGCTGGGCGCGCTGGAGGAGGCGTCCGGCCGCGACCTGTCGTGGTGGAGCGCGCAGTGGCTGGAGACCACCGGGCTGAACTCGCTGAGCCCGCGCTACGAAATCGGCGCGGACGGGACGTTCACGTCGTTCGCCGTCGTGCAGTCCGGCGCGAAGCCGGGCGCGGGTGAGCTGCGCACGCACCGCGTCGCGGTCGGCGTCTACGACGAGGACTCGTCCGGGAAGATCGTCCGGAAGCACCGCGTCGAGCTGGACGTCGACGGCGAGCGCACCGAGGTGCCGGACCTGGTCGGGCAGCCGGCGGGCAAGCTGGTGCTGGTCAACGACGACGACCTGACCTACTGCACGATGCGGCTCGACCCGGCGTCGCTGACCACGCTGATCGACCGCATCGCCGACATCACCGAGCCGCTGCCGCGCACGCTGTGCTGGTCGGCGGCGTGGGAGATGACCCGCGAAGCCGAGCTGAAGGCCCGCGACTTCGTCACGCTGGTGCAGCGCGGCATCCACACCGAGAGCGAGGTCGGCGTCGTCCAGCGGCTGCTGCTGCAGGCCCAGACGGCGCTGAACTCCTACGCCGAGCAGGAGTGGGCGGCCTCGACCGGCTGGCCGGCGTTCACCGCGCGGCTGCTGGAGCTGGTCCGAGACGCCGAGCCGGGTTCGGACCACCAGCTGGCGTTCGTGAACTCGCTGGCCGGGTCGGTGCTGGACGGTCCCACGTTGTCGGTGCTGTCCGGCTGGCTCGACGGGTCCGCGCCTTTGGAAGGTCTCACGGTCGACACGGACCTGCGCTGGCGCCTGCTGCACGCGCTGGTGGCCCACGGCAAGGCGGATGCGGCGGAGATCGACGCCGAGCTGGCCCGCGACAACACGGCCACGGGCCGCCGCCAGGCGGAACGCGCCCGGGCGCTGCGCCCGACGGCGGAGGCCAAGGCCGACGCGTGGCAGCGCGCGGTGTACGACGACGAGCTGCCGAACGCGGTCAGCGACTCGCTCATCTCGGGCTTCTCGCACCCGGGCCAGAAGGCGCTGCTGGGTTCGTACGTGGCCAAGTACTTCGAGGTGATCGACGAGGTGTGGCAGCGGCGCTCGAGCGAGCGCGCGCAGCCGATCGCGATCGGGCTGTACCCGTCGTGGGCGGTGGACCCGGAGACGGTGTCGGCGTCCGACGACTGGCTGGCCGGCGAGCACCCGCAGGCCTTGAGGCGGCTGGTCTCGGAGGGACGCGCGGGCATCGTGCGCGCGTTGGCGGCCCGGGACTTCGACGCCCAGGCCTGACGACCGCCCCAATGTGGCGTTCGGTGCGTCTGACGCACCGAACGCCACATTGGGTGCGCTGGACGCAACCAACGCCACATTGGGGCGCTTGAGACCGGCTCAGGACACGAAGGAGCCCCGCACCTCGAGCAGGTGCGGGGCTCTTTCGCGTCTCGGGTCAGCGGGGCGCGGGGCCCGCCTGGTCGGACAGCATGCGCAGCGCGTTCACCAGGCCGTTGACCAGTCCGCGGACCAGGTCGCCTTCCTTGAACGACGCCACCATGCTGGCCACCGCCAGCTTGGCGCCACGGTCCGGGAGGCGCAGGTACGCCGTCTTGCCCGTGACGATCTCGATCTTCCGCTCGCCCGGGGACACCGCGATCAGGACCGCGTTCGCCGGGTCGGCCGTCGTCGAGTGCAGCTTCTCCGCCGTCGACCGGCTGTCCTCGCCGAGCTCGCCGAGGTAGAGGCTGAAGTCCAGGCCGGTCTCGCGGCTCGCGAACGTCAGCGCCTCGTCGAGGCGGGCCAGCTGCCGCGTGTTGAACGGCCCGGCGGGCGTGGCCGGCTCGTACATCTTCGCGGCCGACAGGCGGCCGCTGTTCGTGATGGCCTCGCCGTAGCCCAGCTCGGACTCGTCGACGCGCTTCGTCAGCTCACCAGTTGCCACGAGCGCCTCCCGCCGCGGTCGGGGCGCCCTCGGGCGCGCTGTTTTGGGCGGCGTTTTCGGCGCCGGCGTACCGGTGCCCCTCGCCGACCCCTTCGGGGTTGGCGCTCCACCACATGGCCGGGTAGTCCCAGGCCTGGCCGGACCGGTACCGCGGGGCGGCCCCCGACCTGCGCCGGAGCGTCAGCAGCCCGGCGAGGCCGTAGATGGCCAGCGGGATCACGGCGAACACCACGATCGTCTCGACAACGTTCACGGCGCTGAGCGTATCGGATGACCTCCGAAGACACTGAAGCCACCGCGCGCGCCCGCACTCGACCGTTCGTCGTAAGCCGACTGCCGTCCGCCGCTTGGCTTGCGGGCACTGGAACGTTGGGGCGAAGACCGTCGGGCCGAAAGGTTGCAACTCAACGTACAGGCGGCCGCACCCGCCGCTGTCGTCTTGTCGCCGCCTTGAAATCCTCGTAGCTTTTTCACCTATACGGGCCTTGCGCCCCGCTCCTCAGCCCCAGCAGGTAACGCATCGGTCCCAGGAGGCCTTGCCATGAACAGCGTCCAGACCCCCGCTCAGGCGATCACCGCGACCCTTTCGTCACCCAGCGAAACCGAATTCCTCCCCGGAACGCGTGTGACGGCGGGCACAAGGGTTACCCGCGGTACACGTGTCACTCGCGGTACACGCGTCACGGCAGGCACGCGGGTGACGGCGGGCACCCGGGTGACGGCGGGGACGCGGGTCACGCGCGGTACCCGGGTCACCCGTGGCACGCGGGTCACGATGGGCACGCGGGTGACGGCGGGGACACGGGTCACCTGCGGCATCCGCGTCACGCGAGGCACTCGGGTCACCCGGGGCACGCGAGTCACGATGGGCACCCGCGTCACCTGCCAGAGCGACTACGCCCTGGCTGCCTGACCCCGTACTCCAGGGCCGCGCGCACTACCTGAAAACATCGCGCAAGCACCCGGCTCGCCCCGGCCGCCGCAAGGCAGCCGGGGCGCCGGCTTGTCCGGGGGTCGCCGCCCGGGCCGTCAGAGCGTCAAGCAGCGTTGTCCGGGCTCCGCCACCCGGACCCCGAAGAGCCAGGCGGCGTTGTCCGGGGCTCCGCCCCGAGCCGGGGGCTCCGCCACCCGAACCCCCGAAGGACTAGGCAGCGGAGCCGAGATACGGCCGCCAGAGCGGATCGGCCTCCTTGGAGTGCGCGAGCAGCCGCCAGTGCGGGCCGTGCGGGGCCCGCGGGACGACGCGCAGCCGCCAGCCGATCTCCGAGAGCAGCCGGTCCGCCTTGCGGTGGTTGCACTTGGCGCAGCAGGCGACGCAGTTCGTCCAGCTGTGGGGGCCACCCCGGCTGCGCGGGACGACGTGGTCGATCGTCTCGGCCCGCCCTCCGCAGTAGGCGCAGCGGTACCGGTCGCGGTGCATGAGCCCGGCGCGCGTGAGCGGCACCTTGGCCCGGTAGGGTACCCGCACGTACGTGCTGAGGCGGATCACCGAAGGCACCGGCAGCGAAACCTTCGCCGAATGCAGTTCGGTCCCGCCGGGGTCACCGTGGACCACTTCGGCCTTGCCACACATCACGAGCACGACAGCGCGCCGCAGCGGCAGCGCGGTCAGCGGCTCGAAAGTGGCGTTGAGCAGGAGCACCCGGCGCCGGCCCCAGGCCGGGGCGGCCGGATCCCGGCCTCTACTACGCTGTCCGGGCGGGCGGGTCACTCCCCCTGGGCGGGTCCCCGGCCCGGCCGGGACGGTTCCGCCGGATGCGGAACCCCCCGGATAGGCACGCAGAACCACCTCTGGCGTCTCGTCGGCCATGGCTTGGCCGGAGACGCCGCGGGGGCTGGGTTGTCGGTCTGGCACTCGACCACCTCCAGGGGCGTAGGCATAGTCGACCACAGAACAGCCCCCCAGCGCACGTGTGTTACACGACGTGTCACATCCGCGCGACCCAACATCCACTTCGAGTTGGGATGACAGACCGATCGGAAGGACCAGCGAACCCCGTGCTTCCCCTGCTCACCACCGACAAGACACCGTGCACCGGTGATGCCAGCACGTTCTGTTACCAGGTGTTCAAGGTGACGAACAACGAGTGGCTGGCGGGCTCGGCGAACTGGTTGCTGACCAAGCCGCTGAAGATCCTGATGATCATCGTGATCGCTTTCGTCGTGCGGCTGCTGTTGAGACGGATGATCAACCGCATCACGACGTTCCCGAAGACCGGCGGCAAGCTGCCGGCGCTGCTGCGTCCGCTGCGTGAGCGCGCCCCCGAGGTGCTCGGCTCCGCCGTCTTCGAACGGCGGCGCCAGCGCGCGCAGACCATCGGCTCGGTGATGAAGTCGGTGGCGACCTTCCTGGTCTACGGCCTCGCGTTCATCCTCGTGCTGGGCGAGCTCGGCATCGACCTCGGCCCGATCATCGCGTCGGCCGGCATCATCGGCGTCGCGATCGGGTTCGGCGCGCAGAACCTCGTCAAGGACTTCCTGTCCGGCATCTTCATGATGATCGAGGACCAGTACGGCGTCGGCGACGTCGTCGACATCGGCGAGGCGACCGGCACGGTCGAGGCCGTCGGCCTGCGGATCACCACGCTGCGCGACCTCAAGGGCACGGTCTGGTACGTCCGCAACGGCGAGGTGCTGCGCGTCGGCAACTCGAGCCAGGGCTTCGCCGTGGCGGTCGTGGACGTCCCGCTCGGCTACACCGCCGACGTCGAGCGCGCCACCATGGTGCTCGCGAAAGCAGCCTCGACGGCCACCGAGAGTGACGCGCTGAAGGACAACATCCTCGAGCCGCCGGAGATGCTGGGTGTGGAAAGCGTCACAGCGGAGGGTCTCCAGCTGCGCCTGACGGTGAAGGTGCGGCCGGGCAAGCAGTGGGCCGTGCAGCGGGCCCTGCGCGCCCAGCTGCTGGCGGCGCTGGAGGTGGCGGGCTTCGACCCGCCGCTCGGCAGGCTGTTCCCGCCCGCGGCCCCGGCGGTCGAGAAGTAGCACCGGCGGCGTCGTTACGCTGGGAAGCGGGTTCGCGACTCCTCCGGCAGGAACGGGACCGGGCATCGGGAACCCGCACCCCCAGGGCAAAATGGAAGGCGTGTCTGCAGTGAGCGAACCGGTGAACCTCTACGAAGCGATCGGCGGCGAACCGACGTTCCGCCGGATCGTCGGGCGGTTCTACGAAGAGGTCGCGCGCGACGAGATCCTCCGCCCCCTCTACCCCGAGGAAGACCTCGGCCCGGCCGAAGAGCGCTTCCGGCTGTTCCTCATGCAGTACTGGGGCGGCCCGCACACCTACTCCGACCAGCGCGGCCACCCGCGGCTGCGGATGCGGCACGCGCCGTTCAAGATCGGGCCGATCGAGCGGGACGCCTGGCTGCGCTGCATCCGGATCGCGGTCGACGAGGAGAACCTCGAAGAGCCCTACCGGCAGCAGCTCTGGGCCTACCTGGAGATGGCCGCGCACAGCATGATGAACAGCTTCGTCTAGTGGCTGTGACATCAGGGGCTTCGCCCCGAGCCGGGGGCTCCGCCACCCGGAGCCCCCGATGAGATCGGCCGCCTGGTGGCGCGATGCCGTCTTCTACCAGGTCTACGTCCGCTCGTTCGCCGACTCGGACGGTGACGGCGTCGGGGACCTGGAAGGCATCCACTCCCGGCTCGGTTACCTGGAGCTGCTGGGCGTCGACGCGCTGTGGCTGACGCCGTTCTACCGCTCCCCCATGGCCGACCACGGCTACGACATCGCCGACCCGCGCGACGTCGACCCGATGTTCGGCACCCTCGGCGACTTCGACGTGCTGCTCACCGAGGCCCACAAGCGGAACATCAAGGTCACCGTCGACGTGGTGCCGAACCACACCAGCAACCAGCACGCCTGGTTCAAGTCGGCGATGGCGGCCGCTCCGGGCAGCCCGGAGCGCGAGCGCTACATCTTCCGCGACGGCGTCGGGCCGAAGGGCGAGGACCCGCCGAACAACTGGATCAGCGCGTTCGGCGGCCCGGCCTGGACGCGGGTGCCGGACGGGCAGTGGTACCTGCACCTGTTCGCACCGCAGCAGCCGGACCTCAACTGGACCAACCCGGAGGTCGCCGCCGATCTGGAGCGGACGCTGCGGTTCTGGCTCGAACGCGGCGTCGACGGCTTCCGCATCGACGTCGCGCACGGCATGGCGAAGCCGCCCGGCTTGCCGGACATGGACCCGCGCGCGGACCCGCTGGGGCCGAGCCTCTACTACGACCCGCGGTGGGACCACGACGGCGTCCACGAGATCCACCAGATGATCCGCAAGGTGCTCGACGAGTTCCCGGACGCGATGGCGGTCGGCGAGATCTGGGTGACCGACGAGGAGCGGCTGTCGCGCTACCTGCGGCCCGACGAGCTGCACCTGGCGTTCAACTTCCGGCTGGTGCTGACCCACTTCGACGCCGACGCGATGCGCACGGCCATCGAGCGCTCCCTGACGGTGCCGGCTCGCTCGGGTGCCCCGGCGACGTGGACGCTGGGCAACCACGACGTCTGGCGGCAGGTCAGCCGCTACGGCGGCGGTATTTCCGGGGTGCGCCGTGCGCGGGCGATGGCTCTCGTGGAGCTGGCTCTGCCGGGGGCGGTGTACCTGTACAACGGCGAGGAACTGGGCCTGGCCAACGTCGAGCTGTCGCCTTCGGACATGGCCGACCCGCGGGCGAAGACGAGCGGGGCGGAGTTCGGGCGGGACGTTTCGCGGGTCCCGCTGCCGTGGGAGGGCGACCTGCCGCCGTTCGGGTTTTCGCGGAACCCGCGCACGTGGCTGCCGATGCCGTCGGAGTGGGCCGGGCTGACGGTGGAGAAGCAGATCGAGGACCCGGAATCGACGCTCTCGCTGTACCGGCAGGCGATCGAGCTGCGGAAGACGCATCCGGCGTTCGGCGGCGACGAACTGGAGTGGTACGGCGCGCCCGCGGGATGTTTCGCGTTCCGGCGGCGCGGGGGCGGGCTGGTTTGTGCGTTGAACACCTCCGCCTCACCCATCGCGTTGCCGCCGGGTGAGGTGCTGCTGTCGAGCAGTCCGCTGGTGGAGGGCAAGCTGCCCGCGGATTCGGCCGCCTGGCTGGTCTGACCCGGGTTCTCAAGCGCCCCAATGTGGCGTTCGGTGCGTCCAACGCACCCAAAGTCAAGTTCCGACTTAGGTACCCAAGCAACAAGGGGTGTTTTGCCTGGTCAGGACCCTTAGGGCAGCGTGGAGGCACCAGTCCGGTGCCTCCACGCGCTCAACGGGCCGTCTGACTCCTGGCTCCGATGCGACGGCTTTCGGACCACCGTTGCGCAGCTGCCGCCATGTCCTTGATCCAGGGCTCCGGATCGGCCTCGGCGATGGCGCTCCACATCGCGGCCTGAGCGGCCGCGAACGCGGCCACGGCGTCCGCCGGCGCGTCGTTCCATGACGGGATCTGAGCAGCCCAGCTTTCGGCGTCTTGCGGCGAGTGGCCCGACGCGATGAGCCAGACCACCCAGCATGCCGGGTCGATCCAGGCCGCTCCGCGGGTTGCCCAAGCCCAGTCGACGAACAACGCCGCGTCGCCGACGAGGACGTTGCTCGGGCTCCACTCGGTGTGCAGGACGTAGTCACCCGCGAACAGCTCCGGACTGTCGGTGTAGCTCGCCCACCGCTTCTCGGCGAGCTTGAGCTCGATGTCCGGGCACGGTAGCTCTTGGAGCGTCCGCAGCGACTGGACAAACTTCGCCAGGTCGAGTGATCCGGGCGAATAGTCGATGTGCCGACCGGGTGTGTGCTCGAACGCCAGGAGGTTCCACTCGTCGTTGTCGATCGACCATCGCAGCGCGGCGGTGACGGGCCGGACATGGGGGTTGACGGCCTTCTCGCGGTTTTGAGTCCACACACGTGGGTGATCAGCACGCAACCCCTTGACGAACGTCGCTCCGTCCGCCGAGCGGAGCACTACGGCGAGCTCGGAGTTGAAGCCGCTCGACACTGGCTCGACGCTGCTGAGCGGTCCGGTTCGCGCTTCGATGTCGCGGCGGATGCTGTCGGGGAGTGAGTCCCAGGTGACTCGGGTCGTGACCACGGTGGCACCTTACGGTCGGCGGCGCCTCGGGGCTGACCGAGGCCAGCCCCGAGGCGCGGGCTACTTACCGGTACGGGTTGTCGTCGTTGCAGCCGCAGACGATCGTGTTCGAGGTGAATCCCTCCAGGTCAGCAATGATCTGGATGTCCACCTCCTCGGGGTCGGTCCGGGGCGGCGGTTCGAGAGTGAGTGCAATTGCGGCCATTAGTTGGCTACCTTCCTTTCCTCGGTGTGCTGGCAGTAGTTGGCCAGCGGTGCCTTCGCCTTGCGGAACAGCGAGGCCAGGGGCATACAGGTTCCGCACGTACCGCTGAGCTGGCAGCCTGTGCATCCGCCCTGACGAGCCAGCAGTCCGTCTGCGATACCCGCTAGACGACGCAAACCCTGGATGCCTTCTTCCACCAGCGAGATCTTGGGGTCGCGCGCAACTTTGCAGGTACTTGCATTCCCGTGCGGATCAACATGAAAGAACGTACTTCCGGCATCGCACCCGTTGAACTGAGCGCGCTTGGTAAGGTGCTCGGGTGATTGCGTGGCCAGTACATCGGCTCCGCCGTAGATGGTAGGGGAAATATTTGCGAAGTCGGCGGAAGGAATCCCATATCTCTCCGCCAGTGCGCGCATTGCATCGACCTCGTGAGCGTTGTCCTTTGTGATGATGATACTTAGCTCCAGAGGCAATCCGGCTTCGTGTGCCGCGGCGAGCCCGCGCGAAAATGCTTTGTGAGCGCCGCGTCGCTGCGTTAGCCCGTCGTAGGTCTCTTCCGTGGCGCCGTACACGCTGAGCGTGAGCTTGTGCGGGCGCCTCTGCGTTAGCATGTCGAGCATGACCGGGTTGAACAAGCGTGAGCCGTTGGTCAGCACTTCAATCATCATGCCAAGGGCAAAGGCATATGAGTAGGTTGCCGCGAACTGCTTGTCGATCATCGGCTCGCCGCCAGTCAATTGAAGCCAGACGACGCCGGCATCACGCAAGGCGTGCAACACTTCTACGCGGTCATTCCAGGGGAGTCCCTCAAACTCCTTTACGCCCAGGTAGCAATGCTTGCAGTCGTAGTTGCAGCCGAGGTTCAGCTCATAGCTGGCTCGACCGTAGTTCAAGAATGAAGGAGACCGGACTATCATCACGTCGGCAGCCTTGCGTCCGCTGGCATCCAATTTCCAGGTTCGATGCACGACGCCAGTAAGCCACTCCGGGCACGGATCATCCGCCGACAGGGCGCTCAACTGATCGAACTTGACCTGAGGAATCTTCAACCCTTGAGGTTTGCCAGGACTCAGGAGAAGGAATGATCCCTGAAACGGGGTGGCGATTACCTGATGCATGAACTAACCTCTTTCAGTCGGACGCCTCGTAGCCGCTCGGTCAGCCTCGTTGGAGCCGGTGCCGTCCCCGAGCGATCCCGCCCTGGGGGGCTTCGCGCCGAGCCTGCGCTTGAGTCGGGATCGGTTTGTCCGTCCAGCGGTGGTGCAAGATGGCGTTGATCGCCTCGCAGACTTGATCGAATGACGGTTGCCGGGCTGGGTTGACGACGACAGTGAGGTCATGGCGAGGAATCGTGATGAATGCGACCGGCACGTTCTCCTGCTCGCACGCCGCCTGCACGATCTCCCGCCACATGGCAGGGTCCGGCCCACTGCGGCCCCACTGGTGATCGAAGATCACCCAGTTGCCTAGTAGGAGTTTGCCGACCACTTCGTGTGCCGTACCGGCCATGTACGGCCGCGCCAACCTGGTCATGGTCAGCACCGCCCACCCGGCGTCGGGCCGCAGACGGCGCCCAGCGTCTTTTGGACCTCGTCCGCCAGTCCCGGCCTGTAACCGCAGTCAGCTGGAGCGACCCACCATGACCACACGCCCGCACTGGTCACGGTCGGCGGCAGCGCAATCAGTGCACCAGTCGGGAATAGCCCGACCTCGGGCACTGTGCGCAACTTCCACCACAGTCGTGAACCAGTGCGGATCAGCAATCGAGCCGATTCCCGACGCGGCGCCAGCATGATCGGGCACGACCGCAGCGCTGAATTTGGCAGGTGAAGCGCCTTCTCGACCATGCCGGCTGGGGCGGTCAGCACATCGAAGTCTTCCCCCGTGCGAGCCAGCACCGCATATGGCGCCACCGACCACCAGGACCACGTTTCGGCCACGGCCCGCAACGACCGGGGCGACACCCGCACCGCCACCAGTCCGTCCGTGGGCACCGGCGTGTGTCCCTGGATGTAGCGCTCGCCGTCCCAGACTGACCCGGGCTGGACACCCCACCCGTGCGCGGGATACTCGACCGCCGAGGCCCGAAGCCGCTCGTCCATTTCCGGCACCACACGTCGAGCAAGGCCGAATGCCGTCATCGGGCCCCGCCGCCCGTCGAGGCAGCCGCAGATGGGACACGGCGGGACCGGGCGCCAGATTCGCCGTCGTCAGCCCGGCCCCGCCGTGAGTCAGGCCCAGCCACCTCGGCGGGGGAGACCGCGTCGACGGCGACGAAGTTCGCCGGACGCGGCCCAGAGGTGGCCGGAGTACAAGAAGCGGCGAGCGCGTTCCGCAGCCGAGCAGACGCACCCGGTAGGCCGATCCGATAGGAGAGCCACCCGATCATGGCGGTCTTCGGTACGGGCGTTGGTGCCTCGCTGCTCATGACGAGCCTCCGTGGGGTCATCTGGGGGTTGCCACGACGCTACGGCGGGTTGCTTACCGATCTCCAGAAGTTTGCTAGAGTTTGCTCGAAGATCTCGTTCAGCCAGGTGGCTGGTTGACCGATCATCGCTGCTAGATGCAGGATCGAGCTGCTTGAGCAAACTCACGCACGCAGCTAGCAGGAGGGTCCATCATGCGGCTAACGTTTCTCGGCAAGGCAACCCAAGGCGGAGGCTCACCGACACTGTTCGCCACCGACCGCAACACCTACGTCGTGCAGGGATGGAAGGTGGCCGATGCACCCGACAGCGTCGAGATCCCTCACCGCCTTCTCGCGCATGTGGAAGCAGGCACTTACGTAGGCGCACGGATGGTCGACACTGGGCGTGGCAGCTTCACACTGCTGGGCGAGCCGGTCACGGACGAAGAAGCCTTGTCGTTCATGGACATTCCCGGCCACGAAACGTGCGTAGAGGTCCCGAAGGAAAGGGAGGTTTGGTTCGGTGGAGCTGCTACAGGGTGAGGCATTCGACGACCTGTTTCACACCTTTGAGCAAGACGCCTTTCATCTGGAAGTGGAAGACTCCTATCACACTTCCGAAGAGACCGGACCTTTCCAGCTGTTCCTGAGCGGAAAAGTCGACGACTTCGCCTGGCATCAGCCGTGGCTTGAGCTCGTCCGAGAGGTCAGTGCTTCAGGTAGGAGTATCCGCCGGGTGCGGGTCGTTACAGTGCCTCACGTCGACTACACGCGATGGGGTCTCACTGTGGCCGAACACAACATTGACGCTGGCGAGGATATTCGCTGGCTGCCTCGCCAACTGCTCGGATCCGACAAATTGACTACGGATGATTTCTGGCTGTTCGACGACACGCGTGTAGCGTTCACCGTATTCGAGCCGAGCGGTCAATTTGCTGGCGGAGCCGTAACGATCGATCCGGTCATCGTCGGCCACTGTCGCGCGGCCCGGGATCGAGCATGGCATGCCGCTATCCCTCACAGGGAGTACGTCGACAACAACGAATCCACCACTGCGTAGAGCCGCACGCAGTGACAAGCTCGGTTCACCAGGCGCGGGAAGCCCTCGGCCATCGTCTGCGCGACATCCGGAAGGATGCCGGGCTCACTGGCCGGGGGCTCGCCACACTCGCGGGTTGGCACAGCTCCAAAGTCTCGAAGATCGAGTATGGTAAGCAGGCACCCACCGAGGACGACATACGCGCATGGTGCCACCATGCCGGGGCAGACGAGCAGATACCGGACTTGATCGCGACTGCTCGCCACATCGAAGCGATGTACGTGGAATGGCGCCGGACGCTCGGGACGGGAACAAAGCGCCGCCAGCGTGCTTCTCGCACACTGGAGGCGAAGACCCGACTCATGCGTTGGTACGAGCCTAAGCTTATTCCGGGCCTTTTGCACACGGCCGAATATGCCGAAGCCGTCATGCGCCGCGTGATCGACTTCTACGATATCCCAGACGATCTCGACGCGGGCGTAGCCGAACGAATGGAGCGCCAGCAGGTCCTATATCGTGGTGACAGGCGTTTTCATTTCATCATAGCTCATCAGGCACTGCTCACGACCGTAGGAAATACGGACGTGATGATCGGGCAGCTTGACAGACTTCTGGCAGTCACGTCAATGCCGCGCGTCAGTTTTGGAATTATCCCCACTCGCGCACAGTACTTAGTCCCGACCAATCAGTTCATCATGTACGACAGTCGCCTCGTGCAGGTAGAGACAATATCCGCAGAGTTGTCCATCACGCAGCCGCGAGAGATCGCCCTGTATGTCAAGGCGTTTGACGAACTCGTCAAACAGTCCGTTAAAGGCGCCGCCGCGCGCGCACTCGTCGTGGACGCCTTCAACCAGCTGCGGGACGAGAGAACAACGATGCGGCCCAGCGACTCGACGGAGGACTCGTCGTAGCAGTCAAGGCTTCAGCCGGTGGCGGGGTCGCCCACCCCGAAGTCCAGGGTCTCGCGTGGCACGAACCCGGAGGTGTCGATCACTGCGTCGAGGTGCCCGTGCACTTCGCAGGCGCCAGCGTCGGACGAAGGCGGTCGTTGTCGTCGCGCGGGACCGGTATCTCGCCAGGCTGAGGTACACAGGTGATCTGGGCGTCTTCGGCGACGCCGATGTAGCGGATGAGCCCTGCGATGCCTGGGGTGATCTTGCGGTCGCGGACCAGGAGGACGAGGCGCTGTTGGTCGTCGTGTTCGAGTTCGCAAGGTCGGACGATGTCCGAGCCGAATTCGATGGCGTGCAGCATGACGGTTCCTCCCCGTTGCGGTCGCTCTCCCTGGCGGCCGTCGCGCTGAGACGCTGGGTGCCTGGTTTTCGCCCAGTCGTCCGCGCGTGGTTCGGGCCTACCTGGTGGTGGTCCGAACCTCAACAGAGATCATCTGGCGTGTGGCGGCCGGCGTTACCGGAGTTCAGAAGGTGGCCAACCTTGGCTCACGTCGAATTCGTCGATTTCGCCAGAGGTGCGGGAGGCGCCCACCTCGGCGACCAGGCTCGCGACGGTTTTGCGCGCGAAGCGTCGCAGGTTCGGCGGCAGCATCCGGTATTGGGCCAGCAGCTCGGTCTCGTCTTCCGGCAGCGGCTCGCCGTCGTAGACCGGGAGCTCGAAGTCTGCGGCGAAGGCACGGGAGACCTCGGTGACCGGGGCGCCGAGCGCGTCGGCGATGCGTTCCATGACCGGTGCGAGCGGCATCCGAGCTGGTGCGGTCGAGGGCTTCACGTAGTTGGCGAGTGAGCCGGGTTTGAGGCCGGCATCGCGCTCGACCTCGGCGACGGTGCGCGGAGCGGCGTACCCGCGGATCAGCGCGGCCACGTTCTCGACCGATCGGCTTGACGAGCCGTTCCCCTCGGACACGTCCATCCCCCCAATGGTCAGCCCGGCGTCTCGGGCGGCTACTTCGCCGCACCTCTTACACCCGTTCGGCGTAGTCGCGAAGGGAGTGTACGGGAAGCGTACTGAGTCGATACTGAGGGCGACCAGTGCCGATCGGGCAGTCCGAGAAGAGACGCAGATCACGTGGATGTCGGGAACAAGTGATCACGGGTGATCAGAGATGACCATGTTTCACGTATTCCCTTGACGATCTCACTGCTGAGAGCCAAGTTGGACATTACCGAGCGCGAGCGCCCGAGGGGGGCATTCACACCTGTGACGAGAGTCGTTGTGGGTCGCCGGTAATCAAGGGGAGCGTTGTGGCGAGCAACAACGGCAGAAGCGGGAAGGAACCGAGCAAGCCGGTCAACCAGTCGGTCTTGAACACGGTGGCGGAGACTGCGGCAAAGTTGCGCTGCAGCGTGCCCACGGTCCGACGCTTGATCAAGAGCGGTGAGCTCAACATCGTCCGAATCGGCCAGGGGCGAGGTCTGCCGCGGGTGCCCGACTCGTCGATCAAGGCCTACGTCCAACGCCACACCACCTGCAGCAGCTCTAGCTGAGCGCGGATACGCCGCGCATTTCTTCCGGTCGATCGACCGATTTATTTCTTTCGCTGAGGAGGCGATTTTTGTCATGCCGAATTCCGGCCGGGGCACCGCTGTGCCCGCCGTTGTGGAGGACGACGCCGTCAGAGCGTCGATCGACTCGTTCGCCAGCGTCATAGGTGCGCTGCGGCGGATCAAGCGCGCGCAGGCGAAGCTCACCGAGGAGCGCAAGGACAACGAGGCGCTGATCAAGGCCGCGCTGGTCGCCCGAGGTGCGTCGGTCGGGACGGTCGGCGGCGTGCCGGTGGTGTCGTTCGCCAGCTCGACGCGGATCGCGCTCGATCAGGGGCAGCTCAAGGAGCGGCGCCCGGATCTGTTCGAGGAGTTCAGCGACATCTCCGAGGTCTGGACGTTCCGCCTGTTGAACCCATGACCATCCCGTTCGGCACGCTCGTGGTACTGGCCCGGGAGATGATCTCTCAGGCCAGCGCCCCCAGCGCGAGCGGCGGCGAGACCGCGCAGACGGTCGCCGCGCTGCTGACGGCCGAGCCGCGCAACGAGGCCGGGGTGCTGGCCGTCGTGACGGTGATCTTCCGTGACGCGCTGGCCGACCCGTTCCGCGAGACCACGGCGAACCGTTGGCGCCCGCTGCTCCCGGCCTGGGTGCATCCGCCGTTGGTCGGCGCGGCCGTGAACCGCTTGCGCGCCACCGGTATCCTGGTCGCTACGGGTCGCTATGTGCATAGCACCGACTCGGCGGGCCGCAACGTCGGCAAACTGCAACCGGTGTACACCTTGGACGTCGAGGCACTGCGCGAGCATTCCGCCGCGCGCCCGGCAGCCGCATCCTGACGCATCGCCGTCACCCTTCTACCTCTTCGTGATTCCCGCCGCGCCTGGTCGCGGCGGTCATTGTCGACCCGTCTTTTTGTTGCCTGTAGGGGGTTTCTGTGGCGCGCGATCATGCCCGCATCTACGTGCGTATCTGGAATGACAAGGACTTCCGGGAGCTGTCGCTTCCGGCGAAGATGCTCTACCTGCAGCTGATGTCGCAGGAGAAGCTGTCCTACGCCGGGGTCCTGGACCTGACGATGAAGCGCTGGGCCGGACCGCACCCCGACCTCGCGACATCTGAGGTAGGTGCCGCGCTGGACGAGCTGGACGCCGCCCGGTTCGTGGTGCTCGACCAGGAGACCGAGGAGCTGCTGGTCCGGAGCTTCATCCGCAACGACGAGCTGTACAAGCAGCCCAACGTGCTGGCGGCCGCGCTGCGGACGGCGTTCGAGATCGAGTCGCCGGTGCTGCGTGCCGCGCTGGCCGCCGAGCTGCGCAGGCTCCCGGACGAGATCACCGGCCCGGCTCCGGCGTTCGCCGCCGACGCGCTGGAGGCCGGAGCGCGCACGCTGCCCGCGGACGTCAAGGCCGCGATGAGTATCCGTGGCACCGTCCGCCCGCCGGCCACGCCGCGACGCGCGAGCCCGCCGCCCGTCGACCCGGCCCCGGCCGACGACGCATCCGCACCGACCCTGAGCTCGCCGAACCCTTCCGCGAACCCCTCGCCGAACCCTTCGGCGCAGGCCCAGGGAGAAGGGAGTAGGGAGCGGGAGACTGGAGAACCTTCACTTACCTCGGGTTCTGAGAAAGGGGGGACGGCGCGGAAAAATCCGGCGGCCGCAGCCGCTGGTGCTGGTCGGCGGGGCCGGGGCCGTCCGCGTAAGCCGACCTCGCCCTGGCAGGCCCCGGCGGCCGAGCTGGTCGCGACCCTGGGTGTCGCGGCGCCGCCGCAGGTGGTGGCGCGGCTGGTCGCCGAGGTGGTGCCGATGCTCGAAAGCGGGATCGACTCGCGGTTCGTGGCGGCGGGCTTGCGGCGCTGGACGGCGAAGGCGTTGCCGCTGCGGTTCTTCGCCGAGTTCGTCGGCGAGGAGATGCGCGCGGACCGGATCGCGATGTCCCCGCAGCAGGCCGAGCGGGACGCAGCCATGGCTGCACGGTTCGAGATGATCCGGGCCGCCGCCATCGCCGAGGACGACACCAGCCCGCTGGGCCGCGCGGTGCGCGCACCGCACCGGCACCTGACGGCCGGGCAGATGCAGGACATCCTCGACGGCGCGCTGCGCGAGACCCTGGCCGGTGCGGCATGACCGTCTCAGAGCTGAGCCGCGGCGAGGTGATCGACCTGCTCACCCGCCACCGCGGTGCCCGCATCCCGTCCGACGCCAGCGTCGGGGCTTGGCAGCACGCACTCACCGGCTACACCGCCGCCGAATGCCACGCCGCGCTGCTGAGACTGGGCCCCAACGCCCGCCACGCCACCCCGGCCGAGATCACCAACAGCGTCGACGCCGCCCGCGACCGCGCCGTTGACACTGACAGCGAAACGGCGACGGCGGCCGAGGACGAGACCGACGGTGAGTCTGAAGACGAGGCCGCCACGGGGGATCAGCAGCGGCGTCGCGAGGCCCGGGAGCCGGGGAAGGGCCAGCCGCCGCTCTACGCCCCGGTCCGGCTCGATCAGACCGCCCGGGCCGCGCAGCGCGAGTGCTACCGGCAAGCCGGGCTGCGCGGCAGGCGCGCGGTCTATGCCGCGATGGGCTGGGACCGCGATCCGGACGCCGACCCCGCCGCGTCCCGCTCGGTGCCGTGCCCGTTCTGCAAAGCCAAAACCTGGGTCGCGTGCAGCCCGCTGACCCGCAACACCGGCGGAGTCCGCGACACCCGCGACCCGGCGACCGGTTCCCACGCCGCCCGCCTGGCACGCGTGAAGGCCAAAGCGGCCCTTGCCCAGCGCCGACACGACAACGACACACCGGAAGGCACCCGATGACCAGCACTCTCGACACTGGCGCACGGGAAGACCGGGTCAACCCGGTGATGCTGCGCTTGGCGTTCGACGCCGCCGTGGACCAGCTCACTCAACCGGGCCTGCACGTCGTGGCCCGCGACAACGGCGACCTCGACCGCGCGACCTCGCCGTGCCTGCTCGACCAGCTGGCCGTCGCGACCCAGCCCGGCCACGAACGCACCGGCGGCGCCAGCCCCGGCTCCCGGCCGCCGGCCTCGCTCAACGCGCTGACCCTGGTGGCCGAGATCAGCCAGGCCCTGCGCGTCGCGCTGGCCGCGCTCGGCTACAACCTGTTCGGCCCCGGCCCGCGCACGACGCTCACACAGCAGGTCCAGCTGTGGGCCTCGCACGCCGAGCAGTGGCAACTCGAGCACGTCGACTACCTCGCCCACGCGACACGCGAGGCCGAGCGCTGGGTGGCCGCCGGCCGCGCCATCCTCGATCCCGCTCCGACCTACCGGCTGCGCGGGCACGCCTGCCCGACCTGCGGTCACAGCGCGGTGCTGATGTGGTCGGTCACGGAAGGGGAATGGCTGCGCCAGCCAGCGCTTTCCATCGACACCGACCGCGCCGAGGCCGTCTGCGCGGCGTGCGATTCCCGGTGGGGATTGGACTTCTGGGCGCAACTGGGACAGCTCTTGGAGCAGCAGCAGGCGGAAACCCTTGCGCTGGACTGTGAATAGCCTTGACACGGTGATCACCGGACAGGCATACTGACAGGGCTTGGCGGAGCTGTACCTACCGTCAGCCGTCACGATTCTTCTTTGAAGGCCCGCGCTCCCTCCCCCCTTGGCGCGGGCCTTCGTCATGTGCGGGCAGCGGCCGCGCGACGCTGGCCCCGGCCACCCCTCACCGAGCAGGCCGCACGCGGGCGCGCCGCCGCCCGCACATCCCCATCCCACGACCGACATTCGCCAAAAAAGTGAATTGCTTGATCCCGCGCATTCCTCGAATTGTTCCCGTGAGCATGGCCGCATTAATAATGGTTGCCTTGAATTGCATTGCCGCACAGGATGGAAACAGGTCCCCCGGATCACCTCACCGAGAAATCCGGTTCCTGGGGCCAGAATCCGTTCTGTGGAGGCTCTGTCATGCAGTGGTGGAAGAAAGCTCCTGAGCCCGGCATCAGCCCCGACGACGCACCGGGACACCATTCCGATCACTACGGGGAGCACGCCGGGGAAACGTCGCACATCCAGTCGATCCCGGCGCTGGCGCAGCGGATCGTGGACGAGCTGCCGGAGAAGTTCGACTTCCTGGCCTTCTCCGCGGTGGTCTACCGCTACGAGATCGCCCAGGTGTGGTGGATCGACATCGCGGTCTTCGGACTCGACGCCGACGACATCGACTCCCCGCTGGGCGAGGCGACCCACGACGGGGTGTGGACCGAGCTCAACGAATACAGCTGGGAACACAACGGCATCGTCCGGTTCGCCATCGGGACCGTCCGGCTGCTCACTCCGGCCGAGCAGGACCGCTACACGCCCGGTCACGTCGCGGTCCGCCGGTTCCACCTGCGCCAGATCGCCCGCGCGGCTTGGCGGCACGTCGGCGAGCCGTTCAGCTGGGGTGCCCTGGCGGCATTGTTCGGCGACCGATGACCAGCCTGGACTACGGCGACGATCCGCCACCGATCCTGCCGGTCGCCGAGGGCATCTACACCGTGCTTGACCTGCACCGCGCCTTCGGCACCATCCCGATCCACGCGAACGTCCGCGTCTACATCGCGGGCACCAACCTGATGGTCGCTCTCGGCGGCCTGGACGACGGCTACCTGCTGGGCGAGCACGCCGGCAAGGCGCCGCAACGCCAGCTCGGCGCCGAGTACTACACCAGCGCCGCGCTCCAGCTGCGCCACCACATCGAAGACGCCGTCATGGCCGAGCTGCCGCGACGCGGCGACGGCCAGCCGTGGTTCCCGTTCATGGTCTGGCTCCAGCCCGAGCACTGGGCCGCGCAATACGGCTACCACGACCACGGCGTCACCGTTCTGCCCGAGGGGGAATCCACATGACCGACAACCACATGACACCGGTGTGCGCCAACGACGACACCCCGGCCGTGGCCGTGCTGCTGCACAGCGCGCCGGAGGACACGCTCGGCTCGGCGCTCTGCGAAGCGTGCGCGACCTGCACCGACACCGCCTGCGGCGAACTCGGCACCATCCTCGACGTCGCCCTGCTCGAACCCTGGTGCGCCCACCATGCCCGCCAGTACGAGGACGGCGGCGAGATCCAGGGCCCGGACATCGTGCCGCTCGACCACGACCGCGCCCGCTGGGCCCTCGCCAAGGGACAGCAGCCGTGATGGCCGCCGAGAGCACGCCCGACACCGGGTACGACATGCTCACCGCCGAGGCGTACACCCGCTACCGCGAGGGCCTGGACGACACCGTCCGGCTCGAACTCGACCTCTACGAGAAGCTTGCCAGCAACGTCCGCACCATGCGGGTGCTGTATCTGGCGATGCTGAACCTGGACAAAGGGCTACTGCCCGCCGACGTCGGCGCCGACGAACTCGCGCGGGCGAAAACCGACGGGCTGGTCTACCTGTCCGGCCGTCGCCTGCGCGCCACTCGCGACGGGTTCGCCCTGCTGTGGCAGTGGAAAACCGAGATCGAGCCGCACATCCGTAAGACGCCGTTCCAGCGGCTGTGGCGGCAGGTGCTCGGATGGTGAGACAGGCCAGCGTTCGCGCGAGTCGCTGCGGCATTACCCGCGAACACCGCCAGGCCGTCCCCGCCGGCCACGGCATCACGCGGCAAGGCGGTCGACGAGCACGCGAGGAGCAGGGCATAATGGGCCACGCTCCTCTCGATTGATGGTGGTACTGATATCGAAGGGCAGCGTGAGGGCTCGGTGGTGCACCGCCGAGCCCTCACGCGTATCCGCGATTGGCGCTATTTGCTGCTCGTCGAATTGAACGCGAGAATTCGACGATCCAATCGGATAATCTGATGAGAAAGTGCTGGACAAGGTCCGAAAATCCGGTAATGTCAGTGGTGCCACCATCAATAACCCCACTGATCACCCGTTCTAGGGTGTCACTGGATAGAGGAGTCCTTCTCTCATGTCTCATGAGATTGAAATTCATGCCGATGGCACCGCTGCCTTTGTCTCTGCCAACACCCCCGGCTGGCACCGCCTGGGGGTGGTTGCCCCGGGCCCGATGACCGTGCCGGAAGCCCTCAAGCTGGGCCAGCTGGCCGACTGGAATGTCCGGATGGAACCGCTGGTGGCCGCCGTGGCCGGGTCCAAGTGCCTGGAGTGCTCCAAGCCGCTGGGCGACAAGCACGACGACATGTGCGTCACCGGTGACCACGAGGGCCAAGACGACAGCCGGATCGTGGACGAACACGACACCACCCACGCCGTCGAGGTCCCGAACAACCGCGCCGTGGTCCGCACCCACCCGGTGACCGGACTCCCGGAAGTCCTGTCCGTAGGCGGACTGGACTACACCCCCATTTCCAATGAGGAAATGGGCCAGACTCTTCAGGCCATCCTGGACCAGTCCGGGGCCATCGTGGACACCGCCGGGTCCCTCCGGGGTGGGCTGGACACCTTCATCACCGCCCGGCTGCCCAAGGGGATCATGGTGGGCGGGGCGGACCCGGTTGAGCTGAATCTGGCCGGGTTCAACTACTTCCGGCCCGGGAAGTCCTCCGAATTCCTGATCACCCCGGTGAGGGTGGTGTGTGCCAACACTCAAGCCGCTGCCCTGTACAACTTCCGGTCCCGCTACACCGTCCGGCACTCCCCGAACGCGCCGCAGCGGATCATCGAGGCCCGGGAAGCCTTGAAGATCACTTTCGACTACCGGGACGCGTTCGCCGACGAGGCCGAGAAGATGATCAAGGCTGAGCTGACCATCAAGGAGTTCGAGCGGCTGTGCCGTGAGATCTGGCCTGCCCCGGACCCCGAGGCCAACTCCGCCGTCAAGGACCGCGACGACGCGCTGACCGGCACCCTGATGCAGATCTTCAAGGGTGAGACGAACGAAAACATCAAAGGCAAGAAGACCCGGGGTACTCACTGGTCCGGGTATCAGACCGTGGTGGAGTACCTGGACCACCACGCCCCGGTCCGGGGTGAGGATGCCGACTCCGGCCGTATCCGGGCCGAGAGGGCCCTGGTGGGCAAGGCCCGGGACACGAAGGAACTGGCGTTCAACCTGTTCCAGGTGGCCTGAGCCATGGACTTCATGAAGGCAAGCATCGCGCGCGGGCTCGACGGCGCCCACACCACCCGGATGCTCCGGATCATCCGTCAGGAGCTGGACATGTACCGGCACCGCGTGCCGCAGTACCCCGGGCACCTGCCGATGGCCTGGCAGCAGCTGGACGAGTGGATGTCCGCTGGGGCCGGGCTGCCCGGCCCGTGGACTCACCCGCACACTGACCCGGGCTACGAGTCCTGCCGCTGGCGGGTGATCGACGACCCAGCCGCCGCTCTCCAAGAGATCCGGACCCTGGTCACCCCGTCCGAGGAAACCGAGTGGCCGCCGCTGGCCGAGCTCGCCGAGACGGTCGGCGGGCTGGACCGATGGATGACCGAACACACCGGCCCGTGGCCGGACCTGTGGGGCACCGGCCGGATCCCGAAGCACAACAACGGGAAACGCGTCCGGCACGCCTGACCGTGCACACTCTGAAGCAGGGCCAGCCATCCGCCGAGGCTGGTGGGCCCTGCCAGCCGCGCTACGACCGGGGCGGGTGGTGCCGCTGCCTGCCCGCGCTCCCCGCCGCTGCACACGCCCCGGCTGCCCGAACCTCACCCGTACCCCGGGCCGCTGCCCGCAGTGCCGCAGCAGGGCCCGCCGGGCCGGAGGCACCAGCACCGACCGGGGATATGCCGGGGCACACCGCACCCGCTTCCGGCCCGCTGTGCTGGCCCGTGACCCGGTATGCCGCTGTGACCGGACCGACTGTCCAGGGCATCCGGCCGGGCCGTGTGCCGAGCCGTCCACCGTGGCCGATCACTGGCCGCTCATCCGCCGTGAGCTGGTGGCCGCCGGGCTGGACCCCGATGACCCCGCCCGGGGCCGGGGCCTGTGTGCCCGCTGCCATGCCCACTGCACCGCCACCGACCCCCGCACCCGGGGAGGCTGGAACACCCCGTGACACCCACACTCAGCGCCCGGCACGCCGCCGGGCCGCACCACCCAGGGGGCCCACCCCTGGGCCCGCCCGGCAGGCACAAGCCACTGAGGCCCGATTCCGTCCCGCCAAGTTTCCGCCGACGCTCAACCCACGTCGGCCGCGCCGCCATCCGACCTGGTCTCCCGCTGGATCAGCTTCCCGACCCCGGTATGCGACAGTTCCGCACGCGAGGCGATCTGACGGTGGCTGCCGCCCAGGGCTTTCGCTTGCACCACAAGCCGATCCCGCTCATCCAGCCATGCCGCGACCTGCTCGGCGGCCAGCTCGATCTCGTCCAGCACGCGGGCCAGCCCGTCGGCGTTCTTCTCGATCGGGTTCGACACGAGCCGATGGTAACCAGGTTGCCAATCGGAAACTCGGTTTCCACACGCACCGGGGGTGGTCGTGCCGATCACCATTGACGGGATCACCCCGTCCGACCAGATCCGTGCGCAGATCGCAGCCGAGGGGAAACCGGTTTTGCTCGGCTTCTCCCGGGGCAAGGACTCCCTCGCCTCGTGGCTGGCGATGCGCGAGGCCGGCATCGCCGTCGTCCCATACCACCTCTACCTCATCCCCGGACTGCGGTTCGTCGAGGAGTCGCTGGCGTTCTACGAGGACTTCTTCGGCACGAAGATCCTCAACCTGCCGCACCCCTCGCTGTACCGGTGGCTCAACGCGTTCGTGTTCCAGCCTCCGGAGCGGTGCAGCATCATCGAGGCCGCCCAGTTCCCCGAGCCCACCTACCAGGAGCTGGCCGAAGAGATCCGCGACGACCTCGACCTGCCCGGCGCTTGGAACGCCGACGGTGTCCGGGCCGCGGACTCCCCGAACCGGCGGATGGCCATGGTCACCCACGGCCCGCTCAAGGAGCAGACCCGCCGGGTGTCGATCGTGTGGGACTGGCGCATCGCCGACGTCCGTGCCGCACTCGACCGCCATGCCTGCCCGCTGCCGCCGGAGTACGAGTGGTTCGGCCGCTCCTTCGACGGGCTGGACTTCCGGTTCCTCGACAAGATCCGCCGACACGCCCCTGAGGACTACCAGCGGATCTTGGACTGGTTCCCGCTCGCCGACCTGGAGGTGTTCCGCCGTGAACTCCGCCCCTGACCCCAACGGCGACCTACTCGCCCAACTCCAAGCCACCGCAGCGATCGGCGGCCCCACCTCCCAAGACGACCTGCTCGCCCAGCTCAACGCCGAACCCGAACCCGACCCGCTCGCCGACGTCGAGTACACCGGCGACCTGGCCACAGACTCCGAAGCCGAGCTCGACGCCCTCGCCCGCGGCTTCCGCGAGCGCACCAAACGGGAGGACGAACGGTTCCGGCTAGCCACCGACTCCGAGTACTGGTTCGCCATCTGCTTCAAGACCCGCGAAGACAAGGACACGTTCCTGGCCGCCGCCCGGCTCCTGCCGATCGGAGACAAGTACCTCGACGGCTATGCCGTCGCCCGCACCCTCGGCATCCCCATGCCCGCCGACACTGAAGGAAAGGAGTAGCCCTTGCGTAACCGCTTCGCCCGCGCTGTCGCCGGAGTCCGCCGCGCGTTCTCCCGCCGCGCCGCCAGCTCCGGCCGAGGTCGAACCTCCGGCACCTAACCGCGCTAGCGCTCCCGAGAGACGACCTCTCGGGAGCGCTAGAATACCTTGGCGGCAAACGCAAATGCCGCCGCGGCAGCACCGAGTATCGCGGTTATCAAACCAGCCTCAATCGCGATTCTCATTTGCCGTGCCACTCTCAGCACGTTTTTAGACGGGAGATCATCTACGTCTCCTGGCGGTGCGGCGATGTCGGCAAGCTCCCAAGGCTTGTTGTACAGCAGATGCTGGAGATAAGTACCGCACGCGCGTAGTGCGTTGTCGATTGCGTCCAGATCCTGGAAATTCTTGGAAGCGTGCAATATCCAGAGACCTATTCGCGCACACTTGAAATAGTCGTCATCCTCGGGCGATAGTCCTGTGAGCTTTGCGCTTTGGTTAGCCGTCAGCTTTGCCTGCGAGCGCAACGCCTTGCGCAACTCTCTGCGTTCCTTGACAACTTGAGCCTTTCCGTAGCTTGATGGACTAAATGAGAGTACCTGGCATTTACGCAGAGACGCCAAGTTGTCGATAGTGGCAAGCAGGGAGGCGAACAGTTGAAGCTCGGGATTTCGATATTTCCGCAGTATTGCCCAGTATGTTGCGGAGCTCACCAGATAGAAGTACGCGACGAATAGTGCGCTTAGCGCGAGATTCAAGAAATGCACGCCGAGAAGCGCGAGACCTAGCGCGATACCCCACAGCGGGAAGATCGAAAGAAATAAAGTTGCTAGGGTTGCTACTGGTGCGAGGATGTCGTAGAACGCGCGCTCTTGCGCATCGAAGACCATCTGTTCGGTCCGGCCAACCCTCGTCAGCTCCATGAGTTCGGGATAGCTATTTGCACCCTTCCGGGGCCGTGGCCCTTTTCGCAACCTGGCTACTACGGTCAGCGAAAAATTGACCAGCCAGAGGCATGTTCGCTCTGAACGCGGTATGAATTGAATCCTTCGGATCCATTCGGCATCCGGGTGCTTGGCTGTCCGGCTAGCCCCTCCATCGCCCATGCCGAGAGCGTAGCGGGCGCCAGTTGTGAGTCTTGCTGTCTGCGCAGACGCGTCAGGAGGGCACATGGGCAAGCGAGGGCCAGACCCGAAGCCGACCGCGCTGCGGATCCTGCACGGCGACCGCAAGGACCGGATCAACGACGAGGAGCCGGTCCCGCCGACCGCCGAGATCGAGAGCCCTGACTGGGCTTCGGAGCAAGCCCGCGAGATCTGGGCTCGGCTGGCGCCTGGACTGGAGTCGCGCGGTGTCCTCACCGCCTGGGACACCGACGCGTTCCTGGTGCTGTGCGAGGCGCTGGCCCGCTACCGGGCGGCGACCCAGCTGGTGAACGGCTCGGCGCTGCTGGTCCAAGGCGGGTCGGGGTTGATGAAGAACCCGGCGCTGGTGGTGCAGGCGGAGGCGGAGCGGACGTTCCTGACCTACGCGTCCCGGTTCGGGCTGACCCCGTCGGATCGGGCGTCGATCAAGGTCGAGGTGTCCGATGCCGACACCTCGAAGGGCGCGGGCCGCCTCCTCAGCTGACTCGCCGGCCACGGCATCCCGGCGAACGCGCTCTGGCAACCCGAAGACCCGCACACCACGACACCCGAAACCGGGCTCGGGGTTGCCGGAGTGCGGGCGCACTTTCGATGGCAGCACGTGCCGCCAACGCGGCGACCACTTCTGCGAACCTCGCGCCGACCACGCGGTCGCGTTCTGCCACGAAATCTGCGTCCACACCAAAGACCGCTGGGCCCGCCGCCCGTTCATCCTCTCGCCCTGGCAGCGCGACGGCATCGTCCGCCCGCTCTTCGGCGAGGTCCGCTGGGACCCCGAGGCCGAGTGCTACGTCCGCCGGTACCGGATCGGCTGGATCGAGCTCGCTCGCAAGAACGGCAAGTCCGAACTCCTTGCCTTCGTCGCGCTATACATGCTGTGCGGCGACGGGGTGGAGTCCGCGGAGATCTACGGCTGCGCCCGCGACACCGACCAGGCCAAGCTCGTCTTCAAGGTCGCCGCCCGCATGGTCGCCCTCTCCCCGGTGCTGTCGCGTCGGCTGCGGGTGATCGAGCACTCCGCCCGCATCGTCGACGAGAAAACCAACAGCGTCTACGCCGTCGTCCCCTCCGACGCGCTGGGCAACCTCGGGTCGAACCCGTCGTGCGTGATCTTCGACGAGGTGCTGACCCAGCCGAACGGCGACTTCTGGAACGCCATGCGCACCGGCATGGGTACCCGCCTCGAACCGCTCCTGCTGGCTGCCACGACTGCGGGCGATGACCCGAGCTCGTTCGCTAAGGCCGAGCACGACGAGTGCGTCAAGATCGCCGACGACCCAGCCCGGGCGCCGCACCGGTTCGTCTACCTGCGCAACCTGCCCGAGGACGCCGACCCATGGGACGAGGCCAACTGGTACCACTCCAACCCCGCCCTCGGCGACTTCCTCTCCCTCGCCGCCCTGCGCGAAGAAGCGCTCGAAGCGCGCAACGACCCGGCCAAGGAGAACGCGTTCCGCCAGTACCGGCTCAACCAGTGGGTCGCCCAGTCGACCCGGTGGATGCCGATGCACCTCTACCAACTCTGCGTCGGCACCGTCGTGGACGAGCCCGGCCGGCTACGCGAGCAGCACGCCCGACGTCCCGCCTGGGGCGGGCTCGACCTCGCGTCGAAGCTGGACCTGACCGCGTGGTGCCTGATCGTGCCGGACGGCGTCGACGGCCACGTCTCCGCGCTCTGGCGCTTCTGGCTCCCCGAAGCCGGAGTCACCTTCCTCGACGAACACACCGACGGCCGGATCTCCCGCTGGGTCAAAGCGGGCTGGATCACCGCCACCCCCGGCGAGGTCATCGACTACGACGTCATCGAGAACGACATCACCGCCGACACCGGTCTTCTCCGCGTCGCGGAGATCGACTACGACGAATGGTCCGGCGAACCCGTCCGCCAACGGCTGGAGAAGCGGACCGGGGTACCGATGTACCCGGTCCCGCAGACCTACAAGGCCATGACCCACGGTATGACCGAACTCATGACCCTCACCCGGTCCCGCGCCTGGTCCCACCACGGCAATCCCGTCGCCGAGTACTGCTTCGACTCCGTCGAAGTCCGCCACCCGCCCGGCGAACCCGACCTGATCCGGCCCGACAAGCCGCAACGCGGCAAGACCGGGAAACGGATCGACGCTGTCCCTACGGCCGCGATGGCCGTTTCTGGCTGGCGATTGAGAGGTCAGAAGCCTGCCAAATCTGGAAAGATGATCGTCATGAGTTAGATTGCGAGTCGATGTCGCGTTGATCAACCAGGACATCGGCGCGAGCCAAGTCCTTTATTCGCCCGCGCGCAGTGGCCAATTGCGTGAGCACATTGCCCACCTTGACGGAGTTGACCTCTGCGCCATCAGCTCTAAGCCGCTCCATCTTCACGACGGTGGATGTTATCCTCATGGCCTCGCCGACTAGCTTTTCAATTTCTTCGTTTATTACTCTGCCGCCAATGATTTCGAGGCGATTTGTTGCCGCCCGCAGTCGATTGTACTGACCGTACAGGTCGTCGACTTCGACCTCTGGCAGGCTCACACTCTCTGCGAGTCCGGGGAAGATTGTCCTTCCGAGAATTGCCGACGATCTCCACCAGTCGTCGAAGGAATCGAGGAACTCCTGATAGGCAAGGACTCGCTCGGATCTCCAGTCCGCCAGTGAGTCATGAAATAGTCGTTTATTAAATACCTCAATCTCACGTGCGTGCCGCACGTCTTCGCGATCACGTTCGCGCAGCCAGCGACGATCCTCTCTCTTCGACGCGATGAGCTGACCGCCCCAACTGCCAGCCAACGCGCCAACGAATCCCAACACAGCAGCCCACCAGGTCATGCCTGCCAGCTTAGGAGGTGACCTATCGCGGTCTTCGAAGCCAGCGAGTTGACGCCGGAAGCGTGGATCACTCGCGTCTCTCGGCAGCACAATGCGCAAATCCCACAGCTGGAGTTGCTGGACTCGTACTACGAGGGTGAGCAGTCGCTGTCCTACATGCACCCGGAGCTGCTGCGGCGGCTGGACAACCGGGTGCGCCAGGTCGTGGTGAACTGGCCCGAGCTGGTCGTGGACAGCCTGGACGAGCGGCTGGACGTGACGGGGTTCCGGCTCGGCGGCGAGCAGGAGGCCGACCGCGAGCTGTGGCGGATCTGGCAGGCGAACCGGCTCGGCCTGCACTCCGGCCAGGCCCATGTGGACGCGCTGGCGCTCGGGCGGTCGTTCGCGATCGTCGGGACGAACGAGCAGGACCCGAGTACGCCGCTGGTGACGATCGAGTCGCCGTTCGACGTCCACGTCGACCTGGACCCGCGCACCCGCGAGGTCCGCGCCGCGCTCAAGCGCCAGTACGCGGAGGAGGGCGACGGGGACCTGGCGGAGGCTTACGCCACGCTGTACCTGCCGAACGAGACGATCTGGTACACCTCCGACAACTCCGGCGGGAACTGGACCGAGACCGACCGCGACGAGCACGGCATGGGCGTCGTCCCGGTCGTGCCGCTGGTGAACCGGCCGCGGATCCGGCGTCGCCGCTACGCCCTCCCACGGCTCGGGCGCTCGGAGCTGGCGAGCGTACTGCCGTTGTCGGACGCGGCGTGCAAGATCGCCACGGACATGATGGTGTCCGCCGAGTTCCACGCGATGCCCCGACGCTACGCGCTCGGGTTCGACAAGAACGACTTCGTGGACAGCAACGGCAACCCGCTCACCCCGTGGCAGGCGGTCGCCGGCGTGCTGTGGGCCTCGGCGAAATCTCCGAAGGAGGACGGTGTAGCGGTCGGGCAGTTCCCCGAGGCCGACCTGTCCAACTTCCACAACACCCTCGCCGCACTCGCGAGGCTGGTCGCGTCGCTGTCCGGGTTGCCGCCGCACTTCCTCGGCTACAGCACCGAGAACCCCGCGTCGGCGGACGCGATCCGCTCCTCGGAGTCCCGGCACATCAAGCGCGCCGAGCGGCGCCAGGCGTCCTTCGGTGACGGCTGGGAACGCGTGGCGCAGCGGATCCTGCACGTCCGGGACGGCCGGGTGGCGGAGGAGGCGCAGCGGGTGGAGACGCAGTGGATGGATCCGGCGACGCCGACGTTCGCCGCGCAGGCCGACGCGGTGGTGAAGCTGTACTCCGCGGACAAGCTGCTGCCGCGCCGGGCCGCACGCCGCGCGCTGGACTACTCCGACGCGCAGATCCAGGACATGGATGCCGAGGACCAGGAGGCTTACGCTCGCGCCGCCGGAGGAGACCTGGCCGCCGGCTACGGCCCCAAGCCCACCCCCGACGAACCCCAGCCACAGCCGGACGCGCCGCAGCCTGAGCGGCCGAGCATCGTCGCCGGGTCGCGGCTGCGGCCTACCACGGCCGTGCAGTTCCAGGAGCCCGTCTACGCCGGGACGCCGCGGTGACCGCGCCGTCGACGAGCCCGGACACCGCCTACTACCTCGACCAGCAACGCATCCTCCGCGCCGCTGTCGAACGCGCGCAGGCAGCCTGGACACAGCTTCCCGCCGGGCCGGAAGGTCAGGACGTCTGGACCGAGCAGGTTCGGCCGGACGTGGTCGCGGCGGTGGAGCAGGCGCAGGCCGACTCGGTGGCGCTGGCGCCGCTGTACGTCGCGGCGACGCTCGCCGCAGCCGGGGCGGTATCCGCGCCGCTCGGCGTGCTCGTCGCGCGGGCGTGGGTCGGCTACGCGACGACCGGTCTACCGCTGGCCGTGCTGATGGACTTCGCGCATTGGCACTACCGGCGCGCGCTCGCGCTCGGGGTGGCGCCGAGCGAGGCGCGGACGATGGGGCTGGCGCGGCTGCTGCGCTACGTCGCCACCGAGACCGCCGACGCTGGGCGGCTGGCCACGACGGCGGCCGCGGTGCTGGAACCGGAGATCGCCGGGTACGAGCGGGTGGTGCACCTGCCCGCGTGCGGGCGGTGCATCCAGCTCGCGGGCCGGTTATACCGCTACAGCACTGGGTTTCTACGCCACCCCAACTGCGACTGCACGATGCACCCGGTCACCCGCGACCAGTGGCGCACCGGCCGCCCCACCAACACCCCGCGCGCCCTGTTCGACCGGATGACCCCGGCCCAGCAGAACAAGGCGTTCGGCGTCGGCGGCGCTGCTGCGATCCGCGCGGGGGCCGACATCTCCCGCGTCGTCAACGCCCGCCGACACGGCGCCGTCTACACCGCCGGAGGCCACGAGTACACCCGCGAGGCCACCACGGTGCGCGGCGTCGGCGGCCAGCTCGGCGACCTCGCCAAGCGAGGCCGCCGCTACCGCGCCACCGGCACCGCGCGCCCGACCCCGGCACAGCTGGTCAATACAGCCCGCGACGAGGCTGAACTGATCGAGCTCCTGCGACGGTTCGGCTATCTCGCCTAGAAGATGTTGTAGGGGAAGATTTCTTGGGTACGAGTCAAGTTATGGGATTTTTTGAAGAGTCGGCGAGGCCATCCACCCACTGACACTCAAACTGAGCACAGTGAGCAGCAGGAACGCCAGCTGCCAGAGCAGGTTTCCCGCCATTCCCGCGAGCACCTGTGCGCCGCCCGAGCACGCCAGAGCGGCGGTGCCCCAGACACGCGGCGAGAGGGTCTTCACCCCGCCATCCTTACAGATTCCCATTCCAGGAGCACGCCTTTGACCGATCATGTCATTCCCAGCACGCCGCCTACCGAAGGCGCGGTCGCAGCCCCGCCGCCTACCGCCACCACGTCGACGACCAGCGGCGGGCCCGATGCCCCCAGCACGCAGGCCGAGGCGCCGCCCGTCGACTACAAGACGCTCTACGAGCAGACGCAGGGCAAGCTCGCGCGGGCCGAGCAGACGGCCAAGGACCACAAGTCGAAGGCGGCCAAGCTCGACGAGTTGGAGGCCGCGCAGCAGAGCGAGGCCGAGAAGGCCGCCGCACGCGCAAGCACGGCCGAGGCGCAGGTGGTCGCGTTGCGGCGGCGGGCGGTGGACGCGGAGATCCGCGCCGCAGCCGGGTCCGGCTGGGCCGACCCGACCGACGCGCCCCGGTATCTGGACGAGAAGGACCGCTACGTCGGCGAGGACGGCGAGATCGACACCGCCGCCATCACGACCGATCTCGCGGCCGTGCTGCTCGGACGGCCGCATCTGGCCCGTGGGGACACCCCTCTGCCCGGGCGGCGTCCGGCTCCGGACCCGTCGCAGGGTGCCCGCCAGTCCGGGCCCGCCGGCTACGACGCGCAGATCGCCGAGGCAGAAAAGAACGGCGACTGGGCCACCGCCATCAGCCTCAAGAACCAGCGTCTTGTCGAGCAGGCCGCCCAGCAGCGCTAGGAACGCGCCGACTTTTCCTTATTTCCCAACGCTTGGAGGCTTCATGCCTGGTGTGGCCGCGATCGCCAACACCTACAACGCCCCGAACTTCGTCGGCGAACTCTTCGCCCTGACCCCGACCGACACCCCGTTCCTGTCCGCGATCGGCGGCCTGACCGGCGGCAAGCGCGCCAACGCCGTCGTGCACACCTGGCAGGTCTACGACCTGCGCGCCCCCGACCCGAACCGACAGCGCCTCGAAGGCGCCGACGCCCCGCCCCCAGAGACCCGGGTCCGCGGGACCGACCGGAACGTGGTGGAGATCCACCAGGAGACCATCGGCGTCACCTACACCCGCCAGGCCACCCAGCAAATGTTCGCCGCCACCGGCTCGGCCAACCCGAACGCCGCCAGCATCCAGGGCACCAACCCGGTGACCAACGAAATGGACTGGCAGACCCGCCAGTCGCTGATCCAGATCGGCCGCGACGTCGAAGTCTCCTTCGTCACCGGCACGTTCCAGGAGCCCACGGACAACTCCAAGACCCGCCGCACCCGCGGCATCCTGGAGGCCACGAAGACCAACGTCATCACCAACGCCACCGCCGCCGCGCTGACCGAGGCGATGATCCTCGACCTGCTGCAGAAGGTCTGGCTCAACGGCGGCATCCAGGTCTCCGAGACCGCCACCCTGATGTGCGGGGCCTGGCAGAAGCGCCAGCTGACCGCGGAGTTCATCACCAAGAAGAACTGCCGCGAGCAGACCCGCAACGTCGGCGGCGTCTCCGTAACCACGATCGAGACCGACTTCGGCACCCTCAACGTGATGCTCAACCGCTACATGCCCGCCGACACCGTCGAGGTCGTCTCCCTCGACCAGTGCGCCCCTGTCCTGCTCGAAACCCCCGGCAAGGGCTTCCTGTTCTCCGAACCGCTCGCGAAGACCGGCTCGGTCGACAAGGCCCAGATCTACGGCGAGATCGGCCTGGAGTACGGGCCCGAGATCGCGCACGGCAAGATCACCGGCCTGACCACCGGCCCGGCGGGAAGTGGTAGCTGATGAAGTTCACCAGCACCAAGTACCCCCAGCTGGTCATACACGACCTCGGCGTGACCTTCGTCGATGGCGATGCCGAGGTAACCGACAAGGCCGCTGTCGACGCGCTCAAGGCGCTCCCCCCAGAACTCGGCGTGCGCGCGGTCGGCGGACGACCAGCCAAGGAGCGTGAGGCTACGTAGCCTAGTTGCTCAGGTGGCTATCGCAGCTGCTTAGGCGGATCGCTCCGCCAGGTAGACGCAGGGCTGGGCAGTTCGATACTCCTGCTACGCGAGATCCAATATCGACGTTCGCGGGCCGGGCGCACGTCGAATAGGACGGCACCTGTTCCGGGTTGTCCATCGAGCTCGAAGTTGAGTTCCCATACGCCTTCACGCTTGGGGACCGGCCGGATCGGACTTCCTTCCAAGTGGAGCCGCCAAGTATCGACGACCCCTTCGTCTCGAACGTCCGTACACCTGACGGTGGCCTCGACCCGGTGCGGCAGCGGCTCGCCCTTCTGCTGAGCGGTCCAGTTCTCAGACCATTGCCTGGCAGTAAAGGTCGCTTCAAGGAGCACCACCGGAATACTTGCGCCGGGCAGAATTGCCAAGCTAGGCGATGGGTTCCTATCGACGTCAATGCAGCCCTCCGCGTTAACGTCGGCTATCGACGTGCCAAGGTTCGAAAGGGTCAACGAGAGCCGCATCATGATCTGCTGGTTCTCATGCTCGGAGAAGTGCCAACGTCGGGCATGATCAATCGGGTTTGCTTCGCCGCCGGTACTGCTTGGTTCCAGAAGCCAACGTGCAGGGTCTCGGTTCAACGTGACATCAAGCTTAGGTGCGTCTGTGTCCAGTCCCGTTCTAGCCGCATAGATCGTTGCTGCTTCGGCAGGTTCCAGGGCACGTCGGCTGACTTGCACGGCCCGACGCGTCCACCATGATTGCCAAGCAACAACACACGCTGAGCCGACAGTTCCAACCGCTGTGGCGATCGTCCAGAGATCAGTCATGGGCAGAGATTGTGCGCTGAGGTGGTCGAGATGCTGTTTCTGGCCCCCTTGGCGACCGTGGCTGATGTTCAAGCCCGGACTGAGGTCGAGTTCACTGCCGCGCAGCAAGCGCGCGTTGCAGTGCTGCTGGCCGATGCATCGGCGCTGGCCCGGCAGCGGGTGCCGGATCTTCCAGATCCGCCGCCGGCCACGGCGCCAGGCGTCGTCTCTACCGCCGTGCTGCGGGCGCTGGCGTCGCCTCCGGACGGGAACAAGTCCGAGACGATCGGTGGGCACTCCCGCACCGCCGCGCACGAGGGCGGCGGCCTCTACCTCACCGACGACGAGCTGGACCTGCTGCGCCCGCCCGCGCAGCCGCCGCGCGGCGTGTTCTCCATCTGGACCACCTGACGCGAGGAGGCGAACTCGTGCAATTCCCGCACCAGCTGGAGGTGATCACCCCAACCCAGGTCACCGACGCCTACGGCAATCCGACTCCGCAACTCGAGTACGGCTCCGACGCGCCGCGCCGGCCCGTTTGGGGCCTGCTCCAGCCGGGCAGCTCGACCGAACCGGCCTCGCCGGGCCGGGCGCCGGTAGTGACCAGCTGGCGGCTGTACACCCAGTCGGCGATCGCCGCGCGCGAGCGGGTGGTCTGGCAGAGACGGGTGTTCGAGGTGTCCGGGGAGCCGTCGTGGTGGTCGCCGCGGTTCGGGCACGTCCACTACGAAGCCCGCCTCACCCACGTCCAAGGCTGACAGGAGGTGACCGCCGATGTCTGCGTTCGAGCGGATCGAGATCGACTACGAGGGCGTGGCCGAGGTGCTGCGCTCACCCGAGCTGCACGCGGTCGTCCAGGCCGTCGCCGAGCAGGTCGCCGACGCGGCGCGCGGGCGCGGTCTGCGCGTCGAGAGCGGGGACCCGTTGCCGGTCGAGGTGTTCGACGACCCGTCCCCGTCCCGGGTCGGGGTCACCGTGGCGGTCCGGCATCCGGCCGGGGTCGGCATGGAAGCCCACCACGGCGTCCTCAAGCGCGCCGCCGCCGATACCGGGCTGACCGTCGCCGGTCTCGACCCGGACGAGGTCCGGTGACCGGTACCGGCGTGCCGGTGCCGGTCGACGTCGCCGAGTTGGTCGTCCGCGCGCTGCGGCCGCTGCTGGCCGGCGGCGCTGACCCGGTCGCGGCCGGGGCGCAGGTGTCGACCGAGACCGGGCGCGGTCCGGACGGCGGACCACCCGTCCTGCCGTGGCTGCTGGTGGCCGAGGACGGCCACACCTGGGACTGGCCCGCCGTCCAGCGCGCGGCGATCCGGCTGACCTGCTGGCACCACGACGCCCACAGCAGCAAGGCCCTCGCCGCGCTCGCCCTCGGCCTGCTCTGCACACCCGCTCCACCCGGCGCACTGCTCCGTGGCGACCCCGTCGCCGCGCCGGTCGCCGGGATCGACCCGTACACGGCGGCGCCGCTGGCGACCGTCGCCGTCGCGGTCTACGCCCGCACCCCGCCACGCTGACCACGATCACCCGCCGGAGGCCCCTGTGCCTCCCACCCCGGCGGCGCGGTCCGGCCTCCAGCCCAGCTCTGGAGGTACCCGCTTTGGCCATGAACTCCGCGCTCGTGCGCGTCCCCGGCACCGGGGAAGTCTCGCTCGCTGCTCCCGACACCCCTGAACCGCCGGACGCGACCACTGCGCTCCCGGCCGCCTGGACCGGCCTGGGCCTGTCCACGCCGGATGGAACGACGCTGGCGCGGAAGGTGGAGAAGGAAGGCACCGAGCACTGGCAGCAGCTCACCCCGGCGCGCTACATCTACAAGTCCCAGGAACTCACCGTCGCCTCGGTGTTCCAGGAGACGAAGGCGATCATCCTGTCCGCCTACTTCGGCGGGATGACCTTCGCCGAGACTGCGACCGGGTCGAAGATCTACCGGGCCGAGATCTCTGCCATCCCCAAAGGTGACGTCCGCGCGCTGTGCATCGACTGGACCGACGTGGTGTCCTCGACCGAGGTCTACAGCCACCGGCTCTACCTGCCTCGGGCGGAGGTCTCCGAAACCCAGGACGCCCAGTTCTCCCGCACCCAGGAAGCCCGCTGGGGGATGACCTTCGCCGCGCTCGCCCCGCCCAAGGGCAAGACGTTCATCGCGGTCTGGCTGACCAACGACCCCGCCGTCCTCTTCGGCGCCCCGGCCGTCGCGTCCGGCGGGCTGGACGTCATCCACGAGGACCAACCCGCTGCCGACTGACTGCCGTCGTTATTTGCCCCGTGCGATGTCGATCTGGTCTTGGATCGCATTGTCGACGTCGAGTGCGAGCCTCTTCACCTGCTGTTCAATCGGCTCGAACTCATCTTCGAGATCGGCGAAGGCGGCAAACGCGGTCAGGTCGTCCGTCTCGGTGGCCAGCTTCGCCGCGGCTGTCCGCCAAGCCCGAAACTTCGCCTTGTTCACCGGCCGGGCCCACTTGCGATAGTCATCGACGGTGCGTCGCAGATGATCGAGCGGATCGTCGGGCTCGGGTGCCTGGATCATGCCGAGCACGGAAAGAAAGTCCCAACCGCGGTCGTTAGTGTCGTTGAAGAACGAGACGCACTCCTCGACCATGGCTTCGATCTCGTCGAGACGGTCGGTGACGTGCTCGGCGAGGACCGCGCCTAGGTTCATCTGTTTGCCGATACCGGAGACGGCAAGCAACTCCCGACCAATACGTGCCTGCGTTTCGAACCCGTCGTCGAACCTTGTCTCTCCCGGCTTCAGGTACTTCTTCAGCCCGTCGGGTACAGCTGACAACTCCATGACGTGTACCGGAATTGTGGTCATCATCGTGCACACCAGGTAGATGTAAATCCTGGTGGCGCTTGCCAGCGTGGTCGGGCGCAACTGGTCTCGGTGGTAGGTTTCGTTGCGATAGGCGTGCAGTTTCTTCAAGACCCGGGCCTGGGCTACGTCGAGGATATTTTCCCGAACCAGCAGATTGCACTTCGCATCGAATTCTTTCTCGATCTTGTTGCGCTGATTCTTCGAGAACACTTTTCCACGCAACTCGTCGACATACTTCTGGTCACCGCGCCCGTCCGCTAAGGCCGCTTCGGCACGCTTCAGGTACTCCTCGAACTTCGCGCCCCAGCGCAGCTGGTAGTCGGTCTCGCGGTGCATCAGGAGCTCGGCGGCCGAGTCGATCATCAGCAGGCCCAGCCGAAGGTGAGGCTCATCCTCCGCCGTGCCGAAGCGGATCGCCTCCTCGACGTGCACCACCAGGCGCTCAAGCTGTTTCACGACGTCAAGGGTGCCAGACGGCGATCGGGCCCGGCGACCGGTTTTGCCTGGTTGCACGGTCAGCCGAACTCTTCCCGCCGAGCACAAACCCCAACTCGCGGGGTACCGAAGCGACCAACAAGAAGCAGAACGAACGAAGGAGAACCACCCGAATGAGTGCCAAGCAGCGCGCCGAAGCCACCGGCAAGCCGACGTCGCCCGCAGCCGGCCTCGCGGTGCAGTGGCGCGGGACCAGCTTCACCCTGCCGCGTGCCGAGGACTTCCCGCTCGAAGCGCTCGAAGCCGAGGAAGAGGGCAAGCACCTCACCGCGCTCAAGCTCATCCTCGGCGCCGACCAGTACACGACCTGGCGCGGCCTCGCGTCCACCGCTGCCGACGCCGAGGAGTTCTCGGCCGCGGTGATGAAGGAGCTGGGCCGGGGAAACCCCTGACGGTCGCCCTGCTCCTGGCCGACGAGGCGACCGCCGAAGCCCTTGAAACCGACCTGCTCCGCTGGTTCGGGGTCGATCTGCTCGACCTCTACCGCGACCGCCTCTCCTACCGGCGGGTGTGCGCGCTGGTCAGGCACCTGCCGCCGGAGGCGGCGGTCTGGAGGATGCACAGCCCGCGCGCCGGATGGACCCGCGGCGAGCTGCTGGCCGCCGCGACCGAACGACGCCTCACCGCGCTCTGGGCCACCGTGGCGGTCGCGCTCGGCCAGGACGTCACCGACCAACAGTTGGCCGACCCGCTTGACGCCCTCGACCCACCCGACACAGCACCCGCCCGGGCGGATGAGCCCGAGTTGAAGAGCCTGCGCGATATCCCCTTTGGATGCGGGAAAACGGATAGTGGTTAATCGAGTTGACTTAGTTGTCAGGTGACGACCTGAGGCCCTTCATTCTCAAAACCCAATCGGGCAGTTTGTCGAGGCATGGGCGAATTTTGGGAGGGTTCTCCACGTACACGTCTTCCAGATCGCACCCTTGCTCGAAGACAGCTTCGTCAAGGTGTATCGTGCTGTGAAATTTTACCCGACTGAAGTCCGCCCTGGCCGCAAACCTTGACCGATTAAACCATGCACTTCCTTCGAAAGTGGCACCCCAGAATCTTGCTGACCCCTTGAAGGATGCGCGCTCGTAATTGACGCCGCTCAAGAATCGTGCCACGTCAAATCGGGTGCTTCCGTCGAACTTGACGTCAGGAAATTGAGCTGCCATGCCAACTTCGATGTGGCAGAAGTCGGCATCTTCCCCGAAGTTTGCCTCATAAAAGAAGGCGACGCTCAGAAATTTTGCCGAGCAGAACTCCGTCTTTCCCCTGAAGTCCACCTGCTTAAATTCCGTCTGGGCATCAAATGCGGCACCCGAGAAGTCGGCGCCCTTGACGAACTCTGATTTATTGAAAAATACACTATGCCAGAAGCGTGTGCCCCGAAAGGAAGCTCGCTCGCTGAATCGCGACTCCAAAAAGTATGTCCGGTTCACGAAATGTGCGTCGTCAAACCACACGTGACCGTCGAGTCGTGCGCCAATAAAGCTGCTGTACCCGTAGAACTTTGCATCTCGAAAATCCGCGGTGTCGAAACGGCAGTCCTTGAAATCGCTCTCAACAAGGGTAGCGTCACGAAGATCGACCTTTAGCGAGCCCCAATAACTTTCGGGCGCGTCGGAGTCGCTTGGCCACAGGAGGTGGCGCTGCAATATTCGTTGTGCCGTGCGTCGAACATCCAGCTCCAATCTTGCTCCCGCAACCTCAATATCGGTGAGATCTTGCGGAACGAGATCGTCACTTTCTTCGTAGACCACTTCAGGGTTGTTCGTTTGGTTCGATTCGTCACCCGCTTCTGTGTTCGCGTCGCGCATAAGTCGCATCGAGCGCCTTGGGAATTTATCTGACGGCGGGTAGTACGGTGCGCGAAGGTAGGCACATATTCTGTCAATGACAGTTTGTCGCAACTCTGGGTAAGATTGCGCAAGCCTTTCTAGATCGGTAAGGCCACCTATCCGGACTGCGGCTTTCTCGCTACCGAGTTGCTCGCTTGCTTTCGATGAAAGATTGGTAATATGTGTTGCGAGATCGGTTTCTTGCTTGGCCCGGTCAGCAAGAAGCTGTCGTCGATGCTCGCGTTGCCCGAGACGAAGCCGCTCGACGGTTAAAAATGTCGCCAGGGCTGCGAGAACAGCTGCCGAACTCTTCCAACCTGCGTCGAACGCGTCGCGGTGCTCGACAGTTGATCGACCCCACAGCAGCACAGTAACGACAACGCCAACAGCCACGCCAACCACCAGGGCGAGCCACACCCACACCCATCTGAAGTGGCGCAGCTCGCGGTTGGCCCAGTCGTCCTTCATCTCCGCATTCCACCACAGCCGAGCAGCGAAGCCGTCGCACGTTAGCTGTGTGTCTTTGACTGCTGCAGGTGGTGATCGCCCGTGGCAACGGTCGGTCACGCCTACCTCAAGATCATGCCGAGCCTGCAGGGGCTCGGCCGCCACATCCGCGACCAGGTCCGCGAGTCCGAGCGCGACGCCCCCGCGCTGAAGCTGACCGCACAACTGCAAACCACCCTGCTGCGCGAGCAGCTGCGGGTCGCGGCCCGCGAGGGCGATCAGACCGCGATCCGGCTGCTGGCCGAGCTGGACGCGCTCCCGGCGGAAACCCGGTTTCAGCGCCTGGTCCGCGAGCTGTCCGGCCACTCCGTCTCGATCAAGGCCGTGGCCGACAAGAGCGTCGGCGCCACGGTGCGCGGCCTAGG
>NZ_NMUL01000039.1 GCF_002234595.1 Amycolatopsis vastitatis
GCTCAAAGCGAGTCATTCCTAGCAGTTTTTGGTGGGACACCCACTCAATCGCAATCCGCGAGAGCTTGGTTCGTGTCCCGGCGGCCACCCGGTCTCCCTGGCGACTTGGAGAACTTTACATGCCCCGAAAGGGCCCGAAACAGGGGGGTCCCTTAACAAGATCAGCGCAGGTCAGACCCCTTGACGGAGCCCGTCCGCGCCTCAGTCTGCCCCGAACCGGCCGGGAGCGCCACCGAAAGAACATTGCTCCGACTACATTGCGCCGTATTGCTCCGCGGCAAGGCTCCGCTTAGCGTCGGCCGCATGAGACTCGCCCACGACGACCTCGGCCCGAAGCGCGGGCGCCCGGTCCTCCTCGTCCACGGCCACCCCTTCGACCGCTCGATGTGGCGGCCCCAGGCCGAGCACCTGGCGAGGACCGGCTACCGCGTCGTGACCCCCGACCTCCGCGGCTACGGCGAGTCCCCCGCCCGGGGCACGAAGACGGGCCTCGACGTCTTCGCCGGAGACCTCGTCGACCTGGCCGACCACCTGGAGCTGGGCCGGTTCGTCCTCGGCGGCCTCTCCATGGGCGGCCAGATCGTCATGCAACTCGTCGCGGACCACCCCGAGCGCGTGACCGCCCTCGTCCTGGCCGACACCTTCGCGGGCCTCGACAACCCCCACGCCAAGCAGGCGCGCTACGACACCGCGGACCGCATCACCGAGGAAGGCATGGAGAGCTACGCCGAGGAGCTCCTCCCCAAGATGATCTCGAGGCAGACCCGCGAGACCAGGCCGGACGTCGAAGCGCACGTCAGGAAGATGATGCGCAACGCGCCGAAGGAAGGTGCCGCGGCCGCGCTCAGGGGACGCGCCGAACGCCCCGACTACACGCCGGGGCTGAGCGACATCGCCGTCCCCACCCTGGTGGTCGTCGGCAGTGAAGACGAGTTCACCCCGGTCGCCGACGCCGAGCTGATCCACCGCAAGGTCAGGGGCTCCACCCTGGTGGTGATCGAGGGCTCCGGCCACCTGCCTAACCTGGAGTGCGAGACCGAGTTCGACGAGGCACTCAGCACCTTCCTGACGACGAGCAAGAGCAGCGGAGCCACGCCATGACCCCGCAGAAGACCGTGTTCGTGACCGGCGCGAGCGCCGGCTTCGGTGACGCCATCGCGCGCCGGTTCGTCGCCGAGGGCGCCCGCGTGATCGCCGTCGCCCGCAGCGGCGACAAGCTGGCGAAGCTGGCCGGCGAGCTGGGCGACGCCGTCCTTCCGGTCACCCTCGACGTCAGCGATCCCGAAGCGGTCAGGGCCGCCGTCGACGGTCTCGCCGAAAACTGGCGAGAGGTCGACGTCCTGGTCAACAACGCCGGCCTGGCCAAGGGCCTGGAGCCCGCGCACCGGGCCGACCTCCAGGACTGGGACGAGATGATCGCGACCAACGTCCGCGGCCTCGCGCACGTCACGCGCGCGCTGTTGCCGGGCATGGTCGAGCGCGGCCGCGGTCACGTGATCAACCTCGGTTCGATCGCCGGCACCTATCCCTACCCCGGCGGCAACGTCTACGGCGCGACCAAGGCGTTCGTGCACCAGTTCAGCCTCAACCTGCGCAGCGACCTGCACGGCACCGGCGTCCGGGTGACGAACGTCGAGCCGGGCATGGTCGGCGGCACGGACTTCTCGAAGGTCCGCTTCGACGGCGACCGGGCCAAGGCGGACAAGGTCTACGAAGGCACCACGCCGCTGACCGCGGACGACGTCGCCGAGTCCGTCTACTGGGCCGCGTCCCAGCCGGAGCACGTCAACATCAACGTCATCGAGCTGATGCCGGTGGTCCAGAGCTTCTCGGCGCTGCAGATCTACCGCGAGGGCTGAAACAGGGAGAACAGCGCCTGCTGCGCCGGGTCCAGCTCGGTCAGCAGGCGTTTCGTCCGTGGCCGCCCGCCGGTGGACGGGTACCGCAGCACCAGCTCACCGATGCCGGCCAGCTGGTCGAGCAGCTCGCGCACCGACAGGTTCATCCCCGCCCGGTCCGCTTCGCGCCGCATCAGGTGCGTCACGGTCGCGGCGAGCACCGAGACGAGGCCGTGCGCGGCGATCCGCTGCCGCGTCCACTCCCAGCGCGGGGTCGGCCCGGTGACGGCGGGGCCGGTGAGCCAGCGGAACGTCGATTCGAGGTGGGTGCGGGCCCGGTAGGCCGTCACGACGTCACCGACCGGCCAGTCCCGGTCGGTGACCAGCACCTGCTTGCCGAAGAACTCGTCGTCGAGCCGCGCCACCGCGGCGGCGTCGATCCGCCGTTCGAGCCGGATCTCGCCGGGCCGGTTCCCGCTCAGGACGGCGGTGAGCACGCGCTCGACGCGCCGTCCCCGCGTCACCCGGCCGATCTCGGCGTGCACCTGGGCGCGGTCGCCGCGGTGGGTGCCCGCGGCCAGTGCCGCGGCCAGGCCGTCCAGCTCCCGGGTCGCCGTGGCCAGCTCGTCGGCGAACGCGCGGGACTGCGCCGCGTGCAGCGTTGCCGAATGCGTGAGGATCACCCGTCGCCGGACGCCGTCGACGACCGCGTGCGTGTCCAGCGCGGTGAGGCCCGCGAACCGCTCGGGGTCGACGCGCTTGCGCGCGGACGCGGGCTGGGTCAGCAGCTCGGGGTGGTCGGTCAGCGGCAACGACCCGACGAAACCGCTTCGCGAGCCCAGGTCCAGCTGGGCCGCCTGGCCGGCGTGGAAGACGAGCGTGGCCGGGCTGGGTTCTTGAGTGCGGCGGAGTTCGCCCATCAACGAGGCGAACGTCGGCGAGGTGCCGTCGTCACGCCGGTACAGCCGCGATTCGAGGGGGATCGCGCCGTCGCGGGTCACCCGCAGGCCCGCTCCGGCGAGCACGCCCTGACAGGCGGACGGCAGCGTGCAGTCGGCCGGCGCGAACGCAGCGAACTGCGGGACGTCGACGGCGAGCGCCGCGTGGTCGTCGAGGATGTCCAGGACTACGGTGGCGACGGTCTCCTCGATCCCCGCGATGCGCTCGGGGGTGAGGCGTTCGAGGGCCCGCCACAGTCCTGCCACCGTGGCCATCCGGGGCCGGACGAGATCCGCGGCCGCCCCGGAAGCCCACCACTCGCCGATCGGCGTCTCGGGCGCGGTCGCGCGGTGCAGCACCGCGACGGCGAGGGGCAGCCCGAGGCCCGGCTTCGATCGCACGACGTCATCGACACGGCGGACGAAGTCCAGGCGCGAAAGCGTCGCCCACACCGCGGCGACGTCGCCGTATGTCCGGTACGAAGCCGACGCGGGTTCGCCGCCGGGGACGGCGCGGGCGATCTCGTCGGCCGTGCCGAGGTAACGCTGGGTCACCACCCGCGGCTTTCCGTCGACCCGGGCGGACTCCGCCAGGTAGTAGTAGGTCCGTCCGCCGATCTTCTTGCCGACCACCGATGCCACCCTTTAGGTAATACACGCCGGGGAGCTGATCGACAACCACGCGAACCCGCTGACCTGCGGCGACGACCACCCGACCCGAAAGGGTGAGCCAGGTGCGGAACACACACTGGCTGGTCGCGTGAGGACGGTCCTAGCGTGGGCGGAATGGGACCCGAACCCGACGCCACCACCCCGACCGCCTCCGCGATGCGCCGCGCGCTCGCCCGGGCGCGTGACGGGAAGACACTCGACGTAGCCGAAGCGAGCGTCCTGCTGCACGCCCGCGGTGACGACCTCACCAAGCTGTCCGAGTACGCGTCGCGCATCCGCGACGCGGGCCTGACCGAGGCCGGGCGCGCGGGCATCATCACCTACAGCCGCAAGGTGTTCATCCCGCTGACCCGCCTGTGCCGCGACCGCTGCGGCTACTGCACGTTCGTCACCGTGCCGGGGCGGCTCGAATCGCCGTTCCTGTCCCCGGACGAGGTCCTCGACATCGCCCGCAAGGGTGCCGAAATGGGCTGCAAGGAAGCCCTGTTCACGCTCGGCGACCGGCCCGAGGACCGCTGGAAGGTCGCCCGCGAGTGGCTGGACGCGCACGGCTACGACGACACGCTCTCCTATGTCCGCGCGATGGCGATCCGAGTCCTCGAGGAGACCGGCCTGCTGCCGCACCTCAACCCGGGCGTGCTGACCTGGCAGGACTTCCAGCGGCTCAAGCCGGTCGCGCCGTCGATGGGCATGATGCTGGAGACCACGGCGACCCGGCTGTGGTCCGAGAAGGGCGGCCCGCACTACGGCTCACCCGACAAGGACCCCGCCGTCCGGCTGCGGGTGCTCGAAGACGCCGGGCGCAGCAGCGTCCCGTTCACCACGGGTGTTCTGATCGGCATCGGTGAGACGTTCGAGGAGCGCGCGGACGCGCTGTTCGAGATCCGCAAGATCGCCAAGACCTACGGCGGCATCCAGGAAGTCATCGTCCAGAACTTCCGGGCCAAGCCGGACACGAAGATGCGCGCGACGCCGGACGCCGACCTCGAAGAGCTCGCCGCGAACATCGCCGTCGCGCGGCTGGTGCTCGGCCCGAAGATGCGCATCCAGGCGCCGCCGAACCTGATCGGCAACCAGTACGACCTGATGATCCGCGCCGGCATCGACGACTGGGGTGGCGTCTCGCCGCTGACCCCCGACCACGTCAACCCGGAACGGGCGTGGCCGCAGATCGACGAGCTCGCCCGCCGCACCGAAAAGGCCGGGTTCGAACTCAAGGAGCGGCTCACCATCTACCCGGAGTACGTCAAGGCCGGTGAGCCGTGGCTGGACCCACGGATCACCCGGCACGTCGCCGCGCTCGTCGACTACGACACCGGGATGGCCCGTGATGGCGCGATGCCGGTCGGCATCCCGTGGCAGGAGCCGGACGGCGGCTGGCAGGAGTCCGGGCGCACCGACCTGCACACCGAGATCGACACCAGCGGCCGCACCGAGGACCGCCGCAGCGACTTCGACTCCGTGTACGGGGACTGGAAGGAGATCGGCGACCGGATCAAGACCGGGCCGCAGAGGTTCGACACGGACATCCTGGAAGCCTTGCGCAGCGCGGAGAAGGACCCCGCGGGCCTGTCCGACGACGCTGCGCTCGCGCTGCTGCACGCCGACGGCAAGGAGCTCGACGCCTTCACCCGGATCGCCGACGACCTGCGTCGCGAGACGGTCGGCGACGACGTCACCTTCGTCGTCACGCGGAACATCAACTTCACCAACGTCTGCTACACGGGTTGCCGTTTCTGCGCCTTCGCGCAGCGTCGCACCGACGCCGACGCGTACACGCTCTCGCTGGAGCAGGTGGGCGACCGCGTCGACGAAGCGTGGGCCGCGGGCGCGACCGAGATCTGCATGCAGGGCGGCATCCACCCGGATCTGCCCGGCACCGCGTACTTCGACCTCGCGGCCGAGGTCAAGCGCCGTCAGCCGGAGATCCACCTGCACTCCTACAGCCCGATGGAGGTCGTGAACGGCGCTTCGCGGACCAACCTCTCGCTTCGCGACTGGCTCATCAAGGCCAAGGAGTCCGGCGTCGACTCGCTGCCGGGCACGGCGGCGGAGATCCTCGACGACGACGTCCGCTGGGTGCTCACCAAGGGCAAGCTGCCGACGTCGGAGTGGATCAAGGTCGTCACGACCGCGCACGAGGTCGGGCTGCCGACGACGTCCACGATGATGTACGGCCACGTCGACACCCCCGCGCACTGGGTCGCCCACCTCAAGCTGCTCGCGCGGCTGCAGCGCGAAGGCCTCGAGAAGCACGGGCGGCGCGGGTTCAGCGAGTTCGTGCTGCTGCCGTTCATCCACCAGAGCTCGCCGATCTACCTGGCCGGCCTGGCCCGCCCGGGCGCGACGCAGAACGAGAACCGGGCGGTGCACGCGCTGGCCCGGCTGCTGCTGCACGGGATGATCGACAACATCCAGAGCTCCTGGGTGAAGCTCGGCACCGAAGGCAGCCGCGCGGTGCTGCAGGGTGGCGTCAACGACATCGGCGGCACGCTGATGGAGGAGACGATCAGCCGGATGGCCGGCGCGTCGCACGGGTCGTACAAGACGATCAGCGACATGCGTGCGATGGTCGAGCCGCTGGGCCGCCCGCTGGTCCAGCGCACGACGGGCTACGGACGGCCGTCGCCGGAGCGGATCGCCGCCGCCGAGGCTTCGGACGGCGTCGCGACGCAGGTGCGCAAGCCGCTCCTGCCGCTGCTCACGCCGTGAGGTGGGCGGGCGCCGGGTGACCGGCGCCCGCTACCCTCCGGCGCATGGGGGTTTCTCGCTTCGCACCGCTTCTCTTCGTCGCGCTTCTCGCCGGTTGCGGTACGCCGCCACCGCCCGCTCCGACACCGACGCCAACTCCGCCGAGCCCGACGTACGCTCCGCCGCCGTCGACCGGACTGTCGCTTTCGGTCGGCCAGGTCGAACTGGCCCTCGGCCACCGCGCCAGCGTCCTGACCCTGACCAACCGGGACACGACGCCGCGGAAGGTCACCGACTACCCCGACCTGAAGGTCCTCGCGGACGACGGCACCCCGATGGACATCGAAGTCAAACACGGGACGTCCTACTTCGCAGGCGACTTCGGGCCGCAGAACCTCACCCTCCAACCGGGCGAGAAAGCCCTGGCCGTGCTGTCGTGGTCGGCCACGGTGACGAGCGGTGACAAGCAAACCGGCGCCGCCATTTCCGTGGTGCCCGCCCCGGGCGAGCCGGCGCAAAAACAGCCCATCGAGACCGATGTGGGCACCACGGGCACCGTCACGGTCAGCTCGTGGGCCACCAAAATCCGCATGTGACCACTTTGTGTCACCGCTCACAAACCGACGGTTGACCAGCGGCGGTCTGTGCTAACTCTGTTCCTTCACCCGCCGGAAGGGACCTCGACGATGAGCACCTCCCTAGCGCCGCTGGAAATGGTCGACACCGACCGGTACCCGCTCACCGCCCCGGGCAGTCCCGCCTGGCGGGAGGCGGTCGACCGCACGCGCACGGAACTCGCCGACGTCGGCTGCAGCGTCCTCGCCGACTTCATCCGCCCCGAACTGCACGACGTGCTGCGGGAGGAATGCGCCGCGCTCGAACCGCACGCGTACACGAAGATCGAAAAGGTCAACGCCTACAACACCGCGATCGACCAGCCGCTGCCCGACGACCACCCGGGCCGGACGATCATGGAGCGCGGCAATGCCTTCGTCGCGCGCGACCGCATCCCGGCGTCGGCGATCATCAGCCGGCTGTACACGAGCCCGTTGTTCCAGCGGTTCGTCGCCGACTGCTTCGGCCTGCCGGAGCTGCACGAACTCGCCGACCCGCTGTCCGGGCTGACGCTCAACGTGATCGCGCCCGGCCGCGCGCACCCGTGGCACTTCGACACGAACACCCACACCGTCAGCATGCTGACGCAGGCCGCGGAGGACGGCGGGACGTTCGAGTACTGCCCGGGCATCCGGTCCGCGGCGGACGAGAACCTCGGCGACGTCCGGGCGGTGCTGGCCGGCGACACCCGGCTGGTCCGGCACCTGAACCTGCGGCCCGGTGATCTCCAGCTGTTCAAGGGACGCTTCGCACTGCACCGTGTCAGTACCGTGGAGGGCGGGACAGCGCGGCACTCCGCGATCTTCGCCTACAGCGAACGCACGGGGGTCGTCGGCAGCGCCGAGCGGACGCGGCAGCTGTTCGGCCGTGTCCTGCCCGCCCACCTCGCGGAGCGCACCGCCCGCGGCGACGAACTACTCGACTAGATCAGGAGCCTGGCCAGTGCCCTTCGACTCGACCGGCAAGATCTCGTTCGACCACATCTACACCGCGCCCGACCCGCGTCCGTTCTTCGGCACGCTCAAGCGCGTCGGCTACCACATCCCGCAGCTGGCGAAGCCGTACTTCGCGAAGCTGATCGCCGAGCACCACGCCGAGCGGCCGACCGTGCTCGACGTCGGCTGCTCGTACGGAGTCAACGCGGCCCTGCAGCGCTGCGGAGCGACGATGGACGACCTCTACGCCCACTACACCGACCCGGCCGTGCGCGCGCTCAACCACGCGGCGCTGGTCGAGGCGGACCGGAAGCGCGTCCGCAGCGGCAATCCCCGGTTCTACGGCCTCGACAGTTCAGCCCCGGCTCTCGAGTACGCGCTTTCCGCCGGCTTCCTCGACGAGGCGATCCACGCCGACTTCGAACGCGACGACCCGGACGGCACCCAGCAGAAGCTCCTGGACGACGTCGACCTCGTCATCTCCACCGGCTGCGTCGGGTACGTCACCGAGAAGACCCTCACCCGGATCGCGCGCGGCTCGCGGCCGTGGATGGCGCACTTCGTGCTGCGGATGTTCTCCTACGAGCCGATCGCCGAAAGCCTCGCCGAGCTGGGGTACGAGACCGCGGGCGTCGAAGGCGTCTTCCGGCAGCGGCAGTTCGCCTCCGCCGAAGAGCAGACGCAGATCCTGGACACCCTGAGCGCGGCCGGGGTCGACCCCACCGGACTGGAGTCCGACGGGTGGCTCTACGCCCGGTTGTATGTTTCCCGTCCTGAGGGCTCGGCCGCGGAACTCGCGGCCCGGCTCGAGACTTCCGAGCAAGAAGGATGACCGTGAGCAGTCCGGAATGGTCCACCCGCACTTTCGGCAACGAGGACCGGCTCCCCCGCGTCCCGCTCCCCACGCTGGAAGACAGCTGTCAGCGCTTCCTCGAGTGGTGCGGCCCGCTGCTGACGCCGGAGGAACTGGCGGAGACCGAAGCGGCGGTGGCCGAGTTCCTCGCGCCGGACAGCCCCGCACACGGGCTGCAAGCGGCGCTCGAGGAGTACGACCGCTCGCCGGGCGTGCGCAGCTGGCTCGACACGTTCTGGCCGTACCGCTACCTCGGCCGCCGCGACCGGATCGCGCTCAACGCCAACTTCTTCTTCCTGTTCCGCGAATCCCCGCTGGGCCAGGTGGAGCGCGCGGCCGAGCTGACCGCGTCCGCCGTGGACTACAAGCTGAAGCTCGACAGCGAACTCGTGCCGCCGGTGCTGCTGCGCGGCACGCCGCAGTCGATGGTGCAGCACAAGTACCTGTTCTCGGCGACGCGGATTCCCGGCGAGGTGCTCGACACCGCGCGCACGCAGTTCCCGTCGCCCGAGCGGCACATCGTCGTGTTCTCGAAGGGCACGCCTTTCCGCATGGACGTCCTCGCCGAAGACGGCCGCCCGCACTCGCCGGCGCAGCTGGCCGACGCGCTGCGCGCGATCCTCAAGGACGACCACGTCACCGACGTCCCGGCCGGAGCCTTCACCACGAAGGCCCGCGCGGAGTGGGCCGCTTCGCGGGCCGCGCTTCTCGAAGCGGGCAACGCCGCCGCGTTGGAAACCATCGAGACCGCGTTGTTCTGCCTGTGCCTGGACGACTTCACGCCGGCGGACGCCCTGGAAGCGGGTGACCGCCTGCTGTACGCCGACAACCGCTGGTACGACAAGGCGGTGTCGCTGATCGTGTTCGAAGACGGCACCGCGGGGATCAACGTCGAGCACTGCGAACTCGACGGCACGACGATCCTCGGCTTCACCGACGCGCTGCTGAGCGGGGCGCGCGAGGACCGCGAACCGGCTGACGGCGTCCCCGGCTACGAGATCGTCGAGTTCACGCTGACCGACGCACTCCGCGAAGACGCGCGCGCCGCCCGAGAAGCCTTCAAGGCCTACGCGGACGCGACGGCGACGCAGACCGTGTCGTTCGACTTCGGTGCGAACCGGGCGAAGGAGCTGGGGATGTCCCCGGACGCCTTCGCGCAGATGTCGTACCAGCTCGCGCATCGCCGTGCGAAGGGCCTGACCGGCGCGACGTACGAATCGATCGCCACCCGGCAGTTCCAGAACGGCCGGACCGAGGCCATGCGGGTCGTCACGCCCGAGGTCGTGCGCTTCGCCGACGTCATGACCTCCGACGCCTCCGCGGAAGAAAAGCGCGAAGCGTTCCGTGCCGCCGCGGCGAAGCACGTCACCCGCGCGAAGGAATGCCAGGCCGGTGACGCGCCGGAGCAGCACCTGTGGGAGCTGCAGCTGATCGGAAAACGCCGTGGCGACGCCGGAACGCCGGCCCTGTACACCTCGCCGGGCTGGCTGAAGATGCGGGACGACTACCTGAGCACCAGCTCGGCGCCGTCAGTCAACATCCAGTACTTCGGGTTCGGCTCCACCAGCCCGCAGTGCATCGGCATCGCGTACGTGCTGCTGCCGGACCGCTGGAACATCTACCTGAGCACGCCGAAGCACGTCTCGGCGGAGATGTACCGCTTCGCCGACGAACTCGCCCGCGCGGTGCGCGAACTGCAGGACCTACTGGCTTAGCAGGCGCCGCAGCCAGGCCAGCCGGGCGGCCCGCGCCGCCCGGCTGATCGCCGCGCCGGGCACCAGGGCATCGAACCCGTGGAACCCGCCCGGCCACACGTGCAGCTCGGCTGCGCCGCCGGCCTGCCAGATCCGGCTCGCGTAGACGACGACCTCGTCGCGGAACGTCTCGGCCGTGCCGACGTCCAGGAAGGCGGGCGGCAGGCCGGAAAGGTCTTCGGCGCGCGCCGGAGCCGCGTAGGCCGGGACGTCGCGGCGATCGCCGAGGTACGCCGTCCAGCCGACGTTGTTCGCCGTGCGGTCCCACAGGCCCCGGCCGTCGAGGTCGGCGGCGGACGCCGAGTCGCTGCGGTCGTCGAGCATCGGGCAGATCAGCAGCTGGCCCGCGAGGTCGGGGCCGCCGCGGTCGCGCGCCAGCAGGGTCGTCGCCGCGGCGAGGCCACCACCCGCGCTGACCCCGCCGATCACCGGGCAGCGGCCCAGGTGCTCGACCGTCCACAGGAGACCGGCGTAGCAGTCCTCGACCGCCGCCGGGTACGGGTGATCCGGCGCGAGCCGGTAGCCCGGCGAGACGACGGTGAGGTCCAGGTCCCCGGCCCAGTCCAGCAGGACGGGCACGTCCGCGCCGCGATGGCTGCCGACGATCAGGCCGCCGCCGTGCACGTGGTAGAGGACGCCTGCCGAAGCCCGGCCCCGCGGGGTGACGACCAGCAGCGGCACGTCACCGGCGTATTCCTCGCGGAAGGCGAACCCCGGATGCGCCGCGGCCAGCTCGCCGACGGTCCGCTCGTCCGCGGCGACCACCGCGCGGCGCGCGGGGATGTCGGCGAGCGTCGTCAACGGCGGACGTCCGGCGCGCAGCTCCTCGACGGCCGCCGCCAGCTCCGGATCGAACGGCGGCGGGGTCACGCCGTGGGATCGGAAACGACGAGGACCAGCGAACCGTCGAAGGTCGCCTGCTCGCGCAGCGCGCCGTAGCGGCGGTCCCACGTGCCGTCGTCGAGATCGTGCTGCAGTTCGGCGGCGAAGCGGTGGTGCACGCGGTCGTCGACGAAGCTCCACGCCGAGCACGACAGCCGCGCGCCCGGATCCAGGAGGCGTTCGGGACGCGCGTAGTACGCCTCGTTGAACCCGTCCGTGCAGTCGATCGGGATCGGCACGCCGACGACGGACGTGTGGCCGCCGAGCCCGTCGGCGATGTCGTCGATCGACGGATAGCGGCCGGCCTCGGTCTCGATCACTTCAGGCGCGTAGTCGAGCAGCCAGAACCGGCGCAGCCGCTCCGGGTCGCAGGTCAGGATCGCGATCGGGCCGCGCGTGACACGCCGCAGCTCCCGCAGCCCCGTCCACAGGTCGTTCCACTGGTGGACGCTGAACGTGCTCATCGCGCCTTCGAAGGCCCGGTCCGGGAACGGAAGTTTTTCGGCGACGGCGTCGATCGCCGGCGGCAGGCCCGCCGGCCGCTGCGCGCGCATCGACGCGGAAGGCTCGACCGCGGTCACCTCGCGGTCGGCCGGCTCGTACGCACCGGCGCCCGCGCCGACGTTGAGCACGGTTCGCGCGTCGCCCAGCGCGTCGATGATGTACTGGCCGATCCGCGGATCCGGCTTGCGGTAGTCGGTGTACACCCCGCCGATCGCGCCGTAGTCCGCGTCCCCTGCGCTGCCGTCGGCCCGTCGCTGGCTCATGGCGACAACGTAGCAAGTCGGACCGGACGTCGGATGAACCACGCGACCGTCAGAATCTGTCGCAAATTTGCGTAAGTCAGTCAAACTATTGCGGATTCTTGTTCGATATTCGTATGATCCCGATCACGTCGACGTCCTGCACCTCCCGATCCCCGCGAGAAAGGTGACGACGATGTCCCCTACTCCCCGGCGCCGCGCGGCATTGCTGGCCGCGGCGCTCGCCGCGTCCGGGCTGACCGTGCTGGTCACCGGCGCGACGACGCCCGCCGCGGCGGCGACCTGCCCGGCAACGGCGTCCGGCGGCGCGAGCGTGCCGTTCCGGACGGTCGAAGCCGAGTGTTCGGCGACGAACGGCTCGGCCGTCGGCCCCGACTACACCCAGGCGAGCCTGGCTTCGGAAGCCTCCGGGCGGCAGGCGGTCCGGATCGGGACCGGCCAGTACGTCGAGTTCACGCTGCCCGCGGCGGCGAACGCGATCAACGTCCACTACAACGTCCCGGACGGTTCCTCGGGCCGGCTTTCGGTATACGTCAACGGGGCCAGGCTGGGCAACGGGCTCTCGGTGACGTCGCGCTATTCCTATGTGGACACCGGCTGGATCCCGGGCGCGAAGACCCACCACTTCTTCGACGACGCGAGGTTGCTGCTGGGGCAGAACCTCGCGCCGGGCGCGAAGGTGCGCGTGCAGGCCGACTCGGGTGACGTCGGCCAGGCGACCCTCGACCTCGCCGACTTCGAGCAGGTCGGCGGCGCGGGCACGAAACCGGCGAACGCGCTCTCGGTCACTGACTACGGCGCCACGGCGGACGACGGCTCCGACGACTCGCAGGCGTTCCGCACCGCGCTGTCGGCGGCGCGCTCGCAGGGACGTGAGGTCTGGGTGCCGTCCGGGCGCTTCGAGATCGGCTCGGCCCTGCAGATCGACCAGACGACCGTGCGCGGCGCCGGCCCGTGGTACACCGTGCTGCACGGCAACAACATCTTCAACAACGGCAGCGCGTCCGGGAACATCAGGCTGTACGACTTCGCCGTGTTCGGAGACGTCACCGAGCGGAACGACGGCAGCCCCGACAACGCGTTCCACGGCGTCCTCGGGACCGGCTCGGTCGTCTCGGGCCTGTGGATCCAGGACACCAAGTGCGGCCTGTGGCTGATGAACGGCGCGTCGTCGAACGTCACCATCGAGAACAACCGCATCCTCGACACGCAGGCCGACGGCGTGAACTTCGACGGCGCGGTCACGAACTCGGCACTGCGCAACAACTACCTGCGCAACAACGGCGACGACGGGCTCGCGCTGTGGTCCAACGGGCAGGCCGACTCGGGCAACACCATCGCGAACAACACCGTCGTCCAGCCGAACCTGGCCAACGGCATCGCGCTGTACGGCGGCTCGGACAACACCGTGAGCGGCAACCTGGTGCAGGACACCAACGCGCTCGGCGGCGGTTACGTCGTCGGGAACCGGTTCAACTCGGTCCCGCTGGGCGGCACGATCACACTGTCCGGCAACACCGCGCTGCGGGCCGGAGCGCTCGACCCGAACTGGCAGTTCGGCGTCGGCGCGTTGTGGTTCGACGCACGCGACCAGGCGATCACCGGCGTGACGATCCGGGTCACCGGGTTCACCGCGATCCAGAGCCCGTACGAGGCGATCCAGTTCATCGACGGCAACGGCGCCGGCAAGCCGATCCAGGGCGTCACCATCGACGGCGTCTCGGTGCAGGGCGCCGGCACGTTCGTCGCGCAGGCGCAGACGCAGGGGTCGGTGTCGATCAGCAACCTGACGGCGTCCGGCGTCGGCGTAACCGGGACGTACAACTGCCCCTACCCGGCGTCGATCCCGCGCATGACGTTCAGCGGGTCCGGCAACAGCGGCTGGACCGGCACCTGGAACGACTGCTCGACCTGGCCCCCGCCGAACTCCGGTCCGCCGCAGCCGCCGCAACCGGGCACCAACCTCGCGCGGGGCAAGGCGATCAGCGCGTCGGGTTCGCAGGGTGGTTTCCCGCCGTCGAACGCGGTCGACGGGGACGCGAACTCCTACTGGGAGAGCACGAACAACGCCTTCCCGCAGACGCTGACCGTGGACCTCGGCACGGCTTCGTCGATCAACAAGGTGACGCTGCGCCTGCCGCCGTCGCCGGCCTGGGGCACGCGCACCCAGACGGTGACGATCTCCGGCAGCACCGACGGCGGCTCGTACACGACGCTGGTGGGTTCGCGCGGCTACGCGTTCGACCCCGCGTCCGGCAATACCGCGTCGGTGTCGTTCGCGGCGACGTCCCAGCGTTTCGTGCGGTTGACGTTCAGCGGCAACACCGGCTGGCCCGCCGGCCAGGCGTCCGAGTTCGAGGTGGCGGCCGCCTAGTGTGACGAAACGGCACGGCGGCTCGACGGTTCCGCACGAGAACCGCCGGGCCGCCGGGCCCTGCACTAATCTCGCCGGGAGATCATCCCCGGGGAGGACCAGTGCCGCGTCTGCTGCTCGTCGAGGACGACGAGGCACTGGCCGAAGCCCTTTCGCTGGCGTTGCGCGCCCTCGGCCACGACGTCGTCCACGCCCCCACCGGCGAGCACGCGCTGACCGCGCTCGGCGACGCCGAGTTCGTCCTCCTCGACGTCATGCTGCCCGGCATCGACGGCTTCGAGGTCTGCCGCCGCATCCGCGCCCGCAGCCGGCTGCCGATCGTGCTGCTGACCGCGCGCGGCGACCCGATCGACGTCGTCGCCGGGCTCGAATGCGGCGCCGATGACTACGTCGTCAAACCGGCGGAACCCCGCGTGCTCGACGCTCGGATCAAGGCGATCGGCCGCCGCGCGCACCCCGCCGTGCCGGAAGCCGGCCTGCTGCGCGTGGGTGAGCTGGAGATCGACGCCGCCGCGATGAGCGTCACCCGCGGGGGCGAGGAGCTCGCCCTGACCGCCACGGAGATCCGGCTGCTCGTCGAGTTCGCCGAGCACCCGAACCAGGTGCTGAGCCGGCAGGTGCTGCTCAAGCGGGTCTGGGACTACGGCTACGTCGGCGACTCGCGGATCGTCGACGCGGCGGTCGCGCGGCTGCGGGCCAAGGTCGAGGACGACCCGGCGAACCCGGTGCTGCTGCGCACGGTCCGCGGCCTCGGCTACCGCCTGGTGACGAAGTGAGGCTCCCGGCCGTCAGCCTGCGGACGCGGATCGTCGCGGCGATCGTCGGCGTGACCACGACGGCGACGGCGGTCATGGCCTTTTTCGCGTACCAGGTGCAATCCGGGGACGCGGTGCAGGCGTTCACCATCGCCGTCGAGTCCAAGATGATCAGCGACAACCTCGAGGTGCAGAAGAAAGTCGACCGGGCCCGGCCCGATCAGGTGGCCGATGTGATCCTTTACGAGCTCAGGTTGCAGCCCGTCGGCTGGCTGCTCGTGACCAAACCGCCCGGCAAGCCGTTCACCACGATCGCCCGCGCGCCCCTGGAGCTCGACGGACACCGGATCGTTTACCTGGGGCCACCCGCGATGGTCTCCACCGAGACCCCGGAGGAGGTGCTGCGGCCGGTCGAAGCGGCGGTTCTTTCCCACCCTTCCGGGTCGGTCTGGCAGAACACCGCGGTCACCACGGATCCGGCGACCGGCCGCCCGGCGCTGGTCGTGAGCCGCTACTTCGGCCGCGCCGACTACTACCTCGTCGAACTCTTCGATCTCGGCGTGCTGGAAACCGACCTCGGCGCGCTGCGCCGGAACCTGGCGCTCATCGCGCTCGGGGTGAGCGTGCTGGGGGTCGGCGTCGCGTTCTTGATCGGCCGCCGGATCCGCCGTCCGATCAAGGAGCTGTCCGCCGCGGCCGACGAGCTGGGCGCGGGCGCGCTCGGCACCCGCGTCCCGGTCAAGGGCCGGGACGAGGTCGCCGCGCTCGCCGAGTCGTTCAACACGATGGCCGCGCGGCTCGGCGAGTCCATCGAAGAACTGCACGCGAAGGACCGCCAGCAGCGGCGGTTCGTCGCCGATGTCGCCCACGACCTGCGGACGCCGCTCGCCTCGATGATCGCCACCGTCGACAGCCTCGACCACGCCGAACCCGCCACCCGCACCCGCGCCGCCGAGATCCTCGGCACTCAGGCCCGCCGGCTGGCGAAGCTCGTCGAAGACCTCCTCGAGATCGCCCGGTTCGACGCCGGGAAGGCCGACCTGCGGGTGGCTCCCGTAGACCTCGCCGACCTGGTCGCGGACGCCGCCGAAGTCACCGGCGTCGAGGCCGCCGTGACCACGGCCGGCGACGTCACGGTCATCGCCGATCCGCGGCGAGTGCACACCGTGGTGGCGAACCTGCTGAGCAACGCCGTCCGGCACGGCGCCGCGCCGGTCGCGGTCACGCTCGACGGCACCGGCGACGACGTCGTGGTGCGCGTCGCCGACGCCGGGCCCGGGGTGCCGGCGGACCTGCTGCCGGTCCTGTTCGACCGGTTCACCCGCGGCGACCACGCGCGTCAGGCGACGGAGGGCAGTGGGCTCGGATTGGCGATCGCCCGGGAGAACGTGCTCGTGCACGGCGGATCACTGGCGGCGCACAACGACGACGGTGCCGTGTTCACCGTGCGGCTCCCCCGGTCCGCCGGTGTCGAGAACGCCTGATCGGCGAACGCGGTGAGCTGCCGCCAGCTCAGGTCGCGCGGGTGCTGACCGTCGAAGTAGGGCAGCGGCAGGTGCGCGAGCAGCACCGCGGCGCCGATCAGTGGCCACGGCCGGAAGTCCCGGACCGGACCGAGCCACAGCAGCAGCGCGAAGTTCGTGACCAGCAGGAACCCCCAGCGCGCCCAGTCCCAGCCACCGAAGGCGAGCAACGCTGGCGCCGCAACGGCCGCGGCACCGAGCACGTCCGGCCGCTGTGTCAGGAAGCCCGTCACCACCACGACGAGGATCGGCGCCAGCAACACCAGGACCTCGGTGACGGAGTACAGCCGCCAGCTTTCGCTCTGGGTGCGCTCGAACAGCGCCAGCGCATCGGCTCGCGGGGCGAAGCCGGCGCCGGCCATCGCGGTCCACAGCCGGTCGGCCGCGCCGGCGTTCGACGCCGGCATCGCGAGCACGGTGAGCTCCGCCGTCACCGGTGCCGCGAGCAGCACCGCTGCACGTTGCCAGGGAAACCGCCGCACCAGCACGACCGCGAACACCGGGAGGACGGTGAGCGCCGCGATCTCGTGCACGAGCACCGCGGCGGTCATCAGCCCGGCCGCCACCGCGGGCCGTCGCGGCAGTAGCCACAAAGCGGCGAACAGCAGGAGGTACAGCACCTGTTCGAAGTAGCCGACGTCGTGGAAGAAGAACCCGCCGGTCGGCAGCAGCAGCCAGCCGACGACCAGGAACCGGTGGCCGGAGTACCGGGCACGGAAGAACGCGAGGCCCAGCACCGTCAGCAGTGCCCCGAGGACGGCGAACGCCGCGACCGCGAAGACCCAGTACGCGTAGCCGGTGACCACGGCAAGCGGGTGCAGCAGGGTCCCCACGAGGAACCGGCGGTGAAAGCCGTCGGTCACCGACACGGCTTCGAGCGTCGCGACCCAGTCGCCCGGCATCCGGAACCCCCGGTAGGCAGCGAGCAGCAGAGCGAGTGCGGCGAGCGCCGTGAGGCCACGGGATCCCGTGGCCCGGGCGGTGGCGCGGTCGAGTGTGCTGGTCATCGTCCCCCTCGGATCGTGTTCCCGAGGGCCAAGCTAGGAACGGGATGTGCGCGTCGCGCGACCGTTGATCCACAGTTCGGCGCCGGTTCGGCACGCCGTCCATCGTCCTGCTTTTTCGCCTGCTTGCTGTAAAGTTTCACGCATGACGCGTCGCCTTGCCGAAGTCGCCCGCCAGGTCGGGGTCAGCGAAGCCACGGTCAGCCGCGTGCTCAACGGCCGGTCCGGGGTGTCCGCCAGCACCCGGGCCGCCGTGCTCACCGCACTGGACGTGATGGGCTACGAACGGCCCACCCAGCTGCGCGGCGACCGGGCCCGGCTGGTCGGGCTGGTGCTGCCGGAGCTGCAGAACCCGATCTTCCCCGCACTGGCCGAGATCATGGGCAACGCGCTCGCCCAGCAGGGGTTCACGCCGGTGCTCTGCACGCGGACGGCGGGCGGGGTGTCCGAGGCCGAGTACGTCGAACTGCTCCTGCAGCAGCAGGTATCGGGCGTGGTGTTCGCCGGCGGGCTGTACGCGCAGGCGGACGCGATCCACTCGCACTACCACCACCTCGTGGAGCGGCGGCTGCCCACGGTGCTGATCAACGCCGCGGTCGACCACCTCGGGCTGCCGCAGGTCTCGTGCGACGACGCGGTCGCCGTCGAGCAGGTCGTCGGGCACCTGAGCTCGCTCGGGCACGAGAAGATCGGCCTGGTGCTCGGACCATCCGATCACGTGCCGTCCCGGCGCAAGCTCGAAGCATTCCAGGCGTACGCGGCGAAGCTGGGACTGCCGGTGCTGGACGAGCTGGTCGAGCACGGGATGTTCTCGATCGAAGGCGGCCACGCGGCAGCGGCCCGGCTGTACCCCCGCGGCGCGACAGCGGTGCTGTGCGCAAGCGATCTGCTGGCCTTGGGCGCGATCCGCGCCGCGCGGCGACAGGGACTGTCGGTCCCCGAGGACATCTCGGTGGTCGGCTACGACGACTCGGCCCTGATGAACTGCACCGACCCGCCCCTGACGACGACCCGCCAGCCCATAGAGGCGATGGGCCGTGCGGTGGTGGAACTGCTGGTCAAGCGGATCAACGGCGGCGAAGTGGCAGCCGAGGAGCTGCTCTTCGCGCCGGAACTGGTGGTCCGCGGTTCCACCGCCCGCCGCACGGCTTAGCACTCAACCCCAGGGGCGCGACGGTTCCGGCCGTCGCGCCCTTTCGCATGCCTGCCCCAGGGTCACGACACTCCGTCGGAAAGCAGCGCTCCCGCGCGGAAAGCAGCCCCCACCCTCTCCGGGGGACCGGCCCCGCATCCAGCGTATCGGGCCCACCCGACGAAAAGCCGGAAAAGCCGTGCGAGGGGCTGGGTTGTCCACATCGCCGCCGCCCTGTGGACAACCACCACCTGTTCGTAGTTTGCACGGTCCAGTCGTCTTATTGCGTCAATCCAGTCTCACACTTTAGAGTGACCGCAATCACGTGACAGCCGTCGCGACCCTGAGATGAGGCTTGAGATGAGCAGTCCCTGGTCCCGAACCGTCTCCCGCCGGACGTTGTGCCTGCTCGCCGCAGGTGGCCTCGCCTTGGGGGTGGCCGCCTGCGGCGACGGTGACAACGCCGCTCAGACCGGCGGCAAAGTGAAGATCACGGTCACCGGCCAGCCGCCGACCAGCCAGCCGTTCGAGCGCAGCGTGTTCGACGCCGACGTCAAGGAGTTCGAGGCGGCGCACCCGAACATCGACATCGACCCGCACGAAGGGTTCATGGACCCCAAGACGTTCTCCGCCAAGCTCGCCGGCGGCCAGCTCGAAGACGTCTACTACGTCTACTTCACCGACCCCGCGCAGATCATCGCGCGGCACCAGGCCGCCGACATCACCGAAGCCGCGAAGAGCGTCCCGCACGTCGGCGACCTCAAACCGGAACTGCTCGACAACTTCCGCGACGCCGGCGGCAAGCTCTACGGGCTGCCGACGATGAACTACACGATGGGCCTGCTCTACAGCCGCCCGTTGTTCCAGCAAGCGGGGCTCGACCCGAACAAGCCACCGCGGACCTGGGACGAAGTCCGCGAAGCCGCGAAGAAGATCTCCGCGCTGGGCAACGACATCGTCGGGTACGCCGACTACAGCAAGAACAACCAGGGCGGCTGGCACCTGACCGGCTGGCTCTACTCGATGGGCGGTGACATCGCCCGCAAGGACGGCGACAAGTGGGTCGCCGACTTCGACAACGACAAGGGCAAGAAGGCCCTCCAGTACCTGCATGACATGCGCTGGTCCGACAACTCCATGGGCGCCAAGCAGCTGCTCGAAGCCCAGGACGTCCAGCGGATGATGGGCGCCGGCCGGCTCGGCATGTACATGGCGGCTCCGGACAACATCCCGGTGCTGGTCAAGCAGTTCAACGGCAAGTACGAGGACTACGGCATCGCGGGCATGCCCGGCGGCCAGGGCACCCTGCTCGGCGGCGAGGGCTACATGATCAACCCGAAGGCGTCGCCGGAAAAGATCAAGGCCGGCCTCGAGTGGATCCAGTGGAAGTACCTGAACCCGGATCGCTTCGAAAAGCACATCCGGCAGTACGTCGACGGCAAGCAGCCGGTCGGCCTGCCCGCCGAACCGACCCCGGACATCTGGCAGGGCGCGGTGCGCGACCAGCAGCTGACGTTGAAAGCCAAGTACGCCAACGTTCCCGCCCAGAACTTCCAGTCCTACGTGGACACGACCAGTCACATAAAGGGCAGCATCGAGCCACCGAACGCCCAGCAGATCTACGCCGCGCTCGACAGCGTGATGCAGGCCGTGCTCACCGACCAGAACGCGAACATCGACCAGCAGCTTTCGTCGGCCGCGTCGAAGGTCAACAATGTCCTCGCCCAGGTCAAGTAGCCTGCTCGCCTGGCCCGCGGCAAGACCGTCGCGGGCCAGGCGCCCGGGTGCGACGCAAGAAGAACGACGCCGGACCAGGCTGCGCCGCAAGCTCAAGGACAACCTCACCGCGTACGGCCTGCTCTGCGCCGCGCTCGTGGTGTTCGCGCTGTTCTCGTGGTACCCGATCGTGCGCGGCGTGCTGCTGAGCTTCCAGCAGGTCGACTTCGTCAACGCGCCGACCTGGGTCGGTTTCGGCAACTTCGCGAAGCTGTTCGAAGATCCGCTGTTCGGGGTCGCCTGGCGCAACACACTGCTGTTCACCGGCCTCGCGCTGGTCTTCGGGTTCGCCGTCCCGTTCCTCACGGCCGTGCTGCTGAACGAGCTGCGCCACGCGAAGGCGTTCTTCCGGCTCGCCGTCTACCTGCCGGTGATGCTGCCACCGGTCGTCACGGCGCTGATGTGGAAGTGGTTCTACGACCCCGGTCCTGGCCTGTTCAACTCGGTACTCGGCGCGGCCGGCCTGCCCGGCGGCCGGTGGCTCGACTCGAGCGGCACGGCGATGCTGTCGCTGGTGTTCGTCTCGACGTGGGCCAACATGGGCAGCACCACCCTGATCTACCTGGCCGCGCTCGGCACGATTCCCGGCGAACTGTACGAAGCCGCGGAGCTCGACGGCGCCGGGCTGTGGAAGCGGCTGCGGCACGTGACGTTCCCGCAGACCCGGTTCGTCCTGCTGGTGCTCCTCCTGCTGCAGATCGTCGCGACCATGCAGGTGTTCACCGAGCCGTACGTGATGACGGGCGGCGGACCGGACGACTCGACGGTCACCGTGCTCCTGCTGCTCTACCGCTACGCCTTCGTCTACAACGACTTCGGCTCGGCGAGCGCGATGAGCCTCTTGCTGTTCGTGGCGCTCGGCGTGTTCTCGGCGTGGTACGTCCGGTTGACGCGGAAGGCGGACCAGTCATGAGGACACTCGTCTCCCCGAGCGCGTTGCGCAGCCCCCGCGGCACGGTCGTCTACGGCGTCGTCTTCGCCTGCACGTTGGTGCTGTTCGTGCTGGCCTTCCTCTTCCCGCTCTACTGGGCGGTGACCGGGGCGATGAAGTCCCCGCAGGAGCTGGCGCAGACGCCGGCGACGCTCGTCCCGCACGAGTGGCACCCCGAAACGTTCGCCGACGCGTGGGACCAGCTGAGCCTGGGCAAGTACTTCCTCAACACGCTCGTCGTCGCCGGCGGCGCCTGGCTGGCGCAGCTGGCCATCGACGTCCCGGCCGCGTTCGCGCTGTCGAAGCTGCGGCCGAAATTCGGCAACGTCGTGCTCGGGCTGATGCTGGCCACGCTCATGCTGCCCGCCACGGCGCTGCTGGTCCCGACGTATGTCACGGTGACGGACCTGCCGCTGCTCCACCTCAACCTGATCAACTCGCCCACCGCGGTGTGGCTGCCGGCGGCGGCGAACGCGTTCAACATCTACCTGCTGAAGCGGTTCTTCGACCAGATCCCGGACGAGCTCGTCGAAGCGGCGCGCATCGACGGCGCCGGGCCGGTGCGCACGCTCTGGCGGATCATCCTCCCGATCTCGCGGCCGATCCTGGCCGTCGTGTCGATCCTCGCGGTGGTCACCGCGTGGAAGGACTTCATCTGGCCGCTGCTGGTGTTCCCGGACACCGGCAAGCAGACGCTCTCGGTGATGCTGCAACGGGTGGCGATCGACATGCCGCTCAACGTGCTCGTCGCCGGGATGGTGCTGGCCAGCCTGCCGATGGTGGCGCTGTTCCTCGCCTTCCAGCGGCAGATCCTCGCCGGGCTGACCGCCGGCAGCGTCAAGGGCTGAGGCATTCACAACGACCAGGAGGGGCTCTTTCGTGACCGACAAGACCGGCTGGTGGCGAAGCGCGGCGATCTACCAGGTGTACATCCGCAGCTTCGCGGACGGCAACGGCGACGGCGTCGGCGACCTCGCCGGCGTCCGTGCCCGGCTCGACCACCTGGCCGACCTGGGGATCGACGCGATCTGGTTCACCCCGTGGTACCCGTCGCCGATGGACGACGGCGGCTACGACGTCGCCGACTTCCGCGACATCGAGCCGCTGTTCGGCACCCTCGCCGAGGCGGAGGCCCTGATCGCCGAGGCCCACGCCCGGGGCATCCGCGTGATCATCGACATCGTGCCCAACCACTGCTCCGACGAGCACCGCTGGTTCCAAGCCGCCCTGGACGCGGGTCCGGGTTCGCCGGAGCGGCAGCGGTTCTGGTTCCGTCCCGGCCGCGGCCCGGACGGCAGTGAACCGCCGAACAACTGGAAGTCACGCTTCGGCGGGTCGGCGTGGACCCGCGTGCCGGACGGCGAGTGGTACCTGCACCTCTACAGCTCGCGCCAGCCCGACTTCAACTGGGACAACCCGGAGATCCGCACGGAGTTCGAGGACGTGCTGCGGTTCTGGTTCGACCGCGGAGTCGACGGCTTCCGCATCGACGTCGCCGACGGGCTGGTCAAGGACCCGCGGCTACCCGACGTCGACGACGGCGACGAGTCGCCGTTTTCCGACCAGGAGGGCTTGCACGAGATCTACCGGTCGTGGCGCAAGATCGCCGACAGCTACGCGGGTGAGCGGGTGCTGGTCGGCGAGATGTGGCTGCCGGACATGTCACGGGCGGCTCGCTACCTGCGCCGCGACGAGCTGCACTCGGCGTTCAACTTCGACTTCCTGGTCTGTCCGTGGGACGCCGCGCGTTTCCGGGACGTCATCACCCGCACGTTGCGAGCGCACGACGAGGTCGGCGCGCCGGCGGCGTGGGTGCTCTCGAACCACGACGTCACGCGCCACGTCACGCGCTATGGCCGCCCACGCGACACCGGCTTCTCCTTCGCCGACCGCTTGCACGAGCTGCCCGTGGACCGGGAGCTGGGCACCAGGCGGGCGCGGGCGGCGGCGCTGCTGACGCTGGCGCTGCCCGGCGGGCTGTACGTCTACCAAGGCGAGGAGCTGGGGCTCTGGGAGGTCCTGGACATCCCCGACGACCTGCGGCAGGACCCGGTGTGGGCACGCACGCACGGCGCCGACCCCGGCCGCGACGGCTGCCGGGTGCCGATCCCGTGGTCCGGCGACGCCCCGCCGTTCGGCTTCGGCCCGGGTGGCACGTGGCTCCCCCAGCCGGTCGAGTGGGCGGGCTACACGGCCGAGGCGGAAGCCGCCGATCCGGCGTCGATGCTGTCGCTGTACCGGGAAGGCTTGCGCCTGCGGCGCGAACTCCCTGCCGACGAGCTCGAATGGCTTTCGCCGGCCGACGGCGTGCTGGCGTTCCGCCGCGAGCCGGGATTCACGTTCGTGCTGAACTTCTCGACCACACCGATCCCGCTCCCGGACGGAGAAGTCCTGCTGGCCAGCGGCCCGGTGACCACCGAACTCCCGACCGACACCGCGGTCTGGCTGCGATCCTGAAAGCCGTGAACGGCCCGTTGAGGGACTTGAAGCCCCTCAATGGGCCATTCACGGACTTGGTTACTTCGTCAGCTGCAGGATGTCCACACCGCGGGCGTTGTCGGCGACGTAGACGTACTTGCCGTGCCAGTACGGCGCCCACGCGCTCGCGTCACCGGGGCGGTAGTACGCGATCTGCCGCGGGTTCGTCGGGTCGCTGACGTCCAGGAACCGTGTGCCCTGCGCGTAGAACGACTGCACCAGGATGGTGCCGCGGACGTCGAAGTAGTGCGCAGAACAGTCGTCGGAGGCCGGGTCGCTGCCTTCCTGGCCGTTGACGCTCCAGGTGCCGACGCTGCGGAGCCGGAACGGCTTGTCCGGCGTCGAGCGCCAGCCTTCGCCGTTGTACGAGCCTTCGAGCGACGAGATCGTCAGGACGCCGTCGCCCGCGCAGCCGTCGACGAAGTTCTCCTCCGTCGCGTAGATGAGGTCCCGGTTGCGCCAGGCGCCGTCTCCGACGCGGTGGCCGGCCGGGTGGAAGCTGTTGTGCATGAACCGCGACGGCGCCGCGGTCTCGGAGATGCCGCCACCGGCGTAGGGCACCGGTTCATGCGCGGTCGCACGGCGGATCTTGCCCGTCAGCGGGTCGCGGTGCACGCCGTTCGTCCAGTAGCCGCGCACGCCGCCGCGTCCGGACACCCAGGCCACGCCGTTGCCGTCCACCTGCACGTCGTGCACGTAGTCGGTCTTGCCGTCGTTGCGGGCCAGCTCGATCGGCTGCGGGTTCACCTTCGGGTGCTTCGGGTCGCGCACGTCGGTGACCCAGATCGGCCGCCCGCCCCAGTCGGCAGGCTGGTCGTCGGCCTTCGCCGGGCCGCCCGTCCACAGGTAGCGGCACCCGTCGACGCAGCTGGTGGTGTGGCCGGCGGGCACCTTGGTGTAGCTCAGGATCGCCGGGGCTTCGGGTTTGGCGACGTCGACGACGTAGATACCGGACTCGCCGGTGTGGGTGGTGCCCCCGAACGCGCGCGGGTCCCGCGAGAGGAACACGAGCTTGCGGACCGGGTCGACCTCGGTGTCCTCGGTCTCCCACAGCCCCGGCAGGCTCACCTGCCCGACCAGCTTCGGCGCCGCCGGGTTCCTCGTCAGGTCGTACACCTTCAGCCCGAACTCGCCGGACACGACCATCACGTCGCGGCGGCCGTAGTCGAGGAAGTTGATCGAGATGGCGCCGGCGGCGTCGGGCAGATTGCCGACGGCTTTGACGTTCTTGATCGCGCCGGGGTCACCCGCGGTGCGGGCGGCCGGGGTCGCGGGCTTGTCGTCCTCGCCACAGGCGGCGGCCGGCAATCCGGTCGCGACCAGCGTGGCGCTGACGGTGACGGCGGCGAAGCACGACCGCAACCAGGTGCGCACGCGGAACCTCCCAGAACGCTACGAGCGTGACCAATCGACGGTACGACGGAGATCAACCGGACACAACCGTCTTTCGTTGCCATCCGACTGGTAGGACTGGCGCATGCGCCTGCTCGCCCTGCTCGCCGTCCTGGCTCTCGCCGTCACGGGCTGCTCCGACCCTGATCCGGCCCGCCCCGGTGTGCTGTCCGTCGGCATCCGGGAGCCCGCGACGCTGCTGCCCGCCGACCTCGCCGACCAGGCGGGCCGGCTGGTGACCGGCGCCCTGTGGACCCCGCTCGCCGACTACGACGCGGCATCCGGGAAGGTGACACCGCGGGCCGCCGAGTCGATCACGAGCGCCGACCGGGTGCACTGGACGGTCAAGCTGCGGCCCGCCTGTTCCACGACGGCACCCCGGTCACCGCACAGTCCTACGTGGACACCTGGAAGGTGATCGCGGACTCCCGGTGGGTGTCCTCGCCGGTACTCACGAAACTGCTGCGTGCCCGCGAAATCACGGCGCCGGCCCCGGACACGATCGCACTGACGCTCGACCGGCCGTCCGGCCAGGTGCCGGCGCTGCTCTCGGCGCCGGGCCTGGTACCGCTGCCCGCGTCGGTGCTCGCTTCCCGCGACTGGGACAGCTTCGCGAAGAGCCCCGTCGGCAACGGTCCCTACCGCCTCGAAGGACCGTGGAAGCCCGGCTCCGGCGGCAACCTCAAGCGAACCGGCCAGGGCAAGGCCGCGGAGATCGAACTGCGGGTGGGCGAGCCGGCGGCCCAGTACGACGCGGTGAAGGCGGCCACGCTCGACCTCGCGACGGAGGTCCCCGGCGAAAAGCACGAAGCCATGCACGGCGACTTCGGCGACCGCCACGCGACCTGGCCGTTGCCGCGAGCCGGCTATCTGGCGTTCCCGGTGACGAACCCGCAGTTCGCGGATGCGACCGTCCGCCACGGCTTCGCGCTCGGCGTCGACCGCGCGGCGCTTGAAGCCGGCCCGCTCGCGCACCAAGTCGACCCGGCCAAGGCGTTGCTGCCACCGGCGGACGCGCCCGGCGAGCGGTCCGGCACCTGCCGCCCGTGCAGCTTCGACGCGGCGGCCGGCAAGGCCCTGCTGCGCCAGGCGGCCTTTCCCGGCGGCGCGACCGTCTACTTCGGACCCGGCGCCGAGGCGTGGACGCGGACGCTCGTGGTCGGCCTGCACAAGGCCCTGGACGTATCCGTGACCGCGCAGGCGAAACCCAGCATCGGGCCGCTGGACGGGCCGGTCACGCTCGACGTCAAGCTCGCCACGGCGAGCCCGTACGAGCTGCTGTCGGAGCTGGCTTCGGAGTCGGGATACACCGACGACGTCTTCCGCCAGAACCTCGCCCTCGCCGATGCCGCGGCGACCGCGGACGAGGCGGGCGAGCTGTACCGGCTGGCGGAAAACCAGCTGCTGCGCGACCTGCCGGTGGCCCCGCTCTGGTCGGGACACGGCCACGCCGTCTGGTCACCGCGCGTCCACGATGTCACGACGACGCCCTTCGCCGGCCCGGTGCTGTCCGGAATCGGGGTGTCATGACCTGGGATCCCGCCCCCCTGTCCGAGGTGACCGCATTGTTCTCGCGGGTGCAGGCGCCGTGGTGGATCGCGGGTGGCCACGCGATCGAACTGGCCGTGGGCCACGCGTTCCGCGAGCACGGCGATGTCGACGTCCTCCTGCTCCGGCGTGATCAGTCGGCGGTCCAGGAGGCGCTGTCATCGTGGGATTGGTGGGCGGCCGATCCACCCGGCACGTTGCGCCCCTGGCAGCGCGGCGAAATCCTGCCGATCGGCATCGACGATGTGTGGTGCCGCCCGTCGGTGACTGCGCCGTGGCGAATCCAGGTCATGCTCGACGAGGCGCAAGGCGACGAGTGGGTCGCGCGCCGGAACGGCGCCGTGCGGCGCGCCATCGCCGACCTGGGCGCGGTCTCGCCGGAAGGTGTCCCCTACCTGGCTCTCGAGGTGCAGTTGCTCGCCAAAGCCTGGGGAACCCGGCCCAAAGACGAGCAAGACTTCGCCGCGGCCCTCCCGGTCCTCGACGACAGTCAACGGCGCTGGCTGGCGAAGGCTCTCGAAACCACTTACGGGCGGCATCCGTGGCTTGATCGCCTCTAGACGGTGGCGTGCTCGACGAGGGTTTCGATGAACGCCTTGGTCAGCGGGTCGGGCTCGGCGCGCGTGTAGGCCACCAGCGTCCGGCGGACCGGCACGACCGGGCGCAGGACGCGGCCGCCGAACCCCGCCGGCAGGACGTTCGCCGGGACGAGCGCCGGACCGAGACCCGCCGCGGCGAGGATCGGCGCCGCGGCCGTCTGCTCGGTGCGGACCGCCGCACGCGGCCGGAACCCCGCCGCGGCGCACGTCTCGTCCACGAGTTCCGCAAGGCCGTTGCCCGGGGCGTAGTGCACCCACGCGCAATCGGCGAGCGTGCTCAGGTCGACCACGCCGGTGGAGTCGTCCTCCGAAGCACCGTCAGCGGGCAGCACGACGACGAAGTCCTCGACCCCCAGTTCCCGCACCGGCCCCTCCCAGCCGGTGGGCCGCGGACCGAGCGCGACATCGGCTTCTCCCGCGGTCATCGCCTCCCGCAACTCGTCGGCGTGCCGGAATTCGACGAGCCGGACATCGACCTCCGGCCGGTCACGCCGCCACACGCGCAGCGCGGGCGGCAGCACGCCGAGGGTCAGCGAGTACACCGTCGCCACCTGCAGCTCGCCCGCCGTCGCCCCGGACGCGAGCCGGGCCGCGCAGCGCGCGCGTTCGGCGTCGGCCAGCGCGGCCCGCGCGTGCGGCAGCATCGCCCGGCCCATCGGGGTGAGCCGGACGGCCCGGGGCAGCCGGTCCAGCAGCGGCCCGCCGAGGCTGCGCTCCAGCGCCCGCATCTGGTGTGACAGCGCCGGCTGCGTCACGTGCAGCTGTTCGGCGGCGCGGGTGAACGACCCGGTGTCGACCACCGTGACCAGGTATTCGAGCTGCCGCAGACTTGCCATGAACTCAGCTTATCGACTTGGTGACAAGTAAGCCTTGGACTCATCACAGCCGCATGAGCAGCCTTGAGGTCATGAGGCGCAAGATCGCCCTGGTCGCCGGGGCCCACGGAATCATCGGCAAGAACCTGGTCGAGCACCTGCGAGCGGACCGTGGCTGGGACGTCGTCGGCCTTCCCGCCGCGGCGGACCGGGAACGGTGGCCGTCGACCTGCTCGACCCCGCCGACACCCGCGCGAAAGCCGGCTCCCTGCCCGGCACGACCCACGTGTTCTACGCCGCCTACCAGGACAAACCGACGTGGGCGGAACTCGTCCCGCCGAACCTGGCGATGCTGACCAACCTCGTCGACGCGGTCGAAGCGGCAGCACCCGGGCTGGAGCACGTCAGCCTGATGCAGGGCTACAAGGTCTACGGCGCGCACCTCGGCCCGTTCAAGACCCCGGCCCGCGAGACCGACGCGGGGCACATGCCGCCCGAGTTCAACGTCGATCAGCAGGCGTTCCTGGAACGGCGGCAGGGGTCGTGGACGTGGTCGGCGATCCGGCCGTCGGTGGTCGGCGGGACCGCGCTGGGCAACCCGATGAACCTCGCGCTGGTGATCGCGGTGTACGCGTCGATCTCGAAGGAACTCGGGCTGCCACTGCGGTTCCCCGGCAAACCCGGCGCGTACGGCAGCCTGCTGGAGGTGACCGACTCGGGGCTCCTGGCCGAGGCGACGGTGTGGGCGACCGGGCACCGGGGCGCGTTCAACATCGCGAACGGCGACCTGTTCCGCTGGAGCGAGCTCTGGCCGAAACTGGCGGCGTACTTCGGCCTCGAGGCCGCGCCGCCGCTGCGGATGTCCCTGGCCGAAGTCATGGCCGACAAAGGACCGCTCTGGACATCGATGGCTTCGAAATACGGTCTTTCGGCGTCCTATGCCGACGTGTCGGCATCGTGGGCGTTCGGCGATTTCGTGTTCGGCTGGGACTACGACATGTTCGCCGACACGTCGAAGTCACGACGGGCGGGTTTTCACACCTATGTCGAGACCGAGCAGATGTTCTTCCGGCTGTTCGACGAGTTCCGCAAGGCGCGGGTGATCCCCTAGCCGCGGCCGATGAACGGCATGGTCGTCGCGGTGATGGTGAGGAACTGGACGTTGGCGTCGAGCGGCAGCCCGGCCATGTAGAGCACGGCGTCGGCCGCGTGCCGCACGTCGAACGTCGGCTCGGCGACGACCCGGCCGTCGGCCTGTGGGATGCCGGCGGCCATCCGTTCGGTCATCTCGGTGGCGGCGTTGCCGATGTCGATCTGCCCGCAGGCGACGTTCCAGGCCCGGCCGTCCAGCGAGATCGACCGCGTCAGCCCGGTGACAGCGTGCTTCGTCGCGGTGTAGGCGACGCTCGCCGGCCGTGGCACGTGCGCGGAGATCGAGCCGTTGTTGACGATCCGGCCGCCGCGCGGGTCCTGGTCCTTCATGAGCCGCACGGCCTGCCGGGCGCAGAGGAACATCCCGGTCAGATTGACGTCGACGGTGCGTTTCCAGTCCTCGACGGACAAGTCGGCGACGGTCCCGCCCGCGGAGATCCCGGCGTTGTTGACCAGCAGGTCAAGCCCTCCCCAGTTCGCACGGACGGCCTCGAAGAGCGCGCCGACGGAGTCTTCGTCGGAGACGTCGGTGGGAACCACCAGCGCACCCTCGGCCCCGGCTGCGGTCTCGGCCAGCGCCTCGGCGCGGCGTCCGGCCAAGGCGACTTGGTAGCCGTCGTCGAGCAGGGCTCGCGCCACGGCCCGGCCGATCCCCGATCCCGCTCCGGTGACCACCGCGGTCTTCGCCACTGCGCCTCCTCGGTGCCAGACTGCCGTCATGGGGCTTCGCGAAAGTTTCCAAGCCGGGCTGGCCCGGCAACTCGGCCACCCTAGCGGCCTGCGGGGCCGCGTCGTCGGCGCGATGCTCAACCGCCGGAACCGGGCGGCGGTCGTGAAGGCGGTCGCGGCGCTGGAGCTGTCCGGTACCGAAACGGCATTGGACATCGGTTTCGGCGGCGGGCTGGGGCTTGAGCTGATGCTTCGCCAGGCGGCCGCGGTCCACGGCGTGGACATCTCGGCGGCCATGCTCGCCCGGGCACTCAGCGGGTTCGGCGACGAGATCGCCGCGGGCCGGCTGCGCCTGCACGAAGGCTCGATGACGGCGTTGACGCTCGACGACGATGCGGTCGAGGCGATCGTCTCGACGAACACGATCTACTTCGTCGACGATCTCGGAGCCGCCTTCTCGGAGGTCGCCCGCGTGCTCGCACCCGGCGGCCGGTTCGTGCTGGGCATCGGCGATCCGGACCTGATGGGCCGGTCGAAGATGCTGACCGGCAACGGCTTCCGCATCCGTCCCGTGGACGAGGTGAAGACCGCGCTGGGCACCGCGGGCCTCCCGGTGACCCGGCACGAGCAGTTCAGCCACAGCGGCCTCGGCTTCCACCTGCTGATCAGCGGACCACAATGACGAAACGGGGGCCCGGCGAACCGGACCCCCGTTTCGGACGGGAGACTTACTTCGGCTGCACACCCAGCGCGGCCAGCGCCGGGCCCGCCATGATCACGCCGTTACCGGTCACCGTGTCGAACCCGGGGGTGCCCAGGTCGATCGACGAAGACACCAAGGCCGTGCGGATCTGGGCCGGGGTCGCCGTCGGCCGGCCCGAAAGCAGCAGCGCCGCGATCGCCGCCGCGTGCGGGGCCGCCGCCGACGTCCCGAAGAACGGCTGGAAGCCGGTCACCGAGGTCGCGACGCCGTCGGCCGCGGTGATGTCCGGCTTGTTGCGAACCGTGCCGCCGGTCGAGGACACGTTGCCGGGGGTGATCGCGGTGCCGTCGGCGTTGTAGAACAGGCGCCGCTTGCCGTCGGAGGAGAACCGCTCCCACTTGCTCGACGCGGTGAACAGGCCGGGGTACGGGCCGGCCGGGTTCGCCGGGTCACCGGTCTCCAGCGGACGGCTGAACGCGGCCGCCGCCGGAGCCGCCGCGACGCTGAACGCGTTCGCCGCGGCCGAGTGGCCGTTCGTGACGCCGTTGGTGCTGAACGCCTTGAGCGAACCCGAGGCCACGAACCGGCCGCGAATGACGTTCAAGGCGATGAACCGGTCGGCGCCGCTGTACTTGACCACCGCGACCTTGTAGCCGGAGCCGGTGGTGGGCACATTCGCGATCTCGTACGGGTTCTGCGCGCCGGACTGGCCGTTCTCGCTGGAGGCCACGACGCTGCCCGAGGAGTTCAGGATGAACAGGTCGTAGTCGTTGGCGGACTTGCCCCACGGGTCGGACCAGAACAGCGTCACCGGCTTGCCGAGCGAGCCCGCCGAGAGCGCGTCGAAGTTCTGCGTGGTGCTGCTCGGGTCGAAGTCGTGCGGGGTTCCGGTGACACCGCTGATCTTCGTCGAGGAGGCGCGGAAGTCGCCTTCGTAGTAGCCGCTGGTGCCGTCGGTCGCGTTGCCCGAGTTGCCGGCCGAAGAGAAGTACAGCGCGCCTGCCGCGGTGACGTCGTTGACCGCCTGCGCGACCTGGGTGTCCTGGAACGGCGATTCGTCGAAGTAGGAGACGTCGTCGACGATGATCTGGCATTTGCCGGTGCTGCGCAGCGCGCGGATGTTCGCGGCGAAACTGGCCTCGCTGGTGAACGCCGTCGCGAAGCCGAGCGTCGCGTTCGGCGCGAGGTCGTGGATGATCTCGAGCATCGCGGTGCCCTCGTCGCCACTGCCCTTCTGGCCGGACAGGACGTCGACCGCGGGCAGTTCGCCGGCGCCCTGGGATTTCGCCAGCGAGTCGACGCCGTCGGAAAGCACGCAGACCTTCACGCCGGAGCCGCTGACGCCATACGTCGTGCGGGCGGTGTCGGCGCCGTGCGCCTTGTCGCCTTCGGAGACCTGGGTCGCGGCCGCGGCCTGCGTGGCGAGGGCCTGGCGCAGGTCCCGGTTGCCCGGCTCGCTCCAGGTCGTGGCCTGGGCCGCGGGCTTCACCTCGGCGACGTCGGCCCGGCCGGCGATCGCGTCCAGCGCGGACAGCGCCAGGTCGGCGCGGACGGCCCCGTCCGCCGAGGTGTAGCGGACGATGCCGCCCGCCGCCCGGACGGCGCTCGCGACGGCCTTGCCGTGAGCGGCGATGTCGACGGCGACGGTGCCGGCGGCGCTGACACCGACGCCGGAGCGGTAGTCGGGCAGCTTCGCGGCGAGGGACCGGTCGGCCCGCAACCGCTTCTCGACGACCAACTGGCTCGATTGCTTGCGCTCCGCGGGGCTCAGGCTCTTCTTGATGCTCTGCAGCGCGCTGATACCCGCCTCGGTGCGCGCGGTCGCCGCGTCCACGGTGGACGGCTGCGCCGCCGAGACCCCCGTCGTCAGCAGCAGGGCGCCGACCGTCAGCGGAACCGCGTGCGCGGCGACCCGGCTGAATCTCACCATCGATGTCTCCCTGTAATACTCGGCCGCTCGACCGAATGACACCCGATCGGGCGTAATGGGGAGAATCTAAGGAGTGCCCGCTCACCGGTCCACCGACCAAAGTCGGGAACACCCGCAGGTCCACATACTGGAACGGTCAGGAAAACGTGAGAACGATTTTTCCCCGGCCGTGTCCCGTCTCGACCTCCCGATGGGCGGCCGCTGCCTCGGTGTACGGATAGACGCGGCGCACGTGGAACCGCAAGTCACCCTTGGCGTAAAGCGCGGCCAATTCGGCGAGCCGCGCCGCGGAGCGTCCGGACTTCGAGACCAGCACGCCGAGCTCCGCAGCCCGGTCGTGATCGACGAGAGTGAGGATCCGGCGCCGGTCCTTCACCAGTTCGAGTGAGATGTCAAGTGCGGGACCACCCGCGCCGTCAAGCACGACGTCGATCCCCTGTGGCGCGGCGGCCTCGATGCGCTCCTTCAGTCCTTCGCCGTAGACAACGGGGGTCGCGCCCAGCTCCAGCAGGTAGCCCTGGTTCGCTTCGCTCGCGGTGCCGACCACCTTGGCGCCCTGGAGTTGCGCGAGCTGGACCGCTGCGGTGCCCACCGACCCGGCGGCGCCGTGGACGAGCAGCGTCTCGCCTTCCTGCAGGTGCAGCGTTTCCAGCGCGATCGACGCGGTCTGCGTGCCGGCCGTGAATCCGCCGGCGACCTCCCAAGGCATTTCGGGCGGCTTCGGCGTCACGTCGGTAGCGGGCACGATGACGTACTCGGCGGCGGCCTGCACAGCGGTGAAGCCCAGCACTTCGGTGCCTACCTCGATGTCCTCGCCGCCTTCGTCGACGACGCCGGCGAATTCGTTGCCGGGAACCCGCGGCCAGCCCAGGTTCAGACCCGGCGGCTCCCACCCGGCGCGAACGGCGGCGTCGTAGGGCTGTACCCCGGCGGCCTTCACCCGCACCCGCACCTGCCCTGGTCCGGCATGCGGCTCCGGCAACTCGAGAACGCGGAGTACGTCCGGCCCGCCGAACTCGGTGAACGCAGCGGCTTTCATCGGTTCCCTCCAGGTTGTCGCTTGCTCCACCCCCATCCTGGAACTTCCAGCTCACTGGAGGTCAAGCCCACGGCCGCACTTTCAGCTCGGGCCATTGGCTTTGCCATCGGGCTGCTTTGCGTTCGTAGACTTCCCGCGGGGCGAGCACCGGGTTCGGCCGGACGACCAACGCGAAGAGGTCATCACAACCGTGTGGCGCGTGGAAGTGCCAGCTCCCGTCGCGTTCGATCCGGACGCCGACGCACGAACAGATCGCCGGGAAGGCGTCGATGGCTTGCTCCGTGGTAAGGAAAGGACGGCAGGGAACGCCGAACTTTCCTTCGTACCAGAGGTGCACTCGGGCTTCGTTGCGCACTTCCACCTCGGCCGGGAGATCTTCGCACGCGGCGCCGACCATGCGGATCACCCGGTCTTCGGCTTCCCAGCCCAGGTTTTGCGCATCGTGGTAGAAGAGGTCGTAGTCCTTGATTCCCTGCGTCGCCTCGCGCCCGGTCAGCACGTTCCACACGGTCTGCACGACGCAGCCCGCCGTGAGATACCACCGCGGGAGTTCGAGCTGTCTTGCGCGATCGAGCACTTCGACGAGGACTTCGTTGTGCTGCAACATGTTCCGGAGCCGCCCGAGGTCAGCCATGACTCGACCCTACCGCAGATCTTCACCCGATCGAGTGGCCAATTTTGCCGCCGTAGCCCCCTTTTCTGTCGGTGCCTGTCCCTAACGTCGCCACCATGACCACAACCGAAGCACCTGTCCAGAACATCACCGACAACGAAGTCCGCAAGGCCATCGTGCACTACCTCAGGCGCGAAGACCGAGCGTTCCGCCTTCGTTCGAAGCAGATCGAGCACCTGACCGACAACGGCATCGTCCGCGTCATGCAGGCCGCCGCATCCGAAATCGCACGGCTCGAAGCGCTCCAGGTACGCGCCGCGGCCACACTGAGCCGAAGACGCGGGAATCCGCGCAGCACCGAGGCGGAGCTCTCCCTCGCTCTCTCCGTCACGACACGTCACGCGGGCGCGATGATCGCGACAGCCGAGGCACTGACCAGCCGCCTGCCCGACACCTTCGGGCTCATGGAACGCGGCCGGCTCGATCTGGCGCGCGCGATGAAGGTCACCAACGCGACAGCATGGCTCACCGACGATGCTGCGCGGGGCGCCGATGCGAGTCTCGCGTTGCGCTTGGCGGGCAAGAATTCCACGGAAGTCCGGAAAGCAGCGACGTATGCGGCGAAGATGGCGGATCCGGAGGGCGCCGAACGACGAACACGCGAACGGCGCGCGGCGCGTTGCCTGACATTGATCCATCAGGATTCGGGCACGGCGACGCTGTCCCTCGACCACGCGCCGGCCGAGAAGGCCGCCGCGGCGTATGCCCGGGTCAACGGGATGGCCAAGGCGCTGAAGACGAGCGACGAGCCCCGCACACTGGACCAGCTGCGCGCCGACGTCGCACTGGACCTGCTGCTGAGCGCGGAAGTCGGCGGCACTCCCCCGCGCATGGAGGGATTTCTGTACCTGGACCTGGCCACCTACCTGGGCCTGAACGAGAACCCGGCGGAACTCGCTGGCCACGGGACCATTTCCGCAGCCCTCGCCCGCGAACTCCTCGCCGGCCCGGACACGATTCTGCGCCGGATCATCACCGACCCCCTGACTGGCCAGGTCCACGACCTCGGCCGTACTCGTTATCGCCCCACAGCGGCCATGGCGGAGTTCGTCCGGGTCCGCGACCGCGAATGCCGCCGCCCCGGCTGCGCCCGCCCGGCGCAGGCGTGCGAGATCGACCACGTCACCGACTGGCACCACGGCGGCCCCACAAGCACAGCGTCACTGGCCGCGTTCTGCAGCTGCGACCACCACCTGAAGGACGAACCGGGGTGGCACTACGCCCTGGCCGAGGACGGCACCCTGACGATCACCACTCCGGCCGGCCTCATCCACCGCTCGACCGCACCGCCGTTGCACGCTCCGCGCACGCCACAGAACAGTGCTCACCCGCGTACCTCGCACCCGCCCCAGAACGACGCGGCTTAGACCTGGTCTCATGACTCTGACTGGGCGTATCGCGACGCTGCCCCGGCCGTTCGATCGGCAACGAACCGAAACTGTCGGTACTCCGCCGTAGGCTCGGCGCCATGGACAAGATCGAAATCTCCCGCGCCAACCCAGCGCAGGCCGACGTCCTGACCGCCCTGATGCATGCCTCTTCGGCCTACCAAGGCGAATACGCGTCCATCTTGGACGGCTACGCGGTCACGCCCGAGTACATCGAAAGGAACCCGACCTTCACCGCCATGACGGGCGACGAACTCCTCGGCTTCTACGCGCTGCTGACAGAGCCGCCGGAACTCGACATCCTCTTCGTCGCGGACGACGCGCAGGGGCTTGGCATCGGCGCGCGCCTGATAACGCACATGCTTGCCGAGGCCCGAGAACGCGAGATCAAAAGCGTCCGCGTCGTCTCCCACCCGCCTGCGTCGCCGTTTTACATCCGCATGGGCGCACGGCGCACCGGCACGATCCCACCGAACCCTCCGAAGGTCCGCTGGGAGCGGCCGGAGCTCCGCTTCGACGTCCCTACATGTTGATCATGTGGCCCGCGAGACCGTGGATCGCTTCCTTCACCGCTTCACCCAGTGTCGGGTGAGCATGGACGTTCCGCGCCACTTCGTGCACCGTCAGATCCCACTGCTGGGCCAGCGTCAGCTCCGGCAGCAGCTCCGTGACGTCCGGCCCGATGAGGTGGCCGCCGATCAGCTCGCCGTATTTCGCGTCGCTGATCAGCTTGACGAAGCCACCCGCGTCGCCGAGGCCCTGGGCCTTGCCGTTGGCCGTGAACGGGAACTTCGCCACCTGGACGTCGAACCCCTTCTCACGAGCCTGCTCCTCCGTCCAGCCGAAGCTCGCGATCTGGGGCTGGCAGTACGTCGCGCGCGGGATCATCGGGAAGTCGAGTTCCATCGTGTCCGCGCCCGCGATCGTCTCCGCAGCCACCACACCCATCGACTCGGATGCGTGCGCCAACATCAGCTTCGCCGTCACGTCGCCGATCGCGAAAATATGCGAGACGTTCGTGCGGCCTCGGCCATCGACGGCGATCGCTCCTCGATCAGTGAGCGCGACGCCCGTCTTCTCCAGGCCGTAGCCCTCCACCCGCGGTTGGAAGCCGATCGCCTGCAGGACTTTGTCCGCCTCGAGGACCTGCTCACCGTTCTTCTCCGAAGACACAGTGACGCGCACCGACGTGCCCGAGTCGTCGATCGACTCGACGCGGGTCGACGTCAGCACCTTGATGCCGAGCTTGCGGTACCGGCGCGCCAGCTCCGCCGACACCTCGGCGTCCTCCAGCGGCACCATCCGGTCGAGGAACTCGACGATCGTGACGTCGACGCCGTAGTTGTGAAGCACATACGCGAACTCGACGCCGATCGCGCCCGCGCCGGCAATGACGATGCTCGACGGCAGCTCGCTCGAAAGGATCTGCTCCTCGTAGGTCACCACGCGGGAGCTGCGCGACGTCCCGGGCAGCAGCCGCGTGGTCGCACCCGTCGCGATGATGCAGTGGTCGAACGTCACCTGCGAGCCGTTGACCTCGAGGGTGTGGTCGTCGACGAAGGTGCCGTGCCCGTCGAACTCGGTGATCTTGTTCTTCTTCATGAGGAAGTGCACGCCCTTGACGCGCCCGTCGGCGACCTTCCGGCTCCGCTCGTAGGCGGCCGTGTAGTCGACGCGGATCGGGCTGTCGGACGAGATGCCGAACGCCTTCGCCTCCTGCGTCACCACGTGCGCCAGTTCGGCGTTGCGCAGCAGCGCCTTCGACGGGATGCACCCGACGTTCAGGCAGACGCCACCCCAGTACTTCTCCTCGACAACCGCGGCGCTGAGCCGCAGCTGGGACGCGCGGATCGCCGCGACGTAGCCGCCCACCCCGGCCCCCAGCACGACGACATCAAAGTGTTGTGCACTCATGAGCCGAAACTACCCCTTTCCGCATCGCCGAGCGGAGTGACGGTGCTCGCTCGACCGCCGAGGTGGCCGCGCAGTGTCGCGGTCACCTCCTCGTCACGCTCTTCGGGCAAGACGTGGCCGCCATCCAGCATGCGGGTCCGCAAGTCGGGCACCGCGAAGTCCCGACCGCTGCGGGTTCGACGGGCAGTTCGGTGCCGGACACTGCCACAGGGCGGCAACGGCCATCCCCAGCCTGCGGCCGACCGTACGGACCGCCGGCCTCGTATTCCGCGGTCGTCGTCGCCTGGTAGTCCACACCGCCGCAGTCGCCACCGTACGGAATCGCTCGTGAGCATCCCCGGAAGGTCGCGGACGGCAGATGTCCTCCGCTTCCGGAACCCGCCCGGCGGCTCAGGCGGCGATCGGCGGCTGCTCCCCGCGGACCGAGGCCAGCAGCGACGTCACCGCCGCCATGATCCGGGCCGTCGCCTCTTCCAGCACCGCGCGGGTCAGCTCCCGGCCGACGAGGTCCGAAAGGTCGACCGGCGGCCCCGCGACCAGGTCCACCGTCTTTCGAGGCACCCCGCGCGGCAGCCACGTCGTGACCGGCAGCAGGTGGTGGGTTCCCCAGTTGGCCACCGGGACCACCGGGGCCCCGGTCTCCAGCGCGGCCCGGACCACGCCGGTCTTGCCGCGCATCGGCCAGCCACCGGGGTCGTTCGAGAACGTGCCTTCCGGGAAGATCGCGACGCACTCGCCTGCCCGCACGGCGGCGACCAGGTCGCGGTAGGCCTCCGCAGCCGTCGCCGCGCCACGGTAGACCGGGATGTGCCGCCCGGAGCGCATCACCGCGCCGACCACGGGCAGCTTCCAGAGCGAGGCCTTCGCCAGGTAGCGCGGTACGCGGCCGGCGGCGAGGCAGAACGCTGTCAGCGTCGTCGGGTCGGCGAACGACAGGTGGTTCGACGCCACCAGCACCCCGCCTGACCGGGGGATGTGCCGCGAGCCCCGCACGCGGAAGCGGGTCGTCTGGACGAGGAACTGCCAGACCACCTCGATCGCGAGGCTGTACCAAGCGCCCCGGCCGGCGCGGGCGAAGCGCCGGCCGTAGGCGATCATCTGGCGTCGGGTGAGCAGCTCACCTTCGGTGTCCAGGGCGGTCCAGCGGTCGGTCATGACTGTCATTCGTAGTCCACGACCGGCCGGTCGGGTCCCGGCGCGCGCCGAACGCGGCGCAGATCACAGCAAAAAGTTCACCGCGGGAAGGTCACAGGCGCTCGAGCACCACCACGGGGATTTCGCGGTCGGTCTTCTTGGCGTACTCGTTGTAGTCCGGCCAGACCGCGGCGAGCTTCTCCCACAGCTTGGCGCGCTCCTCACCGGAGCTGGTGCGGGCGCGTGCCTTGAACTTGTCGGCCTTGATCTGGACCCCGACCTCGGGGTGCTCGACGAGGTTGAAGTACCAGCCGGGGTGGCTCGGCGCGCCGCCCTTCGAGGCCACGATCACCGGGTTCCCGTCGACTTCCTGGTAGATCAGGGCGAACTTGCGCTCCTGCCCGGTCTTGCGGCCCTTCGTGGTCAGCACCAGGGTCGGGACGCCTTCCTGCCAGTCGTGGCCGACCTCGCCGTCGGTCTCCTCGTAGCGGCGGACGTGCTCGTCACCGAACAGCATGTGTGGTTCCTTTCGCGATCCTCTGGTGTGGCTAGCTCACCACTTGACGGTTCCCCTGGACAGGAACACCCACACCGCCGTGGATCTTCCCCGGCCGCTTTTCACTCGATCGGGGTACGTTCGCCGAGTAGCGGTTTCTCCGTCCGCGTTCGACTCCCAGTAGATTGCACCGACCGAGCACACGCGAACGCCCGAGACCGATCTTGGAGGAGCCATGAAGGCCCGGCCGCACGTGACACTGGAAGATGTGGCACGCAGCGCGAACGTCTCGCTCGCGACGGCGTCGCGGGTGCTCAACGGCACCGCGTCCGTCCGCGCCGATCTGCGGGAGCGGGTCTCCGCCGCCGCGGCCGAGCTGGCCTACGCCCCGAACGCCCATGCGCAGGCCCTCGCCGGCGGCACCCACCGCACGGTCGGCGTGATCTGCCACGACGTCAGCGACCCGTACTTCGCCGCGATCGCCGGTGGCGTGATGCGGGTGGCCACCGACAACGGGCTGCTCGTGATGCTGGCCGGCACGTTCCGCGACCCGGATCGCGAAGTCGCCTACGTATCGACGCTGCGCGCGCAGCGGGCCGCGGCCATCCTGCTGATCGGCTCGGCGTTCGAAGACCGGGCGTGGGAGCGGGCGATGGCCGCCGAACTGGAGCCCTACCGCCGCGGCGGCGGTCAGGTCGCGGCCGTCAGCCGCCATCGCGGGCTCAAGATCGACACCGTCCAGCCGGACAACAAGGGTGGTGCCGCGGAACTGGCGAAGGCGCTGGTCGGCCTCGGGCACAAGCGGTTCGCCGTCCTGGCCGGGCCGCGGCGGTTGAGCACCGTGATCGACCGGCTGGCCGGCTTCTCCGATGAGCTCGCGGCGCAGGGGATCGAATTGCGCGAAGACGACGTCTTCGAGGCCGCGTTCAGCCGCGACGGGGGGTACGAAGCCACGAAGCGGCTACTCGCCGGCCGCAAGCGCAAGCTGCCGACCTGTCTCTTCGCCGTCACCGACGTGATGGCGATCGGCGCGCTGACGGCGTTGCGGGAGGAAGGCGTGTCCGTGCCCGGCGACATCTCCGTGGCCGGCTTCGACGATATCCCGGTGGTCCGCGACCTGGCCCCGGCCCTGACCACCGTGCGGCTGCCGCTGGAGGAACTGGGCGAACGGGCGATGGACATGGCGATCAAGGGGTCCACGGGCACCCGGCCGCGGACGGTCCGGCTGTCCGGCGAGGTCGTCCTGCGCGAAAGCACCGCACGCCCCAAGCGCTGACCCGGACGGGCCTTGTCGTGCTCCGGCACAGGCCCTACCGTGGATTGAGAAAGCGCTTTCTGACGTCTCGGAGGTCCCGATGCTCGTGCTCCCGGTTCCCGGCGGGGGGCTCCTGAACTGGTCGCCGTCCGGGCCGCCGCTCCCGGAGCCACCGAAGACGCCACCGGCGTCGCGGATCGTCTACGCCGCCGCGCACGTCGTCGCGGACGCGCTGGCCGACGAGCCCTACGCCGTGGACTGGAACACGACGCTGGCCTTCCGCGAGCACCTCTGGTCGTGCGGGCTGGGCGTCGCGGAGGCGATGGACACCGCGCAACGCGGCATGGGCCTCGACTGGGCGACGACGCAGGAGCTGGTGACGCGCACCGGTGCCGTCGCCGCCGGGCGGCGCTGGTGCGCCGGGGTCGGCACCGACCAGCTGCCCGCCGGCCCGGCGACTGTCACCTCCATTGTGGACGCCTGGCGCGAGCAGCTGGACCTGGTGTCGCGTGCGGGCGCGATCCCGGTCGTCATGGCCAGCCGGGCGCTGGCCGCGGCGGCGACCGGCCCCGACGACTACCACGCGGCGTACGGGAAGCTGCTCTCCGAGGCGAGCGGGCCGGTCCTGCTGCACTGGCTGGGCGAGCAGTTCGACCCGGCGCTGGCCGGCTATTGGGGCCACGGCGACGTGCGGGCCGCGGCTCGCGAACTGGCCGCGCTCTGCGCCGAGCACGCCGGCACGATCGCCGGGGTGAAGGTCTCAGTGCTGGACGCCGAGATCGAGACCGAATTCCGGCGGGCGCTTCCCGACGGCGTCGCCTGCTACACCGGCGACGACTTCAACTATCCCGAACTCATCGCCGGGGACGGCGAAGGCCACAGTGAGGCCTTGCTCGGGATCTTCGACCCCATCGCGCCGGTCGCCGCGGCCGCGCTCGCTCGCCTCGACGAAGGCGACCGCGCCGGGTTCGGCGCACTGCTCGACCCCACCGTGCCGCTCTCCCGCGAGATCTTCCGCGCGCCGACCCGGCACTACAAGACCGGCGTCGTCTTCCTCGCTTACCTCAACGGCCACCAGGAGCACTTCCGGATGATCGCCGGCCAGGAGTCCGCGCGCACGATCACCCACCTCGCGACGCTGCTGCGGCTCGCCGACGAGGCCGGTGTGCTCGCCGACCCCGATCTGGCCGTGGCCCGGATGCGGCCGCTGCTGCAGGCCGCGGGGGTGGCGTGATGGACCCCAGGCTGAGCCTCAACCAGATCACCACCAAGGCCTGGTCGCTGCCCGAAGCGGTGGCCGGCTGCGCGGCGGCGGGCGTCGGCTGGATCGGGCTGTGGCGTGACAAGGTGGCCGAAACCGGCGTCGACGAAGCCGCGCGGGTGCTGAAGGAGCACGGTGTGCGGGTTTCGTCGTTGTGCCGCGGTGGGTTCTTCACCGGCGTGACGCCGGAGGGGTCTCCTGTGGACGGTGTGGCCCAGACCCGGGAGGCGATCGACGAGGCCGCCGCGCTCGGCGCCGACGTCCTCGTGCTGGTCGTCGGGGGGATCGCGGGCAACGACCTGGCCGCGTCCCGGCAGCGGGTCGCGGACGCCGTGGGTGAGCTCGCGCCGTACGCCGGGGAGCGCGGGGTACGGCTCGGCCTGGAGCCGCTGCACCCGATGCAGTGCGCGGACCGCTCGGTGCTGTCCACTGTGGATCAAGCACTGGCGGTCGCCCGGGAGCACCCCGCCGAGCAGGTCGGCGTGATCGTGGACGAGTTCCACGTCTGGTGGGACCCGCGGATCGAGGAGTCGATCGCCGCGGCCGCCGGCCGGATCGCCGGGTTCCACGTGTGCGACGTGCTGGTGCCGCTGCCCGACCCGCTGCTGGGCCGCGCGCTGCCGGGCGACGGCCCGATCGACCACCGCCACCTGCGTGCCTGCGTCGAGGCCGCGGGCTACACGGGCCCGATCGAGGTCGAGGTGTTCAACGCCGGGCTGTGGGCGCGGCCGGGCGCGGAAGTGCTCGCCGAGACCGTTGCGGCGTTCGAGCGACACGTGGCCTGAGCCGTCCGTCCGCCGATACGCTGGATCCATCACGCGGACGGGGGTCGCTCGATGCACGCGGACGACGAGGGAGCGGTCCGCAGCGTGCTGCGCACCTTCGACCTGCTCGCTCTCTTCACGGAACGCTCCCGGACCTGGGCGGTGAAGGACCTCACCGCGGCGAGCGGCCTGGCGAAGACGACGCTGTTGCGGCTCGTCGCCACTTGTGAACAACGCGGCCTGCTCTGGACGCGCCCGGACGGGCGGATCACCGTCGGGCCCGGGATGCTCCGCTGGGCGCAGCTGGCGAACACGGCGTGGCAGCTGCCCGAGCCGGTCCGGCAAGTGCTGCGCGACCTGGCGCGGGAGTGCCGGGAGACGGCGAACCTCTACGTGCGCAGCACCAGCGTGCTGGTCTGCGTGGCCCAGGAGGAAGGTCCGCAGGCCATCCGGCACGTGGGCCACGTGGGTGACGAGCTGCCGCTCGAGTGCGGGGCCGCCGGGCAGGTCCTGGCCGGCGAGGCCGAAGATGCCGCGGTCTGCCACGGTGAGCCGGAGGCGGGCGCGTCGAGTGTCGCCGCGCCGGTGCGCGACGGCGACGGCCGGGTGCTGGCGGCGCTGGCGATCACGGGTCCCAGCAGCCGGTTCGGCAGCGCCGAAGTCGCTGCGTTAAGCGCGGCCGTCGTCCACGCTTCGCGGCGGATATCGCGGATCGGCCTCGGTACCCGGGCGGAATAGACCACAACGCCACGGCTTCCGCCGCATCGTTGGTTAGGCTGCCCGGCATGCCGAACCTGCTGGTGGTGGAAGACGACGCGGCTATCGGCAGCGTGCTCGAATCGACCCTGCGACTGCACGGTTACCAGGTGTGCTGGCGACGCGACGGGCGGACCGCCCTGCAGGCTGCCGAAGCGGGCGAGTTCGACCTCATCCTGCTCGATCTCGGCCTGCCCGACTTGGACGGCGTCGAGGTCTGCCGCCGCCTGCGGGCCGCGTCGCCCTCCGCGGTGCTGGTCATCCTCACCGCGCGGCAGGAGGAGATGGACGTCGTCGTCGGCCTCGACGCCGGGGCCGACGACTACCTCACCAAGCCGATCCGGCTGGGCGAGCTGCTGGCGCGGGTGCGGGCGCACCTGCGCCGCGGCGCACCGGCCGGGGCCCGGCCGCCGGTGACCGTCGGGGGGCTGATCGTCGACATCGCCGGCCGGCGCGCCACCTTGCACGGGCGCGAGGTGGTGCTGCGCGCCAAGGAGTTCGACCTGCTGGCCCGGCTCGCCGAACAGCCCGGGGTCGCCGTCAGCCGCGAGACGCTGATGTCCGAGGTCTGGGACGCGCACTGGTACGGCTCGACGAAGACGCTGGACGTGCACATCGCGGCGGTGCGCCGCAAGCTCGCGTCGGCGGCCGGGCCCGACGCCGAGGTGCCGCGGATCGCCACCCTGCGCGGGCACGGCTACCGGCTGGAGGACCCGGCCCGGTCCGTGGCCGAAGGGTAGCCGTGCGCCGCCGGATCACGTCGCTGACGGTGCTGGCCGCACTCGTCGCCACCGTACTGTTCGCGCTGCCGCTGGGCATCGCGGTGTGGCAGTACTACCACGACGACGCGAAAGGCGACCTGGAGCGAGCCGCGGACGCCGCCGCCCTCGCCGTGTCGGAAGACCTGACTGCCGGGCGGCGGCCGACCGTGCCCGCGCTCGACGAGGACGACGACGAAGCCGAGGGCGAGGTCGGGATCTACGCCCCGGACGGGCGCCTGCTCGCCGGGCGCGGGCCCGCCGTCGGCGGCGCGGTCGAGCGGCAGGCGGCAAAGGCCACGGTGGACGTCGTCATCGGCCGCGAAGGCGACGAAATAGCGCTGGCGGTGCCGGTGGTCAACGGCCCTCGGGTGACTGGCGTAGTCCGCGCCGCGCTGCCGCTGTCTCAGCTGCGGCAGCGGATCATACTGACCTGGCTCGGCATGGCCGGGCTCGCGATCGTGACGACCGGGGCGAGCTGGCTGCTGGCCCGCCGGTTCACCACCCGGCTCGTCCGGCCATTGGAGGAGCTCGCCGCCGCGGCCGAACGGCTCGGCGACGGCGACTTCACCGCCCGGTCGCCGCGTGCGGGCATTCCCGAGATCGACCAGGTCGGCGAGACACTGGACGCCACCGCCGCCCGGATCGGCGAGACGCTGGAGCGGGAGCGCGCGTTTTCGGCGGAGGCGTCGCACCAGCTGCGCACGCCGCTGACCGGGCTGCGCCTGCAGCTCGAAGCCGCTCTGGAGACACCGGCGGCGGACCCGTACGCGGCGATCCGCGCCGGCATCGCGTCCGCCGACCGGCTGGAACGCACCATCGAGGACCTCCTGACGCTCGGACGGGAACGCCGGGCACCGCGCGCCGCACTCGACCTCGAAGCCCTGCTCGACGAGGTACGGCAGGCCGGCAATGCCCTGCTCGAACCGCGTGGGCGGGCGATCCGGATCATCCGGCAGGACCCGCCGCCGGCGCATGCGGCGGCCGCGGCGGTCCGGCAGGTGCTCGGAGTGCTGCTGGACAACGCGGCGACGCACGGGCAGGGCACCGTCACGGTGGTGGCCCGGGACGCCGGCGACGCGCTCGCCATCGACGTCGCCGACGAGGGCCCCGACCTCGGCGAGACCGACCCGTTCGCGACCGCGCCCACCGGCCACGGGATCGGCCTGCCGCTGGCCCGCAGCCTCGCCGAAGCCGAAGGCGGGCGGCTGCGGCTGAGCCGGCCGGACCCGCCGACGTTCACGCTGCTGCTGCCCGCCGACAGTCCGGTGTGACGAACCGGGCATCAACGGTGATCGAGGAGGCCTCACCCGTGATTGGAGGGGCATCACGGGTGATACGAGTGGAACGATTCGCCACGATTCGATCCCCTTGTGCAATGAACCACCTGTGATTCATCTGTGCGCGCAACGTTCTCCTGTTTTGCGCGCCCAGGACGGCCGATACCGTCGTCGGCATGAATCTGCGAGCCGCGACGGTGCGGCGGAAACCGGTCGCCGATCTGGTCGCCGAAGGTGATCATGGCACGTTGAGGCGGTCGCTCGGTCTCGGGCAGCTCACCATGCTGAGCATCGGCGCGACGCTGGGCAGCGGGATCTTCGTCGTGCTCGGCGAAGCCGTCCCGGTGGCCGGCCCGGCGGTCGTGCTCTCGTTCGTGCTCGCCGGGATCACCGCGTTGTTCTCGGCACTGTCCTACGCCGAGCTCGCCGGCATGATCCCGTTGTCCGGCTCCTCGTACTCCTACGCCTACGCCACGCTCGGTGAGCTGGTCGCCTGGGTGTGTGGCTGGTGCCTGGTCCTCGAATACGGCGTCTCGGTGGCGTCGGTGGCCGTCGGCTGGGGCCAGTACCTCAACGAGCTGCTGCGGCTGGCCTTCGGGTTCGCGATCCCGGACGCGCTGAGCCAGCCGCCGGGCTCGGGCGGTGTCGTCAACGTGCCCGCCATCCTCGTCGTCGTTCTCGCGATGCTCCTGCTGCTCTCCGGCGCGAAGGAGAGCGCGCGGGCCAACGCGGTCATGGTCGTGGTCAAGATCGGCACGCTGGTGTTGTTCTGCGCGATCGCGTTCAGCGCGGTCAAGGCCCGCAACTTCACGCCGTTCCTGCCGCTCGGGCTGGCCGGGATGAGCGCGGGCGGGGCCAAGCTGTTCTTCTCCTACATCGGGTTCGACGCGGCGTCGACCGCCGGCGAGGAGGCGAAGAACCCGCAGCGCGACCTGCCACGCGCGATCCTGCTCTCCCTCGGCATCGTCACCGTGCTGTACTGCCTGGTCGCCGTGGCCGCCGTCGGCGCGCTGCCGTGGCAGGAGTTCGACGGCCAGGAGGCGGCGTTGTCGCACGTGCTGGCCGTCGTGTCGGACAACCCGTTTTGGGCCGGGCTGCTCGCCGTCGGCGCGATCGTCGCGATCTCCAGCGTCGTGCTGACCGTTTTGTACGGACAGACCCGCATCCTGTTCGCGATGTCCCGCGACGGCCTGGTGCCGGCGTCTCTGTCCAAAGTGGATGCCAAGTCGGGCTCGCCGCGGATCAACACCCTCGTGGTCTCGGGCTTCGTCGCCATTCTGGCCGCGTTCATCTCCCTGGGGAAGCTCGCGGACGCCACCAGCATCGGGACGCTGTTCGCGTTCGGGCTGGTCAACGTCGCCGTCCTGCTGCTGCGGCGGCGCCAGCCCGACCGGCCGCGCTCGTTCCGCGTGCCGCTCTCGCCGGTCACGCCGATCCTGGGCGTGCTGTGCTGCGCGTACATGATGCTCAGCCTCGACGGCGCCACCTGGGTGGTCTTCGGCGCCTGGATGACGGTGGGCCTGCTGATCTACTTCGGCTACGGCGTCCGGAAGTCGAGGCTGGCATGAGGGTCGCAGTCCACCAGGGGCCGTTCGCGGACCTCCCGGACGTGGTCCGGGAGTCCGGCGCCGACCTGGTCGTCACCGCCGAGATGATCACCACCGGCTACCACATCGGGGAACGCACGCACGAACTCGCCGAACCGGCCGGCGGCGCCGCCGCCGCCCGGCTGTCCGCGCTGGCGAAGGAAACCGGCGTCGCGCTGGCGTACGGCTACCCGGAGAGCGACGGCGGGCACGTCTACAACAGCGTCCAGCTCGTCGACGCGGCCGGGCGGCGGCAGGCGAACTACCGCAAGACGCACCTGTTCGGCGACCTCGACAAAGCCTGGTTCACCCCTGGCGACGAGGCGGTGGTGCAGGCCGACGTCGGCGGCGTCCGGATCGGCCTGCTGATCTGCTACGACGTCGAATTCCCGGAGCTGGTCCGCGCGCACGCGCTCGCCGGCACTGAGCTGCTGGTCGTGCCGACCGCGCTGATGAGCCCGTACGAGCTGGTCGCCGACACGCTCGTGCCCGCGCGGGCCTACGAAAGCCAGCTGTTCGTCGCCTACGCCAACCGCTGCGACACCGAGCGGGAACTCACCTACTGCGGGCGGTCCTGCGTCGTGGCGCCCACCGGCGAGGTGCTCGCCCGCGCCGGGGCCGGCCCCGGGGTGATCGCCGCCGACGTCACCCGTGACGCGCTCGTCGCGTCGCGGGCGGAAAACACCCACCTGGCCGATCGACGGCCCAACCTGTACCGAGGAATCACCGCATGACCGCCGCCGTCCCGACCGCGATCCACCACGACGAACCGGCGGGCCGCCCGATCACGATGTTCGGCCCCGACTTCCCGTTCGCCTACGACGACTACCTCGCCCACCCCGCCGGGCTGGGCTCGGTGCCCGCCGGCCGGCACGGCACCGAGGTCGCCGTGATCGGCGGCGGCCTCTCCGGCATCGTCGCCGCGTACGAGCTGATGAAGCTGGGCCTGCGGCCGGTGGTGTACGAGATCGCCGAGATCGGCGGCAGGCTGCGCACGGTGCGGTTCCCCGGCTGCCCGGACGACGTCGTCGCCGAAATGGGCGCCATGCGCTTCCCGCCCGCGTCGACCGCGCTGTACCACTACATCGACAAGGCCGGGCTCGAGACCACGCCGTTTCCGAACCCGTTGGCGCCCGGGACGCCGAGCACCGTCGTGGACCTGAAGGGGCAAAGCCACTACGCGCGGACGCCGGAAGAGCTGCCCGCTGTCTTCGGCGAGGTGGCCGCGGCCTGGGACCGGACGCTCGCCGAGCAGGCCTGTTTCGCCGAGATGCAGACGGCGATCCGCGACCGTGACGCGAAGACGATCAAGCGGCTGTGGAACGAGCTCGTCCCGCGGCTGGACAACCAGACGTTCTACGGCTTCCTCTGCGGCTCCCCCGCGTTCGCCTCCTTCCGCCACCGCGAGATCTTCGGCCAGGTCGGCTTCGGCACGGGCGGCTGGGACACCGACTTCCCGAACTCCATCCTCGAGATCCTGCGCGTGGTCTACACGGGCGCCGACGACGAGCACCGCAGCATCGTCGGCGGCAGCGGGCAGCTGCCACGGCGGCTGTGGGAACACGCTCCGGACGAAATCGCTTTTTGGCCGGCGGGGACGAGCCTGAGCACGCTGCACGGCGGCCGGCCGCACCCCGGCGTCGCGCGACTGCACCGGACCGCGCCCGGCAACATCACCGTGACCGACGTCGACGGCCACATCAAGACGTTCCCCGCCGCCGTGTTCACCGCGCAGAGCTGGATGCTGCTCTCGCAGATCGAATGCGACGAAGCGCTGTTCCCGATCGACCACTGGACGGCGATCGAGCGCACGCACTACATGGCGTCGTCGAAGGTGTTCGTGCCGGTCGACCGGCCGTTCTGGCTGGACCGCGACCCGGCGACCGGCCGCGACACGATGAGCATGACGCTCACCGACCGGATGCCGCGCGGCACCTACCTGCTCGGCGACGACCCCGCGAAGCCCGCGGTGATCTGCCTGTCCTACACGTGGGCCGACGACTCGCTGAAGTGGCTGCCGCTGCCGGTGAGCGAGCGCGTCGAGGTGATGCTGCAGTCGCTGCGGGAGATCTACCCCGGCGTCGACGTCCGGCGGCACATCATCGGCGACCCGGTGACCGTGTCGTGGGAGGCGGAACCGCACTTCATGGGCGCGTTCAAGGCCAACCTGCCGGGACACTACCGCTACCAGCACCGGCTGTTCACGCACTTCGTCCAGGACGAGCTCCCGGCGCGCTACCGCGGTCTCTTCCTGGCGGGTGACGACATCTCGTGGACGGCGGGCTGGGCCGAGGGCGCGGTCCAGACCGCGCTCAACGCCGTTTGGGGCGTGCTGCGCCATTTCGGCGGTGAGACCGATCCGGCGAATCCGGGGCCCGGTGACGGCTTCGCGGACATCGCGCCGATCACTCTCCCGGACTGACCGTGCCCCGATCGTGGTACCGCTTCCGACATCGTGCTGATTGAGCTGCCCGGGCCAACCGGCCATGCGACGATGGGGCGATGAACACCGAGCCGGCGCCGAGATGGCGAAGACTGGAACCGGACGAGCGAAAGGAACAGATCTACGCTTGTGCGGCGCGGCTGTTCGGTGAACGTCCCTACTCCGAAGTGTCCACTTCGGACATCGCCGCGGCGGCGGGCGTCGCGCGCGGGCTGATCAACCACTACTTCGGCACGAAACGCGAGCTGTACCTCGAAATCATCCGCCGGGCGCTGACCGTGCCGCGGCTGGCCGTCGAAATCCTCCCGGACGGGCCGCTGGACCTGCGGGCCGACGTCGCCATCGAGTGGTTCCTGGACATGGTCACCAGCCAGGAGCGGATGTGGCTGGCCGCGATCGCGCCCGAGGGGATCGGCCGGGACCTCGAGGTGGAGCGCATCCTCGAAGAAGCCGACCGCGAATCCGCCGACCGCGTGCTGGAAGCCGTCGGGCTGTCCCGGGAGAGCGACCACGGGCCCGAGCTCAACGCGCTCGTGCGCGCGTTCGGCGGAATGGTGAAGTCGGCGGGCCGGGAATGGCTCGTGCGCCGGTCACTGACGCGCGCCCAGGTGCACCTGCTGCTGTCGAAGTCGCTGGTGACACTGGTCGGCGAAATCTTCCCGGCCATCCAGGCGCAGCCGCCGCGGACCGCACCGCCGGCGCCGCGGCACGGCGGCCTCGAATAGCCCCAGAAAGACCGAAGCCCCCGGCGCCACGAGGGGGAGGAGGGCGCCGGGAGCTCCGGGTCGATGGACGAACCACCGACCTACCCCCACCGTACGCGGTAGCACTGTCAAGTCACTGTCAGCTCGCCTCGTCCGATTCGCGAAGTTCGTCCAGCCGGTGCGCGAGGCCGTCGAGACACCGCCGGACAGCGTAGTCGTAGAGCTGCGCGTAATAGCCCGACGCGAGTTCGGGGTCACCCATCAGGTCGTGCATCGCCTCACCCAGCTCCGCCATTCCCGGCAGGTCGTCGCGCTCCCGGTAGGTCGCGTACGCCTCGGTGTTGTCGATGCGCAGGGCGAGCGCGCCGTCGCGGTCGTCCTCCATCGCCACGAACTGGCAAGCGGTCATCAGCAGCAGGTTGTACGCCAGCACGCTTTCGCGGCCGAACCCCGCCTTCAGCAGGACGCCGATGCCCGCGTCGATGCTGCGGGTGGCTGCTTGGACGGACGGGCCGAACAGCGCGAGCCGGCGCGCACAGCCCGGGTAGGCGCGCAGCAGCGCCCGCAGCCCGGCCAGCAGCTCGGTGAACCACTCCTGCCACGGCAGCCGTTCGTCGGGCAGCTCCAGGAGGCCGACCACCCGGTCGACGACGGCGTTCACCACCGCGTCCCGGTCGCCGACGTGGTGGTAGATCACCGCCGGGTACGCCTCGACCGCGCGGGCGAGCTCCCGCAGCGTCCAGTTGTCGAGGCCGCGCTGGCCGGTCAGCTCCGTGGCCGCGCCGATGATGCAGTCGGCCGTGAGGGCAGGCAGTCCCGCCGCGGCGCGCGACCGGGGGCGCTGTCCCGTGCCCGAGGATGAGGTCGGCATGGGGCGTAACGGTAACCGCACCGGCCGTACCGGTGCCAGCACCGCGCGAGTACGGCAGGATCGGGGTATGGCACGTGCACAGGCCAACGGTCTCGAGTTCGAGTACGACACCTTCGGCGACCCGGCGAACCCGGCGCTGGTCATGGTGATGGGCCTCGGCGCCCAGATGATCACCTGGGAGGACGGCTTCTGCGAGCTGCTCGCCGGCCGCGGGTTCTTCGTCGTGCGCTACGACAACCGGGACGTCGGGCTCTCCAGCTGGCTCGACCACCTGCCCGCGCCGGACCTGGCGGCGATCGCCGGCGGCGACCTGACGACCGCGCCGTACCGGCTTTCGGACATGGCCGACGACGCGGTCGGGCTGTTCGACGCGCTCGGCATCGGGCGCGCGCACGTCGTGGGCGCGTCGATGGGCGGGATGATCGTGCAGCAGCTGGCCATCGACCACCCCGACCGGCTGCTGAGCCTCACGTCGATCATGTCGACCACCGGCGACCCGGCGGTCGGCCGGGCCGAGCCGTGGGCGCTGGCGCTGCTGTCGCGGCCGCCGGCGAACACCCGTGAACAGGCCATCGCCGACAGCGTCGAGGGTTACCGGCGGCTCGGCTCCCCCGGCTACCCCGACGACGAAGCCTTCCTGCTGGCCAAGGCGGCTCTGCACTACGACCGCGCACGCCACCCGGTGGGCACGCTGCGCCACGCCGCGGCGGTGGTGGCCTCCGGCGACCGCACCGCGGGGCTGCGTTCGGTGCGGCTGCCGGCGCTGGTCGTGCACGGCGACGCCGATCCGCTGATCGACGTCAGCGGCGGCAAGGCGACGGCGGAGGCGATCCCGGACGCGGAGCTGGTCGTCATCCCGGGCATGGGGCACAACCTGCCCCGCGCGGTCTGGCCGGAGCTCGCCGACGCGATCAGCCGCGTGACCGCCCGGAGTAAATAAGACGTAAAGATCCGGCAGTCCCCGCGTAGGGAAAGTGTCCTGGATCATGGCCTTCGACGCCGTCGAAACTGCACTGAGGACATGACAGCTGGGTTCGGGTTCCCGTACGGGTGTGTGGCCGCGATCGCGGCGGTGATCGTGGCGGACCTGGCCGGCGCGACGGGTCATCCGTGGTACGCGCTGGTCACGCTGGGCGCGGTCGTGCTGGCGGCCGCCTTCGAAACCTCGTTCGCCGCCGCGGCCGGGATCACCGTGGTCGCCTGGGGGCTGCACACCGGGTTCGTGCTCGGCCGCTTCGGCGAGCTGGCATTCGACGCGGCTTCGGCGCTCGCTGCGGTGGTCCTGACGGCCGCGCTGGCGGCGGGGACACTCGCCGGGCTGATCGCCCGGACGCCGTGGCCGGTTCGGGTGCCCGCGCCTCGCCGACCCGCGGAAGTGCGAGCCCGAGACCTCTCGCGGTCCCACCAGTCAAGCCCGGCGTGACCCCGAAGCCCGCCGGGCCGCGAGGGCCGCGATGACGCGGGGCAGGCCCGCCGGGTGGAGCGGGTCGACGCCGGTCAGGTCGCGGACCCGGCGGAGGCGGTAGTCGACCGTGTTCGGGTGGACGTGCAGCCGCGTTGCCGTTCGGCGGCGATTCGTGTCGAGGACCAGGTAGGTCGCCAGGGTCTCGACGAGTTCGGGGTGCGCGTCGAGCGGAGCGAGCAATGCCGCGAGCCGGTCACGGGCCGCGCCCGGGCGGGTCAGCTGGTACTCGACCAGGACGTCGTCGAGGCGGTAGAGGCCCGGTTCGCGGCCGAACCAGCGGAGCACGTCCAGGACGTCCGCGGTCTGCGCGGCCACCTCGCGGACCTCCTCCGGCGCCGCGGTGTCCGCCGCGGCGAGCACGGCCACGCCGGCCGCCTGGCCGGCCGTGTGCAGCAGTTGCCGCCATTCGGCGACGTCGGCCCATCGCCCGGCCAAGGGCAGCAGGACGAGCCCGCCGGGGCCGTCGAGCGACGCGAGCACACCGTCGCCGCAGCACCGTTCGAACGCCGCGAGGAAGCGGCGGAGCTTGCGGCGGACGGCGATTCCGGTGTCCACGTCCGGGGACTCCTCGTCGGCGTGCGGCCCGAGCTCGACGCTCAGGACGAGGTACCGCGCCGGCAGGGCGATCCCGGCGCTGCGGGCGACGACGTCGACCGGGCCGCCGTCGACGAGCACCGACAGCAGCGTCCGGCGCGCAGTGTGCTCCTGGCCGACCTTCGTGCGCAGCTCCTCGAGGTAGCCGCGGGTGACCGCGCCGGTGACGGTGCCGGCGAACGCGAGCACCCGGTCCGCGACTTCGAGAAGATCGGCGACGTCCGCGCTGCTCGCCGAAGCAGAGCCGACGGCGAAGATCTCCCGCGCGCCGACGTGGTACGCGGTCAGCACGGCCTCCAGCGGGAAGCCCTCCTCGGCGCGGCGGACCGCGGACGCGCCGATCTGCCGCAGCTCGGCGGCGTTGAGCTCGCGGTCCTCGCGCAGGCTCCGCGCGAACGCCCGAACCACCTGCCGGGCGATGCCCGCGATGTCGCCGGCCAGCTCCTCCACCGGCAGTCGCCGGTAATCGGCGACCTCGGCCTGGATGCGCGTGAGAACCCGGGAGACGAGTTCGGGCTCCTCCCGGGTGAGCCGCTCGTGCACGCGCTGTCCGCCGAGGGCGAGGTCCCCGCCACGCTTGTGCTCCGTCACAACCGATCCCCCCGTTCTCTGCACGGATTCCCAGTCAATCCGGCCACGCTGCGTGCCGATGGTGTCACGGAAGCCAATCATCGGCACAACGTCAAGGAGGACGGCGTGCGAGTGAGAACGACGGCGGTCATCGCGATCATGGTCACCGCGCTGGCGAGCGCGACGGCGGGCACGGCGACGGCGGGGACGGGCGGGGAGTACGTGGCGCTGGGCGATTCGGCGGCGGCCGGGCCGCTGATCCCGCCACCGGACCTCTCCTCTCCCGGCTGCCTCCGGTCGCTGCTCGACTACCCGCACGTCGCCGCGAAGGAGCTCGGCGTGCCGCTCGAAGACGTCACGTGCTCCGGCGCGACGACCGCGGACATGACCGCGCCGCAGCAGACGTCGGCCGGCCCGGTGCCGCCGCAGCTGGACGCGCTGAGCGCGCAGACCCGGATCGTGACGTTGACGATCGGCGGCAACGACGTCGGCCTGGTCGGTGCGGCGACGAGCTGCATCAACCTGCTTCCCGGGATCGTTCCGGACTGCGTCGACCGGTTCACCGCCGGCGGCCACGACCAGCTGGCCGAGAAGATCGCCGCGTTCGAGCCGGTGTGGGGCGCGCTGCTGGACGCGATCCACGCGCACGCGCCGAACGCCGACGTCCACGTCGCCGGGTACGGGACGTACCTGCGGCACAACGGGTGCTGGCCGATCGCGCCGCTCACCCCGCGCGACGCGAACTACATCCAGGGCAGCATCGACAAGACGAACGCGGCACTGGCCCGTCAGGCCGCCGCGCACAACGCTCACTACGTCGACGTGCGGACGGCTTCGATCGGGCACGACGTCTGCAAGGCGCCCGGTGTGAAGTGGTTCGAGAGCCTGATCCCGACGTCGGTCGCGGCGCCGCTGCACCCGAACGCCGACGGCATGGCCGCCATCGGCGGCTTGGTCGCCTCTTCGGTCAGCGGGTGAAGTCCCAGCGGCTGGCGCCGTAGGGTTCGGCGGTGGCGACGCCGATGGCGTGGTGCAGCGCGAGCCGGTACAGGTGCCAGGGCGCCGGCCCGGCGGTCGGTGCCATGAACGGGGCGGTGAACCCCTCGTCCATCACCGTCGCGGGCCAGCCGCCCTCGCCGTAGACGGCCGCGACTCGCTCCAGGGTCGCGGCATCGGTGACGCGGCGGGCCTCGCCTTCCATCGTGACGTCGAGGCCGCGCAGCCGCACCGACACGGTGCACGCCGGGTTCGCCGCCAGGTTGCGGGCCCGGCGCGTGCCCGGCCCGCTCACGAAATACAGGGTGTCGTCCACCCAGATGGCTCCGACGCCCGCGGCGTGCGGCCGCCCGTCGGGACGGACGGTCCCGACGAAGAACGTCAGGTTCTCGTGCGGCGTCTGGGTGGCGAGGAGGTCGCGCGCCCTGCTCCACGGCATCGTCGCGAGGCCGGACCGGTCGAGGTTCTTGGTTTCGGTGGCTTCAGTCATGCCCACGCGTCGAACGGGACGGCGGCGGATCGACACGCCGCGAGAGTTTTCGCGCCGCCGGGGTCGTCGTCGCTCGTGGCCGGGACGATCGCCAGCTCGTCGATGCCCGCCGCGGCGTACTCGGCGGCCTTCACGGCGATCTCGGCGCGGGACCCGAGCAACCCGACCGCGGCGATGGCCTCGACCGGCACCGCGGCCAGGAGTTCGCGCGGGTGCGGGCGGGTGCGCGCGAAGTCGACGAGGGCGCCGAAGCCTTCGGCGCGGAACATGTCGGCGTAGCCGGGCGCTGCGAGGTAGCCGACGACGCCGCGGCGAAGCTGTTCGACCTCGGCGGGGCCCGGATCGGCCGCACCGACCACCCAGGCAGCGACCGGCGGCGGCGTGCTGTCAATGCGCGAAGCGGCTTCGCGCAGTCCACGGACCAGCGTCGCCGCGGCCGCCGGACTGACCAGGTTGACGACCATCCGGTCGGCGTGCCGCGCGGCGACGTCGAGGGCGCGCGGGCCGAAGGCGGCGATCGTCAAAGGCGACTTCGGGGCGGCCAGCCGCAACCGGTAACCGGTCGAGCCGGCGACCTTGCCGTCCACAGTGGACTTCTCGCCGCCGAGAAGCTGCCGGACCGCGATCGCGGACTCCGCCAGCGCCGTGACCGCCCGGTCCCGCGAACGGCCGTGCCAGGCCCGCACCACGATGTCGCTGGACGTCCCCAAAGCGACCCCGGTCGACCGGCCCGTCAGCGCCGCCACCGACGCGACGCCCATGGCGATCGTCGCCGGGTCCCGCACGGTCACCGCCAGCGGGCCGAAGGTGAGGGAAATCCGCGAGGTCGCCGCGCCGATCGCCGTGCCGAGCGCGAAGGCGTCCCACGTCGCCATCTCGCCGATCCACAGCTCCGGGTACCCGGCGGCCTCGGCGGCGCGGGCGGTTTCCAGCGCCTCCTCCGGCGGGCGGTCCTGCCAGAGGCCCAGCGACACCGAAAGCTTCATGCGGCGGCCTGCACGATCATGGTGACCACTGTGGTGAACGAGCCGCCGACGTTCAACGTCAACGCCGTCCGCGCGCCGCCGACCTGCGTTTCGCCGGCCGTGCCCGAGACCTGCCGGGCCGCGTCGCGCAGCATGCGGACACCGGTCGCGCCGACCGGGTGACCGAGGCCGATCAGGCCGCCGCCCGGGTTGATCCCGGCCGCGTCGAGGCCGCCGCCGTCGATGAACCGGCCGCCGTCGCCGGGTGGTGCCGCGCCGAGGTGCTCCAGCGCGACCAGGCCGGTGATGGTGAAGCAGTCGTGCAGTTCGACGACGTCGAGCGCGTCGGGGCCGGGCACGCCGGCTCGCCGGTAGGCGTCGACGACGGCGCCGCGCAGGTGCGGGAACAGGTACTCGCCGCCGGAAGCGATCTTCGGCGCGAGGCCGATGTGCGCGGTGCGGTGCCCGAAGCCCGCGATGCGCGGGAACCCGCCGCCGAGCCGTTCGGCGAACGCGGGCGAGGCCAGCAGGACCGCCGCGGCGCCGTCGGTGATCCGGCCGCAGTCCTGTTTGCGCAAGCCGCCCTCGATGACGGGGTTGAGCTCGTCGTCGGGCCCGAACGCGCCCGCCGGGAAACGCCAGTCGCGGGCCTGGGCCAGCGGGTTCAGCGTCGCCCGGGCGAAGGCGTGCTCGGCGAACAGCCCGAGGTGCCCGGGATCGAGTCCATAACGTGAGTCGTACGCGGAAGCGACGTCCGCGAACAGCGCGGGCCACGGGAACTTCGCGGCGACGGCCTCATGCCCGGCCCACGCGGCGGATCCGAGGTGCTCGGCGGCCCGCTGCCCGTCGACGTTGCGCATCAGCTCGACCCCGATGACCAGCGCCAGGTCGTACCGGCCGGCTTCGAGGTCCGCGCACGCGGCGAGCACGGCGGTGCTGCCGGACGCGCACGCGGCTTCGTGCCGGGTCGACGGCACTCCGTCCAGCTCCGGGACGGCCGCCACCAGCAGCCCGCCGAGCTGGGCCTGGCCGGTGAACAGCTCCGCCGCGAGGTTTCCGACGTGCGCGACTTCGACGTCTTCGGCCGCGACACCGGCGTCCGCGAGAGCCGCGGGCACGACCTCGGCGAACAGCTCGAGGATCCCGCGCCCTTCCTTCGTGAAGTTGCGCGCGAAGTCGGTCTGTGCCCCGCCCAGCACGAACACCGTCATGACCTCACCCCAGGCTTTCCCGCAGCTGCCGCTTGAGGATCTTCCCCACCGGGTTGCGGGGAAGCGCGTCCGCGTATTCGAGCCGTTCCGGCAGCTTGAACGCGGCCACCTTGCGCTCCCGCAGGTACGCGACCAGCTCCTCCAGCGTCGGCTTGCGCGCGCCGGGCACGACGACCGCGCACACCCGCTCCCCCATGACGTCGTCGGGCACGCCGACGACGCCCACGTCGGCGACGTCCGGGTGGCCGGCCAGCAGGCCCTCGACTTCGGCCGGCGAGATGTTCATGCCGCCGCGGATCACGAGGTCCTTCATCCGGTCGACGTAGCGCAGGAACTCCCCGCGCTCGCCGGCGATCTCGAAGACGTCGCCGGTGCGGAAGTGCCCGTCGTCGTCGAACGCCGACGTGTCGAGCGGCTCGCCCATCTCCCGGAGATAACCGGCGAACACCGTCGGCCCGGCGATGTGCAGCTCGCCGGGGTGCCCGGGTTCGGTCACCCGCTCACCGGTGACCGGGTCGTGCAGCCGCACCGACGTCCAGCCGGCGACGGGCGTCGACCAGGTGACGGCGGAGGCGTAGTTCGGGAAGTAGCTCGCGCGCTGGTCCGGGTCCGGGATGTCCACCGGACCGGACAGCAGCGCGGTGCCCTCGTTGGAGCCGAAGAAGTTGATGATGTCGATGCCGTACCGCTGCGCCCAGGTGCGCACCAGCCACGGCGAGAGCGGGGCCGAGCCGGACCCGATCTTCCGCAGCGCGGAAATGTCCACTCCGGACAGTACTTTTTGGGACAGCACTGTTTCGTTGCGCAGCAGCATGGTCAGCAACGCCGGTGGCGCGAGCGTGTAGGTCACCCGCTCGGCCGCGAGCTGCCCCAGGAACACCGGCAGGTCGAACGGGTGGTGCGGGACGAACACGGCGCCGGTCAGCAGCCACGGCAGGAACATCCCGCCGATGCCGGCCATGTTCGTCATGGGGAACGGCGAGAGCAGGACGTCGTCGCGGGTCATCCCGGCGGCCTGGACGCAGCCGGCGGCCGTCGCCAGCCAGTCCCCGTGGCAGCGGGGGACCGCCTTCGGCTCGGCTTCGGTGCCGGACGTCCAGCAGATCGTCACGCAGTCGTCGACGTCGGTCTCGAGCGCGGACAGGTACTCGTCCAAAGCGGACTTCCCGGCTTCGGACAGCGGATCTTCGGGCCAGGCCAGGGCGCCGGCCGGTTCGTCGTCCCCCCTGGCGACGACGAACCGGACCGACGGCGCCGAAGCGCCTAGCCCAAGGGCCGCCCCGGCGAGCTCGTGCTCGCCGTATCTGGATGCGGTCACCACTCCCGCGGACCCGGTGCGCCGGCACATCGGGCCCAGCTCGTGCTCCCGGTAGGACACCGGGAACGGGGTGACGATCGCGCCGATCCGCACGATCGCGAGGAACGCCTGGACCAGGGCCGAGCAGTTCGGCAGCTGCACGGCCACGACGTCACCTGCTCGCACCCCTCTGGCGAGCAGGAACGCGGCCAGGACGTCGACGCGTTCGTCGAGCCGGTTCCAGGTCCACCGCACCGGGTCGCGTCCGACCAGTGCGGTGGTGTTCGGTGGATCGACCAGCGCGAGACCCTCCGGGTCGGCACTGACCCGCTCCTTCACGAGCTGGTCGATCGTCTCCGCGCTCCACCATCCCCGCGCCCGGAAGTCCCGGGCGCGACCCTCTCGATGGCATCTCATGAGCGGAGGTTTTCCAGCTGGTCCGCCCGGACCCAGGTCGCGTGAAAACCGAGCGGGACACGCTGGGGAAGCAGGACCCTGGCCACGGGTCCGGCAGCGAGATCGGTGGCGTCGAAGATGTCCAGTTCCGAGCGTCCCTCACGCTCGTCCTGCACGAACGTCACCAGATAACCGTCCGCCGAATCGACGGGTGCTCCTTCGCGGGGTGCGAACGGAGCCTCACTGCCCCACCGGCCGGGACCGAACCGGTATTCGGTCTTGTTGCCGGCAAGATTGTCGTGGCGCACCAGCCCGTCGAACTTCAGCGTCGATTCGGGCGAGATGTGCACCGTGTAGGAGTACCGGTTCCGCCTGCCGACGCCGCGGGCGTCGACGGTCGGGAACTCGGTGTTGCCGTCGTCGAGCGGCGTCTCGCGGCAGGCACCGGTCCGCAGGTCGAAGCGGTAGCGGTGCAGCTGGGCGTCGAGCCGCAGATAGGAGAGCATTTTCGCCAGCGGGGTGTGCGCGTCGGCTCGCGGCTGCGGGCGCTGCACGCGGCAGACGTCGAGGACGACCTCGTCGCCGTCCTCCCAGGCGTTGACGACGTGGTAGATGTAGCACGGGCTCGCTTCGAACCACCGGATCTGGCTACCGTCTCCGTAGCGTGGCATGACGCCGAAGCGGCTCGGCATCGAGCGGTCGAAGTGCAGCTTGTGACGGCCCTGCTCCGCCGCCTGCAGGTCCTGGACCAGCGGCAGGTCCATCAGCACCGCGTAGTGCTCGGTGATGGCCATGTCGTGCGGCAGGCGCGGGCCCGGCAGCTCGATCTCGGTGGTGTTCACGACCCGGCCGTCCGCGCTGATCACGCCGTACCGCAGGTACGGCGGGCGCGGCCCGTAGTCGAACCAGAACAGCTCGCCGGTGGTCTCGTCGACCTTGGGGTGGGCCATCATGTCGCCGACCAGCGTGCCGAGGAAGTCCTCGGCGCCCAGCGTCTCGAGCGACAGCGGGTCGACCGCGTACGGCGAGCCGCACAGGTACCAGGTGGCGAGGATCCGGCCGCGGTGGAAGACGACGTCGGTGTTGGCGTTGTCCTTGAGCCCCAGGCCGTGGGAGTTGCCGAACGGGTTGTCCGCCGGGTTCTCCATGACGCCGGTCCAGAGCGCCTTGCCCGCCGCGGACTCGGCCTCGAAGGCCTTCGTGCGGATCCAGCGGTTGCGGTAGCGGGCCTTGCCGTTCTCCAGGTGGACGGCGTGGATCATGCCGTCGCCGTCGAACCAGTGGTAGCGGCCTTCCGGGGCGAACCGCGGGTTCGGGCCGTTGCGCAGGTAGACGCCGTTGAGGTCCTTCGGGATCTCGCCGATGACCCGCAGGTCTTCCGCGTCGATCTCGGTGCCGACCGGGGCGTAGACGCCGAGCAGGTAGGGGTTCGCCTCGTCGGTGTCCGCCGTCCTGGCCACCATCAGCGGCTGTTCGGAGGTCCTGGTCATCGGGCTGCTCCCTGGCTGCGCGGGCTGTTGGAGATGAGACTATGATTTGTGTACCCAGGTGTCAATAGGCTTCTTTTGATGTAGTCAGGTACGCTTGGGCCGCAGAGAGCAATCGAGGGGATGACAGTGACCGAAGCGACCGCGCACCGCGTCCGACCGGCGGGAGATCCGCTGCGAAGAGCGCTGGAACTGGTCGGCGACCAGTGGACGCTGCTCATCCTGCAGAGCCTGTTCCTGCGCTTCCGGCGGTACGAGGAGTTGCGCCTGCGGCTCGGCATTTCCCCGACCGCGCTGTCCGGGCGCCTGCGGGACATGGTGGACGCGGGCATGCTCACCCGCGTGCCGTACCGGGACGCCCGCCGCACGCGGCACGAGTACCGGCTCACCGAACGCGGCCTGGAGCTGTGGCCGCTGCTGATCTGCATCTGGGCGTGGGAGCGCGAGTGGGTCGAAGGCCGCCGCGAGGTGCTGCCGACGCTGATCCACCTCGACTGCGAGCTGGCTACATCAGCGCCCCTCGGCTGCGCCGCCTGCGGGCGCCGCGTCGACGCGCGAGACGTCCGCGCGGAACGCCTCGACAGCACCGGCGTCGCCGCCGCGACCGCGTCCAAGCGCTTCCGCCGCAAGGACGCCGAATCCCTCGCCGGCGACCCGATGATGTTCTTCCCCGACACCATGGAGCTGCTCGGCGACCGCTGGTCGACCGGCCTGGTCGTCTCGGCACTGCTCGGCTGCCGGCACTTCTCGGAGTTCGAGCGCGAGCTGGGCATCGGCCCGAGCGTGCTGTCGGCCCGGCTGAGCAAGCTCGTCGAGGTCGGCGTCCTGCGCACCGGCACGGCGAAGACCCGCACCGACGCCCGCGACTACCGGCTGACGGCGAAGGGCCTGGCGTTCTTCCCGGCGCTCGCGTTCATCGCCGAGTGGTCACGCGGGTTCGAGGTGGCCGGCCAGGAGCCGGACATCACGCTGCACCACGTCGAATGCGGCAACCGGCTGCGGCCGATGCTGCTGTGCGACCACTGCGGCCGCCCGCTGACCCGCACGTCGGTGCAGTTCGGCGGCGTGCCGTCCCCCAAACGCTGAAGGGTGACACAAATCGGCTCGCCAAGCGGTTTGAGTGGTGACAGGCTGGAGCGGTCACACGTCGTCGTTTTCGGAGGTAAGCATGAGTGAACCGACCCCGTCGCCCAGCGGCGAGGAGGACGACGTCAAGCGCAAGTTCCGCGAGGCACTGGAACGCAAGCAGGCCCACGCCCGGTCGGGCGCGTCGCACGAGAACGCCGGCGGCAAGAACCAGCACGCCCACGGCCCGGCGGCCAACAAGCGGACCTTCCGCCGCAAGAGCGGCTGAGCTTTCGCGCTCCCCGAGGGGCACCTTCATGGCCATGGTGTCCATGAGGGTGCCCCTCGTGACGTTCCGGAACTAGACGGTCAGGATGGAGCGCAGCCGCCCGACCTCGGCCATCCGCCGCTCGGCGAGCCGGTCGGCCGCCGTCGCCGGGGGCACGCCCTCGGTGTCGGCCAGCGCGAACACGGCCTTCGTCGTGTCGTAGATGGCCGTCGTCTTGCGCTTCGCGCGGTCGAAGTCGAAGCCGTGCCGCTCGTCGTCGACCTGGATGACGCCGCCGGCGTTCACCAGGTAGTCCGGCGCGTACAGGACGCCGCGGTCGGCGAGCTGCTTGTCGATGCCGGCGTGGGCGAGCTGGTTGTTCGCCGCGCCGCAGACGACGCGGGCGCCGAGCACCGGCACGGTTTCGTCGTTCAGCACGCCGCCGAGGGCGCACGGCGCGAAGACGTCCAGCTCGGACCGCAGCAGGGTGTCCACATCGGACGCCACCTGGACGTCGCCGTACACCGACCGGGTGCGCTCGATGGCCGGCGACCACACGTCGGTGATCGTCACCTGCGCGCCGGCGTCCACGAGGTGCCCGACGAGGATGTGCCCGACCTTGCCGACGCCGGCCACGCCGACGCGCTTGCCCGCCAGGTCCGGGCTGCCCCAGACGTGCTCGGCCGAGGCCCGCATGCCCTGGTAGACGCCGAACGCGGTGAGCACGGACGAGTCGCCCGCCCCGCCGTCCTCGGGCGAGCGGCCGGTGACGTACTGGCACTCGCGAGCCACGACGTCCATGTCGTGGACGTACGTGCCCACGTCGCACGCCGTGATGTAGCGGCCGCCCAGGGACTGCACGAAACGCCCGTACGCGCGCAGCAGCGCTTCGGACTTGAGCGTCTTCGGGTCGCCGATGATGACGGCCTTGCCGCCGCCGAGGTCGAGCCCGGCCAGCGCGTTCTTGTACGCCATGCCCTTGGACAGCGCGAGGACGTCGTCGAGCGCGTCGGATTCGGTGGCGTAGGGGTGGAAGCGCGTCCCGCCCAGCGCGGGACCGAGCGCGGTGGAGTAGATGCCGATGATGGCCTTCAGGCCACTGGCCGCGTCGTGGCAGTACACGACTTGTTCGTGCCCGGTGCCCCGGGCGAACACTCCTTCGGTCACGGTGGTGACTCCTTTGTCTCCCGCGCCCGGTTCGTGGCCGGGACGCGCTTCACGGGGGTTGTCGGAAACCCGGCGCGGAGGTCGTCCGCCCGGGTGCCCGGGATCAACCTAGATCTTCGCCGTGCGCCGGACCAGTGGCGGTCCGGGATACGAACGGGTGATCAGCCTCGGACCACCGTGCCGAGGGTGCCCATCGCCGTCTCCAGCTGCGTGTCGGAGAGGTACGGCGCGGGGCCGAAGCGCAGGTAGGGGCCCCGGCTGTCGGTGCGGACGCCGTGAGCGGCCAGCGCCGCCTGCAGCCCGGCGGCGTCGGCGCAGCGCAGCGAGAGGAACCCGCCGAGCATCCCGGGCGGCGTCTCGCGGTCGCGGGTGACGACGTCCTCGGGCAGCGCGAGCTTGTCGAACACCGACGCGAGCAGCCCCACCTGGTGCTGCGAAACCTCGCGCAGGAACTCCGGGGTCAGCCCCTGCTCGGCGAAGAACCGCTGGACCCGGACGCCGCGGTAGTGGCTGGCCGGGTCGTAGGTCGCGCCGGCGAACCGGTCGCCGCCGGTGGCGTACGGGACCTTGCCGGGGTGCCGCTCGTCGGCGAGCGCGCCGAACTCGGCGTACCAGCCGGTGATCACCGGCCGCAGCTCCTGGGCGTGGGCCGGCAGCCGCAGGAAGCAGTTGCCCTCGCCCAGCTGGAGGTACTTGTAGCCGCCGCCGAGCACCCAGGCGTTGGTGAGCCCGAGGTCGTGCAGCGGGAACGGCACGACGCCGAGCGCGTGGTAGGCGTCGACGACGAGCTCGATCGAGCGGCCGCGGCAGACGTCGGCGAGGTGCGCCAGCCCGGGCACGAGCCTCGACGTCTCGAACAGCACCGCCGAGACGAGCACCGCCGCGGTGTTGCCGTCGACCTCCGCGGCGACGCGCTCGGCGAGCGTCTTCACCGGGTCGAGCGGCACCCGCACGACCTCGACGCCCTCCTCTTCGAGGCGGGCGAGCTGACGGCGCAGGGTGTGGAACTCGCCGTCGGTGGTGACCAGCCGCGGCCGCCGCGGCAGCTCCATCGCCGAGAGGAACCGCAGCACCAGGTCGTGCGTGCTCGCGCCGAGCGCGTACTCGCCGTGCGGGTCGCCGAGCAGCAGGCGGAAGCCCGCGCGCAGCTCGTCCGCCTTCGCGAAGGCGCGCTCCCACTTCACGTCGACGTCGCGCGCAGCGTCGGCGAAGGACTCGAGCAGTCCCTCCTCCGCGACGTCCGGCCAGGCCTGGTGCGAGTGCCCGGACAGCAGGAGGCGTTCGGCCACCGCGAACCGGGAGTAGTGCGCGGCGAGGGCGTTGTCGTCCGCGCGCAGATCGTCCAAAGTGGTCAAAGTCGGCTCCGTACGGCCCAGAGATCCGGGAACATCGGCTGGAACAGCGTGGTACGCAGGTACGTAGCGCCGGATGATCCTCCTGTCCCGGTCTTGTCGCCGATGGTGCGTTCGACCATCTTCACGTGCCGGTAGCGCCACTCCTGCATCCCTTCGTCGAGATCGACCAGAGACTCCGCGACGACCGAGGGTCCCCCGTCGTCGCTGTACACGTCCAGCAATATCGCCTGCAGGGCCGGGGACGGCTCCACCGGTCGAGTGACGTCTCGGTCACACTCGACTGGGTAGCCGGAAGCCTTGAGGTACGCGAGAAAAGAGTCGAACAACGACGGGCGCGCCATCGCGTCGGCGATGCGTTTCCGCTGTTCGCCGTCTTCCGGGTAGTGCGCGAACACGCGCTCGTCACGGCGCCCGAGCACCGCCTCCAGCTCGCGGAACTGGGCCGACTGGAAGCCGCTCGAAGCGTCCAAACGGGCGCGGAAACTGGTGAACTGGCTGGGCGTCATGGTCTCCAGCACGTCGATCTGCGCGACGGCGACCTTGAGGATCGTCAGGATCCGGCGCAGCGTGCGGATGGAGTGCGCGGTGTTGCCCGCCAGGAGGTTCTCCTGCAGGAAGGTCATTTCGTGCAGGATCTGCTTGAACCACAGTTCGTAGACCTGGTGGATCACGATGAACAGCAGCTCGTCGTGCTCGTCCGACCGCGTGCGCTGCGCGTTCAGCACGTCGTCCAGCGCGAGGTACGAGGTGTAGCTCAGCGCTTCCTGGGTCGCTTGACTGGTTTCCGTCATCCTTGGGTCACCTCGTCGAAATGGCGCTGAGCGGGGTCCGCGAGCGCGGCGTACAAATCGTGGAACAGCTCGACGGCCGCCGCCCGGCGATCCGGTGCGGGCACCAGGTCGGCGGGCAGTTCGGGGTCGAGCGAGGGGAACGCCCGGAACGTGTGCACCAGGCGGGTCCGGACCTCGAACGCTTCGGCGTCCGAAACGTCCTTGTCCGCGTACCCGCCGAACTGGCCGACGAACGCGGTGTACCGCGCGGCCAGGTCGTCGAGGTCCCAGGCCCGCCCGGCGAAGCGGCGGACGTCCAGCGCGGCCGACGGCCGGCCGAGCAGCAGCCCGGCGTGCTCGGTGACGTCGAGTTCGCCGAGCAGGGCGACGACCTCGGCCTCGCGATCGTGCGGGGCGATCCAGGTGCCGTCCTGATAGGGCCCGAACCCGAGGAACCGCAGCCGCCTGACCAGGCGTTCCCTGGCCTGCCGCCGGCTCTCCGGGATGCTCTGCCACAGCACGGTCCACTCGCCGGCGGCGCGCTCGCGGCGGCCGAGGGAGAAGATCCGGTGGTCGCCGTCGGCGAGCAGGGCGATGGTGCGCCGGGTCAGCGAGTAGTGCACGGTGCGGCCTTCGCGGTGGCGCTGCAGCAGGCCGCGGCGCACCAGGCGGGTGAGCGCGATGCGGGCGGCGCCGTCGGAGAAACCCAGCTCGGCGAGCACCGCGACCAGGCCGCCCGACCACACCCGGCGGGTCTCACGCGGGTGCACGTAGCTGCCCAGCAACGTCACGACCAGCTCCTGGGGGCTGGCTTCGAAGGCGTCGGCGGGCATGAACGCAACTCTATACACCTCAGGCCGCTGCGGTGTAGCTTGATTTGCGTGACGTACTTCGCGGACCTCAGCTCGCCGCAGGTGGCCGCACTTGTGGACGGCCCCCGCGTCCCGGTCCTGCTGCTCCCGCTGGGCGCGATCGAGCCGCACGGCCCGCACGCGCCACTGGGCACCGACCCGCTGATCTCGCGCGGGATGTGCGAGCGCGCGGCCGAGCGGCTGGCCGCCGACGAGGACGTCCACGTGCTGGTCCTGCCCGAGGTGCCCTACGGCGTGACGCGGTTCGCGTCCGGGTTCGCCGGCGGCGTCCACATCGGCGAGGAGACGCTGCACTCGCTGCTCGTCGACATCGGCGCGTCGCTGATCGGCCAGCGCCTGCGCCGGATCCTGCTGGTCAACAACCACTTCGAGCCCGCGCACCTGGTCACGCTGCGGCGGGCGGTGGAGACGCTGAACTTCGCCTACGACGGACGCGTCGCCCTGCTCGACCTGGTCCGGCGGCGGCACGCGCAGCGGCTGACCGAGGAGTTCCGGTCCGGCGAGTGCCACGCCGGGCGGTACGAGACGTCGCTGGTGCTCGCCGACCGGCCCGAGCTGGTCGACCAGGCGCTGATGCGGACGCTGCCGCACGTGCCGGTCAGTTTGACAGCGGCGCGAAGCGCCTCCGTTGAGGGTGGTGGCGGGGGCATGGATGGATTGGCGGCGGCCCCCGAAGACGGCGGGTTCCGCGCCATGGGGATGCCCGAGGCGTACTGCGGCAAGCCCGCCGAGGCGACCGCCGAAGAAGGCACCGAGACGTTCTCGACGTTGACCGACCTGCTGGTGGAAGCGATCCGGGAGCTGGCCGGTGAGTGAGCCGTTCAACCTCGCCACGCACTTCCTCGACCGGCACGTGACCGAGGGCCGCGGCGACCGGACCGCCCTGCTCGTCGGGGATCGTTCGATCAGCTACGCGCAGCTGGCGCGGCTCACCAACCGCGTGGGTCACGTGCTGCTCGACGCGGGTGTCCGAAAAGGACAGCGCGTGCTGCTGGCGCTGAGCGACGGTGACGAGTTCGTCGCGGCGTGGTACGGCGCGCAGAAGATCGGCGCGGTCACCGCCGAGGTCTACCCGTTCCTGCAGCCGAAGGACTACGCGTACTACCTCGGCTACACCGAAGCCGCCGTGGTGCTCGCGGACGCTGTCACGCTGCCCGCGTTGCGCGAGGCGGGTGCCCGGAACCTGCTGGTCACCGGCGTGCCAGAGGACGAGCTGCGCCCGGGTGAACGTCCATTCCGGACGCTCGTCGACGCGGCGCCGGACACCCTCGGAGCGGCGCCGACCACCGTGGACGACGTCGGGATCTGGAAGTTCACCACCGGCAGCACCGGTGCGCCCAAGGCGTGCGTGCATCCCTTGCGCAGTCCGCTGGAGAGCTTCGAACGGTACGCCGTCCAGGTGCTCGGCCTGCGTGAGGACGACCGGATTCTCGCCGTCCCCAAGCTGTTCTTCGGGTACGCGCGCGACCTGGTGGCGCTGTTCCCGTTCGGCGTCGGCGCCGCCGGGATCGCCTTCCCCGAGCGCAGCACCGCGGACCTGATCTTCGAGCTGATCGCCCGCCACCGCCCGACCGTGCTGGTCAACGTGCCGACCATGATGAGCGCGATGGTCGCGCACCCGGCCGCGGCCGGGCAGGACCTGAGCTGCCTGCGGATGACGACGTCGGCGGGTGAGGCACTGCCCTCGGAGCTGCACCGCAAGTGGGACGCGGCCTTCGGCGTGCCGGTCGTCGACGGGATCGGCTCGTCCGAGGCGTACCACATCTACCTGTCGAACCGGCCGGGGCAAGCTCGCGTCGGCACGCTCGGCACCGAGGTGCCCGGGTACTCGGCACAGGTCGTCGACGAGCTCGGAAAACCGTTGCCGGACGGGGAGATCGGGCCGTTGCGGGTCACCGGCCCGACGATCGCGCTGGAGTACTTCGGCGACCCGGAGAGGTCCGCGCGGACGTTCGACGGCGACACGCTCACCTCCGGCGACCTCTTCAGCCGCGACCCGGACGGGTGCTTCCGCCACCACGGGCGCGCCGACGCGCTGCTCAAGGTCGGCGGCGTGTTCGTCGCGCCCGGCGAGATCGAGGACTGCCTGCTCGGCCACGCTGCGGTGATGGACTGCGCGGTGGTCGGTCACGAGGCCGAGGGGCTGGTCGTCCCGCGCGCGTACGTCGTGCTGCGGCCGGGTTCCGCGGTCTCCGCCGATGAGCTGAAGAACCACGCGAAAGCCCACCTGGCCAAGCACAAGTACCCCCGCGAGGTGGTCTTCATGCCGGAACTCCCCCGCACCGCCAACGGAAAACTCGACCGGCGCGCCCTGGCGGGCCGCCCGTGAGCCGCCTGGTCGTGGTCACCGGCGGCACGCGCGGCATCGGCGCGGCGATCGCGGCCCGGTTCCGCGCTGCGGGTGACACGGTGCTCGCGCCGGGCCGGGCCGAATGCGACGTCACCGACGAGGAAGCCGTCGCGGCCTATTTCGCGTCGGCGGAGCCGGTGGACGTGCTGGTCAACAACGCCGGGATCTCTTCGAGCGCCCCGGTGGCGCGGACTTCGCTCGACGACTGGCGCGAGCAATTCGAGGTGAACGCGACGGGCGCTTTCCTGTGCACGCGCGCAGTTCTGGACGGGATGCGTTCGCGCGACAGCGGCCGGATCGTCACGGTGGCGTCGACGGCCTCGCACGTCGGCTACCGCTACACGGCCGGATACACGGCGTCGAAGCATGCGGCCGTCGGATTCATGCGCGCCGTGGCGGCGGAGCTGGCCGGCACCGGCGTCACGGCGAACGCGGTGTGCCCGGCATTCGTCCGCACCGACATGACGGCGACCTCGGTGGCGAGGATCGTCTCGCGGTCCGGACGTTCCTCTTCGGAAGCGGAATCCGCGTTGGCGGCGGCGTCCCCGCTCGGCCGGCTGCTGGAACCTTCGGAGGTGGCCTTCGCCGTCTCCTTCCTGGCGGCGCCGGAAGCCGCCGCGATCAACGGCCAGACCCTCGTACTCGACGGCGGAGGAATCCAGTCATGAGCCCGTTCCGCGCGACCGCACCGCTGACGAAGGAGTGGGAACACTTCGAGTTCACCGTGGCCGACGGCGTCGCCACAGTCACGTTCGACCGGCCCGAGAAGCTGAACGCGCTGACCTTCGACGTCTACGCCGACCTGCGGGACCTCATCATCGAGCTGCCGCAGCACGAAGACGTCCGGGTGCTGGTGATCACCGGCCGCGGCCGCGGGTTCTGCTCCGGCGGCGACGTCGAGGAGATCATCGGCGAGCTGCAGAAGTTCGAGACCGCGGAGCTGCTGGAGTTCACGCGCATGACCGGCGCGGTGGTGAAGGCGCTGCGCGAGTGCCCGCTGCCGGTGATCGCGGCGGTCAACGGCGTCGCGGCGGGCGCGGGTTCGGTGATCGCGCTGGCCAGCGACTTCCGGCTGCTGGCGGAGTCGGCGAAGTTCGCGTTCCTGTTCACGAAGGTGGGGTTGGCGGGCGCGGACATGGGGTCGGCGTACCTGCTGCCGCGCCTGGTGGGACTGGGCCGCGCGACGGAGCTGCTGATCCTGGGCGACAAGGTATCGGCTTCTCGGGCGGCGGAGATCGGGCTGGCTTCACAGGTGGTTTCCGATGAGGAGCTGCCTGCCACTGCCGCGGCCTTGGCGCGGCGGCTGGCCGATGGTCCGGCGTTGGCGTACGCGACGACGAAGGTGCTGCTGACCCGTGAGCTGGACATGGACCTGGGCAGTGCGATCGAGCTGGAGGCGATCACGCAGGCGCTGCTGATGACGGCCAAGGACCACAAGGAGTTCTACGCGGCCTGGACCGCGGGGCGGGAGCCGCGCTGGACGGGCCGCTGAGCCGTCCCAGGCCGGGTTTGGGAGCGGGCAATCCGGGCATTCTTCCTTCGACCGGCTGAGGGGAAGAATCCATGGTGCGGAACGAGAGGCCGTTGTCCAAGCTCGAATCGTGGGCGGTCGGCCACCGGGTGTGGGCGTGCCTGTTCGTCGCCGTCCTCGGTGGCGTGCTCGCCTGGTGGCTGACGGTGAAATACGACCGGCCGAGCACCGGTGAGTTCGTTTTCTGGGCCCTGATCGTGATTCCGCTCGGGATCGGGCACACGTGGTTCGTCCTCACCCGCCTCAAGCGCCGGCGCAGCCGGGCCTGAGCAGCGCGTCAGGGCACCACTTCGGCGAGGCCGATGAGGTTGCCCTCGCTGTCGCGGAACCACGCGGCCCGCTCGCCGCTGCCCTTGCTCGGGTAGTTGCCGTCGATCTCCATGATGCCGCCGCGCATGCCTTCGTACTCCTCGAAGACGACGCCGCGCTCCCGCAGCACGGCGACCGTCGCTTCGAGGTCGTCGACGTAGAAGGCGACCTGCGTGAACGATCCGTCCGACACCCCTGTCGAGGCGTACAGGCAGAAAACGCCCGACGCACCTTCGTAACGCAGGCCGCTTCTCCGTTCTTCGACGGCCTCGAGCCCGAGCTTTTCCGCGTACCAGCGCCGGGCGCGGGCCAGGTCCTGGGTGGGGATGCGCGCTTCGATCCGGACGTTGCTCAGCATTACCCGATGGTAGGTGTCACCGCGATCGCCGACTCCTCCAAAGAGCCGAAATACAGCTTCCCCCGCCACTCGCGGACACCCACGAGCATGTGGAACCCGGGGATCTCGCCGCGCAGCTCGCGTTCGACCTTGCCGTCCGCCGCGACGCCCAGCACCCCCACCTCGCGGCCCGGACGGGGCTGCAACGACGTCGGGAGCGCGCGGATCCCCGCGCGCAAGAAGGCCGGGAGGCGGCGCGCCACGTCCAGCGCCGCCACCCGGGGCGACGCCTGCGTGACCCAGATGAGCCCGTCCGTGCCGGTCGAGATGTTGTCCGGGAAACCCCACAGACCGTCGACGAACACGTCGGACCGGCCGTCGGAAAGCCGCACGCGTGAAACCCGGAACGCGCCCGTCTCGGCCACCGCGACGAACGACTCGTCCGGGGCCAGCGCGACGCCGTTCGCGAACTGGAGGCCGTCGAGCAGCAGGTCGATCGAGCCGTCCGGGGAGCGCCGGAGCAGGCGGCCGCCCGCCGTCTGCTCGATGAGGTCGTCGCGCCACCTGTCGATGCCGAACCGGCGGGAGGAGTCGGTGAAGTAGATCGTGCCGTCCGCGGCCACCGCGGCGTTGTTGCAGAACACGAAGTCCAGGCCGAGGGCCGACGTGGCGAGCACCGATGGCGTCCCGCCCGACAAGGGCACCACCAGCAGCCCGGCCCGCGCGTCGCAGATCAGCAGCTCGTCGTCGCCGTACAGCTCCAGCCCCAGCGGGCGGCCGCCGGTGTCGGCGACGACGTCGATGTGCCGTCCGTCGGGCGAGACACGCAGGACGCGCCCGTCGTCGACGCCGGTGTAGACCCGGCCTTCGCCGTCTACCACGACGTCCTCCGGGCCGTGGCCGCCGACCGGGATGAGCGTGACGTCACCGAACCGCATCGGGTGCCTCCTACCGGTAGGTGAGCAACGAGGCCGCGTCCGCCTCGAAGTGCGGGTGCTCGTTGAACGACAGCAGCGTGACGCCGCCGCGTCCGGACACCAGCTTCGTGATGCCGCCGTTGACCGTGACGCGGTTGAGCTTGAGCAGGCCGGTCTCGGGGGTGCCCATGAGCAGGCCGCAGACCGTGGCGATCACGCCGCCGGAGGTGAACACGACCGCGTGCTCGCCCTTGCCCAGCGAGACGACGAGGTCGGCGAGGGCGTCACGGCACCGCGAGAGGAACGCGGGCCACGTCTCGGCGCACGGCCCGTCGGCGCCGGCCGACGTCCACGCCGTGAGCGCCGCGTCGAGGAGCCCTTGGTAGGCCCGGGAATCCTCCTGCGGTGCCCCGCCGGCGTGGTGCAGCGCGATGTCGACGTGGTCGTACTCGTTCCAGCGCGGGTCTTCGACCACCGGGACGTCGGTACCGAGCGCCTTCAGCGCCGTGGCCGCCGTGTCGCGCTGCCGGGCCAGCGTACCCGAGCGGATCTGGCTGAAGGAGACGTTGCGCCGCAGCAGTTCCGCACCGACCACAGTGGACTGTTCGAAGCCGCGCGGGGACAGCGCGTCGTAGTCGGACGCGCCGAACGACGCCTGTCCGTGCCGGACCAGGTAGATCGCGCCCACTAGACCCGTCCCTTCGCGATGATCTCCCGGCAGCGCCAGTCGAGGTAGCCGACGAACTGCCAGAAGTCCTTGAACGCCGGGTTGCGGGTGGCGCCGTCGTGGTAACGCCGGTACAGCTGCTGCAGCACGGCCGCGAGCCGGAACAGGCCGTAGACCTCGTAGAACCGCCAGTCGCCGATCTCGAGCCCGGTCTTTTCGGCGTAGCGGGCGACGAACTCCTCGCGGGTGAACATGCCCGGCAGGTGCGTCGGCTGCCGACGGCTGGCGTGCATGACGTCGTCGTCGCCGGCCTCGACCCAGTAGGCCAGCATGCTGCCGAGCTCCATCAGCGGGTCGCCGAGCGTGGCCATCTCCCAGTCGAGCACGCCGGTGATGTTCAGCGTCTCCGGGCCGTCCAGGACCAGGTTGTCGAGCCGGTAGTCGTTGTGGATCAGGCAGATCTTCACCTCGGCGGGCTGGTTCTCCGCCAGCCACGCGCGCACTTCGGCGAAGTCGCCGACGTTCTCCGTGCGCGCCGCGACGTACCGCTCCGACCAGCCGCGGATCTGCCGTCCGACGTAGCCCGCACCCTTGCCGAGATCGGCGAGCCCGGCCTTCCCGACGTCGACGGCGTGCAGGTCCACGAGCCGGTCCACGACCTTGCCGGACAGCTCCCGCGCCTGCTCCGGTGTCAGCGTCATTCCCTCGGGCAGGTCGCCGCGCAGGATCAGGCCGTCGAGCTTCTCCATGACGTAGAAGTCGCCACCGAGCACGCGCTCGTCGTCGCCGAACGCCAGCATCCGCGGCACGTACGGGAACACCGGCTTCAGCGCGTGCTGGACGCGGTACTCGCGCCGCATGTCGTGCGCCGACGCGGCCTTGTGCCCGGCGGGCGGGCGGCGCAGGATCAGCTCCCGGTCCGGGTAGGTCAGCTGGTAGGTCAGGTTCGACGCGCCACCGGGGAACTGCCGGACGAGCGGCGGTTCGTCTCCGAGGCCCTCGACCTTCGTGCTCAGCCAGGCGTGCACCGCGGCCGCGTCGAAGGCGTCCTCCGCGCGGACCTCGACCGGGGCGTTCACGCGATCTTCCGCAGCAGCGAGCCCGGCAGCAGGCGCATGACGACGCTCAGCGGCACCCACGGCCACGCCGGGACGTAGGCGCGCGCCGGCTCGGCCTCGATCGCCTTGGCCAGCGCCCTGGCGCCGCGCTCGGCCTTGGCCAGCAGCGGGTTCCGGCCGATCCGGTCGTTCATCTCCGACTCGATGTAGCCGGGCCGGACGTCGGTGACGGTGATGCCCTTGCGCTTCAGCTCGATCCGGGTGCCGTCGACGAACGCCGAGATCCCCACCTTCGAAGCGGCGTACGCGGTGAGGCTGCCCGGGAAGCCGCGGAGCGCGGTGAACGAGGAGACCACCGCCAGGTGCCCGTGGCCCTGCTCGCGGAAGATCCCGGCGGCGGCTTCGATCTGGGCCGCGGCCGCGACGAAGTTGACTTCGAGGGTCTGGCGGTTGGCGTCGAACCGGCCCGTGCCGACCGGCTGCCCCTTCCCGAGCCCGGCGTTCACAATCACCCGATCGAGGGAGCCGAGTTCGGCGCGGAACTCCTCGAAGACGGTGAACACGCGGTCGTGGTCGGTGACGTCGAGAGTGCGCGTGACGACCTTGATCCCCGGGTGCGCGGCGGTCAGCTCGGCGGCCAGCTTCTCGAGCCGCTCGGTCCGCCGTGCGCACAGCGCCAGGTTGCGCCCCTTAGCCGCGAACCGGCGGGCCATTCCTTCGCCCAACCCGCTGCTGGCGCCGGTGATCAGGATGTTCTGCCGGAGCGTCATGTCCCGGATGCTACCCGGTGGTAACAAGACCGGTGGCCCGGCGCTGGGGGCGTCGCCGGGCCACCGGTCATCGCGCGGCCACACCGGCCGGTCGCACAACGCGGCCGGGTGAACCGGAGCCGGACCCGCTCTCGCGGCCGGTCACCTGCGCCCGGATGGGCCGTGAGGGGGAGGCGGAGCCACCGGCGCAGGCAAGTTATGTAAGCGTGCCCGCCCAGGCCGGGGCAATGGTTCACAGTTGCCAGTACTAGCCCGTTCGCCCGAATGACCCCCTGCGGGCGGCCGTGGGCAAGAGGGGCGCTGGGGGTACCCCGGATCCTGCTAACGTGCTCCGTGTCGGAGATCCAGGGGGACGGCACGGGGCGGGTCGGATCGGCAATGGCGGGCAGCACGGGCGGTCAGGACGGTGAGCGCACCGCGTTCGCGACTCAGCTGCGCGCGGCCATCGCCACCAGCGGGCTGTCGCTCGACCGGATCCAGGCGCGGCTGCGGGCCCGCGGCGTCGTCGTCAGCGTGACGGCGCTCAGCTACTGGCAGTCCGGGAAACGGCAGCCGGAGCGCCAGAGCTCGCTGTCGGCCGTCCGGACGCTCGAAGACATCCTCGACATCCCCGCCGGTGCCCTGCTCGGGCTGCTGCCGCCGCCCAGGCCGCGCGGCGGCGCCGGGAAGCGGCACACCCGCGAGCCGATGGCTTTCCCGCGTGAAGTGCTGCAGCCGCTGCTGGACAAGGTCGGCGCGCCGCAGGCACTGGAGCGCCCGCACCCGCTGAAGCTGGTCGGGCTGCACGACCTGTGCGAAATCGCCGAGGACGGCGGCCAGCGCGCCGTCACCGCCCGCGCGGTGTTCCAGGCGGCCGCGGACGGCCAGGACCGCTGGCTGCTGATCTACACCCAGGACGACCCCGCGGCGGGCCCGCCGGAGCTGCACGCCGTGCGCAACTGCCGGGTCGGCCGCGCCGAGGTCGACGAAGCCCACGGCCTCATCGTCGCCGAACTGCTCTTCGGCACGCAGATCAACCGGGGCGAGACGCACCTGATCGAGTACACGCTGACCAACAGCGGGCCGCCGTACCCGGAGTGCCGCAACACCCACTACCGCGAGTTCCGCCGCCCGGTGCCGGAGTACCTGCTGGAGGTCCGGTTCGCGCCGGGCACCGCGCCCGGCAGCTGCTGGCAGTACTCCCGCCACGGCACGACCGGCACGCTCGCCCGGCGCCCCCTCAAGCTCGACGGCGCCGACGGCGTCCACGCGGTGGCGGTGGACTTCGGCCCCGGCGTCTTCGGCATCGACTGGGACTGAATCACGTCAGCTGCGCCGCGGCCACGGTGGCCAGCTCGGTGCGGTTCGCGATGCCCAGCTTGGCGTAGACGTGCGCGAGGTGCGTCTTCACCGTGCCGCGGCTCATGAACAGCCGGGTGCCGATCTCGGGGTTCGTGCAGCCCTCGGCCGCGAGCTTCACGACCTCCAGCTCAGTCGGCGTCAGGCTCCCCCAGCCGCTCGACGGGCGGCCGCGGGCTCCTCGGGTGCGGCGGACGAACGCGACGACGTCGTCGAGGCGCATCGGCGTCTCGTCCGTCGCGAGCCCGAGGGCGTCCAGCTCGGCCTGCTCGCTGGGACGGCGTGGGAACCCCAGCTCGGCCCGGGCCCGCGAAGCCGAGACGAGCACCCGGGCGGCGTCGGCCTCGCGTCCGGTGCGCGCGAGCAGCGTGGTCAGCGCGTCGAGACTGGCCAGGACGCCGAGGCGGAGGCCGTGGTCGACGCGCAGCGTCAGTGCTTCGTGCTGCAGCTCGGCGGCCTGCTCCGGCTCCGCCAGGTACCCCTGCTGCTCCAGGACACCGGCCAGGGGTGACGGCAGGGCCCAGCGGCGGGTGAGCTCCACGGCGGTGGTGAGCACCGAAGCGGCCTCCTCGGTCCGGCCGAGCGCGCGCAGCACGGCCCCGCGTTCGGCCAGTCCCTGCGACGCCATGTACGTCCCGGGAACGGCTTCGCGCTCGAACCAGCCCAGCGCCGCTTCGAACTCGCCGCGCCGCCAGTGCAGCTCGCCCATCACCCGGGCCATGCCCGGCACGAAGACGTCGCCAGCGGTCTCGACCAGCCGGAGGAACGGCTCCATCACGCGGAACCCGGCCTCGACGTCCCCGGCCAGGCAGTGCACCAGCGCGAGCTGGCACAGCGTCGTGTTGACCCGGTGGAAGTCCCCGAGCGGCGCGGCGACGTCGACGGCGTGCCCGGCCAGTTCACGCGCCCGCGGCAGGTCCGCCGCGTCGAGCGCGATCATCGACCGGACACTGAGGACGGTGGAGCCGAGGCCACGGTCTCCGTGGCGGAGGAGTCCTTCACCCGCTTCGGTGAGCAAGGGCGCGGCTTCGTCGTGGCGGTCGCGGACGAACTGGACGATCCCGCGCAGCATCAACGCGCTGTCGCGCGCGAAGCCGTCTCCGGCGTCTTCGGCGACCTTCTCGGCTTCGACGGCGACGTCCCAGGCGGTGTCCAGGTCCGTGTACAGGTGACCGAGGCCGGTCAGCGAAAGGCATCGCGCGCGAAGGCCCGCTTCGCCGAGTTCGGTGGCGAGGTCCAGGCCCTGCCGCGCGGCTTCGAGGTCGAACGGCGCCGTCGTGTCCGCGACGAGCCCCATCCCGGTCAGCAGCCGGGCCTGCAGGACCGTCCGGTCGTCCGGGCACCGCGCGACCGCGCGTTTCAGGTACGCCAAGCCCTCGTGGCCGCGGCCGCGCAGGTTCCACAGCCACGCGACGGCGGCGGCGAGCCGTCGTCCGCGCGTGGCGTCTTCCCGCGCCAGCCCCCATTCCAGGGCCGCGCGCAGGTTGTCGCGCTCGGGCTCCATCCGGGCCCGCCAGGCGTCCTTGTCGCGGTCCAGCTCGGGCTCGGCGGCCTCGGCCAGCGCGAGGTAGTGGTCGAGGTGGCGGTCTCGTACGGCGTCGGTCTCGCCGGCCTCGGCCAGCCGGGCGGCCGCGTACTCGCGGAGCGTCTCCAGCAGCCGGTAGCGCCCGTCTTCGGCCAGCACCAAGGACTTGTCGACGAGCCGGCCGAGCGCGGGCAGCACGGCCGGGCCGCCCGCCGCGTCGAGGGTGAACCCGCCGGCGAACACCGCGAGCCGCCGGAACACCGCGCGGTCTTCCGCGACGAGCTGGTCGTGGCTCCACGCGATCGAGCCTTCGAGGGTCCGCTGCCGCGCCGGCACCCCGCGGGGGCCGCGGGTGAGCAGCGCGAACCGGTCGTCGAGGCCGGCGTCGATCTGGTGCGGCGCCAGGGTTCCCAGCCAGGCGGCGGCCAGCTCGACGGCCAGGGGGATGCCGTCGAGCCGCGTGCAGATCGACCGGACGGCGGTCACGCTGGAACTGTCCAAAGTGAACAGTGGCCGGACCGCGCCCGCGCGTTCGACGAACAACGCGACGGCTTCCTCGACGGCCAGCGGCGGCACCCGCCACACCGTCTCCCCCGGCACGCCGAGCGGTTCCCGGCTGGTCGTCAGCACCGCGACCTCCGGGCACGACCGCAGCAGTTCGACGGCGACGTCGGCGACGCCGTCGAGCACCTGCTCGCAGTTGTCGAGGCAGAGCAGCACGCGGCGGTCACGCAGCTCCGTCGCGACCGAGCGGGCGGCGCCCACGTGCGGCTCCACCGGCACGCCGAGCGTCGCGGCGACCAGTTCGGCGACCTCGGCGTGCCCGGTGACGGCGTCCAGCTCCACCCACCACACGCCGCCGGGCCACCCGTCGGTGGCGGCCACCTGCGCGGCCAGCCGTGTCTTGCCGCTGCCGCCCGGGCCGGCCAGCGTGACGAGCCGCGTCTCGGCGAGCCGCCGCCGGACGTCGCCGACCTCGGTCTCGCGGCCGACGAACCCGGTCAGCTGCACGGGCAGGTTGTTCGGGACCGCGTCGAGCGAGCGCAGCGGCCGCGGATCGGCTGTCTCGCCGAGTTCGTAGACCCGCTCGGGCGCGGTGAGGTCCGGCAGGCGGTGGACGCCGAGGTCGCGCAGTGTGACGGCGTCCCCGAGGGCCGCCGCCGTGCGCGCCGACACGAGGATCCGGCCGTCGTCCGCCAGCGCGCGCAAGTGCTCGCAGCGGCGGACGGCCGGCCCGGCAGGCGTGCCGTCGTCGCGGACCAGCACTTCTCCGGTGTGGACGGCCGCCGGGCCGCCGGTCAGTGTCGCCAAGGCCGCTTCGGGCGTCGCGAAGACGGTTGGGGTGGCGTCGCCGGCGCACAGGATCGTGACCGTGCCCGCCGGGAGGAGTTTCGTCTCAGTCATGGCCCGGCCAGTCTGCCAGCGGATCTCGGCCAGGTGGCCGATGTTCGGCCACCCGGTGCCTGCGACCTTCGGAACCGTGGAGACGTTCGAAGAGCTGCTGGCCCGCTGGCGGGACGCCGACGCGGGCGGCGACACCGGCGCGCTGCAGCCGCTGCTGGCCGACGGCTTCCGCGGCGACGGCCCGGCCGGGCGCGTGCTCGGCAAGGCGGACTGGCCCGGCAGGCCGCCGTCGGCCGCGTTCCGGTGGACGCGCCTGGAGGTGACGCCGGGGGTCGGTGTCGCGAGCGGGCACCGCGACGGCGTCGCCTGCACGGTGGTGGCCGAAAACCGGGACGGACGCTGGCGGATCGTCAACGTCCAGCGTGGCTCATGACAGCTTTTCGGGGGTCCGGGTGGCGAAGCCCCCGGCCCGAGGCGAAGCCTCGGTTGTCACAGCAACTTGGTGCGCAGCACCTTCCCGGTCGCGTTGCGCGGCAGCTCGTCGAGGAACTCGACGTCCCGCGGCACCTTGTAACGGGCCAGGTTGGCCTTGACGTAGTCGCGGATTTCGTCGGCCTCGAGGTCGGCACCTTCGGCTCGCACCACGAACGCCTTCAGCCGTTGCCCGAACTCGGGGTCCTCGACGCCGATCACCGCCGCCTCGATCACGTCTTCGCGTTCGACCAGCAGGTTCTCCACCTCGATCGGGAACACGTTCTCGCCGCCGGAGACGATCATCTCGTCGTCGCGGCCGTCGATGAACAGCAGGCCGTCCTCGTCGAAGTGGCCGACGTCGCCGCTGGAGAGCAGGCCGTCGATGATCTCCTTGTGGCGGCCGTCGGTGTAGCCGCCGAAGCTGAGCCCGCTACCGACGAACACGCGGCCGGTCACGTGCGGCTCGGTGATCTTCCGGCCTTTTTCGTCGTACAGCGCCACCTTGCAGCCGACCGGCGCGCGGCCGACCGTGCCCGGCGCCTTCGCCCAATCCTCCGGCGTCGCGACGGTCGCCACCGCGACCTCGGTCGAGCCGTAGAGGTTGTGCACGACCGGGCCGAACGCCTCGTTCGCGCGGTTGCCGAGATCCGGCGACAGCGCCGAACCGGCGACGAAGATGATCCGCAGCGACGACGTGTCGTACTTCTCGCGGACGTCCTTCGGCAGGTCGACGATGCGCTGCAGCATGGTCGGCACCAGCACGAGCGCGGTGCAGCGGTACTCGGCGACGCCGCGCAGCGCTTCTTCGGGGTTGAACTTGCGGCGCATCACGACCTTCGAGCCGAGCGCGAAGGACAGGATGAACTGGGACAGCCCGGTGCCGTGGAACAGCGGCGCGCCCATGTAGGTGGCCTCGTTGGACCGCAGCGGGATCCGGTCGAGGAACTGCGCCGACGCGAGCGCGGAGGTGTGCGGGCGCGGCGCTCCCTTCGGCGTGCCGGTGGTGCCGCTGGTCAGCAGGACGAACCCACCCGGCTTGGCCGGCGCGGGCCACGGCCGGTCGTCGGTGCTGGCGATGATCTCGTCGAGCACCGGGACGGTCCGGTCGGTCAGGTCGGTGCCGGGGTCGACCCAGGCGAGGTAGCGGTCGACGCCGTCCGGGATCGCGTCGAGGAGGCCGGTGAACTCCTGGTCGTAGACGAGCGCTGTGACGCCTTCGCGCTTGGCGACATCGGCCAGCTGGGGCTTCGCGAAGCCGGTGTTCATCAGCAGCAGGCGGACGCCGAGCTTGCCGGACGCGGCCATCGTGAGCACCAGGCCGCGGTGGTCGCGGCACAGCGCGGCGACGACCTGGCCGGGCCGGATGCCGCGCTCCGACCACGCCCTGGCCAGCGCGTTCGACTGGTCGTCCAGCTGCTTGTAGGTGAGCGGGCCGAGCTCGTCGACGATGCCGACGGCGGCCGGGTCACGGCGCGCGGAGATGTGGTTGGCGCCGGCGAACGGGCCGTACTTCCGCAGCGCGACCAGCGAGCGCACCCCCTCGTCGAGCCGGGGGAAGGGGACGAGACCCGCCCGCCGCATCACGTCGACGCTGCGGGCCGTCTCGGCCACCTTGTCCGCCACCTGCGTGGCGAGCGCGACCAGGCTCATCCAGGCACCTCCGTTGCTGCAGGGAAAGAGCCCACGCCGACGGCGGGCGTACCGGCGGTATGGGGGCTACTGGAGAGTAAACCAACCGGGCCGGATGCGCACCCGGCGCTTTTTGTCGGTGGTGGTCGGCATGATGTCTTCGTGCAGGTGATCGCGGGGCGGGAGGAGGACGGGAGCTTCACCGTGCACACGCCGTCGTCGACGGCGACCGGGCTCGACGAGGCGGGTTTCGCGGCGCTGGCCAGGGAGCTGGAGGCCGCGCAGGAGCCGCGGTGGGTGTTCCCCTCGGTGGAAGGGACGTACCCGGTGCTGATGGCGGCCGGGCTGCGGGTGCGCCGTTGCCACGACCTCGCGCTGGCGGAGGGGCTGCTGCTGGCGTACGAGGGCCTAGACGGGCAGTCGCGGAGCCTGCGGGCGGCCTGGGCCAGGGCGAACGGCGAGGAACCGCCCGAGGATTCGGCGGACGTCGAACTGGCGCAGCCGACGCTGTTCGAAACCCGCGTGCCGACGCTGCCCGAGGGCGTGCCGGTGGTCACGGCCGCGCGGCGCGTGCTGGCGGAGCAGGAGCGCCGGGTGGCCGCGGCCGAGCACCCGGACCGGTTTCGGCTGCTGCTGGCCGCGGAGTCGGCGAGCGCGCTGGCCGCGGCGGAGATGTCGGCCGACGGGCTGCCGTGGCGGGCCGACGTGCACGAGGCGCTGCTGGCATCGCGGCTGGGGCCGCGCGTGCCGGCCGGGCAGCGGCCGAAGGCCCTGGTGGAGCTGGCGGCGAAGATCAGCGAGGCGTTCGGCGGGCGGCCGGTCAACCCGGACTCGCCGCCGAGCGTGGTCCGGGCGCTGGCCCGCGAGGGGATCGAGGTGACGGCGGCGCGGAAGTACCTCCTCAAGGGCACCGACCACCCCGCGGTCGGGCCGTTGCTGGAGTACAAGGAGCTGTCGCGGCTGTTCGCCGCGAACGGCTGGGCGTGGCTCGAGGAGTGGGTCACCGACGGCCGGTTCCGGCCGCACTACGTCGTCGGCGGGGTGGTGTCCGGGCGGTGGGCCAGCCGCGGCGGCGGGGCGCTGCAGATCCCGAAGGTGCTGCGGACGTGCGTGCGCGCGGACCCGGGCTGGAAGCTGGTGGTGGCCGACGCGGCCCAGCTGGAACCCCGGGTGCTGACGGCGTTGTCGGGCGACCGGCGGCTGGCCGGCGTCGCGGCGGCGACGGACCTGTACGCGCGGCTGGGCGAAGCGCTGTTCTCGGGTGCCCGCTGGGTGCCGGCCGCGGACGACGACCGTGACGACCGCGCCCGGGCGAAGATCGCGATGCTCTCGGCGATGTACGGCGGCACCTCCGGCGAGGCGGGGCCGCTGCTGGGCCTGCTGCGGCAGCGTTTCCCGGACGCGGTGTCCTATGTGGAGCGAGCGGCCCAGGCTGGTGAGCGCGGCGAACGAGTCCGGTCCCGGCTGGGCCGCACGTCTCCCGCGCCCTCTGCGGCTTGGCGGGCGTTGACCGGCGGCTTGGCTTCGGACGAAGCCGGGGAGCTGAAGGCCCGCCGGGCGTCGCGCGGCTGGGGCCGGTTCACCCGCAACTTCGTGGTCCAGGCGAGCGCGGCCGACATGACGGCGGTGATGCTGGCGACGTTGCGCCGTCGCCTCCCCGCACCGGCCCACCTGGTCTTCTTCCAGCACGACGAGGTCATCGTCCACACCCCGGCCGAGCTGGCCGAGGCAGTCACTCAGTCCATTGTGGACTCGATGGACGAGGCGGCGAAGCTGCTGTTCGGGCCGGCCTGCCCGGTCCGCTTCCCCTTGCACATCGCCCCGGTCGACACCTACGCCGACGCGAAGTAGCTCTTATCGTTCTCACATCCGGCGGTGGTGCGCTGGGGGGATGGAACCCGTGCTGGCCGCCGAGCGGCTCACGAAACGGTACGGCCCGCGCGTCGCCGTGGACCAGCTGAGCTTCAGCGCGCACGCCGGGGAGATCCTCGGGCTCCTCGGCCCGAACGGTGCCGGGAAGACGACCACGATCCGGCTGCTGACGACGATCCTCACCCCGACCGGCGGCACCTTCTCGGTCGCCGGGGTGCCGTCGACGGAACCCGCCGAAATCCGCCGCCGCGTCGGCGTGCTGCCCGAGAGCGCGGGCTACCCGGCGCAGGAGACCGGCTGGGAGTACCTCCGTTACCACGGCCGGCTTTTCGGCCTCGACGCCCGCGCCGCCGGTGAGCGCGCCGAACGGCTGCTCGGCGAGGTCGGCCTCGCCGACCGGGCCCGGACGCGGATCGCGTCCTACAGCCGCGGCATGCGCCAGCGGCTCGGCATCGCCCGCGCGCTGGTCAACGAACCCGCCGCACTGTTCCTGGACGAGCCCACCCTCGGCCTCGACCCCGCCGGGCAAGCCCGGATCCTCGACCTCGTAAGGGACGTCGCGCGGCGCAGCGGCGCCGTCGTCGTCCTCAGCACGCACACCCTGCACGAGGTGGAGCAGCTGTGCACGCACGTGCTGATCCTCCACCGGGGCAAGGTCCTGATGACCGGCACGCCCGAAGACGTCACGCGGCAGGCCGGTGCGGACCGGCTCGCCGACGCGTTCCTCGTGATGACCGGGGAGGCGGCCGGATGAGCGCCCGGGTCGTGGCCGCGCAGGAGGCGCGCGACCTGTGGCTGAGCGGGCGGGCGCCGTGGCTGCTGTTCGCGTTCAGCCTGCTGGTCAGCGCGATCACGTACTTCACGGCGATCGACCAGACGCTGAACTTCCTGGAGCACCGGGAAGCCGTGAACTTCACGCTGCAGATCGCGGTCGGCGTCGGCGTCCTCGTGACGCTGGTGGTCAGTGCCGACGGCATCAGCGGCGAACGCGAACGCGGCACGCTCGAATGCCTCCTGCTCACCCCGGTCCCGCGGCGGTCGATCCTGCTCGGCAAGCTCGTCGCCGCGCTTTCGGTGTGGTTCGGCGCCTTCGTCGTCACGGTGCCCTACATCTGGGTGCTCGGGAACGGTGTTTCGCTGGTGGTCGGCGCGCTCGTGCTCGCCCTGACCGTCGGCACCCTGCTCGCCGCCGGGCTGGCCGCGGCGGGCCTGCTGATCAGCTCGGTGTCCGGCGGCAACAAGGCCAGCCTGGCGATCAGCCTGTTCCTGCTGCTCGCGCTGTTCGCGCCGACGCAGCTGCCCGGCGGGCTGCCGCGCGGCTGGTTCTTCGACGTGCTGACCCGGGCCAACCCGGTCGCGTCCGGGCTGCACTACGTCGGCCTGGTGCTGGTGGGCGGGCACGCCTGGACGCGGGATCTCGGCTACCTCGTGTCCCCGGTTGCCCTCCTCGCGCTGGCCACGGCCGTGCTGACCGCGTGGAGCCCGCGGCTGGTCCGGCTGTTCCCGGGGGTGCGGGCGGCATGACGAAGACACTCCTTCTCGTGGCGGGCCTGCTGTTCGCGTTGGCCTCGCCCGCGGCCGCCGCCGACGTGAGCTTCGACCGGGCCGCCGTCGCGATGTCCGTCGGCGAGCGGGTGACACTCGCGAGCACGATCAGCAACCCCGGTGCCGGACCGAGCGGGCAGATCCTCGCCCACCTCAACGTCGTCAGCCTCACCGACAGCGTGTACGTCGACCCGGAGGACTGGTCGTCGGAGCGCAGCCAGGTGATCGAGGACCTCGGGCCCGGCGAAGCCCGGACGTTGAGCTGGCCGATCCAGGCCGTCGACGCCGGCAGTTTCGCCGTCTACGTCGTGCTGCTGCCGGACACCGGCCGGGGGCCGCTGGTGGTGAGCCCGCCGGTGCACCTCGACGTCGCCGGGAAACGGACGCTCGACGCCGGCGGCGCGCTTCCGGTGGTGCTCGTGGTGCCGGTGCTGCTCGGCCTCGGCGCGGGCGCGATCCGGTATCGACGGGCGAGAAACCGCTGATCAGCGGGCTAGACTAAGGAATGCCCGTGACGCCTTCGGCCGCACGCGTGCTCGTCGTCGAGGACGAGCGCACGGTCGCGGCCGCCCTGGCCGAAGGGCTGCGGCACGACGGGTTCGCCGTCGAGACGGCCGGGGACGGGCTGGTCGCGCTCGACCTCGGCCTGAACGGCCGGTACGACCTGATCGTGCTCGACCTGATGCTGCCTGGGCTCGCCGGGTTCGACCTGTGCACGCGGTGGCGGGCGGCCGGGATCGGCACGCCGGTGCTGGTGCTGACCGCGCGCGACGGCGAGCAGGACCAGGTGCGGGCGCTGACCCTCGGCGCGGACGACTACCTGCCCAAGCCGTTCTCCTACCGCGTGCTGCTGGCGCGGCTGCGGGCCCTGCTGCGCCGGACCGGGCCGCGGGACGCGACGAGCCTGGCCGCGGGCGACCTCGTCCTCGACCGGGCGGCGCGCACGTGCCGCCGCGGCACGGCGGCGATCGACCTGACGCCGCGCGAGTTCGCGCTGCTGGAACTGCTGATGTCCCGGCCGGGGCGGGTGGTGCCCAAGGCGTTCGCCCTGGAACGGGTCTGGGACGGCGTCCTGGCCGCCGGCGAGACGAACGTGCTGGAGGTCTACATCGGCTACCTGCGGCGCAAGGTCGACCTGCCGTTCGGGCGGCACGCGATCGGCACCGTCCGCGGCACCGGCTACCGGCTCGATCCCGATGGCGGTTAGGCGGCTGGGCACGGTCCGGGTCCGGCTGACCGTGCTGGCGGTGCTCGTCGTGGGGCTCGGCCTGCTGGCCGGCGGCGCGGTCGTCGTCACGCTGGTCCGGCAGAACCTCACGGTCAACGCCGAAAACCTGGCGCGGCAACGGGCTCACGACACGGCTGCCGAGGTGGCCGCCGCCGGGACGGGACGCGTGCCGCTCGGGGCCGCCCTGGTCCAGGTCGTCGACCGGAGTGGCCGGGTGGTCGCGGCGGGGACGGCACTGGCCGGGCGCGGCCCGCTGCTGCCGGGGTGGCCGGACGGTTCGGGGCCGGCGATCGTCGAAAACCCGGGCATCGAGGAGGACCACGACTACACGGTCGCGGGCGTGACGGTGACCGCCGGCTCCGGCTCGCTGGCCGTCTACGCGGCGAGTTCGCTGGACCCGGCCGCCGAGGCCGTGGACGCGACGACGTCGGCGCTGGCGGTCAGCTCACCGGTGCTGCTGGCGGGGATCGCGGCGCTGGCGTGGCTGCTGGTGGGACGGGCACTGCGGCCGGTCGAGGCGATCCGCCACGAGGTGGCCGGGATCGGCGCCGGCGAGCTGGCCCGGCGGGTGCCCGAACCGGCGACCGCGGACGAGGTCGGCCTGCTCGCCCGGACGATGAACGCGATGCTCGGCAGGCTGCAGTTCTCGGCCGAGCGGCAGTCCCGGTTCGTCGCCGATGCCGCGCACGAGCTGCGGAGCCCGGTGGCGGGCATGCTGGCCCGGCTGGAGGTCGGCCTGGCCCACCCGGACCGGACGGACTGGCCGCGGCTGGCGCGGGACACCCACCAGGAAGCCGCACGGCTGGCCGCCGTCACGGACGAGCTGCTGACTCTGTCCAAACTGGACTCTTCATCAGGTGCCACGGGGCCGGTCGACCTGGACGAGCTCGTGCTCGCCGAGACGGAGTCGCTGAGCGCACGCGGGAAGGTGCGGGTCGGGCTTTCGCCGTTCACCCCGGCGCGGCTGCCGGGCCGGGCGGGCGAGCTGCGACGGCTGATCCGCAACCTGCTGGACAACGCCGAGCGGCACGCGACGTCCCGGGTGACGGTCGGCTTGTCCACTGAGGACGGTCACGCGGAGCTGGTGGTGACCGACGACGGGGCGGGGATTCCGCCCGCGGACCGCGAGCGCGTGTTCGCGCGGTTCAGCCGCCTCGACGCGGCCCGAACCCGCGACGACGGCGGCACGGGCCTCGGGCTGGCGATAGTCCGCGAAGTCGCGACCGGCCACGGCGGCTCCGCCTGGGTGGCCGACTCCCCCGGCGGCGCCGAGGTCCACGTCCGCCTGCCCCGTGAGACCTGAGCGCCCCAATGTGGCGTTCGGTGCGTCCAACGCACCCAATGTGGCGTTCGGTGCGTCAGACGCAACCAACGCCACATTGGGGCGTTTGGGCGCCGCGGGACGTCAGGGGCCTTGCAGGGGAGCCGAGTTCTTGTAGATCGGGTGGGTGGCGCGGCCGTGCTGGTCCAGCTTGCGGGTCTCCTCGCGGGCCTTCGCCAGCTCAGCCGGGCTCAACGTCGTCCGCTCGACCAGCACCAGCGTCTCCCCCTCGGGGTCGCCGACCGCTTCCACGCGGACGTTGCCGATGCCCGGGGCGTACGACTTGCGCTGGACGCCGGAATCCGGGGCCAGCGGGCTGCGCTCGTCCACCACCCGGACCTGGTCGTAGCAGCCCAGCGGGACGCACGTCTTGTCCGCGGCCTTGACGTCCTTGGCGCAGTCCAGGAACTCGACGTCCGGCGACGAGCCCTGCAGCACCTCCGGCGTGCCGAGCTGCACCTTCGCCGGGACCTGGATGCCCGCCTCCGCGCGGGACAGCCCGGCGATCCACGTGCTCGGCGCGCCGCTGAACTTGCCGCCCTTGTACTCCTCCGGGTACTCGCCGAAGTTCCACACGTTGCCGCCGTCGTCCTGGGCGAAGAACGCCAGCTCCGCTTCCGACACCGTGTTCTTGTCGGTGTCGACGTCCCAGGTGACGAGGTTCGGGACCCCGTCGATCACCTTGGTCAGGTCGGTGACCGTGAACGTGATCCGGTGCGGCAGCACGCCGCCGCCGCGGTTGGCTCGGCCTTCCATGACCATCCGGGTCCCCGGCACGAGCGGCATCCACTGGCCGGTGATCTTCGTCGGCTGCGAGAACACGCGCGGGTCCAGTGCCGGGATGTGCACCGGCCCGCACGTCGGCACCGCGACCGCGGGCTGCACGGTGGCGGACGTCGAAGGAGCAGGAGCCACCCGGGAAGTGCTGGACGGCGAAGGCGACGCCGGTGGCGCGGAAGGCGTCGTCCCGCACCCGCTCACCACGAGCAGCGGGCCGACCGTGAGAAGGCTAAACGTGCTGCGGCGCATCGGATTCCTCGATCCCGGCGGGCCGTGAAGCCCGGCCGAAGCGCAGGTACAGGGCAGGCAGGACGAACAGGTTGAGCAGCGTCGAGGTGACCAGGCCGCCGGCGATCACCACGGCCATCGGGTGCTCGATCTCGTGGCCCGGGATGTCCCCGGCGACCACCAGCGGCAGCACCGCGAGCCCGGTCGCGAGCGCGGTCATCACGATCGGCCGCAGCCGCTCGCGGGCCCCGCGCAGCACCAGGTCGAGCCCGAACGGCACGCCCTCGGCCTCTTCCAGGTGGTGGAAGTGGCTGATCATCATGATGCCGTTGCGCGCGGCGATGCCGAACACGGTGAACAAGCCGACCAGGGCGCCCAGGGACAGCACCCCGCCGTTGATCAGCGCGGCCAGGATGCCGCCGACGACGGCCATCGGCAGCGCGAAGAACGCGAGCACCGTCATCCGCCAGTTGCGGAACGCCGACTGCAGCAGCAACAGGACCGCGATCGCCGCGCCGATCGCGACGAGCAGGATCCGGTCCTGCGCGGCCTGCCGCTCCTGGTACGTGCCGAGCAGCTCGGCGTGGAACCCCTGCGGGTACTGGACGGCCTTCAGCTTCTGCTCGATGTCGCCGACCACCGCGCCGAGATCCCGCCCGGACACGTCGGCCAGGACGTCGATGCGGCGTGCGGCGTTCTCGTGCCGGATCGAGTTCGGTACCGGGACGACGGCGACGTCCGCGACGTCGCTCAGCTTCACCTGGCCGCCGGACGGCGTGTCCAGCAGCAGGTTCTGGACGTCGGTGACGCTCCGCCGGGTCTGGGGTGTGCTCCACACCTGGACGTCGTAGGTCTTGCCGCCGCGGTAGATGTCGCCGACCTCTTCGCCCGCGACCAGCGTGCCCGCGGCCCGGCGCACGTCGCCCGGCTTGAGCCCGTACTTCTGGGCCGCGTCGAGCTTCACCGTCACCTGCAGCTGCGGCTCGTCCTGCTGCAGCTCGACCTTCGCGTCCACAGTGCCCTCGACGCCGGCGATCGCGTTCTTGACCTCCTCCGCCTTGGCGCGCATGGTCTCCAGGTCGGTGCCGAAGATCCGCACGGTGATCGGGTTGCTCGACCCGGTCAGCACCTCTTCGATGCGTTCGGCGAGGTAGGTCTCGACGTTGTGGAACATCCCCGGGTACCGGTTGACGACGTCCTCGACGGCTTCGAGCGTGCTGTCGTAGTCGACGTCCGGGTCGACGCTGATCCAGTTCTCGCCGAAGTCCACGCCGGCGATCTCCTCGGCGAGGAACGCCTGCCCGATGTGCGAACCGAAGTTCCGCACCCCGGGAATCGCGCGCAGGTCGTGGCTGACGTTCTCGACGATCCGCCGCTCCTCGGGCAGGGACGTGCCCGGCTTGGTGATCCAGTGGATCAGGAAGCCGCGTTCCTTGAACTCCGGGAACAGCGACGCCCCCAGCAGCGGGAACACCGCGATCCCGGCGATCAGCAGCACTCCGGCCCCGGCGAACGCGCGCCGCGGATGGCGCACGACCCGGCTCAGCAACGCCGTGTACCGGGGTTGCAGCCAGCGCACCACCGGGGACTCGCGCCGTTCGAAGTTGCCTCTGCGCAACAGGATCAGGCACAACGCCGGGGTGACGGTCAGCGCCACCGACATCGACGCGAGGATCGCGAGCGCGTAGGCCAACGCCAGTGGCCGGAAGAACGAGCCTGACAGCCCCGGCAGCAGGATCACCGGCGCCACGGCGGCGACTTCGATCGCCGTCGCGTAGATGATCGCCTTCCGCACTTCCAGCGACGCCGACAAGATCACCCGCGCGGTCGCCCCGCGCGTCGCGTCCGGATGGTCGGCGCGATGCTGTTTCAGCCGCCGGAACACGTTCTCGACGTCGACGATCGCGTCGTCCACGACGTCGCCGAGCGCGATCACCAGCCCGGCCAGGATCATCGTGTTGATCGTGTAGCCCGCCGCGTCGAGGATCAACCCGACCGTGATCACCGACAGCGGGATCGCCACCAGGCTGATCAGCGCGGTCCGCCAGTCCCACAGGAACAGGCCCAGCATCAGCACCAGCAGCAGCGCGCCGATGACCATCGACGTCGTCAGGTTGCCCAGTGCCGCCTGGATGAACGTCGCCGGCCGGAAGATCGTCGTGTCGATGTCGATGCCCTGCAGCCCCGGCCGCATCTCGTCGATCGCCTGCTCGACGCCCTTGTCGATGTCGAGGGAGTTGCCCCACGGGAACTTCTCCACGACGAGCATCAGGCCGGTGCCGTCGTTGATCACCGCGTCGCCGATCAGCGGCGGGTGGTCGCGCACGACGTCGGCGACTTCGCCGAGCCGCACCGGCGGCCCGTTGGTCCGCTCGACGGCGACCTGCGCGAGGTCCTTCGCGGTGACGATCGGCGGCAGGTTCTGCAGGCCGAGGCGCTGGTTCGGGGTGTCGACGAACCCGCCGGTGCCGAGGACCGCGCCGTCGGTGAACTGCAGCAGCCCGGAGTCGACCGCGTTCGACGCCGCCTCCATGACCTGGGTGAGCGTGACACCCTTGTCCTTCAGGCGTTTCGGGTCGACCTGCACCTGCTGCAGGTCCAGCCGCTCGCCCCAGATCGCCACGTTCGCCACGCCGGGAACGCGCAGGATCCGCGACCGCAGCGTCCAGTAGGCGATGTTCGACAGGTCGAGCAGGCCGACGGTCTTGGAGCTGACCCCGATGTGCATCGCGCGGCTGGTCGCCGACAGCGGCGGCCGGATCACCGGCGGCGCCGCCCACGTCGGCAGCTGGTGGGCGACGGTGCCGATCCGCTCGGACACCAGCTGCTCGGCGTTGAGGACGTCGGTGCCGTCCTTGAAGATCATCTCGATCGACGAGACCCCGGAGACCGACTTGGACCGGATCGTGTCGATGCCCGCGACGCCGTTGAACGCCTGCTCGAGCGGCACGGTGACCAGGCTCTCCACCTCGGTCGCGTTCAGCCCGGTGCACAGGGTCTGCACCTCGACGCGGGGCGGCGCGAACTCGGGGAACACGTCCACCGGTGCCTTCTTCAGCTCCAGCGAGCCGAAGAACAGCAGCGCGCCGGCCAGCGCGAGTACCAGGAACCGGCCCTTGAGGCTCGACCCGACGATCCACCGCAGCATCGCACGACTCCCCGCGTCACTCGCCGATTTCGACTTCGGCGCCGAACAGTTCGGACGCGCCGACGGTCACCACGGTCGTGCCCGAGGGCGGGCCGTCGGCGAGCACCACGCGGTCGCCGGTGATCGTGTCGACGACGAGCTTGGCCCGCTTGAAGACCAGCGGTGCCGAAGTCGCGTACACGTACGCGTCGCCCTTCGGGTCGTACAGCAGGGCCGCATAGGGCACGACCTTGCGCGGGACGCCGTCGACGTTCTCCTCGCGCACGGTGCCGGTCTGCAGCCCGATCCGCTCGGCCGCGTCGGAAGTCAGGGTCACCGCGGGGATTTCGCCCTCGGGGACCTGCTCGACCATCGCGGGTGCCTCGTTCGGCCCACCGGCCGACGTCCCGGACGCCTTCGCGCACCCGGCCAAGGCCAGGCCCGCGGCGATCACGACGACGCCGGTCCGTACGTGCTTGCTGATAAGCATTTCGCTCCTCTCCGCGGACTCAGGCTTGCTCATCCACTGTGGACACTTCGGTTTCCCCGGCCAGTGCCGTGTCCGTCATCGGATCCCCGCGCCGGGCGCCGAAGACCAGGTACAGCGCCGGGACGACGAACGCGACCAGAACCGTCGACGTGACCAGCCCGCCGAGCACGGCCACCGCCATCGGGTGCACGATCTCCAGCCCCGCCGCGGTGCCGAAGAACAGCACCGGCAGGAAGAACAGCGCCAGGGCGACGGCGGTCGCGACCACGCCGCCGAGCGCCTCGTGCGTGCCGCGCACGACCAGCCCGGGGCCGAACCCGGCACCGTCGTCACGCAGGCGCCGGTAGCGGCGGACCAGCGCGACCGTGCCCCGCACGGCGACCCCGAGCACCAGCAGCAGACCCGCCAGGGAGCCGAGCGACAGCACGCCGCCGGCCAGGACGGTCAGCAGCACCCCGCCGGAGAGCGCGAACGGCAGCGCGACGAACGTCAGCCCGGCCAGGCGCCAGCTCGCGAACGCGGCCTGCAGCAGGAGGAACACGCCCAGCGCGGCGGCGATCGCGACCGCCAGCAGCATGCCTTGCGCGGCCTGCTTTTCCGCGTGGTCGCCGAGCAGCGCGGCGTGGTATTCGAGCGGGAACCGGACGTCCTTGAGCCGGTTCCGCACGTCCGCGGACACGTCGCTCACCGACCGTCCGGACACCGAGGCCGTGATGTCGATCCGCCGCGAGACGTCCTCGCGCTTGATCACCGTCGGCTTCGACCCGATGGTCACGTTGGCGACATCGCCGAGCCGCACGTGCCCGCCGCTGGGAGTGTCGAGCACGAGGTCGCGCACGCTGGAAAGACTGCTGCGGGTGGCGGGCGTGCCGCGCACGACGACCTCGAAGATCTTCTGGCCCTCGTACAGGCTGCCGACCTCGGTGCCGTTCACCAGCGTCGCCGCTTCGCGCCGGACGTCACCCGGCTTGATCCCGACCCGCGCCGCCGCGGCGAGATCGACGTCGACGAGCATGGTCGGTTCCTCGTCCTGCGTCTCGATCCGCGGGCCGACGATGCCGGAGACCCCGGCGAGCATGGCCCGGACCTCGTCGGCCTTGCGGTGCAGGACGTCGACGTCCTGGCCGTACAGCCGGACCGTCACGTCGTCGCTGCTCGTCGCGAGGATCTCCGCCGCGCGGCTCTCGCCGTAGGTCTGGACTTCGCTCTTCATGCCGGGATAGCGGCTCACGGCGCGGCGGACCGACGCGAGCGTGGCGTCGTAGTCCGCGCCGGGTTCGAGTGTGAGCCACAGCTGGCTGGAGTTCGTCCCGACCACCTGATCGGCCAGCACCGCGCGGCCGACCTGCACGGCGACGTTCCGCACGCCGCCGATCCGCTTCAGCTCGTCGCCGGCCCGTCCGCTGATGCGGTTCATCTCCGGCAGCGAGGTCCCGGCCGGGCCGTTGAACTGGACCAGGACGTCCGGGTCCTTCGCGGCCGGGACGAACGAGCGGGACACCAGCGGGAACAGGCCGATCCCGGCGACCACCACGACCAGCGCGCCGACCAGGATCCGGCGGGGGTGGCCGAGGGCGCGCGAGAGGAACCGCGATTCCCGCCCGGCCCGCGGGTGCGTCGGCCGGAGGAGCAGCAGCCCGAGCACCGGGGTGAGGGTCAGCGCGACCACCAGCGACGCCAGCACGGCGGCGCCGTAGGCCAGCACCAGCGGGAGGTAGAACGTGCGGGCCTGGCCGTCGAGGAAGAACACCGGGACCGCGGCCAGCAGCGCGATCGCCGTCGCGAAGACCGCCGAGTTCCGCGCGGCCAGGCTCGCCTCCACGACCAGCTCCGCCCGGGACTTCCCGTCGTCGCCGAGGCCGAGCCGGATCTCGCGCAGGCCGGTCAGGACGTCGTCGACGACCAGCCCGGCCGCCGCCACCAGCCCGGCGACGGTCAGCAGGTTGACCGTCGCGACTGCCGCGGTGAACAGGCTCAGCACGAGCCAGCCGGCCGCCAGGGACATCACGAGCGAGACCGCGCCGGCGAGCACGCCCCGCCACGAGCGCAGCGTCAGCGCGAACACGGCCAGCAGCAGGATCCCGCCGATCAGCAGCCACAGGCCGACGTTGCCGATCGCCGAGGAGAGGAACGCCGCCGGCCGGAACACGCCGGTGTCGACGTCGACGCCCTGCAGGCCGGGACCCAGGTCGCCGATCGCCTCGTCGAGCCCGCGGGTGACGGAAAGGGTGTCGGCGCCGGGGAACTTCTCGACAACCAGGATGAGGCTGGGTCCACTGTGGACGGCGGCGTCACCGATCAGCGGCTGGTGGTCCTTGACGACGGTGGTGACGTCGCCGAGCTTGACGATGCGGTTCGGCGTGTCTTCGACGGTGACCTTCGCGAGGTCCTCGGCCGAGACGATCGGCGACACGTGCTGGATGCCGAGCCGCTGGTTGTCCGTGTCGAAGAACCCACCCGATCCGGGCGTGGACGCTTCGAGGAAGCTCAGCGGCGAAACCCACATCGCGTTGCCCGCGGTCTGCAGCACCTGCGCGACCGAGATGTCGGAGGCGGCCAGGCGCTTCGGGTCGACCTGGACCTGCAGCTGCTGGTCGCGCTGGCCCCAGATGGACACGTTCGCGACGCCGGGCACGCCCATCAGGCGCGGCTTGATCGTCCACCGGGCGAGCACGGACGTGTCGATCAGCGAAAGCGTCTTCGGGCTCAGGCCGATCATCATGACCCGGCTGGAGGAAGACAGCGGCTCCAGCATGATCGGCGGCTTCGACACGTTCGGCAGGGCCTTGGCCTGGGTGATGCGCTCCTGCACGACCTGGCGCGCCTTCAGCGGGTCGGTGCCGGGCTCGAACACGAGCGTCAGCGAGGACAGCCCGGGCAGCGACTCCGACCGGATCGTGTCGAGCCACGCGACACCGTTGAGCAGGTCGGCCTCGAGCGGCACGGTGATCAGCTGCTCGATCTCGGCCGCCGAAAGCCCCAGCGCCTCGGTCTGCACCTCGACCGAGGTGGGCGAGAACTCCGGCAGCGCGTCCAGGGACGCGGCCCGCAGCTGCGTGAAGCCGAACGCCAGCACCGCGACGGCGGCGACGATCACCAGCAGCCGCAGCTTCACGCTCTGAGCGACGATCCAGCGCGTCATGGCAGGACCCCTCCCGCACGATTGGTCTTCCATTGCGCCATCGCGGCGGGCGCGGCCGCATCGTCAAAGTTGAGGAAAGCCGCTCTGTAATCTGCGCTGTGTGACCTGCTCTTGTGAGCTCAGCCGAGGCCGGCGCGCCCGGCTTCGTTGAGCACCGCGACCGCGGCCAGCTGCGAGCGGACGTCGAGTTTCGCCAGGATGGACCGGATCTGCGCGCGCACCGTGGTCAGCGAGACCGCGAACTCCGCGGCGACGTCGGCGGCGGCGTGCCCGGCGGCGAGCCGGGTGAGCACCAGCCGCTCGCGGGCGGACAGCCGGGCGAGTCCCCGCCGGAGCTGCTCGTGGCGCAGGTGTGCCGACTGGTGCAGCCGCACGAGCTCGTCGCGGATCGCGGGCGCGAGCACCTCGCGGCCGGCCGCCGCGTCGGCCACCACCGCCACCAGCCGCTCGAACGGCTCCCGCTTGCCGACCCAGCCGATCGCGCCGCGGGAGACCGCCGCGGCGATCGGACGGCGGTCCTGGCAGGCCGTGACGACCAGCACCGCCCAGCCACCGTCGCGCAGCGGGCCGATCAGTTCCAGCCCGGACGTGTCGCCGAGGTCGAGGTCCAGCAGCGCGAGGCCCGGCGGGTGCGCACCGACGGCGGCCAGGATCGCGGCCCGGTCCGTCACCGGGATCCGCGCGGCGTCGATCCGCTCGGCACGCAACGCCACCACCAGGGCGGTGCTGACGAGGGGGTGATCGTCGATGACCACGACCGGACGGCGGACCATGATCAGACGACCTGCGGGAACCCGACGCGGACGGGACTGCCCCGCGCGGCCGGGACGTCCGCCACGGCGGGCAGGCGGACCTCGACCGTGCAGCCCGGGCCGGGCGGGCTCAGCCACAGGTGCCCGCCGTGCTCGGCGAGCAGCCGCGTGCACACGTTCAGGCCGATCCCCGGTTCCGCCCGGCCTTCGCCCGGCAGGCCGGGCCCGTCGTCGGCCACGGTGATGGTCACGCGGTCACCGTCCGCCGCGGCGGCGACGCGCACGCGGCTGCCGGGCGCGTGGCGGTCGCAGTTGGCCAGCAGGTTCGTCAGCACCTGGGTCAGCGCGTGCGCGGGCATGGCCACCCGCAGGCACGGCGCCACGTCGAGCTCGACCCGCTCGCCGCGGGCGCACCGCAGCGCCACGAGCCGGGTGAGCACCGGCCGCAGCAGGGTGTCGCCGTCCTGGTCGTCCGGAAGGCCGCCGAGCAGCTCGCCGACCCGCTCGAGTTCGGCGCGCATCGCGGACGCGAGCTCGGCCCGCGCGCCGCGGTCCAGCGTGTCCGGGCCGGCCCCCAGCAGGTAGCCGACCCCGGACAGTCCGGAAAGGACGTTGCGGATCTCGTGCTCGCGCTCGGCGGCCCCCCGGACCGCGCGCAGCGCGCCGGCGACCGGCCGGGCCAGCACCACCAGCACCACGACGAGCCCGAGCAGGCGCAGGCCGCCGAGCTCCAGCTCGGGGGAAGACGGGAACTCCGGGACGCCGGTGAACGCCTCGAGGTGGGCGAGCGCGACCAGGGACAGGCCGATCCCGATCCGCCAGGTCGCCGGCTCGGCGCGGGCGGTGCCGGCGGCCACGAACCCGGCCGCGACCACCCACCACCCGCCGACGACGATCACGTGCGCGGCCTCCGGGGCGCCCTGGGAGAGCGCGACGACGGTACCGGCCGCGAGCAGCGACCCAGCGAGGGCGAAGGGACGGCGCAGGCGCGTCGACACCGGCAGCGCGGTCGCGGCCAGCACGAGGAAGAAGCAGCCGGCCGCGAACCGCACGATCGTCATGCCCGGGCCGGCCGCGCCGACGACCCCGGCCGGGATCACCACCAGGCCGTAGAACCCCAGCGGGGCGGCCAGCCGCCGGTACCCGGCTCGGGTCGGCTTCCCACGGCCGATCTCGGCAGGGTTACGGCGGCCGGTCGCGGCTGATCTTTGGTGGTCGGCTTCGGCGGGCTTCCGGCTCCCGGCCTCCGCCGGGTTGCGGAGCACCGCCTCCGCCGGATTCCCGCGCCTGGCCTCCGCCGGATTCCGGCGGCCGGGCTCCGCCGGGTTCCCGCGCCCAGCCACGCCATGGTTCCGGCGGCCGGTCCCGAACGGCCTCCGGTGGCCGACCGCAGCCTGCCTGCGGCGCCCGGCCTCCGCCGGGCCGAGAGCGGCGACCACCGCCGCCGCCGTCGCGACCCCGGCGGCGGCCAGCGCCAGCACCGCACCCGCGTCCCGGGCCGGCGAGCCGAGCGGGACGCCGTCCCAGCGGTCGAACTGCCACAACGCGAGCACGACGAGGGCCGTCACGACCCCGGCCTCCACCAGTGCCGCGGGAGTTCTCCCGCCTCCCACCCCCACCGTGAGTGAACGCAGCGACCGCATGTTCGCGCCCCTCGGCCGTTTACCCTTCCTTGAATTTCGAGTCGACCGGAATGCCGAGGACGTTACTCACGGTTATCCAACGGATATCTGAGCTTCTCGCGCGTTTTCGTCTGTGTTGGGGATTCCCGGACGCCGTCCCTACGGGAACATCGGCAGGCTCTGCGTCCCGACGTCCTGGTTCGGCAACGTCCGGCCCGGGTTGCCGCGGAAGTCGGTCCAGACCGGGTGCAGCCGGAAGTCGGCGCCGACGGCCGCGGCCGTGTAGTCGCCGATGAACACGCCCTGCAGTTCCTTGCCGGTCACCGCGCCGGTCGAGACGAACTGCACCTGCGGGTTCGCCGTCTGCGTCGTGATGCGGCGGATCGGGGACAAACCGTCGCCCCAGCCGGTGGCGTAGGCGTAGTCGAGCCCGATGCCGCCCGGGTCGTAGGCGCGGGTGTAGAAGGTGACCGCGACCCGCCCGGCCAGCGCCGCGACCGCGGGGAACACCTCGTCGGCGCCCGTGCCGATCTTGACCGGCTCCGACCAGCCGTGCCGCCCGTCGGACCCGCTCAGGAAGGCGTCGCCGTTCGTCTTGACCGACTCGCCGTCACGGTAGGTGCCGTTGCGGTCGTCGGCCCAGGTCACCCACAGGTGGTCGGTCACCCGGTCGTAGGTCAGCTGCGGGAAGCTGTTGATCCGGAAGTTCTCGCCGGTCAGCGCGTTGTTGGCGACGTCTTCGTCGACCGGGAAGTCGAAGTCGAGCCCCACCTCGGTGTGCCGGAAGGTCCGGCCGCCGTCACGGGAGGTGGCCACGACGACCGCGTCGTGGTCGGACGGCTGGTCGCACGCGGCCGTCGCGCACACCGACGTCTCGTAGGCGACCTGCAGCGTCCCGTCGCGGGTGACGACCGGGTTGGAGCCGCTGCCGAACGGCGTGATCCCGCCGTGGAACCCGGTCAGCGACGGCGAAACCCGGCGCATCGGCGACCACGTCCGGCCGAAGTCGCGGGACTTCGACAGCACGATCGGCGACTCGGTGAACGCGCCGGTCGAGTCGTAGGTGAACTGCGTCCAGGTCACGTAGACGTCGCCGGAGACGGGGTCGGCGGCGATCCACTCCTTGTCGTTGAAGATGTTGGTGGGGGTCGCCGTGCCCGCCGGCGTGACGCCGTCGAGGTGCAGGATCGCCGGGTCGCCGAAGCTGCGGCCGCCGTCGTGGGACACGGAGACGGCGATGCCGCTGGCGAGCTGCTGGTCGTCCGGCACGGCCGCGCGGCTGAAGACGAGCGTCGCGTAATACACCGTGTTGTGCGGCCCGAAGGCGATGGCCGGGTCGCCGGCGGCGTCCATGTAGGACAGTGGCGCGGCCGCCCCGGTGGGGAAGTCGAGGTGCGGCAGCTGAACGTTCGCCCAGGTGCGGCCGCCGTCGAACGAGGTGTAGGCGAAGCCGCCGGAGTCGTTGCGGGCTTCGCGCGTGTTGTAGAGCCGGTAGTCGTTCGCCCCGGCGACGATGTTGCGCGGGTTCTCCGGGTTGACGGCGATGGTGGTTTCGTTCTGGGCGGTGCTGCACCCGGTCTGGCTGCCGGTGGGCACGATGGTGTCGCCGTCGATGACGTCGGTGTTCGGCGCGAGCGGCCGGTAGGGGTTGGGCTTGCCGATGTAGGTCTGGCAGAGCGCGGACAGCGCGGGATCGTCGCCGTCCTCCTCTTCCTCGTCGGCGAACTGCTCCTTGAGCAGCGGGTTCGGCACGTCGTGCCGCGGCTCCTGCGCCAGCCGGGCGATCTTGTGCTTGCCGTGGTGCGGATCCACGGGCAGTGGCGCGGCATGGGCGGCCGGCGCGAGGACGACCGCGAGCGGTAAGAGGAGCGCGGTGCAGGCGGCGACGATTCTCCGTCTGGCGGACGAAACACCCAAGGACATCGGAAAGTCCTCTCCCAGGAAGGTCTCCAGCCGACACAGGCTTGTCCGGCGAAGGAACGCGGTCAACCGACGGAAGTCGTGAGCCGGACATTCCCGGCGTCGCGGCCGGTCCGTGACCTTCAGGCAGGGAGGCTAGGCCACCGCGTCGTCGATGGCCTTCGTGATCCGCTTCAGCGACACCGGGTGCGCCGTCCCCAACGTCTGGGCGAAGAACGACACCCGCAGCTCTTCGATCATCCACCGCACCTCGTCCAACGCCGGTGACGACGTTCCCGGCGGCAACGAAGCCAGCGCGTCGGCGTACTCGCCCTGGATCCACGCGATGTCCGCCGTCCGCTGCAGGTCGCGGGTCGGCTCCGAAACCAGCTTCTCCAGCCGGCGCGAAATGCCCTGGAGGTAGCGCACCACGTTGCGCAGCCGCGAAGCGCCGGTCGCCGTCACGAAACCGGGGTACACCAGGCCCGCCAGCTGGGCGCGGATGTCGGCCAGCGACTCCGCGGGACCACGGGACGAAGGCAACGCCACCTCGACGTCGTTCGCCGCGCGGAGGATCTTCTCCACGTCCGTCAGGACTTCGAGGACCTGCGAGTGCAGGCCCGCCCGGACCTTCTCCAGCAGCACCTTGAAGCCGGTCTCGTCCCACACCGGCCCGCCGCCGGACGTCATCAGGGCGTCCACCGCGCAGTCGACGCAGTCCTCCAGCAACGCCGCCACGCTGCCGTGCGGGTTGCGGTTCAGCACCAGCTTCGACGAGTTGGACAGCGACCGCGTGATGAACTTCATCGGCGAGTTCAGGTTCAGCCGCAGCATCCGCCGGGTGCCCGCCCACATCGCGTGTTCCTGCTGGGCCGGCGTGTCCAAAAGCCGCACCGCCACGGTCGCACCCTCGTCCACCAACGCCGGGTACGCCTTGACGTCGTGACCTCGCTGGTGGGACGAGAAAACCTGCGGCAGCGACCCGAACGACGGCTTCGTGAGGCCCGCCTTCTCCAGGGTGTTGGCCGCCTTCGAGATCGTCTCCCGGACCTTCGGGGCCAGCCGCCGCTGCAGCTCCGCGACGTCCTTGCCCTCGGCGACGCGCTTGCCGCGTTCGTCGACCACGCGGAACGTCATCTTCAGGTGCTCCGGCACCGAAGCCGGGTCCCAATCCGCATAAGGGACAGTGATCCCGCGCAGCGCACGCAGCTCGCGGCCGAGCACCTCCAGCAGCGGACCGTCCGAAGGGGACACTCGCGAAAGGACGTCCCGGGCCGTGTCCGGCGCCGGGACGAAGTTGCGGCGCAACGCCTTCGGCAGCGACTTGATCAGCTGCGTGACCAGCTCCGGGCGCAGCCCCGGCACCTGCCAGTCGAACCCGTCCGGCGTCACCTGGTTCAGCACCGGCAGCGGGACGTGGACCGTGACGCCGTCGGCGTCCGCGCCCGGCTCGAACTGGTAGGTCAGCTTGAAGACCTGCGTGCCCTGAGTCCACGAGTCCGGGTAGTCCGACTCGCGGACACTGCCCGCGGTCTCGTTGATGAGCATGGACTTCTCGAACGAGAGCAGGTCCGGATCCGTGTGCCGCGCCTTCTTCCACCAGCTGTCGAAGTGGCGCACCGACACGACGTCCGCCGGGACCCGCGCGTCGTAGAACTCGTACAGCGTCTGGTCGTCGACCAGGATGTCTCGCCGCCGCGCGCGGTTCTCGAGGTCCTCGACCTCTTCCAGCAGGGCACGGTTCTCGGCGAAGAAGTGGTGGCGCGTCTGCCAATCGCCCTCGACCAGCGCGTGCCGGATGAACAGCGCCCGCGACATCTCCGGGTCGATCCGGCCGTAGTTGACGCGGCGGTCGGCGACCAGCGGGACGCCGTACAGCGTCACCTTCTCCGTGGCCATCACCGCACCCTGCTTGCGTTCCCAGTGCGGCTCGGAATACGAACGCTTCACGACGTGCTCGGCCAGCGGCTCGACCCACTCGGGTTCGATGCGCGCGTTGACCCGCGCCCACAGCCTCGACGTCTCGACCAGCTCCGCCGACATCACCCAGCGCGGCTGCTTCTTGAACAGCGCCGACCCCGGGAACACGCCGAACCGGGCGCCACGCGCACCCAGGTAGTCGCCCTTCGCGGGGTCCTTGAGCCCGATGTGCGAGAGCAGCCCGGCGATCAGCGACGTGTGCACGCGCTGCGGGTCGGCCGGGGCCGTGTTCGTGTTCAGGGAGATCCCGAGCGGCTTCGCCAGCTGACGCAGCTGGCTGAAGATGTCCTGCCATTCGCGCAGCCGCAGGTAGTTCAGGTACTCGGTGCGGCACATGCGCCGGAACTGGTTGCCGGACAACGCCTTCTGCTGCTCCGAGACGTACTCCCAGAGGTTCAGGTAGGCGAGGAAGTCCGACGTCGGGTCGGCGAACCGCGCGTGCTGGGCGTCCGCCGCCTGCTGCTTCTCGGCCGGCCGCTCGCGAGGGTCCTGAATGGACAGTGCGGCGGCGATGATCATCACCTCGCGGACGCACCCGTTGCGCGCCGCCTCCAGGACCATCCGGCCCATCCGCGGGTCGACGGGCAGCTGCGCGAGCTTGCGGCCGATGTCGGTCAGGCTGCGGTCGGAACCGGAACCGCCCGGGGCGAACGCGCCCAGCTCCTGCAGCAGGCCGACGCCGTCGGCGACCTGGCGGCGGTCCGGCGGCTCGACGAACGGGAACGCCGCGATGTCGCCGAGGCCCAGCGACGTCATCTGCAGGATGACCGACGCCAGGTTCGTCCGCAGGATTTCGGGGTCGGTGAACTCGGGCCGCGCCTCGAAGTCCTCTTCGGAATAGAGGCGGATGCAGATGCCGTCCGACGTCCGGCCGCAGCGGCCCTTGCGCTGGTTCGCCGAAGCCTGCGACACCGCTTCGATCGGCAGCCGCTGCACCTTGGTCCGGTGGCTGTAGCGCGAGATCCGCGCGGTGCCCGGGTCGACCACGTACTTGATGCCCGGCACGGTCAGCGACGTCTCGGCGACGTTCGTCGCGAGCACCACGCGGCGGCCGGCGTGCGACTGGAACACCCGGTGCTGGTCGGCCGCCGACAGCCGCGCGTACAGCGGGAGGACCTCGGTGTTCCGCAGGTTCGCGCGGTTGAGCACGTCCGCGGTGTCGCGGATCTCGCGTTCGCCGGAAAGGAAAACCAGGATGTCGCCGGGGCCTTCGGCGCACAGCTCCTCGACGGCGTCGAGGATGCCCTGCGTCTGGTCCCGCTCGTCAGCGTCCCCGGAGCCTCCGGGATCGTCGGGGTCGACGAGCGGCCGGTAGCGCGTCTCGACCGGGTAGGTCCGGCCGGAAACCTCGACGATCGGCGCGTCGTCGAAGTGCTTCGAGAACCGCTCGGGATCGATCGTCGCCGAGGTGATGATGACCTTGAGGTCGGGACGGCGCGGCAGCAGCTGCTTGAGGTAGCCGAGGATGAAGTCGATGTTGAGGCTGCGCTCGTGGGCCTCGTCGATGATCAGCGTGTCGTACTGGCGCAGCGACCGGTCGGTCTGGATCTCGGCCAGCAGGATGCCGTCGGTCATCAGCTTGACCAGCGTGTCCTGCCCGGACTGGTCGGTGAACCGCACCTTGTAGCCGACGGTCTCGCCGAGCTCGGTCTTCAGCTCGCTCGCGATCCGGTCGGCGACCGTGCGCGCGGCCAGCCGCCGCGGCTGCGTGTGCCCGATCTGGCCGCGGATGCCGCGCCCGAGCTCCAGGCAGATCTTCGGCAGCTGGGTGGTCTTGCCCGAGCCGGTCTCGCCCGCGACGATCACGACCTGGTGCTTCTCGATCGCCGCGCCGATCTCGTCCTTGAGCTTGCTGACCGGCAGCTCTTCGGGGTACTCGATCTTGGGCACGCTTGCGCGCCGCGACTGGACCCGCAGCTCGGCCTTGTCGATGTCGGCGGAGATCTGCGCGAGGGCGGCATCGCGGTCGCGGGCTTTGCGGGCGCCTTCGAGCCGGCGGCGCAGCCGCTGCTCGTCGCGCGGCATCAGCTCGGGCAGGCGCGCACGCAGCGCGTGGAAGAGAGATGGCTCGGACATACTTGGGCCAAGGATAGCCGTGCGTGACGACCCGGGCCTCCGAATATCCCCGCTACGTGACCGGGCGCACCTGCTCAAGCGCCCCAATGTGGCGTTCGGTGCGTCCAGCGCACCCAATGTGGCGTTCGGTGCGTTGGACGCAACCAACGCCACATTGGGGCGTTCGGGCTCAGCCGGCCTGGCCGGGCTGCTGCGGCGGCTGGACCGGGGCCTGCTGCGGCGCGGCCTTCGCGCGGCTCATCGCGACCGAACCGCCGATCAGCGCGACGCCGACCAGGCCGAGCACGATGCCGAAGACGGGCTGCATGTCGCTCGCCCAGGAAATCAGCGTGAACTCGTAGTCGAACTGCTCGAGGATCAACGAGCCGAAGCCGAGCACCGTGAACAGGATGCCGATCCGCAACATGATCGAAGACATGGAGAACCCCCTACAGGAAAGCAAATGGGAGCAGGCCGCCCCGACGGCCCGCGATGGGACCCGAACATTAGCGGCCCGCTCCGGCACTGTCGCGCAGTTTCCCGTTTCGTTATCTCAGCTTCGCTGCAGCGAGTCCGGCCCCAGATCGGCGAGTGCGCGGTGGCCGGAAAGCCCCATGGTCAGGTCGAAGTCCGCCAGCAAGCTGCGCAGGACGTGACGCACGCCGTCCTCGCCCGCGTGGGCCAGGCCGTACACCCACGGGCGGCCGACCAGCACCGCCCGCGCGCCCAGCGCCAGCGCCTTCAGCACGTCCGCGCCGGTGCGGATACCCGAGTCGAACAGCACCTCCAGCCGGTCGCCGACCGCCGCGACGATGCCCGGGAGGGCCTCCAGGGCGCCGATCGCGCCGTCGACCTGGCGGCCGCCGTGGTTCGAAACCACGATGCCGTCCACGCCCGCTTCGACCGCGCGGCGCGCGTCCTCGACGTGCTGGATGCCCTTCAGCGCGATCGGGCCGTCCCAGTGCTCACGCAGGAACGGCAGCTGGTCCCACGTCCGGTCGGTGCCGGTGAGCATGCCGATCCACCGCAGGATCGCCATGTTCGGGTCCTCTTCCGGCGTCTTCTCCAGCAGGCCGCGGAACACCGGGTCGGTGAACGGGACGGCACAGCCTTCGCCCTTCAGGAACGGCAGGTACGCCTGGTCCAGATCGGACGGTCGCCACGCCAGCGTCCACGTGTCGAGGGTGACGACCAGCGCGGTGTAGCCGGCGTTCTTCGCCCGCGTCAGCAGGCTCGCGCAGACGTCGTTGTCGCCGGGCCAGTACAGCTGGAACCAGCGCGGGCCGTCGCCGTTGGCCGCCGCGACGTCCTCGATGCCCGTGGACGACGCCGTCGAAAGGATGAACGGCAGCCCGAGCGACGCGGCGGCGCGGGCGGTCGCGGACTCGGCGTCCGGGTGGACGATCGACTGGACGCCGACCGGCGCGACGGCCACCGGTGCGGGCAGCCGGGTGCCGAGCACCGTCGTGGCCAGGTCGCGGTCGGTGGCGCCGGTCAGCATGCGGGGCACGACGCGCCAGCGGTCGAACGCCTCGCGGTTGGCGCGGGCGGTGGCGCCGGAGCCCGCCGCGCCCGCGACGTAGGAGAACGGCCCGGGCGCCATGACCTCGCGGGCCGACGCTTCGAGCTTCGTCGCGTCGGTCGAGCACGGCGGCAGCTGACCACCGAGTCCCTGCAGGTAGAGCTCGTTCTGATAGCTGCCGAAGCGTTCGGTCACGGGTGCCTCCTCGCGTTCGAGGGGGCACTGTACCCGCCGGAATTCCACCCGGCGCGAGGAAGTGACCGGCGGGTAACCTGAGCTCGACGTCCCGGAGGAGAAGACATGCGCGCGTACGACGTGGTCCTGTTCGGCGCCACCGGCTTCACCGGCGGCCTGACGGCCGGGTACCTGGCCCGGCACGCGCCCGCGGACCTGCGCTGGGCGCTGGCCGGGCGCAACCGCGGCAAGCTCGAGGCCGTCCGGACGCGGCTCGCGGAGGTCGACGACCGGTTCTCCTCGCTCGACCTGCTCGTCGCCGACTCCGGCGACGCGGCGTCGCTGCGGACCGTCGCCGAGGCCACGAAGGTGGTGATCACCACCGTCGGCCCGTACCTGGACCACGGCGAACCGCTGGTGGCGGCGTGCGCCGAAGCGGGCACCGACTACGTCGACCTCACCGGCGAACCCGAGTTCGTCGACCGGATGTACCTGGCGCACGACCGGCGCGCCCGCGAGACGGGGGCGCGGCTGGTGCACGCGTGCGGGTTCGACTCCATCCCGCACGACCTCGGCGCGTGGTTCACCGTGCGGCAGCTGCCGGAAGGCGTGCCCCTGCAGGTCGACGGCTACGTCCGGGCGAGCGGGATGCCCTCCGGTGGCACGGTGCTCAGCGCGCTGACCATCATGTCGCGGCTGCCGGCCGGGGCCCGCGTGGCGAAGGAACGGGCAGCCGCCGAGCCGCGGCCGGCCGGGCGGCTCACGCGCGCCCCGCTCGGGCGCCCGCACCGGGTCGCCGACGCCGGCTGGTGGGCGGTGCCGCTGCCGACGATCGACCCCGAGATCGTCCGCCGGTCGGCGGCCGCGTCCGAGCGGTACGGGCCCGACTTCACCTACCGGCACTTCGCCGCGGTCAAGCACCTGCCGGTGCTCGCGGGCGGCGTCGCCGGGGCGGGTGCCCTGCTCGCCGCGGCGCAGATCCCGCCGGCCCGGCGGGCGCTCTCCCGGCGGCTGGCCCCCGGCAGCGGCCCGAGCCCCGAGCGGCGCGCCCGGTCGTGGTTCTCGGTGCGGTTCGTCGGCGAAGGCGGCGGTGAGCGGGTCGTGACGGAGGTGTCCGGCGGCGACCCGGGCTACGACGAGACGGCGAAGATGCTGGCGGAGTCCGCGCTCTGCCTCGCGACGGACGAACTCCCGGAGACGGCGGGCCAGGTGACCACGGCGACCGCGATGGGCGACGCGCTCGTGGACCGCCTCACCAAGGCGGGCATCCGCTTCACGACGCTGTGATCTCGTAGTCCGCCTCGTCGAACGAACCGACCCGTGACCGCAGCCGCCCGGTGGAGAACGGCCAGCTGAAGCTGTTGCGGCCGTTGACGTCGGTGTAGTAGCTGGAACAGCCGCCGGACTGGTAGACCGTGCCCGGCAGCGCGGCCTGGACTTCGGCGTTGAACGCCTCCTGCACCTCGGGACGGACCGCCAGCGACGTCCGGTCCGCGCGCAGCGTCCGGGTCACCGCGGCCACCGTGTGCTTCAGCTGCGCCTCGAGGATCATGAACGCCGACGAATGCCCGGTGCCGAGGCTGGGCCCGAGCAGCAGGTAGAGGTTGGGGAACCCGGCGACCGTCGTCCCCGCGAACGCCTGCGGGCTGCCCTTCCAGTGGTCGTCGAGGCTGCGGCCCTCCGCGTCGAACACGCGCGCCGACACCGGCATGTCGAGGATGTGGAAGCCGGTGCCGAAGATGATCGCGTCGACCTCGGCCGCCGAACCGTCCGCGCCCAGCACCCGGTTCCCCTCGATCGCCCGCACCGCCGTCGGGTGGACGTCCACAGTGGACTTAGTCAGCGCGCGGTAGTACGTGTTCGACATCAGCAGGCGCTTGCAGCCGAGCGTGTAGTCCGGCGTCAAAGCCGCCCGCAGCGCGGGATCCCGCACGGTCAGGCGCAGGTGGGCCAGCCCGATCTTCTGCACCTGCCGCAGCAGCCACGGGTGTCGGAACCCGAAGCCGAGCGTCTCCATCGCGCCGTATTCGGCACGGCGCAACGCCCGCTGCAGGGCCGGGAACCGCCGCAGCAGCAGCCGTTCCACGCCGGGGACGGGGTGGTCCGGTTTCGGCAGGACCCACTGCGCGGTGCGCTGGAACAGGTGCAGCCGTCCCACGCGCGGCACGATCTCGGGGACGAACTGCACCGCGGACGCGCCGCTGCCGATCACCGCGACCCGTTGGCCGGTCAGGTCGTAGCCGTGGTTCCAGCGCGCCGAGTGGAACACTTCGCCGGGGAAACCGCCGAGTCCGGGCAGGTCCGGGATCAGCGGCTCGTGCCACGGCCCGGTGCCGGCGACCAGCACCCGCGTGCTGTAGGGCCCTTGCGACGTCTCCAGCTCCCAGCGTGCGTCGCGCTCGTTCCACTGCGCGCGCGTCACCTCGACGCCGTACCGGATCTTCTCGGTGACACCGAACCGTGCGGCCGTTTCCCGCAGGTAGGCGCGGATCTCGGCTTGGCCGGCGAACGCGCGCGTCCATTCCGGATTGGGCGCGAACGAGTAGGAGTACAGCGCGGACGGGACGTCGCAGGCGCAGCCGGGGTAGGTGTTGTCGCGCCAGGTCCCGCCGAGCTCGCCGGCCTTCTCGAGCACGGCGAGGTCCCCGATCCCGGCTTGGCCCAAGCGGATGGCGGCGCCCAGCCCCGACGCCCCCGCACCGATGACGAGGACTGCGAAGTCGCGTTGTTCTTCAGTGCGGCGGAGTTCCATTTTCGGAGACTAGCAGTATCTCAATACTGTTGGTACCCCGATTCCACGGTTCGCTAGAGTGCCCCCATGGCCCGACTCACCCGCGCGGAAAGCCAAGCGCGCACTCGCGAGCAGCTGATCGAGACCGCGAAGCTGCTGTTCCTGCGCGACGGCTACTCGGTGACGTCGCTGGAGAAGGTGGCCGACGAGGCCGGGTACTCGAAGGGCGCGGTGTACTCGAACTTCCGCAACAAGGACGAACTCTGCCTGGCGGTGCTCGACCGCATCCACGACGAGCAGGTCGCGCTGATCGCCGAGGCGCTGGTCGGCGCCGAGGGCGTGGACGGGCTGCTCACGGCGTTCCAGACCTGGGCCGAGCGCAGCATCGGCGACGAGGCGTGGACCGCGCTGGAGGTCGAGTTCGCCACGAACGCCCGGCGCGACCCGCACGTGCGTGCCGAACTGGCCGCGCGGGACAAGGCCATCCGCGACACGATCGCCGGCCTGCTCACCGGGTACGCGCAGCGGTTCGGGATCACGCTCCCGATGTCGCCCGATGACGCCGCGACGGCGCTGCTCAGCCTCGGCATCGGGCTCGGCGTGCAGCGCGCGATCGACCCGACGATCCCGGTGACCGTGCTGCCCGACGTCATCCGCCTCTTCGCCGGGATCCGCTGACCGTCCTTTGCGGACTCGTCGCGGTGGTCTGGACCGTTCACGAACATGAACGACTTCCCCCTCTTGTGAAGCTCGCTGACTCTTCGCTACCGTGTCGCTACGCCGCAGCTCCACCCGATTTGCCCGTACCCGCCGTGCATCGACGGCGCATCCCGCGGAAAGGGTTTACTCCCCATGAGCAAGAAGTTGCGGCCGGTCCTCATCGGCACGCTCGGCGCCGCCTCCGTCGCGGCCCTCGTGATCACCACACCCACGTTCTCCTCGGCGGCCCCGGCGCCCGTGGCCGCCGCGTCCGTGCTCGCGGTCGGCGACCTTTCGGCCCCCGCGAAGAAGGAAATCGCGATGAAGCTGGTCTCCAGCGCGGAAAACTCGTCGCTGGACTGGAAAGCGCAGTACAAGTACATCGAAGACATCGGCGACGGGCGCGGCTACACCGCCGGCATCATCGGTTTCTGTTCCGGCACCGGCGACATGCTCGAACTCGTCGAGGCGTACACGAACTCCGTCCCCGACAACCCGCTGGCGAAGTTCCTGCCCGCGCTGCGGAAGGTGAACGGCACCGACTCGCACGCCGGGCTCGGCACGCCGTTCGTCAACGCGTGGAAGCAGGCCGCGGCCACCAGCGCGTTCCAGACCGCCCAGAACAACGAGCGCGACCGCGTCTACTTCAACCCCTCGGTGAACCAGGGGAAGTCGGACGGCCTCAGCAACCTCGGCCAGTTCGCCTACTACGACGCCATCGTGATGCACGGCCCCGGCGACAGCTCCGACAGCTTCGGCGGCATCCGCAAGGCCGCGATGAAGAAGGCGAAGACGCCGGCCCAGGGCGGCGACGAGGCGACCTACCTCAAGGCGTTCTTCGCCGCCCGGAAGGTCATCATGAAGCAGGAGGAGGCGCACGCCGACACCTCCCGCGTCGACACCGAGCAGCTGAAGTTCCTCAACGAAGGCAACTTCGACCTGCACACCCCGCTGAAGTGGCAGGTCTACGGGGACTCGTACACGATCAACTGAGGTTCACCGGGTCAGGAGCGCATCCGCCGTGCGGGTGTTGAGGATGCGCTCCGGCCCGATCCCGGCCTTGACCGCGCGCTCGCACCCGTAGGGCTGCCAGTCGAGCTGCCCCGGCGCGTGCGCGTCGCTGTCGATGGCGAAGTCGCAGCCGATCTCCGCGGCCAGGCGCAGCAGGCGCATCGGCGGGTCGAGCCGTTCCGGGCGGGAGTTGATCTCCACCGCGACGCCGTTCTCGCGGCAGGCGGTGAACACCGCTTCGGCGTCGAACTCCGACTCGGGTCGGCCGCGGCCGACGACCAGCCGTCCGGTGCAGTGCCCCAGCACCCGCACGTGCGGGTTCCGGACCGCCGTCACCATCCGCCGGGTCATGTCGCGAGCCGGCATCCGCAGCTTCGAGTGCACGCTCGCGACGACGAAGTCCAGCTGGCCCAGCAGCTCCTCTTCCTGGTCGAGGGAGCCGTCGTCGAGGATGTCGACCTCGATGCCGTGCAGCAGCCGGAAGGGCGCCATGAGTTCGTTGGCCTTCGCCACGACCTGCATCTGCATGCGCAGCCGGTCGGCCGAGAGCCCGTTCGCGACGGTCAGCCGCGGCGAGTGGTCGGTCAGCACCATCCACTCGTGCCCGAGGTCCCGGCCCGCGACGGCCATCTCGCCGATCGGGCTGCCGCCGTCGGACCAGTCGGAATGCGTGTGGCAGTCGCCGCGCAACGCCGACCGCAGCGGCTCGCCGTCCGGGAGCTTCTTCTCGACGATCTTCGCCCGGTACGCCGGGTCGCGCCCGGCGAGCACGTCCTCGATGACCCCGGCGGTGGCCTTGCCGATCCCCGGCAACGACGTCAGCGTGCCGTTGGCGGCCATTTGAGAGAGCTTCTCGACACCGGCCTTGTCGACCGTCGCGGCCGCGTTGCGGAACGCGCGGACGCGATAGGTCGGTTCACCCGCGCGTTCGAGCTGGAACGCGATCTCCCGCAAAGCCCATGCCGGATCCATACGCCCTGTCTACCCCCTGCGGGGCAGTCGACGCAGCTCGACGTCCGTCAACCGGCCGTGGGAAATCGACGCGGTCTGGTAGGTGCAGTACGGCTGGCGCCGCCGGTCGGTCGGCGAACCCGGGTTGAGCAGCCGCATCCCGGCCGGGGTCGTCGTGTCCCACGGGATGTGGCTGTGCCCGAAGACCAGCACGTCGGTGTCCGGGAACAGCGCATCGCACCGCTGCTCGCGGCCCTGCTTGGCGCCGGTCTCGTGGATCACGGCCAGGCGGACACCGTCGAGGTCGGCCCGCGCGATCTCCGGCAGCCGCGCCCGCAGCGCCGGGCCGTCGTTGTTGCCGTACACGCCGATCAGCCGCTTGCTGCGCTCCTCCAGCTCGTCGAGCAGGGCGACGTCGATCCAGTCGCCGGCGTGCACGACGACGTCCGCGGCCTCGACCTCGGCCCACACCTGCGACGGCAGCTCGCGGGCGCGCGCGGGCAGGTGCGTGTCCGAGACGAGCAGCAGCCTCATCCGATGGCCTTGAGGACCCGTTCCAGGAACCCGCCGATGTGGTCGCGCAGCAGCGTGGCCGCGCCGTCGGCGTCACCCTTCTTGGCCGCCGCGAGGACCGCCTTGTGCTCGTTCCACTCCTTCTTCCAGCTCGGGTTGGCCTCCCAGCCGACGACGCTGATCAAGGCCGCGCGGTCCTTGAGGTCGTCGAGGATGGTGACCATGAGCGGGTTGCCGCAGCCGCGGTAGAGGGCGCGGTGGAACCGGCGGTTCAGCAGGCTCAGCGCGGCCTGGTCCTTGTCCGCGATCGCCGAGGACGCCTCCTTCAGCGCCTCCGCCGCGTCTTCGAGCAGCTCGGGGTCGTGCCGCCCGACCGTCCGCCGGACGGCCTCCGGCTCGAGCACCATCCGCACGTCGTAGACGGACTTCGCGAGCTCGGCGTCGACCTTGACCACGGATGCGCCCTTGTACGGGCTGAAGGTGACCAGCCCGGAGTTGGACAGCACCTTCAGCGCTTCGCGCACCGGCGTCTTCGACACCCCGAGCCGCGCGGCCAGCTCGGCCTCGACCAGCGGTTGACCGGGGAGGAGCTCCCGGGTCAGGATGCCGCGGCGGATCTCCTCCAGGACCACTTCGGTCCGGGAGGCGGGCAGGCTGAACGTCCCGGTCATAGCGCGCTCCCTCGATCTGTGGTCCCATTCAACCAGGCCCGTCAGATCGTATATCAGATGCCATACTGGATCGCATGAAGCGACCCGAGGAGCTCCGCAGCCACCGGTGGTTCGGCGGCGGCGAACTGCGCAACTTCAGCCACCGCGCCCGCAGCCGCCAGCTCGGCTACAACCCGGAAGAGCACCTCGGCAAGCCGGTCATCGGCATCCTCAACACCTGGTCGGACATCAACCCCTGCCACATGCACCTGCGCGAACGCGCCGAGCAGGTCAAGCGCGGCGTCTGGCAGGCAGGCGGCTTCCCGCTGGAGTTCCCGGTGGCCACGCTGTCGGAGACCTACCAGAAGCCGACGCCGATGCTCTACCGCAACCTGCTCGCCATGGAGACCGAGGAGATCCTCCGCTCCTACCCGATCGACGGCGCCGTCCTCATGGGCGGCTGCGACAAGACCACGCCGGCCCTGCTGATGGGCGCGGCCAGCGCGGGCCTGCCGGCGATCTTCGTCCCGGCCGGGCCGATGCTGCGCGGGCACTGGCGCAACGAAGTGCTCGGCAGCGGCACCGACATGTGGAAGTACTGGGACGACAAGCGCGCCGGCCTGATCGGCGACGCCGAACTGTCCGAACTGGAGCGCGGCCTCGCGCGTTCGCCGGGGCACTGCATGACGATGGGGACGGCGTCGACCATGACGTCGGCCGCCGAGGTGCTCGGGGTGACCCTGCCGGGCGCGGCGTCGATCCCCGCCGTCGACTCGGCGCACCACCGGATGGCCGCGGCGAGCGGCGCCCGGATCGTCGGCATGGTCTGGGAGGACCTCACGATCACGCAGGTGCTGGACAAACGGGCCTATGCGGACGCGATCACCACCGTGCTCGCCCTCGGTGGGTCGACCAACGCCGTGATCCACCTGATCGCGATGGCCGGCCGCAGCGGGATCCCGGTCTCGCTCGCGGACTTCGACGCGATCGCCCGGCGCGTGCCGGTGCTGGCGAACATCCGCCCTGGCGGCGACTGGCTGATGGAGGACTTCTACTACGCGGGCGGCCTGCCCGGGCTGCTGTCGCGGCTGACCGATCTGCTGCACACCGAACGGCTCACCGTCACCGGCCGGACCCTCGGCGAGAACCTGTCCCAGGCGCAGGTGCACAACGACGACGTCATCCGGCCGCGGGAGAAGCCGGTCGCCGCCGAGGGCGGGGTCGCCGTGCTGCACGGCAACCTGGCGCCGTCCGGCGCGGTGATCAAGCACATCGCCGCCGAGCCGCACCTGCTGACGCACACCGGCCCGGCCGTGGTGTTCGAGAACTACCCCGACCTCAAGAAGCGGATCGACGACCCGGCGATCACCGCGGACTCGGTCCTGGTGCTGCGCGGTTCCGGCCCGCTCGGCGGCCCCGGCATGCCCGAGTACGGGATGCTGCCGATCCCCGCGCACCTGCTCGAACAGGGCGTCCGCGACATGGTCCGGATTTCCGACGCGCGGATGAGCGGCACCAGCTACGGCGCCTGCGTGCTGCACGTGGCCCCCGAGTCGCACGTCGGCGGCCCGCTCGCGCTGGTCCGCGACGGCGACCTGATCACCCTCGACGTCCCCTCGCGCGTGCTGCGGCTGGAAGTGTCCGATGAGGAGCTTTCGCGGCGGCGTTCCGAATGGACCGCGCCCGCGCCGCGGTTCGAACGCGGTTACGGCGCGCTCTACAGCGAGCACATCACCCAGGCCGACGAGGGCTGCGACTTCGACTTCCTGTCCCGCGCCGGCCACAACCCGGAACCCGACGCCGGTTAATCGATCTGTGACCGGTTTATCCCCCGTTAGGGCGAGTCGTACGGCTTGTCCGGGTGCCCCGTACGCTGAGGCCCGTCACGGGCGCGAACGGCGCCGCGTCGAAGGGGTGGAGAGTTGCCGTACGAACCGCGCTGGCCCGATTCCCACGGTGAGCAGACGGACGTCCTCCCGGTCGTCCGGCCGGAACCGGAAGCCACGCCCCCGCGGCGCCGGAACCTGCGCAAGGCCGGCTGGATCGCGGGCGGGCTGTTCGGTCTCCTCGTCGCGCTCTACGGGATCGACCTGCTGGTGAGCCAGGGCAGCGTTCCGCGCGGTGTGACCGTGGCCGGGGTCGACGTCGGCGGGATGGACCGCGACGCCGCCGAGCAGGAGCTGCGCGGGAAGATCGAGCCGCGGCTCACCCGTCCCCTCGCCGTGACCGCGGGCGACGTCCAGGGCACGCTGTCGCCGACGTTCGCCGGGCTGCGCCTGGACTGGCCGCAGACCCTGGACCAGGCCGGCGAGCAGCCGCTCAACCCGTTCACGCGCCTTTCTTCGCTGTTCTCCAGCCGCGAGGTCGGCGTCGTCAGCCACGCCGAGGACGCCAAGCTCGCCGCCGCGCTGGAGTCGCTGCGCGGCCAGGTCGACCGCGACCCGGTCGAGGGCACTGTGAAGTTCGACGGCGCCGAGCCGGTCGCCGTGCCGCCGAAGGCCGGGCAGAAGCTCGACGTGCCGGGGGCGACCGCCGCCGTGATCGAGAAGTGGGCGCGCGGGGAAACCCTGGCGCTGCCGGTGACGAGCACGCCGGTCCGCACCACCCCCGAAGGCGTCCAGGCCGCGCTGGAGCAGTTCGCGCGCCCCGCCGTCTCGGGCCCGCTCGTGGTCAAGGGCGAAGGCAAGAACGCCACCGTGAAGCCGGACGCGATCGCCGCGGCGATCACCTTCGAGCCCGCCGACGGCGGCGGCCTGACCCCGAAGATCGACAACGCCAAGATCGCCGAAGCCGCCGGGCCGCAGCTGAAGTCCACCGAAAAGGCGGGCAAGGACGCGACCACCGTCTTCGAGGGCGGCAAGCCCGCGGTCGACCCGTCCACCGACGGCCGGACGATCGACTGGGACCCGAGCCTCAAGCCGCTGCCCGACGTGCTGAAGAAGACCGACGGCCGCGAGGTCGCCGCGATCTACAAGGACAGCCCGGCGAAGGTCACCACCGACCAGGCGAACCAGCTGGGCGTCAAGGAGGTCGTCGGCGAGTTCACCACCGGCGGCTTCGCCCCCGAGTCCGGGGTCAACATCCGCGTCGTCGCGCAGAAGGTGAACGGCGCCATCGTCAAGCCGGGGGAAACCTTCAGCCTCAACGGGTTCACCGGCCCGCGCGGCAAGGCGCAGGGCTACGTCGAAGCGGGCGTGATCAAGGACGGCGCCCCGGGGCGCGAGGTCGGCGGCGGCATCTCGCAGTTCGCGACCACGCTCTACAACGCGGCGTACTTCGCGGGCCTGAAGGACGCGGGCCACAAGGAACACAGCTACTACATCAGCCGCTACCCCGCGGCGCGCGAAGCCACGGTGTTCCAGAACCCCGACGGCGCCAGCGTCATCGACCTCAAGTTCACCAACGACTCGCCCTCCGGCATCGCGATCCAGACGATCTGGACGTCGTCGTCGATCACCGTGAAGCTGTGGGGCACCAAGCGCTACACCGTCGAATCGATCCCCGGCGCGCAGACCAACCAGAGCGACCCGCAGCCCAAGCCGGGACCGGCGGAGAACTGCCACGCCTCGAACGGCGCCCCTGGCTTCACCACCACCGACACCCGCGTGCTCAAGGACGCCGCCACCGGTCGCGAGGTGAGCCGGTCGACCCGGACCGTCCACTACAACCCGCAGCCGAAAATCACGTGCGGCGAGAATCAGTGACCTCCTAACGGCCGTTCACGCTGGGCGTCCACGGCGGTACCCTGAGTGCCCATGACGGCACGCGCGGTGGGCTTCCGGGACGTCCTCGGCGTGACCGAATTCCGGGCGCTGTTCTCGGCGCAGCTGGTCTCGGTCACCGGTGACCAGCTGGCACGGGTCGCCTTGTCGATCCTGGTGTACGACCGGACGAACTCGCCGGGCTGGGCCGCGCTGACCTACGCGCTGACGTTCCTGCCGGACCTCGTCGGCGGGCCGCTGCTGTCCGGGCTGGCCGACCGGTACCCGCCGCGGACGGTGATGGTCGCCGCCGACCTCCTGCGCGCGGTCGCGGTGACGGCGATGGCCACCCCCGGCCTGCCGCTGCTCGCGGTGGCGGCCCTGCTGGTCGGGGTCCAGCTGTTCAACCCGGTGTGGGGCTCCGCGCGGGCGGCGCTGCTGCCGCAGCTGCTGCCCGGCGAGACGTTCGTGCCCGGGATGGGTTTGCTGATGATGCTCGTGCAGGCGGGCCAGGTGGCCGGCTTCGCGCTCGGGGGACTGCTCGTGGCGGGCCTCGGCACCTCCGGCGCCCTGCTCGCCGACGCGGCGAGTTTCGCCGTTTCGGCGCTGTTCCTGGTCAACGGCGTGCAGTCGTGGCCACCCCGAGCCGAGCCCGGCGTCCGCTGGTGGCGGCACGTGCGGGCGGGCTGGACGGTGGTCGTCGGCGACCGGCGACGGCTCGCGCTGGTCGCGCTCGGCTGCGTCTCCGGGTTCTACATCGCGGGGGAAGCGATCGCCGCGCCGTACGCCGCCGAGCTCGGCGGTGGCGCGGTGGTGGTCGGGTTGCTGCTCGGGGCCTACGCACTGGGCAACGTCCTCGGCATGGCCGCGTTGTCCCGCGTCCCGCCTTCGCGGCGGAGCCGGCTGCTGGGGCCGCTCGCGATGCTCGCGTGCGGCGCGTTGCTGGGCTGCGCGCTGCGACCGGACCTGGAGGCCACGTTGGCGCTGCTGACCCTGTCCGGGGTGGCCAGTTCGTACAACCTCATCGCGAACACGACGTTCGTCCAGCTCACGCCGGACGCCCAGCGCGCGCAGGCGTTCGGGTTCGCGCTGACGGCGCTGCGGGTCTCGCAGGGCCTCGGCGTGGTGCTGGCCGGGCTCGCCGCCGAACGGGCCGCCCCGCACGGCGTGGTCGCCGCGGCCGGGGCGATCGGTGTGGTGGCCGCGTTCGGCGCCGCGACGTTGTGGCGGCGGGCCCAACCGGATCCCCGGTGACCGGCCCCCGCCGGGGTGCCGGTCACCGGGCACTGGTCAGGACTGAGTCCAGTCGGTCGGCGCCTGGCGCGGCGTCCAGTCCGTCGGGCACTCGCGGGGCGTCCAGTCGGTCGGCGCCTGGCGCGGCGTCCAGTCGGTCGGGCACTCGGGCAGCGGTGACGAGACGCCGGGACGGGTCCAATCGGTCGGCAACCGGCGGACGGTCCAGTCGGTGGGCAGTTCGCGCGCGGTCCAGTCGGTCGGCGCCTGCCGCGTCGTCCAGTCGGTCGGGATCGCGCGGGTCCAGTCGGTGGGAAGCTGCCGCGTCCAGTCGGTCGGCCGCTGCGCGCGACGGCGGGACGACGGGACGATGTTGTTACCGGGCAGGAAGTGCGACATGATCTCTCCTGTGGTGAGGGGGTTGGCACGGTGTGTAACCAGACGGTAGCCTGACCGGCCTAGTGACACACCGCGTTCGTTCGATTACAGTGACGAGTCGCGAAAGTTCCGTCCTGAGAGATTGGCGTTTCGTGGGATTGTCCGGGTCCCCAGGGAGAATGCCCAGCTCAGAACGTCCACGATCAGGTATCCGTACGTGGGCGATGTGGAAGCTGGCCACTCCGGTGCTCGGCTATGTCCTCGTCGTCGACGCATTCGCGCTCGCCGTGGTCCTGGCGACGGCCGCGCTGGTGCCGATCACGGCCCAGTCGCTGCTGTGGTGCGGCCTGATCCTGGCCGGCGAGATCGTGCACCTCGAAGCGGCGCAACGCATCGAGCGGATCCGCGAGCTGGCCGCCGACGGCAGGCCGCACATGCACCTGCAGTCGATCTGGATCTTCGCCGGGCTCCTCCTGCTGCCCCCGCCGCTGGCCACATTGGTCATCGTCGTCAGCTACGCCCATTCCTGGGTGCGCGTCTACAAACGACGCGGCGTGATTCACCGGAAAGTGTTCTCCGGGGCCACCGTGATCCTCGCTTGCACGGCTGCGGGAGCCGTGTTGACGACCGGCACCGGCCATTTCGCGCCGTACGTGCCGTATCTGGACGGCTTCGGCGGGATGACCGCGCTGCTGGCGTCCGGGATCGTCTACTTCGGCCTCAACTACGTGCTGGTGATCCTCGCGATCCTGATGAGCAACCCGGGCAAGCCGCCGCGGCAGGCGTTCGGGAACGCGTCGGACGTGCTGATCGTGCTGGCCGCGGTCGGCGTCGGCTGCGGGATCGCGCTGGTGATGACGGTGCGGCCGTGGCTGCTGCCGGTGCTCATGGTGACGCCGGTGGCGCTGCACATCGGGCTGCTGCTGCCGCAGTTCCAGGCCGCCGCGCGCACGGATTCGAAGACCGCGCTGCTCGCCCCGGAGTTCTGGGTGCAGCTGGCCCGCAGCGAGCTGGCCCGCGCCGCCGAGCTGTCCTCGACCGCCGGCGTGCTGATGATCGACATCGACCACTTCAAGGCCATCGACGACGGCAACGGCCACCTGGCGGGCGACGAGGTGCTGCGCGCGGTCGCGGCGGCGATCCAGGGTTCGGTGCGCGGCGGCGACTACGTCGGCCGGTTCGGCGGCGACGAGTTCGTGGTGCTGCTCCCGGGCGCGACGAGCACGGAGATCGCGTCCATCGCGGACCGGATCCGGACGGCGATCGCCCGGATCGAGGTCCGCGTCCCGGTGATCCGCCCGGGCAAGCCCGAGGTGATCGACGGGCTGACGGCCTCGATCGGCGCGGCGGTGTACCCGGAAACGGCCACGGAGTACACCATCCTGCTCCAGGCGGCCGACGACGCGGTGTTCGAAGCGAAGGCGGCGGGCCGCGACCGCGTGGTCCTGGCGACCGCTCGCACCGAACTCACCCGTCCCGAAATCCCGGACGCGCTGTAACGCCCCAATGTGGCGTTGGTTGCGTCCAACGCACCCAACGCCACATTGGGTGCGTTGAACGCACCGAACGCCACATTGGGGCGCTTGGGCCGAGGCCTACGGCAGAGTGGCCAGCGAGGCCTCGAGGGTGGCCGCCGACAGTTCGTTGTCCACCATGTCCCCGGCGAGGTAGGCGCCATACGCGGGCAGGTCCAGGTGCGCGTGCCCGCACAGCGCCGTGAGGATCGCCTTCTCCTCCCCGGTTTCCTTGCACCGCAAGGCTTCCTGGATGCACGCGGCGAGTGCGTGCGTCGGCTCCGGCGCCGGAATGATGCCCTCGGAACGCGCGAAGCGCACCCCGGCCGCGAAGCATTCCTGCTGCCCGACGGCGATCGCTTCGATCAGGCCCAGCTCGTAGATGTGCGAAATGAGCGGCGACATCCCGTGGTAGCGCAGGCCTCCGGCGTGGATCGGGTCCGGGATGAACTCGTGGCCGAGCGTGTGCATCTTGAGCAACGGCGTCAGGCCGGCGGTGTCGCCGAAGTCGTAGGCGTACTTCCCGCGCGTCAGCGACGGGCACGCGGCCGGCTCGACCGCGCGGATCACCGGGTCCATCCGGCCGGCCAGCTTCTCCCGCAGGAACGGGAAGGCGAGGCCGCCGAAGTTCGAGCCGCCGCCGGTGCAGCCGACGAGCACGTCCGGGGTGTCGCCGGCCAGTTCGAACTGCTTAAGCGCCTCCTCGCCGATGATCGTCTGGTGCAGCAGCACGTGGTTGAGCACGCTGCCCAGCGCGTACCGCGTGTCCGGGTCCTGCGCGGCCTGCTCGACGGCCTCGCTGATGGCGATGCCGAGGCTGCCCGTCGAGTCGGGGTGCGCGGCGAGGATGGCTCGGCCGGACTCGGTCAGGTCGGAGGGGCTGGGGTGCACCGTCGCGCCGAACGTCTCCATCATCAGCTTGCGGTAGGGCTTCTGGTCGTAGGACGCCCGCACCTGCCAGACCTCGCACTCCAGCCCGAACTGGGCGCAGGCGAAGGCGAGCGCGCTCCCCCACTGGCCGGCGCCGGTCTCGGTGGTCAGCCGGGCGACGCCCTCCTGAGCGTTGTAGAACGCCTGCGGCACAGCGGTGTTCGGCTTGTGGGAACCGACCGGGCTGACGCCTTCGTACTTGTAGTAGATCCGCGCCGGAGTGCCCAGCGCCTTCTCCAGCCGTCGCGCACGGAACAGGGGCGACGGCCGCCAAAGCCGGTAGACCTCGAGGACCTCCTCCGGAATGTCGACATAGCGCTCCGCCGTCACTTCCTGGGCGATGAGCGCCTGCGGGAACAGCGGAGCGAGGTCGTCCGGCCCGACCGGCTCGCGGGTGCCGGGGTGCAGCGGCGGGGGCGGCGGCTCCGGGAGATCGGGGACGACGTTGTACCACCGGGCCGGGAGATCGGCTTCGTCCAGGACGTACTTGGTCTGTTCAGCCATCGCGCCTCCTTGGTCGGGCTCCCAACCTAGGACGCGACCGGCCGCGGAGCCAGTCGCGGTCAGCCGAACGCGGCGAGGTAGTTCGTGACGGCCCGCAGGTCGCCGGCGTCGGAGATCAGCCCGACATAGCCGTCGGGACGGATCAGGACGAGCGTTCTGCCGGAGGGGCCGTAGGCGGCCGCGAGGGTGCCGGCGGTGTCCGCGATCTCGTTTTCGCCGGCCGGCTCCGCGACGAGGCGAAGTACCCGAAGCGCGGTTCCGGGAAGTGTCGCGGCCGGCTGGGGGCCGAAGTCGAGGAGGGTGAACCGGCCCCGGCCGATCAGGTCGAACAGGCGGTGGACTCCGTCGACGGCGGCGAGGCCGGTCGCGTCGGGGGCGCGGTCTCCGGCGCGCAGGCTCGCCTGCTCGTCGCGGTCGTCGCGTGCCAGGGCGGATCCGCGGTACCCCACGTCGAGCTGGATCGTGCTCGCGTCCCGGCCGACCGGGACCGCGTTGGTCCGGATGGTCTCGGCCAGGCGCGTGTTCGAGAGCGCGAGGACGTGAGCGGCGACGGGCCGGCGCTCGGCCTCATAGGAATCGAGCAGGGCGAGCGGGGCGCCGTCGTTCACGACGGCGGCGAACTTCCAGGCGAGGTTGTGGGCGTCCTGGATTCCGGTGTTCATGCCCTGCCCGCCGGCCGGCGAGTGGACGTGCGCCGCGTCGCCGGCCAGGAACGCGTTCCCGGCGCGGTAGTGCTCGACCAGACGGATGTTGGCGCGCCACACCGAGGTCCACTCGGGTTCGTGGAGGCGGATGTCGGTCCGGCCCGTTCTCCGCTCGAGGGTCGCCTGGAGGTCGGCGAGGCCGAGCCGGGGCTCGGCGCCGGGCGCGAGGGCGGCGATGTACTGGAACAGATCGGTCGAGGGGAGCGGGCAGAGACTCATGACGCCGGCCGGGTGACGCCAGGTCTCCCACGCGTCGCGGCCGAGGCCGGAAACCGGCAGATCCGCCAGGACCATCCGGACGTCGTCGCGTGTCTCGCCGGCGAACGCGACGCCAGCCTGTTTGCGGACGATGCTGTGTCCGCCGTCGGCGCCGACGAGCCACCGCGCGGCGATGGTCGTGGCCGTGCCGCCGGAGACGATCTCGGCCGTGACGCCGTCGCCGGTCTGGGTGAAGCCGGCCAGCGCGGTGCCGAACTCGACGGCGCCCCCGAGCTCTTCGAGCCGAAGACGAAGTGCCTCTTCGACTCGCCACTGCGGCGTGATCAGGCTCGCCGCGTACGGGATGTCCGGCCGGTTCGCCAACGATTCCGGGATGGCACCACCGCGCGTCACCTCGCCGTCGGGGCCTGTCGAATTCATCGGAATGGCCAGCCGACCGTTCGCGATCACCCGCTCGGCGATGCCGAGGTCTTCGAAGATCTCCAGAGTTCGCGGTTGCACGCCCTTGCCGCGGGAGCCCGGGCGCGGACCGGGCTCCGCCTCGATGAGACGGAACGGAACGCCGCTGCGTGCCAACTCGACAGCCAGCGTCAGACCCGTCGGGCCGGCACCGACGATCAACACCGTGGTGGCACTCCGCGGCCGGCTCATCGCATCTCCCCATAAGAAAGTAATAGCTTTCTTAGACCCTAGCTCCGGTTGCGAAGAAAGGCAAACCTTTCTAAGGTGAGGCGGTGGCCGCATCGGAGACCGATCCCGCGCCGTCAGTGAGCCGGCGGCACGGAGCGGCACTCGAAGCCGCCATCCTCGACGCCGGGTGGGATGAGCTGGCCGAGACCGGCTATGCGCGCCTGACCATGGGATCCATCGCCAGACGCGCCCACACCAGCGAGCCCGTCCTCTATCGCCGCTGGGCGAACAAGGACGAACTCGTGCTCGCCGTTCTCGACCGGTACCGGGCGACGCACCCCGTGGCCGTGCCCGACACCGGCGATCTGCGCGACGACCTCATCCGGTACCTGACCGCGCTGAGCAACTCACTCGCCGGGTTCTTCGCCATCGCGGCGGCCGCGGCGTTCTCGGGGCTGCTCACCGCCACCGGCCTGTCGCCGGCGGAGATCCGCGAACAGGCCATGGGCGGCCAGCTGCTCCCCCAGACGCGAACCATCTACCGGCGGGCCGCGGCCCGCGGCGAGATCGACCCGGAACGCATTCCGCCGGCGGTGCTCGCCCTGCCGTTCGACCTCGTACGGCACGACCTGCTCATGGACCTCAAACCCGTCGACGTCGAACGCATCCACTCGATCGTCGACGAGATGTTCCTGCCCCTCGTGCGGGCCCACCGCACGAGCTGAGACCCCGTCACCAGCCGCTTACCGAACGAAAGGTCCCGGCGATGAACATCCTTTCCCTGCCCGACGGCGACGTCCGGCTGCCGGTGTGGCTGCCTCCGCCGGGCCGTGGGCCGGGCCTGGTGCTGGTCCAGGAGATCTTCGGCCTCGACGACTACCTGCGCTCGGTCGCGGAAGACCTGGCCGCGGCGGGGTACGTGGTGGCGATCCCCGAGCTGTTCTGGCGGATCGCCCCGGGCTGGTCGTCGGCGCACGACGAGGCCGGCGTGGCGGCGTCGATGAACGTGGCGGCTTCCTTCGACCCGGCGTCGGGCCTGTCCGACGTCCTGGCGACGATCACCCACCTCCGCGAATCCCCTTCGGTGACGGGCGGAGTGGGCGTGCTGGGCTTCTGCCTGGGCGGCTCGCTGGCCTTCGCGGCGGCGGCCGAAGGCGACCCGGACACGGCGGTGTCGTTCTACGGTTCGGCAGTCCCCGCCCAGATCGGCGAGCTGGCGAAGATTTCGTGCCCGATCCAGTTCCACTTCGGCGGGCAGGACCCGTACATCCCGCGTCCGGACGTGGCGGCGGTCGAGTCGGCGGTGGCCGCGCACCCGGGCGCGGAGATCCACGTGCAGGAGGAGGCCGGGCACGCGTTCCACAACCACGTGGCGCCGATGTTCCACCACCCGCAAGCCGCGGCCCGGGCATGGGAGCTGACGACGGACTTCCTGCGGCGAACCCTGCCGGCATGAAGAAGGGCGCCTTCGCTGCAGCGAAGGCGCCCTTCAGCTCGGTGTGGCGGGACTCAGCCGTGCAAGGCGCTGCCGGCCTGCCAGGCGCTCCAGCTGATGGCCCAGTCTCCGTGGCCGTTGTTGATGGCCAGCTGCGGGCCGCCGGAGTTGGTGACCTCGACGACGTCACCGACGTTGAAAGTGTCGAAGAACCACTTGGCGTTCTCGGTGTTCATGTTGAGGCAGCCGTTGGAGACGTTGTCGCTGCCCTGCACGCCGACCGTCTTCAGGTTCTCGTGCAGGTACTCGCCGTCGTTGGAGATCCGGACGTTCCAGTTCTCCGGTGCCTTGTAGTAGCCGGGGTCGCCCTCGCACACGCCGTAGCTGCAGGAGTCCATGATCTTGTGGTCCTCCTTGCCCAGCACGGTGTGCGTGCCGTTGAAGGTCGGCGTCGGGCCGCGCGGCGGGGTGTTGGCGGTCTTGCCCATGCTGGTCGGCGCGGTCTTCACCAGCTGCCCGTTGTGGTACGCCTTGATCTGGTGCGTCTTGCCGTCCGCCTTGGCGATCCAGGAGTCGTGGATCTTGTAGGTGGCCGAAACGTCCTGGCCGCCGTACACGCCGCCCCCGATCGGCATGCCGAAGGTCGTGGTCTCGAGCTTCACGGTCGAGCCGGCCTTCCAGTACTCCTTGGGCCGGAAGTGCACCTCGCGCTTGCCCACCCAGTACCAGCCGCCGTCCTGGGCGGGCGAGGACGTCACCTTGAACGACTTCTCCACCGCGGCCTTGTCGGCGATGTCGTGGTCGAACTTCAGGCCGATGATCAGGCCGACGCCGAAATCGCCCGACGCGGACTGGAAGAGCGCCGGAGTGGCTACCCCGGACGGCTTGATCGTGTGCACTTCCCCGCGCTGCTCGGTCGCCGCACCCGCCTGGTTCACCGCGGTGGCGGCCACCTGGTAGGTGGACCCGTACCGGAGGTGATCCGTGCTGGTCCACGTCGTCTTGTCCGGCGAGAGATCGCCCTTGACGCCGTTGCCGGTCTGCGGGTTCGTGACCGTGACCGCCTGCAACGTGCCACCCGACGCCTTGACGACGATCGGGTCCTTCGGGCTCAGCTGGTCCCCACCCTCGAACGCCACGGTCGCGGCGGGCACCCCAGGCACTGTCGCCGTCCCGGGCGCTCCGGCTGCTCCGACCGCTTGCGCGGCCCCAGCGGTCTCGGTCTGTCCACTACATGCAGCCAGCAGCAGGGCCACCAGGCCGAGTCCGGCGATACGGATCACTCTCACGACCATCAGACGTCCCACTCCGCTCCAAGTTGTGTCACGATCCGATCTCTCGAGGACGGGCCCGTGGCCGGTTTGTGACGATGACGAGTGCGCCGCCGCCGTGGCTCAGGCGATCTTCGGGGCGGCGTCGTGGACGGGCGGTTACGGCTTTCCAGCCCGCCTGGTGGGCCGACCCTTCTGTACGTGGAGATCCCATGTCGCTTCGCATAGTCGTCGCCGAGGACTCAGTGCTCATGCGCAACGGGATCGTGAGCCTGCTGACCCGGTTCGAGCACGAAGTCATAGCCGAGGTCAGCACGGCCGAAGGGCTGATCGAGGCGGTCGAGGCGGATGCTCCCGACCTGGTCATCACCGATGTGCGGATGCCCCCGGCCCACTCCGACGACGGGCTCCGCGCAGCCGTGAAACTGCGTGCCCGCCACCGGCAGCTTCCTGTTCTGGTGCTGAGCCAGTACGTCGAACAGTCCTAGGCGAGCCAGCTGCCGGACTCGAACGGCGGCGTCGCCGTGGGCTATCTGCTCAAGGACCGGATCGGCGCGAGGTATTGGGTTCGATGGCCGAAGGCCGGTCGAACGCCGCGATCGCCAGGCGGCCGTCGGCGAGCACGGGATCAGTCGGCTGCGGTCAGGGTTCGAAGCTGGGCGAACGACTGGTCGATGGCCTCGCGCAGGTCCAGGTCGCCGGCGGCGTCGACCCATCGCCGGAAGGCGACCCGGTACACCGCGGAGCCGGTTTCGGCGGCCAGGTCGGCCTCGGCGTCGCCGATACCCCGCCGTCGAAGTCCGTCGGCGAGTGCGGCCGTCATCTGGGCGAGCTTGATCAATTCACGTTCCCGGAGATCGGCGTTGGCCATGATCACCGTCTGCCGCATCCGGGCGAGTTCACGGTCGTGTCCGATGGTATCGGCCACCGCCTCGAGCGCGGCCGCGACGAGATCCAGCGCCGACGCCGTGGCGGGCGCCCCCTCCAGCGCGGCCAGCGACTTCTCCTCCACTTCGGCCGCCGCGTCGAAGAGGACCTCGCGTTTGTCGCCGAAGTAGCGGAAGAAGGTGCGGGCGGTCACGCCGGCCCGTTCGGCGATGTCGTTCACCATGGTCTGGTCGAAGCCGCGTTCGAGATACAGGTTCAGTGCGGCCTCGCGCAGCCGGCCACCGGCTCCCGGCTCCCATCGTCCCATCCTGCGAGTTTAGTGCGATCGTCCAGGAACTCGCACAGTGATGTCAGCTGATGACATCGACGTGGTACGGTGATGTCATCAGCTGACATCACGGCGGAGGGGTGCTCACCATGGCGACGGCGAAGCGGATCCAGTACCACCGGTACGCGGCGGGAGCGTTCGCCGAAATGGTCGTCGCCGAAGAAAAGGCGGTCGTGACGAAGCCGGCGAACCTCTCCTGGGAGGAGGCCGCCACGATTCCCGTGGTCGGACTCACCGCATTCCAGGCCGTGGTCAACACCGGCAAACTGCACGCCGGGCAAGCGGTGTTCATCCACGGCTGCCTCGGCCGAGTCGGCCGCTCCGCCGCCCAAATCGCCTTGGCACGCGGCGTTTCCGCGGGAGGCAGCTGCCGCGCCACCGCCACGCACGAGGCACGCGGCCTCGGAATCGCCCCGACCGTGGACTTCGACTTCGACGCGACGAAACTCGCGAAGCGATTCGACGTCGTGTTCGACACCGCCGGCACGCTGCCGATCAGCGTATCGGGTGCTGGTCGGAAAACCCGCCGCGGCGGACCTCGAGGCGGTCGCGCAGGCTGCCGCGAAGGGGGTGTTGCGGTTGCCGGTCGCGCGCAGCGTGCCGCTCGGCGAGGCGATCGCGGCGCTCACGGAGCTTGAACGCGATCGCCCACCCAAGGGCGGGAAGCTCATCATCACGACCGAGTGACCGCCGCGTCGCTCGAATCCTCCGAGGACTTCCGGGCCAACGCGGCCCGGCGCCGATCACTCTCGAAAGGACCGACTATGTCACCGACCCGGAACACCGCCGCGACACCCACGTTCATGGTGTTCGCGACCCTCCGCGACGACACCGACCTCACGGAATTCGCCGCGCTGCGAGAGGACGAGCAGAAGCAGCTGGAGGTGCTGCGCTCGGAGGGGCGGATCGGCGCCCACTACGTTTCCCCCGCCCGGCGGGCGACGTTCATCGAGGTCGTCGCCGACGATGAGGCGCAGGTCGCGGAGACGCTGGCGACCCTGCCGTTCGCCCGGTTCTTCGATGCCGACGTCTACCCGACCACTCCCCCGGATCCCGCGGAGATCGCCCACCGGGCGCGATCGTGAGCCGGGAACCCGCTCGTTCGCTGATGGAGGATGACATGGCAATGCTCAACCGCAGGAAACTCCCGCTCGGCAAGGTGCTCATCTCGTTGTCCGCGGCGGGAACCCTGGTCGGCTCGTACGTCGCCGACTGGAACGAGACGCACATCCACAATCCGACGTGGCCACCCCACGCCAAGTTCCACAACGCCCAAACCATGAGCATGGGCGCCGCGTTGTCCCTGACGGCGCTGTACCAGTTGTGGAAACCGGGGCGGTCGCGTGAGTCGCTGGACAGCGCGGCGGTCATCGCCGGCCTGTACGGGCTCACCCAGCTCTCCGCCGTCCTCTATCCGGGTACCGCCAGCGTCGACCCGCCCCGCGAAGACAACTGGCCGCAGCTCAAGTACACCCTGCCCAGCCTCGGGATGGTCCTGCTCGGCTACTGGACCGAACGCCACCGAATCACCCGAGAACGACGGCGTGCCTGACTGAGCCGCAACGCGAGACGTCAACCGCCGATGCGGCGCCGACGCTGCTGCGCCGCATCGACGACGTCCGGCCAGAGGAGTCCCAGCGCATCCGGCAAGGTCGCGGTCTCCCACAGTTGCGGTGCAACCGTGTCGAGCAGGCCGGTGGTCTCCGGCTCACGATCGCGGGCTTGCCGGAGGATCGGGGCATCAGCGCCGGAGTACGCGCGGATGCCGGCCAGGAAGAGCAGGTTCGCGACGATCAGCCACTGGCCGTCCACTCCGGTGGGCTCGGGGCCGGGCTGATCGTCCGAAGGATCAGGCGCCACGAACCGAACCCGCCCTACGCCGGTGAATTCGCACGCTGCCGCACACATGCCACACGGGCGGTGAGAACTCCACAGAGTGGTCGTGGACAGATCCGCACCGACGGCGATGCGGGCCAACGCGTTCATCTCCGCATGGGCGATCGGGCTGCCCTGCAACCGGTCGTCGCCACCGGGCGGGTCATACGCCCGATTACGGCCTTCCGCGACCACGTCACCACCAGGGCCCAGCACCACCGCGCCCACCGGCAGGCCACCGGCAAGCAAAGACCGATGAGCGAGCTCCAGGCTCCGGGTGATGCCCGAACCGGCGTCGTGCCATGCGGCGATCGAGTCCACGGTCACAGCGCAACATCCTGTCACGTCCGCAGGCGCCACCCGGTGCGGTGCTGGTCGAACAGGACCGTGTGCTCGCCGACGCGCGCCCGGTGTTCGAACAAGTAGCTGCGGGCGAAGGGGATGCCCAGGCAGGCGAGCCCGTTACTGTCCCAGGTCGGGTCTGCTCAGAGAGTCCTGTCCTTCCCGGCCCTCTCCGTTCGTCTACTGGGTGAATGCCCCAGATGCACGAGGAGGGACTCGCCGGTGTACGCCCCGATCGACTTCCACCAAAGGTCGAAGCGCTGCGCTGCCAACGAACCCTCGGACAGCAGCCGACGCTTCCTTCACCTGCTCCGGATTCCGGCGATGCGGTCAGCACGTCCGGGCGCCGGCTACCGCTTCGTGAGCAGCCGGGTCTGTTCGCGCAGGACGTCGACCGTGTTCGCCACCCAATCCGCGATCACCGCCTGCTCGGCCGGGGAATAGCCGGCCATCAGCTTCGCCATCGCCGCGTCGAGACCGGCGAACACCTTCCCGAACGCTCCGGGCACCGCCGTGATCACGAGCCGGCGGCGGTCGGCCGGGTCCGGGGCGCGCTGAGCCAGCCCCGCGCGCTCAAGGCGGTCGACCACGCCGGTCACCGCGCCCGGCGTCAAGCCGATCTCCTTGGCCAGGTCGCCCGCCGACACCGACCCGGCGCCCGCGATCACGGCGAGGGCCCGCTGGTCGACCGCCGTCACGCCCAAGCTCGCCCCCACCGCCTCGTGGAACGCCACCACGGCGGTGCTCAGCTCACGTCCGGCGTCCCGACCTTCCATGCCGTCACTTTACCCGGTCTGATATTTCAGTACACTGAACTAAATTGTTCACGTGCTGAAGCATAGGGTGGGGTCATGAGCGAACTGAAACTGGCGCTCGAGGTGCCGAGATGGACCTGGCAGTGCTACACCGAGCACCTCGGGCTGGTGCTCGGCCTCTCGTCAGTCGCGTCGATCCAGCGGTTCATCGTCGTCAACTGGACCGCGCAGGTCCCCCACGGTGCCGCCCTCGCCTCCGAGGTCGTCGTGCTGGCCGCCCGGATCGCCCTGGTCGTTTCCCTCTGGCGGATCGCGATGCGCGGCCAGGCCCTCCGCCTGAGCGCAGGCCGGGCATTCGCGCGAAACCACTGGCGCGGCTTGCTGTGGCAGGGCGCGTTCCTCGGCGCCGCCTACCTGGCCTTCGAGGTCCTGGCCGAACACGCCCTGTCGAGACTGCTGCCCGAGCCCGCCCGGCAGACCTACCTGGCCATCCTCCTGTTCCTGAAGAACCCCACGGTCATCGCGCTGACGTTCCTGTGGTGGATCGGCGTGCTGCGCCAGGCCTTCCGGACGACCTCGGAGAGCGGCACGGATACCGGGCGTGCCGCAGTGCGCCATTCGGCGTAATTCCGGAACGTCTGCCGTACGCCGTCCCGATTTCGATGGTTTCCTCGTAGCCGACTCGGTGATGGGGGTGGGCAACCGGATGAGCGACCCGATATCGGGCAAAGCCGAGAATGCGGAAGCCCGCGTCGACCAATTGGTCGCGGAAGCGAAGCGGAAAGCGCAGCGCTACCGCGCGATGCAGCAGGCCGTCGAGCAGGTTTCGGTGTCGGCGGTCAGCAAGGACGGCACCGCCACGATCACCGTCGACTCCGCCGGCAATGTCACCGACCTGCGGATCACCGACCGCGTCCGGGAGATGTCCGGCGATCAGGTCGCGAAGGCGGTGCTGTCCGCGTTGCGCACCGCGCAGGCGAAGCTGCCGGACCGGCTCGGCGAGGTCATGGCGGACACCATCGGCGACGATCCGCAGACCCGCGACACCATCGTCGGCAGCTACCGGGCGAAGTTCCCGGAGCCGGAACCCGAGCCGGGCGAAACTGTGCCGGCCAGCGGGATCGGACGGCTCGCCGACGAACCCGAGGCCGCACCGCCACCGCCGCCGCGTCCGCCACGGCGGCCTGCGCCGCCCGACGATGACGACGAGGGCTTCGGCGGCCCGGTCATGATCCGCGAATAGCCGGGACGGGAGGCGACCATGCCGGACGGTGCGACCGACGGCGGCGGCTACCAAGTCCGCCCGGACGAACTGCTCACCCACGCGAAAGCCGTCGAGCAGGTCGGGCAGACGCTGGGGCAGGCGCTCGCCGCGGCCGAGCAGGTCACCATGGGCGTGCAGGCGTACGGCCTGATCTGCGGCCCGCTCTTCGTGCCGATGGTGCTCGCGGTCAGCACACCCGGCCTGCTCACCCTCGGCGCCGCGCAGGAGGCCATGGGCACGCTGTCGCAGTCGATCCGGCAGGCGGCGAAGACCTACCAGGACGCCGAAGACGCGCACTCGCAGCGGATCACCGGCCTCGGCAAGGACCTGCCGTGAGCAACCCGCTGGTCGCCGCCAAACAGGACTCGACGACGTGGCACACCGGCATCAACGTCCTCGACGACGCGATCGGCGCCTACGACGGCATCAAGTCCGGCTCGTGGATCGAGGGCGGCATCGCCGCGCTCGGCACCGCGATGGACCTGCTGACCATCGCGATGAACCCGGTCGGCACGCTCATCTCCTACGGCCTCAACTGGCTGATCGAGCACGTCCAGCCGTTGCAGGACGCGCTGAACCAGCTGGCGGGTGACGCCGACCAGATCACCGCCTACTCGCAGACCTGGGGCAACATCGCGAAGGCCGTGGAAAAGGCGGCCAAAGACCTCGGCGACAGCGTGCGGAAGGACACCGCGAACTGGACCGGCCGGGCCGCGGACGCCTACCGCGCGAACGTCAAGAACAAGATCGACCACCTCAACGCGGCCGCGACCTGCGCGATCGGGATCAGCACCGTGGTGGAGATCGTCGGGGTGATCACCGCCGCCGTGCGCGCCATGGTCCGCGACATGATCACCCAGGCGGTCGGCGATTTCATCCAGGACGCGCTGGAGGAGGTCTGCTCGCTCGGGCTCGGCACGCCGGTCGTGGTGGCGCAGGTGGTCGAGCAGGTGGCGGCGTGGATCGAGAAGATCGGCGCGCTGGTCAAGAAGCTGATCAACTCGGTCGAGAAGCTGCGGCCGCTGATGTCGAAGCTCGAAGAGATCTTCGCCGCGGTCAAGAAGGTGATGTCCGAGCTGCACGGACGTCCCGGCGAAGGCGGCACGCACGTCTCGTCGGCCGAACCCGGCCACTCCGGCCCGCACGAACCCGGCGCCCCGCACGACGGCACCTCGCCGTCGTCCGCGCCGGAGCCGGACGGCGGCGTCCCCGACGGCACGCCGCCCGGCAGCCATGGCGCCGAACCGAACGCGCCCGGCGGCCACGATCCGGAGGCGGCAGGCGGGCAGAAGTCCGAGGGCACCGGCGGCTGCGACGGCAAGGGCGGCGACCCGGTCGACGCGGTGTCCGGCCAGATGATCACCGCGGGCACCGACGTCGAACTGCCCGGGCTGCTGCCGCTGGTGCTGAACCGCGCGTACGCCTCCGGCTACGCCGACGGCCGGTCCTTCGGCCCCGGCTGGGCGTCCACACTGGACCAACGGCTGGTGCTGACCGACGACTTCGTCCGGTACTACGGCGCGGACGCGGAAGTGCTCAGCTACATCCATCCCGCCCGCGACGGCTCCCCGGTGCTGCCGAGCTTCGGCGCGCGCTGGCCGTTGAGCTGGGACGCCGCCGCGGAAAACTACCTGCTCGCCGACCGGGAATCCGGCTGGACCCGCCGGTTCGCCGCGCACCCCACGGTGCCGGGTGAATGGCAGATCAGCTCGCTGTCGGACCGCAGCGGGCACCGCGTCGACTACCTGCGCGACGAACTCGGCCGCCCGCTCGCGGTCACGCATTCCGGCGGTTACCGGGTCGGCGTCGACACCGTCGACGGCGCGGACGGTCTCCGCATCGCCGCGTACCGCCTGCTCGGCGGCGGCGAACACGGCGAAGACGTGCCCATCGTGTCGTTCCGCTACGACCGGCGCGGCCGGCTCTCCGGCATCGTGAACTCGACCGGCGCGCCTTACCAGTACGACTACGACGGCGCGGACCGGATCGTCGCCTGGACCGACCGCACCGGCTACCGCTACGAGTACGAATACGGCCCGGACGGACGCGTCGTCCGCGGCGCCGGCCTCGACGGCTACCTCGACGCGACCTTCGACTACGACCTCACCGGCCGGGTCACCGTCGTCACCGACAGCCTCGGCGGACGCACCGAATACCACTACGACGAGCACAACCACATCACCGCGGTGGTCGATCCGAACGGCGGTGTCGAACGCCCCGAGTTCGACCGGTTCCACCGCCTGCTGTCGTTCACGGACAAGAACGGCGCGGTCACCCGCTACGAACGTGACGAGAACGGCGACCCGACGCGGATCGAATACCCCGACGGCACCGCGCTCACCATCGAGTACGACCCGCGCTGGCGGCTGCCGGTCACGGTGACCCAGCCGAACGGCGCGGTCTGGCGGCACACCTACGACGACGCCGGCCGCGTCGTGTCCACAGTGGACCCGCTGGGCGCGGTCGCGACCAGCGAGCTGGACGAGCGAGGCCACCTGGCCGCCACCGTCGAGCCGGACGGCGCCCGCTGGACGTACACCAGCGACGACGCCGGCCGCCCGCTGTCGGTCACCTCGCCGGACGGCGAAACCACCACGTTCCGGCTCGACGGCTTCGGCCGGGCGGTCGAAGCTACCGACCCGCGCGGCCGCACCACCCGGTACGGCTGGACCCGCGAAGGCGCGCTGGTCTGGCGCGTCGCCGCCAACGGCGACCGCGAGGAACGGTTCTACGATCTCGAAGGCAGCTTGGTCCGGGCTCGCTCGGCCACCGGCGCGATGACGGCGTTTGAACGCGGTCCGTTCGGCCTGCTCACCGCGCGCACCGGCCAGGACGGCGTCCGGCACACCTTCACCCACGACACCGAGCTGCGGCTCACCGGCGTCCGCAACCCGGCCGGGCAAACCTGGTCCTACCGCTACGATCCGGCCGGAAACCTGATCGGCGAACAGGATTTCACCGGCCGCGCGCTCGAATACCGGGTCGACGCGATGGGCGCGTTGATCTCGCGCGCCGAAGCGGGTGGCGCGGTGACCGAACTGACCCGCGACGTCCGCGGCCGGGTCTCCCGGCGGACCTCCGGCGAAACGACCATCGCCTACGACTACGACGAAGGCGGCCGGCTGCGCCGGGTCGCCGACGACGCGGTCGAAGTGACCTACGAACGCGACCTGCTCGGCCGCCCGGTCGCCGAATCCGTGGACGGCCGGGTGCTGCGCAGCGAGTACGACGTGGCCGGCCGCCGCGTCCGCCGGATCACCCCGTCCGGCGTCGAGGCGCGGTGGCACTACGACCAGCTGCGCCGGGAAACCGCGCTGACCGGCACCGCCGGAACGGTCACCTTCGAGTACCGGGAAGGCCGGGAGGTGCTCCGCCGTCTCGGCGAAAACGCGAGCCTGGCCCAAACGCACGACGAACTGGGCCGTCTCGCCGGTCAAACGCTCTTTTCCGACGGCGAACCGGATCGCGCGCTCCAGGAACGCAGTTTCCGTTACCGCGCCGACGGTCAGGTGCTCGCGATCGACGACCGGGTGCACGGCACGCGCGTCTTCGCGCTCACCCCTGGCGGCCGTGTCACCGGTGTGCAGGCCGCCGGCTGGACCGAACAGTACACCTACGACGCACTGGGAAACCTCGTCTCCGCACAACCCGGTCCGTCCACTGAGGACGACTCGGACGTGGCCGGTCCCCGCGCGGTCGAAGGAATGCTGCTGCGCAGCGCGGGCCGGACTTCCTACTCCTACGACGCTTCGGGCCGGATCGTCCGGGAAGTCCGCCGCAGCCTGTCCGGACGGCGCCGAATCCGCGAATACGCGTGGAACGACCGCGACCAGCTGATCGGCGTCACCACGCCGGACGGCACCCGCTGGCGGTACCGCTACGACCCGTTCGGCCGCCGGATCGCCAAACAGCGCCTTGCCCCCGACGGCGGCATCGCCGAAGAAACCACGTTCTCGTGGGACGGCACCGTCCTCGCCGAAGCCGCCCGGACCGTCGACGGCCGGACGACCGTCACATCCTGGGACTACCGCGGCGGTTCGGCCGAACCGATCGCGCAAACCACCCGCTCCTGGCTGGCGGACGCGCCCACGGCGGTCATCGACACCCGCTTCCACGCCATCGTCGCCGACCTGATCGGCGCACCGACCGAACTGGTCGACGCGGCCGGGCGGGTCACCTGGTACCGGACCAGCGGCTTGTGGGGCAACACCATCGCCATGTCCACTTCGGACGGAATCGGCTGCCCGCTGCGCTTCCCGGGCCAGTACCACGACGACGAAACCGGACTGCACTACAACGTGCACCGGTACTACGACCCGCACACCGCGCGGTACCTGTCGCCGGACCCGATCGGACTGACCCCGTCCGCGAACCACTACACGTACGTCCCGAACCCGCTGGCCGTGGCGGACCCGCTGGGCCTGGCCGGTTACCGGGACCCGTCGAGCCAGCAATGGGCCCGGGACCCCGCTCTGCCGCCCGCCGACCACATCCACAACCGGGGCACCGAATACCCCGGCGGCTACTGGCAGTCCACACACGACGAAATGGCGACCAAGTGGACTCTGGAGGGCCGGGCCCTCGGCCGCGTCCCGCGGGACCCGAGCGGTGCCCGCGTTCCGCACGACCAGCTGAACTGGGTCGACGCGCAGGGCCGCCCGATTCCGTACTACGACGCGAACGGCAACCGGAACCTGACCTACGAGCACGTTCCGCCGGTGGTGGAGCACTGGCGCGACGAGGGCCACAACATGACCGATGAGGAACGCAAGGCCTGGTACAACAACACCGACGACATGGAAGCCATGGGCAGATCGCAGAACTCGTCCGAAGGCGCGCAGCTCACCGACCGCTACGCGGAGACGGAGCCAGGACCTCGGCATCCGTGTACCTTGCACTGAGAAGGGCGAGATCGGGAGGCGAACAGTGGACCCACGCGAAACGTACGCGGCGATGCCCGGCGTCACCGCGCTCGGCGACCTGCCCGACGCCTGGCACTGGGCGACCGCCCCCGGCTTCGACCACAGCGCTGCTGTGTACGACGACGGCAAGCGTGCGTTCCAGGCCTACGCCCTGGATTCGTACGACGAAGGCTTGGCCGTCGCGCTGCTGTCCTTCGCCCGCTCGCACAGCACCGACCTGACCACCGACGCCCCGCTGTCGCCGGCCGAAGGCTTCTCCCACCCGGGATACGGCTTCGACGCGATAGCCGCGGCCGCCCCGCCCCTGCACCGCTTGTACCCGGACGACGCCGAGATGAACGACGCCGTCCGGGCGGTCATCCCGGTCTACCGCTGCGAAGTGGCCGGCGACGAAAGCCTTCAAGACGCCGAATACCGCTACAGCCGCGGCTCCGGCATCCGCGGCACCCGCTGGGACCGCCCGCCGTCCCCGTACCTGAAGTACCGCTACCGCGGCGCCACCGGTGCCGTACAAGCGAAACGCGGTTTCGCCGGGCTCAAATCCATGATCAGCACGGTGACCCGGGGCGAGGGCCGGGACGACCTGTTCGTGGAGTTCGAGAACTACCGGCACGAGGTGTACACGGTCACCTGGACCGATACCTGGACCCTCACCGGGCCGGACGGGGCCGCCACACCGGTCAGCCTCGAGGAACTGCTGGAAGCGGTCAAGGTCGCGCTCTACGGACCGAACCTCGAGCACGCGGACTTCCCCGCCTGAAGTGGACCGCGGTAGCCGCACTGCAGTGCGCCGTCGCCGTGGCGTCGCATGAGTGCGGCCTCGGCTGTCATGGCCGTCCAGTGCGAGCCACGCGCTGCTTCGGTGCCTGGAAGCCGCCGGTCTTCGGCTCGAGCAGTTCGGCCAGCCTCAGCGGGGTGCGGTCCTCGGACATCGGACCGATGAGCTGCACTCCGACCGGCAGACCCTCGGGGGACCGGCCCGCGGGGATGGCGGTGGCGGGCAGGCCGGGCATGGTGGCCAGGCCGGCCCAGACGAGCTGGTCGAAGTACGGGTAGTCGACGCCGTCGATGTCGATGCGCCGTTCCAGCGGATCGGGGTGGTGGTCGTGCGGGAACGCGGGCGTCGGCGTGATCGGGCAGACCACGGCGTCGAACTCGGTGAACAGCTGCCGCCAGCCGTGGCGGTGGACCTCGCGGCGGTTGTTCGCCTCCATCCAGTCGCGGTGGCTGAACACCATGGCGCGCCGCCGCGCGGCGTCGAGACTCTGGTCGGCCGCGCTCAGTCCGGCGACACGAGTCCGCAGCTGCTCGTCCGATTCGACGGGAAAACGTGCGACCGAGCCCGAAACCAGCAACTGCGTGTAGAGCGTCGCCGCTTCGGTCAGGTCGGGCAGCAGCGGGCTGTGCCGTTCGACGCGGGCGCCGCCGTCGGCGAGCGCGGCGGCCACCCGGTTCACGCCCGCCCGCACGGCGGCCCCGGTCGGAATGAGCGGGTGCTCCTCGAGGACCAAGACCCGGAAGTCGCCGAGCCGCTCGTGGCGGGGCGGCGGCAGCGCCAACCGGTACGCCACGCCGCGCGTCAGCGGGTCCGGTCCGGCCATGACGTCGAGCAGGAGCGTGAGGTCGCGGGCGGTGCGCGCCATCGGACCGACGACGGCGAGGTCGAGGTCGACCGGCAAGGCCGGCTCGGACGGCGCGACCATCCCGCGGTTGGCCGCCAGTCCGAGCGTCGGCTTGTGCGCGTAGACGCCGCAGAAATGCGCGGGGGTGCGCAGCGAGCCCGCGATGTCGGACGCGATGGACAGCGCGCCGAACCCGGACGCCAGGGCCGCCGCCGACCCGCCGGATGAGCCGCCCGGTGTGCGAGCGTGGTCCCACGGGTTGGTGGTGGTGCCGTAGATCCCGTTGAAGCTCTGGATGTCCTGCAGTCCCAACGGCACATTGGTCTTGCCGAGCACCACCGCGCCCGCGGCCTTGATTCGCGACACCTGGACCGCGTCCTCGACCGGCATGAAATCGCGGTACGGCGGCATGCCCCACGTCGTGGGCAGCCCGGCGATGTCGTACGACTCCTTGACCGTCACCGGAACGCCGAGCAGCGGCCGGTCCTCACCCCGCGCACGTGCCTGGTCGGCACGGCGTGCGGCGGCCCGCGCACGGTCGAAGTCCGGCACGCAGATCGCGTTGACCACCTCGTCGTCGCGCTCGATACGGGCGATCGCCTCGTCGGTCAGTTCCCCCGATGTCACCGCACCGGCGCGCAATGCCGAAACAAGTTCTCCGGCCGTTCGATAGCTCCATTCCATGAATCCGAAGCTAGCGGCATGCCACAGAGGACACAAAATTCCTTTTCACACAACAGGATCGACGGCTCAATCCTCAGAACGACGCCCACGGATCGACGGGCACCACGTCGAGGATCCGGCCGGTGTCGTCGAGCAGGCAGCCCATTCGTTTGACGGCGTGGAGCGTGACGGCACGGTCGGTGAGGGTGAGCGCGGGGAGCTTTCCGGCGAGTTCCGCTTCCAGGCGTTGAATGTCGCCGAGTGAGCGCAGCCACAGGGTCATCACGAGGTTGTCCGCTCCGGTGGTGGCCGCGCACAGGCGGACTTCCGGCAGTTCGGTCAACGCGCTGGCGGTCCGGTGCAGTTCGCCGGGTGGCACCCGGGCCCAGAACGTCGCGGCGACGGGCCATCCGGTGAGGGGCTGGGCGACTTCGCAGCGCAGTGACAGCAGGCCGCCGCCGATCATCTCGTTGAGCCACCGGCGGACGGTGGACCCGCTCCTCGCCGTGCGGGCCGCGATGTCGGCCGCCGGGCTCCGTCCGTCCTCCATGGCGCCGAGCACTGCCCGGTAGTGGTCCTTCCAGACGGGCCGGCTGCCGGTCGCCAGGGGGACGTACGCCCGCCGCCGCGGCGACAGAGCATCGAGCCGCCAGTGGTTGCCCTCGCCGTAGACGGTGGTGATCGCGTGGGTCCGCGTTCCGCGTAGGCCGGGGAGTTGCTGCAGCTTCTCGAGAACGAGCCGGGACAGCGTCGCCAGGTCGGGGGTCAGCACGGTCAGGAACAGGTCCCGGCCGCTGCTGACGATCGAGATCGAGGCGATCTGCGGGACACGGGACAGCACCTCCACCGCCTGGGCGCGGGCGGTGGGCTGGAGATCCACTTCGATGAACGCGTTGCAGTGGTCCTGCGCCCACAGCCTGACGTCGGGGTAGGCGGTGACCCGGGCGGATCCGGCCTCGAGAAGTCTCTGCCAGCGCCGCGTCGCGGTGACGGCGTCGACGCCGAGCAGCCTGCCGATCTCGTGCCAGGTCGCGCGGGGTGCCGCCTGCAGCGCGTGCACGAGCTTGAGATCCGTCTCGTCGGGTATGAGCACATCCTGCATGTCCAGCCGTCCAGATGAGCGAATTCGGGAATCTGTGACCTCAGCGTGGCACCGGGCGCGAATCTCGGCAAGGAGCCCAGCGACCCCGAGGAGACCGCCCGATGTCCGTGCACGAGGACGCCATCGCGATACGCGACGACATGATCCGGCTGCGCCGCCAGGTGCACGCCGAACCCGAGATCGGCCTGGACCTGCCACGGACCCAGGAAAGAGTGCTCACCGCACTCGACGGGCTGCCGCTGGAGGTGTCGCTCGGTGAGGGGCTGAGCTCAGTGACCGCGGTGCTGCGGGCGAACCGGCCGGGTCCGGTCGTCCTGCTGCGTGCGGACATGGACGCCTTACCCGTGCAAGAGCGCACCGGACTCGGCTATGCGTCCCGTGTGGAGGGTGTGATGCACGCCTGCGGGCACGATCTGCACACCGCCATGCTGGTCGGTGCCGCGCACGTGCTCGCCGCGAGGCGAGACGCCTTGCCCGGAGATGTGATCTTCATGTTCCAGCCGGGCGAGGAGGGCTGGGACGGCTCGGCCGCGATGATCGCCGAGGGTGTGCTGGATGCCGCGGGAAAGCGACCGGACGCGGCTTACGCGCTGCACGTGTTCGCTGCCGCTGTGCCGCACGGGTCGTTCACGGCCCGCCCGGGCACGACGATGGCGGCCTCCGACGGACTCGAAGTCACCGTCGTCGGCTCCGGCGGGCACGGCGCCCGGCCGCATCGCGCGAACGACCCGATCCCGGTGATCTGCGAGATCGTCACGGCACTGCAAACCCTGGTCACCCGCCAGTCCGACATCTTCGACCCGGTGGTGCTGACCGTGGGCTCGCTGCACGCCGGAACGCGACGCAACGTCATCCCCGACACGGCGAGGTTCGAAGCGACCTTGCGCACGTTTTCCGCACCCGCCAAAGCCCGGATCAAGGACGCGGCCATCACCTTGGCCGAGTCGATCGCGCGGGCGCACGGCCTGCGGGCCGAGGTGACCTACGTCGACGGGTATCCCATGACCGTCAACGACCCGCAGGAGACGGCGTTCGTCGCCGGCACCATCGGCGAAGTCCTCGGCGAGCACCGCTTCCACCAGCTGGCCGCCCCACTGCCGGGCAGTGAAGACTTTTCCCGGGTCCTGCAACGGATTCCCGGCGCCTTCGTCCTGCTCGGCGCGGGCGACGGCACCGCGGACAACCACTCGCCGCTGGCCGAGTTCGACGATTCCGTGCTGCCGGACGGCGCCGCCGTTCTCGCCGAACTGGCCCTGCGCAGGGGACGGGGGGTGCCGGCGTGATCGTCCTCGTGCTGTGGCTGGCCGGTGGTGGCGCCCTGGTGATCACCGGCATCGTCCAAGACCAGCCCGTGACGGCGATCTTGGGTGGCGCACTGCTCGCCTTCCTCTTGTGGGGCTTGGTCAGCGGCGGGTCCGGCGATGACGACGACTGCGGCGAGGCCTAGTCAGGCACGAGGTGACTCGGGACGGCGCCCGGTCATCGCGGCATCCGCTCCGACGCCGTGGCGGTCAGGGTCAGCAGTTCGCGCAGCACTTCCGCGGCGATGTCGGTGAGAGAACGCTGCTCGCCCTCGCGAATCCACTGGGTGAACGCGATCGCGAACACGGTGGCGCCCGACTCCGCGGCCAGGGTGGCGGCCACCTCGCCGATGCCTCGCCGGCGCATGGCTTCGGCGACCATGGTGGCGATGCTGGCCAGCTTGTGCCGCTCGCGTTCCCGCAGCGCCGGGTTCTGGTCGATGACCGACTGCCGGGTCCGGGAGTGCGCCCGGCGCTCGTCCGGGAAGAAGGACCCCGCGGACCGCAGCGACGAAGCGACGATCTCGAGCGGGGACGCATCCGGCGGTGCCGCGTCGACGCCGGCGAGGAACGCGTCCACCAGCACCTGCTGCCCGCTGAAGAGGACCTCGCGCTTGTCGCTGAAGTGGCGGAAGAAGGTGCGCTCGGTCAGGCCGACGGACTCGGCGATTTCCATCGTGGTCGTCTGCTCGAACCCGCGCGTGGCGAACAGCTCGAGAGCGGCCTTCTGAAGCCGCTCGGCAGCTCCCGGTTCCCAACGCACCATGCGGCCGAGTGTAGTGATGACAGCGACTGACTTGAAGTGTACGTTGATGTCTGTGACTGACGTCAGTCACAGACATCAGCCGCTCCGCCCGAGGCGGGGCCGTCGAGGGAGATCACCTCATGCACGTTTTCGTCACCGGAGCCTCCGGCTGGATCGGCTCGGCCGTCGTCGACGAGCTGCTCGCCGCGGGCCACGAGGTCACCGGACTGGCCAGGTCCGAAGCGTCCGCCGCCGCATTGGCGGCGAAGGGCACCCGCGTTCGCCGCGGTGACCTGGACGACTTGGCCGGCATCCGCGCCGGCGCCGAGGACGCCGACGCCGTCATCCATCTCGCGAACAAGCACGACTTCGCCAACCCGGCCGTCTCGAACGCGGCCGAACGAGGCGCCGTCCAGACCATCGGCGACACGCTCGCGGGCACCGGCCGTCCGTTCCTGCTCGCCTCCGGTGTCGCCGCCCTCACCCAGGGCCGGCCCGCCACCGAGGACGACCCGTCCCGGTCCCACGGTCCCGACTCGCCACGGGGCGGAAGCGAGAACCTCGCGCTCGAGTTCGTCGAACGCGGGGTCCACAGCGTCAGCCTGCGCTTCGCGCCGAGCGTGCACGGCACCGGCGACCACGGGTTCATCGCGGTCCTCGCCGCGATCGCCCGTGAGAAGGGCGTGTCCGGCTACCCCGGCGACGGCACCAACCGCTGGGCCGCCGTGCACCGCACCGACGCCGCCCGGATGGTCACCCTCGGCCTCGCGAAGGCACCCGCGGGTGCCCGTCTCCACGCCATCGCCGAGGAAGGTGTGCCGACCCGCGAGATCGCGCACGCGATCGGCAGCGCGTTCGACCTGCCCGTCGCGTCGATCCCGCTCGATGAGGTCCAGGCCCACTTCGGGTGGATCGGCACGTTCTTCGGCATGGACCTCGCGGCGACCAGCACCAAGACGCGGGAACTGCTCGGGTGGACGCCCACCGGACCGACCCTCACCGAGGACCTCGCCGCGGGCGCGTACTCGGGGTAGGCGATCAGCCCGTCGATGTGCGGCCCGGCCCCGGATGCGCTTCCGGGACCGGGTCGGCAACTCGGCGGCCCGGCGACCTGCCGGCGCTGGTCGCACAGGCCGCCGGCTGGAACTCCGCAACACGATTCAGCTTCGCGGTGGTGGCAGCGGCACGTGCGCACGGCGGGAGAAAGAAAACGGCGACGAATACGAACCGCTCAGCCCACGGTCACCACCCGCGCCCAAGCAGGGGGCTTGTCCGGCTCGTAGCGAGGCTCGTCCCCTGGCCGCGGCCGGGAGAACAGGCCCACCACCGTCCGGGCGGGCGGTCTTGCCTCGGGCCACGGGGTATGGCCGTCGGTCAGCGCCACGATCACGTCGGGGCGGGGACTGCTGCGTACCGCTTCGGCGAAGCCGGTACGCAGGTCCGTGCCGCCGCCACCCACCAAGGGGATTCCCTCGGCGCGGCACAGCTGCTGCGTGACGTGCGCGGCCGCGTCGCACGACAGCACCGAGACGAGGTCGCGCCGGCCGCCGACCGCGCGGACGATCGCGGCGATTTCGAGGATCGCGCTCCCCAGCTCGGCGTCGCTCACCGACCCGGAGGTGTCGACGATCACGAAGACCTGGGGCGGCCGGCGCCGCAGGCTCGGCATGACGACGCCAGGCAGGCCGGCCGCCCGGCGCGAGGGCCTGCCGTACGTGTAGTCCTCCCCCGCACCGGACATCGCCGAGCGGACCGCCGCCCCCAGCAGTTCCCGCCACGGCTGCGGCGAATGGAACGCCTCCTGCGCCCAGCGCTGCCAGCCCTTCGGCACGGTCCCGGGGCCGCCGTTGATGCCTTGGGCGACCCGGAACCGGACGGCGTCCCGCTCCTGCGCGGTGAGCCCGTGGGCGCCGTCGGCGCCCAGATCCCAGTCGCGCGCCAGCCCGTCGGCGCCGCTTCCGCAGTCCAGCCAGGCGAACCCGTCGGTGTACGGCCCGAGCCGGAACCGGCGCAGGTAGTCCTCCATCAGCTGCCCTTCGGGCAACCTGAGCAGCTCCGGCCGGACCGCGCCCTCGGGCCGGGCCAGCCCGTCGCCGAACACGTCGTCGTTGATTTCGCAGTCCGCGGCGATGTTCATCCGCAGCCGCTCCCCCGGGCCGGTCAGCTCGTGCTTCGCGGCGTACCGGTCGCTGCGTCCGTGATGGTCGCGCAGCAGGTGGGAGACCTCGTGCACCCAGACCGCGGCCAGCTCCGCCAACGGCGTGCGCGCCACGAACGCCGGCGAAACGTAACAACGCCAGTGGCGGTCCACGGCCATCGTCGGCACCCGCCGCGATTCCACCGTGTGCAAGGCGAACAACGCCGTCGCCAGATACGGCCGGTTCCGGACGGCGTGCAGCCGCGCGGCGAAGAGCTTCTCCTCGTCCAGGGTTCCGGGCGTCATCGGTGCTCACCCGCGCCGTCCGCGGCCTGGTCCGCCCGCCGCGACAGCGCCACCGCCCCGGACAGCCGCTCGATCGCCGCCGGCACCTGCCAGTCGTCGCGGCGCAGCGCGGCGAGCGTGGCCGCCGGCACGACCACCAGGTCCGGGGCGCCGGTTTCCAGCGCCCGCACCAGCAGGGCCCACGCCGCGTCCCACCGGGCCTGCTCCGGCCGCTTGCGCACCGCCGCGACCACGCCGTCGAGCACCGTTTGACGCAGGTCGCCGCGCTCGGGCAGCACCGCCGCCGCCGGGTCCGCGAGCAGCACCTCGGGGTCCGGCAGATCCATCCGGTCCAGACTGGCCAGCAGTTCCAGGCCCGGCCCGTCTCCGACGGCGCCGCGCACCAGCATGGACAGCACGTCCCGGGAGACGTCCGCCGCGGTCGCGAACGCGATCAGCCGCAGGGTCATCTCCCAGCTGCGTGGTGAGGGCCACGGACCGCCGCGCCGGGTCTCGTTCTTCGGCAGCTGGTGGACCAGCCCGGGCCGGGCGGTCAGCAGGCCGCAGACCGCGCGGCGGGCGAACGTCACGGCGTCGGGCAGCCGCCGCCGGTCGAGCACGGGCAGCGCCGCCTTCGGCCACGTCCCGCCGAGCCCGCGCACGACGACGTCGTGGTCGTAGGTCCACTGCAGGTGCACGAACCGGTTGGCCAGCGGCGGGCTCAGCTCCCAGCCGTCGGCCGCGGAGGACCGCGGGTTGGCGGCGGCCACGATCCGGACCCCCGGTGGAAGCCGCAGCGCACCGACCCGCCGCTCGAGCACGACGCGCAGCAGCGCGGCCTGGACGGCGGGCGGCGCGGTGGACAGCTCGTCCAGGAACAGGAGCCCGCGGCCGGCCCGGACCAGGCGCACGGCCCAGTCCGGCGGCGCCATCGGCACGCCCCGCTCCGCGGGATCGTCGCCGACCACGGGCAGACCGGAGAAGTCGGACGGCTCGTGCACGCTGGCGATCACCGTGGTCAGCGGCAGTGAGAGCGCCTGCGCGAGGTGGTTCAGCGCCGCGGTCTTGCCGATACCCGGCTCGCCCCACAGCAGCACCGGCAGATCGGCGGCCACGGCCAGCGTCAGGGCTTCCAGCTGGGTGTCGGCCCGCGGCTCGGTGGTCGTGTCGTGCAGCAGGGCGAGCAGTTCGGCGGCGACGTCCAGCGGCCGGAGCGAAGCCGCTTCCGGCGAAATATCCATGGCAGTAGACAGTTTTGATCACCTTTTGTCGAATCGGGGGCCGGGTAGTGGCCGGAAGTCAGCGCGAGGTCGCGTGGCGCGGGCGGGAAGCGCGCCGACGGGTGTCCCTTGTGGACGGAGGTGGTCCGTACCCGGCCAGCCCGGCCCGGTACAGCCCGTGGGTCACCTGGCGGCGCACCGCCGTCTCCAGCTCGTCGCGCAGGGCGCCGTTTCGCAGGTGCGCGCCCGGCCCGAGCAGGCTTTCGACGACGGCGAGGGCGCCGTCGGTGTCGCCGTGGTCCAGCCGGGCCCGGACGTCCACCAGGCTTTCCGGATGCCGGTGTGCCTGGTCGATCGCGCGCAGGCACGGCAGCCGGGTGCCGCCCAAGGCGCCCAGCAGCTCCTCGCGGCGGATCTCGCCGGGGTCGTGGTCCAGCGGGACGAGCACGCCGTTCACCACGCCGATCCGGTGCGTGGCACCACAGCACTCGACGAGGCGGGAATCCGTTGAGCCGCCGGGACTTCGCGCCGCGCGGGCCGGCCGGTCGCCGGGCCGGAGTGCCGACGCGACGAGCGGGTGCAGCCGATCGACGTCGATCGACCCGGCCCGGAGCAGCTCCAGATCGGGCAGGACCCAGGTCGCGGCGTCGGGCAGGACCGGCACCACCCGGCCGCCGGGTGCTTCATCCGGCGGCCCCAGGTTCAGCATCAGCCGGTGCCGGTTGCTGAGCCGCACGGCGACGACGTCGCCATGTCCCTCCGCGCGCAGCAACAGCGCCGCCTCGGCCAACCACCGGTCGACGGCGTACAGCCCATGCCGGTCCCGCAGCTCACTTGCCCTGCGGACGTCCCACAGGTGGCGGTGCAGATCGAGGCGATACCGGCGGTCCGGGCGAGGATGCGGGTGAAGACCCGCCCCGGGCCGGGACGGCATCCACAGCGCCAGGCTGATCCGCTGACCGGCGTCCGCCCACGCCGGCGGCGTCCGGGCGACGAGATGGATCGGGGCGCCGCCGGCCGGACCGTACCGGGCCAGGGACACCGTGAGCCCCGGACGCAACAGACCGTCCGGGCCGATCCTCGGAAAATGCCAGCGAAGCAGGTCCGGGGCCAGGTGCCGCAGATCGGCGCGGATCCGCGTCGTCAGCTCATGGCCGTGGGCTCGCCGCACGGCCCGCAGGTTCAGATCGACGTCGACCCGGGCGGCGGCGCAGGCCCCGGCCCAGTCGCCCACCGTCCGGCGGGCCGTGGCGGACTCGATCATCGACGGCGGCACGGCGAATTCGCGCACGCGCGCCCAGAAAAGCAGGCGGGGGTTCTCGTTCGCGGTCAAGGGGTGCATCAGCACTCACCTTTGGCGAACGGAACCCCCGATCTGTTCGAGTAGGTAGTCATCGCAGCAAGCGTAGCAGGGTGCGGACGACGACGATCTCCGGTTTTCGCCGCGTCAGCGGAGGGTCCAGTACACCGCGTGGTCCTTCCCGGCGGCAGTGGTCGCGGTTCCGACGACGCGGCCGCTGTCGGTGATCCGGTAGGCCTGGCTGCGGTTGCCGCCCGGCAGACCGCCGAGCTGCGTGCGTGCCCCGTTGCGGTACCAGACGGTCGCGCTGCTCTGGAGGCTGCCCACCGCGGTGCCTTCTCCGTCGACTGCTTCGACGTCGACGTAATGGCCGTCGTCGGGCAGGACGGTGAGGTGACCGTCCGGGTCCCAGAGCACCGCCGACGGCGAAGGGGGGTTGAGGTACCCGAAGCCGACCACGTAGCCGGTGGAACCGATCCCGTAGACCCAGACCGAGTGGGGGCTGGACCAGTCCAGCCGGTGGATCGTGCCGTCCCGGTCCCAGGTCGCCGGGACCGGGGGGCCGCTGCTGGTCTCGTTCATCGTCCCGGCGGCGACACCGTGTTCGTTGACGATGTGGGCCCCGCTGCCGTAGCTCTGGGGCGCCAGCTCGGTGATCGGGCCGCCGTCCACCCACCGCACGGCGTGCTGCGTCCCGGCGCGGTTGGCGACGCCCACGATGATGCGGCCGTCGGCGGAGATGTCTTCGGCCATGCCCCAGTTATCGCCGGGAAGCACGCCCAGGTCGGTGACCTGGCCGTCCGGGTCCCAGCGGAAGCCGTGGTACTCGTTCGACGGCGTCAGCCAGTTCCCGACCACGACGTCGGTGTCGCTGATCGCGAACGCGGTGGCGTTGTGGTAGCCGGGCGGGACCTGCAGCGTGGTCGCCTCGCCCTGGGCGTCCCAGCGGGCCGGCACGGCGGCGGTCGCGCTCAGCACGTAGCCGGCGGAAACCCCGTTCTCGTTGATGTCACGCGCCTGCCCGGCGCTGCCGCCCGGCGTCGGCAGGGCCGTGATCCGGCCGTCGGCGTCCCAGCGAACCGGAAGGTCGCGCCGCGGATCGCGGCCCAGCGACGAGACCCCGGCCATCTCGCCAGCGTCGTTGACCGCCAGGACCATGCTGCTGTCGTCGCCGGGCAACGTTCCGAGGTCCACCGGACCGGACGGGGTTGCCTGCGCGGTTCCCGTCAGCGCACCGGAGAACACGGCGACCGACGCCACCAGCGAGCACGCGGATCTTCGGCAATTCCTCAGCACGACGACTCCCCTCCCCCGGCCGGCATCGTCCGACGCACAGCCACCCTTGCCCGCGGACAGTAGTACAAGACCTTCCCGGATTACCCTTGCGGCGACGGCATTCCACACGAATAGCCGACGAACGGGCGCTCACGCCGGACATCGGCGTGAGCGCCCGGAGTGCTTACGCCGGCGGATCGAGAGCGCCGTTGACACTCATCAGTTTCAGCTGGTACGCACGGAGGATCGGGTTGAGCGGCTGGAAGAAGGTCGTGCCGCCGAACGTGCAGTTGCCGCTTCCGCCGGAGGTGACACCTTGCGCCTGCCCGCCGGACATGTACGGACCACCCGAGTCACCCGGTTCGGCACAGGCGCTCGTCCTGGTCAGCCCGACCACCGTGCCTTCCAGGTAGTTGACGGTCTCGTTCTTGGCCTGGATCGTGCCGCAGCGCCAGCCGCTGGTGAAGCCGGACCGGCAGATCGACGCCCCGACCGGCGCTTCCTGCAGGCCCTCGACCCGGACGCCGTCGTCGCTTTGGTAGTTGTAGACCGCGGGCATCCCGAACGGGCCGTAGTCGAAGTCGTAGTTGTCGTGGCTGACCCAGGCGTAGTCGTTGCCGGGGAACACCGATCCGCGGAAGGTCCCGGTGGCGCCGTAGCCCATGGTGGCCGCGTCGCCGGTCCGGCCGCAGTGGCCCGCCGTGATCCAGCCGTTGAGGTGCTGGACGTAGTTCCCGACGGTGAACCCGAGCGAACAGTAGCCCTCCGGAACCGTGAACCGGTCCCCGCCGTAGATGCCGAGCGGCGCCCGCTCGACCGTCCTCGGGGTGTCGGCCGAGACGCTGACCCGCACCACGCCCGGGTCGGCACCGCCGGCCTTGACGAATTCGCCGGCGGCCGCGACGGCATCCGGATGAGCCCGGACCACGACGGTGTTCGTGACCGTGTCGACGTACCAGCCGGACACCGCGCCGGACGGCGGCCGCGGCGCTTTGTCCAATGTGGACTTGATCGTGGCGAGGTCGCGCTCGCTGTGCTTGACGACCTTCGGTTCGGCGCCGGCGGCCCGCACCCGGTCCGCCAAGGCCGGATCGGTGACGGCCACGACGAGGGTGGCCGCGCCCGCGGTGAGCCAGGCGCCACCGAACCGGGTGCCCAGCGCCGCACGGAGATCGCGTTCGGTGCGTCCGGCCGCCAGCTCCCTGTCCACCAATGCTTTCGCCTGGGCGGAACCGAGGTGCAGGTCGCGCTCCATCGCCGCGATCATGGACGGATCGGCGGAGCCGGTTACCTCGTCCGCCTGCGCCGGTACGCCGACACCGGCCAGGGCGAGCCAGACGATTCCGGTTGCGGCGAGGACAGTGTTTCGCCGTCGAGCCATGGTGGAACTCCCTCCGTTTCGACAGCAAGACTGCGAGTGTCGAGCGCGGAGAGACGTGCGGGCTATGTCGTTTCGCGAGAACCGGAAGCCGGTCGCACACCGGGATTTGTCACAGTGCGCAATCCGGTCGCTACTGCCGCGCGAGCGCCCACGGCATGAGTTTCCCGGCGAGCGCCCGGCTGAACGGACGCACCAGTTCCTGCAGTTCGGCACAGGCGGACTCGCCGATGTGAGCGTAGGGGGTGACGCTGTTCTCGTCGGTCGCCTTTTCGATTTCGGCCCGGCGGGCCGCGCCGGTGGCGGTGAACGTCAGTGCGGCGTCGCCGGTGAGCCAGTCCCGCTCGCGGAGGCCGGCGACGGCCCCGGTCCAGTCGTCCTCGGACCAGGCCCGGGAAGTGCGCAGGGTCTCGGCGGGGACGGCCCCGGAGGCGGCGTGGGTGACGAGGGCTTCGATGCCGCTCAGGCCGGCCGTCAGCAGGGCGGCGACGTGGGCGTCGCCCCGGTACTCCCGGAGCAGGGTCTGCGCGTGCCACAGGACCAGGTGCGGCTCGGTGGGCCACGGCAGGGCCGCGTGGGCGGCGAACAGGGGGCGGCCGGTGACGTCGCCGGCGATCGTCTCCGCGGCCGCACGGAGGAGAGTGGCGGCCCGGCTCATCTCGGGTGAGGTGATCGCGTCGCCCAGGATGCCGCGCAGGGCCTGGTCGGCCGCGGCGTGGCGGGCGGCGAGGACGGCGGCCGGGTCGGTCGTGGACCAGGCGGCGGTGATCGACTCCCCGACGAGGACCGGGTTGAAGTTGTAGAAGGTCGCGACCACGACCGGCGCCGGGACCACGCCGAGCGCCGCCGACCTCGACGCGAAGTAGCCGGCGCGGCCGGTGAGACCGAGTTCCTTGTACGCGGCGGCGGCTTCCGGGGCGAAGTAGATCATGCCGTGGTAGGGCTCGATGAGTCGCCAGGTCCGGCGCGCCGCTTCGATCACCGGGTCAACATACCATCCGGTCGGTATGAACAGCGGCTACCGCAATCGGTTGCGACGACGGGTCAGGGAAGCGATCTCGGCGGTGTTGCCGGCCAGGTCGATGGCCTTGTCGTACGCCGCCCGCGAGTCCTGGCTCCGGCCCAGCCGGCGCAACAGATCGGCCCGCGTGGCGTGGTAGGCGTGATAACCGGCCAGCCTGTCCTCGAGCCGGTCGACGGTCGCCAGTGCCACGTCCGGGCCGTCGAGCTCGGCGACCGCGATGGCCCGGTTGAGGGCGACCACCGGCGAGGAGTCGACGCGGAGAAGCTGGTCGTAGAGCGCGAGGACCTGCGACCAGTCGGTGTCGCGCGCGTCGCGGGCGGAGGTGTGCACCGCGTTGATCGCCGCGAGGATCTGGTAGCGGCCCGGAGCCGCGCCGGCGGCGGCAGCGGCCAGGCGTTCACGCACCAGCCGGTGCCCCTCGGCGATCAGCGCCGCGTCCCAGGCTCCGCGGTCCTGCTCGTCGAGGGCGACCAGTTCCCCGCCGGCCGAGACGCGCGCGGGGCGGCGGGCCTCGATGAGCAGCATCAGCGCCAGCAGGCCGGCCACCTCACCGTCGTCCGGCAGGAGCGCCCGGATCAGGCGGGTGAGCCGGATCGCCTCGGCGGTGAGGTCGTGCCGCACCGGGTCGGTGTCCGGACCGGTCGCCAGGTAGCCCTCGTTGAACACGAGGAACAGCGCGGTGAGCACGCTGGAGACGCGGGCCGGGAGATCCTCGGCGGACGGCACGCGGTAGGGGATGCGGGCCGCTTTGATCTTGGCCTTCGCGCGGGTGATCCGCTGCCCCATCGTCGTTTCGGCCACCAGGAACCCGCGGGCGATCTCGGGCACGGTCAGGCCGCCGACCATGCGCAGCGTCAGCGCCACGCGTGCGTCCACCGCCAGCGCCGGGTGACAGCAGGTGAAGATCAGCCGGAGCCGGTCGTCGTCAATGGCGCCGAGCGGCTCGGGCGGGTCGTCGCCGGACACCAGCAGAGCGTCCTTCTGCTTGTCGTCGCGCTTGCTCTCGCGCCGGATCCGGTCGATGGCCTTGCGGTTGGCGGTGGTGGTCAGCCACGCGCCGGGGTTGGGCGGCACGCCGTCGGCCGGCCACCGCTCGACGGCGGTCGCGAACGCCTCGGCCGCCGCTTCCTCGGCGATGTCGAGGTCACCGAAGCGCCTGGTCAGGGCGGCCACCACCCGCGCCCACTCGTCGCGGTGGGCCCGGCTCACCGCCTCGTCGACGTCGCTCACCGGAACGGCCGCACCTCGATCTTCCGATCGCAGGCCTTCGACGCCTCGGCGGCGAGCTTCAGCACCACGTCCAGATCCGGGGCCTCCCACACCCAGAAGCCGGCGAGGTACTCCTTCGACTCCACGAACGGCCCGTCGCTGATCACCGCCTGCTCGCCCCGGTTGTCGACGACCGTGGCCGCGTCGGTGTCGGCGAGCCCGCCCGCGAAGACCCAGTAGCCCTCGGCGATCAGCCGTTCGTTGAACTCGCTGATCGCCGGCTGCCGGTCCGTGCTGCCGGGAGTGCTCTTGTCGTCGATCACGGAAACCAGGTACTGCATCCGAAGCTCCCTCTCTGGCCGGCCGTCATGATCGCGGTTCGCCCGCCTCGGCGCCACCCCTCCATCCTGCTTGCCGCCGGCTCACGCCGGCACTACTGTTCCGCCCGTGCTGACCCAGGTCGCAGAGGGTGTACTCGTCCACACGAGCGAGTTCTGCCAGAGCAACGCCGTCGTCGTGCAGGGCCGGGACGGCTTGCTGCTCGTCGACCCGGGGGTGCTCGGCGACGAAATGGCCTGCCTGGCGAACGACGCCGGCGAGCTGGGCCCGATCGTGGCGGGGTTTTCGACGCACCCGCACTGGGACCACCTGCTCTGGCACGCCGGGTTCGGCACGGCGCCGCGGTACGGCACGGCCCGCTGCGCGGCCACCGTCCGCGAACGGCTGCCGGACGCGCAGGCGAAGGCCCGGGTCGCCCGGATGATGCCGCCGGACATCGTCGAGCGGGTCCCGCTGGACCTGCTCGGGCTCGTCACCGCACTGCCCGCCGAAGCCGTGCGGATTCCTTGGGACGGCCCGGAAGTCCGGATCGTCGAGCACCAGGCGCACGCCCCGGGCCATGCGGCGCTGCTGATCGAGGAGCGCGGGGTCCTCCTCGCCGGCGACATGCTTTCCGATGTCCTGATCCCGATGCCCGACGTGAACGCCGCCGCCGACCCGATCGAGGACTACCTCGCCGCGCTGCGGCTGCTCGAGGACGTGGCGGCCGACGTCGACGTCGTCGTCCCCGGCCACGGGTCCGTCGGCGGAGCCGGTCAGGTACGCGCACGGATCGACCTGGATCGCGCGTACGTGCACGCTCTGCGTGACGGAGGTGGATCCGCCGACCCGCGGATCGGCCCCGCGGCCACGTTCGGCAAGGATTGGCTGCCCGCCGTGCACGAACGGCAACTGCAGGGCCTCGTCGCGAGAAGCAACGCGACGCCCGGCTAACCACGGGCCCGGCAGGCCGCCCGGAAAAACCGCCGCGGTCACGGCGGACGTTCTGCGATACTCACCGCCGTGAAGAGTGGTAACGCCGTGCTGGGGGTGCATTTCCTGCTCTCGCTGATCGAGCCCGTCGACGCCTCCGCGGTACGGCGGCGGCTCGGGATCGGCACTCCGGCGCCGCTCACCGACACCGGCGCCGCCTGGGAGCTCAGGCGGCTGCACGCGCCCGCGTCGGTTCTGCTGTGGATGCTCGAACGGGACGATCCCGGCACGAACCGGCTCGTGTTCCACCAAAGCCACGTGGGCGACGCACTCAAGCGCGACATCCTGCGGGGCCTGCCGTTCGGCGCCGCGGACGGGCCGCTGCCCGTGCGGGTCGATTGCGGGCAGCAGTTCTGCTCGCACGCGGCACCGGCCATCCCGGTCAGTCCACACGGGCTGATCGGCGGGCTGCGCGAGGCACGGACGATGAGGTCGGCCCGGACGGCGGCACGAGCCGTCAGCAAGCCCGACTGGGCCGCGGTCGCCGAGGCGGACCGGGTGGAGCCGCTGCCCGGGTTCACCCGTTGGGCGCTGGCCGAGCGGATCGACTGCCCGCCGCGGCTGCGCGCGCAGTTCGGCTCGCACGCCAAGTTCACCAACCGGCTCCGCAACGCGGGCATCGTCGAGCCACGGGAGTACATCGAGCACAGCCGGCCGCCCCGGGACGTGCTGGCCGTGCTGTCCGTCGGCACCCAGCTGTTCCCGCATCGCGTGGGTGAGGCCGCCGCCTCGCTGGCGCCGGCGGTCCGCGCCGAGCTCGGCGCGAACCTGGACGCGTGGGCGGTGCTGGCGCAGCTGCTCCCGACGTTCGCCGGGACGGTGCCCGAACTGGTGGCCACCTGCGGCGCCATCGCGCGGGTGTGAGTGGCGGGCGGCTGGATTCGAACCAGCGTGTCCCTCCTTGCGGAAGAGGTGCGACTGCCTCTGCGCTACGACCCGCCAGCCCGGATGCTACAGGGGGAAAAGTGAGTCACCGGAAACGGCTGCCGGTCGTCGACCTGACCGACCGGCGGGCGCTGGCGAGCTGGCAGCCCGCCCCGCCCGCGGTGATCGCCGAGGCCGAACGGCTCAAGGAGGCCGCGCTGCTCGACTTCGGGCTCACCGAGTCCGTGGTCGGCTCGTGGCTGTTCGCCAAGTGCCGCCACCAGATCGCCACGACGGCGATCGACACCGCGGCGGTCGTCGCGTCCGGCGACGGCACGTGCCTGCTGCTCTTCAACCCCGGCTTCTTCGCCGGCATCGGGCTGGACGGCGTCAAGTTCGTGCTGTTCCACGAGGCCCGGCACCTGGTGCACCGGCACCTGTTCGCCGAGCCGGAGCTGCGCGACGATCCGGTGTTCACGCTCGCGGCCGAGGTGGTGATCAACCACGTCGCGATCGTGCGGCTGGGCCGGGGACTGCCCGTGCTGGACGGGAAACCGGCCGGCGTCGACCCCGTGGCCGTGCACCGGCGGTACGTCGAAGACCTCACCGCGCAGGGGCTGGAGCCGTTGGCGTACGACGGCTTCACCGGCACCGACCTGACCGTCTACACCGAACTCAAGCGCATGAAGCACCCGCCGGTGCCGTCGCCGTCGTGCGTGCACGTGACCCATCGGCTTCCGCTGGACCAGGAGGCGCTCGACGCGGCCGTGTCGTCGGCGTTGCTGAACTCGCTGCTGGCCGCCCGCCGCGGCAACGACCGGGCCGGGTCCGAGCTGCTCGACCTGATGGGCCGCACCGAGGACACGGCGAGCCGGATCTGGGGCAACCTCGGCGCGGGTGCGCTGCGGGGCGTGACGGCGAAGACCGGCAAGGTCGACTGGTGGCAGCGGTGGCTGGCCGACGTGCTCGGCTCGAAGCTGCGCGAGGGCGAGCGGCTGGTGTACCCGAAGAAACGCGGCGCGGTGCTGGCCGCGCTCGGCCACGAGCCGATGCTGTCGCGACGCGGGCCGGTGCGGGACAAGGTACTGGTCATCGCGTACGACACGTCCGGGTCGATGCCCTCGAGCGTGGTGGACTGGATGACCGGGCTGGTCGGCGGGATCGACGGCGTGCGGGCGCACTGGCTGGCTTTCGACGGGGTGGTCATGCCGTTCCGGCCGGGTGAACCGGTGCTCGGCGGTGGCGGCACGAGTTTCCAGGCCGTGGTCGACTACGTCGAGGGACGGTCCACAGTGGAGGGAAAGTCCTTCGAGGACCGCCCGGACGCCGTCGTCGTGCTCACCGACGGGTACGCCCCGCCCGTGACGCCGGCCGAGCCGGACAAGTGGATCTGGCTGATCACCGAGGGCGGCGACGACTGGCCCGACGCCCACACACCACCGATGGCCTGCCACCGCGTGCGGCCCGTGACCGGAAGAACCCGATGACCGAGACCTCGCGCCACCGGACCGCGCCCGAAGGCGGCTCCCGGCTGACCCGCTTCATCGACGCGATGATCGACATCGGCCAGACCGGGCAGATCTTCGGCACGCACGGCATCGGCAAGACGGCGACCTTCTTCTCGCACATCGCCGAGGCCCACCCCGGCACCGAGCTGGTGTTCGTGCCCGCCGCCAACCTCACGCCGGACGATCTGCTGATCAACGCGCCGGTGCGGGAGAACGGCGAGTTCGTGCTGCGGCAGCTCGTGATGAGCCAGTTGCGGCCGGGCAAGCCGTTCGTGCTGCTGATCGACGACTCACTGCAGGCGGCGGAGACGATCCAGTCGCAGCTCATGCAGGTCGCGTGCAACTGGACGCTGGGCGAGTTCGACCTGCGCGCGCTCGGCTGCATCGGCGTCTTCCTGACCGACAACGAGTCGCTCGCCGAAACCGCCGCGCGGCGCAGTGACCTCGCGATCCTGGACCGCATGGTCACCGTGCGGGTGACCGCCGACGACACGGCGTGGCGCGGCAAGCTCGCGGCGCGTCACCACGGCTGGGACCTGGGTCCGTTCTTCGGTGTCCGGGCGTCGCTCGGACCGGAGTTGCGCGAGTTGCTGTCCCCTCGCACGATGGAGCACGTCCTGGCCCTCGCCCGGGAGAAGTTCCCGCTGCGCTGGGCGCTTCCGCTGGTCAACGGCGAGCGGCTGCGGCTGGCGGAGACGCGCGGCAAGAAGAGCGTGGACCGGACGTCCGAGATCCTCGACAAGCTGGCCGGCGCGCTGGGTGTGCCCAACCCCGCCACCGTCCCGGATCCGGTCCGGCAGGTGCTGCGGGCCGCGCTGCGCAACCGCTGGAGCGTGCTGCTGCAAGGGCCGCCCGGCTGCGGCAAGACCGAGCTGGTGCGCGAGACGCTCCGCGCCGGGCTCGGCCGCGACCCGCTGTACTTCTCGTTGCCGGTGACCAACGTCGAGGACCTGTGCGCGCCGATCCCCACCTCGGACGGCACGTTGGAGAACCTGATGGCGCAGCCGTTCACCGGCCGCGCGCCGAAGGCGATCGTGTGGGACGAGTACAACCGCCCCAAGGACAAGGCGGCGTTCGCCCGGTTGATGGAGATCACCCAGGAGTGGTCGCTGGCCGGCCGGCCGATCGAGAACCTGCGAGCCCAGGTGGCGATCCAGAACCCGCCGTACCACCTGGGACGCAAGCTCCTGGTGTCCCGCAACAACATCGCGCAGGCGACGCGGTTCACCGCGTCGCTGGTGGTCGAGCCGGCCGACATCCCGGCCAACGAATGGCTGATCCGCAAGTACGGCGGTGTGGCGGAAACCGTGCTGGAGTGGTGGAAGCACGACATCGACGACGAGGGCCGCGAGTGGATCACCAAGCGCACCATCGAACGGCTCGTCAAGCTGCACGAGCGTGGCCTGCCCCTCGAACAAGCCACGATCTACCTCGGTGACGGCGAGTACGCGCCGGTGCCGCTGACCGCGCTGGTCGACCGGCTGGCCAACCGGCCGGTGACCGGGCTCGCCGAGCTGGCCCGGCAGGCGGACCGGTGGGTGGAGCGCCTGCGGTCCGAATCGGCGTCGGCCGAGGGCGGCGACGGCGGTGACCTCGTGCACCAGGTGCTCGCCAACGCCGAGCTGTCCCAGCTGCGCCGGCACCGCAAGGTCGTCGCGCGGCTGGTCCCGCTGCTCCCGCCCAAGCTCCGGGCCACCTACCTCGTCGGCGTACCCGACGACCGGCAACGGTTCTGGGTCGACGTCTTCACGAAGCTGCCTCGCTAACTCCCCCAGCCGCGCCGCTGCCAACGAACCTCGGACGCGCGACCTAGTCCCCGCGGTGCACACTGCGCACCGCCGCCACATCGGCGGGCACCTCAGGCCGTTCGGGAACCTCGGCGCTCGCCGCGTCGAGCCGCCGCCTGATGCTGGTGGCGACGCCCTTGCCGAGCACGAACCGGGTGGGCGTGGCCGCTCGCCGAGCGCCGTCCAGCAGCCGGTGGGCGGCCCGGCTGTCGAGCCCGGTGTTGCTCAGCACGAGGTGCCGCAGCCGGTGCGGCCGCTCCGCGAGCGCGTCGGCGATGGCCGTCGTGGCGGTCTCGTCCAGCCGGTTGTCCCGGGCGTCGAGGACCTTCGCGGCCTTCACTCGCCCGAGATCGCACACCTCCACCCCGGCGCGGGCCGCCGCGATCACCAGCCCGGCCGTCGCCTGCGGGCCGATTCCGTTGCTGGCCAGGGAGATCCGGCGCAGGCTGCCCGGCTTCAGTGCCGAAGCGATGGTGTGCGTGCCCTCGTCGCCCAACTGGGCCGCGGACACGTACAGCTCGGTCACGGCGCCGGCGGCCAGCAGGTCCGCCAGGTGGGCCGCCCCGGCCGGGCCGAGCGGATTGCCGCCGAGGTAGAGCCGCTCGATGCGCCGGCCTTCTCCGGCCGCGGTGAGGAGCGCCGCCACCACCCGCGCCACGCCGGTGGCGTCGAGTCCGGTTTGGACGAGATCCAGGGTGCGCAACGACCGGGCGGCCTCGATGAGCGCGGCCGCCGCGTCGCCGTCGCCGACCGGGTTGCGCTTGAGCCAGACCCCGGTCACCCGCCCGGCCTGCGGCGACATCCGCAGGCTGTCCGCGATCCGGCACACGCCGCCCGCGGTGATGCCGTTGCAGCCCAGGTAGAGCGTCTCGACCTCGCGCTCGACGGCCTGCCCGGCGACCTCCGCCGCGCCGTCGCCGAGGCCGTCCGTGCCCAGCAGGAGATGCTTGATCACCCCGGGCCGCAGCGCCTCGGCCACCAAGGCCGCGCCGTCCGGGCCGAGCGCCGACTTGCACAGGTCGAGCCGGCCGTCGGGCAGCACCGTGCCGGTCGGGAAGTCCCGCCGTTCGGCGGTGACCGCGCCGGTGCGCAGCCACGCCAGGAGGGGTTCGAGCCGGTTCACCACGCCGCCTCCCGGTAGTCCTTGAGGAAGACCCCCGCGCTCGGCGCACCCCGCTCGCCCCGCACGATCGGGTCGTACACCCGGGCGGCACCGTCCACGATGTCCAGCGGCGTGCGGAACCCGTCTCCGGCGACCCGGGCCTTCTTCGGCAGCGGGTTCTCGTCGGTGATCCAGCCGGTGTCGACCGAGCACATGTAGACGCCCCGCTCGGCGAGTTCGGGCCCGCTGGTGCGGGTCAGCATGTTGAGCGCCGCCTTGGCCATGTTCGTGTGCGGGTGGCCGGAAGTCTTGTTCCGCACGGCGAACCGGCCCTCGACGGCGGTCACGTTGACGACGTACCGGCGCGGGTGCGGTGAGGCCAGCAACAGCGGCAGCAGCCGGTCGCACAGCAGCGTCGGCGCGAGCGCGTTGATCAGCTGCGTCTCCAGCACTTCCGCCGCGTCGAGTTCGCCCACGCGGACCGACCACGAGTTGACCGGGGCGCTGTCCGGCAGCAGCCCCGCCTCGTCGATCTCGGCGAGCGCGAGGGCGCCCCGGCTCGGCCCCAGGGCCAGCATCGGGCTGAATCCCGGGGCCAGCAGGACGTTCGACGGCAGTACGCCGGTCTCGCCGTCGATCAGCGCCGCGTAGGACCCGGGCGGCCGCCGCACGGTCTGGGCGGCGTTGTTGACCAGGATGTCGAGCGGCCGGCCGTCCGCGCGCAGCGACTCGGCCAGGCCGAGCACCTGGCGGGGATCACGCAGGTCGACGCCGAGCACCGTCAGCCGGTCCAGCCACCGCGCGCTGCCGGGCGCCGCCTCGAAGCGGCGCTGGGCGTCACGCGGGAAGCGGGTCGTCACCAGCAGTTCGGCGCCGTCCCGCAGCAGCATCAGCGCCAGCTGGAACCCGATCTTCACCCGGCCGCCCGTGAGCAAGGCGCGGCGTCCGGTCAGGTCCGTGCTCGCTCGCCGGCGTTCGGCGTTGTCCTGCGCACAGGGTGGGCAGAGCCGGTGGTAGAAGGCGTCCGCGAGCCGGTAGGGCTCCTTGCAGACGTAACAGCGCCTCGGCCGGGCCAGCGGTCGGGCCATCGCGTCCGGGGCCTCCCGCAGGGGCGCGTCCTCGCGCCGGTCCAGGGCTCCCGTCGCCGTCGCGGCGTCCACGGTCGCGTCCGCTTCGGCGCGTTCGGCCGCACGGACCTTCTTGCGACTCTGCCGGCCCTCGCGGGCGAAGGACTCCGCCACCCGCTCGGCCTTCAGCCGCACCGGATCGTCCGACGGCAACGCCCGCAGCCGCGCGACGGTCTCGTGGAACACGGCGAGATCGGCCTCGGTGATCATGCGGTTCCCCCCTCCTGCGGTCCCCGCACCAGGACCGGGCCTGCCAGAGCGGCCGGATTCGAACCGGCGTGTCCCTCCTGGGAAAGGAGGCGCGGCTGCCTCTGCGCTACGCCACTGGCATTGGCCGGATCGTATCCTGCGCCTGCTCCGGCGTTACGACCACGGCATCGGCGGCCAGGGCGGTTCCTCCAGCCGGAGCGTGTCGCGCGCGCCCGCCCACCAGCCGGCCGCGACGATCACCGGCAGGCACGCCGCGGCGCGCACCCGCGCTCAGAACAGGGTCGCCGGCTCGACCGGCTCCGGCTCGGGCAGCGCGTCGAGGCCGGGCACCAGCGCTCGCACGTCGTCGTGGAACCGGCGGGCGAGCGCCGGCGCGACGTCGTTGTCGGGGGTGTGCACGAAAACCGTCGGCGACCGGCCCTCACGCAGCCAGCCGGCGACCACCGCGGTCCACGGCCGCCACCCCTCGACCGTCTCCTCGACCGAGTCCCGGCCCAGGTAGCGCACGATCGGCCGGTCGGTCAGCGCCTTCGTCCGCCGCGGCAGCCGCGGTTTCTTGGCCCAAGCATCCCGTTCGGCCTCGCTGGACGGCGGTCGCTGGAAGAAGACGGTGGTGTCGAAGGGCACCCACTCGGCTTCCGCACCGGCGAGTGTCCCCTCCAGCCGCGACGCCGAGCCGGCATCGGTGAAGAACCCGGGGTGGCGCACCTCGACCGCGCGCCGGCGGTCGGCGGGCAGCCGCCGCAGGAAACGGCCGAGGGCGTCGACGTCCGAGGGGCTGAACGAGCCAGGCAGCTGCGTCCACAGGACCGCCCGTTCGCCGAGGGGTTCGATCGCGTCCAGGAACGCCCGCATCTCGGCCTCGACCCCGGCGAACCGGCGCTCGTGCGTGACGACCTTGGGCAGCTTGACCACGAACCGGAAACCGGGATCGGTCTGCTGCGCCCAGGCCGCGACGGTGTCCCGGGCGGGAGTGGCGTAGAAGGTGGTGTTGCCTTCGACGGCGTTGCACCAGCCGGCGTAGGCCCGCAGGCGCTCCTTGGCCGGCAGCGACGGCGGCAGGAACCGCCCGGGCCACGCCTTGTGGGTCCACATCGCGCAGCCGACGTGAAGACGTGCCACTGGGTCAGCTCCCCTCGATCGGGCCGGACATCCGCTCGCGCCGCCATTCTGCCCCGGCGCGAGTCCGGCGGTTCAGCAGCGCAGTTCGGCCGCCGTTGCCACGGACCGAACGCCCCTGATCTAGGGTGGACGCATGATTCTGCGGCGTACCCTGCTCACGGCGATGGCGCTGAGCGCGGCGATCGTCACCGGCTGCTCCTCGAGCGGAGACGCGGCGCTGCCCGACGCCGGTGCCCTGCTCAAGGACAGCGCGCAGGCAGCGGGCGGTGTCACCAGCACGCACTTCACGCTGAAGGTCAACGGCACCGTGCCGGGCCTGAGCGTGCACAGCCTCGACGGTGACCTGACGAAGGCCAACGGGGGCGGCGCGAAGGGCACCGGCACGCTGGAGCTGATGGGCCAGGTCGTCGACGCCCAGTTCGTCCTGGTGAACGGCTCGCTGTACATCAAGGGCCCCACCGGCGGGTTCCAGAAGATCCCCGCGGTGCTGAGCTCCTCGATCTACGACCCGTCCGCGATCCTCGACCCGCAGCGCGGCATCCCGAAGGTGCTGTCCTCGGTCCAGGGCCCGAAGACGGACGGGACGGAAGACGTCGACGGCACGCCGACGTACCGCGTCACCGGGACGGTGCCGAAGGACGCGCTGGCCGCCCTGGTGCCGGGGGTGTCCTCGGACGCGAACGCCACCTTCTGGCTCCGCCGGGACGGCGGCCACCTGCCGGTCAAGGCTTCGCTGGGGTACCAGGGCGGCGGCAGCGTGGACGTCACACTGTCCGACGTGGACAAGCCGGTCACCATCACCGCGCCGGCGTGACCGGGCTGACCGGCTCGCGCGGCGGCCGCGCGCTCGCGGTCGGCGCCGGCGGTCTCGCCGTGCTGCTCGGCGCGCTGGACACCTATGTCGTGGTCGGCCTGCTGCGGCAGATCATCGACGACCTGAGCGTTCCGGTGAACCGGCTGGAGATCGTCACGCCGGTCATCACCGGCTACCTGCTCGGCTACGTGGCCGCGATGCCGCTGCTCGGCCAGTTGTCCGACCGGTTCGGCCGCAAGCTGCTGCTGCAGGCCTGCCTCGGCGGTTTCCTCGCCGGGTCGGTCGTCACCGCGCTGGCCGGCACGGTGCCGGTCCTGGTCGTGGGCCGGGTGATCCAGGGGACCGCCGGTGGCGCGCTGCTTCCGGTGACCCTCGCGCTGGCCGCGGATCTCTGGCCGGGGAACCGCCGCTCCGCCGTGCTGGGGGCCGTCGGCGCCGCGCAGGAGCTCGGCAGTGTGCTCGGGCCGCTCTACGGCATCGGGCTGGCCGCCGCGACCGGCTGGCGCGGCGTGTTCTGGGTGAACGTCCCGCTGACCCTGCTGGCCGCCGTCGCGGTGCAGGTTTCCGTGCGGGGCGGGAAACCCGCCGAGCGGCCGCGCGTGGACCTCGCCGGTGTCCTGCTGCTGGCGCTCACGCTCGCGTTGCTCGTCATCGGCCTGGACAACCCGAACCCGCGCGAGCAGGTGCTGCCGCCGTGGGGAGTGCCGTTCCTGATCGGCGCCGGGCTCAGCCTGGCCGCGTTCCTCTGGTGGGAGTCGCGCGCCGAAGTCCGGCTCATCGACACGGCGAACGTGGCACTGCGGCCGTTCCTCACCGCGCTCGGGACGAGCGTCGCCGCGGGGGCGGCGTTGATGATCACGCTGGTCGACGTCGACCTGTTCGCGCAGACACTGCTCGGCCGCGACGACGGCGGCAGTGTCGTGCTCCTCCTGAGGTTCCTGGTCGCGCTGCCGGTCGGCGCGCTGCTCGGCGGCTTGCTCGCCACGCGGATCGGCGAACGCTGGATCGCCGGCGCCGGGATGTTGATCGCGGCCGGCGGCTACCTGCTGATGTCCCGCTGGCCCGCCGACGTCCTCGCGGCCAGGTCCGTGCTGGGGCTGCCGCGCCTCGACGTCGACCTGACGCTCGCCGGACTGGGGCTCGGCCTGGTCATCGCCCCGCTGTCGGCCGTCGCGCTGCGTGCCGTGCCGCGCGCCCAGCACGGCGTCGCCTCGGCCGCGGTCGTGGTGGCGCGGATGACCGGCATGCTGGTCGGCGTCGCCGCCGTGTCCGCCTTCGGCCTGCACTACTTCCACACGTTGACCGCGTCGCTGAACCCGCCGATCCGGATCCTGTTCCCGTCCCAACCCGCCTACGACCGAGCACTCGCCGACTACCTCGGCGCGGTCCGTGAGGCGCTGCTGACGGAGTACCGCGCCATCTTCCTGATCACGTCCGTGGTTTGCCTGGCCGGCGCGGCCGTCGCCGTGTCCATCGGCGGCCGGGCGGGCGGTCGTCTCACGAAGCCTGCCGAGGATGCGCCGTATTCGGGTCACGTGCTGTAGCCGCACTCTCATACGCGATCACGTTCTCGAAGGCGACGCGGATAGCACGCTCGAATGAGCCTTTCCAGGTCGGCCACGGGGACCTTCCCCGTGCGATGGGCGCGGAGCGCGAGGCAGAACACCGCCAGCCTTGCCGCGTTGAGCAGCGCGGCCGCCGCGAGTGCGCTCCAGGTCAGTCCTGTCATGGAGTCACTGGACCGCGAGCGCCGGGGAGCATGACGCGGGTTCGGAGAAATTTCTTCCGCGTGTCTTGCGTCATGGCTGCCGTGTTCGCCGGTCCTCCGGGCAAGTACCGACTTCCAGGAGGCTTCCGTGTCCACCGATCCCGCCGATCTCAGCGGAAAGAGTGACGCCGAACTGATCGCGGAGGTCCGCTCCGGGAAGCTCGCGTCGTACGGGACGCTCTACGAACGGCACACCGGCGCGGCCCGCAATCTGGCCCGTCAGCTGGCCCGCTCGAGCTCCGAAGCCGACGATCTCGTGTCCGAGGCGTTCGCCAAGGTGCTCGACACCCTCCGTGGCGGCAAGGGACCGGAGACAGCCTTCCGGGCGTACCTGCTGACCGCACTGCGTCACACCGCGTACGACCGCACCCGCAAGGAGCGCCGGGTCGACCTCAACGAGGACATGTCCGCGCCGATCGGCAAGCTCGCGGAGAGGTTGACGGTGCCGTTCACCGACACCGCGATCGCCGAGCTGGAACGGACGATGGCCGCGAAGGCCTTCGCGCGGCTGCCCGAACGCTGGCAGACGGTGCTCTGGCACACCGAAATCGAACAGCAGAGCCCGGCCGAGATCGCGCCGCTGCTGGGGCTGACCGCGAACGGCGTCTCCGCGCTCGCCTACCGCGCCCGGGAGGGACTGCGCCAGGCATACGTGCAGGTGCATCTCAGCGAATCCGTTTCCGATGGTTGCCGGGCCTGCGTCGACCGGCTCGGCGCGTGGACCCGCGACGGACTGTCCAAACGCGAACGCGCCCAGGTCGAAAGCCACCTCGACGAATGCGGGAACTGCCGGGCGCTGGCGGCGGAACTCGCCGACGTCAACGGCGGGCTGCGCGCGATCATCGCCCCGATCGTCCTGGGCGGCGCGGCCCTGGGTTACCTCGCCACCGTCGGCGCCGCCAAGGCGAGCGCGGCCACCGCGGGCACGGCCGCTACCGTCGTGGCGGTAGCCGGGCACAAAGCCGGCGCGGCCGCGGGTGCCGCTGCCACCGGCCCACGTCAATTCGCCGGGGTCGCCGCCTCCGGCACCGCGATCGCCGCGGCGGCGGTCATCGCGTTGACGGCCAACGGCACGCCGCAGTTCCCGGCGCCGACCGCCGCCGCTCCACCGAGCGTCGCCGCCGATGGTGCGGCCGATGGTGCGGCCGACATCGGCGGGAAGTTCATCGATGACGGAATTCGGGTCCATGCGGAACCCGGCACGACCAGCGCGACGAAAGGCCTTGCTTACCGGAGCCACACCGCGACCGTGCACTGCGTGGTTCCCCGAACCGGCTCGGATCCCTACGCGTATTTTTCGCTCACGGACAATGCCACCGGAGTCACCGGCTACGTCGCCGAGCCGTACGTCGCGCCGGACAGGAAGGTCAGAACGTGCTGACTGCCGGGCTCGTCGACGGACGGCCGGCGGCCGCTCCCGGGTCGCCGACCCCCGTCACCGGCGCTTACGCTGGGTCGGCCCCTCGGCGGAGACGGCTCCGCCGACCGTTCGCACCCCGGAGGAACACGCCATGCCCTACGCCGTGGACTTCGACACCGTGTCGACCACCGGCCTGGAGTCTTCGCCGGTCGCGGCCGCACTCGCCGGCCTGCGGGCGAACGAGGCCCGGTACTTCAAGAACAAGTACGATCACGTCTTCACCGTCGAGCCCGCGAGCGACGCCGCGCAGACCATCGAGTGGGTGCACCGGATCCTCGAGGAGGAACGCGGCATCGTCATCGCCTCCCGCCCGCTCGAAGCGACCGCGTTCCAGGTCGAGAACATCCGGATGGCCTACGTCTTCTACGAGAACGGCCTGTCGATCAACGTGATGTACACGATCGAGGAAGCCGGGAAACGGGCGGTCGGATTCAAGCTCTCCGACGGGATGGACGTCCCCGCGGAGCTCGCCTCGTTCAAGTTCGCCCGTCAGAAGTCCAAACTCGCCGGCACCATCCGCGGCTCCTACTTCGTCATCAAGAAGGAGTACTGACCCGGCGCGGGGTCCGTCGCCGGGGACGAACCCCGGCGACGAACACCGGACACTAGTTCCGGTACCGGAAGAGGATCCGCCCCCGGCCAAGGTCGTACGGGCTCAGCTCCACCAGCACCCGGTCGAACGGAAGGATCTTGATGTAGTTCTTCCGGATCTTCCCGCTGATGTGCGCGAGCACCTTGTGCCCGTTCTCGAGCTCCACCCGGAAAGTGGCATTGCGCAGGCACTCGACGACGGTGCCCTCCACCTCGATACCGCCCGCGGTCTTCGCCATCAGCGCAACACCAGCTCGAGGTTGCTGCCGGTCCGCCGCGCGCCGGCGCCGTCGAACAGGGCCGCCGCCGCCACGTTCGCCTCGCCCACTTCCGCTGACGCCGTCTCGATTCCGGCGTCGTGCAGGGCACCGAGCACGTGGGTCAGGAGCGCTCGGCCGATTCCCCGGCGCTGCTCGGACGCGCGGACCGCGACCAGGCCGATCCGGGGCTGCCGGGGCACCGCCGCGAGCCGGAGCAGGCCCACGTACTCGTCGCCGCGGGCCGCGATCGTGTACTTCGACGGGTCCAGCTCCGGAATCCGGGGCAGCACCTCGGCCGGCATTTCGTGCCAGCCGACGCCTGCCTCGACGTCGGCGCGGATCGCGCGGTCCAGCTCGCGCAGCCGCTTTTCGTCCGCCTCGCGGCCGGGAACGATCGTCACGGCGGAGGGCGCCGCCGGGGCCGTGGGAACGAGGTATTCCCCTTCGCGGCGCCGGATCGTGAAGCCGGCCCGGCGCCAGCGGGACGTCAGCTCGACGTCGGTCTCATCGACCACTGTGGACAGTGGCCTCGGCAGGGCCGGGAGCATGACGTCGGCAAGCTGGTCGAAGACCGCGCCGTGCCACACGTCGATGCTCAGGAAGAGCCGTCCGTCGGGCCGGGGAGAAGCTTCGCCGCGGCCGACCACGCGGTCGTCGTCCAGAGCGTGCCATTGCCGCTCCGCGACCCGGGTGACCACCACGGTGGGTTGTCCAGGTTTCATGGGTGTCGCCTTTCGGGAGTGCTTGCCGAGCGCTCCCGGCGACCCTTACGTCAGCCGCCCGACCGTGACGACGGCAGGGAGCACCCACATCGATCCAGCGTTCATGGGTCTCACCTCCGAAGGTCGGGTCACGGTCCACGGCAAGCTATCAGCACGCCGCCGGTCCTGCCCAGCGATTAACCGAGCCGGGCCGCCAGCTCCGCGAGATCCTGCCGCACGCCGACGACGCTGCGCAGCGTCGTGTAGCCGACGTCGGAGTTGACGCGGAGCATGTGCGCGTTGTCCTCCCCCGTCGTGGTGCTGATCCGCGCCACCGCCGGCCGCTCCGCGACCAGCCACCGGGCCATGCGCGCCTTGACGCAGCGGCCGAGGCCGTGTCCCCGGTGCCCGGCCAGGACGGCGGTGTCCCGCTGGTAGGCCCAGTCGGGCCGGCGCGGGTGCAGGCACACTTCGGTGAACCCGGCGACGTCGCCGCTCACTTCGTCGACGGCGGCCACGACCCGCTGCTCGATGCCCTGGGCACGGAAGTCCGCTTCGGCGGCGCGGACGCGGTCGACCGTCCACTCCGGCCACCGGTACTCCGACTCGCCGAGCGGAGCGTCGTGGATCGCCCCTCGCGCCCGGGCGTAGGACGCGACGACGTCCTCCGGTGCGGCGCCGGTCCAGGACCGCAGCCGGTAGCCCGCGGGCACCGGGACGTCCCACCGCGCCCGGTCGGCCCCGGGGACGACCAGCGCCTGCCGGGCGATCGCGCGGACCGGCCGGAAACCCCGTGCCTCGGCCCACCGCTGACCGGCGGTGCCGACGACCACCTGCCAGCCTTCGACGGTCCGGCAGTCCCGCGCCCGCAGCTCCGGCACCACCGTCCGCAGCAGCGCCGTGCCGATCCCGGCACCCCGTTCGTCCGGGTGCACGGTGATGTCGGTCAGCGCGATCCCGCTGTTCTCGGCCTCCGGGAAATGGACCTCGGCGAACGCCACGAGCCGCCGCCCGCGGTGGGCCACCCAGTGTGCCGCCGGGCCCATGCCGGGAAGCGGCTCGATCAGCCGCCCGGCCACTTCGGCGAGCGGGAGCCCGGGCTCGCCGGGCCGGTCGGCGGCCTCGCTCGCCGCCACCACCGCGTGGTAGCCCGCGAACTCCGTCTCCGTCGCCTGCAGTGGGTCGAACCGCTCGATGCGCGGACCGTTCGTCACGGCCTGCTCCTCCCCCTCGCCCGGTCCCCAAAGTACCGCGGCAGACCGATCAGGAATCGAGAAGCGCCGGTCAGCGGGCCGCACCTAGCGTTACCGGCATGACGAACATCGAAGCCATCACCCTCGAAGTCACCGACCCCGCCGCCGCGGAACGCTTCTACACCAGCGCCTTCGGACTCGGCAGCCAGCTGCGCTTCCGGGCCACGGAAGCGCCGACCACCGGCTTCCGCGGCTTCACCCTCTCCCTCACCGTGCCCCAGCCGGCCGACGTCGACTCCCTGATCGAGACCGCTCTCGAGGCCGGAGCCACGACCATCAAGCCCGCCACCAAGTCCATGTGGGGCTACGGTGGCACCGTCCGGGCGCCGGACGGGGCGATCTGGAAGCTCGCGACCTCCGCCAAGAAGAACACCGGCCCGGCCACCCGCGAATTCGACGCCGTCGTGCTCCTGCTCGGCGTCGCCGATGTGGCCGCCAGCAAGAAGTTCTACGTCGACCGCGGCCTGACCGTCGGCAAGAGCTTCGGCCGCATGTACGTCGAGTTCGACGCCGGTTCGAGCCCCGTCAAGCTGGCGCTGTACCGGCACAAGGCCCTCGCCAAGGACGCCGGCGTCTCCCCCGGCGGCTCCGGCTCGCACCGGATCGCGGTCGCCGGCGCGAGCGAGCCGTTCACCGACCCGGACGGGTTCGCCTGGGAAACCACCACGGCCGCGACGCTGTCCTGATCACCCGCGCAGGAGGTCGGCGACGGCGGCGATCGCGGGCTCGATCGTGTGCTGCGGGGTGTCGCCGAAGCCGAGGACGAGCCGTGGCGGCCTCGGCCCCGGAGCGTGGTGCAGCGGGGCGAGGCCGTAGAGCCCGACGCCCCGCTGCCGGGCCTGCTCGATCACCCGCGCCTCGTCCGTCCCGGGCGGCAGGTGCAGGATCGCGTGGAAGCCGGCCGCGAGCCCGGTGACGCGGAGACCGGGGGCGTGCGCGGCCAGCGCGTCGACGAGCGTCCGGCGCCGGGCGGCGTATTCGGCGCGGGCGCGGCGCAGGTGCCGGTCGTAGCGCCCGGATTCGATGAGCAGGGCCAGTGCCAGCTGGTCGAGGCCCGGGCTCCCGCGGTCGCTGACGAGCTTGTCCCGCGCCACCGCGGGAAGCAGCCGTCCGGGGGCGACCAGCCAGCCCAGCCGCAGGGCGGGCGCGAGCGACTTGCTGACCGTGCCGAGCGAGACGACGTGATCGGGGTCGAGGCCCTGCAGCGAGCCGACCGGGTCGCGGTCGTACCGGAACTCGGCGTCGTAGTCGTCCTCGATGACGACGCCGTCGCGCCGTCGCGCCCACGCGAGCAGTTCCTGACGGCGGTGCCCGGCGAGCACCACGCCGGTCGGCCACTGGTGCGCCGGGGTCACGAGCACGGCGCGGGCCCCGCAGTCGTCGAGCGCGCCGACGTCCAGGCCGTCCTCGTCGACCGGGACCGGCACCACGGTCAGGCCCGCGGCGTTCGCCTGCCCGGCCGTCGAGCGGACGGCGCCGGGGTCCTCGAAGGCCAGGGTGCCGATGCCGCCCGCGGCGAGCGCCCGCAGCACCAATCCGAGAGCTTGCGCCATTCCGGTGCAGACGACGACCTGCTCGGCCGTGGCCGCGACCGCCCGCACCCGCCGCAGGTAGGCCGCCAGCACCTCGCGCAGCTGCCGGTCGCCTGCCGGGTCGCCGTAGTCGAACGCGGTGTTGGGCGCGGTGCGGCAGACCTCGCGGACGGCCCACGCCCAGTCCTCGCGCGGGGCCAGGCGGAGGTCGGGGACGCCGTGGCGGAAGTCGGCGAGCGCGGGCCGCGGCGGGGCCTGGGTGCCGGCCCGGGGTGGCGCGGCCCGGCGGGCGACCGCGGCCACGCGCGTGGCCGATCCCGGACGGCTCGTCAGGTATCCCTCGGCCTGCAGCTGGGCGTAGCAGTCCTGCACCAGGCCACGGGACAGGCCGAGAGCGCGGGCCAGCTCACGCGACGACGGCAGCCGCTCGCCGCCGGCCAGGCGGCCGCCGCAGATCGCGTCGCGCAGCTGCTCCTCGAGCTGCGCGCGGAGCCCGGCGCCGCTCTCGCGGTCGATCGTGAACAGCAGCTCCGGACCCGAACCGGCCCACTCCACAGCCATGGAACTGGACCTTACCGGTGACCCAGTTCGCTTCTAGCGTTCTTGGCATGACCGTTGACCTGCAAGTCCGCCCTCGGCTGGTGTCCCGCGCCCTGGCGGTGCGTTTCGTTTCGATCGTCGGCTCGTCGATCGGCTTCTACCTGCCGCTTTCGGTGGTGCCGTTGTTCGCGAAGCAGGCGGGCTCGGACACCGGCGCCGGGCTGGCGACGGTCGCGTTGCTGCTGGCCACCGTGGCCGCCGAGCTGGTGACGCCGAGGCTCGTCGCCCGGGTCGGCTACCGGTGGGCGCTGGCCGCCGGGCTGTTCCTGCTCGGCGCGCCGGCGCTGGTCCTGCCCTTCAGCGCCGGCCTCGGCGTGATCGTCGCGGTCAACGTGGTGCGCGGCATCGGGTTCGCGATCGCCGTCGTGGCCGGTGGCGCGGTCACCGCCCTGCTCATCCCGGCCGGGCGGCGGGGTGAGGGCCTCGCGCTCGTCGGGATCGTCGGCGGGGTTCCCGGCCTGCTCGCGTTGCCTGCCGGGGTGTGGGCGGCGGCGCACTGGGGCTACACCCCCGTGTTCGTGGTGACGGCCGTGGCCACGCTGCTGGCGCTGGTGTCCGTGCCCGGCCTGCCGCGGCACGGCGCGACGCCGCGGGAGGACGAGGGGCACGGGGTGTTCGCCGGCCTGCGCAACCCGGTGCTGACCCGGCCCGCGAGCCTCTTCGCCGTGCCGGCGGCCGCGGTCGGCGTCCTGGTCACCTTCCTGCCGCTCGCCGCCTCGGACCAGCCGGCCTGGGTCGCCGCGAGCGCGTTGCTCGCGCAGCCCGCGGCGGCCACCGTGACCCGCTGGATCGCCGGGCGGCTCGGCGACCGCCACGGCCCGGCCCGGCTGCTGGTCCCCGGGCTGGTGGCGGCCGCCGCGGGGATGGCGGCCATCGCGTGGACCGGCACGCCGGCCGCGGTGATCGGCGGGGCGCTCGTGTTCGGCGCCGGGTTCGGCGTCCTGCAGAACGCGACGCTGACGCTCATGTACGCCCGGGTGCCCGCCGGCGGCGAAAGCGCGGTGAGCGCGATCTGGAACGCGGCCTACGACCTCGGCATGGCGGCCGGCGCGCTCGGCGCCGGGCTGCTCATCGGCTCGGCCGGGTACCCCGCGACCTTCGCCCTCACCGCGGTGGTGATCCTCCCGGCGCTGCTGGTGGCCCGGCGCGACCGGCGTCCCTGAAGGGGTTACGGCACACTGAAATGCGTGCCCGAACTCCCCGAGGTCGAACTCGCCCGCCAGGTCCTCACCGGTGCGCTGGGCCGGAAGATCCGGGACGTCGACGACCACGACGACTGGGTCTGCCGTCCGCACGCGCCCGGGGACATCGCCGCCGCCTTGCGAGGCGGCCGGCTCACCGCGGCGCACCGGCGGGGCAAAACCCTCTGGTGCGAAACGGAAGGCGGGGACGGGCAGCCCGGCCCCCACCTCGGCCTGCACCTCGGGATGGCCGGGCAGCTGCGGTTCGCGGGCGAGAGCGGGCCGCCGAGGCGGCTGCGCGACCGCGAAGAGAAACCCGAGTGGTTCCGGTTCGGGATCACTTTCGCCGACGGCGAACAGCTGCGCCTCTTCGACACCCGGCGGCTGTCCCGGGTGCGGCTCGACCCCGACCTCGACGCGCTCGGCCCCGACGCCGGGGAGATCTCACGCCGCGAGTTCCGCGACCGCGTCGGCCGCGGGCGGGCGCCGGTGAAGGCGCGGCTGCTGGACCAGTCCGTGGTCGCCGGGATCGGCAACCTGCTGGCCGACGAAACCCTCTGGCAGGCGGCGCTGAGCCCGGCCCGTCCGGTGAACGAACTGGCCGGCGACGACCTCGCGAACCTGCACAAGGCGCTGCGGAAGTCGTTGCGCGCGGCGATCGAGCACGGCGGTGTCCACACCGGCGAGATCATCGGCCACCGCCGGGCGGGCGACCACTGCCCGCGGTGCGGCGCCGAAATGACGCACGGCACGGTCGGCGGCCGGTCGACCTGGTGGTGTTCGAAGGAGCAGTCCGGCTAACGCGGTCCCAGGCCGGTGCGGCCGTCGATCAGCTCCCGCACCACGTCCAGGTGGCCGGCGTGCCGGGCCGTCTCCTCGATCACGTGCAGCACCACCCCGCGCAGATCGGCGATCTCGTCGGCGAGCGGGCCGGGGTGGCGGCCCCGCGGCGGCGCGGACAGCGGTGTCGCCGCGAAGATCTCGTCGGACCGGCGGCACTGTTCGCGGTAGAACGCGAAGACGGCCTCCGGACGCCGCGGCGTGACCAGCAGCCCGGGCTCGTCCCGCCAGGCCAGGGGATCCGCGGTGCCGGTGACGACCTCCTGGAACCAGTGCCGTTCGGCGTGCCCGAGGTGCTCCACCATGCCCAGCGGGGTCCAGCCGGACGGCAGGACCGGAGTCGTCAGCGCCTCGTCCCCCAGGCCGTCGAGGATCGCCAGGACGCTCTCGCGCTGCGCCCGCAGGAACATCCGCAACGTGCTTTTCTCGGCGTCGGCCACGATCGCGCACCCTAGCGGGCAGGACCGCACACCGGCAGGCGGTTTTTGTCGGTGCCTGCCGGTAGCGTCGGAGACATGGCAACACTGGTCACCTTCCACGCCCACCCGGACGACGAATGTCTCCGCACCGCGGGCGTCATGCGCAAAGCCGTCGAGGACGGGCACCGGGTCGTGCTCGTCGTCGCCACCAAGGGCGAGGCCGGCGAAGTGCCTGAAGGCTTCCTCGCCGAAGGCGAAAAACTGGAGGACAGGCGCGTCCAGGAGTCGTACGCGGCCGCGGAGATCCTCGGCGTCGAGCGCGTCGAGTTCCTCGGCTACCGCGACTCCGGGATGATGGGCGAGCCGACGAACGACGACCCGGCCTGCTTCTGGCGCGCCGACGTCGAAAAGGCCGCCGAGCAGCTCGCGGCGATCCTGCGCGAAGAGTCGGCCGACGTGCTGACGGTCTACGACGACAACGGCGACTACGGCCACCCGGACCACATCCAGGTGCACCGCGTCGGCGTCCGCGCCGCCGAGCTGGCCGGCACCGCCCGCGTCTTCCAGGCCACCTTCAACCGCGAGTTCATGCAGCGCGGCTTCGAAGCGGCCGTCGAGCAGGGCCTGATGCCGCCCGAGGCCGCGCCGAAACCGCCGGAGAACGTCGAGTTCGGCAAACCCGAAGCGGAGATCACCGCGGCGGTCGACGTGTCGAAGTACGCGCCGGTCAAGCGCGCGGCGATGCGGGCCCACCCGAGCCAGATCAGCGAGGACATGTTCATGCTGGCCATGCCGGACGACGCGTTCACCTTCGCCTTCGGCACGGAGTGGTTCATCCGCACGGGCCAGGGCCCGGGCATCACGGAAACCGACCTGATGGCCGGCCTCTGACGCAAACCCGGCCAACCTCGTGTCGACCCGCCAATCACGAGTGATGCCCCTCTAATCACGCGAGATCGGAGGGGCATCAGGCGAGCGCGGCCGTCACGTCCAGCTCGACCAGCTGTCCCGTGTACCCCAGCTGCGCCACTCCCAGCAACGTGCTCGCCGTGGTGAAGGCCGCTCCGATCTCCGACTCCACCAGGCGGTCCCACACCGCCGAGAGCGTCGGACGTGAGTCCGTCACCACGTAGATCACCGTGCGGACCACGTCGGACGGCGAAGCGCCCGCGAAGGCCAGCGCGGCCGCCGTGTTGGCGACGACCTGGTCGGTCTGGGCGAGCACGTCGCCGTCGACGACCGAGCCGTCCTCGGTGAGCGGGCACTGGCCCGCCAGGTACAGCGTGCGGCCCGGCGAGGCCACCGTCACGTGGTGATACCCCGGTGTCGTGTGCAGACCGGGCGGGTTCTGCCGTTCAATGGTCACGGCTCCATCCTCACCGGCCGGGCAAGCGAAAATCCCCAGGGAGGGCACGTGCGCAGGACCATCGACTGGGCGGACGGCGCGATCGTCATCATCGACCAGACCGCGCTGCCCGCCGAGTTCCGGCTGCTCGAACTCCGCACCGTCGACGAGCTGGTCGACGCCATCAAGCGGCTCGCCGTCCGGGGCGCGCCCGCGCTCGGGGCCGCCGGTGCCCTCGGCGTCGCGCTCGCCGCCCGCCGAGGCGGGGACGTCCGGAGCGAGGCCGACGTGATCGCCAACGCCCGGCCGACCGCCGTCAACCTCGCCTGGGGTGTCGGACGCGCGCTCGCGAAGCTCGGCGAAGGCGCGGACGCCGTCCTCGCCGAAGCGCTGGCCCTGCTCACCGAGGACGAAGAACTCAACAAGACCGCGTCGAAGCACGCCGCCGAGCTCGTGCTGGCCGAGTGCCCGCGCCGGCCGCTGCGGCTGCTCAGCCACTGCAACGCCGGGCAGCTGGCGACCGTCGGCTGGGGCAGCGCGCTCGGCGTCGTCTGGCACCTGCACGAACGCGGTCTCGTCGAAGAAGTGCTCGTCGACGAGACCCGGCCGCTCCTGCAGGGTGCCCGGCTGACGGCGTGGGAGCTCGCGCAGGCGGACGTCCCCTACCGCGTGCAGCCCGACGGCGCCGCCGCCGCGGCGATGGCGCGCGGGCTGGTCGACTGCGTCCTCGTCGGCGCCGACCGGATCGCCGCGAACGGCGACGTCGCCAACAAGATCGGCACCTACGGCCTGGCCATCGCGGCCCGGTACCACGGCGTGCCGTTCGTCGTGGTCGCCCCTTCGTCCACAGTGGACACCAAGCTCGCGGACGGCACGCGGATCGCCATCGAGGAACGCGACGCCCGCGAGCTCACCGAGTACGCCGGGGTCCCGGTCACGCCGCCGGACGCGGGAGTCTTCAACCCCGCGTTCGACGTCACGCCGTACGAACTGCTCACGGCCGTGGTCACCGAACACGGCCGCTTCACACCTTAAGGACGCGGGCCGATCTCGCGGCCGCCGTCGGTCACGGTGATCGCCATCGCCGGGCACGAATCGGCCGCGTCGAGCACGGTTTCATCGGCGTCGACCGACGACGTCACCGGGTGCGCGACCGCGCCGTCCAGCGCGAACACCTCCGGCAGCAGCGCGGCGCACATCCCCGAACCGATGCAGGTGTGCTCGTCGATCTCCACGTGCCAGCTCATCGTCACCATCCGATCGGCATCGACCGCGGTCCGCGGACGATCATCTGTGTCTTCCACACGATATCGCCCGCCAGGTGCAGCTCCGGCATTTCGGTGACCAAGGCGCGCAGCGCCTCCTGCAGCTCCAGCCGGGCGAGCGGTGCACCCAGGCAGTGGTGGACGCCGTGGCCGAAGCCGAGGTGGTGGATGTCCCCGCGGTCGAAGCTCAGTTTGTCCGCGTCGTCGAACTGCAGCCCGTCGCGGTTGGCCGCGCCGACGGCGACCAGCACCGGCTCACCCGCCCGCACGAGCACGTCGCCGACCTGGACGTCTTCGGTGGCGTAGCGGGGGAACGCGGCGCCGGCACCCAGCGGCACGAACCGCATCAGCTCCTCGACCGCCACCGGGACCAGGTCCGGGTCGGCGCACAGCCGCTCCCACTGCTCGTGCTGGTCCTGCAGCGCGTAGACGAAGTTCGGGATCTGGCTCGCGGTGGTCTCGTGCCCGGCGACGAGGATGCCGACGCACAGGTCGACCAGTTCCAGCTCGGTGAGCCGGTCGCGGACGTCGCGGGCTTCGATCAGCGCCGTCATCAGGTCGTCCTGGGGCCGCGTGCGGTGGTCGGCGATCAGGCCGCGCATGTAGTCACGCAGTTCTTCGCGGTTGCGCTCGAACTCCTCCGGTGTCAGCCCGCTCGTGGACAGCGCCGCGTCGCTCCAGGCGCGGAACTTCGGCCGGTCGGCGACCGGGACGCCGAGCAGCTCGCAGATCACCGCGACCGGGATGGGCAGCGCGTAGCCGTCGACGAGGTCGGCGGGCGGCCCGGCCGCCTTCATCTCCGCGATCAGCTCCGCCGCGAGGGCGGCGACGCGCGGCCGGATCAGCTCGACTCGCCGCATGGTGAACGCCTTCGCGACCAGCGTCCGCAGCCGCGTGTGGTCCGGCGGGTCCATCTGCAGCATGCCGCCGTCCTGCACGGCGGGCGAGAGGCGCGGCGCGTCCTTTTCCTTCTCCATCGCCCGCGAGAACCGGCGGTCGCCCAGCACCAGCCGCGCGTCGGCGTAGCGGGTGGCGAGCCACGCCGGCTCGCCGTAGAGCATCTTCACCCGGACCATGCCTTCGGCATCGCGGGCGGCCGCGTAGGCCTCGTCGAGGTCGAGCCCCGCCTCCTCGTTGAAGGGGTACGCGAGTGCTTCGGCAGTCATGTGGAACCCCCGTGCTCCAAGATTTGTAAGCATCCGCTTACAACGCTACACAGCGATCATGCTCACGTCGAGCGGCGTCTCGCGCACCCAAGGTCACCGTCGTAGCGGAAAGTTTCCGTCCGGATGTCACGGTGAGCCATTGCCTTGTCACGAAGACCTAGGTTACGGTGACCTAGGTGTGGATCGAGATCCTCTTGCTGTCGAAGCTGGCCGCGGCGCCGATGCACGGTTACGAACTGCGCAAGGCCGTGGAGGCGTCGACCGGCCACACCTTGTCGAACAACTCGCTCTACCCCACGCTGCGGCGCTTCGTCGACGCGGGCGCGGTGAGCCGCAGCGCGGAGGAGCAGGAGGCCAAACCGCCGCGGCACGTCTACACGATCACCGACGTCGGGCGGGAGCTGCTGCACGACATGCTCGCCGACTTCCCGGCCGACCTGGCGCTCAACGAGCCCGAGTTCCTGGCCCGCGTCGGGAACTTCGCCTGGCTGCGCGAGGACGAACGGGCGCGCGTGCTCGGCACCCGCGAGCGGGCGCTGACCGCCGAGCACGCCCGGCTCACCGGGCTGGCCGCCGGCCAGGCCGATCCGTGGAGCCGGGCCGCGCTGCACCACGTGCTGGGGAAGTTCGACGCCGAGCTCCGCTGGCTCGCCGACCTGAAAACCGATCCGAGAGAAGGCGCATGACCACCACCGAAGAAACGCCTCGCCTCCCCTTCGCCCGCGCGAACGCGCTGGCGATCGCTCCGGACTACGAAGTTCTCCGGCGGCAGGCGGCGGTGAGCCGCGTGCTGACACCCGCCGGCGACCCGGCGTGGCTCATCACGTCGTACGAGGAAGCCAAGGAAGTCTTCCGCGACCGCCGCTTCGGGCGCTCGCACCCGAAGCCGGAAGAGGCGTCGCGGATTTCCTACGCCGCCGTGCAGGACGGCCCGAGCGGCGACTTCGAAACCGAAGAGCGGGAACACAAGCGGATGCGCCGGATGCTGGCGCCGGCGTTCTCCGCGCCGCGCATGCGCGCCCTCGGCGACCGCATCGCCGAGCTGACCGACCGCTGCCTCGACGACCTGCAGGCCGCCCGCGACGCACACCCCGGCGAGCCCGTCGACCTGACCGACTTCCTCGCGTTCCCCTTGCCGGTGCTGGTGATCTGCGAACTGCTGGGCGTGCCGTACGCCGACCGCGGGCACTTCCGCGGGCTGTCCGAGCGGATCGCGAAAATGGACGGAGGCGAGGACGCCCAGGCGGCGATGACCGAGTTCAAGGCCTACATGACGAAGCTCGCCGACACCAAGCGCGCCGACCCGCAGCCGGACGTCATCTCGGACATGGTCGCGGTTCAGGCCGACGACCCGGCCTTCACCGACGACGACCTCGCCCGGATGGCGACCGGCCTGCTGTTCGCCGGCCACGAAACGACGTCCACGCGCATCGCGATGGGCACGTTGTTCCTGCTCAGCGACCCCGCCCGCCGCGATCGTTTCGCCGCCGACCCCGAGGGGCAGGTGAACCAGACCGTCGAGGAGATCCTGCGGCTGACGGCCACCAGCGGCACCGGCCTGCTGCGGTACGCCCACGAGGACGTCGAGATCGCCGGGACGCGGATCATGCGCGGCGACGCGGTGCTCATCTCCAGCGACGCGGCCAACCGCGACGCCTCGGTGTTCGCCGACCCCGACGAGTTCGTCCCGGACCGGACGCCGAACGTGCACCTCGCCTTCGGCACCGGCGCCCACGTCTGCATCGGCGCCAACCTCGCCCGCACCGAGCTGCGGACGGTGTTCCCGAAGCTGTTCCGCCGCTTTCCCGGTCTGCGGCTGGCGGTCGGGATCGACGAGATCCCGGTCCGCAAGAACCGCGTCGCCGGCGGTGTCGAGCGCGTCCCCGTGGAGTGGTGAGCCGTGGAGATCACCGTCGACACGAGCAGCTGTGTCTCTTCCGGACAGTGCGTCCTGCTGGCGCCGCACACGTTCGACCAGGACGAGGAGGACGGCACGGTCGTCCTCCTCAGGGACGGGCCCGCCGCCGGTGAGCAGGACGCCGTCCGGCAGGCGGAGCTGAGCTGCCCCGCCGCCGCGATCCGCGTCACCGGCTGAGCCGCCGCGCTCCGGACCGGCCCGGCGGTTAACCTTCACCGGTGACCGAACAGCCGGGCCGGAAGCGTGACGCGGCCGCGACGCGCCAGGCACTGCTGGACGCCGGCGCGAAGCTGTTCGCCGAGCGCGGGTTCGACCGGACGACCGTGCGCGACATCGCCGACCTGGCCGGGGTCAACCAGTCGCTGCTGTTCCGCTACTTCGGCAGCAAGGAAGCGCTGTTCGAAGAGGTCATCGCCCGCAGCGGGCGCGAGCACCTCGAAACCCACCCGCCGGAACGGCTGCTCAGCGCTTCCCTGCGCAGCCTGCTCGAGCCGGGGAGCGACCGGAACCGGACGCTCGAGACGTACCTGCGCTCGTCGGGCAGCGGCGACGTCGGGGCCGTGCTCCGCGAGGAGATCGGTGAGGAGTACGCGCGGATCCTGGCCACGCTGACCGACGCCCCGGACGCCGAGCTGCGCGCCGACCTCGCGCTGGCCTGGCTGATGGGCATCGGGGTGGTCCGCGAGATCACCGGCAAGCAGCCGCTGGCCGGCGCCGACCCCGACGCCATCGTCCGGCTCGTCCTCACCGCCGTCCGGACGCTACTGGAGCGGGCCGAATGATCACGGCAGCGCGCGGCGCAGCAGTTCCGCCAGGTGCACCGGCTCGCGGCCCGATTCCTGGGCGATCTGCGTCCGGCAGCTGAAGCCGTCCGACACCACGACCGTCTCCGGGGAAGCCGCGCGGATGGCGGGGAGCATCCGGTCCTCGGCCACCGCCTTCGAGACGTCGTAGTGACCGCGCTCGAAGCCGAAGTTGCCGGCCAGGCCGCAACAGCCCGAGTCCAGCGTCGTGTTCCGCACACCCGCGGCCGCCAGCGCGGACTCGTCGGCGCCGAAGCCCAGGACGGCGTGCTGGTGGCAGTGCACCTGCGTGATCGCGTCGACGTCGAGGTTCGCGAACGGGATCGGCGCCCGGGACAGCAGTTCCGCGAACGTGAACGTCCGCGACGCCAGCAGTTCGGCACGCGCGTCCCCCGGCATCAGCGCGGGCAGGTCGCCGCGGAACAACGCCGTGCAGCTCGGTTCCAGGCCCGCCACCTCGTACCCGTCGGCCAGGTACGGGGCCAGCACGTCCAGGGTCCGGTCCAGGACCCGGCGCGCGACGCCGAGCTGGCCCGTCGACACCCACGTGAGTCCACAGCAGACTCCGCGGTCCGGCAGGACGACGTCGTAGCCGGCCGCGGTCAGCACCTCGTGCGCGGCCGCCAGCACCGACGGCGTCAGGTGGTTGTTGAACGAATCCGGCCACAGCACCACGCGGCGCTCGCCCGACGCCCGGCGTCGCAGGTCCGCCCGCGTCCGGGTGAACGGCGCGGGCGCGAACTCCGGCAGCGCGCGTTCCGCGGCGATCCCGCCGAGCCGCTTGAGCAGGCCGGACGCCCATCGGGACCGCCCGGCGGCGTTGGCCAGGCGGGGCATCCGCGCGCTGAGCCGCAGCCACAGCGGCAGCCAGCCCATCGAGTAGTGCGACGCCGGGCGGAGCCGCCGCCGGTAGTGCTGGTGCAGGAACTCCGCCTTGTAGGTCGCCATGTCGACATCGACCGGGCAGTCGGACAGGCACCCCTTGCAGGACAAGCACAGGTCCAGGGCCTCGTGGACCTCCGCCGAGCGCCAGCCGTCCTTGATGACCTCGCCGTTGATCATCTCGGCGAGCAGGTGCGCGCGTCCCCGCGTCGAGTGCTTCTCTTCGCGCGTGGCCCGGTAGCTCGGGCACATCACGCCGCCGCCGCTGGTGTTGCGGCACTTCCCCACGCCGACGCAGCGCCGCATCGCCTGCCCGAAACTCCCCCGGTCCTCCGGGTACCCCAGCGCGGTGACGTCCTCGATGGACAGCGGGGCCGGGCGCACGCGCAGGTTCGCGTCGACCGGCCGCGGCGCCACCAGGATGCCGGGGTTCATCCGCCCGGCCGGGTCGAAGATCGCCTTGAACCGCGCGAAGACGTCCAGCATCTCGGGGCTGTACATGCGGGACAGCAGCTCGGACCGCGCCTGGCCGTCACCGTGTTCGCCGGAGAGGGATCCGCCGTGTGCGGCGACGAGGTCCGCGGCCTCCTCCAGGAACCGGCGGAACGCGGCGATGCCCGGGGAGGACAGCAGGTCGAAGTCCAGCCGCAGGTGCAGGCAGCCCTCGCCGTAGTGGCCGTAGACCACGCTGCGCCGCCCGTGCGACCGCATGAGTTCCTTGAACTCGCGCAGGTACGCGCCGAGCCGCTCCGGCGGGACGGCGGCGTCCTCCCAGCCGGGCCACGCCTCCGAGCCGTCGGCGAGCCGCGTCGCGAGCCCGGCGCCTTCCTCGCGGATGCGCCACAACCGGCGTTGCGCGGCCGGGTCGTCGAGGATCGTGAAGCCGGTGAGGTCGAGCGACGCGGCCAGCGCGCGGGCCCGCTCGGCCGGGTCTTCCCCGGCCAGTTCGACGAACAGCCAGGCCCCGCCCGGCGGCAGGTCGCCGTCCCGGCCGGGGAGCATCGCGACGAGCTCGGCGTCCACACCCTCGACGGTCAGCGGGGACCACGGCAGGATCGACGGCACCGCGTCGGCGGCGGCGATGTCGGACGGGAACCCCAGCACCGCCAGCACCCGGCGCTTCGGCAGCTCGGCCAGCGCGACCGTGGCCTCCAGGACGGTCACGCACGTGCCCTCGCTGCCGACGAGGGCCTTGGCGACGTCGAAACCGTTCTCCGGCAACAGGTGTTCGAGCCCGTAGCCGGACACCCGGCGGGGCCACGTCGAGAGTTCCTTGCGCAGCACCGCCAGGTTGTCCCGCACCAGCGCGCGCAGCTCGTCGAAGATCCTGCCTTCGGCCGGTTCGTCCCGCCCCACCCGCAGCCGTGTGCCGTCGTAGAGCAGGACGTCGAGCGAGCGGACGACGTCGACCGTGCGGCCCCACGCGACCGAGTGCGAGCCGCAGGCGTTGTTGCCGATCATGCCGCCGAGCGTGCAGCGGCTGTGCGTCGACGGGTCCGGGCCGAACCGCAGCCCGTGCGGGGCCGCGACCGCCTGCAGGTCGTCCAGCACCGTGCCTGGCCGCACCCGCGCGAGCCGTTTCCCGGGGTCCAGCGAGAGGACGCCGCCGAGGTGCCTCGACGTGTCGATCACCAGCCCCGGGCCGCACGCGTTCCCGGCGACGCTCGTGCCGCCGCCCCGCGCGATCACCGGCAGGTCGCGCGCGCGGGCCTCGGCGACCGCGGCGACGACGTCGTCGACGGTCCGCGGCAGCACCACGCCGCGGGGCACGTGGCGGTAGTTGGACGCGTCGGTGGTGTACAGCGCGAGCGTGGCGGCGTCGGTGAGGATCTCCACGCCCCCATTCAAGACGATCGGTGGGACGATCCGCTGCGTGACGATCGACCTGCACACGCACAGCACCGCCTCCGACGGGACGACACCGCCCGCGGAGCTCCCCCGGCTGGCCGCCCTCGCCGGGCTGACGGTGATCGCCTTGACCGACCACGACACGCTCGCCGGCCTGGCCACGGCGGCCCAGGCGGCGGACGGCGTCGAGATCGTGCCCGGCGTCGAGATCTCGTGCCGGCTCGACGACGCCGAGGTGCACCTGCTCGGCTACTTCGTCGATCCCGGGCACGCGCCGCTGGCCGCCGAGCTGGAGCTGATCCGCACCGACCGGACCCGCCGCGCGGTCCGGATGGTGGAACGCTGCCGCGAGCTGGGCGCGCCGATCACGCTCCCGCAGGTCGAGGCGATCGCGGGCGGCGCACCACTCGGCCGCCCGCACGTCGCCGCGGCGCTGGTGGCGGCGGGCGTGGTCGAGAACGCGTTCACCCCGGACTGGATCGCCGACGGCGGCCGCGCAGACGTGCCGAAACACGTCCTGGCCACGACGGAGGCGATCGCACTGGTCCGCGCGGCGGGCGGCGCGGCGGTGCTCGCCCACCCGCGGTCGGTGAAGCGCCGGGCCGAGGTCACGGACGCCCAGCTGGCGAGGCTCGCCGAAGCCGGGCTCGCCGCGATCGAGGCGGACCACCCGGAGCAGCCACCGGAGGTCCGGCGGCGGTTGCGCGAGGTGGCCGCGGAGCTGGGACTGCCGGTCACCGGGTCGAGCGACTTCCACGGCGACCGCAAGCCGGTCCGCCTCGGCGAGTTCACGACGTCTCCCGAGGTACTGGCGGCTCTCCGCGACCACACGCGCCGCTGAGGGCCACTGACCGCCACACGGCCCGGCCGCGCAGTCCCCGAAGCGCCCCAATGTGGCGTTGGTTGCGTCCAACGCACCGAACGCCACATTGGGTGCGCTGGACGCACCGAACGCCACATTGGGGCGCTTGAGACGGGGCCCGAGCGTTACGCCGCTGCGGCCGTGAGCCTTCGCTCCGCCAGCGCCGCCGCCTCCGCCAGCGGTGTGGTCCCGTTGGCCTTCGCGGCCGCGAGGAGGTCCGCCACGGTCCGCTCGATCGTCTCCACCCGGGCGAGCGCCGCGTCGTGGCCCAGGCCGTCCGCCTCCCGCGAGAGCGTGTAGAGGATCCCGCCCGCGCTCGCCACATAGTCCGGGATCCACAGCACGCCCCGGGCGGCGAGGTCGGCCGCGACGGCGTCGCCGGTGAGCTGGTTGTTGGCCGGGCCGACGACGACCGGCGTGTCGAGCCTGGCCACCGTCTCGGGGCTGAGGACCCCGCCGACCGCCGCCGGGACGACCACGTCGGCCGTGAGCGTGAGCGCTTTCTCCGGATCCACCCAGGTCAGCCCGCTGCTCTCCGCCTCGGCTCGCTTCGCGGCGTCGACGTCGGAAACGACGACTTCGGCCCCGGCGGCTCGCAAGCGAGCGGCCAGGTGGGTGCCGACCGAGCCGTAGCCGCTGATCACCACCCGGCGCCCCGTCATGTCCGCGGTGCCGAACACGGCGCGGAGCGCGGCGAGCACGCCGACGGCCGTCGGGCCGCTGGACGAGCCGGTGCCGCCCGCGGACTCGGGCGTGCAGAACGCGAACGCCGAGACCTCGCGGAGCACCAGCATGTCGTCCGGTCCGGTGCCGACGTCCGGGCCGGCGAGGTAGGTCCCGCCGAACTCGGCGATCAGGTCGGCGTGGTCGAGGAGGACGTCCCGGCGGTCCGACGGCGTCAGCACCCGTCCCGGCTCCGGCGCGATGACGCTCTTGCCGCCGCCGTACGCGAGTCCCGCGACGGCGCACTTCGCCGTCATCGCGGCGGACAGGCGGAGGACGTCGGCCACGGCCTCGCCGAGATCGGCGTACGGCTTGAAGCGGCAGCCGCCGACGGCGGGGCCGAGAGCGGTCGAATGGATCGCGACCATCGTGGTGACGCCGGATCGACGGCCACGACGGGCCACAAGCTGCTCATGTGCGGTCATGACAGTCGAAGTTAGAGTGAACGTCGACGAAGTCGGCGAGCTGCCGAACGAAATTCGGTTCCGATACGGAGGTCACGGTGCTGGACGAACTTGATTCGGCGATCGTGCGCCTGCTGCAGGAGGACGCGCGGCAGACCAACCGGGACATCGCCCGCAAGGTCGGCATCGCGCCGTCGACGTGTCTCGAACGCATCCGGCTGCTCCGCGAACGCGGCGTCATCCGCGGCTACCACGCCGACATCGACCTCGCGAGCCTCAACCGCGGCGTCCGGGCGCTCGTCACGGCGCAGGTGCGGCCGCTGAGCCGGGCGGTGATCGATTCCTTCCAGCGCTCGATCGCCGAACTGCCGGAAGTGCTTTCGGTGTACGTCACGGCGGGAAACGACGATTTCCTGATCGAAGTGACCACGCCCGACATCGACGCGTTGCACGCTTTCCTCACCGACCGGCTGGCATTGCGCCGCGAGATCGTCGGCTTCCGGACGTCGATCGTTTTCCGCCACCTGCGCAAGACGACGCTTGAACCGCTTTTCCCGGGGGTATCCGAGGGTTGCCCCTGAGCTGCGCGACACGCCACCCCTACGTGTAGTCCCTCAATACCCGGGTTCGCACGCTAGGAGGCGGAAACTGTCGGTGGTGAGGCGTCTAATGAGTTCGACGGGAAGGAGGCGCCGCCATGATCACCGAACTGAACCATCGTGAGCGGGCCACGTTGAGAGCCGTGGCCGGGGGCCAGGCCGAGATCAGCTGCAGCTGCGAGCCCGACCTGTTCATCGACGGCCTGAGCTGCTGCGACCAGACGACCGCGCACCGGCTCGCGCGGCTCGGCCTGATCGCCGCTGCCCGCCCCGGCAAGTGCGGCGAGCGCGTGCCCGCCCTGCTCACCGAGGCCGGCTCGCAGGCACTGGGCGAGGTTCTCCCGGTCGCCGCGTAATCACGTTGCCACACACTGGGGTCACTGTCAGCATCACCCGATGCACGTATTCCTCGAAACCGAGCGGCTGATCCTCCGCCGGTTCACCGAGAACGACGCCGACGCGCTGTTCGAACTCTACGACGACCCGGCCGTGATGAAGTACCTCAATGGGGGCCTGCCGGCGGATCGCACCGAGATCGTCACCCTCGACCTCCCCGCGTTCCTCGGTTACTACGAGCGTTTCCCCGGTTACGGGTTCTGGGCGGCGATCGAGAAGCGGACCGGCGATTTCCTGGGGTGGTTCCACTTCCGGCCGCGTCCGGAAGATCCGGTGGACGAGCCCGAACTGGGGTACCGGCTGCACCGGAAGGCGTGGGGCCAGGGCTACGGCACCGAAGGCTCGGCGGCACTGCTCGCGAAGGGCTTCACCGAGCTGGGCGTCCGGCGCGTCACGGCGTTCACCATGACGGTGAACCACCGCTCGCGCCGCGTGATGGAAAAGCTGGGGATGAAGTTCCTCCGCACGTACTTCGAAGAGTTCCCCGAGCACGAGCGAGCCCCGGGCAGCGAACACGGCGAAGTCGCGTACGCGATAACTCGCGAAGAGTGGCTGGCCCGCAACCGTTCCTGAAGGGCCGGTTCAGGCGGTGATCCAGTGGTCGCCCAGGGAAGTTGTGGTGGCTTCGCCGTTGGTCTGGTCGGCGAGCCAGCTGGCGAAAGCGTCGGTCTCGGCCCGCGCGAGGCCGATCTCGAAGTGGGCCTGCTCCTCGAAGCGGGTCGCGTGGAGGAGGTACGGCGACGCGCGCAGGTCGTTCTCCAGCCGGCCCGCGCGGTCGTAGCTGACCGCCACTTCGACGAGACTGAGACGCCGGTGTTCTAGTACACCAACAACTTCCAGTGCGTCCGAAACGGACTGACCGTACGCGCGGATGAGCCCGCCGGCCCCCAACAGCACCCCGCCGAAGTACCGCGTCACCACCGCCACGGTGTCGGTCAGTTCGCGGCGGCGCAGCACTTCCAGCATCGGCGTGCCCGCGGTGCCCGCCGGCTCGCCGTCGTCGCTGGACCGCTGAGTTCGCCCATCCGGCCCCAAAACGAAGGCGTGACAGTGGTGCCGCGCCTGAGGATCGGCGCGACGGCGGGCCGCGATGAACTCGCGCGCGGCCTCCTCCGAGGTCACGGGAGCGAGCGCGCACAGGAACCGGGAGCGCTTGATCTCGATCTCGTGGACCCCTGAGCGAGCCACGGAGAGATAACGATCAGCCATCGGACCGGTCCGCCATGTACCCAGCTTCTCACCCCGCGACGACGTCACGACACGCACCCTGGACCACTTGGGACACACGTTTCCGCAGGTCACGGCGCTCTCATACCGCCGGCCGGGAGGTCCAGCCCGGCATATGGGACTACCCCCGGTGCCGTCAACGCAAGCGTGGCATTTCCCACCCGGGCGCAACGACGTATGTCGATAACAGCGAATTCACACTATCGTCATAAGACCCCGGCGAACCCGGGAGTAACACCGCGCGCTCCGCCCGGCCCCCACCCTTCAGTGGCCGGTCTGTGCGCGCACGCAGGACCCGACATGTTCGGCTGCCCAGTGTCGTGCGGCCTCCCAGATGCTCCGCTTCCGGTTTCCGGGCCACAGAGCCCGGCCGATCCTTCGCGGCATCTTGCACTTCGACAACAGCAACTGTTCTCGACTGACCATCGCGGTACCGGACCACTTCGTTAACCGGTTCAGCAAGAACCACTCGATGGAGTGAGTACCGGTCGCGCCAACGCCTTGGGAGGCGGCCAGCCGTGACCCACCGTGCCAGTTCCCTGCCCCCGTCCGGGGAGCAGCTCAGCAACGCCGAGGCCAAGGGCCTCTACCGGAGCGACTACGAACACGACGCCTGCGGTGTCGCCTTCGTCGCCGACCTAACCGGGCGAAGGGATCATTCGATCGTCGCCAAGGCCTTGGTCGCGTTGCGCAACCTGGAACATCGCGGAGCACGCGGCGCCGAACCGGACACCGGCGACGGCGCCGGACTGCTCATCCAGATCCCGGACGAGTTCTACCGCGAGGTCGTGGACTTCGAGCTCCCCGAGCCGGGTACCTACGCCGTCGGCACGGCTTTCCTGCCGCAGGACGAAAAGCGCCGCGGCCGGGCCATGACGACCATCGAGCGCATCGCGGCGGAAGAGGACATGCGCGTCCTCGGCTGGCGCGAACTGCCGGTGCACACCGAGCACTGCGGGCCGACCGCGGCCGAGACCATGCCGCACTTCACGCAGCTGTTCCTCGCCGCGCGCCGCCCGAAACCGGAGCATTCGGACCCGCTGCACATCGAGCGCAGCGCGTTCTGCGTCCGCAAGCGCGCCGAGCACGAGCTCGTCGAGGACACCGGGGAACCGGCTGTGTACTTCTCCTCTTTGTCTTCGCGCACGATCGTCTACAAAGGAATGCTCACCGAGCCCCAGGTCGCGCGGTTCTTCGCCGACCTGACCGACGAGCGCGTCACGAGCGCCATCGGCCTGGTGCACTCCCGCTTCTCCACCAACACGTTCCCGTCGTGGCCGCTGGCGCACCCCTACCGGTACGTCGCGCACAACGGCGAGATCAACACGTTGCGCGGCAACCGCAACTGGATGGACGCCCGCGAGGCGCTGCTCGAGACCGACCTGATCCCCGGCGACCTCAAGCGGATCTACCCGGTGATCACGCGCGGCGCCAGCGACTCCGCGTCCTTCGACGAGGTCCTCGAGCTGCTCCACCTCGGCGGCCGCTCGCTGCCCCACGCCGTCCTGATGATGATCCCGGAGGCCTGGGAGAACCACCAGGAGATGGACCCCGCGCGGCGTGCGTTCTACGAGTTCCACTCGACGCTGATGGAGCCGTGGGACGGCCCGGCGCTCGTCGCCTTCACCGACGGCTCCCAGATCGGGGCCGTCCTCGACCGCAACGGCCTCCGCCCCGGCCGGTACTGGGTGACCGACGACGGGCTCGTCGTGCTCGCCTCCGAAGTCGGCGTGCTCGACATCGACCCGGCGACGATCGTCCGGAAGGGACGCCTCGAACCCGGCCGGATGTTCCTCGTGGACACCGCCGAAGGCCGGATCATCGAGGACGAGGAGGTCAAAACCGAACTGGCCACCGCGCACCCGTACGACGAATGGGTCGAAGCCGGCCTGCTCCAGCTGGAAGACCTGCCGGAGCGCGACCGCGAAGTGCCGCTGCACGCCACGCTCGTCCGCCGCCAGCAGTCGTTCGGCTACACCGAGGAAGAGCTCGAAGCCATCCTCGAGCCGATGGCCCGCACCGGCGCGGAGCCGATCGGCTCGATGGGCAACGACTCGCCGATCGCGACGCTCTCCAGCCGCCCGCGGCTGATCTTCGACTACTTCATCCAGCTGTTCGCCCAGGTGACGAACCCGCCGCTGGACGCCATCCGCGAGGAGCTCGTCACCGCGCTCGGCACGCAGATCGGCGCCGAGCCGAACCTTCTGGTCGGCGACGCCGCGAGCTGCCGCCGGATCGCGCTGCCGTTCCCGGTGCTCGACAACGACCAGCTCGCCAAGCTGGTGCACGTCAACGACGACGGCGACCTGCCCGAGTTCCAGGCGGTCACCGTGCTCGGCCGGTACAACGTCCACGGCGGCGGCGACGCGCTCATCAAGCGGCTGGACGAGATCCGCGCCGAAGTCTCCGAAGCGATCGAGGACGGCGCGCGGCTGATCGTGCTGTCCGACCGCGGCGTCGACGAGAACCACGCGCCGATCCCCTCGCTGCTGCTGACCGGCGCGGTGCACCACCACCTCGTCCGCGAGAAGACGCGCACGCAGGTCGGCCTCATCGTCGAGGCCGGCGACGCGCGCGAGGTGCACCACATCGCGCTGCTGATCGGTTACGGCGTCGCCGCGGTGAACCCGTACCTGGCGATGGCGACCGTCGAGGAGATGGCCCACCAGGGCTTGATTCCCGGTGTGACGCCGAAGCAGGCGACGCAGAACCTGATCAAGGCACTCGGCAAGGGCGTCCGCAAGACGATGTCGAAGATGGGCGTTTCGACCGTCGCGTCCTACACCGGCGCGCAGATCTTCGAAGCGATCGGGCTCGGCGAAGAGGTCATCGAGAACTGCTTCACCGGCACGACGTCCCGCCTCGGCGGGGTCGGCTTCGACACGCTCGCCGACGAGGTCGCGAAGCGGCACAAGTTCGCCTTCCCGGGCGACGGGTTCCACGCGCCGCACCGCGAGCTGGAGACCGGCGCGGACTACCAGTGGCGTCGCGAGGGCGAGCCGCACCTGTTCAACCCGCAGACGGTGTTCAAGCTCCAGCACTCCACGAGGTCCGGCAAGTACGAGGTCTTCAAGGAGTACACGAAGGCCGTCGACGACCAGGCCGAGAAGCTGCTGACGCTGCGCGGGTTGTTCGACTTCAAGTACGGCAAGCGGGCGCCGGTGCCGATCGACGAGGTCGAGCCGGTCTCGGAGATCGTCAAGCGGTTCGCCACCGGCGCGATCTCCTACGGCTCGATCTCCATGGAGATGCACCAGACCCTGGCCATCGCGATGAACCGCCTCGGCGCCAAGTCCAACACCGGCGAAGGCGGCGAAGACGCGGAACGGCTGTACGACCCCGAGCGTCGCAGCGCGGTGAAGCAGGTCGCCTCCGGCCGGTTCGGCGTCACGAGCGAGTACCTCGTCAACGCCGACGACATCCAGATCAAGATGGCGCAGGGCGCGAAGCCCGGCGAAGGCGGGCAGCTGCCCGGCGCGAAGGTGTACCCGTGGATCGCGAAGACGCGGTTCTCGACGCCGGGCGTCGGCCTGATTTCGCCGCCGCCGCACCACGACATCTATTCGATCGAGGACCTGGCCCAGCTGATCCACGACCTCAAGAACGCCAACCCGAACGCGCGCATCCACGTGAAGCTCGTGTCCGAGGTCGGCGTCGGCACGGTCGCCGCGGGCGTCTCCAAGGCGCACGCGGACGTCGTGCTCATCTCGGGTCACGACGGCGGGACCGGCGCCTCGCCGCTGTCGTCGATCAAGCACGCGGGCGGCCCGTGGGAGCTCGGCCTGGCCGAGACGCAGCAGACGCTGCTGGCCAACCGGCTGCGCGACCGCATCGTCGTGCAGACCGACGGCCAGCTCAAGACCGGCCGTGACGTGATCATCGCGGCGCTGCTCGGCGCCGAGGAGTTCGGCTTCGCGACCGCGCCGCTGGTCGTGTCGGGCTGCATCATGATGCGCGTCTGCCACCTCGACACGTGCCCGGTCGGTGTCGCGACGCAGAACCCGAAGCTGCGCGAGAAGTTCAGCGGCAAGGCCGAATACGTCGTCAACTTCTTCGAGTTCATCGCCCAGGAAGTGCGGGAGTACCTGGCGGAGCTGGGGTTCCGGTCGATCGCCGAGGCCGTCGGGCACGCCGAGTTCCTCGACAAGCGCAAGGCGATCGACCACTGGAAGGCGTCCGGGCTCGACCTGTCGCCGATCTTCCACGTCCCGGAGATGGCCCCGGCCGGGCTGCGGCTGCAGCAGACCAAGCAGGACCACGGGCTCGAGAAGGCGCTCGACAACACGCTGATCCAGCTCGCCGAGGGTGCGCTCAACTCCGGCGACAAGGTGCGGCTGGAACTGCCGGTGCGCAACGTCAACCGGACCGTCGGCACCATGCTCGGCTCGGAGCTGACCAAGCGGTGGGGCGGCGAAGGCCTGCCGGACGACACCATCGACGTCACCTTCACCGGCACCGCGGGCCAGTCGTTCGGCGCGTTCGTGCCGAAGGGCATCACGCTGCGGCTGTACGGCGACGGCAACGACTACGTCGGCAAGGGCCTCTCCGGCGGACGGCTGATCGTGCGCCCGCCGAAGGAGGCGCGGATCGCCGCCGAAGACCACATCATCGCCGGCAACGTCATCGCCTACGGCGCGACCAGCGGTGAGATCTTCATCCGCGGCAAGGTCGGCGAGCGGTTCTGCGTCCGCAACTCGGGTGCGCTGGCCGTCGTCGAAGGCGTCGGCGACCACGGCGGCGAGTACATGACCGGTGGCCGGATGGTCGTGCTCGGCCCGATCGGGCGCAACTTCGCGGCCGGCATGTCCGGCGGCATCGCGTACGTGCTGGACCTGCCCGCGCACCGCGTCAACCCGGAGATGGTCGACCTCGACCCGCTCGACTCCGAGGACGCGGACTTCCTGCGCGAAACGCTGGAAAAGCACTACAACGAAACGGAATCCGCGGTCGCGCGGGAGCTGCTGGCCGACTGGGACGCGGGCGTCGACCGCTTCGGGAAGGTCATGCCGAAGGACTACAAGCGCGTGCTCGCCGCCCAGGTGCAGGCCGAGCGCGACGGGCGCGACGTGAACGAGGCGATCATGGAGGCCGCACATGGCTGACCCCAAGGGCTTTCTGACCACCACCCGCGAAGAGCCGAAGCGCCGTCCGGTCGACCTGCGGCTGATGGACTGGCGAGAGGTCTACGAGGACTTCGCCACCACGAAGCTGCAGAAGCAGGCCGGCCGGTGCATGGACTGCGGCATCCCGTTCTGCCACCAGGGCTGCCCGCTCGGGAACCTGATCCCGGAGTGGAACACGCTGACCTGGCGCGAGGACTGGCAGCAGGCGATCGAACGGCTGCACGCCACCAACAACTTCCCGGAGTTCACCGGGACGCTGTGCCCTGCCCCCTGCGAAACCGCGTGCGTGCTCGGGATCAACGACGACCCGGTGACGATCAAGCGGGTCGAGATCTCGATCATCGACCGGGCCTTCGACGAAGGCTGGGTCACGCCGCAGCCGCCGACGTCGAAGACCGGCAAGAAGGTCGCGGTCGTCGGGTCCGGGCCGTCGGGTCTTGCCGCGGCGCAGCAGCTCACGCGCGCGGGCCACAGCGTCGTAGTCCTCGAGCGGGCCGACAAGATCGGCGGGCTGCTGCGCTACGGCATCCCCGAGTTCAAGATGGAGAAGCACCGGCTGGACCGCCGTCTCGCGCAGATGGAAGCCGAAGGCACGGAGTTCCGGACGTCGGTGAACGTCGGCGTGGACATTTCGGCGGCCGAGCTGCAGGCGTCCTATGACGCGGTCGTGCTCGCGGGCGGCGCGACCGACTGGCGCGACCTGCCGATCCCCGGCCGCGAGCTCGACGGCATCCACCAGGCGATGGAGTTCCTCCCGCCGGCCAACCGGGTCGCCTCCGGCGAGCTTTCCGAGTCGCCCTACTCGGCCGCGGGCCTCGACGTCGTCGTGATCGGCGGCGGCGACACGGGCGCGGACTGCGTCGGGACGTCACACCGCCAGGGCGCGAAGTCGGTGACGCAGCTGGAGATCATGCCTCGCCCGCCCCAGGAGCGTTCCGACGCCCACCCGTGGCCGACGTACCCGATGATCTACCGGGTGTCCTCGGCGCACGAAGAGGGCGGCGAGCGGCTGTACGCGGTGAACACGCAGGAGTTCCTGGGTGACGACTCCGGCCGGGTGCGCGCGCTGAAGCTGGTCGAGGTGCGCAACGAGGGCGGCAAGTTCGTCCCGGTGCCCGGTTCGGAGCGCGACCTGCCCGCGCAGCTCGTCCTGCTGGCGATGGGCTTCCTCGGGCCGCAGAAGAAGGGCCTCATCGAGGATCTCGGCGTCGAATTGGACGCGCGGGGCAACGTGGCGCGCGACAAGGCGTTCAAGACGAGCCTGGACAACGTGTTCGTGGCCGGCGACATGGGCCGCGGCCAGTCCCTGATCGTCTGGGCGATCGCGGAAGGCCGCTCGGCGGCGGCCGGCGTCGACGCCTACCTGACCGGGCGCGAGGTGCTGCCCCGGCCGATCGCGCCGACGGACCGGCCGATCGCGTAAGACCCCAGCGCCGGCGGAGGTGTCACCGTCGCCACCTCCGCCGGCGCTGCTCCACTTCTCAGCCGTAGTAACCCTTTTCGAGGTCCTCCAGCAGCCCCGGGTGCACGGGCCGCCAGCCGAGCAGCTCCTGGGTCTTCGCGCTGGACGCCGGCTGGTCGAGCCCGAGCAGCGCGCCCAGGAAGCCGAGCTCCTCGGCCGCCACGGACGTGACCGGCAGGCCGAGACGGCGGCCCACCACTTCGGCGACCTCGCGGATCGGCACGCCTTCGTCGCCCACCGCGTGCAGCACCGATCCCGCGGGCGCCTGTTCCAGGGCCAGGCGGAACAGGTGCGCCGCGTCCGAGACGTGCACGGCGGGCCAGCGCTGCGTCCCGTCGCCGACGTAGGCCGCGATGCCCTTCTGGCGCCCGAGGCCGGCCAGCCGCGCGATGAGCCCGTGGACGTCGCCTTCCCCGTGCACCGAGCGCGGCAGCCGCACGAGAGACGCGCGGACCCCACGCTCCGCCGTGGCGAGCACCGCGCGGGCGTTGTCCCCGCGGCCGGCCACCGGGCCCGCGAAGACAGGGTCGTCCTGCTCGGTCGCCGCGCGCCCGGGCACCATCGGCGTCCCCGAGGCGGCCACGAACACCTTGCCGCCCAGTACCTCGCCCATGGCGGCGACCGCAGCCGCGTCCGTGCGGATCGAGGCTTCCATCCCGGCGAAGTCGTGGCCGAAGGCGAGGTGGACGACGCCGTCGGCGCCTTCCGCGCCCGCTCGGAGCGTTTCGAGGTCGTCCAGCTCGCCGCGGAGCACCTCGGCGCCCCTTTCTTCGACCGCCGTCGCCGCGGCGTCCGAACGGGCCAGCCCGACGACCTCGTGCCCCGCGCCGAGCAGTTCGGGCACGAGGGCCGAGGCGATCCAGCCGGACGCACCGGTGACGAACACACGCATGAGAGCCTCCCGTTTGATGATGACACCTGGTGCCATCACCCTAGCACCGTGACGGCACCAAGTGTCATCGCCTAGGCTGGAGGCATGAGCCGCTGGGAGCCGAACACGCGGGTGCGACTGCTGGACGCCGCGCTCGACCTGTTCGGCGGGCGGGGGTACGACAGCGTCACGGTCGCCGAGATCGCCGAGCGGGCCGGGCTGACGAAACGGACCTTCTTCCGCCACTTCACCGACAAGCGTGAAGTGCTCTTCGCGGGTCAAGAGGCCTTGAGCCGGATCTTCGCCGAAGCGATCACGGCTGTTCCCGCGTCCGCGAGCCCGATGGAAGCGGTCGCGGCGGCTTTGGCGGCCGCCGCGGCACCCTTCGGGCCGCAGCGGCGGGAACGGGCGAAGCAGGTCCAAGCCGTCGTCGCCGGCCACAGCGACCTGCGAGAGCGTGAGCTGCTCAAGCACGCGACGCTCACCGCCGCGATGGCGGGCGCCCTGCGGGAACGCGGAGTGCCGGCCCCGGCCGCGAGCCTCGCCGCGGAGATCGGCGGGCTCGCCTTCACGACCGGCTTCGCCCGCTGGATCGAGCCCGGCAACGAGCGGGAGTTCGCCGAACTCGCCCGCGAGGCGCTGGACGAGCTGGTCGCGGCGACCGCCACCCTCGGCTGACACCTGCCTCGAACCGTCCTCTGTGGACATCCACCGAACTAGCTGTCGAGGAGTGCGCTTCCCAGCGGGGTGAGCGAGTGCAGCACCGTATTGCGCTCCCGGTGCGTGATGATCAGCCCCGCGCGCCGGAGCACCGTGGTGTGCTTGCTGACCGCCGACGGCGTGACACCCAGCCGCGCCGCGAGTTCCGACGTCGAGCAGCCCACGGCCAGGACCGCCAGCGCCGCCGCGCGGGTCGGGCCCAGCAGGTCCGCCAGCGCGTTGCCCGGCGTCTTCCGGGCCCCGCGGTCGAACCCGGCGGGGTGCGCGGCGTGGCGGACGCACGGGTAGTGCAGCCGCGGGGTGCCGCCGGGGGACGGCGGGACCAGCGCCGGGCACACCTGGAAGTACGTCGGGACCAGCAGCAGGCCCGTCCCTTCCGACGGGAGCGTCGCGGGGATCCCGTCGTCGGTCTCCAGGACCGGCGCCGTCCAGCGCACCTTCGGGCGCAGGCCGGTCAGCAGCGCGTCGATCCCGCCGTGGAGCAGTACCTGCGTGCGCATCCCGAGATCGGCGTCCACCTGGGCGCACACGACGTCCCAGCCCGGCGCGAGCGCGACGTCGTGGTACTCCTGCATGGCCTGCACCAGCCGGGGCAGGCCCGCGGTGTCGCCGTCGGCGAGCGCCGCCGCCCACGCGGGCAGGTCGCGCTCGGCCGGGGCGGTGCGCAGCGCGGTCTTCAGGCTCACCGGTTCGGCCCGCAGCACCGCCGCGAGCCCGGACTCCAGGTCGTAGCGCCCCGCCGCGGGCAGCAGGAACTCCGGGATCGGGGCGTCCGGGCGGCAGAGCCACATCAGCACCGACGCCGAGTCCGGCAGCCCCTGCCACACCCGGTGCCGCCACCGGTTGAACGCCGCCGACGCCGCGTTGCGGCCACCGTCGCGCCGCTGCAGCACCTGCAGGCTCGCGGCGAGCTCCCCCATCGGGTCGGCCGCGGCCGCGAGGCGGGCTCGGACGAGGTCCTGCAACGTCAGTTCGATCCGCACGGTCCCCCCGGGGTGTCTGCCCGTCCATCGGGCGGAGATCTCGATCCGTTACATACCTGACCTGCGTTTTTGCCCCTCCGGGAAATCTCCTCGACGGACGCCGGGCGGCACTGAATGATGGCTGAAGAGACCGCTTTCGGGGGTTTGACGGTCTCGACGAGGGGGAATTGCCGGCCGACTCAGCGCCGGGCCGCTGCGGCCCGGAGCCGGTCGCCGCACGCCTTCGTCGTCAGCTACGCGAAACGATGCCGGAAAAAAGGGGAACGATGACGAAGATGAAGCGCCTGATGGTGACGGTCGCCGCGGCGGCGGGCCTGTTCGGCCTGATCGCCGTGCCGCAGGCCGGCGCGGCCGACGGCAAGGGGACGCCGGTCACGTCGCTCGGCCAGATCAAGCTGCGCCCGGCCAAGGTGGCGGGGGCCGCGAAGCAGCAGCGCTCGGCCAACACCATGGCCGCGCAGGCCGTCGACCCGGGGCCGTACCTGCTGGAGTCCGTGGGCTTCGGGCGCTGCTGGGACGCCGACCTGAACACCATCAACGCCAACGGCACGAAGATGCAGCTCTGGGACTGCAACGACACCGCGCCCAACCAGGCGTTCTGGCTGACCCAGAACCCGGAGGGCTACTACCGGTTCCAGAACTACCAGAGCGGCCGCTACCTCGACGCCGACCTGAACTCCATCAACGGCAACGGCACGAAGATCCAGCTGTGGGACTTCATGGCCGGCGGCAAGAACCAGTGGTGGACCCTCGCCGAAATCCCCGAGGGCTACCTGCGTCTGCAGACCCCGGCCAGCCCGCGCTACCTGACCGCCGAGGGCACGGCGGGCGGCAACGGCACGCGCCTGCAGCTGTGGGACTTCATCGCGGGTGGCAAGTCGCAGTGGTGGCAGTGATCCGCATGCGCGACTGAACGCGGGCCCCGAGTCTCTCGGGGCCCGCGTTTCCGCACGTCGAAGCCGAACGGCACCCGTTACCCGCCCGGGCAGGGAGGACGGATCGACATGAGTGGCCTGCTGGAACAGCTGATGAAACGGTCCGACGCCAATGCGCGGGCCGAGGTGAAAGCCTACGAACGCGAGCTTCCGGATTACCGGGTCCACGCCGAAGATCCCCGTTCCCGGGCGGAAATGCTGGATTACGCCGTGTGGTTCCGCCGCCACACCGTCGAACTGGTCTCGGAAAGCCGCCGGCTTTCCGACGAAGACCTTTCCTTCATCGGGGACATCGGCCGGAAACGGGCCGAAGAAGGGTTCTCCACCGGCGCGGCGCAACGTGTCCTCGCGTTGCACGCCACTTTGATGTTGCGTGAGATCAACGAAGTGGCCGACGGCGACGACCTCGAGGAGCTGCTGCGCCTCACGGCCTGGTTCGGCGAGCAGGGCACCCGGGGCAGCGGCTCCTACCTCGACGGGTACCTGGCCGCACAGCGGCTCCGGCTTTCGGTGGGCAAGCGGCTGCGCGACCTCGTCGACCTGCTGCTGGCCGGTGACCTGTCGGCGCCCGGCCTCGCCCGCGACCTCGGCGTCTGCCTGCACGACCGCTACGTCACGGTGGTGATGCGGTTTCCCGGCCGGCCGTCCTGCCGCGGTGATCACGACGACGACCTCGTCGAGTCGGTGTTCAAGATGCACGCCGTGCCGATCGCCTGGCACCGGCCGGACGAGCTCCTCGCGCTGCTGCCCGTGTGTTCTCCGCCGGAGGAGTCGCCGGACGACGCGCTGCCGGTGGTGCGGGACATCGCCGAGGTGGTGGCGGGTCCCTGCCGCGTCGGCGTCGCGACCGGTCCGGCGGGCAAGCTGCCCGAGGCCGTGTCCACGGCACGCCAGGTGGCCGAGGTCGCGCCGGTGCAGCGGGTGCCGCACACCGTGTGCGGGATCGCGGACGTTTTCGTCGAGCTCGGTGTCGTGCGGGTGCCCGAGGTGGACCAGTGGCTCCGCGACGTCGCGCGGCGGCTCGCGAACGGCCCGGACCTGGTGCGGACGCTCGACGTCTACTACCGCAACGACATGAACCGGCTCCGCGCCGCTGTCGCGCTGCACATCCATCCCCGGACCCTCGACTACCGCCTCCGGCGGGTGCGGGAGGTGACCGCGGTCGATCCCGGCTCGACGAAGGGCGTCCGCGTCCTCACCGCGGCCGTCGCCCGCCTGCTGGCCGGCGCCTGAAGCTGATTGCGCGTCGTGCCAACCGGGCGGCCGGCGCGGGACGCGGATTTGCGAGATATGCCAACGAATTCCCCCGAGCGCGCCCGTAAGCTCGACCCTGCGTTACCGCCCACAGAAAGGGAGTAATAGCAGATGTCGACGTTTCGATCCCGTTTTGCCGCACTCGCGGGAATCGGCTCAGCCTTTTTCCTGACGATCACCGGAATCGCCACGGCCGCGCCGGTGACTCCGGCCGCGCTGCCGGCCGCCGTCCTCGACAGCTGCCCGGCGAGTTCGGTCTGCCTGTACGAACACAAGGACTTCGGGGGGAAGGTCCTGGTCATCCCGGCCGGCGCGGCCTACCCGGACCTCCGTGCTTTCGCCTGCCAGGATTGCCGCAGCTCCAAACACAACAACAACGACGGAACGTGGTCCGATCAGCTGAGCTCGTGGGTGAACAACACGGGACAGGTGTATTGCTGGTATTGGAACGAGAACTACGCCAAACGCAATGACCCGCTGATGAACGCGGGCACGGCAAGCAGCTACGTCGGCAAGGACCCGAACGACCAGGCGTCTTCCATCGGTCCCTGCTGACCCGCCGCCCTCCGGTTCGTGAAGGCCCCCTCGGGCGCCTTCACGAACTCGGGCGGGTCAGGCGTCGAGCAGGTCCAGGGCCAGCAGACCCGCGCCGAGCCGCCCGGCCTCGTCGCCCAGCTTCGCGATCCGCAGCTCCGGCATCTTCTGGAACGTCAGGTGCGCGGCCAGCCAAGCCCGTACCGGCTCGAGCACGTAGTCCGAGGCGGTGAACAGCCCGCCGCCCAGGACGATCACCTCGGGACCCAGCAGCGTCAGCAGCGTGCGGATCCCGTGCCCGAGCCCGTCGAGCGCGTCCTGGACCACCGCCACCGCCACCTCGTCGCCGTGACGGGCCAGGTCCACCACCTCGCGGGCACCGTCGGCCGGGCGGCCCGTGCGCTCGGTGTAGCGGCGGGCGATCGCGGCCGCCGACGAGATCGCCTCCAGACAGCCGGTCGCGCCGCAGCCGCACTTGCCGGGGTGGCCGACGTCGATGTGCCCGACCTCGCCCGCCTGCCCGTGCGCCCGGTGGATCCGGCCGTCGAGCAGGAGCGCGGCCGCGATCCCGGTGCCGACCGGGATGAACGCCGCGTTCGCCGCGCCCTGCCCGGCGCCGACCCGGAACTCGGCGATGCCGCCCGCGGTGACGTCGTGGCCGAACGCCACCGGCAGCCCGAGCCGTCCCTCCAGCAGCTCGCCGAAGGGGACTTCGCGCCAGTCGAGGTTGGCCGAGAAGTGGCAGACGCGCGTCTGTTCGTCCACGATCCCGGGCACGACCACGCCGACCGCCGCCGGCTGCCCGGTGCCCGCCTGCTCCGCCAGCGCGGCCACGATGTCCGCGACCTGCGCGGCCAGCGCCGTCCCGTCCGCGCTGCGCGCCGTCTCCGCCCGCAATGCCGCCTGGGGCTGGAGCCGCTCGTCGAGCAGCGCTGCCTTGATCGTCGTCCCGCCCACATCGAGGGCCGCCACCATTCGAGTCACCGCGGCATTGTCACATTGACGCGCCCGGAAGCGCGGACCTACGCTCAACCGGCCAGACGACGGATTCCGGAACGCGGTGCAAGTCCGCGCGGTCGCGCCACTGTGACCCCTGCCAGGGGAAGCCAGACCCGGACCGTCGTGACCGACCCCGATGAGGCCGCGAAAGCCCGAGGAGGCCACCAATGACCCACACGGCAGCTCCCGCCGTTCCGCTCCCGATCCGCATCCCGGTCCGTGAGATCGTGCCGTGGGCGGTGTTCGTGGTGCTCCTCGCCCTGATCGCGCTCTACTTCGTGAGCGCCGAACAGGGCGCCACGGCGGTCTTCGCGAACTCCTACGTCCACGAGTTCGTGCACGACGGCCGGCACCTGCTGGCCTTCCCCTGCCACTGATCGGCGGGCACGCGCTCCCATGATGAAGACCCTTCTGGTCCGCGGCATGCTCGCGGGCCTGATCGCCGGCGTGCTCGCGTTCGGGTTCGCCTACGCCTTCGGCGAGCCGTCGGTGAACGCCGCCATCGGGCTCGAGGAGTCCGCCGGCCACACCCATTCCCCCGACGCCGCACCCGCTCAGGAACACGAAGAAGAACTCGTCCCCCGGGACATCCAGAGCACGGTCGGCCTGCTGACCGGCGTGCTGGTCTACGGCGTCGCGATCGGCGGATTGCTCTCGCTCGGGTTCGCGTTCGCCCAGGGACGGCTCGGCAGCCTCCGCCCGCGGGTGACGGCGCTGCTGCTGACCGCGGGCGCGTTCGCCGTGGTGTTCCTGGTGCCGTTCCTGAAGTACCCGGCCAACCCGCCCGCGGTGGGTCAGCCGGGCACGATCGGCTCGCGGACCGAGCTGTACTTCGGGTTCGTCGCCGTCTCGCTGCTGGCCGGCATCCTCGCCACGGTGTTCGGCCGCAAGCTCGCGGATCGCCTCGGCGCGTGGAACGGCTTCCTGCTCGCCGCGGCGGGCTACCTCGTCGTGATCGGCGTGGTCGCCTGGCTGATGCCGGTGGTCGACGAGGTCCCGGCGTCGTTCCCGGCGTCGACGCTGTGGAGTTTCCGGACAGCCTCGGTCGGCACCCAGCTGACGCTGTGGCTGGCGCTGGGACTGGCGTTCGGCGCGTTCGCGGAGAAGGCGCTGAACCGGAAGGCCGCCGTCACCGCCTGAGTGTTCTCCCTGTGCGGTTTCTGTCGGACCGGTTGCCTACACTGCCGACGACAGGACTGCACAGGGGGAACCATGTCCGATGTCGATTCTTCACGCCTGGCGAATTTGACGCCGGGAGCTGCGCCGCCGCCGCCGACGCGCAACCCCTTCGCGGTCGCGTCGCTGGTACTGGGCATCCTCGGCATCTTCGGGTTGTCGCTGCTGGTGGCGCCGATCCTGGGCGTCGTCGCGCTGGTGCAGATACCCAAGCGGAACCAGACCGGGCGCGGTATGGCGATCGCCGGGATCGTGCTGAGTGTGGTGTGGGCCGCGGTGTTCACGGGCGCGCTGATCGTGTCCGTCGACTGGTCGACCGGCGGCGGCACGGCCCCGACCGGGCAGGCGTTGAAGACCGGTGAGTGCTACCTCAAGCAGGACACCGACATCGCCAAGGCGTCCTGCACGAAGCCGCACGACGGCGAAGCGTTCGCCACCTTCACCCTGACGCCGCACACAGGGGCGCCCTCGGACGACGAACTCGAGCAGGCCGCGACGGCGGGCTGCCAGGTCCGGAGCGACCGGTTCTTCGGCTCCGGCGTGGAGCCGGACAGCGGAGAGGTCGTGACGTTCCACCCCGCCGGGGCCGGCTGGGCGGCGGGCAAGCACACCGCCGTCTGCGCGGTCCAGGCGCGGGGCGGGCAGTACCTGGCGCCGTACCGACGCTGAGCCTCAGGGCGCGCCGGGCGGGACGAACGGCAGGTTCGGCGGCGCGCCCCGCTCCAGCAGCGTCTCGAGCACTGCGGTGTCCAGGTGCTCGCCGACGGCGTCCGCCAGCTTGTCCAGCATTTCCTCGCGCAGCTCGCCGAAACCGGGGGCGCCCGGCGCCGGGGCCCAGCCGACGCCCGCCTGCGCCGCCGCTTCGGTGAGCCAGGCGCGGCGGAAGGCGTCGTTCTCGAACGCGCCGTGCCACATCGTGCCCCAGACCGCACCGGCCCGCATACCGTCCAAAAAGGATTCGGTCGCCGTCGCCGACGTGACCGAGCCGTGGTGGATCTCGTAGGCGGCCACCCGGGTGCCGCGCCACTCGCCGACCGGGCGGGCCAGCACCTTCTCCGCGGCGAACGTCACCTTCGCCGGCAGCAGGCCGAGGCCGGCCACCTCGCCCGCCCCGGACTCGACGTCGTCCACAATGGACTCGGCGAGCATCTGGTAGCCGCCGCAGATGCCGAGGACCGGCCGTCCGGCCGCGACCCGGGCCGTCACGGCCGCGTCGAGACCGCGCTCACGCAGCCAGCCGAGGTCGCCGACGGTGGCGCGTGACCCGGGCAGCACCACGACGTCGGCCGCGGCGACCCGGTCGGGGTCGGCGGTCAGCGTGACCGTGACGCCGGGTTCGGCGGCCAGGGCGTCGACGTCGGTGGCGTTGGAGGCGCGCGGGAACCGCACGACGGCCACGTCGAGGCCGGTCTTGAGCGCCTCCCGGCGCCACCCCGCTGCGGCGAGCGCGTCCTCCGAGTCGATCCACACCCGGTCGAGCCACGGCAGGACGCCGAGCACGGGCCGCCCGGTCACCTTCTCGAGGCTGTCCAGGCCGGGCCGCAGCAGGCCGACGTCCCCGCGGAACTTGTTGACCACCCAGCCGGCGACCAGGGCCTGGTCCTCGGCGGAGAGCAGCGCGAGGGTGCCGAACATCGCGGCCAGCACGCCACCGCGGTCGATGTCGCCGACGACGACCACCGGCAGCCCGAACCGCCGCGCGAGCCCCATGTTGACGTAGTCGCCGCCGCGCAGGTTGATCTCCGCGGGGCTCCCGGCGCCTTCGCAGACGACGACGTCGTACCGGCCGCTGAGGTCTTCGAAGGCACCGAAGGCGATCTCGGCGAGCCCCGCCCGGCCGGTGGCGTACTCCCCGGCTTCGAGGGTGCCGAACGGCTTCCCGAGCGCGACGACGTGGCTGCGCCGGTCACTGCCGGGCTTGAGCAGGACGGGGTTCATCGCCGCCTCGGGCTCGGCGCCCGCGGCCCGGGCCTGCACCCACTGGGCCCGGCCGATCTCGGCCCCGTCGCCGCAGACCATCGAGTTGTTGGACATGTTCTGCGCCTTGAACGGCGCAACCCGCACCCCCCGCCGCGCAAGCCACCGGCAGATCCCGGCGGTGACCAGGCTCTTCCCGGCATCGGACGTCGTCCCGGCGACGAGCAGGCCGCTCATCGTGCCACCCCGGTCCGACGGTTCCGGCGCGTGACCCGCTTTTTGTCCACACCCGGGCCGGCAGCGGCGGAGTTGTCCACAGATCGCCGAGCGGGGGTTTTCGTGGCCCGGGAGCCGATAGACTGGTCAGGGGCCGCCCCCCGGGGAGTGGTGGGGGCTGCAGTCGCGGCGATCAGCACCGCCGCCGCGCCGACCAGGCGGGACAAGCGGACCGCGCGGCGCAGGTCCACCGGCTCCGGGTCGCGGCCTTCGCCGAGCCGGGAGCGGCTCTCGATCTCGCCGCCGTAGCTGTTCGTCCCGCCGAGCCGGATGCCCAGCGCGCCGGCGAACGCGGCTTCCACCTGGCCCGCGTTCGGGCTCGGGTGCCGTCCGCCGTCGCGGCGCCAGATCCGCCAGGACTCCCGCGCCCGGCCGCCCGCGCACACCACCGTGAGCGCGGCGCCGATCCGCGACGGCACCAGGTTGGCGACGTCGTCCGCGCGCGCCGCGGCCCAGCCGAAGCGCCGGTAGCGCGCCGAGCGGTAACCGACCATCGCGTCCAGCGTGTTGAGCGCGCGATAGCCGAGGAGACCCGGCACCCCGGCGACGGCACCCCAGAACAGCGGCGCGACCACGGCGTCCGAGGTGTTCTCGGCGATCGACTCGGTGGCCGCGCGGGTGAGCTCAGCGGAGTCGAGCGTCGTCGCGTCGCGCGCGCAGAGGTGCGAGAGTCTCTGACGCGCTTCAGGCACTTCCCCCGCTTCGAGCAGCCGGGCCATTTCGGCGCCTTCGGCGGCGAGACCGCGTCCACCGAGCACGACCCAGGTAGACGCGGCCGTGGCCAAGAAGCGCGCGAAGGGACGTCGCCGCGTCGCCGTCTGAAGCGCGACGCCGAGACCGACGGCACCGAAGGTGCACAACCCCGCGTACGCGACTCCGCGCGGCTTCGAATCAGCCCACAAGCGGTGTTCGAGGCGGGCCGCGGCGGTACCGAAGAGAGCGACCGGATGCCCCTTACGGGGGTCACCGAACAGTGCGTCGGCGACATATCCGGTAACGAGTCCGGCCGCGGTTGTCCCTAGACGGAGTGGCACGTGGCGCACGGTAGCGCGTGCACCAGAATGCCGGGTATGACTGTGCCCAATGCCGCCTCCGCGAAGAAACGTACGTCGGCGGCGCCCAATGCCGCCTCCGCGGGGAAACGTGCGTCGGCGGGGCTGCGCCACCGGCTCGCCGGGTACCTCGAGACCCTGGCACGAACACTGCGCCGGTCCGGACGCGACGAAGGCAAGGTGCTGGTCCTCGGCGGCGTCCGCTCGGGGAAGTCGCGGCACGCCGAGCGGCTCGTCGACCGCCACCCGCACCTCGTCTACGTCGCGCCCGGCCTGCCCGCGGGCGAGGACGACCCCGAATGGGCCGCGCGGGTGGCGGCGCACCAGGCGCGGCGGCCGGCGCACTGGAAGACCGTCGAGACCACCGACCTGGCCGGGATCCTGCGCACGGCGACCGAGCCGCTGCTGATCGACTGCCTCGGCACCTGGCTGTCCCGTGTGCTGGAGGACGTCGGCGCGTGGCGGCAGAAGCCGGGCTGGGAGCACCGGCTGGACGACCGGCTCGAGGACTTCCTCGCCGCGTGGGCCGCGGCGCGGGTGCCGGTGGTCGCGGTCAGCAACGAGGTCGGCAGCGGTGTGGTGCCCGCAACCTCGTCCGGCCGGCTGTTCCGTGATGTGCTGGGCGCACTCAACAACCGGGTGTCCGCCGACGCCGACCGGGTCGTGCTGGTCGTCGCGGGCCGGGCACTCGACCTGTAGCCAGGAGGCGCCCGTGTTCGACGTACCCGTGCCCGACCCCGCCGCCCGCACCGCCGCGCTGGAGCGGCTGGACGGCCTGGTCAAGCCACTCGGCGCGCTGGGCAGGCTGGAGGAGATCGCCGCCTGGCTGGCCGCGGCGCACGGCAGCGTGCCGCCGCGCCCCCTCGACGACGTCCGCGTAGTCGTCTTCGCGGGCGACCACGGCGTGTCGGCTCTCTCGGCGTACCCGCGTGAGGTGACCGCGGCGATGGTCCGGGTGTTCCTGGCCGGCAAGAGCGGCGTGAACGTGCTGGCCGCGCAGGTCGGCGCGAAGGTGCGGGTGGCCGACATCGGCGTCGACTGGGACGGCGCGGACGTGCCCCCCGAGGTGACGGCGCACAAGATCCGCCGCGGCTCGGGCTCGATCGACGTCGAGGACGCGTTGTCGCCGGGCGAAGCGCAGGCGGCGTTCGACGCGGGCCGCGCGATCGCTCTCGAGGAACGCGATGCGGACGTGCTGATCCCCGGCGACATGGGGATCGGCAACACGGCGGTGTGCGCGGCACTGGTGGCGGCGTCGCTGGGCCTGCCCGCGGCGGAGGTGGTCGGCACGGGAACCGGGATCGACGCGGCGGGCCTGGAGCGGAAGACGGCGGCGGTCGCGGCGGCGTTGATGCGGACGGCCGGCCGCACGGAGGACCCGTTCGAGCGCTTGACGGCGCTGGGCAGCGCGTGCCTGGCGGCGACGGCGGGTTTCCTGGTCCAGGCGGCGGTGCTCGGCATCCCGGTGCTGCTGGACGGAGTCTTTTCCGGCGCGGCGGCGTTGGTGGCGCGCGACATCGCGCCGGGAGCGGAGCAGTGGTGGCTGGCCGGGCACCGCTCGACGGAACCTTCGCAGGCGTTCGCGTTGAAGGCGCTGGGCCTGGAGCCGATCTTGGACTTCGGCCTGCGGCTCGGCGAAGGGAGCGGGGCGGTGCAGGCGGTGCCGACGCTGCGCGCCGCCCGCGCGATCTTGGCCGAAATGGGCTTGCTGGCCGACCTGGCATGAAAAGCGCAGCCCCCGCCACTCCCCGCAGGGTTCCGGCGAATCCACCGTCGGACGGATGCGACGTCATGAACGACTCTTTCCTGTCGTCAGACGTCATGAACGAGTCGTTCACGACATCCGGCCACCAGCCCGGCGCACGCTCACGCGCTTACCGCAGCCCCGCCGGGTGCCTGCCTTGCCGCGCAGAGGAGCCGGACCCAGCTCTGCGGAGACCCCCGAGGCCAGGAGCGAACATCCTTCGGTCCGGCGAAGTCGCCGACTGCGGGCCGCGCACTCGGCTCCTGCGGCCGACCGGACCGGCCGCCTCACAGCAGCCTCCGCACTCTGCGGAGAGGGTTCCGGCAAAGTCGCGTATTCGCTGGTCAGGGGCCTTCTCGGGCAAATTTGCCGTCGGCCTGCCTGTGGACAGCCCGACGTGAGCCGCTGGGTCGATGCCGCGCGGATGGCCGTCGGGACGCTGACCACCGTGCCCGTCCCGGCGCCGCGCGTCATCGACCGGTGGGTGGCCGGGCGCGCCATGGTGCTCGCGCCGCTCGCGGCGATTCCCCTGGCCGCTGCCGCCGGGGGGATCGTCTGGGCGGGGTCCGCCGCCGGGCTGCCCGCGCTCGCCACCGCGGCGCTCGCCCTCGGTGCCGTCGCGCTCGGCAGCCGGGGCCTGCACCTCGACGGGCTCGCCGACACCGCCGACGGCCTCGGTGCCTCCTACGACCGCGCCAAGGCCCTCGACGTCATGCGCCGCGGCGATTCCGGTCCCACCGGGGTCGCGACCCTGGTCCTGGTTCTCCTCCTCCAGGTCGGCGCCTTGACCGCCGCCAATCCGCTCACGGCGGCCGCGGGCGTGCTCGTCGGCCGCTGCACGCTCTCGATGGCGTGCGCGCGGGGCGTTCCGCCGGCGCGGCCGGAGGGGCTGGGCGCCACCGTCGCCGGCTCGGTTCCGCGCACTGCCGCGCTCGCCGTCGGGGTCGCCGCCGCCGCGCTCGCCGTGCTGCTGCCCGGACTGCCGTGGTGGCGCGGGCCGCTCGCGGTCCTCCTCGCCTACGGCGTCGCCGGAGCGCTCCTGTGGCGATGCACCAAGCGGCTCGGCGGCATCACCGGCGACGTCCTCGGCGCCGGTGTCGAAGCCGCCGTCGCGTCCGCCCTGCTCGCGCTGTCGACCTAGCCCGCCGCCCGGCGTCACCCTGAAAAGAGGCCACCGCCGACCTGGTCCGGCGCCGGCCACTCGACGGACTCAAGCAGCTCTGCGAGTAACCGAAACTGTCGTACCCCCTCCTTACCTTGATCCGTGTGAACCGAACCGATCGTCTCTACGCCCTCGTCGAAGAACTGCGCGCCGTCGCGCCGCGGCCACGCAGCGCGCGCTGGCTCGCGAACCGGTTCGAGGTCAGCGTCCGCACCGTCGAACGGGACATCAGCGCCCTGCAGCAATCCGGCACGCCGATCTACGCCGAGACCGGCCGCACCGGCGGCTACTGCCTCGACAAGGCGCACACCATGCCGCCGGTCAACCTGACGCCCGGCGAGGCCGTCGCCATGGCGCTCGCGCTGAGACACCTCGAGGCCACCCCCTTCCGGGCGGAAGGGCGCTCGGCGCTGCGCAAGCTGGTCGCCGCGATGCGGCGGGAGGACGCGGATGCGGCGCAGGACCTCGCCGCCTGTGTCCACCTGCTCGGCGACGGTCCCATCCCGCCGATGCCGCACGTGCTCGGTATCCGCCGCGTGCTGCGCATCCGGTACGCCGACCGCGAAGGCACCGTCACCCGGCGGGAGGTCGAGCCGCTCGGCTATGTCGGCAAGCCCACGCACTGGTACCTCGTGGCGTGGTGCCGGCTGCGCCGGGAGATCCGGGCGTTTCGCACCGACCGGATCACCTCCTTCACCGTGACCGCCGAGGTGCCGCCGCTTCGCCGGCTTCGGCCGGAGGACCTCGAGATCCCGTACGGCGACGTCCATCAGCTCACTTTGGCGGGGTGAACACCGAGAAGTGGTTGCCCGCCGGGTCGAGCACGTGCGCGAACGTCACGCCGACCGGGTTGACGCTCGGTGGCCGTTGCACCCACCCGCCGGCTTTCTCGACCTGGCGGCAGGTGGCGTCGACGTCCTCGACCAGCACGGTGAAGACCGCGTAGTTCTCCCGGCCGGTGAACAGGCCGCCGCGCGAGCCGCCGGTGTCGATGACGCGGTAGGCGGTATCGGTGCTCGCCGCGTCGTCCTGCGCGACGGTCCAGCCGAAAACCTCGCCGTAGAACTGTTCGGCGGCCGCCGGATCGTCGGTGCCGATCTCGAACCAGGCCACGTCGTTGAAGCTGGGCATGTCGTTCCTCTCGCTGCCACGCCGGGCGTTTCCCGGCTCCGCCCAGTTTCGGCGGCCGTGGCGACAACCCCCTGTCGGTGTTACGAGAGTTTTCGCAACGCGGTCAGGAACGCGTCCGTCGTCACGCGGTCGCGGACCGCCAGCCGCAGGTGGTCCGGCCCGAGCCCGGGGAACGTGTCTCCTCGCCGCACTGCGTAGCCCGCTTCGCGCAGGCGCGTTCGCAGAGACGCGCCATCAGGAACGCGTACCAGCACGAAGGGTCCACGCGGATCGCCCAGTACGTCGACGCCCTGCGAAGCCAGGCCCGACACCAGGTATTCGCGGTCTGCTTCCGCGGCCACCGCCAGCTTCTCCGCTTCCTCCAAAGCGGACGGACGGCAGCACGCCACCGTCGCCACCCCGGCCAACGTGGACACCGACCACGGCACCTGCACCGCCCGCAGCCGCTCGACGACGTCCGCCGCCGCGAGCACGTACCCCGCCCGCAGCCCGGCCAGGCCCCACGTCTTGGTCAGGCTGCGCAGCACGACGACACCCGGGTGGCCGGCGGCCAGGCTCTCGACCTCGCCGGGTACCGCGTCCAGGAACGCCTCGTCGACCACGAGCAGCCGGTCAGGACGCGTCAGGGAGAGCAGCGACGACGCGGGATGCAGGACCGACGTCGGGTTGGTCGGATTGCCGACGAACACCAGATCGGCATCGGCCGGGACCAGCGCCGGATCGAGGACGAAACCGTCCGCCTCGGACAGGATGACGCGCGAGACCGCGTGCCCCGCCGCCCGTAGCGCCGCTTCCGGCTCGGTGAACTGCGGGTGCACGACTACGGCGTGCCGCGGCCGGAAAGCCGAAGCCAGCAGCGTGAACGCCTCCGCGGCGCCCGCGGTGACCAGCACTTCCGCAGGAGAACGGCCGTGGCGAGCAGCGACGGCCCGCACCGCATCCGAAGTGGACGGGTAAGCGGCGAGGGAGTCCAACGCGGACGCCAGCTCCGCCCGCAGCCACGCGGGCGGCCGCGGCAACCGGACGTTTACGGCAAGATCGACCAGCCCCGGCCCGACCTCACGATCACCATGGTGGTGCAGGTCGTAGTCAGCCATACGCCCGGACTCTCGCGGCGAACCGGTGCGCCAGCTCGGAGTACCCGGCCCAGTGGACGTGCAGGTAGGACGCGTGGAGCGTCAGCGACGCGAAGCCGTCCAGCTGCCGGTCCCAGCCCCAGGCCGCCGAGGCGCCGTGCGACGGCGTCACCTCGGTGCGGTGGAATTCGTGCCCGGTGACGCGCTGACCGGCCGTCGTCAGCAAGTTGTCCTCGACGGCGACCGCTCGCCGGTAGCCGAGCTTCCCGCGGGCGGTCATCTTGGCGTCCGCGGGAACCGCGCCGACCATCGGCACGCCGTCCAGCGACTGGCACAGGTACAGCAGACCCGCGCACTCGGCGCTCACCGGCATCCCGCCCTGGATGGCCGAAGCCACCGCGGAACGCAACGCCGTGTTCGACGACAGCTCGGCCGCGTGCACCTCGGGGAACCCGCCGCCGAAGTACAGACCGGCACACCCTTCGGGCAAAGCCTGATCTCGCAACGGGTCGATGTCCACGACCTCGACGCCGCAGGCGGCCAGCAGCTCGATGTTCTCGGTGTAGCGGAAGGTGAACGCGGCGCCGCCCGCGGCCGCGACCGTCACCCGTGGACCGTCCACACCGGACGGTTCCCACGGCGGCGCCGAAAGCCGCGGCGCCCCGGAAGCGATCCGGACGATCGCCTCGATGTCGACGCCGTCGGTCACCCACGCGGCCAGCTCGGGCAGCACACGCTGCGCCTCCGCGGCCCGTTCCGCCGCCGGGACGAGCCCGAGGTGCCTGCTCGGTGCGTGGATCTCTTCGTTGCGGTACAACGCACCCAGCAGCGAGACGCCGGTGGCTTCCAGCGCGGACGCGATTTCGTCGAGGTGCCGCTGGGAGCCCAGCTTGTTGAGGATGACGCCGGCGAGCCGCACCCGGTTGTCGTAATGGGCGAACCCCAGGACCGTCGCAGCAACACTGCGCGAAGCCGCCGAAGCGTCGACGACCAGCACCACCGGCGCGTCCAGGACACGGGCCACGTGTGCGGTCGACGCGTAGCCCTCGGTGCCCAAAGCCCCGTCGAACAGGCCCATGACGCCCTCGATGACGGCGATATCGGCGCCGTGGGAACCGTGCCGCAGCAAGGGAACCAGCCGGTCCTCGCCCTGCAGGAACGGGTCCAGGTTGCGCGCGGGACGTCCGGTCGCGAGGGCGTGGTAGCCCGGGTCGATGAAGTCGGGACCGACCTTGTGCCCGGAAACGCGGTGCCCGGCCGCCCGAAGCGCCGCCATCAGCCCGGCGGCGATCGTGGTCTTGCCGTGCCCGGAACCGGGCGCGGCGATGACCACGCGCGCTACCACTCGATCCCCCGCTGGCCCTTCTGGCCGGCATCCATCGGGTGCTTGACCTTGGTCATCTCGGCGACCAGGTCGGCCGCTTCGACGAGCTCCGGCGGCGCGTACCGGCCGGTGATGACGACGTGCTGATGCCCGGGCCGCGAGACCAAAGTGGACACGACGTCGTCCACTTCGAGCCAGCCCCACTTGAGCAGGTAGGAGAACTCGTCGAGGACGTAGAAGCCGTGCGTCTCGGCGGCGAGCCGTCGCTTGATCTCCGCCCAGCCTTCACGCGCGTTCTCCGCGTGGTCCTCGTCGCTGCCGGACTTGCGCGCCCAGCTCCAGCCTTCGCCCATCTTGTGCCACTCGACCGGCCCGCCCTGGCCGGTGTCGTCGTGCAGCTTCCCCAGCGCGCGGAACGCGGCTTCCTCGCCGACGCGCCACTTCGCCGACTTGACGAACTGGAACACGCCGATCGACCAGCCCTGATTCCAGGCGCGCAAGGCCATCCCGAACGCGGCCGTCGACTTGCCCTTCATCTCGCCGGTGTGCACGGCGAGCAGCGGGCGGTTGCGGCGCTGGCGCGTGGTCAGGCCGTCTTCCGGCACCACCGACGGTTTTCCCTGCGGCATCAGGCAGCCCTTCCGGTCCGGGCGCGGACGGCGTCCGCCAGCGATTCGGCGGCGACGCCGGCGAGGGGAACGTGCTCCGCGCCGAGGTGGGTGGCGAGGTCGGCGGCCAGCCCGAGCCGCATCTTGCCACTCTCGCAGTCCATCACGACGGTCGTGACGCCGCCGAGCAGCCCGGCCGCGGCCCGGGCGCGCGCGACGGCGTCCGGGCCACTGGTGGCGCGCCCATCGGTGACGACGACCAGCAACGGCCGCCGCCGCGGGTCACGGATTTCTTCGACGCGCAGTACCCGCGCGGCTTCCAGGAGCCCTTCGGCCAGGGGTGTCCGGCCACCGGTCGGGAGACCTTCGAGGCGGGACGCGGCCGCGTCGACGCTGATGGTCGGCGGCAGCGCGAGTTCGGCCGCGTCGCCGCGGAACGTGACCAGCCCGACCTTGTCGCGGCGCTGGTAGGCGTCGAGCAGCAGCGACAGGACCGCGGACTTGACCTCGCGCATCCGCGCCTTCGCGCCCATCGAGCCGGACGCGTCCACGCAGAACAGCACGAGGTTGCCTTCGCGGCCTTCGCGCAGCGCGAACCGCAGGTCCTCCGGCCGCAGCTTCAGCCCGGCGCCGACCCGGCCACGGGCTTTCTGGTGCGGCGCCGCGGCTTTCACGGTCGCGACGAGGTGGGGCCGGCCTTCGCGGACCCTATCCGGCTGGACGCCGATGGTCCGGCCGCTGTCGGTGATCGCGCGCGAACGGCGTCCGCGCTCGCCCTCGCCCATGCCCTTGACGCGGAACACGCGCGCTTTGAAGGTCTCCCCCGCGCCGACGGTTTTCTGGCTGCCGCCGCTCTGCTTCGGTTCGCCCTGCGGCGCGTTTTCGCTCCCCTGCGGCTCGGGTGCCTCCGACGGCGCCGAGCCCGAGCCGGGACCGTCGTCCTCGGGTCCCGGGTCCGGTTGGGCGTCCTGCAAGGCCTGCTCCAGCTGCTCTTCCGAGATGCCCGGCGCGTCGAACGGGTTCCGGCGGCGCCGGTGCGGCAGCGCGAGGCGCGCGGCGACGCGGACGTCGTCGGTCGTGACCTCGTCACGGCCGGCCCAAGCCGCGTGGGCGACCGCCGTCCGTGCCGTGACGATGTCCGCGCGCATGCCGTCGACCTCGAAGGACGCGCAGATCTCGGCGATCCGGCGCAGCGCCTCGTCGGGGAGCTTGACGGCGGGCAGAAGCCGTTGCGCCGCTTCGATGTCCGCGGCGAGCTGGGCGTCTTCGGCGGCGTACTGCACGGCGAAGGCGTCGGGATCGGCTTCGTAGGCCAGGCGGCGCCGGACGACCTCGACGCGCTGCTCCGGATCGCGGCTGGAGGCGACCTCGACGGTCAGCCCGAACCGGTCCAGCAGCTGCGGCCGCAGCTCGCCCTCCTCCGGGTTCATGGTGCCGATCAGGACGAACCGGGCCGCGTGCGACACCGAGACGCCCTCGCGTTCCACGGTCGCGCGGCCCATCGCGGCGGCGTCGAGCAGGGTGTCGACGAGGTGGTCGTGCAGCAGGTTGACCTCGTCGACGTAGAGCAGTCCGCGGTGCGCGGCGGCCAGCAGGCCCGGCTGGAAGTCCGTCACGCCTTCGGCCAGCGCGCGTTCCAGGTGCAGGCTCCCGATGACGCGGTCTTCGGCGGCGCCGACCGGGAGTTCCACCAGCTTCGCCGGACGGCGGTGGCTCTTCGCGCCGTCGTGCGGGCCGTCCGGGCAGAGCGGGTCGGGGGCCGCGGGATCGCAGGAGAACCGGCAGCCGTCCACGACGTCGACGCCCGGCAGCAGGCCCGCGAGCGCGCGGACCATGGTCGACTTCGCCGTGCCCTTCTCACCGCGCACCAGCACCCCGCCGACGGCGGGCGAAATCGAGGAGAGGACCAGGGCGAGGCGCAGGTCCGGCAGCCCGACGACGGCGGTGAACGGGTACGGCTTCAACAGCACTCCTGAACTCGGCGACCGGCCGATCATCGCACAGCGCCCGCCTCGCTTAGGGTGGGAAATCGTGCGCGAAGAATCACGTGGATCGGCGGTGGAGCCAGGCTCCGCGAACCGCCTGACCGTGGTCGGGATCGGGGCCGACGGCTGGTCCGGACTGGCGGAGCAGGCGAGGGACGCGGTGCTGGCCGCCGACGTCGTGCTGGGCGCGCCCCGGCAGCTGGGCTACCTGCCCGACGGGGTCACGGCGCAGGCGTGGCCGACGCCGTTGCTGCCCGGCCTCGACGCGGTGCTCGCCGAGCACGAAGGAGCCCGGATCTGCGTCCTGGCCAGCGGAGATCCGTTTTTGTCGGGGGTCGGCACTACGCTCGTGGCCCATGGATATGAGGTCGAGGCGCTGCCCGCGGTCTCGTCGGTGACGCTGGCCCGGGCACGGCTGGGCTGGTCCGCCGAGGAGGCCGAGGTGGTCACCATCGTCGGCCGGTCGTCGGCCCGCGTCGCCCGGGTGCTGGCGCCGCGACGGCGAGTGCTCGTCCTGGGTGCCGACGCGCCCGCTTTGCGCTCCCTGCTCACCGTGCGGGGTTACGGCGAGAGCGAATTGATCGCGTTGGAGAACCTGGGCGGGCCCGACGAGCGCATCTCCGACGGCTGGGCCGGCGATCCTGGACCGCTGACGGTGTTCGCGCTGGAGTGCGTGGGCCCGGCGTTGCCGCTGATCGGCGTCCCGGACGACGTGTACGCCCACGACGGGCAGCTGACCAAACGCGACCTGCGGGTGTCGGCGCTGGCCCGCCTCGCGCCGAGTCCCGGCGAGCTGTTGTGGGACGTCGGCGCGGGCGCGGGCAGCGTCGGCATCGAGTGGTCGCGGCTGCACGGGCTGAACCGCGCGATCGCCATCGAGCGCTCGGCGGAACGGGCCGAACGGATCGGACGGAACGCGTTGGACCTGGGAGTACCGGAACTGGAGGTGGTGACCGGGGAAGCACCGGAGGCGCTGAGCGCGCTGCCCGCGCCGGACGCCGTCTTCATCGGCGGCGGGGTGACGGCGCCGGGAGTACTGGACGTGTGCCTGGCGACGGGCGCGCGGGTGGTGGCACACGGCGTGACGCTGGAGGCCGAGCAGGTCCTGGCGCGCGCGTACGAGCAGCACGGAGGGGAACTGTTGAGGATCGGCGTGGAGCGGGCGGCCCCGCTCGGCGGGTTCACCGGCTGGACCCCGGCGCGGACGGTGACCCAGTGGAGCAACCGATGACCGGCGTGCGAGGTGGGACGGCGGCCACCGGCGGCCCGTCGCGCACCCCGGAGCGCGGCCGATGACCGTGCACTTCGTCGGCGCCGGGCCCGGGGCCGCGGACCTCATCACCGTGCGCGGCCGGGACCTGCTGGCCCGCTGCGGGGTCTGCCTCTACCCCGGCAGCATGACCCCGCCCGACCTCCTCGCCCACTGCCCGCCCGGCGCCGAGGTGGTCGACACCGCCGGCCTGAGCCTCGAACAGATCGTCGCCAAGCTGGTCGAAGCGCACCGGGCCGGCCACGATGTCGCGCGGCTGTGCTCCGGTGATCCGTCGCTCTACAGCGCCGTTGCCGAGCAGATGCGGCGGCTCGACGCCGCCGGTGTGCCGTACGAGGTCGTCCCCGGCGTGCCCGCCTTCGCCGCTTCGGCCGCCGTGCTGAAGCGGGAACTCACCGTGCCCGAAGTCGGGCAGAGCCTGGTGATCACCCGTGTCCAGGCGCGATCCACGAAGATGCCCCCCAACGAAACCCTCGCCGCCTTCGCCGCGACCGGGGCCACGCTCGCGCTGCACCTGGCGATCAACCACGTCGAGCGGGTGACCGAGGACCTGACACCCCACTACGGCGAAGACTGCCCGGTCGCCGTCGTCGCGCTCGCGACCCAGCCCGGCGAAACCGTGGTGCGCGGCGTGCTCGGCGAACTGCCGATGCTGGTCCGCGAAGCCGGGATGACGCGCGCCGCCACCATCTTCGTCGGCCGGGTGCTCGCCGCCACGGACTTCCCCGACAGCTTCCTCTATTCCAGTGCCCGCGACCGGGCGAACCAACCGGAGTCGTTGTGACCGAACTTCGCTGGGGCCTGCTGGCCGCCGGGACCATCGCCGCCCACTTCGCCGCGGGCGTCGAGGAGAGCAAGCACGGCAGGCTGGCCGCCGTCGGCGCGCGGGATGCCGACCGGGCGCGGGAGTTCGCCAACCGCTTCGACATCCCGAAGGCGTACGGAAGCTACGAAGACCTCCTCGCCGACCCGGACGTCGACGCCGTGTACGTCTCGACGCCGCATGCGATGCACAAGGAATGGGCCATCGCCGCCGCCGAAGCCGGCAAGCACGTGCTCTGCGAAAAGCCGCTGACGGTCACCGCGGCCGACGCCGAGGAGGTGATCACCGCCGCGCGCAAGCACGACGTCTTCCTGATGGAGGCGTTCATGTACCGGCTGCACCCGCAGACCCGGCGGCTGGTGGAGCTGATCTCCTCCGGCGCGATCGGCGAGGTCCGGGCGGTCGACACCACGTTCTCCTTCGACAGCAACCCGGAGGAGACCGCCCGGCTCGCCGATCCCGCGCTCGGCGGCGGCGGAATCCTGGACGTCGGGTGCTACTGCACGTCGCTCGCCCGGCTGGTCGCCCAGGCCGCGACCGGGCAGGACGTCGTGGAGCCGTCCGAGGTCAGCGGGATGGCGCACCTGTCCGCCACCGGCGTCGACGAGTGGGCAACCGGCCTGCTGCGGCTGCCCGGGGACATCCTCGCGACGATCTCGTGCGGGATCCGGCTGACCCGCGAGGACGGCATCCGCGTCTTCGGCTCGCGCGGGCAGCTCCACGTCCCGCGGCCCGCGTGGATCCACCCGCTGCGCGGGCCCGGCGTCTCGCAGATCGTCCTGACCCCCGCCGACGGCGAGCCGGAGGTCATCGAGGTCGAAGCCACCCAGGGCGTCTTCGCGCGCGAAGCGGACCACGTCGCCGCGCACGTCGACGACCGCCAGGCGCCGGAGCTGACCTGGGCGGAGACCCTCGCCAACATGCGCACGCTGGACCGCTGGCGCGAAGCCGTCGGCTACGGGCGTCGCCCGTGATCCTGATCCTCGGCGGAACCGGCGAAGCGCGGCAGCTCGCCGAAGCGCTGACAAAGCGCGAAGTCCGCGTTGTCTCTTCGCTCGCAGGACGCGTCGCCCGGCCGAGGCTCCCGGTCGGCGAAGTACGCGTAGGCGGCTTCGGCGGTCCCGAAGGCCTCGCGCTCTACCTGCGCGAAAACCGGATCGAAGCCGTCGTGGACGCCACGCATCCCTTCGCCGAGCGGATCGGGACCAATGCGGCCATGGCGGCCGAACTGACGAAAACGCCTCTCCTGCGGCTCGCCCGGCCGGGCTGGCAGCCGGGGCCGGGAGACGTCTGGCACTGGGCGGACGATCTCGCCGAGGCCGCGCGGATGCTCCCCGCCCTCGGCAAACGCGTCTTCCTCACCAGTGGCCGCCAGGGCCTGCCCGCCTTCGCGCACCTCGACGGCCTGTGGTTCCTGATCCGCTGCGTCGACCCGCCCGCGCCCCCGCTGCCCCGCCGGCACGAGCTGATCCTGGCCCGCGGCCCGTACGAAGTGGCCGCCGAGCGCGAGCTGCTCAGCCGGGTCGACGTCCTGGTCACCAAGGACTCCGGCGGCGCGCAGACCAGTGCGAAGCTGACGGCGGCGCGGGAGCTGAACGTCCCCGTCCTGGTGATCAGGCGGCCGGAACGCCCCGGCACCGAGACCGCCGAAACCGTCCCCGAAGCCGTCGAATGGGTCCTGCGCAGATGATCGAAGAGTTCTACGAAGTCCTGCGCAAGCGGCGGGACGTCCGCGGCGAGTTCACCGGCGAGCCCATCCCCGAAGCCACCCTGACGCGGATCCTCGAGGCCGCGCACGCCGCGCCGAGCGTCGGGCTCACGCAGCCGTGGGACTTCGTGCTGGTCGACGACGTCGAGACGCGCCAGAAGTTCGCGAAGCACGTCCACGAGGAGCGAGAGGTCTTCGCGGGTCAGCTCGGCGAAGACCGCGCGAGCACCTTCGCGAACATCAAGATCGAGGGCATCCTCGAGGCGAGCCTGGGCATCGTCGTCACCTACGACCCGGCGCGCGGCGCGCCCGACGTGCTCGGCCGGCACGCCATCGCCGACGCCGGCCTGTACTCGGTCTGCCTGGCGATCCAGAACCTCTGGCTGGCGGCCACCGCCGAAGGCTTCGGCGTGGGCTGGGTGAGCTTCTACCGCGAACCCTTCCTGAACGAGCTGCTCGGCATCCCCGACGGCATCCGGCCGGTCGCGTGGCTGTGCGCCGGCCCGGTGAGCCGGCTCGAGACCGTGCCGGACCTGGAGCGCCACGGCTGGCGTAGCCGCCGTCCCCTGACCGCGGCGGTCCACCACGGACGGTTCACCCCGCGTGACCCGGGGGCTGCGTCAGCCGCCGCCGTCTGACCCGTTAGCGTTGCGCCGATGCGTCTGATTGCCGTAGCGCTGGGGCTGCTCTCGGCCTTGTGCGCGCTGGCTTTCCCCTTCCTGCCGGTGGTGCAGGACACGGCGGAGGTCGTCTGGCCGACCGGCAGCGACACCCGCTCCGTCAACGCGCCCTTGACCGGTTACTGGGCCCAGGACCTGCGCGCCGAACTGCCGTGCGCGGCCATCCGCTCGGTCGACGCCCGCACGAACGGCCCGGGCCTGCTGCTCGCCACCGCGCCGGACGGCCGCACCGACCCGAAGGCCGGCAACGGCGTCGGCCTGCAGCTGCGCGTCGACAACGGCGTGCTGCTCGCCTCCAGCCAGGGCCAGCAGATCGCCCAGCAGCCGCTGCCCGCCGAGAAGTGCGACGTCGAGCTGGACGTCGACGCGACGCAGATGACCCTCGCCGTGGCCGGGACGCCGATCTTCCACGCGGGCGGCGACGTCCGCCCCCGCGTGATCGGCATCTACTCCTCGATCAACTCGAGCAAGGACCCGATCGCCGGCCTGCACGTCTCGGTCGTGCCGGACACGCGCTACCAGACGTCGCCGACCGCGTTGAAGATCATCGTCGGCGTGCTTGCCGTGCTTTCGCTGATCGGCTCCCTGATCGCGGTCTGGCACCGCGACTCCGGCTTCGCGAGACGCGCGCCGCGCTGGGCGCCGGTCGGCTGGTGGCGGCTGACGATGCGGGACGTGACGGTGATCGCCGCGCTCGGCGCGTGGGTCTTCATCGGGCCGGTGACGTCGGACGACGGCTACATCCTCACGATGGCGCGGGTCACCGAGGCGACCGGCTACCTGACGAACTACCACCGCTGGTTCGGCGTCGCCGAAGCGCCGTTCGGCTGGTTCTACCACGTCTTCGAGCTGATGACGCACGTCAGCACGGTGCCGCCGTGGATCCGGCTGCCGTCGTTCCTGCTCGGCGTGCTCAGCTGGCTGCTGATCAGCCGCGAGGTGATGCCGCGGCTCGGCACGCAGATCCGCACCAGCCGCCCGGCCAGCTGGGCCGCCGCGACGGTGTTCCTGATCTGGTGGATGCCCTACAACAACGGCGTCCGCCCGGAACCGGTGGCCGCGCTGGGCTCGCTGCTGGCGATCTGCGCGGTGGAGCGTGCGCTGGTGACGCGGCGGCTGCTGCCGCTGTGCCTCGGCCTGACCGCCGCCGGGTTCACCCTGGCCGCGACGCCGACCGGGCTGATCGCGGTGGCCCCGTTCCTGGTCGCCGCGCGCCCGCTGTTCAAGCTGATCCGCCAGCGCGCGACCGAGAACGGCTGGATGCCGGTGGTCGCGCCGGTCGCCGCGGCCGGGCTGCTGGTGCTGGTCGTGGTGTTCGCCGACCAGACGTTCGCGACGGTCCAGGAAGCGACGCGGATCCGCACCCAGGTGGGCCCGAACCTGTCGTGGTTCCAGGAGCTCTCGCGCTACCAGCTGCTGTTCGAAAGCCTGCCGGACGGCTCGGCGCCGCGCCGCTTCCCGGTGCTGCTGGTGCTGCTGTGCACCGGCACCTGCCTGGTGATGCTGCTGCGCCGCGGCCGCATCCCCGGCGCGGCGCTCGGCCCCGCGCGCCGCCTGATCGGCACGACGGCGCTGTTCTTCCTGCTGCTGGCCCTGACACCGACGAAGTGGACGCACCACTTCGGCGCGTTCGCCGCGGTCGGCGCGTCGATGGCGGCGCTGACCGCGCTCGCGACCGGCTCGACGGTGCTGCGGTCCAGCCGCAACCGCGCCGCGTTCCTCGCCGGGCTGCTGGTCGTCGCCGCGCTGGCCGCGACCGGGCCGAACACCTACTGGTTCGTCTCGCGTCTCGGGGTCCAGTGGACGAACGTGGCGCCGTCGGTCGGCGGCATCCCGCTGTCGACGATCCTGCTGGTGGGCGCCGGGATCGCGGGGGTGTACGCGTTCGTCGAGAACGTCCGCGCGCACCGGCCGGGGCTGCCCGCGCAGGTCCAGGAGGGCAAGCGCCGCGCGCTGCGGCTCGGGTCCCTGTCGCTGGTGGTGGTCTGTGGCCTGGTGGCGGCGGGCGAGTTCGTCACGATGGCGTGGGCGATCCACAACCAGGCCGGCAGCTACAGCCTGGGCGCGGCGAACGTCGGGCACCTGTTCGGCAAGAGCTGCAACCTGTCCGACCACGTGATGGTGGAGCGCGACGCGGCGACGAGCATCCTGCACCCGCAGCCCGAGCAGCGGACCGTTCCGGTGAAGCCGCAGGAGACCTCACCGCTGCCCAACCCGGACCAGGACAACGGCCGTGTCCAGACCGGCTTCCACACCCGCCCGGTCGACGACAAGGACCCCCTGGCCGAGCCACCGCACGGGTTCACCCCGGAGACCGTGCCGATGTGGTCGAGCTACCTCGACCCGGAGACGCGGGCGGGCCGGCTGCGCAGCGACTGGTACGCGCTGGCGGAGAAGCCCGCGGACGGCCAGATCGTGGTGGCGACGGCGGGTGCGCCCCGCCGTCCGACGTCGGTCAGCCTCGACTACGGCGTCGACACCCCCGACGGCGTGAAGATCCTGCGCAGCCAGTTCATGCTGCCGCCGGGCTCGGGTACCGGCGGCTGGAACGACACCCGCATCAACCTGCGCGACCTGCCGCCGGAGACGAACGCGGTCCGCATCAACATCGTCGACAACGACCTGACGGAGGACGGCTGGATCGCGGCGTCGGCCCCGCGCGTCCCGACGTTCACGACGCTGACGGACCGGATCGGGTCGAAGCCGGTGTACGTCGACTGGCCGGCGTCGTTCGTGTACCCGTGCGTCCAGCCGGTGACGTCCCACGACGGGATCTCGCAGGTCCCGGACTACCGCATCACCGCGGGCGGCCTGGCGGACGAGGCCCAGTGGGCGTCCTCGACCAACGGCGGCCCGATCGGGTGGCTGGAGGAGCTGGCCGAGGAGCCCGAAGTGCCGAGCTACCTGATCGGCCAGCCGAGCCAGTCCTGGGGACAGCTGCTGCAGATCGAGCCGTTCACCGAGGGCATCGCGCCCACGATCGTGCACGGGGAGAAGACGGTGCCGGGCTGGTGGTCTCCCGGGCCGGGGCCCCGCCAGCCGAACGGCAAGGACCCGACGCGGTGACGGCTCGCCGTCGCCCGTTCGGGTGAAGCCGCTCTACCCTGAGTGGAGCAAATCGTGGGCCAGCGATTCCTGTCTTGTTAACGCGATTAATGCGTGAAGAATGCACCGCCCGAAATATCCGTTACCGGCATCGACTCGATCACGAAACTGGTCAGTTCCCCTTCCCGGAACTATTTTTCCTTTCGCCCCGCCGACGTTGCCGGGGCACTCTCCGGAGGAGGACCAGCCATGCGCAAACCCGCATTCCGGCTGCTCGCACTGGCCGCGACGGCCGTGACGACCGCCGGGCTCCTGATCGGGGCTCCCGCCGCCTCGGCCAGCGACCGGACCCCGCTGCCGGGCAGTGTCCCGGCCTGGGCGAAATCGTCCACCCGCGTCGGAGGAGCGAATGCGGCGGACAATGTGGCGTTCCGCGTTTACCTCGGCTGGACTGGCGACGCCGCCGCACTGGCGAGCCGCGTTTCGACGCCGGGCTCGGCCGAATACGGCAGGTTCTTGACGGCGGCGCAGTTCCGGCAGCAGTTCGCGCCTGCGCCGAACGACGTGAGCGCGGTGCAGCAGTGGCTGCGCAAGGCCGGCTTCGACGTCGGCTACACCCCCGGCAACCGCCGGTTCGTCCAGGCCGAGGGCACGGTCGCACAGGCCGCCGCCGCGTTCGGCACCACCTTCGGCGAGTTCGCGGTCGGCGGCAAGACGCTCCGCGCGCCCGAGAAGGACCTTTCGCTGCCCGCGGGACTGCCCTCGGCGGTCAGCGCGGTGGTCGGGCTCGACGAGTCGTTCGCGCTGCTCCAGCCCGCGGCGGGCCCGGCCGCGACGCCGTCGCCCGCCTTCGTCAACGCCCCGCCGTGCTCGGCCTACTACGGCGAGAAGACGACCGCGACGACGCTGACCCCGGACGGCATCAAGGTGCCGGACGCCTACGGCCACCCGAACCCGTGGGCACCGTGCGGTTACACGCCTTCGCAGCTGCGGAGCGCGTACGGCGTCCAGCAGGCCATCGCGTCCGGCACCAACGGCACGGGCCAGACCGTGGCGATCATCGACGCCTACGCGTCGCCGACGATCGTGTCCGACGTCAACACCTACTCGCGGCTGCACGGGCTGCCGCAGCTGTCCGGGAACCAGTTCAGCCAGGTCGTGCCGCCGGGCGTGTACAACCGGCCGCAGAACCGCAAGCAGGACCCGCAGGGCTGGTACGGCGAGGAGACCCTCGACGTCGAGGCGGTGCACAGCATGGCGCCGGGCGCGAAGATCGTCTACGTCGGTTCGCCGAACAACTTCCAGGACCTCGACGCGGCGATGAACCACGTCGTCGACCAGCACCTGGCCTCGATCGTGACCAACTCCTACGGCTTCTCGACCGAGCTGCTGCCGACCGGCTACGTCAAGCCGTTCAACGACACGCTCGTCGAGGCCGCGGCGACCGGCATCGGCGTGTACTTCTCCAGCGGGGACAACGCCGACGAGACCGGCGGTGTCGCGGCGAACTTCCCGAAGGCCACGCCGGACTGGCCCGCCGTGAGCCCGTGGGTGACCGCGGTCGGCGGCACCTCGCTGGGCGTCGGCGCGGGCGGCGAGTACCTCTTCGAGACCGGGTGGGAGACCGGGCGGTCGACGCTGACCGACGGTGCCTGGGTGCCCACCCCGCCGGGTGAGTTCCTCAACGGCGCCGGTGGCGGCACCAGCCGGCTGTTCACCCAGCCCGCGTACCAGGCGGGCGTGGTCCCGAACACGATCGCGACGGCGAACGGCGCCCGGCCGCAGCCGATGCGCGCGGTGCCGGACGTGGCCGCCCTGGCCGACCCGAACACGGGCTTCCTGGTCGGGCAGACGCAGGCGTTCCCGGACGGTACGGCGAGGTACAGCGAGTTCCGCCTCGGCGGCACGAGCCTGGCGTCACCGCTGTTCGCCGCGTTCGTCGCACTGGCGCAGCAGCAGGCGGGCCGCGAGTTCGGCTTCGCGAACCCGTTGCTCTACGCGAAGGCGGGCACCTCGGCGTTCCACGACGTCACGCAGCCGCCGTCGCCGATGGCGGTCGCGCGGGTCAACTACAACAACTCGGTGGACGCCTCGGCCGGGTACTCGGCGGCCAGCCTGCGTTCCCTGGACGCCGACGCCGTCCTGACGATCCACGTCCGGAACGGCTACGACGACGTCACGGGCATCGGATCGCCGAACGGCCCCGCGTTCCTGACCGCCCTCGGTCAGTAACTCCGCGGGGTCCAGACGACGCCGTTCTCCGCGCGGGTCCTCGACGAGCCCACGATCAGCAGGCAGCGCATGTCTACTGTGGACGGATCGAGGTCCCCGAGCGTGGTGATCCGGATGTCCTCCTCCGGCCCGCCGACGTCCCGCGCGACCACCACCGGGGTCGCCGGGGCGCGGTGGCGGAGGAGGACGTCCCGGGCGTCGGCGAGCTGCGTCGTCCGGGACCGCGAAGCCGGGTTGTACAGCGCCAGCACCAGGTCCGCCGCGCCCGCCGCGTCGAGGCGCTTCTCGATGATCTCCCACGGCTTCAGGCGATCGGACAGCGAGAGCACGCAGTAGTCGTGCCCGAGCGGCGCGCCGACCCGGGACGCCGCTGCCTGCGCCGCCGTCACGCCCGGCACGATCCGGACCCGCACGCCCGTGCCGTGCCCCGCGGCGACCTGCTCCAGCACGGCCGACGCCATCGCGAAGACCCCCGGGTCCCCGGAAGAGACCACGGCGACCCGGGCGCCCGAAGCAGCGAGCGACAACGCTTCGGCCGCGCGATCGGCTTCGACGCGGTTGCCCGACGCGTGCCGCTGTTGCCCCGCCTTCTGCGGCACGCGCGCGACGTACGGCCCGTAGCCGACGATGTGCTCGGCCGCGTCCAGCTCCGCCGCGGCCTCCGGCGTCAGCCACTCCGGCCCCGCGGGGCCGAGGCCGACGACCACGACCTCGCCCGAACCGGCAGCGGGGGAAGCGGGCGGCGTGGGCGAAACACGCGACGCATAGGCCGGCGAAGGCAGCAACGCCAGCGAAAAGTACGGGACCGTCGAGGGATCGACCGACGCCAACGGTGAGATCCGCTGCTGTTCCCAGGTGGCGCGCTCGACGTAGACGGCGTCGTCGAGCTTCCCGGCCTCTTCCAGGGCCTCCCGCACCGAACCGAACGTCCGCCCGAGCTTCAGCACGGCCGCCGCGTCGGTGTCCGCGAGGCGCCGCGCCAGTTCCGGGGCCGGCAGCGTGCCCGGGAGCACGGTCAGCACCTCGTCGCGCTGCACCAGCGGACGGCCGAGCACCGCCGACGCCGCGCTCACCGACGTCACGCCGGGCACGACGACCGCGTCGAACCGCCCGGAAAGCCGTTCGTGCATGTACATGTACGAGCCGTAGAAGAACGGGTCGCCTTCGCAGAGCAGGACGACGTCGCGGCCGGCGTCGAGGTGCTCGGCCAGCCGCTTCGCGCTCAGCTCGTAGAAGTCGGCGATCGCGCCCTCGTACCCGCCGGGGTGGTCGGTCGTCTCGGTGGTGACCGGGTAGACGAGCTTCTCCTCGATCTGCCCCTCGCGCAGGTACGGCTCGGCGACCGACCGCGCGATGCTCCGGCCGTGGCGCGCGCAGTGGTACGCGATCACCGATGCTTCCGAAATCAGCCGGGCCGCCTTGACCGTCATCAGTTCCGGGTCGCCGGGGCCGAGCCCGACGCCGTACAGCGTGCCGGTCATTCTTCGGCGCTCGCGAGTGCGTTGATCGCCGCGACGGCCATCGCGCTGCCGCCGCGCCGCCCGTGGACCACCAGGTAGGGCGCCGGTGCCCGCTTCGCGAGCTCCACTTTGGACTCCGCCGCGCCGACGAACCCGACCGGGACGCCGATGATCGCCGCGGGCGCGCCGACGCCTTCGTCGAGGATTTCCAGCAGGCGGAACAGCGCGGTCGGCGCGTTGCCGATCGCCACGACCGAGCCGGGCAGCTTGTCGCGCCACAGTTCCAGGGCCGCGGCCGAGCGCGTGGTGCCCCTGCGTTCGGCGAGCCCGGGCACACTGGGGTCCGACAGCGTGCAGAGGACCTCGTTGTCCGCGGGCAGGCGGCGCCGGGTGACGCCGCTGGCGATCATCTGCGCGTCGCACAGGATCGGCGCACCGGCTTCCAGGGCGGCCCGGCCGGACTCGACGACGTCGAGCGTGTACCGCACGTCGTCGACCAGATCGACCATGCCGCAGGCGTGGATCATCCGGACCGCGAGGCCCGCCACGTCGTCGGGCAGGATCGCCAGGTCCGCCTCCTCGCGGATCGTGGCGAACGAGTGCCGGTAGATCTCGGCACCGTCCCGCAGGTAGTCGATCACAGATTCCCCTTCAGTTCGTCGAGCGGCACCCACCGGCCGTCGATGCGGTAGCCCCCCGCTTCGGCGACAACGTCCACATGGGACTGCGACGGCTTCCCGCACCGCCGTTCGCAGCCCGAGAAGTGCGCGCGCAGGCCGGGCCGGAACACCGCGTCGGCCCGGACGTCGGCGCGCGACTTCGCGCAGCCCGGACGGCCGATGCACGCGGTGGTCCCCAGGGGCTCGCCGCCGAAACCGAGCCGGTCGAAGACGTCGGCGGGCACGTCCGGCAGGACCACGGACTTCCACGGCGTGACCAGCGCCGGGCCGAACTCCGCCAGTGCTCGCGCCTGCGTCGCGGACAGCTGCCCGAAGCGCGGCACGACACCGGCCGCGAGGCCGTCGTCCCGTTCGATCAGCCCGGCCGGGACCTCGACCGGCGTGCGCGGCACCGGCGTCCCGCGCCAAGCCGGGTCGTCGAGTTCGGCGACGCGCCAGGCGGCCCCGCGCACCCGGCAGAACTCGAGCGCGACCTCGATCAGCGTCGAGACGGCGTCGGCGCGAAGCACCCGCCGTCCCGTGTCGCCGCCCGCGAGCAGCAACGTCCCGGTTCCGGCATCCACCGCACGCCAGCAGACGTCGGCGCCTTCGCCGGCGACGTCGCCGCGGCCGTCGTCGAAGGCGAAGAGGAACCGGCCGGGCAGCGGCGCCAGTTCCGGCGTCGAACACAGGACGCCGTCGAGCGCGGCGGCGAGGCCCCGGACGTCGGCGAGGCCCCCGCGCAGCCCGCTCAGCGGCGAGGCCAGGACGTTCCGGACCCGCTCGTGTGACGGCGAGGGCAGCAGGCCGGCGTCGGTGAGCCGGGCGGCGAGGCCGGGCCGGGTGACGCCGCGCAGCTGGACGTTGCCGCGCGAGGTGAGGTGGAGATCGCCGTCGCCGCAGGCGTCGGCCGCGTCGGCCAGCGCTCGCAGCTGCGCCGCGGAAATCGCGCCGCCGGGCAGCCGCACCCGCGCGAGTGGGCCGTCGGCGGCGTCGTGGGGTGCGAAAACACCAGGGCACGCGTCGGCTCGCACACGTGCTGGGGTCGGCATGGGGTCACTGTAGCTGGCGATTTTCCGGCTCCCCCGGCTCCGGACGCGGCCGGATCCGGGCGGTTCCGGCGTCCAGGTCCACGTCACGCCAGGGTGGCGCGCCTTCGGCGTCCTGCTCGACGAGCATCGACATCGTTTCCCGGTGTTCCAGCTCACGCCGCTTGGTGCCGTAGAGGAAGGCGGTGCTCTCTTCGATGTAGGTCGCGGACAGCCGCGCCTTGAAGCGCGAGCCGTTCTTGCGCGGCCGCAGTTCGATCGCGGCCATGACCAGCAGGATCACCACGCCGCCCGGAAGGGCCAGCCCCAGCCAAGTTCCCATGCCCGGCGAACCGGATGACCGCGGGTCAAGTTCCCGGGACAGCAGAAGTCTCATCGAATGTAGTATGTGTGCTACATTCGATCGCATCAGTCAGATGGGGGTGACGTGATGAGAGACCCAGCGGTCCCCGCGGTCCGCGTGCGCGGGCTGCGGATGCGCTACGGCACGAACGACGTGCTCCACGGCGTCGAGTTCGAGGCGTACCGCGGCGAGGTCGTCTGCCTGCTCGGGCCGAACGGCGCGGGCAAGACGACGACGATCGAGATCCTCGAGGGCTTCCGGATGCGGTCGGCCGGCGAGGTGAGCGTGCTGGGGGTCGACCCGGCACACGGCGGCGAGGACTGGCGGGCACGGCTGGGGGTCGTGCTCCAGTCCTGGCGCGACCACGGGAAGTGGCGCGTCCGCGAGCTGCTCGCGCACCTCGGCCGGTACTACGCGCCGTACTCGACGGCCTCGCACCCGCGGCCGTGGGACGCCGACGAGCTGATCGCGGCGGTCGGGCTCACCGAGCACGCGCACAAGAAGCTCAAGCAGCTCTCCGGCGGCCAGCGGCGGCGGCTCGACGTCGCGATCGGCATCGTCGGCCGTCCCGAGCTGCTGTTCCTCGACGAGCCGACCGCGGGCTTCGACCCCGAGGCGCGGCGCGAGTTCCACGACCTGGTGCACCGCCTGTCCGACGAGCTCGACACGACGATCCTGCTCACCACGCACGACCTCGACGAGGCCGAGAAGCTGGCCGACCGGATCCTCATCCTCAACGGCGGCCGGATCGTCGCCGACGGCTCGGCCGACGAGCTGAGCCGGCAGGTCTCCGGCGAGGCCGAGGTCCGCTGGTCCGTCGACGGCCAGCGCTTCGTGCACCTGACGACCGAAGCGACGAAGTTCGTGTACGACCTGTTCAAGCAGCACGGCGAAGCCGTCGCGGACCTCGAGGTCCGGCGCGCGTCGCTGGAGGACACCTACATGACGCTGGTCCACCGGGCGGAATCCGGCGGCGAGACGGAGCTGGGCCTCCAGGAAGCGGGCGCGCGATGAACGCCAGGACCACCGCACTGCGTTCCGGCCTGGCCCGCGGCTGGATCGAGTTCAAGCAGACGTGGACCAACCTCGACGACGTGGTGGGGCAGGTCGTCTTCGTGCTGCTCTTCCTCGGTACGTTGTTCTTCATGCGCAACGCCACGCTGCCCGGAACGTCGTTCTCGCTCGGCGCGGCGACCGTGCCCGGCGTGCTCGGCGCGGGCATCGTGTTCCAAGGCCTGACCGGCGCGGCGGGCTACCTGGCCGTCGACCGCGAGGACGGCACGCTGCTGCGGGCGAAGGCGACCCCGAACGGGATGCTCGGGTACCTGGTCGGGAAGACGACCGCGCTGTCACTCGCGCAGCTCACGTCCATGGCCGCGGTCCTGGTCCCGTGCCTGTTCGCGTTCTCCGCCCTGGCGCCCGACGGCGTCTGGTCGTACCTGCACCTGCTCGGGGTGCTGGTGCTCGGCATGGCCGCGACGATGCCGATCGGCGCGGCGCTGGGGTCGCTGGCCAGGAGCGCGCGGTCCATCGGGCTGTTCAGCCTGCCGGTCATGGGCATGGGCGCGGTCTCGGGGATCTTCTACCCGATCACGGCGCTGCCGGGCTGGTTGCAGGACGTCGGGCAGGTGTTCCCGATGTACTGGCTCGGCCTCGGCATGCGGTCGGCACTGCTGCCGGACAGCGCGGTCGTCGTCGAGATCGGCCAGTCGTGGCGGCCGCTGCCGACCCTGGCGGTGCTCCTCGCGTGGGCAGTGCTCGGCTTCGCGGTGGCTCCGGTCCTGCTCCGCCGCATGGCGCGGCGCGAGGCGGGCTCGTCAGTGGCCGAACGGCGGCAGAAGGCCATGCAGCGTGTGGGGTAGTCATGAGTGAGGTCGTCTACAACCGGATCGCGATGCTGCGCGCGGAGCGGTCGATCTCGCGGCGGCAGCTGGCGGAGGCCCTCGGGGTGCATTACCAGACGATCGGCTACCTGGAGCGCGGCGAGTACAGCCCTTCGCTGTACCTGGCCCTGCGGATCGCGGAGTTCTTCGAGGTGTCCGTGGAAGTGCTGTTCTCGACGAAGCCCTTCCCCCGCCTCGGGGAACGCTCCGCTTAGGGCTTGCGCAGGTCGGCCTCGGCCAGCGCGCGGACGACGTCGTCGCGCCGGGTCTCCCGGACGGCCCGGTTCAGTTCGACGTGCAGGAACGGCGTCCCGCCGGCGGCCTGGCTCTGGACGTTCGTCGTCCCGGCCAGGCCCCGGCAGGGCTCGGCCCAGGCCCGGCGGACGCGGAACCCGGCGGCGATCAGCCGGTCCGCCGCCCGGCGCGCCGCGTCACCGGCCTCCGCGGCCCCGGCCGAGAGCACGATGTCGGCGGCGGGCAGGGTCCGGTCCTTGAAGCCGTGCAGCTGGACCTGGGGCAGGCCGCGCCGGGCCAGCAGCGTGGTGACGGCGTGGAAGACCGTCCGCGTGTCGTGCGCGGGGTCCTCCCGGCGGCGGTGCGCGCCCGCGACGGCCAGGACCGCGCCGGGCACCCGCCGGAAGAGGGCCAGGCCGATCAGGTCGGTCCGCAGGTCGGACGAGGGATGCGGCACCTCGACGACCAGTGACGGCGGCGCGGACCGGTCGATCGCGTAGAGCCCCCAGGCCCGCTCGGTGCCCGGTTCCTGGACGACGACGGAGTCGTCGAGCACGGAAAATCCCAGGTCGGACAGGTGATGGGGGTCGCCGTCGAGGAGGGCGGCGAAGCTCGTGCCGGCGATCTCGAGTTCGGCCGCCGTGGGGTGGCGGTACGGCTGCCGGGTCGACTGCGCGGCGGTGAAGCTCCGGAGAAGGGATTCCAAGCCGCCAGGTTACCGAGGACCGGCCAACGTCACCTTGACGCCGGGTCAGGTGCACCGGAGAGTGAGTCCGAACCCACGCGCCGTCAGGTGGAGGAACCCGGTGGAAGTCCGGGGCGGTCCCGCCACTGTGACCGGAGAGAGGCATCTCCGGGAGCCAGGAACTCCGGACGGCGCGCCCGGCTAACCGGGGCGCGGACCCCGGAGGAGGAACTTCGTGATCCTGCTTCTGTCCACTTCGGACACCGACCTGCTCAGCGCCCGCTCGTCCGGCGGCGAATACCGGCTCGGCAACCCCGCCCGGCTCGACGCCGCCGAGCTGCCGCCGCTGCTCGACGGCGTGCGCATCGTCGTCGCGCGGATCCTCGGCACCCCACGGACCTGGGCCGACGGCCTGGACGCGCTGCGGGCGTCGGGCGCGCACGTCGTCGTCCTGGGCGGGGAGCAGACGCCGGACGCCGAGCTGATGAAGCTCTCGACCGTCCCGGCGGGCATCGCCGCCGAGGCCCACGCGTACCTCGCGCAGGGCGGCCCGGCGAACCTCACCCAGCTGCACCGGTTCCTCTCCGACACGCTGCTGCTCACCGGCGACGGCTTCGAGCCGCCCACCGAACAGGCCGCCTGGGGCGTCCTCGAACGTCCTTCCCGGGCTGAGGGCCCGGTGATCGGGATCCTGTACTACCGGGCGCACCACCTGTCCGGGAACACGGCGTTCGTGCACGCCCTCGCCGACGAGATCGAAGCCGCGGGCGGCCGCGCGTTGCCGATCTACTGTGCTTCGCTGCGTACGCGCGAGCCGGAGATGATGGCCGAGCTGGCTTCCGTGGACGCCCTGCTGGTCACCGTGCTCGCGGCCGGCGGCACGCGGCCGTCCGAGGTGGGTGCCGGCGGTGACGACGAAGCCTGGGACGTCGCCGAGATGGCCGCGCTCGACGTCCCGATCCTGCAGGCGCTCTGCCTGACGAGCGACCGCGAGACGTGGGCGGCGAGCGACGACGGCCTCTCCCCGCTCGACGCCGGGAACCAGATGGCCGTACCGGAGTTCGACGGGCGGCTGATCACGGTGCCGTTCTCGTTCAAGGAGCTCGACGAAGATGGGCTGCCGCGGTACGTGCCGGACGCCGAGCGCGCGTCCCGCGTCGCCCGCATTGCGCTGGCCCACGCTCGCCTTCGGCACACGCCGCCTTCGCAACGTCGCATCGCGCTGATGCTGTCCGCGTACCCGACGAAGCACTCTCGCGTCGGCAACGCGGTCGGGCTGGACACGCCCGCGTCGGCGGTCGAGCTGCTGCGGCGGATGCGCGATGCGGGCTACGACCTGGGGCCGGACGCGTTCCCGGGCGTCGAGCCGACCGGCACCGAGCAGCCCGACGGTGACGCGCTGATCCACGCGCTGATCGCCGCCGGCGGCCAGGACCCGGAGTGGCTGACCGAGGAACAGCTGGCCGGGAACCCGATCCGGGTGCCCGCCGCGCGGTACCAGGAGTGGTTCGACGCGCTGCCGGCCGAGCTGCGGGCGGGCGTCGAGGGGCACTGGGGGCCGGCGCCGGGCGAGCTGTACGTCGACAACGGCGACATCGTGCTGGCGTCGCTGCAGAGCGGCAACGTGATCATCATGATCCAGCCACCGCGCGGGTTCGGCGAGAACCCCGTCGCGATCTACCACAACCCGGACCTGCCGCCGAGCCACCACTACCTGGCCGCCTACCGCTGGCTGGAGGAGGAGTTCGGCGCGCACGCCGTCGTCCACCTGGGCAAGCACGGGTCGCTGGAGTGGCTGCCGGGCAAGACGGCGGGGCTTTCGGCGTCGTGCGCTCCCGACGCCGTGCTCGGGAACCTGCCCCTGGTGTACCCGTTCCTGATCAACGACCCGGGCGAGGGCGCGCAGGCGAAACGGCGGGCGCACGCGACGATCGTCGACCACCTGATCCCGCCGATGGCGCGCGCCGAGTCGTACGGCGACATGGCACGGCTGGAGCAGCTGCTCGACGAGCACGCGAACATCGCGGCGATGGACCCGGCGAAGCTGCCGGCGATCCGCGCGCAGATCTGGACGCTGATCCAGGCCGCGAAGCTGGACCACGACCTCGGCGTCGAGGAACGGCCGCACGACGCGGAGTTCGACGACTTCCTCCTGCACATCGACGGCTGGCTCTGCGAGGTCAAGGACGCGCAGATCCGCGACGGCCTCCACGTCCTGGGCGCGGCGCCGGTCGGCGAAGCCCGCGTCAACCTGGTGCTGGCGATGCTGCGCGCGTCGCAGATGTGGGGCGGCAAGCAGGGCGCGGTGCCGGGCCTGCGGTCGGCGCTGGGGCTCAAGGAGAACGCGCCGATGTCCGAAGTGGACGCGGTCGAGAAGACGGCGCGCGAGCTGGTCCAGGCGATGGAGATGCGCGGCTGGGACGCGACCGCGGTCGCGTCGGTCGCCCCGGACGAGCAGGTCGCGCGGGTGCTTTCGTTCGCCGCGGAAGAAATCGTGCCGCGGCTGGCCGGGACCACCGCCGAGCTGGACTCGGTGCTGCACGCGCTGGACGGCGGCTACATCCCGGCCGGGCCGAGCGGGTCGCCGCTGCGCGGGCTGATCAACGTGCTGCCGACCGGGCGGAACTTCTACACCGTCGACCCGAAGGCGATCCCGAGCCGGCTCGCCTGGGAGACCGGGCAGGCCCTGGCGGACTCGCTTTTGAAGCGCTACCGCGAGGACACCGGGGACTGGCCGCGGTCGGTCGGGCTCTCGGTGTGGGGCACGTCGGCGATGCGGACGTCCGGCGACGACGCGGCGGAAGTCCTCGCGCTGCTGGGCGTCCAGCCGGTCTGGGACGAAGCCTCGCGGCGCGTCACGGGGATCGAGGCGATCCCGCCGGCCGAGCTGGGCCGACCGCGGATCGACGTCACGATCCGGATCAGCGGCTTCTTCCGCGACGCGTTCCCGCACGTGATCGCCTTGATGGACGACGCGGTGAGGCTGGTGGCGTCGCTGGACGAGCCCCTCGACGAGAACTTCGTCCGGGCGCACGTGTCGGCCGACCTTGCCGCGCACGGCGACGCCCGCCGGGCGACCACGCGGATCTTCGGCTCGAAGCCGGGCGCGTACGGCGCGGGCCTGCTGCCCCTGATGGACAGCGGAAACTGGCGCGACGACAAGGACCTCGCGGAGGTGTACGCCGTGTGGGGCGGCTTCGCGTACGGCCGTGATCTGGACGGCCGCCCGGCGCGCGAGGACATGGAGAACTCGTACAGGCGCATCGTGGTGGCGGCGAAGAACACGGACACGCGCGAGCACGACATCGCCGACTCGGACGACTACTTCCAGTACCACGGCGGGATGATCGCGACGGTCCGCGCGCTGACGGGCGCGGCCCCGGCGTCCTACGTGGGCGACAGCACCTCGCCGGACGCGGTCCGCACCCGCACGCTGGGCGAGGAGACGGCCCGGGTGTTCCGCGCCCGCGTGGTCAACCCCCGCTGGCTGGCGGCGATGCGCCGCCACGGCTACAAGGGCGCGTTCGAGCTGGCGGCCACGGTGGACTACCTGTTCGGCTTCGACGCGACAGCCGGCGTCGTCGGCGACTGGATGTACGAGAAGCTGACCGAGTCGTACGTGCTGGACGAGGTGAACCAGGAGTTCCTGCGCCAGGCGAACCCGTGGGCGTTGCGAGGGATCGTCGAGCGGCTCAGCGAGGCGGCGGACCGGGGGCTTTGGGAAGAGCCAGACCCGGCGTTGCTGGAGAAGATGCGCGAGGTGTACCTCTCGCTGGAGGGCGACCTCGAGTCGGAGTGACTGCAAGCGGTTTGCAGGCCGCGGTGGCTACGCTTCGCCTTCCCCACCGAGGAAGGACGAAGACTTGAAGAAGGTTCTCGGCGTGGCCGCCGCGGCACTGCTCTCCGTGCTCACCTTCGCGGCGCCCGCCTCCGCCGAAGAGCACACGAAGCACATGCACACCGGCGACGCGTACGGCAGCGTCACCGGCTGGAGCGGCGAAGGCGTGTTCACCGAAGAAGGCGACCGCGTCCACATCTGCGACACCGACGCGGACGGCCGTGGCGTCGCCATCTACGTCTACAAGGGCACGCCGGACAACGGCACCCCGCTCTACGACATGCACGTCGGCGGCAACGGCAACTGCATCACCAAGAGCGCGGCCAACGGCGGCGTCTACGACCTGCCCGAGACCCGCGTCGGCTTCAAGTTCTGCCGGTACTGGGTGGCGGACAAGAGGGTCCACACCGGCGAGTGCAAGGACTACGACTTCCTGAACGACAACAGCTGAGCCTCCCGGGCCCGCCGGGTTTCGGCAAGTCGTGACGTTTCGCCGGTCGTTCAGGACATCGCACCGGCAGAGCGGGTTCGGGCAAGTCCGCCCATGGACGGATTCGCCAGGTCGTGAACGACTCTTTCCTGTCGTCAGAGGTCATGAACGAGTCGTTCACGACATCCGACCACCGAGTCCCGCCGCACGATCACGCAATCACCCCAGCCCCGCCGCCCCAGCGCCTTGCCCGCCAAAACCTGCCGTCGAGGCGCGGCCGGGCACGCTCGGCGGTGCCCGGCCGACTGCGCTCGCAGCCGCCCTTCGCGAGACAAGTTTCGGATATTCCGGGACGTTTCGCCCGCTCCTCCGGCTTTGCCCGACGTTCGTGTCTTGACTTCGTTAATGGTCTAGTCCAATGATCTGTCCACCTCGATCCCCTCCGGGAGGACAGCTCATGCGCAAGAGCAGACTGGCCGCCATCGGGCTCGCCGCCGCCACGTTCACCGCCACCGCCGTCAGCCTCTTGCTCGGCGCACCCTCGGCGACCGCGGCGTTGAGCAACAACTGGTACGCCGCGGCGCCGTACCTGATGCCCCAGAGCAACAACCCGCCCGATCCGGTGACCGTCATGAACGCGACCGGGCTCAAGGCGTTCCAGCTGGCGTTCATCCTCGCGCCGAACGGCGGCGGGTGCAGCCCGACCTGGGACGGTACCTCGGCCGTCTCCTCAGACACCGCCGTCGCGGGCGTGATCTCGCGGATCCGCGGCGCCGGCGGCGACGTCTCGGTGTCCGTCGGCGGCTACGGCGGCACTAAGCTCGGCCAGACCTGCGGGACGGTGGCCGCGACGGCCGCCGCGTACCAGCAGGTCGTCACGAAATACTCGCTCAAGGCGATCGACTTCGACCTCGAAGAGCCCGAGTACGAGAACACCGCGGCCATCGCGAACGAGCTCGGCGCGGCGAAGACCTTGCAGGCCAACAACCCCGGCCTGTTCGTTTCGGTGACCATGCCGGGCACCGCGGCCGGCACCGGCTGGTTCGGCACCCAGCTGATCGACCAGGCGAAGTCGATCGGCTTCACCCCGAACAACTTCTCGATCATGCCCTTCGACGGCGGCTTCAACGGCGGTTCGTCGCAGGTGTCGGCGCTGGAAGCCATGCACGGGCTGCTCATGTCGCACCTGGGCTGGGACAGCGCGACCGCGTACGCCCACGAAGGTTTCTCCGGCATGAACGGCAAGTCGGACGCGGCGGAAATGTTCTACACCTCGGACTTCCAGACGGTGTACGACTACGCGACCAGTCACGGCCTCGGCCGCTTCACGTTCTGGTCGGTCAACCGGGACCGCGCCTGCGTCGGCACGACCGACAACGGCGTGTGCAGCAACGTCCCCCAGAACGACTGGGACTTCACGAAGTTCAGCGTCCGCTTCGCGGGTGCGACACCGCCGCAAACGACGCCTCCGGTGACGACGACCCCGACCACGCCGGGCAACGGCTCGTGCACCGCGGCGGAGTGGGACCGGACGAAGGTCTACGTCAAGGACAACGTCGTCTCGCACAACAGCCACAAGTGGACGGCGAAGTGGTGGACGCAGGGCGAAGAGCCCGGGACCACCGGCGAATGGGGCGTCTGGGTGGACAACGGCGCCTGCTAGCCGCTCGGAAGTCTCAGAAGTCGAGGTGGGTGTTCTCGCGCTGGACCTCCGGGATCAGCGCGGGCACCTCGACGACGTGCCGCCCGGCCTGCCGCAGCAGCTCGGTGCCCTGGGCGTCGACGAACACCGCCGGCTCTCGCCAGGCGAACACGACGCGCGGGATGCCGGCGTCGAGGATGAGCTGGGTGCAGCTGCGCGGGTGCGAACTCCGGTTGCTGCACGGCTCCAGCGAGCTGTACATGGTCGCCCCGGCCAGTCGCGGGTCGCCGGCGCACTTGGCGAGCGCGGCTTCTTCGGCGTGGTTCAGCGGGTCACCCTCGCCGGAATGCCCGGTCGCGACGACCTCGCCGTCGGCGTCGGTGATCACGGCCCCGACCCGGAAGGTGTGGCTGGGCGGGCATTCGGCGGCGAGCGCGATGGCTTCCTTGAGCCGCTGGACGTCCCGGCCGGACGGTTCCTCCGCCGCGCGGTACTCGAGGATCGCCATGCCTTGGAGTTCGTTCGCGCCGGTGAGGACCAGCGGTCGCGGGTAGCGCCCGGGGCCGACGAACCGCGGCGCGTCCGGCTGCCCGACGAAGAACGGCGCGATCGCCAGGCGCAGCTCGTCGGCCAGTCCTTCGGTGAGGAATCGGGTGTGGATTCCGCCGCCGCCTTCGACCAGCAGCCTTTCGATACCGCGCGCCCCGAGGTCGTCGAGGACGCGCCCGAAGTCGGGCGGGTCGCCGGCGTCGACGACGGTGGCGACGTGCTTCAAAGCATCCGCGGCGCCGGGCGGCGCGTAGACGATCTTTTCGGTATCCCCGACGGTGAAGAACTGCGCGTCCGGATCGAGGCCGCGGGTGGTCACGGTGACCTTGACCGGCTGTTCGGGCTTGCCCCGCGCTGTGCGTTGCCGCCGCAGCTCGGGTGACCGCACGAGCAGCCGCGGGTTGTCGGCGCGGACGGTGCCGGCCCCGACGAAGATCGCGTCCGCCTCGGCCCGCAACCGGTCGACGACGGCGAAGTCGTCCTCAGTGGACAGCACGAGCCGCTCGGGCGAGGTGTCGTCGAGGTAGCCGTCGAGCGACTGCGCGGCGGACAGCAGGACGTGCGGCCGGGAGATCACCCGCCCCAGTATGCCGTAACGCCTTCGGTGATCCTCGCGTCCTACGACGTATCCCTGTGATCCCCATCCCCCGGAGCTGCGGAACATGACCACGCGAGGCTGGTACAAGGAACGGACGCTCACCACGGTCGACACCGTCGGCCGGGAGGTGCCGGTGACGACCGGGCTCACCCGCGACCCCGAAGGCCGTCTGGTCGCGGCGATCGCCATCAGCGACGGGCCGACGGCGATCTACCGCTACTCCGGAGACCCGAGTGACCGGACCGAGCTGGTCACCAACGCGGCGGACACCGTCAGGGAGCTCCGCAAGCTCGCGGACGTCCCGCCCGCGCAGTGACCGGCGCGGAGCTTCAGGCGGGCAGGACCGCGTACTGGCGGACGTAGAGGTCCGTGTACGTCACCGGCCCGCGCGGACCGGGGACCTTGTCCAGGTTGATGCCGGTTTCCGGGACCGCGAGCAGCTTGAAGCCGTCGAGGAGCCGGGTCGGCGCGTTCCAGAAGACACCCGTGCCGGTGTAGCCGTCGAAGAAGGCGTCGGCGGCCGACTCGTCCTCGGTGGCGATGCCCGCCGCGAGGCCTGAGGTCCGTTCGTTGGCGATCTCGACGGCGTCGGCGAGCGCGCCGACCTTGGCGACCGTGACGGTCGCTTCCCGGTCGGAGTCGAGCGCCCACTCGTAGCCGATGGGGTGCTCGTGCGGGGCCAGCGACGGCGTGACCCCGCGCTCGGCGAGCGCTTCGGAGATCGCCGGCCAGGCTTCCTCGTGGATGCCCTCGTGGATGAGGAGCAGGTTGAGCCGGTTGCAGACGCCGAGGCGGTCGAGGCTGGCGTAGACCAGGTCACGCGCCTTGGTGACGTCGGCACCGCGGTCGACGTACAGGACCCCGCCGCCGTCGGCGTGGGCCAGCGTGCGCACGCCGTGGACCGCCGCCTCGGTGGCGAGCGCCCGGGTGCTGTCACCGCTGCCGCGCAGGATCACCAGCGGCACCAGGTTCGGCAGCCGCACCAGTGCGGACGCCGCCTCGCGCTCCACCCGGGGCACCAGCTGCACACAGTCCGCGTCGATGCCCGCCTCCGCCAGCGCCGGAGCGATGACGACCTCGCGCAGCCGCTGCGCCGAACCGAGCGCGGCCGAGCCGGTGCGCAGGACGCCGGCGTTGCGCGACTTGACCAGCTGCGACGCCACGTCCACGGTCACGTTCGGCCGCGCCTCGTAGTTCGCGCCGATGACGCCGACCGGACGCCGCCGCTCGACCAGCCGCAAGCCGCCGTCCAGCGTGGACACCTCGACCGAGCGCTCCTGGTGCGGGGCCCCGGCGAGGAGCCGCAGCTGCTCGGCCATGCCGGTCAGCCGCTCCGGGGTGATGGTGAGCCGGTCCAGCAGGCCGGCACTCATCCCCTCGCCCTTCGCGCGCTCGACGTCGGCCTGGTTCGCCTCGAGGATCTCGTCGCGGTGCGCGAGCAGCCGCTCCGCCATCCCGGCCAGCGCGGCGTCGACGGCCTCAGCGCTCGCGGCGGCGAGCGACGGCGCGGCCAGCTTCGCCGCCCGTGCGCACTCCTCCACGGCCTTGGCGACCTCGTCCATCGTTCGTCTCCCTCCGCGCGACCAGCGAGAGACCAGTTTGCCGCATGCGCGCGACCCGGTGACCGGCGCCCGGCCGCTCACGCGGCAGGGCCGCCCAGTCGCTCACCCGGCAGGGCTGTTCCGGCCGCCCACGCGGCAGGGCTGTTCGGCCGCTCACGCGGCAGGGCTGTTCGGCCGCTCACGCGGCGAGGGGCTCCAGCAGCCACAGCCCCCCGGCGATCAAGCAGCTGACGGTCGCCACGGCGAACGCCAGCACCCAGAGCACCGGCGGCACCGCGGTGAGCCGGCCGAGCTGGTCGGCGTCGGAGTCACGGGCCTGCCCGCGCCGCCGCTTGACCTGCAGCTCCGCCACCGGCCGCACGCCGCCGAACAGCAGGAACCACGTCACGAGGTAGCTGAACGGCGCCTGCACCTCGACCGGCGCGACGAACGCGACCAGCGCGAGCACCGCGGCGCTGGCGACGACGGTGAACACCCCGTAGGCGTTGCGCACCATCACCAGCACACCGAGCAGGAGCAGCGCGATCAGGACGAGGACCGTGCCGACCAGGTCGGAGCCCAGCAGGCTGGCGAACAGCAGCCCCAGCACCGACGGCGCCAGGTACCCGGCCATCGCGGTGAACGCCATGCCCGGCCCCTCGGGCTTGCCGCGCGAGACGGTGACGCCCGAGGTGTCCGAGTGCAGCTTGATGCCCTGCAGGCGCCGTCCGACCAGCACGGCGGCCAGCGCGTGGCCGGCCTCGTGCACGATCGTCACGACGTTCCGCGCGCGCCGCCACGGCGTGCCGCCGACGAGCACGACCAGCATGGCCACACCACCGGCGATCAGAGTGATCACCGCGGGGGTCTGGGCCTGCTCGAGCAGCGAACCAGCCGGCGAGTCATCGGTGGCGGCGGCCGCACGGAAAGCCGATAGGGCGTAACCGGCCGGTCCGCCGAACGCGAGTTGAACGGGCGAGCTCACCCGGACACCTCACCACAGGCGATATCTGGCTACTGTGAGTCCCCGCCGCTCGCCGCGACGCGGCTTCCGGTAACGGGTCGTTGCGTTCTCCTTTCTGTCGAGACGGCACCCCGCCGAGACGGCGGCCGCGGAGCAGCGAGGCCTGGGTGAGCGGGCTCGCTCCGGGAAGGCCGGCAGCCGCCGGGGTCGGACAGCACCGCGCCGGACCAGCCGCCAGCCGAGGGCACGCGCCGGATCTCACTGCCGCGAGCGCCCGGTGACAGGCGCCGAACACCGTCGGGCCTGCCGAGCATCGCCGCGCTCAGGTCATCGCGACTCCCGCATCCTGGCCTCGCCTTCGACGCGGAACAGGAACGACACCCAGCTCCGGAACGGCGCCCAGGCCTCCGCCAACGCCGCCAGCCCCGCTACATCCGCCTGGGGGACGTGGTAGGCGTCGCGCAGGATCTCGTGGAGGCGGCTCTCCGCCCGCGGGAACACGTCCGGGTGGCCCGCTCCGCGGATCAGGATCAGCTCCGCACTGAACCGGCCGACTCCCGGCAGCAGCTGCAGCTGTTTCAGTGCCTCCTCCGCCGGCATCGCCCGCAACGCGGCCGCGTCCAGCAGTCCCCCGGCCGCCGCCTCGGCGATGCCCCGCAGCCGGGACATCTTCGGGCCCGGCAGCCCGGGCAGGTACTCCAGTTTCGCCAGCGCCGCGGGGGCCGGGAACGACCTCAGCCTGCGCCCACCGACGTCGACCTCCGTGCCGTACCGCTCGGTCAGGCGCCGGCGCAGCCGCACCGCCTGCGTCATCCAGATCCGGTGGCTCAGCACCGCCCAGCACGCCGCTTCGTACGGCGACGCGAACAACACCGGCCGCAGCCCCGGGTGCAGGTCCTGGAGCAGCGCCACGACCGGATCCCGGCCGGCGACCTCCGGGAACGCGGTGCCGTCGATGTCCAGCGAGCACATCCTCCGCACCTGGGCCACCACCGCCTCCGCGTGCTCGGGCGGCCCGTGGACCTCGACCGTCACCTCGCCGGGCGATCTCTGCCGCAGCACCGCGCCCACCGGTGTCCACACGCCCTCCAACGGGAAGGCCACCCGGAGCGCGCCGGGCTCCGCTTCCGGCTGCCCGGCGGGGGCGAAGCCGGTCAGGAACCGGGCCGCCGCGGCCAGGTCGAACTCGCCGCGCACCGCGATCTCGCCACACGGAACGGAAATCGTCGTCATCTCTCCTCCTCGGATCGGAACCTCGCCTGCGACGTTAGGAACGACCACCGACAATTCCGGGCCGAGCGCGGATTTGTTCACTCGATCGAGTGCGGCCGAGTGGGCATACTGCCGGTATCCGAACCCCGGGAGGATGCGTGCCCACCAGCCGGAACACCGCCCTGGAGCGGGCGAACGCCCTGCTCGAGACGGCGGCGGAGACCGACAGCGGCTACCTCGACCTGCTGGGCCCGGCGAACCAGGCCGGTCCGCCGACCGGCATCACGCAGCGCCTGATGCGCACGACCCTCCTCCCGCAGGTCTACGAGCGGTACTGGCGCCCCGCCCTCGGCCGCGCGTTCAAAGGCCCGTTCGGGCCGAGCATGGCGGGCGAAGTCGAGCTCGCCACGAAACTCCTCCGGCCGGCCCCGGGGCACACGGTGCTCGACGTCGCCTGCGGAACCGGGCGGTTCACCCGCGCGTTCGGCGCGGCCGTCGGCCCGGACGGGCTGGCGATCGGGCTCGACGGCGCCCGCGCCATGCTCGCCAAGGCCGTCGCCGAGCGCGGCCCGGACACCGTCGCCTACCTGCGTGCCGACGCCGTCCGCCTGCCGTTGAAATCGTCCACTGTGGACGGACTCTGCTGCTTCGCCGCGCTTCACATGTTCGCCGAGCCGGAAACCGCGCTGGACTCCTTCGCACGCGTACTGAAACCAGGCGGCCGGATCGTCTTGCTGACGACCGCGCGCAGCGGCAGGCAGCCCCTGCGGCTGATCGAGTCGACCGGCGGGATCGTGAGCGGGCAGCGGATGTTCGACCGCGGCGAAATCGCGGCGAGCCTGCGCGCCCGCGGCTTCACGGAGATCACCGAACGGTACGCCGGCGTCACGCAGATCGTCGCGGGCCGGCTGGGCTGAGCGGCACGAATTGTCGGGGGCGGCGGTTAGCATCGCCCCATGACCCACGCCGATCCCGTCCCGCCCGACGACAGCTACCTGCGTTCCCTGGTCGAGGCCACCGCCGACGCCGTCGCGGCCGCCGAACCGCTGTCCTCGCCCCACCCGGGCGCGGACGAGGCGACCCGGGCCGAGGTGACCGCCGCGGTAGAGCGCGGCTCACCCGATCTGGTGGCGTTGAGCCAAGATCTGCACGCCCACCCGGAGGAAGGGTTCGCCGAGCACCGCTCGGTCCGGGCCCTGGCGGACCTCCTGCGACGCCACGGCCACGAGGCCACCGTCGGCGTCGGCGGGCTCGACACCGCACTGCGGGTCAGCACGCCCCGACAAGAGGGCCCGCACATCGCCGTCCTCGCCGAGTACGACGCGTTGCCCGGGCTCGGCCACGCGTGCGGTCACAACATCATCTGCACCACCGCCGCGGGCGGGTTCCTCGGCGCGGCCACGGTCGCCGAACGGCTCGGCGGCCGCGTCAGCCTCATCGGCACACCGGCCGAGGAGGGCGGGGGTGGCAAGGAGATCCTCGCCCGCGCCGGCGTGTTCGACGACGTCGACGCGGTGATCATGCTGCACCCGTTCAGCCACGACATCGCGCTGCACCCGTTCCTCGGCCGCCGTCAGCTGGAGATGGTCTTCCACGGCGTCGGCGCCCACGCGAGCGCCCAGCCGTTCATGGGCCGCAACGCGCTCGACGCGGCGGTCGCGGCGTACCAGGGCGTCTCGGCGTTGCGCCAGCAGCTGCCGCAGAGCGACCGCGTCCACGGCGTGTTCACCGACGGCGGCGCCCGGCCCAACGTCATCCCGGCACGCGCCGCGCTGCTGTTCTACCTGCGCTCCCAGAGCCCGGAGACCCTGCGTGACCTCGCCGCCCGCATGACGTCGATCGCCGAAGGCGCCGCGGCGATGACCGGCTGCGGCGTCGAGCTGATCTGGGACGCCCAGGCGGCCTACCTGCCGATCCGGTTCAACACCGCGCTCGCCGGGCGCTGGTCGGCCAACCAGGTGATCACCGGCCGCAAGCCGCTCCCGCCCGGCATCGTGCCGGAGTCGCTCACCGGCTCCACCGACCTCGGCAACCTGTCGTACCGGATGCCCGCGCTGCACCCCATGCTCGCGGTCTCAGGACCGACGACCGCCTTGCACACCAAGGAGTTCGCGGCCGCGGCCGGTTCGGAGACGGGCGACGCGGGAGTCCGGGACGGTGCGCTGGGGCTGGCCCTGACCGCCGCCGACTACCTCGGCGACGCCGCGCTGCGGAAGGCGGTGCACGACGAGTTCGAAGCGGCGGGAGGAGCCCTGGACGTCCCGTCGTTCTTCGCCTGACGCCTGAGGAAAACCTGAGTTTTCTCAGCTGATTCTTCTCAGCAAAGCCTGAGGTATTTCCACAGGCTGTTCACAAGCACGGGCGCGAATCTGGTGCCATGACCGAGAACGAGAGTCGGCCCGGCCCCGCCTCACCCGGTGGGCACCAGCCGCACCAGAGCACCCAGCAGTACGGGCCGTACGCGCAGTACGCCTACCAGCAGCAGGCCGCGCCGAATCCGCTCTTCACGCCGCAGCCGCCGGGTCAGGGGCACGCGCCCACGGCGCTCAAGGCCAAGCCGCGCAGGGCCGGCCGCGTCGCGATGATCGTCAGCGCGACCGCCCTCGGCGCCGCCCTGGTCGGCGGCGTCGGCGGCGCCGCGATCGTCGGGCTGACCGCGAACTCGGCGGACGGCGCGACGACGTCGGTGAGCACGCCGGCCGTGAACGGGCAGCCGGTCTCGAACTCCACCGCGACCGGTGACGTGAGCGCCGTCGCGGCGAAGGTGACGCCCAGCGTCGTCCAGATCAACGTCACCACCGCTCAGGGCGAGGCCATCGGCTCCGGCGTCATCCTGACCTCGAACGGCCGGATCCTGACCAATGCGCACGTCGTCGACGGCGCCCAGAACGTCGTCATCACCACAGCCGACGGCAAGAAGTACCAGGCCAGTGTGGTCGGCGCGGACACCAAGGCGGACATCGCGGTGGTGCAGGCGCAGAACGCGAGCGGCCTGACGGCGGCGACGCTGGGCGACTCGAGCAAGCTGGTCGTCGGCCAGGAAGTGGTCGCGATCGGGTCGCCGGGCGGCCTCCAGAACACCGTCACCACCGGCATCGTCAGCGCCCTGAACCGCAACCTCTCCGACATCGGGCAGGGCGAGCAGCAGCAGCGCTCGCCGTTCAGCCGGACGTCGGAGCAGAGCAGCGACGCGCCCAGCTACACCGCGATCCAGACCGACGCCGCGATCAACCAGGGCAACTCCGGCGGCGCGCTGGTCGACGCCCAGGGCAACGTGATCGGCATCAACTCGGCGCTCTACAGCCCGGCGGCATCGGCCAACGGCGCGGCGGGCAGCGTCGGGATCGGCTTCGCGATCCCGATCAACGACGCCAAGAAGATCGTCGACCAGATCGTGAACAGCTAGCCGCGGACGGGCCGCGGACGGGGCGGCCCGTCCCCCGCTTCGGGGAGCGGAGCGGGGTACACCGCGAAGGCCGTTTCGAGAGTCAATCGGGGGCTCTCGAAACGGCCTTCGTGCTGCTCAGAGCGTGTACATGAGGGTCAAGTGGTGGTTCTCGCCGTCGATCTCGATGTTCGCCGTCCCGGAGATCCCGGTCAGCTCGCCGGCCCCGGAGCCGGTGAGGATCTTCAAAGCCATTCCGGACTCCTCGTCGGCTGTGTGGTGCAGGACGAAGCTGCCCTTGCGGCCGTCGACCGAGACCTCCAGCCGCTCGAAGCCGACATACGCGCGCGAAGTCGCGTTGGTCGCCGTCAAAAGCTCGACCTTGCTGGTCCCCTCGACCGCCCCGGTGAACGTCTTGGCGATCGCCACCCGGGCGAGCTCGTTGCCCGCGAACTCGTCGGTCGCCTGCGGCTCCCACTGGTCGACGGTGAACGACGCGGTGGCGGTGCTGGTCATGATGGGTTCCCTCTCTTCGGTGTGGGAACCACCTTGACAGCGAAACCTGACAAGGAGCGTCAGGTATTGCTCACCGCCTCCGGTTGCCGAACAGCCCCCGCGTGATCTCCCGGCCCAGCGCGCTCGCCGCCGACCGCATGAACGACTTCACGGCGGGGTTCTTCATCGCCGACTCGAGGAGCCCCGGCTCGTCCTTCCCGGGCTCCGGAGCGGGCGCCTCGGGCGGCGGAGCGGCGGCGACCTTCGCGGCCAGCTTCTCGTAGGCCGATTCCCGGTCGATCGTCTCGGCGTACTTGGCGTGCAGGTCGGACGCCGTCACGGCCGCGGCGACGGCCTCCGGCCCGATCGAGCCCATCTTCGACCGCGGCGCACGCAGCCGCGTCCACGCCACCGGCGTCGGCGCGCCCCGCTCCGACAGCACCGTGACGATCGCCTCACCGATACCCAGCGACGTCAACGCCGCGTCGAGCTCGTAGAACTTCGTCTTCGGGTAGGTCTTGACCGTCTTGGCCAGCGCCGCCTGGTCGTCCGGGGTGAACGCGCGCAGCGCGTGCTGGATCCGGGCACCGAGCTGCGAAAGCACGGCGTTCGGGATGTCCGTCGGCAGCTGCGTGCAGAAGAACACGCCGACACCCTTCGACCGGATCAGCTTCACGGTCTGTTCGATGCGGTCCACAAACGCCTTCGACGCGTCGGAGAAGAGCAGATGGGCTTCGTCGAAGAAGAACACCAGCTTCGGCTTGTCGAGATCGCCTTCCTCGGGCAGCTCCTCGAACAGCTCCGCCAGCAGCCACATCAGGAACGTCGAGAACAACGCCGGCTTCGCCTGCAGGTTGTCCAGCTCCAGCAGCGTGACGACACCCCGGCCGTCCGCCTGCCGCATCAGGTCGTGGACGTCCAGCTCCGGTTCGCCGAAGAAGTCCTCCCCGCCTTGGGCCTCCAGATTGGACAGCGCACGCAGGATCACCCCGGCCGTCGCCGCCGAGACCCCACCGATGCCCTTCAGGTCCTCCTTGCCTTCGTCGCTCGTCAGGTGCGTGATCACCGAACGGAGGTCCTTCGTGTCCAGCAGGGCGAGGCCGCGCTGGTCCGCCCAGTGGAAGATCAGCCCGAGCGTCGACTCCTGCGTGTCGTTCAGCCCCAGCACCTTCGCCAGCAACACCGGCCCGAAGCTGGTGATCGTCGCCCGGACCGGCGCCCCCTTCCCGCCCGTCCCCAGCGACAGGAACTGCACGGGGAACGCGGAGCCCGCCCAGTCGTCACCGAGCTCCCGCGAACGCCGCGTGACCTTGTCGTTCGCCTCCCCCGCCGCGGCGAGCCCGGACAGATCGCCCTTCACGTCCGCGAGCACCACCGGCACCCCGGCGGCCGACAACTGTTCCGCGATCAGCTGCAAAGTCTTCGTCTTGCCCGTCCCGGTCGCCCCCGCGACCAAGCCGTGCCGGTTCAGCGTCGCCAACGGCAGCCGCACCGCGGCCGCCGCGTCCACCTGCCCGTCGAGCACCACCGCACCCAGCTCCAGCGCAGCACCCTCACTCGCGTAACGAGCGGCGATCTCACTCGCCGGCGACCCCTGCACCGTCACTGTCCCGCTCCCGATCTGTGTCCGACACCACATCCGAACCCGGCTTCGCGAGCGTAACGCGCCGTACGCGCAGGTAACGCTCCTCATATCCCCGTGTCGGGTTAGGGTCACCAGGTGACCGACCGCCTAGTCTGGATCGACTGCGAGATGACGGGGCTCGACCTCGGCAAGGAAGCGTTGATCGAAATCGCCGCCCTCGTCACCGACGCGGAGCTGAACATCCTCGGCGACGGAGTCGACATCGTCATCCACGCCGACGAGGAAAAACTCGCCGGGATGCCCGACATCGTCCGCGAGATGCACGCCCACTCCGGCCTCACCGAGGAAGTCCGCCGCTCCACCGTGACCCTCGAAGAAGCCGAACGCCGCGTCCTCGACTACATCCGCGAGCACGTCCCCGAATCCGGCACCGCCCCCCTCGCCGGCAACTCCATCGCCACCGACCGCGGCTTCATCGCCCGCGACATGCCGGCCCTCGACGCCCACCTCCACTATCGCATGGTCGACGTCTCCTCCGTCAAGGAACTCGTCCGCCGCTGGTACCCCCGCATCTACTACGCGAAGCCGGAGAAGGGCCTCGCCCACCGCGCCCTCGCCGACATCAAGGAATCCATCGGCGAACTCGACTACTACCGGCGCGTCGCCTTCGTCCCCCAACCCGGCCCCAGCAGCGAAGAAGCCAAGGCCGCCGCCGCTGAAGTGCAGGAACAGCACCAGAGGTAACCCCCTGCGAACCCCGCGAGGGCACCCGCTACGATTACAGCCAACGAGGTGATCGCAAGCGGTTCCCTCGCTGATGGTGGGCGTAGCTCAGCTGGTAGAGCACCTGGTTGTGGTCCAGGAGGTCGCGGGTTCGAAACCCGTCGCTCACCCCATTGGCCCCAGGCTGGTCGGTTGCTTCGCAACCTTCCCCTCGCCTGGGGTTTCGCCTTTTTGTGGGGGTCGAACCCCCACACCCCCGCCGGGGGCGAGCCCCCGGACCCCCATCCCCGTGGTTACCTTGGGTGGGTTGGTGTGGTCGTCCTTGTGAGGGTGGGGTTTAGCTGGGCTGGGCGGATTGCTGCCAGGGCTATCAGCGCCAGGGCCAGGGCTACGTAGAGGGCGTGGGCCAGTGCCTGGGTTATTGGGGCGTAGTTGTCCGGGAGGACCGCCAGGCCTACTACCGGGACGTTGCCTCGGCCGTCTCCTACCTTCCAGGGGAAGAGCAGGAGGTACGTCACCGTTAGGGCTGCTGCTGGGAGCCATGTTCGGGCTCGGAATGCCGCACATGCGCCCATTACGAAGAAGGGGATGAACCAGACCCAGTAGTGCGACCAGGTCCAGGGTGTCACCAGGACCATCATGGCGCCCGTTACGCTCACTGCCAGCAGTTCGCGGCCCTCGCGGTGGGCTCGGATCGCTATCCACAGGGCCGCCAGGGCTACTACTGCTGCTGCGGGGATCCAGATCTTGCCCGGGACGTCCGGGATGTCCAGCAGGCGGGCCAGTGCGCCTCGGATCGACTGGTTCTCCGGGGACGTCGCGTCGCTGTCGCCCGTGATTCGGGATGGGTCCGCCAGGTTTGCCGACCAGAATGCTGCCGAATCTCGGGGGAGGGCCACGAAGCCGGCCAGGACTGTCAGGGCGAACGTGCCCGTGGCCACCGCTGCCGCGCGGAACCTGCGTGTCACCAGCAGGTACACCACGAAGATCGCCGGTGTCAGCTTTATGCCCGCCGCCAGTCCGACCCCGGCGCCCGTCCACCAGCGGTTCCGGCCGGTCAGGTCCACCAGGACCAGGCACAGCAACAGCAGGTTCACCTGGCCCGAGGTGAAGTTCATCAACACCGGCTGCAGCGGCAGCGCCAGCGCCGTCAACGCCGCCGTCGCCGCGACCCGGCCCTGGTCCGGCGCGTAACCCTGCTGCCCCAGCGACACCCACACGACCACCAGCAGCGAGAACAGGTTCACCAGCACGGCCAGCAGCGGCAGCAGCAGCTTCGGCACCACCGTCAACGGCACGAACACGCCGGCCGCGAACGGCGTGTACTTGAACGTGCCGCCGATCGTCGGCAGGGCCGAGACCCCGGGTTCGTACAGGGCCACCCCGGCGCGCACCGCGCGGCCGGTCGCCACATAGGACTTGAAGTCCTCGAGGTAGACGCCCGCCGTCGTCCAGACACCCGCCCACACGGTGTAGCCCGCGAAGATCACCAGCAGCAGCGCCCCGGACAGCACCGTCCACCACAGCGGCGCGGGCAGCTTCCGCCCGACCGGTGCTTCCGATACCACGACCGTCGTCATGAGCTGCCCCCTCGATACGCGCGGAAGTGTAGGCAGCTTGAAATGTCCTAATTGGCCTTCGCCCAAACGTGGTAGCGCTCACGACCGGATGGCTCATCGTGCGAGAGGCCGGATGCCGATGCACCGTGGACCGGTGGAACGTTCACTGCCGAAGACACGAAAGCGGAAGAAACTGCGGTACGAGGACATCACCGTCGTCGACCGGTCCCTGCTCAAGCGCGCGGTCGGAGCCGCGGCGCTGGGCAACGCCATGGAGTGGTTCGACTTCGGCGTCTACGCCTACATCGCCGACACCATCTCCGAGGTGTTCTTCCCGGCCAGCGTGTCGCCGGGCGTGCGGCTCATCGGGACGTTCGGCGCCTTCACCGCCGCCTTCCTCATGCGCCCGCTCGGCGGCCTCGTCTTCGGGCCGCTCGGCGACCGCATCGGACGGCAGAAGGTCCTCGCCGTCACCATGATCATGATGGCGATCGGCACGCTCTGCATCGGGCTGATCCCGTCGTACGCCACCATCGGCGTCTGGTCGCCCATCCTGCTCGTCCTCGCCCGCATGGTGCAGGGCTTCTCCACCGGCGGCGAATACGGCGGCGCGACGACGTTCATCGCCGAGTACTCCCCCGACAAACGCCGTGGCTTCATGGGTTCCTGGCTCGAGTTCGGCACGCTCTCCGGGTACGTGCTCGGCGCGTCCGTCGTCACCGGCATGAAGGCCTGGGTGCCGCACGAGACGCTGCTCGACTGGGGCTGGCGCGTGCCGTTCCTCATCGCCGGGCCGCTCGGCATCATCGGCCTCTACATGCGCCTCAAGCTCGAGGAAACGCCTGCGTTCCAGAAGCACGCCGAGGAGGCCGAGAAGCGCGGCCGCACCGGCGAGCCGTTCTGGAAGATGTTCACCGAATACTGGCCCGCGCTGCTCGTCTGCGTCGGCCTGGTGCTCGTGTTCAACGTCACCGACTACATGCTGCTGTCGTACATGCCGACGTACCTGTCGGAGCAGCTGCACCTCGACGCCACCCACGGACTGCTGCTGATCATCGTCGTGATGGTCGTGATGATGCTCATCATCATGGTCGGCGGCCGGATCACCGACCACGTCGGCCGCAAACCGGTGATGATGGCGGGCTGCCTCGGGTTCCTCGTGCTGTCCTGGCCGCTGATGCTGCTGGTGCACGACGGCGGGCTCGTCCTCACGTTCCTCGGCCTGATGGGGCTCGGCCTGTTGCTGCTCTGCTTCGAGGTGTCGATGCCGGCGGCGCTGCCCGCGCTGTTCCCGACGGCGATCCGCTACGGCGCGCTGTCGATCGCGTTCAACATCTCGGTGTCGCTCTTCGGCGGCACGACACCGTTGGTGATGCAGTCGCTGATCTCCGCGACCGGCCACGACTTCTGGCCGGCCTGGTACCTGATGGCGGCCGGCGCGATCGGCGCGATCGCGGTGTTCTTCAGCCGCGAGACCGCGAACAAGCCGCTGTGGGGGTCGGGCCCCGCGGTGTCGACCGAGGCGGAGGCGCGGGAGCTCGTTCGCGACTCCGGCTAGTTGCCGCCCGCGCGCCACTCGTCCCAGGACAGCTGCCAGACGCTCCAGCCGTCGGTCGGCTCGAGCTTCGGGCCGCCGCTGTTCTGCACCGTGACGATGTCGCCCTTCTTGGAGGTGTCCATGAGCCACTTCGTGTTCTCGGTGGAGAGGTTCAGGCAGCCGTGGCTGACGTTGCTGTGACCCTGCTGCCGCACCGACCACGGCGCGGAGTGGTAGAAAATGCCGCTGTAGGACAGGCGCACCGCGTACTGCACGAAGGTGCTGTAGCCGCCCGGCGCGTCCTCGGGCACGCCGTAGGTGGCGGAGTTCATCGTGTAGCCGGTGTGCTCGCTCATGACGGTGTAGCTGCCGGCGGGCGTGTTGTGGCCCGGCTTGCCCATGGAGGTCGGCATGGTCTTGACCTCCTTGTCGTTGATCGAGACGGTCATCTGGTGCGTCCCGCCGTCGGCGACGGCGACGAGCTTGTCGCCGACGGTGGCACTGGCGCCCTTGTCCTCCCGGCCGTAGCTGCCGTTGCCGAGCGGCTTGCCGTAGACGGCGGCGTCGACCTTGATCTTGGTGCCGCTCTTCCAGTACTCCTTCGGCCGCCACGTCACCTGCTTGTCGCCGAACCAGTGAAAGGCACCCTCGGTGGCCGGCTCGGCGGTGACCTTCAGCGCCTTCTCGGCCGCGGCCTTGTCGGCGACGTTGCCGGTGAAGGTGAAGATCAGCGGCATCCCGACCCCGACGGTCTCGCCGTCGACGAGGTTGACCGAGACGTCGAGCTGCCGCGCGGGCTTGGCGGTGGTGAAGGTCGACTCCGCCGTGACGGGCTTGCCATCGGCGCCGGTCGCGGTCGCGGCGAGCCGGTAGGTCTTGTGGTACCCGAGCGGCTCGGCGGAGTCCCAGCCGGAGCCGTCGGCCCGCACCTTCCCGGCGACGACCTTCCCGTCGGCCCCGGTCAGCGTCACCTCGCCGACCTTCCCGTCCTTGACGGTGACGCTGACCGGCTCCCCAGGCGCGACGTCCTTGGCATCCTTCGCAGGACTCAGCGTGAGCACGGCGGGAGCGGGGGCGGGCGCGGGCGCGGGGGCACTCGAGGACGCCGTCTGCTTCGGCGGCTCAGCCGAGGGACCGCTGCTGCAGCCGGCGGCCGTGAGGCCGATCACGCCCGCGACCACCAGCGCGCCCATGCCGGTCGAAGCCCTCATGCCCACCCGCCCGTTTCGCCGTCGATGTCCGACTACAGTGTCGCCCGACCAGCCGGGACACCGGGGCGGCGGCGCCGGACCATGGCAAGGGGACCCCCCTGAAACGAGCCCTGAACGGGGTGCTAATCTTTCCACGTCGCTAGGGGAAACCCCGGCAGACACCAGCGCCATTAGCTCAATTGGCAGAGCAGCTGGCTCTTAACCAGCGGGTTCGGGGTTCGAGTCCCTGATGGCGCACCCCCACCCCCCAGGTCTCATTCTCTTCGGCCTGGGGTTTTGTGGTATCTGGAATCATTCCTTCCACTTCCTCTCCGTCCATTGTGGTCTCCTGCGAGCCCGAGGGGAGCCCGAGAGCGCAAGCCGGGTGCAACGCCTTCCGCGGGATAGCACCAGCCAGCTTCCGGGCCGCATCAGCGGCGACCTCTTCGGCAACGTTCGTGTACAGATCCATCGTCACCTTGATCGACGAATGCCGGAGCATGTGCTGGATCACCTTCATGTCCACCCCCGCCCCCAACGCCAGGGTGGCCGCCCCGTGGCGGAGGCCGTGCAGGGTGATCGGGGGCAAGCCGGCCAGCTTGATTAGCCGCGCGAACTCGTCGGCAACGTCAGCCGGATGTAGTGGACTGCCATCCGGCTCGGTGAAGAGCAAGTCGTGATCCACCCAGTCGTCGCCGAGCCGAGCCTTCGCCTCGTCCTGGCGAGCCAGGTGCGCGCGCAGCACCAAGACGGTGCTCGGGTCGAGGGAGACGATGCCTTCCGAGGACGGGGTCTTGGGCTTGCTCTGGCCGGTCTCCCACCCGTATTGCACGATCTGGTTGGCAACCTCCAGGGACGCCGCGTCCAGGTACGTGTCCGAGCGCCGCTGACCGCAGCCCTCGCCCCGCCGCAAGCCGGTGTGGGCGATCAGGTGGAACAGCGGATACAGCCGGTGGTTCACGGTGAAGTCCAGGAACTGGCCGGTCAGGTCTCCCGTCCACACCATCACCGGATACGGCACCTCGCCGGTGCGGCGCCACTTGGCGATGCGCTCCGGGGTCCACAGCTTCGGCTTCGGCCGCACCGCTGGCGGCAACTCGACCAGCTTGGCGACATTGTGGGTCAGCAGGCCCTGGTCCACCGCCGGCCGCAGGATCGCCCGCAGCGTCTCCTTGATCCGGTGCAGCGATGTCGGCCCGACCGGACGCTGCCACTTCACCGCCGCCACCTTCTTCGGGTCGCCGCTGGCCCGGTATTCGGCGATCAGCTCGTTGCGCTCCACGATCGCCTCGAACATCGCATCCAGATGTCCAACCCGCAGCCGGTCGCGCCGAACCTTGCCTAGGTGCGGCCGGAGGTAGAGCCGGACGTGCGACTCGTAGGAGCGGTACATGTTCCGACTCACCGTGCGCTTCTTCCGCACCAGAAACTCGTCGAACACCGCGTCCATCAGCGGCTGTTCCAGCACCGCGGATCCGGCTCGGACGAGACGGCGCACCGTCTCGGTCTCGGGCAGCGGTTCCTTCTGCGAGATCAATCCCGCGAGCAAGTCTCCGATCTTCCGCAGCGTCTCGGTGTCACCCGCCTCGGCGATCCCGAGCAGGTCTCGCGCCCGCTGCAGCCCATTCTCGGCCTCGGTCGCACTCTCGTAGCCGCCGCGGCGCCGCGGGCGGCGGTTGCCCTGTGCGTCCTTCGGCAGCTCGATCCGGAAGTACCACTGCCCGTGCCGCTTGTTCGCCAGCTTCGGACACGCCTCGCCGAGCGACTTCCCGTTCTCGTCCCGGCACGAACACCGCCGGTACACCGACCCATCGGCCACCGAAAATCCTCTCCCCTCATTCGTCAAGCACCCACCAGGGGCTTTCTCCAGGCTTGATACTCGCGCTGCCACCACCACTCGGGGAAGCCCAAGCCCAGCAAAGATCACCGGATCAGGTGGCCAAACCCAGCAACCGCAACAAACCGGACGTCGGCACCCGATACCCGGCACCAACCCGGAACACCGGGCAAGGAAAAGAGCCACCCCGAGCCAACGCATACGCCGTCGTGCGCCGAATCCCCAACGCTCGCGCGGCCGTCATCAGATCCACCACGGCCGGCAACGCTGCCACCTCCGCCAGCGTCATCGCCTGCCCCAGCTCAGCCGTCATGTCGCCAGGCCCAGGCGTCGCAACGCGAGTGCGTGACACTCCGGATCGAGGTCGATCCCGATGAAACGGCAACGATGCTCCAACGCCGCGATACCGGTCGTCCCGCTCCCAGAGAACGGATCGAGAACGGTCCCGCCCGGACGACACCCCAGCCGCACACACCGCCGCGCGATCTCCAGGGTGCCCACAGCCGGATGATCTACTCGCTTCCGGTCAGCCGAGACCGTCCACACCTCCGTCTCGCTGCCGGTCTCGTCGCGGTCTCGCCGGTCTCGGGCCAATGCGAAGATGGTCTCGTATCGGTGCGCGAACCGGTCTCGGACGCTCTCGGGCCGGGCATTCGGTTTATGCCAGACGATCTCGCGCCACACCAGCCAGCCTCGGTCCAGCAGGGCAAGCGCGACCCGCCAGGGCACACCGACGAGATCCTTCGCCCGATACGACGCCTGCGGCGGCCGATGTGTCCCGTACGGAGTACGAGACCGCTCCGCCGCCGTACGCGCAGTAGATCCGGCCGCCACGTAATGACCCCATGAACCGCCGTAGCTGTCCCCGAGGTTGAGCCACACCGTGCCTTGTGGAGTCAGCACCAGAGCGAGCTCGTCGAAAAGTTCGACAAGGCGGGCAACATACTGGTCCACAGTCGATTCGATACCCAGTTGGCGGCCGATCCGGTAATCACGCAGCCCCCAGTACGGCGGCGAAGTCACCACGCAGTCCACCGACTCGGCCGGCAGCTGTCGCACCACGTCGGCTGCATTTCCACTGTGGAGCGCGACTTGACCGTCTTCGTACACCGTCTTCATGCCGCCGTCCCTGCTCCGCCAAAGGGCGCGATGAGCTCCGGACTCTGGAACGGGTCCACAAGAACCCCCGTCGAAGGACAGCTGGCCGTGATGCAACGGGTCACGAAGCTGTCGCCGTCAAGTGCAACGTCTCCTGGGTTCTTCCCGTGGAGGAGCTTGAAAAAATACTTCGGCTGCTTCACCAGTAAGAAACCCATCTCGCAGCGAGACCGGTTGGCCGCTGCGCTTGCGACGAGCGCGTTCCGCAGCAACCACCCCTCTCGTTGCAACGCGAACACGACTCGCCACGGCAAGCCCAGCAGAGAACCAGAGGGGCCACGTCGATCGCCGAGGATCAGCCATGTCGTACCAGCGGGGCGGAGAACACGACGAACGTCCGTCCACACGTGCCGTATGCCGGCCACGACGTCGTCAACGCAAGCCTGTGACAGGGCTGGCCGAGCCAGCACGCAATCCACGGAAACATCAGGCAACAGTGCGACGTATCGGACAGCCGCTGCCACGGATTCACCAAAGACATCTGACAACAAAGGAACCTCCGCGTCACTCACCGACACGAGACACGGACGTCACAGGGCGAATTAATGCACGGACTCATCAAGAACACGATTTGGTTCCGGATCGACTGTCGGTGTCGCGTGTCGCCCGGCCCCGGCGACTACCCCATATGTCTCCGAACTCGGACACCGACCGCATACGCGACGTACTCAAAGCCGTGCGACGCGGAACCGAGATGGTATGCAGCGACCTAAGTGCCGACGCACTGGCCGTCACACAGGAACCCGCGTACCAAATGCCTGCAAGGGTCATCCGGCGCGTTCTCCTGGCCGCGACCGCAGGGCAGGCCGACCCCCGCGGGTTGCGCATCCGGGGCGCCAGGATCACTGGTCAGCTCGATCTGACTCACGCTTACCCGGCGATCGGCTTGGGGCTGATCGATTGCGCTTTTGACCAGGGAATCGAGCTCCAAGACGCTCACCTGCCCTGGCTGTCGCTGACCGGTAGCCATGTCCCGCAACTCATTGCCGACCGGATGCAGACGGATGGTGTGCTCAAGCTCGACAGCGGCTTTCGCGTGGTCGGCAGCCATTCCCGGGGCGCCGTGTGCCTGGTCGCGGCACACATCCGAGGCCAGCTGGACATGTCGGGCGCCCATTTGGACAACCAGTCCGGCCCCGCACTCGTCGCAGACCGGATCCAGGTCGAAGGGACTGCGTGCTTCAAGGGCGGCTTCCACGCCGCCGGTGCGGGGGAAGACGGAACGATCCGCATGCCCGAGTCGCACATCGCCGGGCAACTGGTGCTGTCCAATTCGGAGCTCAGCAACCGCTCAGGTCCCGCATTCGTCGGCGAACAACTCGTCGTTGACGGCGCCGTTTTCATGAACCAGCCGTTCGTTGCGACGGGACATGGCGTGGCCGGCACCGTCCGGCTCACCTCCGCCTCGCTCGGTAGCGAGCTTTCACTCGCCGGGGCACGCCTCAGTAACGACTCCGGGCCGGCTTTGTCCGCAGACGGGCTGCGGGTGGCCACCGATCTCGCCTTGTCCGAAGACTTCCAGGCCGACGGCCGAGGGGAACGAGGAGCCATTCGCCTGACCGGCGCTCACATCGAGGGCGAGTTCGACGCATCGAACGCCCACGCGACCAACCCGACCGGGCCGGGACTGTCCGCGCGCGACATTCGGGTCGGCGAAGCGCTGTACATCGGCGAGGGATTCTCAGCGCGCGGCGCGGGAAAGTGGGGTGCGCTCTACCTCACCGGCGCGACCATCGTCGGACCACTCGTCGCCGGTGGGGCGCGGCTGCGCAACTCCTCCGGCCCATCCATGCGGGCGGAGCGTTTGCACGCACTCAGCGACGTCAGGCTCGACAAAGACGTCACCGTGAAGGGCGAAATCCGGCTGCAGGGCACCGTCATCGAAGGCAAGCTCGACTTTTCCGGAGTGGAAGTCCGCCGCCGGAACGGCTGCATCCTGGACCTCGCCGGTTCGAAGACGAAAGAAGTGCTGCTTCCGGCAGACCTGATTTGCACCGACCAAGACGAACACGCCTGCGGTGACGCTGCCCGCGTCGACCTGACTGGGTTCACCTACGCCCAATTCATTGACATCGATCCGAAGCGCTGGCTGGGGATCCTCCGCCACCACACCGACAAGTACCGACCCCAGCCCTACCAGCAGCTTGCCTTGCTGCTGAAGTCGCAAGGACACGATAATCCTGCCCGTGAGGTTCTCCGCGCGCAGCAGGACGACCTCCGCGCCCGCGGCGACCTCGGCAACCTGCTCGCCCGTGTGTCGCACTGGGCATGGGGAGTTTTCGCTGGCTACGGCTACCGCGTCCGCCGGGTCGCCGGCGCCCTCGCCGTAGCGCTGTTCGTAGCCGCCGCGCTCGGCGTCGTGGGCGGCAGCATCCAAGCCGGCGCCAACGGCAAACCCGTAGTCGCGCCTACCTCGGCCGCAGCTGCTCCCGGAACGACCTGCTCGTTCATCGAACGCATCGGCGTCGGGCTCGACCGGGGGTTACCGCTCGCGTCCACAGGCATCCGCGACCGCTGCGACCTGGACACCCGCAGCACCGCCGGCCAGATCTTCACCGCGCTCTTGTGGGGCATCCAGGTCGTCATCTGGGCGCTCGCCACGCTTGCTCTCGCCGGCTACACCGGACTCATCCGGAAGCTGAACTAACGCGGCCGCTGCGCAGGTCGACGAGCTGACCAGCACACGAGTCTCTTCATCCAGTCTTTCAAGCAGCGAGAATGGCCCAGAAGGTCCTTGTCGAGATGCTCGACGACATCGATGGCACCCCCGCCGCCCACACCATCCCGTTCGGCCTCGACGGCGTCAGCTACGAGATCGACTTGTCCGAGGACAACGCCGCCGCCCTGCGCGACGAACTCGCCCGCTACATCAGCGCCGCCCGCCGTATCGGCGGTCGCAAGATCCGCGTCGCCACCGGCGATTCGACCACGTCGGCGTGCGTCCGCGAACGTAACCAGCATATCCTCGCGTGGACGAACGCCACGGCTACGAAGTCTCCGAACGAGGACGTCTCTCCTCCGAGGTAATCGCTGCCTGCCAGGAGGTCCAGATCACCGAGGCCGAAGAATCCACCCAGGCTCCGCGCAAGCGAGCTCCGCGGCAGAAGGGCGCCGCCGCCAAGAAGTGACCCCACGGCTACGGAGCACGGGGAGAAATCACCGCGTCATTCCGCCGGCGACGAGGGCGAGGTGTCCTCGTCGCCGATGGTCATGTCTCCCCGCACCCGCCGGATCTCGACGTCCGGATACGTCAGCTTGTTCAAGACACCGTTACCGATTTACGTCCCTCGATGCTCATCACCATCTTCCCGAACTCCGGGGCCGTGCTGAACCGGATCCGCACCTCGACAGCCGCCTGCGGCACCCACCCATGCACCGGCCGCACCCGCCCCAGCTGATGCGCGAACGCCAGCACTGCCCGCGGCGACGGATCGAAGGTCGCCGTCGGCAGCAGCTCGAACCGGACACGGGAGCGGAGGTGGCGGGAACGGAAGTGTCGATGGAGGACGAAGACCGCGATCAGGATCGCGACCGCGGCGGTGTCACCCACCAGAACGCGCCACTCGCGACAAGGTCGCCCAGACGGAGCGCCTTCGGCGCGCTGTGTCCCAGCATGGCCTGACCGCCATGCGTGCCGGGGAACATGTCGGCGTCCGGAGCAAGGCTTGAGATCCTCCCCTGAGCTGGGGAAATGCGGCACTGGCTCGCACCGGCGAACGCACCGCCAACGTAGAGGCCGACGCAATTTCCGCCCCACCAGGTCGACACTATGGCAACCCACCTTTTGTCGCTTGCTCCAACGCCCGTGCCCAGGGACGCAGCCGCATACTCAAGGTGACCGTCGAGTCCGCGCGGCAGAAGGACGAGATGCGCCATAGGCAAGCGTTCCCCGCGGCGTGCTCGTCGCACTGATCCTGGAACATGGCGGCGTAGTCACGCCGGTCGCAGAGAGAACTCTGCTAGTTTCGTCGGATGGGCGACGGACCGTGCAAGGTCACCGGCAGTCCTTTTGGCGGACCGGAATCGACCCACCGCTGCATCGGCTTGGTCGACATCGCCGACTGGTTCTACATCGGCCGAACCCCTGGCCTGAATCGAGAACACAGGCCGGAAGTCCCTGGTGGTGGAGTACTGCCAGCTCTTCACCGCCAAGATTCGAGATGTGGCAGGTGTGCCACCATGACCCTAAATGTCAAAGAGCGCCCTGACTCCAATGCGCCGGTATCAAATACCCATCCGTCTTCAACCGCAAGAGAGAGAGGTCACTCCGACCATGCCGACGTTTTTGCTGGTGCACGGTGCTTGGCACAGCGGTCGATGCTGGGATCGGGTGGTCCCGCTTCTCGAGGCCGCCGGCCATAGCGTGTTTGCGCCGTCACTTACAGGCACCGGGGACCGGGCTCACTTACTCACCCCGGAAGTGGGGCTCGACACGCACGCCAACGACGTGGTCAGGCTGATCGACGAAGCCGGTCTCGAAGACGTGGCACTCGTGGGACACAGCTACGGAGGCGGAGTCATCTCGGCCGCCGCCAACCTGGTGCCGGAAAGCATTGCGCACTTGGTGTACGTCGACTCAACTGCCCCGAAGGATGGCGAAACCGCGATCGACGCCCTACCGAGGTTGCAGAGGTTGATCGACCTCGCTGCAAAGTCCGCGAACCCGTGGCGCATTCCACCCCCCTCAGTGCAGCCGCCACCGGTTGGCCTGCTCGGAGTCGTCGCTCCTGCCGATATCGCATGGCTGCGTACATTACTCTCCGATCACCCCGCGCGGTCCTTCCAACAACCGATTCAGCTGGACAACCCAGCTGCGAAGTCGATTCCACGAACGCACATCCGTTGTACCGACGTGAACGCAAAAGTCACAATTCTGCCCCCTGTCCCAGCACTACAGCCCAACGGCTCTCCATCGCAGGTATGGGAGTTGCCCACAGGCCATGAATGCATGATCACCATGCCCAGCGAACTCAGTGATTTGCTAATCAAGGCAGCCTCCGGGACCCGCTGATGGCAACGGCCGCGAACGCACGCCGGAGTGGATCACCGCACCATCATTCCCGTTTGCCGGTCAAGTTTGACAGACCCCTTCGAAACGGATGAAAGTCCGCGGAAGCGCGCCAAAACGGTCCCATTCGGCAACGTTGCCACACCTTCGTCAAACCCGCTGTCGACAGCTGGACAATACCGCAACGCGACGTCGCCACCGCATCGGTTGCTCCAGTCCCGGTCGTTTCCCGCGGCGTGAATGTCGATCAGGGAAATGGCGGTCGGCACGACAGCCGTGATTGTTTCCGAATCCTGACCCTCAAGCACGGAGGTGCGCAACAATGCGTCCAGCGCAACGCTCGGCACGGTGAAGTCGTCCAGCCGCGTTGCGTGACGGGACATGCCGAACAGTGCCGAACCGCCGTGCTCGTGCAACCTGGCGTCGCGCAGGCCACCGAAAACTCCCTGCAGGTGAAGGGATCCACCGAGTTGATAGACATCCGGCACCGGGATTCCTGGTGGCCTCGCCACGGCAACCCGAGGGGCGGGTGCGTACTCCGCGGCAAGGTGCACGGTCATCCGCGCGTGTTCGCGAGCGGGCACGCGCCCTGGCGGCGCGCTGAGGCGCACGCGGACCACGTCGCCGTCCCGGGTGGCGGTGACCACGAGGTGACGCGGCCAGGACGCGCGAGGTGCGCGGATGAACGCCGACAGCACGACGTCGGAGAAGCGAACAGGCACCGACCCGGGAATGATGGCGGTCGCGGCTTCCGCGGCGATTTGCAGCATGACCGTGGCCGGAACGGTCGGACGCTCGTCAACCAGGTGGTCGAGCAGCCAAGGGTGCTCGACCACGTCGAGCACGCACCGCCAGGTGGTCGTGGCGCCGTCGGAGTCGGGTGGCGTGGTGAGGAACACCGGCGGTCGCGTGCTCGACCGGTGACGCAAACCTGGAGCGCGGCGGTGCAGCGTCGACCATTCCGCCTCGCCGAGCCAGGTCGTGGCGAGCGCTCCGCCGAGGTCGTGGCGCCCGGCCAGTTCGGCGCGGAACAACTCCGTCCCTTGCTCGTCGATGAGGGGCGTGAGGCCGGCTAGGCCCGAAGTGAACGACGACCCGGTGGCGTAGCCCGACGCAATACCCGATTCCACCCACAGCCCGGAGAGGATGGCCAGTTCGTCGCGCCCCGCTGCCCGGCTGGTGGCGGCCGACAGCATCAGGTACTCGTTGCCCGCCTGGTAGTCCCCTTCTCCCGGCATTCCGACGAACGCAACGACGGAACTCAGTCCGCACCACAGCGCCGGTGGCCGCGTGGCCAGTGCGGCGCGCAAGTTGTGGTCACCACGCACTTTCACGTCACGAACGAGCCGGTAGTCATCGAGGGTCTTCCGGGTGAGGGCGGTGCTGTGGAGCAGTCCGGCGCCGTGCACGACGACATCGACACGGCCCTCGGCGTCGACCACTTCTTCGACGACCGCCGCTACCTGGGCACCGTCACGCACGTCGCACCGGCGGTAGTGCACGCGGTCTTCGCCGAACCGCATGCGCAGGTCTCGGATAGTACGGGCGCGCTCGGCGGCGCGCATGGACTCGTTGAAGCGGCGGTCGAGGGAAGCCAGCTTCTCCCCGGGGTAGCGGGCCATCAGCTCACGAAGGGCGGCCGGCTTGTCCGGCAGGTCCACCAGAGCGCTCGGGTCCGGCTCCGGCGCCGTACCCAACAGCCAGACCCCTTGCGGGGAGCGGCCGGTGAGCAGCTCGCTCACCAGCCGAGCGGTGATTCCCCGCGCGCCGCCGGTGGCCAGCACCACCGGGTTCGCGACCACCCCGGACACAGTGTCTTCGGTGTCGGCCTCGGTCACCGGGCGCGGTACCGGTACCAGTTCGTAGCGGGCGCCGCCACGCAGATAGGTGACCGGAAGGTACCGGTGGTGCCCGCTTTCGGCGGCCAACGCGGCCAGCCCGGCCGGCAGGTCGGCAGAGTCGGTTATCACGGCGAAGGCCGCGCAGCCGGTCAGTTCCTGCTCGACGCTGCGCAGCAAACCCGTGCTGAGTCCGGTCTCCGGGCGCGGCACCTCGCCGTCGAAGCCGTCCAGCAGCAGCACGCCGAGGCTCCCGCCCGCGTCCAGCGGCCCGGCCATCGCCCGAATCACGGCGAAGGCCAGATCGTTGGCGGTGAGCGCTTCCTCGAACGCCCCGCCCGCGGTCAGCACGATCCGGACGTGCTGCGCCTCGCTCGCGCGCACGAGGGCGTCGACGTGCGCAACATCGGTGTCGAGCCCGAGCACGGTAGCGGACTTCCGATCGAACGCGTCCGCCTTGTCCGTGACGACGAGGCAGTCCGGCGGAATCGCCGGCATTGCCGGCTGCTCGGGCCGAGCTGGGGCCGGCCGCAGCTCGAGGGCGTGCCGAGTGAGCCCTTCCCGCAGGCTGGTGCTTCGGCCGTCCTGTTTCGCCACGGTGACGACGACGGCCGGGGTCCGGTCGTCCTGCTGGTTGGCGAGGACGCTCCGACCGGTGGTCGCGTGCAGTACCCGCAGCAGCTCGAACGCACCTTCCGCGCCGTGGTAGACGCGGTCCCCACCGATTGCTTCGTGGCCGGGGCTCGGCCGGCCGACACGGACGGCTGCCAGCTCGGGCAACCCGCGACTCGTCGCGATGCTGCGACGAGTCAGGACGACACCGGCGGCGCCCTCGGCCGACTCGCGGCCTGCTTCCGGTTCCGCTTGCTCGGCTGCCGCGGAAACACCGACGACGAAAGCGAGATCGGTTTCGCCGTCGCGCAACGACCGGATGGCCGCAACCAGTGCCGAGGTGAAGGAGTCCAGGCCTGCGTCGAGCGACATGTTCGGACCGTGCAGATCCAGCCGCTGGGCAATCCTGGCGGCGATGATGTTGGGCATCAGGCCGGTGTAGGAGTCCTCGGTCGCGGCGGGCACCGCGGTTCGGGCGGGCTCGGCGACCAGGTCATCGAACCGGTCGATGCCGCCGCGGGCCGCCAGGCCGGCGAGGTAGGCACGGGTGTCACGGCGCACCGCGGCCGTCGTCGGCCCGCTGTGCCCGACGAACACGGCGGTCCGCTCGGCCAGTCCGGTACCGCTGAACCAGCCGCCAGCCAGCGCGTCCGCGCACCGGACCGCGATCACCTGGCTGAGATCCATCGCGGCGATCGCCGACGGGGCGAGCCGCATGTCCACCGGAGACGGCAACGGGTAGTCCCCGGGAAATCTCGTGGGCCAGCTCGTGGGACCGCCGCGCAGCCACTCGCGTACTCGCTCGTCGTCGGGATCACCCGGCAGGTGCGCGGCCCACCCGGCGACGACGACGGGGTCTTCGGTGACTTCGGCGGCGTCGTTTCGAGCGTCGGGCGGCGTGTCCGGGACAGTGTCGCTGATCAGCAGGTGCCCGTTGGTCCCGCCGAAGCCCATGGCCGAGATGGCGACCGTGCGCGGGCGGTCCCCGGCCGGCCACGGGATGTTCCGGGTGGGAACGGTGATGGACACGTCGCGGCCGAGCCCGGCCGGCAGGTCGCTGAAGTGTCGTTGCGCGGGGATGCTCTCGTGGCGAAGTGCCAGTAGTGCGTGCACGGTGGAGACCGCGCCCGCGGCCCACCCGGGATGGCCGACCACGGACTTGTTGGACGACACCGTCCAGCTGGCGCCTGCGCCGGCCAGCTCGCCGAGCACGGAAAGTTCCGTCCGATCGCCGGTGGGTGTGCCCGTGGCGTGCGCGATGACCCAGTCGATATCGGCTGGAGCCACGCCCGCCGCGGCCCACGCCCGGCGCAGCGCAATCCGCTGACCCACCGGGTTCGGCGCGTAGATGGCCTTCCCTTTGCCGTCGGAAGAGCCACCGAAGCCGGTCACATAGCCGAGTACGGTGTCGCCGTCGGTACGCGCACGCGAAAGGGTTTTGAGCACGAGCACAGCCGCACTGTCGGTGAACAGCACCCCGTCGGCGCGGGAGTCGAGCGGCCGGACCTCGCCCGAGCGCGACAGGCCGCGCAGTTTCGAGAACAGCACAAGGTTCTGCACGCCCAGTGCGAAGGCGCCGCCACACACCGCGACGTCGGTCTCACCCGCCCGTAGTGCCCGCGCCCCGAAGTCGATGGTGTAGAGCGACGACGAACACGCGGCGTCCAACACGACGAGCTCGGTGCCGGCCGGCAGGTCCGCTGCCGCCCGCCGGGCGATGCGGTAGGGCAGCATCCGCTCGGGAGACTCGGTCGCCAGCGGGTACAGGTCGCGCAATCGCCGCTCGGTCGCCGCGTCGAACCGGTCGCCGAGCAGCCTGCGCACCTCCCGGACGACCAGGCTCTGTTCCAGGTGGTGGCTGCCACCGACGGTGAGGCCCACGGCGAACAGGTGCCGATCGGATGCCGACGTGTTCACCGTGGACATGGCCTGGGCAATGCTGCTCCGCAACCAGCGCTCGGTGAAGTCCTCGTCGGGATCGGGACTGCCGTGGGGCACCATGAAGCCTGACACCCGTGAGTAGGTGTGGTCGTCCTCGTCGGGATCCGCCGACCAGACGTGGTCGAGGTCGATGCGCGTTCCTGGCTCGCCGATCACGGTGCGGTCGCCGTGCAGCAGGTTCCAGAACTCGTCCGGGGAGGCCGCCCTGGGCAGCACGAGACCCATCCCGACCACCGCGACCACGTCCGAATCGAGGTCGCGCCGATGAACCTCCGGTTCGGCCGGCCCGGGGATGGTGCCGGCGGACGGGCCGATCAGTCCGGCGTCCACGGTGAGGCACTGGCCTCTGAGCGGGGCCGCGAGCGGGCCCGTCAAATACACCAGCGCCGCGGCCACCTCGGCACCGATCGCGCGGTCCTCCGGACCGACTACGGCGATCGCATTGACCCGGGTTTCGGCTGCCAGCTGCTCGACAGCGGCACGCACGGCGGCGGGACCACCGTGCGAAGCACCCTCCCCTGGAGCGCCGGCCCGCGTATCGGCGACGATCACCGCAACCGGGCTCTTGGCCACCGCCGCCGCGCGGCAGACCTCGGACATCGGATACGTGGCGGGGTCCGCGACGTGCACCGCCACGGCGTCGGCTGCGACGGGCGTCCCCGGTGCCACCGATGCGGCCTCGACGCCGGCCGCGGCGAGGGAACCGACGATCTCCCGCGCCAACGCTCCTGCCCCGACGACGACCTGCCCCGGCGTCGTCATCGCGTCACTTCCTCGGCGGTCAGGATGTCCGTGACCGTGCCCGCGAGCTCGGCCAGCGTGGCATGCGCGATCAGCCGCCCGTCGCCGGCGGAGGCGGGCAGCCCGAACTCCGCCCTTACCCGGCCCAGCATCTCGGCCTGCTTGAGCGAGTCGATGCCCAGGTCCGCCTCCAAATCGGCCTCAGGCTCGACTGCTTCGACGGGGTACTGCAGTACCGTCGCGTACAACAGGCGAAGCCGCTCGGCCACCTCCGCGACGCTCGATGCCGCAGCGGCCACGGGGAGGGGGGCGGCCACAGCGGCCGGAGTGTCCTTCGGTTCGGGTGTCCCGGCCGAAGCGACGACCCGGACCGAGGGCACGCAGGCTTCCACCAGCTTGCCGAGACCGCTGTGCCCGCACTCGATGACCATCCGCACCCCTTCGGCGTGCAGGGCTCGGATCGCGGCGAGGAAGTCCACCTGCGTGGTCAGGTGCCGGACCAGCAAAGCGCCCAGGTCGTCGGAGTCCTCGACGTATCCGCGCACCAGCGGGGAGTAGACCGGCAGCCGTAGCGGCCGTTGCCGGACACTCTTGACTTCCTCGGCGAACTGTTCGGCAGCCAACGCCATCCCCGGCGAGTGGTAGGCGTACGGCGCGGGCAGCCGAACCGCCCTCACCCCGAGCGCTCCGGCCACGCCGCGCACCACGTCGAGCGCGCTGTCCGGCCCCGCTACGACGGTGCGTGCCGGCGCGTTGAGCACTGCGACGCGCGCCCGCCGGTCACCCACGGCGGCGACGACGAACCCGGTTCGGTCGGCGGGCAGGTCCAACGAGAGCATCCCGCCCGGCTCGGTCGCGCGCTCGGCCAGCGCGACCGACCGGTGGCACACCAGCCGGAAACCGTCCACGAGGTCGAAGGCGCCCGCGACGGTGAGCGCGGCGAGTTCGCCCAGGCTGTGGCCGACCAGCACGTCCGCGGTTCTCTCGCGGGCCGCCAGGTAGTACTCGCCCACCGCAGCGGTGAACACCAGCAGCTGGAGAGTGAACGGGTCGGCTGTGGCCAGCTCCGCCGCGGCCGGGGTCGCGGGGTCGAGCAGATGGTGCCGAACGATGGGCCGGCCGAATTCGGCGGCCGTGGCGTCGGCCGTGTCGAGGAGCTGGTCGAGCTCGGCAGAACTGCGCTCGCCGGCGAACATCCCGGGGCGGAAGGCCCCCTGGCCCGCCAGCAAGACCGCCGTCTTGGACATGTCGGATCTCCCTTGTGGTCGAGTACGGGTCTCGGTGCCGCGCGGCGCGGTCACTCCTCCGGAGAAGCCGCGGACGGTGCCGGTGCCCGCGGCCCGGTTCCGGCTCGCTCATCGCCGCCCAAGAGCTCCAGTGACATCAGCGGCGAGCTTCCGGGCGCAGCCAGGAAGACCGCCAAGAACTCGCCGAAGCGAACTCGGTGCGCGTCCAGATCGGACCGGCCGATCGCGGTGCCGGAGCTGCTCAAGCCCAGCCTCAGTGGGCCGTCCTGCGTACCGCCGAAGAAGTCCATCGACAGATCGCGCACCGGTCCCGTCGACAGCTGGCACACCGAAGCAGTGCAGTCACCGAAGGTCAGCGCGATGTCGAACGAGACGAGATTGGCCACCACGGCGGGGTGTTCGACGTGTCCGTACCGGGCACGCAACACGCGGTGCACCTCCTCCCCGCGGTAGCGCTGGTGACGCAGTGCTTGCGCGATCGCCTGGTTCGTCTGGAGCACCAGCTCGGCCGTCGTGGCGGCCGCGGGTACCGACAACCGGAGCGGCAGCTCGTTGGCGAGCATGGCGGGCGTCGTCAGTGCCAGCCGCGTGGTCCGCGCGCGTACCGGAAATCCGAGCACCACGTCGTCCTGCCCGGTCAGCCGGTGCAGGTAGGTGGCGAGCGCGGCGATTCCCAGCACCGACCAGTGCACGTCGAGGACCGCTGCGGCCAGGTGCAGCTCCCGCATCGCGATCGCCACGTCTCCGGCCGTGCGCAGCACTCGCCGCCCTGGCTCCGGGGTGCCGCCGAGATCCATCCGTGCCGGCGGGTCGGCCATCCGGTCGAGCCAGTACGACCGATCACGGGCGAAGTCGGCTGAGCCGACGTAACGGCGTTCCTCACCGCTCAGCTCACGCAGCCGCCCGAACGAGCTCGGAGGCGGTTCGTTTCCGGTGACCAGCGCGGAGTACACCCGGGCGAGCCGGCGCCAATAGAGAACCTGGCCGTAACCATCGAGCAGGATGTGGTGGATGCGCAGGTAGAAGAGGTGGTGCTCGGGCGCGAGCCGGAACAACGTCATGCGGACGAGTGCGTCGATGCCGAGCCGCAGCGGCCTGTCCAAGTCCGCGGCCATTGCCGACCGGGCAGCGTCCTTGCCGTCGGGCACCGACGCGGCCCCGGTGAGGTCGACGAACTCCACGCCGGATCCGGCCGCCTCGGCGATGCCGGCGGCCGGCGCGCCGGAGACATCGGTGCGAGCCAGATCCGGGTGTACGCGCAGCGCCTCACACTCGACGTCCACGCGCTCGACCGCGCGGTCGAGCAAGTCCCGCCGCAACGGCCCGGACAGCTCGAGATACCCGCCGGAATTGAACTGCGGGCTTTCCGAATCGACCTCGTGGGCCACCCACACTTCCGCTTGGGCGGTAAGCAGCCTGAGGCTGTCTGTCGCGGTCATGCGCGGACCCCTTGCAGTTGCGTTCTGCGCGACATCAGTTCGGCTTCGCCAATGCTGTCGTCGTCGCTCCCGCGATCTCGCCTCCGTCGACGACGACCTCGTGCCCGGTGACGAACGCCGCATCAGGAGAAGCCAAGTAGAAGAAGGCGTTCGCGATCTCCTCGGGCGCGGCGTGCCTCCCCGCCGGAATACAACCGTTGACCGCCTCGAGCATGGAATCGGAATATTCTGCCCGTTGCATCGGTGTGAGCACGGCTCCCGGCGCCACACACGCCACCCGGATCAACGGCGCGAGTTCGAGGGCGAACGTTCGGCACAAGGCCCCGATTCCCGCCTTGGACGCATTGTAGTCGGCGTACAAGGGATAGCCGCGCAGCCCGTTCACCGACGAAGTAGCCAGCAGCACGCCCGGCCGTGCCGACGCGGACATCGCGCGAGCAGTATGGCGCCACAGAGCCAGGACCCCGAGGAGGTTAACTTCGAGCACCCGGCGAGCCTCTTCTTCACTGATTTCCAGTGCCGGGTGGCGGATGCTGATCCCGGCGTTCGCGACCACCACGTCGATGCCGCCATGTTCGGACTCGACCTTCGCCACCGCTGCGGCCACCGCGGCCCAGTCCGAAACGTCGACTTCTTCCCAGCTGATCGAGGACCCGACCGGGACAGCCGGTCTTGCCACGTCGAAGTTGATCACCCGATCGCCTGCCGCCGCGAAACGCGCCGCAGTCGCCTCTCCGATGCCACTGCTGGCACCCGACACAATCACCGTTCGCACGCACTTCTCCCGTTCAGTACAAAACGTATTCGCCGGCCGAACGCGATGACAGAACGGGCCGGCGGAGGTCCCGCCGGACCGTGAGCTTCTTCAGCCACCGGTCGGTTCCGTCGTAGCGGCTGACGAACGAGCGGCGTCCGTGCACGGCGACGTAGTTGTCCACGACCAGAAGCACTCCCGGAGCGACGACCACGTCCCGCTGGACCCGTTCGAGCTCTTCCATCAGATGCCCCAGCGCACGCGCCGCCGCCGGATCGTCGCCCGCACAGCGCATGAACGGGCGGTCCACCTTCAGATAGGGGTGCGCGGGATCGCCGAAGAGGACCGCGACCGGCTCGGGGACATCACGCATCCGCTTCATCACCCGCAACGCCGGATGAGCCGGGTTCCGGATCTCGAGCTGCCGGATGTGCTCGTCATCGGGAAGGATGTGGAAACGCGGGGCGGCCAGCACCTTTCGATCACGGGCACTGAGCCGGACATCGCGAACCGAAGCGACGACCGTCGGCACGCGGTCGTGGTTTCTCAGTCCGTAGAGCAGCAGGTAGTCGCAGCGGTCCGGGTGGAAGCCGTCCTCGGTGTGGAACTCGAGCAACGACGTGCTGCCGTGGCCGTTCTGCCGGTGCTCGTCGCCGCGCACGGGAAGGATGTCCTGCACCATCCGGCCCGACTGCAGCGTGGCCCACGTGAACGGTTCGCCGAGCGACAGCCCGCACAGCGCCAGGATGATCTCGTGCTCGAGCGTGCGGGAACTCCCGGCCGGCGTGCTCCAGTGGGCCGGGGTCGGGCCGATCGCATGATCGTCCACCGGCAGGCCGGTCACGAGAAACGCCCCAACGGACTCCGTACGACGGACCGACTCGAAGAACACCCGGAGGCCCGGGGGCAGCGCGACCAGTTCTTTCCAGTGTTCGCAGTAGAAGGCCGATGACGTCGGGTGCGCAACACTTTCGCGCAGGCTCTTGGCCAGCATCGAGATGGCGTGTGCCTCCGCCTCACTCAGCTGATACTCCGGGACAGCGCTGATCGCAGGCGCGCCCATCACCGGTCCTGCTTTGCGAGGTGGACAGGACGCAGGTCCGTCCAGTTCTGTTCGACGTAGTCGAGGCAGGATCGCCGATCGGCTTCTCCGTATACCTGGCGCCAGCCCGGTGGTACATCCGCGAAGGCGGGCCAGATCGAGTGCTGTCCTTCATCGTTTACCAAAACGAGAAACCGCCCTTGTTCATCATCGAACGGATTTTCCATGACTTTCTCCAAGCTCACGGTTGGCTAGCACTCGAAGTCTTCAGAAGACGGGTTCATTCGGCCAGGAAATCGACCGGCAACTTCACAGAAATCGATCACTCCCGCCAGCGTGCTGCGCTCGAACAGCTGCCGCACCGGGATTTCCACATCGGCTCCGTCCCGAAACGCGCCCGCCAGGCGGCCCAAGGCCAAGGAATCCGCACCCAACTCGAAGAAGTCCTCGTCGTCCCCGATCGAAGGAAGCCCGAGCACTTCAGCGGCGATCGGGCGAAGCCGACGCATGAGTTCCACCCCCGCCTCCGACGGCACCGAGGGCTGATGCCCGGACACACCCGGCCGATCGGGCATCGAGGCCGGCACCATCGGACATCCGGCGAGCTTTCCGCGCAACACTCGGTGAATCAGCGTGTTCGGATCACCTTCGAATGACTCGAACACGTGAACGAGCCACTCGATCCACGACCACACCGCAGATTCGTCGAACAACTCTTCCCGGTAGTCTATCTGCAGGAAGATGCGATCATCACACGCCGCCATGAGGCGCAACGGATAATGAAAGGCGTCGTGAGCGGCCATTTTCACGAACCCCACATCCAGCCCGATCTCGCCGAGCGGATTTCGTCCCGACTGCCCGTAGTCGCCGAACTTGTCGATGGGGTAGTTTTCGAATACGACAGTTGTGTCGAACAGGGCCGCCCGGCCCACCGCGCGATGAATCTCGGTGAGCCCCAGATGGTGCTGGGCCACCAGCGCCGACTGTTCGTCCTGCACCCGGGTCAACAGGTCGATCAGCCGCTCGTCCGGCCGGATCCGCACCCGCACTGGTACGGTATTGATCAACAGGCCGACGATCTCGGAGACGGCGGGCACTTCCGGCGAACGCCCGGATACCGTGGCCCCGAAGACCACGTCTTCGGTGTCCAGCAACCGAGCGAGCAGCAGCGACCAGGCCACCTGGGTCAAGGTGTTGACCGTGATCCCCCCGGCTCTCGCGGCCGCGGCGATCCGCCGAGAGGCTTCGACCGGTAACTGCGTCGAAATCCGAGCCGGCAGCACGGCGGTCGCCGCGGAACGGACGCCGGGAGCCACGAGCGCCGGGCTGTTCAGGCCGGCCAGCGCGCTCGCCCAGACAGCGACCGCCGACGACCGATCCTGTCTCGTCACCCACGCCAGGTAGTCGCCGTAGGAAGCGGGGCCGGGGAGCTCGTCTCCCTTGTAGAGGGCGAAAAGATCGCGCAACAACGTCGGGATGGACCACCCGTCGACGACGATGTGGTGCATGGTCAGTACGACCGTGGTTTTCCCGGAGCTTTCGCGGACGAGCATGAGCCTCGCCGGCGTCGGCGAGTTCAGGTCGAACGGTGTCAGCCGGTCACTCGCCAGCAGGGCCGGCAGATCGTCGGCGAGTTCGACCTCGCTCCAGACCGGATCCACCCCGCTCGGCAGGACCTGCACCGGCCGCCCGGACGGGAGACGGGGGAAGGCCGCCCGCAGGGCCCCGTGCCTGCGCACCAAGGCTCGCCACGCCGCGCGCAAGTCGGCCGCACGGACCTCTCCCGTCAGCGTGAGCGCGATTTGCACGACGTGCACGTCGACTTCGCCGGCGCTGCAGTCCGCGTGGAAGAGTAGGCCCTCCTGCAAAGGGGAGAGCGGCCAGACGGCCTCCCGTTCCGGGTACTGCCGGTCGAGGGTCTCGGCTTCCGCCGGTGCGAGCGCCATTGCCGCCGGGACGGGCTCCACATCCCGGGGACGGTCACCTGGACGAGCGTGTGCGATCAATTCCCGGACGGTGCGATATCGGAAGATGTCGTGCGTGGTCACCACAAAACCCGCTTCGCGTGCCTTTACTGCCAGGTGGATCGACGAGATCGAGTCGCCGCCGAGTTCGAAGAAGTCCTCGCCCGTCCCGACCTCCGCAACGCCGAGGACCTCTGCGAAGGCTGCGCTCAGCGCTCGCTCACCGGCGTCCTGCGGGCACCGCGGGGGCGGCCCGTCACGCTTCACAGGCTCCGGCAGAGCGCGCCGGTCCACCTTCCCGTTGGCGGTCACCGGTATGGAGCCAAGACCGACGAAAGCCGTGGGGACCAGGTAGGAAGGCAGCCGTGCCTCGAGGTAACCCCGGAGATCGGCCGAAGCCGCCTCCGCCGGAACCACGTAGGCCACCAGACGGTTCCCGCTCGTCGGCGCCTTACGCGCGACGACCAGTGCCCTGCGCACCGCCGGGTGGCCGGCCAGCACGGCGGAGACTTCGTCCGGTTCGACCCGGACGCCACGAATCTTCACCTGGTCGTCCACCCGCCCCTGGTATTCGAGTACCCCGTCCGGACCACGGCGTCCCAGGTCGCCGGTGCGATACATCCGGCCACCGGAGGCGCCGAACGGGCAGGCCACAAACCGATCCGCGGTCAAGTCCGGCCGGCCCGTGTAGCCGTGCGCCAGCCCTGCGCCGGCCAGGTACAGCTCGCCGGTTTCCCCGGCCGGAACCGGGTGCAGGTTGTGGTCCAGCACGTGAACCTGCGTGTTCCAAATCGGCAGTCCTATCGGGACACCGGTGCGCCGGTCGCTCGGATCATACTGCCAGGCAGTCACGTCGACGGCGGCCTCGGTCGGGCCGTACAGGTTGTGCGGGGCCACTCCCAGCACGGCGTGGGCGCGACCGGCCAGCTCCCGATCGAGCTGTTCACCGCTGCAAATGACACGGCGCAACCTGGTCCCTGTCGTTTCACGTGCCCGGATGAACGCATCCAGCATCGTCGGCACGAAATGAGCGGTGGTCACTTTCTCCCTCTCGATCAGCCGCGCCAGGTAAGCGGGATCGGTGTGCCCGCCCGGATCGGCCAGAACGACGGTGGCACCGGCCAGCAACGGCCAGAAGAGCTCCCACACGGACACGTCGAAGCCGACTGGTGTCTTGTGCAGTACCCGCTCGCCGGGCTCCAGCCCGAAGTGGTCCTGCATCCACAGCAACCTGTTGACGATCGCACTGTGGGGCACGACGACCCCTTTGGGTCGTCCGGTGGAACCCGACGTGTAGATGACGTAAGCAGCGTCCTCGGGCGCGGCGGCACCGAGCGTGAGCCGGCCGGGCTCGTCTTTCACCAGCTCCTCGTAGGTTCGTTCGGTCACGGTGACGGTCGCTCGGGCGTCGGCACACATGATCTCGGCCCGCTCCGCCGGGAGATCCGGATCGACGGGCAGGTACGCGGCGCCTGCCTTGTGCACGGCGTACAACGCGATCATCAGTTCCAGGGAGCGGGGCAGGGCAACCGCCACGACGTGTCCGGGTTCGACGCCGCGCAGCCGAAGGGTCCGGGCGAGCCGGGCTGCGCACCGGTCCAGCTCGCGGTAAGTCAACGTGCGCCCGTTGTGCACGACCGCGGTCGCTCCGGGCGTCCGGGCGGCCTGCTCCTCGAACAGTTCGGGCAGCGTCGTGCGCGGCACCGGACGAACGGCTGGACTGTCGGCTCCGGCGAACCGCGCGCCAGTACCGGCGGGCGCCCGCTCGAGCCGGCCGGCGACGCGATCCGGATCGTCCGCCACGGTTTCCATGACGCTCACCAGTTCCGCGGCGAGCCGGTCGACAGCGTCCCGGTCGATCAGGTCGGTCCGGAAGCTGAGGTGCAGCGACAACTGTTCTCCGGGGTGAACGGCAAGGCTGAGCGGGTAATGCATGACCCCGGACTCGCTGTCGTCAGGCAGCGCGGTGGCTCGGAGAGCATCGGAACCCTCCGGCTCTCCTGCCGGATGGCTCTCGAACACGATGACCGTGTCGAAAAGGTCCCCCAGTCCGACCGCCCGCTGAATGTCCGCCAGGCCGAGATGGTGGTGCGCGGTCAGGGCCGACTGCTGCTGCTGAATCCGGGCGAACATCCGCGCGAGCGGTTCTCCCGGATCGACGGTGACCCGGACGGGGACGGTGGTGACCAGCAGGCCGACCATGTCCTCGACTCCGGGTACCTCCGCCGGCCGGACCGATACGGTCGCCCCGAACACGACGTCACGCCTGCCGAGCCGGTTCGACAGCAACAGACCCCAAACGCCTTGCACGATCGTGTTCAGCGTCAGCCGCCGTGCCCGCGCCACCCGGTCGAGTGCGGCCGTCAGGCCGGCCGGCAAGTCGGTGACGATCCTCGACGGCAATGCGGCGGTCCGCTCGCCCGCGTCGGGGACAACCAGCGCCGGCTCGTCCAGCCCCGCCAGCGCCGACCGCCATGCCTCGGTGGCGTCGGTGCGGTTTTGCCGGCCGAGCCAGGCCAGGTAGGCGCTGTAGTTCGCCGGCGGCGCCAGCTCGACCCCCGAGTACGCACGCATGAGATCGCGCCACAACACGGACATGGACCAGCCGTCCACCAGGATGTGGTGGATCGACAGCACCAGAGCCGCACGTCGTCGCCCCAGCCGGACCAGGAGGAATCGCAGGGCGGGAGCGTTCCCGAGGTCGAACCGCCGGAGGCGGTCGCGATCGAGCAGATCGGTCAGCTCGCTTCGCTGCCGGGCGGCCGGAACGTGGGAGAGATCTGTCACTTCGAACGGCACGGTGACGGCGGCGGGCACGATCTGGACGATCCGTCCCGAGGACAAGCCGAGGAAACCCGCCCGCAACGCGGAATGGCGCTGCACCACGCGACCGCATGCGGCCCGGAGCTCCTGCTCCCGGATCGCTCCTTCCAGCATCAGTCCGGATTGGACGAGGTAGACATCAGGGCCCTGCGTGTCGTGCTGAGCGTGGAAGAAGAGTCCTTCCTGGAGGGACGACAAGGGCAGGACTTCTTCGGCAACAGGGTCGCGCACGTTCACTCGCTTTCCGCCGGGTCCGGAGTGGTGGCGTTACGCCAGGAGGTGACCTCGGCCAGTTCGTCGGCGTCCAGTTCGAGCAAGCCGTCCAGGTGCGGCTGCGAGTCGCCCGGATCCGGTCGCGTCACGTGCGTCGCCAGATCGGCGACGGTCGGGTGCGCGAACACCTGCTGCGCGGTGACCACGAGGTTCGCGGAACGAGCTCGCGCAGCCAGCCGGATCGCCGACACCGAGTGGCCGCCCAAGGCGAAGAAGTCATCGTCCGGCCCCACTTCCGGAACGCCGAGTACCTCGGAGAACAAGGTGGCTAGTAGCGCTTCCTCCGAGGTGGCCACCGGGCGCCGCCGCCCCCCGTCGGTTTCGAAGTGCGGTTGCCGGAGCGCACCCCGATCGAGCTTCCCGTTGGCGGTCAGCGGCAGGTCGGCCAGTCCGATGAAAGCCGTGGGGACCAGGTGCCGGGGCAGCACCTCCGACAAAGCCGCACGAAGGCGCGGCGGGTCGACGTCCGTACCCACCACGTACGCTGTCAGCGCAGGTTTTCCCCATCGGTCGTCGCGCACCACCACCGCCGCACGCCGCACGCCGGAAATGCCCGACAGAGCTTGCTCGACCGCGCCGGGTTCCACGCGGAACCCGTTGACCTTGACTTGGTCGTCGAGCCGGCCGAGGTACTCGAGAACCCCGGTTCGGGTCCGGCGGACGAGATCGCCGGTGCGGTAGATCCGTGCCCCGGCCGGGTCGAACGGGCAAGCCACGAAGCGCGCGGCGGTGCCGGCCGCCAGGCCGAGATAGCCGCGGGCCAGCCCCACTCCCCCAAGGTACAACTCGCCGGGCACACCGTCCGGCACCGGCCGCAGCTCCCGGTCGAGCACGAAGGCGGCTTTGCCCGTCACCGGATGCCCGATGGGAATCGAGCCGCGTTCGACATCGGCCGGGACGATGTCGTGGGCGGTGGAAAATCCCAGTGTCTCAACCGGACCGTAACCGTTCACGACTCGCAATCGCGGGCACCGGGCGAGCACGGTGGCGACGTGGCTTGCCGACGCGGCCTCACCGGCGGTCATGACCTGGGTCAGTCCGTCGAACACCTCCGGCCGTTCGTCCACGAGGAGGTTGAACAAGCTTGCCGACAGCTGCAAGGACGTCACCCCGTGTTCGGCCACGAGGTGCGCGACCGTGTCGAGGTCGATCTGCGCACCCGGGTACAGCACCGTCGTGCCACCGAAAAGCAGCGCGCCGAAGACCTCCAGCGCGAACGCGTCCCAGGAGACCGGTGACAGCTGGAGCCACACCTGGTCCGCGCCGAAACTCAGGTAGTCCTGGCCGAGGTAGGTGCCGGTCAGGGCACGGTGCGGGGCGAGGACGCATTTCGGCCGGCCGGTCGAACCGGAGGTGAACATCGCACAAGCCGGTGCATCCGGGTCCACCGAAACAGCGGGGCTCGAGGAGGATGTGGCGGGGAGCAGAGGTGCCTCGGCCATCAAGTCCAGAACTTCGACGCCGCGCCACTCGACTGTCCGGGCGCGCGCGGAAGTGGACAGCACCAAGCTCATTCCGGAGTCGCCGGCGACGGTGGCCACCCACTCCGGTGGAAACTCCACGTCCAGCAGCGCGTACGCCCGACCGGCCTTGAGTACGGCCAGCAGAGCCACGACCAATTCCGGCCCACGGTCCAGGTGGATGCCGATGACCGGGCCGGCGAGGGGCCGCGCGAGCAGGTGGCTGGCGAGGCGGTCGGCGCGGGAGGCCAGTTCGGCGTAGGTGAGCCGCTCGTCGCCGGCAATGACGGCGATCGCCTGGGGCGTGGCCCGAGCCCGGTCCTGGAACACTTCGTGCAGGCACTCGCCGGGCGACCGGCCGACGGCGGCCTTGGCGATCCGCCCTCGTTCCTCCGGCAGGAGGACGTCCACCTCCCGGAGCGGAATGGCGGGGGCGTCGGCGACCGTCCGCAGCACTTGACCGAGGCGGTCCACCATGGCCTTCGCAGTCGCCCGATCGAACAGGTCGACGGCGTAGACGAGGGCGAGCTCCAGTTCGTCACCGGACACGACACCGAACTCGAAGGTCAGGTCGAACCGAGCTGCCACGTGCGCCGGAGGCTCTTCCTCGACCGCCAAACCGGTCAGCTCCAGAGCGGGCGCTCCGGTGTCGCGCGCGACCAGTACCACCTGGAACAGAGGATGGACCGACGGCAGCCGGACCGGGTCGATCGCTCCCACGACTTCGTCGAACGCGACATCGGCGTTCGCGAACGCCTCGAGATCCGCTTCACGAACTCTGGTGAGTAGTTCCGCGAAAGTGATTTCGCCCGAAACGTCCGTGCGTAGCACCATCGTGTTCGCGAAGAAGCCGATCATCCCGTCCAACGCGGGGTCGGTCCTGGCCGCGCTCGGGGTCCCGACAGCAATGTCGGAGCCGGCACCGAGGCGAGACAGCACCAGGCTCAGCGCTGCCTGGACCACCATGAACAGCGTGACGTTGTGTTGCCGAGCGAGGTCCCGCAACGCGTGGTGCGACGACGTGCCCAAAACAGCGCGCACATGGTCACCGTCGTGGTTTCGGCGAGCCGGCCGCGGCCTGTCCGTCGGCAGGTTCGTGACGGTGGCCAGCCCGGCGAGGGCAGCGCACCAATAGCGCAGTTGTTGCGTACGCAGGGTGCCGGAGTCACGCGGAGTGCTCAGGAACTCTTCGAGCCACAGCGTGTAATCGGCGTATTGAACCGGCAGCGGAGACCACGCCGGCGCGGTTGCCGCCACCCGCGCTTCATAGGCCGCTGCGAGATCAAGGGCGAATGGGCCGGCCGACCATCCGTCTGTTGCGCTGTGGTGGATCACCACGGACAGAACATGGTCCTGCTCGCCGACGCTGTAGAGCCGAACCCGGATCGGCAGTTCCCCGGAAAGGTCGAAGGGGGCGCGTTCGGCCTCGGCGATGCGGCTTCGCCGCTCTTTCTCGTCAACGCACTCCAGGAACTCGACCCTGGGAAGCCGGTCCAGGATCTGCTGACGCGGCTCGCCGTTCGTAGCCGGGAACACCGTACGCAGGACCTCGTGCCGAAGTGCCACGTCACCGATCGCCGAGGCCAGAGCGACGCGATCGATGCCACCGCGAAGGCGCCACGTCGAGGGAACGTTGTACGGGGCACTGGTACCGTCGATCTGCGCCAGCCCCCAGAGTCTCCGTTGCGGACCGGACAGCGGCAGCTCGGCCGGACGCCGGCGGGGCGCTATGCGCGGCGGCGCCACCCGCCCGGCCCGGCCGTCCAGCAGTAGAGCGAGCCCGGCCGCGGTGGGGTGGTCAAAAACATCCCGGACGCTGACCTCGGTTCGCAGTGCCGATCGCAGCCGTCCGACGAGCTTCGTGACCAGCAGTGAATGTCCGCCCAGGCGGAAGAAATCGTCGTCCGGATCGATCGCTGCAACGTCGAGCGCCGCCGCGAACGCCTCCGCGACGACTGCCTCCAGTGGCGTCCTGGCGGCTCGGGCCGCCTCGGACGTCCACTTCGGCGCCGGCAACGCGCGCCGGTCCAACTTGCCCGATGTCGTCGTCGGGAGCACGTCCAACGGCACGACCACCGCGGGCACCAGGTATGCCGGCAGGACCGAACTCACCTCGGTGCGCACACCGTGTGGGTCGACCGAGCTCCCCGGAGCGGGCACGACGTACGCAACGAGCTGGGGCTCACCGAACTGATCGGCGCGGACGACGACGGCCGCCTGCGCCACTTCCGGCAGCGCCGTGATCACCAGCTCGGCCTGACGGGGCTCCACCCGGAACCCGCGGATCTTGACCTGGTCGTCGGCGCGACCGACAAAGCACAGCTCGCCACCGGATTCCCGGCGCACGAGGTCGCCGGTGCGATACATCCGCTCGCCGTTGCCGGCGATACAAGCCACAAATCGTTCGGCGGTCGCACTCGGACGCCCGGCATAACCCCTGGCCACGCCTTCTCCGGAAATGTACAGCTCACCGACCACTCCCTCGGCCACCGGCCGGAGAAAGGTGTCGAGGACGTGGATCCGGTTGTTGTCCGCGGGTTCACCGATGCTGGGCCGCTCGACATCGTCGATCCGGCAGTACAGCGGGTCAATGGTGCATTCGGTCGGTCCGTACATGTTATAGGCCGACACGTCGGCGCGTCGCAACCGCAACCACAACTCCGGTGAGATCGGCTCCCCGCCCAAAGCCAGCACCCGCAGCCCAGGTTCTTCGAGCAGGCCTCCGCTCAGCAGCAGTTCCACGTGGCTGGGCGTGGTATCCACGACATCGAGGGCGTGCTGATGCACGTAGGCGACCAGTGCCTCGGTGTCCTTGCGCACGGTGTCGTCGAGGAGGTGCAGCTCGTGCCCGGCGACCATCCAGAACAATGATGACCAGAACCCGTCGAACGTCATCGCGTGGGTCAAGGCGACTCGGAGACGGGTGTTTCCCGTTGCCTCTTTCGCGTAGTAGTGCCGTTCGTGACTGTGGAACATGTTGCTCAGGCTGTGCTGCTCGACCAGAACGATCTTCGGTTGCCCCGTGGACCCGGAGGTCGGAATGGCATACGCGAGCGCACGCCCGACGCAGTGCGGCGGCAACGCGGCGTCGCTCCCCGCACCATCCCCGTCCACACCGGATATCCATCGGCCGCCGGGTATCCCGGGCAACGCCCCGGTCAGATCCGCGGTTGTCAGCCCGACAACCGGATCGGTCCGGGCGAGAACCCCGGCGATCCAACCGCCCGGCTGGTCGGGATCGATCGGCAGGTACGCCGCTCCGGACCGGAGGACCGCCAGCACGGCGACGAGAGCATCGGCCGAGCGCGGCACCGCGACAGCCACGAACCGGTCCGGCGCGGCACCGTGCCGACGTAGTTCGCGAGCCAGCCGCTCGACACGCACACCCAGTTCACCGAAGGTGATGCGGCGGCCGTCCGCCACCATCGCGATGGCATCGGGAGTTCGCTCGACCTGTCCGCTGAAGACGTCGACGAGCGATGACGGCGACGGCGAAACCGGCGGCAAGGTACCGGTCGAGCCGACCTCGTCCTGTTCGGGCAGCGCGGGCAGCCGACCGAGCGGCAGGTTCGGGTCGCGCAGGATCCGCCGCAACGTCTCGAGGTAGAGATCCAGCCAGATCGACGCGGTTCTTCCCGAAATGACGTCCGGCCGGTACCCCAGTTCGAAACGCAGGGACGGACCCGGGAAGACGACGAAGTTCAACGGATAGTGCGTGGCTTCCGGATCCGCGTCGTCGTCCAGCAATCTCACCGCCAGACCTGGCACGATACTCGCCAGGTCCGCGGCATCATGGGGAATGTTCTCGTATACGAAGGCGGTGTCGAAAAGCGGCCCTTCGAAACCAGCCGCACGTTGGACATCGGGAAGGCCGAGGTGATGGTGTTCGAACAGGCCGGCCTGTTCGAACTGCAGGCGTGCGAAGAACTCGGCGGCCGACTCCGCCGGATTCAGGCGAGCACGCATCGGCACGGTGTTCATCACGATCCCGACCAGGCGTTCGATACCGGCCACTTCCGCGTTCCTACCGGTGACCTGAATGCCCGAGACGACATCGCGAACACCCGTCATGGCGCTGAGCACCAACGCCCACACCCCTTGCAGGATCGTGCTCGGGGTGAGGTTCCGGCTGCGGGCGACGTCGCCGAGGAGCACGACTTCGGCTTCGGGCAGCACCGCGGTCAGACGGCGAGGTGCAGCGGGAACACCGAGGCCGGCGCCCGGTGCGGCAAGGGTGGGACCAGCCAGGTCGGAAAGCGCGGCCCGCCAGGCATTCCCGGCGGCGACATCGTCGCGAGCGTCGAGCCAGCGTTGATAGCCGACGTAGGGTGTCACCGGCGGGAGCGCCGACGGATCGGCGCCGTGAGCGTACAGCTCGAGCAGTTCTCCGAGCACCAGCGGCACCGACCAGCCGTCGAGGATCGTATGGTGCGCCGTTATCGCGAGTACTGCCCTTTCCGGTGCCGACCGGATCAAGGCGAAGCGCACTAGCGGCGGGCGGGTCATGGCGAAGCGCCGCGCCCGCTCGTCGGCCAGGACGTCGTCTTCGCGGGACTGTTGTTCCCCGGCGCCCGCTGCGGTCAGGTCGTACTCGCGCCACGGGATCGCAACCTCTTTGGCGACAACTCTCACCGGCTCACCCGTCCGGCGGTGGACGAACGCCGAGCGCAATGCGGCGTGGCGCCCGATCAGGACTTCGCACGATTCGCGCAGCAAGCTCACGTCCAAAGGACCGGTGAGCTCCAACGCGAATTGGACAATGTAGACGTCCGTGCTGTTCTCGTCGTAAAGGCTGTGGAAGAGCATTCCCGCTTGAAGAGGTACGAGCGGGTGAACTTCCGCGACCTCGGGCCGGCTCACGCGTCACTCCCCAGTTCCGACTGCACCATCGCCAGTTCGTCATCATCGAGGGGCACGGGCTCGAGTTCGGGAACCGCCGTTGTCTCGAGGGGCCGGACCGGCCGCGCTGCCTTTGCGAGTTCCGAGATGGTGCCCCAGGCGAACACGTCACGCAAGGTGATGCCCCAGCCGGCGCCGGCCGCGCGGGCGACCAGCCGCAGCGCCGAGATGGAATCACCCCCCAGCTCGAAAAAGCCTTGATCGACCGGCGCTTCAGCAATGCCGAGCACGCTGATGACCAGGCCGGCGAACAGCTCCTCGCGCCGGGTGCCGGGTGTCGTCCCGCTTCCACGAGCGCGTCCTGGCACCGGCGGATCCGGCAACGCGCGGCGGTCGAGCTTGCCGTTGGCCGTGACCGGGAACGACACCATCGGCAGCACTGTTTCCGGGACCAGGTAGTCGGGCAGGTGTGCGCCGAGTCGCGCCCGCAGTTCGGCCGGTTCCGGAGCGCATCCCTCGGCTGGAACCACATACGCCGCGAGTGTCCGTTGCCCGGTGCCGCTTTCGCGGACGGTGACGGCTGCGCGAGCCACGTCGGGAAATCGCAGCAATGCCGCTTCGACCTCGCCCGGCTCGACCCGGAAACCGCGGATCTTGACCTGGTCGTCCGCACGCCCGGCGAAGTGCAGCACGGCATCCGCGCCAACGCGGACGAGGTCGCCGGAGCGGTACATCCGGCTGCCTTCGCCGTTGAACGGATCGGCGACGAACCGTTCCGCGGTCATCGCGGGCTGCCCTTCGTACCCGCGCGCGACTCCCGCGCCGCCGATGTAGAGTTCGCCGATCTGCCCCTGCGGTACCGGCCACAGGTTGTCGTCCAGCACGTAGGCTCGAACACCGAGCAGTGGCCGCCCAATCGGCACATCCGAAGTGAAGCCGACCGGATCGTCGACGGCGTGGCTGGTCGCGAACACCGTGGTCTCCGTGGGGCCATAACCGTTGACCACCGATATTCCTGGACCCGCCGCCTGGACACGACGTACTGCGTCCACGGGAACGACGTCGCCTCCGGTCCAAACCTCTCGTAGCCCCCGCAGGGCCTTCGGGTGCTCGGCGGCGACCGCCGCGAAGACGCCCGCCGTGAGCCAGATTCTGGTGAGCTGCAGCCCCGTGACGAGTCGCGACAACGTGGCGATATCCAGCTCCGGCTCCGGCCATAGCACGACCTGTCCGCCGTTGAGCAACGTCACCCACAGCTCGAAGACGCTGGCGTCGAACGCTTCTGCGGAGTGGAGCAGCACACGAAGCTTCTCTTCCGCACCGAAGCACGGGTCCGCCGCGAGGTCGACCACATTGCGGTGGCTGATGCCGATCACCTTCGGACGGCCGCTCGATCCCGAGGTCCGCATGAGGTAGGCCAGTGCGTCCGGCGGCACGCGTCCCACATCCACCGGCACGCCGCCGGCCTCATCGGCTCTCGCATCGACGATCGGCAACCCGAGCGCAGCGTCCGCGTCCGACGGCGCTCCGTCGCTGAGCAGAATCCGCACGCCCGCATCGCGGAGGAACTCGGCACGCGCGGCCGGGGACAGCCGGGGATCGATCGGGACGTAGGCTTCGCCCATCTTGAGCACGGCCAAAAGGGCGACCACGTGATACACCGAACGCCGATGCAGGACTCCGACTGGTCCCGTTCGCTCGAAGCGGAGCAGCCGGGCCGCGAGCCGGTCCGCGGCGGCGTCCAGCTCGGCATAGCTCAGCTCGTGGTCACCGCACGCCACGGCGATCGCGCCCGGCGTGCGATTGGTTCGCGCTCGCAGTGCTTCATGAATCGTGCTCATGAGCCGGTTCAGCCTCCTGCTGTGACCGTGGGGCCGCAAAGCGGCTCCGGACCTTCCACGGTTCCAGCGACCGGGCCGGCGTTCGAGGACACATGCCCGGCAACTGGCACGAGGGCAGCGGCAACCTCGACCCGAGCTTGTTGCCTGGGATGTTGCCTGGCCGATGACGATCGAATCCCGCGAACGTCGGTGCGGACCGGAACCCCCGGCCGCGATCCAGGAGGCCGCGATGGACCGATGCATCATCTCCGGCGACGGCATGCTGCTGGATTGGAACGAGAGCCCCTCGGCCCACCGCCCGAGGCGGTCGCTCGCGCCGTCGACGCCGTCCAGCGGTTGCACCGTTGCCCCCGCGGTCTTCTCGCCGAAGTCGGCGCGCCGGCGGCCGAACACTCCGGCGTCGGTCAGGACGAGCTCGTCCTGACCGCGGGGTGGACGAGGCCGTGGACATCGCCTCGCGTCTTGTGGACCGAGCTTGGGCGCCGCAACTCGGTTTCGACGCCTATCCCGACCGCGCCGGTTAGTCATTGGTCGCCCTGGCGGGCGGCCTCTTCCCGGGCTGAAAATTGGTGCTCCGGTCGCCCGTCGACGTCGTGTGTCCTTGGTCCGGAGAGGCCGTCGGTTAGTCGGGTGCCGGGAACCGCGTCGATGGGCCCTTCACTGTTGCTGCGAGCACGAGGACTAGATTCGCTGTTCCCCAGCGGTTCCCACGGGCGATCGGCCTGTCGGTGCGAACTGGTGGTGTGCGATGGACGAGACAACCGATGATCAAGAGATCGTGCAGCGGATCGCGGCATTGGATATCGGCAAGGCCGAACTGGTGTGTTGCGTGCGAGTGCCGGGCGCTGGCCCTCGCGCTCGACGCTCGCAGGAGGTCCGCACCGTCTCCACGATGACTCCCGCGCTGTTGGGGCTTGCGGACTGGCTACACGGACTGGGCGTGACCCGGGTGGTGATGGAAGCCACCAGCGACTACTGGAAACCACCGTTCTACCTGCTGGAAGCAGCCGGGCTGGACGTGTGGCTGGTCAATGCCCGGGACGTGAAGCATCTACCGGGTCGCCCCAAAACCGACCGGCTGGACGCGGTTTGGCTGTGCAAGGTCGCCGAGCGGCAGATGCTGCGCGCCAGCTTCGTCCCGCCGGCACCGATCCGGGTCCTGCGTGACCTGACCCGCTACCGCTGGGACCTGGTAGCCACCCGCACCGCCGAGAAACAACGGGTGGAGAAGCTGCTGGAAGACGCTCAGATCAAGCTCTCCGTGGTGGCGACGGACGTCTTCGGAGTGTCCGGCCGGGCGATGATGACCGCGTTGATCACCGGGCAGCGTGACCCGGGCGTGCTGGCCGAGCTGGCCCGGACCTCGCTACGCCGCAAGATCCCCCGGCTGCGGGAGGCCCTGACCGGTCGTTTCGACGATCATCATGCGTTCCTGCTGACCAAGATGCTGACCCGGATCGATGCGTTGACCGCCGACATCGCCGATGTCCAGGACCACATCGAGAGCAAGATCGGCCCTTTCGCAGCCGCGGTGGCCCGGCTGGATGAAATCCCGGGTGTCGGGACCGCCGCAGCCCAGGTCATCATCGCCGAGATCGGGGTGGACATGAGCCGGTTCCCGACGCCGGCGCATCTGGCATCGTGGGCCCGCTTCGCGCCGGGTGTCTCGGAGTCCGCGGGCAGGAAGAAGGGCGCGGCCGGCACCGGACACGGCAATCCCTACCTGGCCAGAGTGCTGGGCGAGGCCGCGGTCGGCGCCGGTCGAACCAAGACATTTCTGGGTGAACACTATCGGCGCATCGCTCGGCGACGGGGCGCCAAACGAGCCATCGCCGCCGTCGGGCGCTCCATCCTGATCATCATCTGGCATCTGCTGTCCGACCCCGACACCGATTCCACGACCTGGGTCCGGGCTACTACGACACCCGGATCAACGCCGACCGCAAGATCCGCAACCACGTACGCGAACTGCACGCCCTCGGCTACCGCGTCACCCTGGAACCCGCAGCCTGAACAGCCAGCAACCACGACCCGGCCTCGCTGCGCCCCGCCGGGAACTACCACCTGTCCAGGTCACCACAATTTTCGGACTACAGAGGTTGAATGGCTGGGATTACGGCGGTTCCAGGCCGGTGTGAGCGAAGAAGGCGTCGAGCAGTTCGGGTCGGTACTGGATCCGTTTGAGCCGGTTCTTCACCACGGCGACCAGGTGGTCGATGCCGCGCACGATGAGGTTCCCCAAGCCGCGCTTGACATGTGACCACACGTGCTCGACCGGGTTCAGGTCCGGTGCGTAGGCCGGAAGTCGGATCACCTGGAGCCAGTCGCGTGCCGCGATCAGTTTCCGCATCGCTGCGCTGATGTGGGTGTTGAGGTTGTCCCAGATCAGCACGATCGGGCCGTCCAGCTGCTGGTGTGCGGCGTCCAGCAGATCGGCGTAGTCGGTCTCGGCGAAGCTGCGCCGCTCACCCTTGCGGCCGCGATGGGTCAGGGTGCGATAGATCAACCGGGACCGATGCCCCGGCCGCACACAGACCAGCCCGGCGACCGAGACCCGCCCTGAGCCTTTGCCGGACACCGGGACCTGCGGAGTATGCCCACGCCGGCCCCAGGTGCGGGCTTTCGGCGGACGCAGAGTCTGACCGGCTTCGTCCTCGAAACACAGCCACGCACCCTGCTCCGCCGCTACCGTTTTCCCGCCGGCCACACCTCCCGCCGCCATGTGGTGATGGCCTCCTCGTCCCGCTCGATCGCCCGGTGCGCCGGAACCTGCGGAGAGAACCCCATGCGGTGCAACAGATACGACACCCCACGCAGCGTGTAGCGGATATGGAACAACCGCGCGATCAGATCGGCCACCCGCGCCAACGTCCAGCGCTGGTCCTCTTTCTCGACGAGACCTACCAAGAGTTCTCCGGCGCGCCGAGCGTGCTCAACGGCGCTCGCCCGGGCCGCGGCCTCGTGGTATACCGCAGCTTCGCGAAGGCATTCGGGCTGGCAGGCATCCGCGTGGGTTGCCTCATCGCGGAGGCCGGGCTGATCGCCGAACTGGCGCCCGCCAGGCGGTTCATGCCCATCGACGCGGTCGGCCTCGCCGCCGCGGCGGGCGTGCCAGCCCGGTGCTGGACGCGTTGCCGGGCGACCATATACAGGGTCAAGCACTGCGCTCGTCCGGCTTGCCGGGCCGGCTCCGCGTGAGCGTCGGCACGGCGGACGACCATCGCCGGCTCGCTCTCCGCCTGTCCGGTGTTCAGGTCCGCTGACCCCAATCCCGTCGGTATCGAAATGATCGAACCGAGGACGCCGTGTCTTTCGGAAGCCGAAACAGATCCCCGGGTGGACACCACGGGGTTGCAGTTCGGGATGTTGCTGGCGCGACGTTGAACACCGCGGCCGGTCAGCGCGGATCGGGTGTGGTGTAGTAGGCGACCACCATCGCCGTCGGTACGCCGTCCGGATCGCTTTCGGCCTCGGCGAATTCGGCAACGAGCGCCGAGAGCCGCTTCGCGAACGACTCCGCCCGCTCGACGGAGAGCCGGACGTCCAGGGCCGCGACGGTGGACGGTGGGAGTTGGCCGTCATAGCCACCGATCCGAGCGTGTCCGGCGCGGATAGCGCGGAAGAGGTCGCTGCGGTGCCGGTCGAGCACCGCACCGAAGGTGCGCAGTACCTCGTCGGAGGCCGCGGCCTCACCGAGGAAGGCTTCTTCGATCCGCACCGACCGCTGGCCGGCCCGGTAGCCCTGCTCGACGATCCCGCTGACCAGCCTGCTGCTCGCCACCTGGACCAGACCAACGCTGACCAACTGCTTCAGATGCCGGTACAGGCGCGTCTGCGAGACCTGGAGCTCGCGCGCGATCTCCTTGGCCGCGAGGCCGCCAACGGGAACGTCAGCACGCGTCATCAAGAGGTTGACGATGGCCAGCCGCAGCGGATCGGCCAGGGCACGCAAGGACTCGACGTCGTCCACGTACCGGACCGGGACGACGGGCGGGACAGGCTCATCGGTCATCTTGCCATCGTCGCAAACCTCTCCGCGTGCCTCTCGCGGCCTCGACCCATTCACGCTAGCATGAATGTTGTCGATCCGCTGAATGGGGAGGGCTTGTGACGACTCCGACCGGGCACACGGTGACCCCGCTGCACCGAAACCGCAACTACCGGCTGCTGTGGACGGGGTCCGCCGGCGCCTTCCTCGGCCTGTTCGCGCTCGAGACGGCAATGCCTTTGCTGATCTTGGGGACGTGGTCGTCCGCCGCGTTGACCAGTGTCTTCGCTGCTGTTCAGACCACCACCACCGTCCTGTGCGGGGCTCCGGCGGGCTGGCTGCTCGACCGCTACGACCGCCGGAAGCTGCTCGTGCTCGCCGAGACGGCCCGTGCGGCCGCGCTAGTCACGCTCGCCCTCGCCCTGTGGCTCGGCCAGCTCACGATCGCCCACGTGATCACGACCGCGGCGGTCCTGGGCAGCATGCAGACCGTCGGCACCGCACGGATGCTCCTCGTCCGGGCAAGCGTCCCGGACGAACAACTGACCGCCGCGGTCACTGGCGAGGAAGTCCGGAACAACGCCGCCGAGCTCGCGGGCCCACCATTGGGCGGCGTGCTGTTCGCCCTGTCCCCCGTACTCCCGTTGCTGGCTGCCACGGCCCTGTTCATGGTGTCCGCCGGGCTGACGTGGCTGGTCCGGCTACCGGCCAGGGCACAGTCACCGGCCGCTTCCGGCGAGGTGCTGAAGGGCCTGACCGCAGCGCTGCGGGAGAGAACCATGCGGGCCGCGATCCTGGTTCTCATGCTGATCAACTCCGTGGCGTGGATTGCCCAGCTCGTCACGATCGTACTGCTGCGACAGCACGGCATCGCGCCCTGGCTGGTCGGCCTCGTGGTCGCCGGGTTCGCCACCGGCGCGCTGGCGGGCACGGTGCTCGTGGCACCGCTCCAGCGGCGTCTAGGTCCCGGTGCCCTCCTCCTCGTGGTCGGGCTCGCCCAGGTGCCCACCCTGGCCGGGCTAGCCTTGCCGCTGGGGCCCTTGTGGGCGGCGCTGATGTGCCTGTGCTTCGGACTGGGCCTGCCACAGGTACGGGTGCTCCTCGACGTCCTCGTCATCCGCCAGATTCCCGACGAGCGGAGGGGACAGGCGCTGAGCGGTGTGTTCACCCTCCTGAGCCTCAGCTTGCCGATCGGCATGATCGGTGCCGGGATGCTGATGAACTATTCGACCCCGCGGACAACCCTGCTGACCCTTGCCTCGATCCTCCTGCTCGGCGTGGCCTGCGCCACCTTCAGCCGGTCGGTGCGGACTGCCCGGTGGCCGGGGAAGAGCTGACACGCGCGAATCGGAAGACCGTGGGTGCGGCCGCTTGTAACTGGAGTAGCGACCGGCCGGCGGGTGATCCGGTACGAGGTGAAGGCGGTGCGGGACTGGCCACTGGCGTATTGGACGTCGCGGTCGACGTGGGACACCGCCTCCGGTTCCATGAGACCGCGGGTGGTGGCGCGGCATTGCGGCGGCTGATCGCGGCCAGGCCGTGTTCGCTCGTCAGCCGATCCACCCACTTGGTCGCTTCCCGCAGGATCTCCTTCTTCACGTAAAGCTCGACGACCCGCTTCCGCAACCGCGCCACCTCATCGTTCCCGCCGGATCCTGGCCGGTGGCCCAGCCTCCGTGTCCGGACAGGCCACGTTCACCAAGGACCGCAGGGGTCGTGGTTGACCCCAGCTCCCGCGCGACCTGCCGCAACAGTCGATCACTCGAGTCGTCCAACCGCACCGCATCCCGGCGGAACTGCTCCGGATACCTCGAATGCGACATCAGGACATCCCCTCCAGACCACTGTCCGGAATCAAGGTGCCCGGCCCGAGGGGCAACTCCATACGAGTTGCCGGGCACATTCCTGGTGGGCTGCCGAGGATGCTGCGAGCATTACAGGAAATCCCAGGAAAGGCAGGACTGATGAGGCCCGACGCACAGCAGTTCGGCCGCAGGACCAGCACGTCCACAATAAGCCAGGACTTAAGCTCGTCAGGCCCCACCGCGCTTCTGACCACAACCGCCTCGGACGCGCACACCTGGAACCTCGTGTTCCTCCAGAGATGGCTTGAAGAATCTGGGTTGGCAGTGCTCAACCTCGGCCCCTGTCCGCCTGTCGGGCTGGTCATCGCTGAAGCGACGAGCGTGGTACCCAACCTCATCGTGGTCAGCACAGTGAACGGCCACGGCGTCAATGACGGTCTACAGCTGATCCGCGCGCTTCGCGCGGTGCCGTCCCTGCGCGCGACCCGAGTGGTCATCGGCGGCAAGCTGGGGATCGGCCTCGGCGGCCGCCGGTATCGGGAACGGCTACTCTCAGAAGGCTTCAGTGCCGTGCTCGACGGGGAGGACGGCATGAGCCGCCTACAGACCCTGCTCGCAACGCTCGTAGTGTGAGGCGCGAAATGAACACCGCAGTGCCCGGATCGTTCGGAGATGCCGTGGCCGCTGCCACCGCTCGACGCCGGCTCGTGGTGCAACCCCGGATGGGCATGTCCGACCCGCGCGTGATGCGAGAGGGCCTGCTAGCCACGAAACACGCGGCCGCGACCACAGTCGGCACCATCAGCGTCGACAGCTACACCCGCCTCGACGACCTCGAGTCGGCGACGCTGGCCGTCCTCGAAGGCGTCGACCTCAACGGATATCCGTTGGTGACGACGGGGACCGACGTCACCCGGGCCGTCCTCGACGGACTGCAGACCCCTGACTTCCCCGTCCAGGTGCGCCACGGCTCTCCAGTACCCCAGCGGATCGTGGTTGCGCTGATCGACGCGGGCATAGACGCCACCGAAGGTGGCCCGGTATCCTACTGCCTTCCCTACGGCCGCTTTCCGCTCCGCGATTCCGTGCGCAACTGGGCCGTCGCCACCGAAACGCTCGCCGCCGCCCGCGGCCAGGGCAGCCGGCCGCATCTGGAGACGTTCGGCGGCTGCATGATGGGACAATTGTGCCCGCCCGGCCTCCTGGTGGCGCTCAGCATCCTCGAAGCGATGTTCTTCGTGCAGCACGGGATCGGCAGCGTTTCGCTCAGCTACGCTCAACAAACCGATGCCGACCAGGACCGGGAGGCGATCCGCGCGCTGCGTCGCCTTGCCGGGGAGTACCTGCCGGAGGTGGACTGGCACATCGTGCTCTACGCCTACATGGGGGTGTACCCGGCCACCCGCTCCGGCGCCGAACACATGCTCGACGACGCGACCCGATTGGCGGTCGAGGAAGGCGCGGCGCGGCTCATCGTCAAGACCAGCGCCGAAGCACACCGCATACCGACAGTAGCAGAAAACGTAGCTGCCCTGGAACGAGCGGCACGAACGGCCGAGCGCTGTCACTTCGGCCACCGGCCGGAGGTGGAGGACACCGGAGTGGAAAGGGAAGCACGACTGTTCCTCGACGCCGTTCTGAGCTTCGGGCATGACATCGGGGCCGCGCTGATCCTCGCGTTCGCCAAGGGGCACCTGGACATACCCTACTGCCTGCACCCCGACAACGCCGGCGCGACGAGGGCGTTCATCGACGCACGCGGAAAACTCCGCTGGGCCGCAACCGGGGCATTGCCAATCCACCGAGAGACCACCGAAGAGGCGGACCTGAGCTCACGAGGTCTGCTCGAGTGCCTGTCCTACGTTCGCCGTAAGTACGACAGCGCCGCGACGATTGGAGCACCTGGCATGACACCCGCTGAACCGAGCCTCTCATGACGGACCCCGACCGTCGGTTCCCGCCGCCGCCCGGTCAGCACCTGCGCTCACCGGTCACTCAGCGGGCGCTGCGAGTCCAGGACCAGGTCCTGGTGGCCGCTCGCGCCTTCCTACGGCAAGAAGGATGCATCGAGCTGCCGACGCCGGTCGTCGGCCCGGTGACCGATCCCGGCGTGCGCGGCGCGAAGCAGCTCGACGTCAGCCTCTACGGCCACCGGTACAAACTGATGACCAGCGCAATTCTCTACAAGCAGGCATCGCTCACCGCGACGTCACGCCTTTTCTGCGTCGCCGCGAACCTGCGTGCCGAACCACCGGAAACTGCTGACACCGCCCGGCACCTGGTGGAGTTCAACCAGATCGATGTCGAGCTGGCGCACGTGTCCCGATCGGACGCCCAGGAGCTCCTCGAACGACTCGTGGTGCACGTGGTGAATCACGTCACCGACGTGTGCACCTCAGATCTCACCGCACTCGGCAGGGACCCGGCGAACCTTGTCTCGCTGCTCGACGAGCCGTTCGAAACGCTTACCCACCGGGAGGCCGTGACCCGGTTGCACGATCTGCAGCACACGCAGGATCTCCATGCGGAGATCAGCTGGTCAGGCGAGGCTTTGCTCTCACAAAAGGCAGCCGGACCATTCTTCATAACTCATTATCCGCGCGGGTCCCGCGGGTTCTACGACCGTCAGGACCCCGACGAGCGTGACGTTCTGCGCAATTTCGATCTCCTCGCGCCCGGCGGCTTCGGCGAGCTGGCCAGTGGCGGCGAGCGGGAGCACGACTACACGCGAGTGGTCACCAAAATGCGAGAGACCGGAGAAAACCCGGCGAAGTACCGTTGGTACCTCGACGTGCTCCGCGACGGCATCCCGCCCAGCTCGGGATTCGGACTCGGCCTCGAGCGGCTGACCCGATTCATCACCGGATTGGACTACCTGTGGCAAACGACCGCGTACCCCAAGGTTCCCGGACAGCTGGGAACATGAGGCAGCTGCACGCCGCCGGGTTCCCGGAGGCAGAAGTACGCGAACGAGCCCGCACCGGACCGGCCGCGATCTTCCCGCCACTCGAGGGGTACGGCCATGACGTCTACGGCCAGTCCGCGGTTGCCGAACTCACCGGGGATCCTCTTGCCCTTCTTCGCATCGTTCCGCCCGCCTTCATGCCCGACCGGCTGGCCAAAATGGTCGAACTCGGCCGCGAACCGGCTTTTCACGACGTTGACCTCAGTACCGGGATCGGCGGGTTCCGGTCGCCGTTGCCGGTCTACCTCTCCGCCTTCGGCTCGACCCAGCTGGGCAGCGCCTCCCACGCGGTGGAGGCGAGCAGGCAAGCGGGCAGCCTGGGTTTACCCATGGTCGTCGGGGAGAATGTGGTTCCGATCCACGGTTCTCGCTCCGCCGCACGATCCGTACTGGCCGATCGAGTGGATGCCTATCTGGACGCCCTACCGGACGGTGCCGGCGGCGTGGTCGTCCAGCAATCCACCGAGGACGCCGACGCCGAGGTCTGGAATGACATCTACAGTGATCTCGCCACCGAGCCGCTCCTGCGGTCGGAGCGACTGGGGTTCGAGCTCAAGGTCGGGCAGGGCGCGAAACCCGGGTTGGGCGGGATGACCGTTGTCGACGTCCGCAACGCCGCCTCGCTCACCTCACAGTATGCGACCCATTCGCTCTTCGGATCGGCCACCGCCTGCCTGCGCACGAGCATTCCGGGTACTTTCACCGAGGAGATACTCGTCAACCAGGTGCGCATGATGCGCAACAACTTCCCACGCGCTCGAGTGTGGGTCAAACTGCCCCCCGCGTCCGACATCGCCCACGCCGCTACGGTGGCTTGGGAAGCCGGAGCCGACGCGGTGACGGTCGACGGTGCGGAAGCCGGCACAGGCTGGGCGCCCAAGGCGTTTCTCACGAGCGTCGGACTGCCGCTTGGGGTTTGCTTGGACCTGCTTCGAGGCTCGTCCGGTTGCCTGCTGAGTTCCGGCAGGATCTGGGAAGGGACCCGCGCAGTGAAATGCCTGGCCCTCGGGGCGCGGTCGGTCGGCCTGGGGCGGGCCGCCTTGATCGCCGTGGACGAAAACCCTCGCCACGGTCTGGTACAGCTGGTCGAGGCGTTGGCGCTCGAGCTTCGAATGCTGATCAGTTCACTCGGCGTGTACACACCGAGCGCCCTCGCCCCGAACCACCTGTGGCCGCCCGTTACTGACCGGTCAGGTTCACCGACGCGGACCTCATGAACCTCCGGACGTAGCCGAGCACGTCGTAGGCGTATTCCGGACCGCGCCGCACCTGTACGAGCGAGAGTTCCACCAGCTTGGCCAGCTGGGCAACGACGTCCTGACCGACCGCCTGCACGCGCTCCGCCTCACGGAAGACCTCCGCGACGGTGAACGGACCCGGCAACGCCGACAACACGCGAAGCATCGCACGGTGCCTCGGGTCGAGCATGTCCACACTCCAACCGACGCTGCCTGCCAGCGTGCGCTGGTGCGGCAGACCGCGACCCGTCGACTGTCCGAGTACCGCCTCGATCGGGTCGGTCTGCAACAAGGCGTCCAAAGACGCGGAACGCAACCAGACGGCGGCGGCCTCCAACGCGTCGGGCATGTGGTCAAGTAGCTTGCATAACCTCAGGACCGCCGGTAGCCGGCTGCTGAGATCCAAGGTCGGACACAGCACTGCAAGCCGTCGGAACAGGAATCTTGCCGCATACTCACCAGAGGGGTCCTCGCTCGCCCCGAAAGGCCGGACTTCACAGACGGCCGCCCCCGGTAAGAGCAAAGTTCGACGCGACGTGATCAGCACCCGGATACCGGGGTACGCACCGAGCAACCGCCACACCAGGTCGACAGCCTCGTCCAGAACCCGTTCGACGCCGTCGAACAACACGATGCCGCGAAATTTCTCGCCATCCATGTCGAGCTCGCGTGTCAGCTCACCGATCTCCAAGTCGACTCCGGCCACCGCCTCCGCGCCGATGACGACGATCGGTTCGGCATCGCGTCGAGCAACCCGCCCCGCGACCTCCACGGCCAGCCGGGTCTTCCCGACCCCGCCGGGGCCGGTCAGTGTCAAGCAACGGCTCTGCCACAGGGCGTCCACCAACTTCTCGACCTCACCCGCATGGCCAACCAGCGGATCTAGATTGATGCACAATCCGGCCCAACCTTGGCCGGCCCTGCTTTTGACCGACATCGGCAGGGCGCCACCCGCTCCAGAAATTGTCGTCAGCAAAAGCTCAACCGAGGCGCGCCGGGGCGACCGGGTGGCGCCGGTCTCGATGTTCCGAATAGTCCGAACGCTCACGGACGAGCGGTTGGCGAGTTCTTCCTGCGACCAGCGCAGTGCTGCGCGCTGAGTGATCAGATACCCGGCAAGGCCGGATCTACCTTCGGACATCGACTCGCTATTCGACACCACAAACACCCCTCGATTTATGGACAATTCCCACAAAATATTCGCAATTGCTCCGCACGCTGCCGAGCCCCATCCACGAAAGAGCCCTCGGCGGACTGGTCAAATCGCGGCACAACTGCGTCACGAAGACCCAGCGTGGCCCACCGAGGATCCCCATGCCGGGCGGGCAGCCGGCATCGACGCCAGGGCTGCGTTCGTGACGGCGAGCTGCTCGACCCGTCAAGTGTCTTCGCCGTCAAGCCGTGGCGAGCTCCCAGTCGGCAAGCACTCCGGCCGGACGCTTCCGGCGCGCCACCCAGCGCTTGGTGCTTCTCCGGATTGCCGCGGTCACCTCTATCCCGATCCCGGCTTTCGCGTTGCAACGCCGGCTCCGCCGCTGCGCGGATCACTATCGACCATTCGGCCGGTCAACTTCCACGTTCAGACACCTCGCGAGCCCCTTCTGCCGGCTTGACTGACAGTCACCCCACAACGACGCGACCAGCCCCGAATGATGCTGCCCCACGCGGTCCTTGTTCCATCCTCGACACGTCCTCGATCTTGCTATCGTTGTCATGATCGGGTCCGTCGAAGGAGGGGGCGGTATGAGATTTGGCGTACTGGGGCCTTTGGAAGTAACTGATGGTGACCAACGTCTAACACTCGGTGGACCGAAGCAGCAGAAAGTCCTCGCCGCTCTCCTGCTTGCGCACGGCCACGTCGTCCCGATCGAGACACTCATCGACGTAGTCTGGGAGACCGAACCTCCTGCCAGCGCCGAGAAGCAGATCCGCAACGCAGTGTCGAACCTTCGAAGTGCCTTGGCCGCGAATGCGCAAGTAATCGAGTCGACGGCGGCCGGATATTCGTTGACAGCAGCTGCACAGCTGGACATGATCGACTTCACGGATCGACTCGACCGAGCCCGAAAATTACGGAAAACGTCAAGCAACACGGAAGCTGTCAACGAATTCCGTGCCGCACTGAGGCTGTGGCGAGGCGCCGTCTTGGCCGGTCTTGACTGCCCGGGACTGATCCCGCAGATCACCGGGCTGCACGAACAACGGCTGGCTGCCTACGAAGAGTGCGTCGAGCTCGAGCTCGAGCTCGACCGGCATCGGCAGCTTACCGATGAGCTGACACGGTGGACGGAAGAGCACCCCCTTCGCGAGCGGCTCGCCGGTCTGTTGATGCTGGCGTGGCACCGATCAGGTTCCCGCGCCCAGGCGCTGCTGGCCTACCAGCGCATCGAAAACGCGCTGGGTGAGCAGCTCGGAATCGGACCGGGACCCGAGCTCAAACGCCTGCGAGAACAGATCACCGATACACCTACCGCGGCAGCCGCGGAACGCTGGACGCCA